>CAVTRS010000024.1:0-452705 GCA_963737185.1 uncultured Acidobacteriota bacterium | reverse complement strand
CCAATGCATTCAACGTGAGTTTCTTCACCAAAAAAGTTGCCTCGAGTGTCCCCGAATTCACGGGCCTCCGCAGCAAATGATTCCCCGGCAACTCCGTTGGGTCGTCCGCATTCGGCGAATAGAGCACGCGGCTGTCGTCATACGAATAATTTCCCGCGAGCCGCAGCCACTTTGTGGGACGCATCTGCCCCGCAAAATTCACGCCCCGCGCGAGCGCTCGGTCCGTGTTTACGGACATCCCCGTCCCGAAGGGACACGTTTCCGTTGTTGTCGGGTTATATGCGAAGCTGATGATGTCGTGGAATTGGTTATAGAAGTAATCCGCAGTGAAATTCAGCCGCCCCTGAAAAAGCGATTGCTCGATTCCCCCGCTCGCGGTGTGGCTTTCCTCCGGAAGCAAAGCCGGGTTTGGCGTGAAGCACGGGTCCGTGCCGAACACCTCGTCCAGCTGCGGCTCGACAATTCCTTGCCCGTAAAACGCACGCAGCCGCGTTTCGCCCACTTCACCGGCGCCTCGACTCAATAAATAAGACGCTCCAACGCGCGGCTCGACCTTCGTTCCAAACACGGAGTTGTCGTCCACCCGCCCGCCGGCGTTCACCGTCAGTCGCTTAGTCGGCTGCCAGCGCGCGTCAAAATATCCGGCTTGATTTCTGCGTTGCACGTGCAAGCCGTCAAGCGAACTCGGAAAGCTATTTTCAATATCGAGATTGTATCCCGCCGTCGCTGACCCGTCCTTGAAAAGATAGGTTCCCTGCGCGTCTCCGCCCGCCCGATTGAATTGATTCATGGCGTCAAATCCAAATGGGTCATCCACATTCGGCGGGTCGTTGTCGTTTGAGAGCAAGTCCGTCTCATAAGCGGAAACGCGCCACTGCCAGTGCGGCCCCGCCTGCCCGTTCCAAAGGATGCTCCCGCTGAAATCCTTCAGGTCATTGGTCTGCACGGGGTCCGGCGGCAGGAGCAATGTCTGTCCCGGAATTCCGGCGTCGCTTGCGTTGTCTCGAATCGAAACCCGCAACGTGTCCGTATCTGAAAATTTCCATCCGAAATTTCCCGAATACGTTCGGTTGAGCATGAAATCGTTTGTTCCCTGTCCGGCCGTCGTGAAATATCCGAACCCCGCAGAGTAGTCGAACGCTCCGAGGACTCCGCTCACCCTCGAGGAACCGTTTCCGGTTGTGAACGTCCCGCCGTCGCCCACCATCTCGAGTTGCGGCGTTTCCGTTGTCCCGCGCTTCGTGAAGATCTGCACCACGCCTGTCATCGCATCCGTCCCATAAAGCGCGCTGTCGGCCCCGTGAACGATTTCGATTTTCTCGATGTTATCCAGCGTCAGATTCGAGAAATCAATGATCCCGCCATCCATGTTAATCGGTGCCCCATCCACCAACACTTTCGTGTAGTTTGAATTGCCCCCGTCAAGAAAAAGCGTTGCCAGCCCTCCTTCCGGGCCAGTGCGCGCAAGACTCAGGCCCGGAAGGTTCTCCAGCAAATCCGGCAGCGAATCGACCTGCAAATTCTCGATTTGCTCGCGTGTGACCACCGTGACCGGCGCGGGCGTGGACTCCGCTTCCAGCGGGGTCGCTTGCGCCGTCACCACCACCCCCGCCGCGAGCGGCTCAATCTCCATCCGGATTTTCCATTCCACTTTTTGCCCGGCGCCAAGCGCTGCTTCGCGCTCGATCCGCGTGAACGTTGCCCGCGTAATCACAACCCGATATGTCCCCGCCGCCAGCGCAATCGAAAAACTTCCATCATCGTGCGAATCCGTCTGCGCGGTTATTGGCCCCGCGCCTCCCGCCTGCTTCGCAACCACTTGCGTCGCAATAATGTGCGCCCCTGAAATAGGACGCCCGCTCGAATCTGTGACGATTCCCTCAATCGAGGAGTTCTTTTCAGATTGCGCTTCGGCTCTGCCGCACAAAAAAATCAAAATAAGAATCGTTGAAATAAAAATAATTGGAATCTTCAAATCCGGAAGGCGTCGCTTCATGGTCTCTCCTCCTCTCCCTCTCGCGCGGGAGGTGAAGGTTTCCGCAGCGCACGCCACAATCGTCACGGGCACGCGTCTGAGGATGCAGATCCCGCCGGTCTCCTGGCTCGGCGGCGCTGCGTGGCGCTGCGCCTTCCCATCCGTCCAGCGAGTTGGCACTCACCAGTGCGGAAAGTGGCGCGGCGTCCCATAAAGCCGCCTTACAGTCGCGCGGCGGCGACGGCTTTGCACCGTCTTCCCGTGCGCGGGATCTGCGATGAATGATTGCAGCGCCGGAGCCTGCCCCAAAAACAGCCGCCCCGCCGCCGCCGGATTAACTCTCTTTCAATTGCCCGCCCATGCGAGCGCCTCGCGCGCCTCGGATGTGCACGCGCGGCCGACCTTCCGGCCCCAGTTCAACATCCAGCGGCGCTTCAAAAACTTGCTCCAGCAAATCGCGGCGATACACATCCGCCGGCGCGCCCACCCGCAGGCACTTGCCTTCATGCAACAGCACAACCTGGTCCGCGAATTCCGCAGCCAGGCTTAATTCGTGCGTAACCACCACCACCGTGTACCGGTTCTCCGCCGCAAGTTGCCGCAGCCGCTCCAGCAATTCCACTTGCGCGCCGATATCGAGATGCAGCGTCGGCTCATCCAGCAGCAGCAGGATCGGCTGCTGCGCCAGTGCGCGCGCCAGGATCACTCGCTGTTTTTCTCCGCCGGAAATCTCGTGCATCCAGCGGTCCCGCAGGTGCGTTGCTCCCACTTGATCCAGCGCCTTCTCCGCGATCTCCACATCTTCCGTAGTTTCAAATCGCAGCAGGCGTCCGTAAGGATGCCGCCCCTGCAGCACGTATTCCCCCGCGCGCGAGGGAAACAAGAGCTGGCTTTCCTGATGCACCATCGCGATCTTTTGCGCCCGCGTCCGCGGATCGAGCCGTGACGTCTCGAATCCTTCCAATTCCACTCGCCCCGAAAGCGGCTTCAGCGTGCCCGCGATCAATTTCAGCAAGGTGGACTTGCCGCTCGCGTTCGGCCCGAGGATCGTCACCAATTCGCGCTGCTTCGCGGCAAATGAGGTCGCTGCCAGCGTGAACACCGGAGCCGATTGCCCGTGCGAGTGGTACGCGTAACTCGCCTGCTCCACGTTCAGGCGCACCAACTCTTCGGCCCCGCTTTCGCCGTCAGGATGCATCGCCACCCGCGCCCCATTTTCCCCGCTGCTCAACGCAGCCTCCGCCGCAGCAAGTAAATAAACAAGGGCGCGCCCGCCATCGCCGTCACCGCGCCCACAGGGAGTTCCGTCGGAGCCATCACCGTCCGCGCCAGCGTATCCGCCGCGAGCAACGCGATTGCTCCGCCAATCGCCGTGGCCGGAATCAGCAGCCGGTAGTCCGGCCCGAAAAGCATCCGCATCACATGCGGCACCAGCAAGCCTATGTATCCGATTGTCCCGCTCATCGAAACGGCAAGGCCCGTCAGCAGCGACGCCGAAACGTAAACCACCAGCTTCACGCGCGTCACTTCCACGCCCAGGTGCATCGCCTCGCGCTCGCCCGTGGTGATCAAGTTCAGGTCCGCGGCCGTCGTATAAATCCCTCCGACGCCAACGATCAATCCCGCGAAAAGCATCCAGCGCAGCGCGTCCGGCAACGGCGTGGAAAGGTCGCCCATCAGCCAGAACACAATCCCGCGCAGTTCGCCACCCGTAGTCGTCGTCATCAGGAAGATATTCACCGCGGAAAGAAATGAGGCCGAGATTATCCCCGCGAGCAGCAGAGTCGTGCTGTCGAGTTGCCCTTGTCTCCGTCCGAGAAAATACACCGCGGCGATTGTCGCGATAGCCCCCACAAACGCCATGAGCGGCGTCGCGAACAAAAAGCGCGGCAACAGAATCAGCGCCACAATCGCCCCCAGCGCGCCGCCGCTGGAGACGCCAAGCACGTATGGGTCGGCAAGCGGGTTCCGCAAAAGCGCCTGAAATCCCGCCCCGGATACGGAAAGCGCCGCCCCGACCAGAATCGCCAGTTCAATCCGCGGCATGCGATAGCCGAACGCAACGATGTAATCCGAAGGGATTCGCGCCCCACGGCCCAAAATCATCCTCCCGAGGTTCACCGCCAAATCCGTAATCGGAATCCGCACCGCGCCAACCTTCAGCGCCACAATCACCACGCCGAAGAGCACGGCAAGCAGCGCCGCCGAAGTCCACAACACGCGGCGAAGTGTGAGCGGCCTCACTGGTTTTTCTCCGCGGGCATCGCGGCACGCCCGGCCGGAAATTGCGCAACGTGATTCCAGCCGGACAGACTCGCATGCGGGCTTTCCGCAAAAACTTCGGGATGCAAATCCCGCGCCAGTTCCTCAATCGCGTCCACCAGGCGCGGCGCCGGTTTGTTGATCGCATCGCTCACGATCACCACTTTATTTTCTTGCAGCGCTTTCATGTCCCGCCAGCCCGGCAGGTTGCGCATGTTTGCCAGACCCGCCGTAATCTCTTCCGGGTGCTCCGACGCGAAAACCAGATAATCCGGGTGCTGGCGCACCGCCTCTTCCAAACTCACGTGCGGCCAGTCCTGCTTCGTGTTGATCACGGACTCAGCCCCCGCCCACCGCAATGCATCCGCCAAAAACGTTTCCTGCCCGATCGAGATCAGCGGCTCCTGCCATACCACAAAGAGCACGCGCACTGGCGCTGTCGTCCCAAGTTTCCGGTGCAGCTCGGCAAGCCGTGCGTGCAGGGAATTCGCAAGCGCGTGCCCCTGTTCCCCCGCCCCCAGCACGTCTCCCAGCTTCGCGATGGATGCGAGCACGTCGTCAATCGTCCGCGCGCTGGTCGAATACTCCGGCACGTGCAGCAAATCCAGCGCGTCCGCCGTTTCCTTGCGATTAGCGGAGTGCGCGGCCAGCAATACAATGTCCGGTTTCAGTGAAAGTATCGTTTCCAGGTTTGGCGTGAACGGCCCGCCCACCTTTGGAAGCTTCTTTGCTTCCGGCGGGTAGTCGCAGAAATCTGTGTCCGCCACCAGCCGGTCCTGCACTCCCAACGCGTAGAGCGTCTCCGTCACGCTAGGGGCCAGCGACACAATCCGCCGCACCGGTTGCGGAATTTCCACTCTTCGTCCTTCATCATCCTTCACCACCAACGGCGCGGCCGCCTTCGCGCTTTCCGGATTCGTTTGCGTTGTGGCCGAAGCGGGAGGAGCCGCCTGCGCGCCGCGCACCCCGCTCGCGGAAAGCAGCATCGCCACGCCGCAAAAAATCGCGGCGAGCGCACGGCGCCGCACCGCATTTCCGAGGCCGTCATTGAATCCAGTTCGCATCAAAATCTTTCGCCCTCACAAACAAAAAAGCCCCACGAGAAAATGGGGCTTCCGGCCTCACTCTTTCTCGCGAAGAGTGCCGGCAACGTTGGCGCGGCGGGTATCCTGACTGACGGCTGCATGAATGAAGCAGCCGATCACAGTGGCGGGACCGCGGCCGATTTTCACGGCCTTCCCCCAACTCTTCCGCGCCTGCGGAATTATCGAAACGAAGTCTATGCCCGCCCTCCGCGACTGTCAAACCGCATCAAGCCGTGGAGGCGCATCAATTCCTCGTAAACATATTTTGTTTGTGAAGGGTATTTCGCGCCACGAAAACTTCTCAGCGGTTCTTCCACACCGGCTTGCGCTTCTCCCGTACGGCGCGCAACCCTTCCTGCGAATCTTCCAGCCCATACAATTCATTCAAGAAAATCTGCATTGATTTGTGCAACGAATCCTTGAGCGAGAGCCCCATCCCGCCGAGCACGGCTCGCTTCGCCATGCTCAGCACCGGCGCCGATTGCGCCGCTATCTGCGCGACGAGCGCTTTCAACGCGGCATCAAGCTTCGCCTCCGGCACCACGCGGTTCACCAGCCCCAATTCCAGCGCCCGGTCCGCCGTAACCGGCTCGCCGATCAGCACCATCTCCAGCGTTTGCTTCGGCCCGATCAAATGTGGAAGCACTGTCGCCGCCAGCGGAGGAAAAACTCCGATCGTCACTTCGGGCTGCGCGAATCTCGCGCGCGGAGTCGCAATCACAAGATCGCCCAGCGCCGCCACTTCGCATCCGCCGCCCACCGCCGCTCCGTTCACCGCTACGATCAGCGGCTTTGATGTTTCCAGCATCGCCATAAACGCCGCTTCAAATGCGCTCAACACCTGGAACACCCGGTTCGGCGTGTACTCTCCAAGATCAATCCCGCCCGAAAATACCTTGCACGCGGAATTGAGCACCATCACCTTCACATCTCTTTGATTCCCGGCGTGCTCAATCGCTCCCGCCAATTCCGCGAGCATCGGCTCGTGCAGCAGGTTGTGCTCCGGCCTGTCGAGCGTCAGCCACACCGCCTCGCCCTCGCGCCGGTATCGCACGAAGTGAAATTCCTCCGGATTCACCACTTTCCGCGCTGCAATTAAATCAGTCTGTGTTTCTTCCGCCATTTTTCAATTCTCACACGCCTTCAATCGCCAGCGCCACGCCCATCCCGCCCGATACACACAACGTGACAAGACCCTTCCGTCCGGCGGCGCCCCCGCGCCTCAGCTCGTGCACCATCCCCGTCGTGATCCGCGCGCCCGTCGCGCCGATCGGATGCCCCAGCGCAATCGCTCCGCCATTTGGATTCAGCCGCGCGCGGTCGAATCCCAACTCGCGGTCGCATGCCAGCACTTGCGCCGCGAACGCCTCATTCAGTTCCACCGCCGCGTAGTCTTCCATCTTCCATCCCGTGCGCTGCTCGAGTTCGCGCACCGCGGGCGCCGGCCCGATCCCCATCTCTCGCGGGTCCACCGCCGCCACTGCCGCGTCTTGAATCCGCGCCATCGGTTTCAGTCCCAGCTCCCGCGCGCGTTCTTCGCTCGCAAGCACCAGCGCTGACGCGCCATCCGTAATCCCGCTCGAATTTCCCGCCGTAATCGTGCCCGCTTTGTCGAACACCGCCGGCAACTTCGCCAGCGCCTCTGCCGTCACATCCGCCCGCACGTGTTCGTCTTCACTTACCACTTTGGCGTTGCCCTTCTTGTCCGTAATCTCAATCGGAACAATTTCTTCGCGGAATTTTCCTTCCCGCATTGCCGCCGCGGCCTTCCGGTGGCTTTCGAGCGCGAATGCATCCTGCTCCTCGCGCGATATCTTGTATTTCCCCGCGAGCAATTCCGCCGTCTCCCCCATCACCATCTTCGCCATCGGACACAGAAACCCGTCGCGGTACATCCCGTCCACCAGCGGCTGATTTCCCATCCGGAATCCCCACCGCGCTTCCAACAAATACGGCACGCGGCTCATCGACTCCGTTCCACCCGCCACCACAATTTCACTTTCGCCCAGCCGAATCTGTTGCCAGGCCAGCAGGATCGAGCGCAGCCCCGATGCGCACGCCATGTTCACTGTAAACGCGGGCACGTCGTCACCGAGTCCCGCGCGCCACGCAATCTGCCGCGCAATGTTCGGCCCGTTTCCCGCTTGCCGCGCATTCCCGAAAATCAATTCGTTCACGCGCCTGCCCGACGACGCATGCCACTGCGCGATCCCCCGTTTTGTCGCCTCCGACGCCGATTCGCCCGGCGTCCGCATCGGCGGAGCCTCCCCGAATGCCCGCTCCAACACCGCGCGCACCACATGCACGCCCAGATCCGCCGCGGACACATCCGCCAGCGCGCCGCCGAATTTCCCAATCGGCGTACGCGCCGCGCCTACGATGTAAACATCTCTCTCCATCATTTCAATCTTCTCCGCCGCCAAGCAGAATGCTAGCACAATGAAACGACGAGCCCCCAATGCACCTTTCTGGGGGCTCCGCAATTCTAATACGCGCCATCCGGCGCGTTCATTTCAATTAATTGTCATCCTGAACGGAGGGCCGATGGTTTTCATCGGCCCGGAGTGAAGGATCTGTGTGAAAACTTCTCCGTGTAACTGGCTTACGCCGTCCTCTGCGCCTGCGCGCCCGTCGGCGTCCCGCAATACGCGCAATTCACCCATCCCGGCTCGAGTTTCCTGTGGCACACCTTGCAGGCCCGCAATAACTCCGTGCCGCACCTCGGGCAAAACGCAAAGCCGCTCCGCACCATCATGCCGCACTTCGGACACGGCGTCGGCATTGGATCGCGCAGCAGGAAGTACAAAATGATTCCGATTCCGTATGGAATACAAATCGCCAGCGCCATCCACAGCAGGCAGCGCATCCCACGCCGCTTTGCATCCACGCAAACGAAACCGACAAGCAACACCCATGTCGCCAATACCGCCCCCGCAAGGACCGGAAGGATCCACTTCAAAACGTCAGGCATCCTCGCCATTTCGTGTGGGTCGCTCTGTGGCCAAATCACAAAATGAAACAGCAGCTGCATCCCGAAGAAAACGACAATCGCGATCGTCCACGCCACCGGGCCAATCACTTTCAAGTTTCCCCAGAATCCCAGCGACCCCTCCTGCAACGGCCCCTGCGTCAATTTGTCTCCAGTGGTGCTCATGCGAGTCTCCTTTCTTGCCGGTGCCGCAAACCAAGGAACACTGCCGCGGCGCCCGCGGCCACCCATCCCAATATCGTGATGCCCACCAACACCTGCCACGCCGGCACAAAACTCAAATCCAGACGCGTTGTCACGTCACTGCTAATCAGCCGCAGCACCGGCCACGTCGCCAACACCGTCGTCCACGCAAATAGCACCAGCCACACCATCGTCCGCCGTGTGGACCGCTGCTCCTTCCGCTCGATCGTGATCGCCACAAGCGCCACGCGTGTCCGCTCCACCATCGTTGCCGGAGCCTGCGGAGTCGGCAGCCGCCGCAGCCCTGCGCCCAGCTCCCGCCAGCGCTCGAATTCCGCGCTGCATTCCGAGCAGCTTGCCAGATGTTGCGAAAGCTCGCGCTCTTCGCTCGCATCCAGCGCGCCCGCCGAGGCCAGCGACATCTGCTCGCGAATCCGTTCGTGTTCGTTCATCTGCGAGTCCTTCTCCTTCATTGTTGCCCCCAGCCCGGTAATTCTCCGCCGGGCAAACGGTATTCGAGCTTCCCGCGTAACGCATCGAGCGCCCGCCGCAATCGCGTCTTCACCGTCGATAGTGGAATCTCCAGCACTTCGGCAATCTCTTCCAGTTTCATCTCTTCCTCAAATCGCAGCGTCACCACTTCGCAATAGATCGGCGTCAATTCACCCAGCGCGTCCGCGATCCGCGAGGACCTCTGCTGCCCCATCATCACTTCCACCGCTCCCGGCTGTGCGCCCGGGATCATTTCCGCGCGCGTGTCGCCCGAGGGCAGCGGCTCGTCCAAACTCTCCGGCCGCACGCGCCGCAAATGATCAATCGCCGCGTTCCGCGCAATGCTGAAAAGCCAGGGCTCCAGCGGACGGCTCGCGTCATACTTCCGCGCGTTTTCCGCCACGCGCAGCCACGTCTGTTGGAACAGATCTTCCGCCGTCGCCGGGTCGTGCACCATTCGCAATAGAAAACGGTACAGCCGGTGCTGGTAGCGCTCCAGCAGTGACACCAGTACTTCGGGGTCGCCTCTGCGCAGCCGTACGGCCTCCGAATCAACAGCCATCGGTTCTTCCCACCTCGCAACTGCCTGCCAGATCATCGCACTCTGTCATACGGATAACCCCATGAAAAGGATTCATATTCTCTGAGGGGGCGCCGCTGGACTGCTGGGGGCCATGGCCAAACTGCGAAGGGCTCAAATTCTATCTTCTATGTGGGCAAATGTGGCGGGTAGCCGGCCTAATCTTTATCGTCATACTCTCCGGGGACATCGTCCTCGGGCACTTCTCTGGTGCGGACTTCGCCCTGGTCCGGATCGAGTGCGTCTTCAACGCCGCTGACTGCCTCGGCCTCAAGGGATTGCCCTTCCTCAAGCAGCTCTTCTACGCTCTCCGAATCCACATCCTCGGTTCTCGAAATCCCCTGCGTGTCGCCGGACTGCCCCGCCGACCCTTCGCCTAAACCGCGCCGCTCGGGAGGCCCTAGCTCATCAAATGGCGTCTCGCCACGCCTCAGCTTCCTTCCTCGGAATTTCCTTCCACGAATGCCAATTTTCTTTGCGCGTTTCGCCCTCTTACGGCGAACCACCTTCCCGCGCGACGCCGGTTTCTTTTTGCCTGCCGGTTTCTTCTTGCGACTCTTTTTATTGGTAGCCATGTCTGAAAGTTTACCACCCCCCACTCATTAAGTTAAAAGCCGTGCCGTCTGCCTTTCCATTTCAATGGTTGAAATGGCTTGATACCACGATTGCGCAATAGGTTGCGAATCCCAGGAGGATAATTCCGAGGACAGCATTCACCACCCGGAAGAAGATCGGGCCAATCCTTTGCGGGATGAACCGGACGATCATCGCCAGCCCGGTGAACCATGTCATCAGTCCCGCCGTGGCCATCAGGACTCCCCATGCGGGCGCCGGGGAACCCAACACAGAATGCGCAACGGGCAGCCAGTTTGAGGTCACTCCGACCCAATAAACTATCGTGAGGGGATTGAAAAGAGTCATCAAGGCGCAGTCCGCGGCTTCCTTGATCAGGCGGTCCGGCACATTGCCTGCGTCCACCCGCTGGCGCGCGGTAGCATAGGCCAGCAACGGCTCCTTGACTGCGTGGATGAGGAAGTAGATGCCCAGCGGAAGCAATACAACTAAGCCGATTCCCGCTAGCACCGTCCGCACCGTGGGGTTGGAAAGGTCCGAAAAAAAGAAGTGACCCCCGAAGAGCGTCAGGGCAAAAAGAACTACATCGCCGCTCGCGGACCCGATTCCACAGGCAAGTGTATGCCGCCAGCCGCCAACCACTCCGCGGCGGATCGCCAGCATGTTCACAGGGCCCATCGGCGCCGCCGACGCCAACCCCATCAATAACGCCGCCGAAAGCACATGGACGTAGGTTACGAATATCACTATCTACTCACGGAATAAGCGCCGCCCGCCGCCGGCCGATAGTCGAAGTAAGTGAGTATTCTGTCCATATCCAGGCTTTTTAGGAAGAGGATTCGCGCGCTGGCCCGCATTTCAACTCGTTCCGGCACCCAGACGGCGTCACCCACGCACGTCTGCTCCAGAATCAGGTGCGAGCCGCCTTCGATGCGGGCCACGAAAAATCCCATCGAGATGGGCTGCGTTACGTCCCCCTCGGCTTTCACCAATCCGAAGTCCTGCTTGTCAATCCATAGCTTGCCCTCAACCTTGCCCAAAATCTTGGCATATTTTCCGTGTGCGCGATAACCCGGATGGGGTGTGGCCTGAAGCACATAGGCCGGCCTGCCGCCGATCATCTCCTCGCCAAGAAGCTGGAAATCGAAGGCCTCAAAAAGGTCGCGGAGCGTGGACATATTCTCCTGATCATCACCCACGCGCACAGCCTGCTGGGCTGGCGTTTCATGCTTCAGTCTATCGAGACTTTCGTCGTTCTTCCTCTGTTGAGAGTCCGAGGGAGGCTGCCCATTGTGTTCCATAAGCCGCTCGAAGCGGGCGCCGTGAACAAGATCCATCCTGGTGACGTCAATATTTTCCGACTCGACTTTTCCCGTTGAGTCCAGGCGGCGATCATCGTCACGTTCCGTGTACGCAAGACGGCCGCGCTCCTGCCAACTGCGCTCCGAGGCCGCAAGAGATATGCTCGCGATTTCGCGCGCGTCCAGGACTCTCGGAGGCTTCGGATATTTGGCCTGCTCATTATTTTGAGCGAAGAGTGCGGATGAAGCGGCGGCCAAAATTAAGAGCAATCCGAATTGGGGTTTGGCCGGAAAGTTCATTTTAGTTTGGGGTCACCTAAAGATTCCGGAGAATCACCATCCTCAAGCAGGCTAATTCAGGCGGGATAAGTGTGTCTGTATGAAAAGAGACAGGCCGGCTCGCAGGCCATCTTTTTAGCCCGCCAACGAACCCCCAGCGCCGGGGCGGCGCAAGACACGCCTGTTGAGCTGCAAGCGCCTGTCGAGCCATAATCAAGTGGATCGTCCAGGAGAAAACATCATGCCAAGAGACGCGCACATCAGAGCAGCTGAGTTCCACGACCTCGCCGCGCACGCGCACCGCGTTGCTGCCTCGAATCACGAGAAGGGTGACCACCAGACCGGCCACGAATTCTCCCGCCAGGCCATGGAACATTCCGCTAAGGCGTACAAATTTTCCGAGGCCGCCCACCAGAAATCCGAAGGCACCGTCGGCAAGAAAAAATAGGGTCGGTTCCCCTCGCATCCATCGCTTGTCCATGGCGCGCAAATGACGCGCGCCTCCGGCCCCAATTTCAAATGTGTCCTGTATTGAACAGACCACTTTCTTCATCCGCGCTAAAACTCACCTCGCAGATTGCCAGAAGCCGATTCGCGGATGGTTCCGCGCATCGAGAGGGCTGCCGCCATGAGCACCAACCCAACGCATCACATTTCGCCCGCGCACGAAGCTTCGTCCGCGTATTCCCTCTGGATCGACAAGCCCGTGGTGTTGCTCGTGGTCATTCGCAACACGCACGTTCCCATACAGTGCCGAATCGTCGGTGAATCGCTCGCTGACGTCCGTGTCCGCATCGATCCCGGCTGGGAAATGAGCCTCCGGAAGAATCTGATCCTCGCCGTGGAAGAGGACGCCGTGACTTTGCCCGACCGCGTGAATTAGCGCGCGGCAAATTTTTTTGTACGAGAAATTAGTTCGCTTCATCAACGGAAAGGAAAATGTCAATGTTATTGCTCATCATTATCTTGTTGCTGGTTTTCGGCGGAGGCGGCGGCTATTACGGTTACAACCGCTGGGGCCGCGGCGGCGGACTCGGCGTCGTCGGCACCGTCTTAGTCGTTCTCGTGATCATGTATCTCGTCGGCTGGGTGCATTTCTAACGTTCGCATCCAATAGCGTCCGATCAACACTCATTTCATCGCGTCCGCAAACGCGGTCACATTGACGGCAAATCGTCCGCACGCGCGGCGCACAGATGACGCCACGCGTGCTACCCAAAGGAGAACCACCATGAAGCCAAGCACCAATCACAAAGCCAGGGGCAGGTTCCATGAAGTGAAGGGCAGCATCAAGGAACAGGTCGGCCGCGCGACGAACAACCAAGACCTCGAAGCCGAAGGCGCCGGCGAAAAAATTGGCGGCAAGATCGTCAAGAAAATCGGCCAGGTCGAAAAAGTTCTCGGAAAATAATTTGGAGAACTTCATCCCCGTAGCGCGCTCACTCGCCATCGTCCGCCCGGAGCGCAGCGCGCCAGCCTGCTCTTGCCTGTCGGTCTGGTCAGGCAGGAGCAGGCAGGCCGCGCACAATGATCCTAGCCTCCCGCGAAGGCTCGCGCGTTTCAGGCTAAACTAGCCGCGTGCTCATCTTCCCCCACGCGTTCAGCCGCGCAATCGCAGCGCTTCTCCCCACCTGGCGCACCTTTCGCCGCTACATCTTCCATCTCGGCGGCGTCGGCCTGATTCCCCTCGCGCTCCTCGACAACTCCATCATCCCGCTTCCCGGCAGCATGGACATCGCCACCATCCTCCTCTCCGCGCGCACCGCGGACCTGTGGCTTTACTACGCCGCGATGGCCACAATCGGCTCGGTGATCGGCGGCTTCCTCACCTACCGCATCGCGCGCAAGGGAGGCCGGGCCGCGCTCGAGCACAAATTCTCGCGCAAGAAAGTGGACGAAGTCTGCGACATCTTCGAGCGGTACGGTTTCGCCTCAATCGCCGTCCCCGCGGTAATTCCGCCGCCCTTCCCGTTCGTACCGTTTCTGCTCGCGGCGGGCGCCATGCAATATCCGGTGAAAAAATTCGTTGCGGCGCTCGCGCTCGGCCGCGCCACGCGTTACATGATCCTCGCCTACCTCGGCGAACGTTACGGTCGCAAAATCATCCGGCTCTTCCGCGACATCGGCCACCACCCCGTCATGCTGGCGTTCGCTTGCATCGCGCTGGCCGCCGCCGCTGCCGCAATTTTCTATTTCTGGCGCATCCGCAAGAGCAAGCTATCCACCTGGAAATTCGGCGGGTGAATTTGGTTTCCATTGCGGCCCGAATTTGTCTTTCGTAGGGGCGCTGCTCGCTGCGCCCCTTTTTTTATTGTTCGGGGTGCCCCATGTTCGTCCCGATGTCGTCTTTGCCGCCGGGGTCCGGTTCGCTGGAGCCCCGCGGCACTTCAAAAGAGGCTCGTCTTTGCCGACGGGGTGTCCGCCGCGGCGGACTGGAGCCCCGCGGCACTTCAAAAGAGGCTCGTCTTTGCCGCCGGGGTCCGCGTTTGTCTTCGCGGCCGGGGTGTCCGCCGCGGCGGACTGGAGCCCCGCGGCACTTCAAAAGAGGCTCGTCTTTGCCGTCGGGGTCCCCGTTTGTCTTCGCGGCCGGGGTGCGATTCGCTGCAGCCCCGACGCGCTCAATGTAAGATCTGGAGCCCCGCGGCGACTTAGAGACGTCGCAGCCTCGCGGCACTTCAAAGAACGCTGCGCCCCTTTCTTTTTCTGCCGTCATCCTCCTTTCTTACGTTGTCATCCCGACCCCCGAGGGATCTGCTTTTTGTCCTTCTCTTCAATTTGTCATTCCGAGCGGAGCCGAGGAATCCGCTTTTCGTCTTTCGCCTTTGCCCCGCTCTCCTACTAGCCACCAACCGCCAGCCACCAGCCACTGGTTCTCGTCCACTCGCCACTAGCCACTGTCCTTCCCCCTGCACCCTCCGCAGCCTCGGCCCGCCCTCCGAAGCTTTAGCACAGCCGGGCCTGCCCTCCGAAGCTTCAGCGCAGGCGGGCCCGCCCTCCGAAGCTTCAGCGCAGGGGGGGGCCTGCCCTCGGCAGCATCATTGCGAAGGAGCGGCGAAGGAGGGCCACCCTCCACGCCGAAGCACTCCTTGCATCACGGGCTCCTATTGACGGCATGCGCGCCGCGCTGGCACACTGCCGGAGGAAGGACAAAGGCCCCTACCCTCTGCGTTTTTTGACAAACATCTCAACGGCTAGTATTGTTACGAAAATCACAGAAAGGTAGACTTAAGCCGATGGGTGACCGCAAAGCATTGTGCTGCTTCTGCGAGAGTCCGTCCTCTAGTGCCCCCAAGGCATTGTGGGACACGACTCTTTACGAATCCGATCGCTATTTCATCGCTCCCACGCGTGGTGCCTTAATTCCTGGCTGGCTGTTGGTCGTGTCGAAGAGGCACGCTCTATGCAGCGGCGCAGTCACCGAGGATGAGTCGAGAGAACTAAAAGACTGCCTGGAAGTTGCACGGAGAATGCTCCGGTCTACTTTTTGCGAACCAACCATCTTTGAACATGGGCCGAGCCGTGCTGGCTCACCGTTGGGTTGCGGAATCGACCACCTCCATATGCACGTCGCTCCGCTAAGTTTTTCCTTGAGGGATGCGGTAAACGCCCAATTTCCTGCCACAACGTGGAATAGCCTACCTGACCTTTCGAGCGCCAAGAATCTATTCAACTCTGGTGTAGGTTACGGGTTGATCCAAGACCCAAATGGAAGAATTTATTGGTGCACCCCTCCTACCGGAGTGAGGCAGTTGTTCCGTCGTGCAATCGCAACCGAAATTGGAAACCCGGATGAATTCGATTACGCGGCCTATCCACAACTTTCGAATGTCCAACTCACGTTGCAAACGCTAGCTCCTGTACTGCCATGAATCAGATCGGAGATGGCGGATCTGAAGAACCCGTCGACCCAGGGTTCGCTCCGGAAGACTACACAGACGGCCGACGAGTCGGAGACTGGCACTCAAAATACAACGATGAGGCGCGTAGATGTATCAGAGCCGAGTCGCTTTATCTAGCGGGTGCGCTCGCAATTGTTGCAACCCTAATGTTCTTGACATGGTTGGGCCTCCCACAGAAATGGCTTAGACTTTCTGAGCAGGAGGCCGCACCTTTTTCACGACATACTCTTGCAGCCACAAGCGGAATCCTCGGTGGCATAATTTTTGCGATGAAATGGCTTTACCACTCTGTAGCGAAACAACTCTGGCATCAGGACAGACGGCTTTGGCGATACTTCACTCCCATAATATCCGGAGGGGTTTCGTTTGCTATGGTTCTCGCCGTAGAATCTTTTGGCGTTTTCGATCCAAGTATAGTCTCCACCGGCGCACGCGCGACTGCTTTCGGATTCCTCGTCGGTTTCTTCTCAGATAACGCCCTTGCAAAACTCGCCGAGCTCGCCCAAACACTTTTCGGACCTACGCATAAGCAACACGACTCCCGCACTAAACGCGAGTAAAGAATACACCTCCCTTTATGACACCGGATTCGATCAAACCTCTGTTGGAAGAACTGCCTTCCGGTGGGAAGTTGGACGGGCTAATCGAGCTTCCACCTGCCTGGGTGCCTCCTTATTTCATAATCCCGCACACACTCCATCTTCAATGGCTTAAGCAAAGACCGATCCGATCAGCGGCTCCTATTGACCTCTTGACGCCTGCCGAGAAGCATCGCATTGAGACGGAAGTGGGCCAATTCGGATCACACCCACAAGCCATTCCTTTGATCGTGAGGTCAAATGCGGAAATCGAAGGCCTGAGTCAAAGAGGGACTCACAAGAGCGTCCGGTCAGACGGAACGGTCGAAGCTATAATGTCAGCTGCAAAGGAGATCTTTGAAAGCGCCCCCGCCACTTCCATATCACCTCCAATTGGATTAATCGTCCAACTTTTCTGTGCACCCGTCCTTTCCGGCCACCTATCGAACGAGCGCCGCGTCTCGGAAAAATCGCGCGGATGGATATGCGAAATAGATTCCTCCACGCAACTGGGCAAAGAAAGCGCCCCCCATGTTCGAAGATGGCGCGTCGAAAAGGCCCCACTCGCACCGCGCGAGGAACTTTTTTGTTCCGATCGAAAAACCCTGTTCGATCACCTACGATCAGTCGGGAAATATTTTTACGAAAAAAAGGAGCGTCGACACCTCGAATGGGTGTGGGACGGAATGCGCCTATGGCTAGTTCAAAGCGATATCGCCCCTGAGTCTAAGGGTGAATCACCCGAAACGACCGCACCCGCGACTCAATCTCAGGTAGGCAAGCTCAAACAATTCAGGGCATTTACGAAGACAGACGCGGCCCGTTGGCAAAAACTAAAATGCGCCGAGGTCTTTCGCGAAATGGGCCGCCCCACTACCGCTCTTTATGTCCTAAGTGGGGCAGCCAAGATTCGCAAATTGGCAAAAAAAGCGGACTTACCTGGACTAAAGGAGGATTTGAAGCGACTAGTTAGCTCTCCGCTGGTAATTCGCACTGATATTTCAGGAGAGACAACATTTCTTGCTAAGAGAACGGATGGTCTATCTTCAGCTGAGTCCGCACTACGATTTCTACGCGAGACGGCTAGGGAATTGACAGATGCGGGGATCAAGCCGCATCACGTTTGTTTCATTGCGCATCGATTTATACCTGCTCATGCCTCCGCATTCTCGATGGCTACGCCCAGGGGCACGCGCGTAAATGTTGACGCCCTTTGGGGTCTTCCCGATGGCCTAGAGTTTTGTTCCCATGATTCGTTTGAAGTCGAAACGCGAAATAACACCGTAATCGCCAGCCGTGTCAGACATAAGCCAAGCTTTCTCGCGGTCCTCCCCGATAACTCGTGGAAGGAAATGCCCCTCGCTCCGCCATGGGATTGGAAGCCATCGATCGGCAAACCGTTCGTTTTGGAGATCGCCAGATTTAGTCGAGATCTCGCGACACGCCTTAAGAAACCTGTCGTTATCATGTGGTTCGCGCGCATTCCGAATTCTTCCGGACTTCCGGAGATTATTCCTTGGCGATACACAAACGAAAGTGAAGTCACCCAAGTTGAATCAGCGATTGGCCAATATTTCCTGAGCAGGCCCTTCTTCATCCGCAACGATTCGGACATAGAGCTTCTCAAGAGCCAGACAGAGCCAATCTCCTCAGTCGTCTTGAAACCCGACGGCCCGCATTTGAGAGACAAGGCATTCCTCGAGAAGCTTGGAGCGGTAGTTGCATCCAGAGGACTGAAACTCGACCTCGAAGGAAGCCCACTCGCACATACCTACTACGTGTTAAATCGGACAGGAGCCCATGTAGCCTGTGTCGATCCCATAAGACGCAAAGGCACGCGTCGAAGATTTGCCAAACTTGTCCGCGACAAGATTCCAATTCGTATTCAGACGCAAGGAGAGAAAGTAGTGGCAATGAGCCTTCCGGAAGGCGAACTCAAGGACGTACTCAAGGCTAAGCTTGTGGAAGAGGCCATGGAGGTACTCTCAGCTGCCTCACCCGAATCCTTGCAAGAAGAAATGGCTGACGTGCTTGAAGTCCTGATAGCTCTTAGTAAAATTGGCGGAGGATCTCTCAGAAAACTAGAACAACTCGCAGCGAAAAAACGAAGAAACGCAGGGGGGTTCGGCAAGGGGTTGATTTTGGTTCAAACAGAAGATATACCTCTACTCGGCGTGCGTGCCGGCGACGGACTTTTTGATTCGGGCGGCATTAAGGAGGCTCGAGATTCTTACCAAGCGATAGTCGCCGCGGGTAGTCGACTTAAAACACGACGAGACAGAATTATCATCCCCCTTATTCCCTCAGTACCCGACAGACTTCGGGGTCCCACCCGGATAACATTTCGCAATCCAGATTTAGAATTCGAGATATGGTACAGAGAAAAGGCCGTCGAAGTAATTCTAGTTAATGAGAGCAGAGATTCCTCCGCCCAATTAAACCTACCGTTCCCGAAGCCCTAGCCCCTAAAAAACCCTTGACATTCATTATGACCCTATGGTAATCTGCTTTGCAGACTGCGACGACCCATTCGAATGCCATTCCCAAAATGGGAAAAAGTCGCCCCTGCCGAGAGTGAGAATCGCCTGTATCCACGGCCTCCCGTAAGAGTATGATTCTAAACGACTTTAAGTCCATTAGAATCACACTCTTGCAAGCCACTAGACACTAGCCACTGTAACTCGCTGATTTTAATATGCCTAGTATACTACAAGCTAAACACCGTAAGTCCTTAAGAATCATACTCTTAACGGACATCGTCGCTGTAACTCCTTTAGAATCACACTCTTACGATTTCATGGGGGGTGCCACCCCCACCTTCGTCTTCAGCCCATCCTCAACCCATGCCTTGAGGATCCTCAAGCTTCCCTCAAGCCTCAACTCCAACCTTCAACATTCGGCCACCGCAGTTCCAACTTCAATCAAAGGAGCTTCAAATGCCTCAAAAAACTATTTCGTCCGACAATGAATCTAGAACTAAAAAGCACAGAACGGGCATTCCCGACGAAGGAAATCGCTGCACCCACACCGATGCCCTCGGACGCCAGTGCCGCGCCCTCGCCCTCAGGTCCGCCGAATCTCGCGGCGGCACAAAAGGTCTCTGCTTCAAGCACGGCACCGAAGAGCGCCAGCTTCGCGATGCCGAGGAAATCGCCGAAGAACTTCTCAGCGGAACGCCGCCCATGCTCAGCACGACCATCGCCGTCAATCGCGTAATGGGCAAACTCTTTCAGTTGACCGCAAGGAATCGTCTTCCAATTCGCCATGCATCCACGCTCGCTTACATTGGATCCCTGCTTCTCAATAGTTGCGAGGGCGTGAAACACGAAATCATCGGCTCTGAAGGTCAGGGACAATGGTTCGGCTTCACCCACCAGGCGATGGAAGCGATCAGGGCGCTCAAGAAAAAACCACCGGAGGAGGAATCGTGAAAGCCTTTGTAGCGCCATCCTTCAGGGTGGCATGCCTTTTTGACGCAGACAAAGCTGCCACCCTCAAGGGTGGCGCTACATTGTTCTTGCAGGCCACCTAGTGTGGCTGTGGCCAAGTGCTCACCAAAAAAGATCGACTTTTTCTACGCAGCGCTGGCAGAGCCAGAAGGATTGCGCCTCGGGATCGTCGTGCTTGCGGAAGTGCGAAGACCTTTCTTTGCGGCAGCGGTCACACGACCTGCCTTCGGTTTCGGGAGACAGCCGGTCGGGATTGTGGCCCAGAGCGATTCTCCATTCCGCGTCGGTTTTGGCCCGCTGCATTTGGGATTACGGTACCACCAAGCGGTGCGCACCTGTAGCGCCGGACCTTTAGGCCGGCAGAATTGTGTAGCCCGGGTTCCCCTGAACCCGGGGTTCGTCGCCGGAAAAAATCCCCGCGTTCGGGGGAACGCGGGCTACAGGCCGGCATGTTTATTCGTGAATTAAAGACGGGGGGCCTAAAGGCCACGCCCTACACAAGATGAAAGGACTTTGCTTGCGGTACTCCATGTATCCATCGCGTCACTCTGTACCAAGGCACAGGCTTGTCAGGCGCGCGGCGTAGACCTACAATTTCCGGAGTGGGTGCGATGGGAGGCCGGCCTTGCAACTTGACGATCACTTGCGGCAACTGTTGCGTGAACTTGGGCACGCGATTAACGACTCGGTGGCGGAGTCGGAAAAGATAAATGTGGCCATCGGCAACGTGCGCTCGGCGGGATATGACATTGTGCTGAAGCTGGACGCCACCATCGGCCTCGCGCGGCGCGAATCGAGCGCCGGCGCCACAAAGCTGACACACAACGACCGCCGATTTCTGGAATCGCTGCAGATCCAGGTGGATGCCGAAGCGCTGGACGACGCGCCCGAAGAACCGAAATTCGATTTGACGGCGCAGGATGTGCGGTTCCTGAAGTCGCTGAAGATTACGCTGACGGGCGAGGAATAGAAAACAGAGTGGTGAGTGGCGAGTGGTTAGTGACTAGTGACTAGTGGCTAGTGACGAGACATTGATGAACACAAACACCAAAGCACGCATCGCAATCGCCGCCTTGATGGCCGTCGCGCTCGTTTGCGTGATCGCCGCGGGTGTCGTTGTTTCCAGCAGCGCCGCGCTGGCCGCGCCGCAGACTCCTGCGCCGCAGCCGCGGATGATGCGCTACCACGGCACCGTGGTTACCGCGAACGGCGCCGCGATCATTTTGCGCAACCCGAATAATCCGCGGGATGAAATGACGTTTTCTTATTCGCCGTTGCGCAACCTGATGATCAAAGTTCTTACCGCGGGCGGATTTCAGTACGGCGACAAGCTCACCGTGGATTATTTGGAAGGCACGACCGTCGCGCTGAGGTTGCGCGGCAAGCCTTCCAAACACAAGAAGCCGCAGACGACGCCAACGACGTCGTCGCAATAACAGCTGCAGACCATACGCGGAAATATTTTCAGCAATTCGGCCAGCAATTTCTCCGGAGCGCCGCCTCCCTAAAATGATTCGCCAGCCAGCCGTCGCCGGACGCTTCTATCCCGCGGACGCGCGCGAATTGGAAAAATTCGTGCGCCGCCTCGTTTCCTTCTCAGAAGCAACAACGAGCGCGGAAACTGACACGACGGAATCGCCGCAAGCGAACGCGAAGGTGGGCGTGGAGAGAGCGGCGGCGATCGCGTGCCTCGTTCCGCACGCGGGCTACATGTATTCCGGCGGAGTTGCGGGCGCGGTGTTCGCGCGTCTTGCCGCGCCTCCGCATGCGATTCCGCTGCGCGTGATTATCCTTGGGCCGCGCCATCGGCCGCCCGGCGCGGAGATGGCGATCCAGTCCGATGGCGCGTGGCAGACGCCGCTGGGCCTCGCGCCGATTGACGCCGCGCTTGCGCGCGCGCTGATGGCGGCGTGCCCGCTGTTGAAAGAAGACGATGTCGCGCACCGCCGTGAACATTCGATTGAAGTGGAGGTGCCGTTTCTGCAAGTGCTCGCGGGAAAGTTTTCATTCGTGCCGATTGCGATTGGAACATTGAATTTTGAAAAGCTGGCCGCGCTGGGCGAGGCGTTGGCGCGCGTGATTCCCGCCGCGAGAGAGCGCGTGCTGCTGATGGCAAGCTCGGACCTGAACCATCACAGAGCCGGATGACGTGACGCGCGCGAAGGATCGCTTTGCGATTGACGCGATGCTGGCGCTCGATCCGCGGGGACTTTATGACGCGGTGCGGCGCGAAGGCATCACGATGTGCGGAGTTGGGCCGGCCGTCGCGGCGCTGACCGCCGCGCGGAAACTTGGCGCGACGCGCGCGGAGCTTGTGCGCCACGCGACATCGTTTGATGCAATTCGCGCGGAAGTATCCGGCGAAGAGGCAAAGGAAGCGCGCGATTCAGTGGTTGGCTACGCGGGAATGATCTTCAATTAATCAAAGCGGCCTGTGCTAGAGACGCAGGCCGCTTCACTTCTATGCGCAATGTGCGGATTTCCTCAGTGATGCGACGAGCCGCCGCCGTGCGATGCGGGAGGCGAAGATGAATGCGGCGCCGACGGCGGTGAAGAACGTTGCGCGGGCGGTGGAGATGAATGCTGCGGCGGTGGCGCGGGCGTACCCTGGCCGGATGGTTGCCGCGGCAATGCTGTCTGAGCGCCGGAGTCAAGCGTGTCCGCGGGCGAATATTGCTGGCCGGCTCTCGCCAATTCATCGGCCGCAATGGTCCTCACAGGCCTGACCGGCGGATTGTCATTTTCATACGTGTTTGTTTCCGGATTGAGATGAATGGGGCCTCGCGCGGGTCCATTCACGCCAAAATTCTGCCCGTGTTGGCGCGACGATCCCGGAGCGGCCGATCCAGATTGAAAAGACCGAGCGGCTGATGGCGGAGCGGCTGGCGGCGCGCCAATTGCGATTTCCGCCGGCGCTGCATACAACCGTTGGGCCGGTCGATACTCTCCGGATTTGGCTGGGTTGGCGGTAACAAACCAAGGTATGCCAGCGGGGCCGATGGGGGCCGTGACGCCGCGCGGCGTCCATCCAAGTTGATTGTTGACGCGCACCCAATTCACGGGCGCGGGATTCCAGTTGCGCGCGGGGCCGGGCTGCCAGAACCAGCCGCGTCCGCCAGCATAGAACCACCGGCCGGTGTGATACGGGAGCCAACCCCACGGCTCATTACTGATCCAAGTCCAGCCAAAGCCGGGAACGAAAACCATTTCACCGCGCCAGAAAGGCATCCAAAGAGTGGAAATTCCGTACGGCTGCCAGCACGTGCCGTAGCCCGCGATGTTGACGAAATTGCCGTAGCCATAGAGATCGGCGAGGCCAGAATTGTAATTTATGTAATCGAGGTCGCTCGCGACGGAGGCTTGAACGGCCTGCATGGCTTGCGAGTTTTCCTGCTGGAGGACGCCATCGCGGTCGGCGGCCCAGCGATCGAAATCATCGGGGTCCGCGGCCTTATCCACATTGATCTGATCCGGGTTCGCGCCGCTGATGTGAAGCGTGTGGCCCAAGGTGACGCGGGAATCGCCCGCGGCAGAACTGACGGAGACATCGCCCTTCATCACCGTCACCCAGCTATCGCCCTGCGTGGTGTCCACGCGGAAACGGGTGATGTGGGTAACTCCGACTTGAAGATTCGAGGCGGTGATGGAAAGCGCATCGTTGGGATTCAGGGCGGCTGAAACAATCACGGACCCTTCCACCACAGTGAGCTGCGTGATGCGGCCGCCATTGAGCAGACCGAGCTGCGTGAAATCCAGCTCGGAATTATCCGCGAGGCGCACGATCAGGCCGCTCTCAAATTCAATTTCCGCGCGGCCGTTGCCTGTGGCGAGCTTGTACCCTTCTTGAATCGGAAGGTTCACCGTGGCGACTTGCCAATCCTCTTGCCCCGGCTGGAATTGCACATCTCCCACGACGAAGCTGAGGCGCGCAACGCGCATATTTGAGAGATCGGCGGTCAAATCCGGAACCACTTGATTGTCCTGCGCCCGCACGGAAGGGAGAACGGCAAGCGTGAGAAATCCGCAAACGAGGAGTACGGCGAGAGTTCTGATGGCCAGCTGGGCGCGTTTCATGTGGACCTCCCGGGGGGACGGCCCCTGACTTAATAGATGCCTTGCAGCCGCGCGGGGTTGCGGTTTCTTTGCGAATAGTGCCCCCGAAGGGGGGCTGTGTCAAGCATTTTGTAAGTGAGGACTTACAAACTTCAGCTTCGCTTCAGGCCAGGCCTTTCGGCAGATGAACCCAAGGATGGGGTCATGCATCGGGAAAGTGGGAAGGGTTGTTCGCCCCAAAGAATCTACTACTTCGCTCCGCGGATTCTGGCGGCGATGGCGCGGGCGCGCGTCCGCGCGATTTCCACAACACGGGAGTCGTTTCCGATTTGCTCGAGGACGGGTAAGAGCACTTCGGGCTCCGGCAAAAGCTTATTGTCGAAATCCTCCTGGAGGTTCATGAGCGCGTCATTCACGCCGAGGCGGTCGTATTTCAGGGTGCGGCGCAGGGTTTGGAGGTGGTCCTGCTGGCGCGCGAGCCCCTCAAAAATCTGGACGAGCTGGGCGCCCTCATTGTTGACGGTGTAATTGAATTTTGTTTCGCTCGATTGGCCGTCTTTTTCGTAGCGAAGCGTCTTTTCACCGAGGTTGGCGATCTTGCGGTGGGTGTCGAGGTCTTGATCTTTGAAATAATTAAGCTCGGCGGCCAGCGAGAAAATTTTGTCGCGCAGCGGGCGTGAAACCTCAAATTCCTCGGGCACGGATGTTTCACTGAGCTGGCGGATATCGTAGGTGCATTTTCCGGATTGGGCGATGCGGATTTCGACGAATTCCGGGACGCTGCCCTTGAAGATTTTTTGAAAGCTTACGACGGCGTCTCCCGCCGCGCGAAGGCGCGCCACCGCGGACAGCGCGAGCAGGATGCCGCAAACAGAAATTATTTTGGACGAGTTCTGGCGCAAGGAGATCACCGTACAGAAAGAGCGCGGGGAAGCCCCACGGGGTTGCCTCGGAGTGAACTGCGCCGCGACGACCTCGGCGCCGCGAGGAGGCGCACGGCCACGCCAAACCGGGCTTCATTCCGCGCCGTCTGGATGTGGCAAAGTGCAACGGCCAGCGCGTCGGCGGCATCGGCGGGCTGTGGCAATTCCTTTAGAGAGAGCAGCGCGCGGACCATTTGCTGAATTTGCAACTTGTCCGCTTGGCCGTAGCCAGTCACCGCGGCTTTTACTTCGCGCGGCGAGTAACTGCGCACCGGGAGTCCGCGCTCGGCAGCGGCGAGCAGGATTACTCCACGGACTTCCGCGAGGCGCAGAGCCGTATTTACGTTGAGAGCAGAGAAAATGGATTCGAGTGCGAGACCATCCGGCGAATACTCCTCAATGAGTTGGGCGATGCAAAGATGGATTTGCTTCAAGCGCATGGGTATGTCCGCAGCAGCCTTTCGTGCGGCGGGGATTGCGCCGTAGTGTACGGCGGCGCACGCGGGGCCGCGCGCGTCGATCACGGCATAGCCGGTGGCTCCCGCAGCGGCGGGGTCAATGCCGAGGACTCGAAGGACAAATTTGGCGCCGTTGGCGGATGGCGATTTCATGGATACCGCGTGAAGTTTACGGCGGCGCGGCGGCGCGGGGAAGTGTTATTTGCGAATGTGTTGAGAATCGGGGGAACTCCGGGGAGAGGAGACCCCAAGTGAGATGGCTGATCGCGGGGCAGAAGGTAGGGCTTACAAGTCGGCTTCGTGGAAGCAATGGGGGGCGTTTTTTTTAATTGAGAGAAAAACTTCCTTCGTAGTGGAATGCAGCGTGAAATCTGAGCGGATCCTTCTCTCCGAGCCGATGAAGTGCATCGGCTCTCCGCTCAGGATGACAACATCTCAGTTGCGGAGGATGAGAGCCATTCGCTTGCGCAGGATGACAGCTCTTATTTGCGAATTAGCCGGCGACGGCGGACTGAATTTCCTTTTCGTCGATATCGAAGTTTGAGTAGACGTGCTGGACGTCGTCCTGCTCTTCGATGGCTTCCATGAGACGCAGCATCTGCTGGGCCTGCGAGCCGGTCAGCTTGATGAAGCTCTTGGGGACCATGCCGATTTCGGCGGAATCGGGTGTGATGCCCGCCTTCACGATAGCGTCGCGCACGGCTTCAAAGGATTCGGGCGGGGTGAGCACGCTCCACATGGAGCCATCGTCAACCAGATCTTCACCGCCTGCATCGAGGACGATGGCCATCAATTTATCTTCACTGGCCTTTTCCTTGGAGACGGAGATTTCGCCTTTGCGCTGAAAAAGCCAGCCGACGGCGCCGGCCTCGGCGAGGTTGCCGCCGTGTTTGCCAAAGGCATGCCGAATTTCGCTGACGGTGCGGTTGCGGCCGTCGGTGACCACCTGGACCAGAAGCGCGACGCCGCCGGGGCCGTAACCTTCAAAGGTGATTTCCTCGAGCACAGTGCCTTCGAGCTGGCCCGAGCCGCGCAAGATAGCGCGGTCGATATTGTCGCCGGGCATGTTCTCGGCCTTGGCGCTGGCGATGGCGGTGCGAAGGCGTGCGTTTGAATTGGGATCAGTGCCTCCGCGAGCGGCCATGGTGATTTCACGGATTAGACGGGTGAAAGTGCGTCCACGCTTGGCGTCGGTCGCCGCCTTCTTGTGCTTGATTGTCGCCCACTTGGAATGCCCAGACATGAGATTGCCTCGATCGATTTGGAATTCGGGTGCCGCCGCGCCAACATCCTTTGGGGACTGCGTCCCTTGCCCGCCCCGGGGGCTCGGGGTAATAGAAAAGAGGAACCCTGGAATTGCGACGGCATTTTAGCACAAGTCGGGATTCGGGATTAGGCGGACCGCGTGGAGAAACCAAAAGGCAGTGGTTACGGCTGCGGCGGTTTCCTGTGATGGATGAGGTCGCGGATATCCGGCCAGAATTCCTTGAGGACGTTGGCGAGGCCATCGGAAATCAATTGCTCGGCCCAATTCACACCCGTCGTTTTTAAACTGCGGTCCTGCGCAGGGTAATAAAGGTTTGCGATGCCCGCAGCAAAGCCATTTCCGATGACTTCGGAATAATTGAATCGCGTGCCGCCGGCATCAGTCTTCGTAATGAGGATGCGAGAAAAGGAGTAGGCCACGCGGTGCATAGCACGGCCGCGTCCCAAAGTGTAATAGTGCGGATCCTCATGCAAAATCGAGGGCATGATGGCTTCCGTAAAATAATTTCCGATGTCCTGGTCGGCCGTCGACCTCCAAGCATACTTGCCGTAAGCATCCATACCGTCGCCAAATGAAGGCTCCTGCCGTAAGGCCATGCGGACGCCTGAGAGCAAGCCAACGAAAAGAAATGATGTGTAGTCGAGGCTATCCTTGGAGGCCATGACAAATTTCCCCTTCACAGAAAGAGGAGGGAGTTGGGTATTGGCGCTGACCGCGCGGTAATTCGGCATGACGCCCAGGATGCGATTGGTTTGCTGGCCCGGGACATACGTGCCTGTCTGACCGGGCTGGACGGGCGCAGTAGTGTCCGGCGGCTTGGATTGGGATTGATCCTGAGAGCTGGATTGCAAAACGGCCGCGGCCGCGGTTCCTGTTAGTTGCGCAAGTTGCGCGCCGGCTTGATTGGCAAGTTGAGCGCCCAGTTGCCCGGCCTCACCAGAAGATTGGACGGGGGCTTGATTGAAAGCACGCGCGGATTCAGCGATGGAAAGATTGACGGCGAGGAGTGCGGTCAAGACAGCCACACGGCTACACATTGCGCGCAATCATCACCTCATTCGATTCCCGCGGCGGCCGCAGGAATTACATCCAGAGCCGTGTACTAGAAGAGGGTCCAGATTTTCAGGGAACTCCCAAGCGCTTTTGACCGACGTACCTTACTCATGGTTGTGTGTTTATAACACAGTTTAGCGGCATCCGACGCCTTTTCTGTAAGCGCGACCCGATAAGAGTCATCGGATACACACAGCGCGCAACGGTATGAAACGTGAGTCCCGAAAAATAAATTGATTCAACACAAAGCGGCGATCAAGGTCATCTGGAATGGAAGGGGCGGGTGCAGGAGATAAAGATTGCCCACGCCACAGAATTCATTTCGAACCGGGAGGCGACGGACTATCCGTGCGATGCTTTAACCCGCTGAAGGCTCTCACGAAGGATTCAACGCCGTCCGCCAAGAGCAGCTAACTGCTTCCTGGCGTCTTCGTTTCCCTGATCCGCCGCCTTCTGGAACCAACTGCGTGCCTGATCCAAATCCTTGGGCACACCCTGGCCATTCAGATACAGAAGTCCAGTATTGAATTGAGCAGGCGGGAACCCGCGATCCGCTGCTTTGTGAAACCAAGCCATGGCCTGCGCAAAATCCTGCGGTACGCCCTGGCCATTCTGGTAGAGAATTCCGATTAAGTTCTGCCCACCGAGGTTGCCTTGATCCGCCGACTTGCGAAACCAAGCAAGCGCCTGCGAAAAATCCTGCTGGACGCCCTGGCCAGTCCGATAGTGGATACCGAGATTGTTCTGTGCAGGCGCGTAACCCTGCTCTGCGGCCTTGCGATACCATTCAACTGCCTGCGCTTGATCCTGTGAAACGCCGTGGCCTGTCTCATAAAGAAGTCCAACGCCGTTCTGGCCACCTGCGTCGCCTTGATCTGCCGCCTTGCGATACCAAACAAGCGCTTGAGCATAATCCTGCGGCACGCCCTGGCCATTCAGATAAAGATTGGCCAGCGCGACTTCGCCAGATTGGTTACCTTGATCCGCTGCTTTGCGAAACCAAGCCATCGCCTGGGCGAGATCCTTCGGCACGCCCTGGCCATTGGCATGGAGAAGACCTATGTTGTAATCCGCAGGCGCGAAACCCTGATCCGCAGCCTTGCGGTACAATGTCATCGCTTGCGCATAATCCTGCGGCACGCCCTGGCCGGTTTGGTAATAAATGCCGAGCATGTTTTGCCCTGGCGCGCTTCCATGATCCGCAGCCTTGCGATACCAGGATAGCGCCTGCGCGAGATCCTGCTGAACACCTTGGCCATTCCGATAGTGGTTCGCGAGGTTGGTCTCGGCAGCTGCGTAACCTTGATCGGCTGCTTTGCGGTACCAAGTAACTGCCTGCGCGTAATCCTGCGGCACGCCGCGGCCCGTGTCATACAGAATGCCGAGATTGTTCTGCGCGGCTGCAAAACCCTGATCCGCTGACTTGTGGTACCAAGTTAACGCCTGTGTTATATCCTGCGGCACACCTTGTCCGTTCTGGTAAAGAATACCGAGGACATTTTGCCCAGCCGGATTCCCTTGATCTGCTGCCTTGCGATACCATACAACCGCCTGCGAAAAATCCTGCGGCACACCTTGACCAGCCCGGTAGTGATTACCGAGATTGGTTTCGGCAGCTGCGTAACCTTGATCTGCTGCCTTGCGGTACCATGCAATCGCCTGCGCGTAATCCTGCGGCACGCCGCGGCCAGTGTCATTGAGAATTCCAAGATTATTCTGGCTGGCTGCAAAACCTTGATCAGCCGCTTTGCGATACCAGCTAATTGCCTGCGCATAGTCCTGCGGGACGCCCAGGCCCGTATCGTACAAAACTCCCAAGCCGTTCTGGCCGCCCGCGTAGCCTAGTTCCGCCGACTTGCGGAACCATGTGAGTGATTGCAAATAGTCTTTATCCACTCCATTACGGCCGTGAAAATAGCGACTTCCGATCTCAGCTTGCGCCTTGGCATCGCCTGCATTTGCCGCTTTCATCACGGAGGAGAGTTCTTGATTGGTCCAATTCGAGACCACTTCCGCATTCATGGTCGATTTGGCATCTGGCGCAATAGGTGAAAGAGCAACGGGTTGGTCGGAGTGCGGGCGGTCTTCCAGCGGCTTTTGCCGATCCGCAAGCGTCTTCCCATCGGCCTGCCCGATCTCTTCGCGAATATGCTGAGGTTGCGGCAGGTTCGCGGACTTCTTCTCTTCGGCCCTATCAGGCCGTGGGCCAATGTTCGACGTTTGGTCTGGCTGCATCAGTGGCGGCGGGGCGGTTCTATTCAAATAGAGGAATATCGCGAGCGAGACAATCAGCAACACCGCCGCGGCCGACGCCGCGCGAAACCACAGGCGCCGCCACACGGGTATTCGGACTTCCCTCACGACAGGCGGCGAGGGAATTTCGGGAGGCGGTGCGACGGCAATTGGCGGCGCGGCGATGAACGTTGGAGCGGCTGCCTCCGGTCTTGGTGGCGCAGATAGAACCGGCTGCACTGACGGCGAAGACCGCCCCGCTTCGTGCGATGGCATTCGCGCCAACAACATATTGACAGTGCCGGCGAGATTCTTGAGATGATTTTCCAAGGGCGGCGACAACGCATCGAGCCAGTGAACGTTACCGATAAAATACTCGAGCGCTTTGCCTGGGGCGACGTCCTCGACGCGCAACGGAAGGATGGCGACGCCATGGTTGACGGCGCGCTCGACTTCGCGGCGAATCTGCGACGAATCATTCGCATTGGTAGTGAAGACGAGAACCATGATGCGACATTCTTCGATGGCGTCGATGATGCACTCGCTCCACTCCATGCCGGGAGTGACGTCACGGGGAGCGATCCAGCAGCGGATGCCATTGGATTCGAGCATGGCGCAGACGGCGTCGCCGGTCGCCTTGTCCTTGGCGGAATGGCTGATAAAAACGTCGTGGGCCATGTTTGCGGTGCCCGCGGCCTCCGAGTCTTGAAAGTGGCGGGATTCTATCACCAACCGGGGATAAGAAAAGAAATCAACGCGTATTTTGGAATGGATTCATTGGCCGAACGTGACGGGCGCGCGAAACAAGTCCCCCGAAGGCGAGGACGGCGGCAAATGGTTCGAGTTTGAAAAAACGGATTGAAGGCAATCAGCAACCTGGAGTAGAGTCCCGGCATTCATTTTTCCCCCGAATGGCAATCATATCTGTGGCGAAAGCGGCCTGCCTTTGAGCCGATTTCGCTTCGCGAAATGGAAATGCGCATGGTTTCCATAACGCGTTGACAGCAAATTTCAGGTTCCGCAACGGCCGTCAAAAACCGCGTTGGAGGATCGATGAAACCACGGACGCATTTGAAATACTTTCGCAGAACGCTGACGCTTTCGTTGGTGGCGCTTGGTTTGGCCGTTGTGCCGGCGCGGCAAACGCCCGCGCAGAATTTTCCGAAGCGGCTCGGAGTAGCGTTGACGGAAGCGGGCGTGTACAAGTCCATCGCGGTGAACCCAACCCCTTTAACGCGGACCCTGCCTCCCGCGGTGGATTTATCGGCAAACATGCCTCCGGTTGGGGACCAGGGAAGCCAGGATTCATGCGTTGGGTGGTCAACGGCGTATGCGGCGCGGACGTATCTCCAGCGCGTATTGCTGAAGGGAGACTGGAACGTAGGCGTACCGGCGGCCCAATTCAGCCCCGCATTTATTTACAACCAAATCGCTAAGGGAAATTGCGGCGCGGGGATCACGATTCCATCCGCCCTGAACCTTCTGAATGCCGAAGGCGCGGCAACGTTGGCGATGATGCCGTACACGGATCAAGCGTGCGCGGGGCAGCCAACCGCGACAACGGTTCAACTGGCGGCGCAATTTAAGATCAGCGGGTATCGCACGATAACGACGGATTTGAACACGGTCAAAGCGCACCTGGCCGCGCAGATGCCGGTGATCGTGGCCATGAATATTGATAACGCGTTCATGAATTTGGGGGCGAATCAGAATTGGACAACGTCGGGGCCGGTGGTGGGCAGCCACTCGATGGTGGTGGTCGGTTACAACGACACGCAGCACGCGTTCAAATTAATTAATTCCTGGGGAACAGGCTGGGGCACGAGTGGGTTCGGGTATGTGGACTACAGTCTGTTTCCATCGGTGGCGAAGGAGGCGTACGTCATCCTGCCATTTTATTCGGCGAGCGAGCCGACCCAGACGCTTGAAGCAAATGTGCAGCTTACGAGTCTGGTGATTGTGGGAGGTACGACGCCCGGGCTGAACGCGCAAATTGAATATACGCTGCGAGGTTACGCCGGCCATGCGGCGCTGTATCGTTCTATATTTTTGGTACACGAATGGGCAGCCGGTGGGCGCAACAATCCCGAGCCTGGCGGACATCGCGGGAAACGCGGCCATCGCAACGGGGACGTTTGCGATTCAAAACAACGACTATACGAATTACACAATCACACAGTTCATTCCCACGGCGGACCTGAATGTGCCGATGGGGCCGAATGTTATTTCTAACGGACAATTGGTGCATGAACAGGTGATTACGCCGCTACTGGTGAAAGCCGAATTGTTTGTGGACAACTACGGAATGGCGCAAAGCCAGTACTTCACGTTTTCGGTGGCTCGATAAGATTCGGCGGACTAATTTGACGAAGGCGTGGTGCTTGAAGCTGTCTGCGGCTGCGGGGTGTTCTTCAGTTGCTCGAGTTGCGCTTGAACTTTTGCCCACGCCTTTGGGTCGTTCTTCGTGGAATAGGGAGCGTTGGGATGCCCGTAAAATTCCACTATTTCAGCGCGAAGATCCGGTGAAACGCCGGTGAAGTTCTGCTTCGCGAGGGCGTCGAGCAATTCCGCATGCGCATTGTCGTTGAGGAAATAAACTCCCGGGCCGGTTGCATCGCCGGTATCAAAATTATCGTTGGGCAGAACCAGTTTGTTTTCGCCGACCTCTCCGAGAAAGGCGCGGTAACGGTCCAGAGTTGAATTGAAACTGGCCTCGAAGATCTTTTCCGTCGCCGGTGTAGGTGCGGGAAGAGCGAGTGCTTTTAACGGCCCGATCTTCGGTAGAAACCTGGAAATAAAGGCGAGAAACCTTTCGCCCGCGGTGGGCGGCACGTATTTATTCCCCCAGTTCTTTTCATAACTTGAGCGCGAAAGATTGTAGAGAAACTTGCGTTTGGTCATGCCGGGCTGGTCTTTTTGAATTTCGTCTTTTTTCAGGTTCCAAGCAATGCGCGTTGCTTTGGGGAGAAGAGTGCTGACGGCATAGCGGTAAGATTCGAGCGTTTTGTCCTCATCTGCAAAAACGCTCTTGAGATCCAGGCCATAGGTTTCCTGGAAAGCCTGTTCGAGCAGAGGGACGGAAACGCCAAACCCGATGAAATCGTGATAGCTCTCGGGAGCGTAACGTCCCTGCGCTACTTCCACAACATCGAAACCAAATTCCGTTTGAACGTGTTCAAGCGGAGCTTGTTCGTAGTTGACGGAGTCTCCGAATTTCGCTTTCAACTTGGGAAAGAGCATGGGGACGGCGCGATTCGTGCCATCGCGATGGCCGTTGTTGTCGGCAGCGTAATGAGCGAGCGCGCCTAGAGCAAAGGCGTAGCCGTCAAGGTCCTTGGAATCACGAAGGAGGGCGACAACAAAATCGCCGCTTCGTACGTAGTGCGTCAGGTCACTGAAAAATTTATTTCCGTGGGGATAGTAACCCAAATCCTGAATGATCGCGCCGCCGTAGGCGTAGCCGTGCGCTTCCTTGAGTTGTTCCTTCGTTGCGCCGGGAAAACGCTTTAAGAGCAGGGGGAGAATCGTGGTGTCCCATGCGCTATCAATAATGGCTTCATGCGAAAGGACGGAGTAGGCCGCGCTTTGAGGCGGAAAGCCCAATGATAAGGAAACAATCAGCACGAGCGCGGAGAATCTCGCGAAGAACGACATGCTTTTAATGCGCCACCCGCGGGTCCTGCACGGAGCCGTCAACTTCGCGGGCGCGGACGATGAAACGCTTCGGCGCCGGTCCGACATAGTAGAAAGGATAGCAGGTGACCAAGGTCAAGTCGTGGCCGGTTGTCGGATCCAATACCTGAAGATCATCCGGCGCGACAACATTGACTGATTCCACGAGATACGCAAAGGTGTGCGCCGGAGTCTTGAAAGTGATTTCATCGCCCACGAGAATATTTCGCAGGGGACGGAAAAAAGTGTCGCGATGACCGGCGAAGGCAACGTTGCCCAATTCGCCGGGCAACGGCGAATTTGAAATGTGAGCGACGGCACGGCGCAGGTTGGCACGCGAATCGCCCTCGACAACCATTACGGCGAGACCCAGACGGGGCACCTGCATTTCGCCGATTACATCACCATCCATGAAGACGCGCGGCCCCGGATTGGGGAGCGCGGCGGCCTGTTCAAATTTCCGCGTCTCCTGAGTCTGATATGCGTATGAGCCGGCGTAGACAAAACCCGCGTAGGCGAGATCGAGAATGCCGAAGGCGAGCAAAAAGTAGCAGGCGCCGCGGAGGAGATTCTTGCGCGTCGAAGAGACACGAGGTTTTGGGACGACTGGAACCGGCGCATTCGTTGGCTGAGATCGCGGATTGGCTTGTGAATTCATTTCGCCATTCGATTCGCCGATCATTGATGAAGGGGATTGAGGGACACCGGCTGAGCTACAGGCGGCTTAACGGCTGCAGGCGAGTAACCGGGCCGGGTTCGCACGTGGAGCCTGCCATGGCCGGGCGCGTCAACTTTCACGACGATCTTTCGATATGAACTGGCGTCGCCGCTTTGCATCGAGACATAGCCAATCGTGTATTGCTCGCGAAGATCGCGGGCGATTGCTTTGGAAGCGTCGGCAATGGATTCGCGCGGGCCGGGGATGTAAGCGATACCGCCCGTATCCTTGCAAAGGCTGCGGAGGATTCCGGGGTTTTCTTCCTCGTCGCCGGAAGCGCTCAATAAAAGGATGGAATAGATGGCCACCTGCGATTGGCGGGCCTGCGCCAGCACCTGTGAATATTTAAGATGGCTGGCATTGTCGCCGCCGTCGCTGATGATAATGAGGGCCTTTTTCGCCTGGTGGCCGGATTGGAGGTGAATGAGCCCCTCGCTCACTGCGTCGTAGAGGGCGGTTTGCCCGCGTGCGGTGACGGCAGAGAGGGCCGGCTCGAGGTCACTTGCGTTGTTTGAAAAAGATTTCCCACCCATGAGTTCAATGGAAACATCGTCATTGAAATCGACGACGAACATTTCGTCCTGGGGATTACTGGAGTGCGCGAAGGATAAGACCGCGGTGGCGACACCCGGGAGCTTGGAGCCCATGCTCTTGCTGTGGTCAACAACAAGGCCAACGGTTACGGGAGTGTCTCCCTCCTCGAATACGGTGATCTTTTGGGGCTGGCCATCTTCAAGCACGCGAAAGTCATCGCGGTTGAGGCCGGGAACAAAGGATCCGCGCGCGTCCGCGACATTTACAGGGAGCAGAACAAGGTTCACAGCGATTTTGATTTGCGGCGACGAATCCGCGCGAGGGGGCGAATGCTGACTTGCGAGAGGAAGCGAGAAGCCAATGATGCCGGCAGAAATGATCAATGGAGCAAGGAGCCATTGTCCTTTGCGCAGATTGCTTTCGCCGGGATTTAGAGTTCGGAGCACAAAAAGAAATTCTCGCAACGCAGGAGGCGACCTTGCGGTCAGGTCCGCGGCACATGGAAAATTGTGGCTGAACCCGAGTGGCCCACCAAAGCGAAAATCGATTGGCCAGCACGCGGTCTGTTTGCTTCAACCAGCACAGGCATGATAGCGGCCGCGAAATGGGGAGTCTGTTCACTTAAGCACAGGGGCGAGAATGGAGAAACCGGGCGGGATACAGCCCCTCAATACGGAAGGCGAAAAGGCCTGCATTGCGGGATATTGATGTAGAATCCGCCGCCAGGGAGTGTGAAAGGCGGCGCGAGATGACTTCGAAGCATGCCCTCCAAGGAATTCGTGGATTACAAATGATGCGTCTCGCGGCAATCTTTCTGGCGTGTGCGCTGATCTTGATGGCGCCAGAGTTGTCGCGCGGACAAAAAACGGCGATGACTGCGCCGCCTTCTACCGCACAAGTGCCTGCACCAACGAATAAGCCGCCGGAGCTAACCGCGGCGGATGTAGAAGTTTTCTTCGACGGGCTGATACCCGCGTTCCTCGAACACAATGACGTTGCCGGCGGCGTGGTGATCATCGTGAAGGACGGGAAGGTGCTGTTCGGCAAAGGATATGGATATGCCGATGTGAAAACGAAGAAACCCATTTCAGTGGACGAGACGATGTTCAGACCGGGATCGGTATCAAAGCTTTTTACGTGCACGGCGGTGATGCAGCTCGTGGAGCAGGGAAAGCTGGACCTGGATGCGGACGTGAACCGGTACATTGATTTCGAGATACCGCCGGCGTTCGGACAGCCGGTGACGCTGCGGCGAATCATGACGCACACGGCTGGATTCGAGGAGTGGGACAAGGATTTGTTTGTGCCGAGCGCGGCGGACCTCGAGCCGCTGCAAGAGGATTTGCCGGCACATCTTCCCACTCGGATTTTTCCGCCGGGGACGATGCCTGCTTATTCCAATTATGCGATGACGCTTGCGGGATACATTGTGCAGCGCGTCTCCGGCGAGAAATTCGAAGATTACATCGCGAACCATATTTACGCGCCGCTGGGGATGACGCATGCGTCGTTCGTGCAGCCGCTGCCGGCAAATCTGCAGCCGCTGATGTCGAGTGGATACGCGCTGGGGTCGGGCCCGGCGATGCCGTATGAATTTGTCAACGGGCCGCCGGCGGGGAGCATGGCCGTTTCCGCGGGAGACATCGCGCACTTCATGATCGCGCACCTGCAGGATGGAAAATACGGCGACACGCAAATTCTGAAGCCGGAAACAGCGCGTCTTATGCACACGCGTGCGTTCGGGCCGGCGCCGGACTTGAATGGAATGGCGCTGGCGTTCTTTCAGGAAAATGCGAACGGGCACACGATCATCGGGCACGGAGGAGATACGCGCTGGTTCCACAGCCATCTTCACTTGTTTCTCGATGAAAATGTGGGGCTATTTATTTCGGTGAACAGCGCTGGGCGCGGAGATGTGGACGTTCGGTCGGTGCTGTTCCGGAGATTTATCGACCGCTATTTTCCGCCGATGCCCCCACTGCCGCCGGCGGTGGCGAGCGCAAAAGAGGATGCGCAGACCGTGAGCGGAAATTACATCACGAGCCGACGCGGCGAGACGACGATCGAGAAACTCGGCGCGATGATGGGGGAGTTGCAGTTTGTGGCGCAGCCGGATGGGACGATTGTGGCTGCCGGATCGCACGGCGCAAATGGAGAACCGCGGCGGTGGAGGGAGATTGGGCCGCTTGTTTACCGTGACGAGGGGAGCGAGAACAAACTCGCGTTCATACGAAACGCAAACGGACGGTTCGACATATTTACATCCGGCGCAGCGACCGGATACCAGCAAGTGCCGTTCACGGAAAGCACTATTTTTGTGACCTGGCTGAGGAATTTCGCCTTGATTGCGCTGGGGTTGACGGTGCTGGCGTGGCCCGTTGGCGCGATCTTACGAAGCCACTATGAAAGGAAGCTCGAGTCGAGCAAGGGCGCGCGATTCTGGCGCGGAATGGTGCGCGCCGTGAGCGTGTATCTGCTTGGAGTTGCGTGGGCCTGGAACGGATATCTGAATTCGCTGGGCCCGGGACATACGAATCGGAGTCTGGATTGGTGGCTGAATCTGCTGCATATCGCCGGGTGGATCGGAGTGGTGGGTGTGGCAGGAGTGATTCTGAATGCAGGGATGTCGTCGAAAATTCAGGGACGATGGGTATGGACAAAGATCGGCGACGCAGTGACGGCGCTGGGCTGCATTGCGCTATTCTGGTTCGCCTGGATGTGCAATTTCCTGAGCTTTGGAACGAAGTTTTAGGCCAATCTGTGCTTTGCACTTACGCCTCTAAACAATTGAAAATAAAAACTTAGAGGCGCGTTCGGATTATTCTTCGTAAATAGCCAATTGCCGACAGATCCTGGTTCAGAAGCAGTCGCAGGCGTCGATTCGTCTTATGGCTGCGACACCCGATTTTCATCGGCGCTACGGACCGAATAGAGTGCGGCGGCGCAAATGCTCTGGTGAGGATCCACATCAGATTCTGAGTAAGATTTGATTCGAAAGAGGAGTTGCGAAAATGCGCAAAGTAGCGAAGTGGACCGGAGTAATGATGGTGGCGGTTGTGATGGCGGCAGGCGCCGTTCCTGCGAAAGCGACTCCCGCGGCCTGCGGAGGGCATGGAGACGGGAGCACGATGCTGGTGTCCACGGCATGGCTTGCGGAACACATGAAAGATCCCAATGTTGTCGTGCTGGCGGTGGGGGAAAAGAGCGAGTACGGCGCAGGCCACATTCCGGGTTCGCTGTTTCTTGAATACATGGACACGCACCTGATGAAGGGGCCGACCGGATTGTCCGTTGAAATGCCGCCGATGGCGGATCTGGCGGCGGTCTTCGGAAAGCTGGGCGTAACAAACAATTCGCACATCGTGCTTTACGAAACGAAGGATTGGTTTTCGCCAACGGCCCGGATCTATCTGACGCTCGATGCGATGGGGCTTGGGCCGCACACATCGATACTCGACGGAGGATTTCCGGTGTGGACGAAAGAGGGGCGGCCGGTGACGAAAGAGGTCCGGGCGGTGACGCCCGGAACGGTCACAACGTGCGAGCAAAAAGATGTGATTACGAATTTGAACGACGTGAAGGCAAGCGTGCACCACCCCGGCGTAGTGATTATCGATGCGCGTAACACGGAGTTCTATACCGGACAGACGCAACCAAACGACCAGAGGCGCGGACACATTCCCGGCGCGACGAGCATCCCCTTCACCACGCTCGCGGATTCCACGGGGAAATTTAAATCGCCGGCGGAACTCGCGAAACTTTTCCAGGCGGCGGGTGTGAAACCCGGGGACCGAATCATCACTTACTGTCACATCGGACAGCAGGCGAGCGCGGTCTATTTCGCGGCGCGGTACCTGGGAATCGATGCGCGGCTGTACGACGGCTCGTGGGAGGAGTGGTCGGCGCATAGGGAGTTGCCCGCGGAGACATCATCTTCAGGACCCGTTAACAAGCATTGAAGCGGGGCATTGAGCCTCGGAAGAAACGCCCTGACATGCAACTGGGGTACTCGCACAAGCGTCCAATTAATTGAGAGGCTTTCCTTTCACTCCTCCCAAAAGAGGTCCTCATGCGAAATTATTTCCGAATGATGCTACTGGGAACGGCGGTACTGTGTTTAGGGTTGGCTGCGCTGGAACAGAGCGCGGCACAACAAACGGCGCAACAGGACGGGCCGACAATTTCGGTGACGGTGACGGCCACGCAAAAAGGCGGCAAGACGCCGCCGCTGATCCCGCAATCGGACGTAGTGGTCCGGCAGGACGGAAATGTACGGCGTGTGATTTCGTGGGCGCCGGCAACCGGGAGCGGGACGGCAGTCGACCTGATCGTGCTGGTGGATGACAAGCTCGGGAGCAATATCTCAAACCGGTGGGACGAGTTACGGGACTTTCTGCGAGCACAACCCGCGAGTACGCGGGAGGGAATCGCGTACGCGGATTTTGGAGCGGCGCGGATCGAGCAGGAACTGACAACGGACCATCAAAAGGCGTTAGGGGCGCTCCGGATTCCCGATGCAACGCGCGGCGGAAATACAGGGATTTACGACGCGGGACAAGATTTGATCAAGAAATGGCCGGAATCAAGAAACCGGAAGGCGGTGGTGCTAATCAGCGACGGCCAGGACCTCAGTTACGGCGGCTCAGATACGGATCCGGACAGGAATATATCCCTGGACCGATTGGTCGACCATGCGCAACAAGCGGGAGTAACTTTCTACGCTATTTTCGCGCGCGGCGGCGGTGGGGAACCCGAAGATTCCCGTCTTCTGGACAACGCGCAGGGCAGCCTTGCCCGACTGGCAAGAGATACGGGCGGAAATGCCTACTTTGACGGATTTACGTCACCCGTTACGCTCCAGCCATACTTGCAAGACATCAGCCGGGACCTCGGCCAACAGTACATCCTGACGTTCGCGGCGAAGGCGGGCAAAAAAGCGGACTACTCGCGGTTGAAGATTGTGGTGGAAACAAGGAATGTGGAAATTCTGGCGCCGGACCGTGTGTACGTGCCGGGCGCGAAATAAGTTGGGCAATTCCTTTATTAGCCACAAGCGCAAACCAATCATGGCTGATTGAGAAACAGGTACTGGAGTACTGTGGATTTCCTACCGCCCCAGTGGAAGAATCAATCGATACGAATTGGGGTGACATCGCCAGATGAGTACGGCCTGCCGAATCGCCGGCTGCAAGTTAAGTGTGCCCTCGCAAATGAATTCGCAGGGGATTTGCCTGCTTCATTTCACACTTCAATTGGAGCAAACCTGCGCCGATTTGCGCCGCGAGACGGTGATGGGGAAGGCGAGTCACGAGCGGCAAGTAGAAATTATGGAGTTCATCGCGGCGCAGGGCGAGCTTCTGGCGCGGGTCTCCACAAGCGGGCTGCACATGGCTGATGAACTGAAGGCGCGGGTGCTGAGTACATTTCTAACGCTGATGAATCTGCGAGAGAGTTTGGACCGCGCGGCGCAGCGCGTGCCGCCGGGTCGAACGGCCTTGCGGCAAGCCTGATCCATTTCAATTCATAAACTTTTCCCCAGAGATACGGGTCAAGAGCCGAGATAGCGCGCGTAAAGAGAGCGCGCAACAGCGGGATCGCGCGTGCCCTTGATAATGGCGCGTCCATCGGCGAAGACGGTGACATCATGCGGCGGGACGCGGAAGCGCAGAAGAAAATCATTGTGGCGGACATCGGAGGCTACGGCCGCGAGGCGGCGGCTGAGGGTGATGAGGTCGAGGCTACGGCTGCCTTCGTGGATTTGCACGGAATCGCGGCCGCACATGGTGACGTGGGGCTGGGCTTGCCCTTCTAGATGGCGGAATTCGCCGGCGGAGCAAACGGTGCAGGCGGGGTTACGTTCGATGCGGATGGATTGATAACGGCCCGACCAGACATCGAATGAGACGAGCCTTGCATCTTCATTCGTATGCGCTCTGACGAGGAGCTTTGTGGCTTCAGCGGCTTCAATCGAGGCGATGACGCCGGCAATCGAGTTGAGTACGCCGACGGTGTCGCAGGTTTCATCGGCGCGAGGCGCGATTGGGGATTGAGTGTTGCCGTCTGCTGAAGTGCCGTCCGCATTTGCGCCGAGGAGACAAGCGAGGCAGGCGGTCGCGCCGGGGCGAATCGTCATCGTGACGCCGTAGCTGCCGACGACGGCGGCGTAGATCCAAGGGATGCCGAGCTTTACGGCGGCGTCATTGAGAAGAAAGCGCGTCTCGAAATTGTCGGTGCCGTCGAGAAGGATGTCATGACCCGCGAGCAATTCTTCGGCGTTCCGTGAAGTCAGATCGGCAACAACGCCTTCGATGCGCACGCTGCCGTTGATGGCGCGCAAGCGGCGCTCCGCGGCGACGGCTTTGGGGAGTGCGTCGCGGGCGTCGGATTCGTCGAAGAGAGTTTGACGCTGCAGGTTCGATGGTTCGACAAAGTCGCGGTCAATGATTCGGAGCGATCCGATTCCGGCGCGGACCAGGAGATTCGCAAGCGCCGTGCCGAGCGCGCCACAACCGACGAGCACTCCGCGCGAAGCCAGCAGGCGGCGCTGGCCTTCTTCACCGATGCCGGCGAAAAGAATCTGGCGCGAGTACCGATTTTGTAAACTGGAGTCCATTTTGTTTAAGAGCGGGGTGTGGCGCAAACCCCGCAAGGTCTATGATAGCTCTGAAAGTATTTTCCCTCGAATCCGGCGCGCTCCCGCCCGCATGGCCGCACAGGGTAAGAAAGGAACACGTTGGGCCGATGTCCGGCAACCGCCGGAATTGCGTGTGCTAACCTGTCTTTTTCGCTCCATTATGGAATTCAAGCGTCGTTTGACCCTTTCAATAGGATTTGTTGCTGCTACGGCATTGCTGGCGGCAACCGCGCTGCGCGCGCAAGCCCCCGTGACCGCGGGTGCGCTTGCACAGCAGCAATCCGACGCGAGCGCGGAGCAAATCGCGAAATGGGAGGGACAGCCGGTGGCGGAAGTGCGCGTTGTGACGGAATCCGGCGAGCTGATTGAGCAGAACCCTACTGGTCTGCCCCTTGGCGCCGGCCATCCTTACGATTCCGAAGCCGCCAGAGCAAGCCTGCGAAAGCTTTATGCATCCGGGAATTACGCGGACCTTCGCGAAGAGATTCAAGACGTGTCCGGCGGGATTCGTGTGGATTTTGTCGCGCAACGGAACTTGTATATCAGCGTGTTGCGGATTGAAGGACTGAAGGAGCCACCGAGCGAATCAAAGGCAATCGTGGCGCTGCGCCTAAACGCGGGTGAGCCATTCCGCGAAAGCGACTTGAAGGACGCGCTTGCGCGGCTTGATGATGCGTTGCGCGAAGACGGTCTGTATGAAGCGAAGGTGCAAGTGGAGCGCCAACCTGATCCGGCAACACATCAGATGAGCCTGATTTTTCATGTTACGCCCGGGCAGCGAGCGCGGACAGGCGCGATTGCGCTGCAGAATACGTCGCCTATTGCGAACGACATGCTATTGGAACGGGCGAAGCTTAAGCCGGGCGAAGAGTTCAATTCGCAAAAATTGCAAAAGGCAACGGACCGATTGCGCAGCTACCTGATTAAGCAGGACTACCTTGGCGCACGGGCAACATTGCATCGAGGAAATTACGATGCCGCGGCAAATACCGTCCCGCTCGAGCTGGAAGTGGTGGCGGGCGCACGCGTACGGGTGGAAATCACCGGCGCGAAAATCCCAGACAAAGAACTGAAAAAACGTGTGCCGATTTATGCGGAGGGAGCCGTAGATCCGGACCTGCTGTTGGAGGGGCGGCGTGAATTGCGGGACTACTTCGAGCGGCAGGGCTATTTCCAAGTGTCGGTGGAGTACACGGTCACAGAAGCGCAACGCACGGGCAAAGAAGCCAAGGAAACACCCGAACGGGTGATCACTTACAACGTGAACCGTGGGCCGCAGCAGAGACTGATGGGCTTGAGCTTTGAAGGAAATAAATACTTTGACAAGGAGATGCTGCGGGAGCGGCTGTCCATTCAGCCGGCGGCTTACGCGTCCCCCGGGCGATTCAGCCAGCGGATCCTCGATACCGACGCCGAGACGATTCGCGATCTATACCTTGCGAACGGATTCATGCAGGCGAACGTTACAACGCAAATCGACCGCGACTACCACGGCAAAGAAAACAATCTGTTCGTACATTTTCGCGTGGAAGAAGGGCAACAGACGCTTGTCGGCAAGCTCACGCTTGAAGGCACGCACACAATGAAAGAGGGGCAGCTCCTGCGAGTAATCAGCTCGGCGGCTGGCCAACCATATTCCAATGTCAACGTCACTTCGGACCGCGACAATATCCTGGCCCTTTATTACAACGAGGGGTTTCCGGACGCCCAATTCACCGTGAATGTGGAACAGTTGGAGGCCGCGGGAAATCATCCACGCATTGGGCTGACCTATTCGATCAAGGAAGGAACGCAGATTCACGTCACGAAGGTCTATCTTGGCGGATACGAGCATACGCGGCTCGGCGTGATTGCGCGTGAGGTCCAAGTAGAGCCGGGCCAGCCATTGCGTGAAGGCGACGTAATCGAAACGCAGCGGCTGCTTTATAACTTGAATGTCTTCAGCCGCGTCACTGTGGCGGAACAAAATCCAGATGGCGCGGACCCGAACAAGGCTGTGGAGGTGCTCGTCGAAGAGGCGAAGCGGTACACGCTTGCGTATGGATTGGGAATTGAAGTGCAGCGGCTGGGAGGAGCAGGCTCGGGGCCGCAAGCGGAAGAGCTTGAGGCAAGTCCGCGGATCACGCTGGAATTCGCCAAGGAGAATCTCACCGGGCGTGGGGACACGCTTTCATTCAAGGTGCGAGCAAGCCTGCTGCAAGGGCGCGCGCTGGCGAGTTACACGCTGGCGAATGTTTTCAACAAGCCGGCGTTCAGTTTTCAGGCGACCCTGTTTGCGGACAAGTCGCGCGACGTCACCACGTTTACTTCCACACGATATGAAGGCAGCGTGCAACTCGCGCAGAAGATCTCCAAGGCAACTTCGATCCTATACAGGTATACCTATCGCAAAGTTCTTGTGGATCCCAATTCGTTGCACATTGCACCGGAACAGATTCCACTTTTCAGCCAGCCCACGCTTGTCTCCGAAATCGGATCTTCCTGGGTGCGCGACCGCCGCGACAATCCGGCGGACGCGACCCAAGGAGGATTCAACAGTCTGGATTTTTCACTGGCTTTAAAGCCGATTGGTTCGTCCGCGAGCTTCACGCGGATTTACTTTGAAAATTCGTCATTCCATCGATTGGGGTCCAAACTGGTATTTGCGCGGGCCACGCGATTCGGATGGCAGCAAACGATCGGAAGCACGCTATCGACGGAGATCCCGTTGCCCGAGCGATTCTTTGCCGGCGGCGACGCGTCATTGCGCGGATTTGGATTGAATGAAGCCGGGCCGCGCGATCCGGTAACGGGATACCCCGTAGGGGGACAGGCGCTACTTTTGTTCAACCAGGAGTTGCGGTTCCCGATGCGACTGCCCAAGCTGGGCTCGAAACTCGGCGGGGCCATTTTTTATGATGCTGGAAATGTATTTAGCCGATTAGGAACAATTACATTCAGGACGACGCCGTCACCAATCTCGCAAGAGACCGGCGAGCTTTCCTATTTTTCGCACACGGTTGGCTTTGGGTTCCGGTATGCGACCCCGATCGGTCCGGTGCGCGTCGATCTGGCTTACCAGCTGAACCCGCCGCAATTCATTACCGCATGCACGATCGGCACTCCGGGCTGCAGCGCGAGCGGAACGCAGCTGAATCAGATTCCCCATTTCCAGTTCTTTTTCAATTTGGGAGACGTTTTCTGATGCGCAGTTCAAAAAACAATTTCGCTCTGAGGGGTTGCCTCATCCTGGCGCTTTTTGCCGCGCTGGGAGCGAGCGATCCGTCCGCGCGCGCGCAACAGGTGGTGGATCGCATCGTCGCGCGGGTGGAAGGCGACGTCCTGCTTCAGAGTGATTTGGGCGAACTGGGCGCCTCTCAGCGGCTGTTTGGCGGGCCAGTTGAGCCTGAATCCAGAAGACTGAACGAGTTGATAGACCAGTGGATCATCGAGCATGAAGCGAAATCCGCGCAATTCGCACAGCCCTCCGAAGAAGACATCACCGCTGCGTTGCAACAAACGGAAAAAAACCTGGGAGGCGAGCAGGAATTTCAGGCGAAGTTGAAAGCGGACGGGCTATCCGTGGCGGCGGTAAGAAGAATCCTTGGACGCGAGATTCTCTTCAGCCGATATCTGGATTACAAGTTTCGCCACGCGGCACAGGTAGATGCGGCCTCGGAAGAGAAGTATTACGCGGATGAATTCGCGCCGCAGATGGCGGCACGAGGCCAGACGGCCCCGCCGATTGACTCCGTACGCGAGCAAATCCGCGAAGTGCTGGTGCAAAGAGAAATTACGGCGCGCGCAGAACAGTGGCTCACGGAAAGCCGGGCGCGATTGAAAATTGAGGTGATTGCTCCAATGGACGGCAAGTCCGCGGAGCTGCCAAAAGGGAGTTCGCAGGAATGAACGCAACGCCAACACCAAAACGCAAGCTGCGCTTGCTGCGGTTCGGTGCCAAGCTGACGCTGGGACTAGCGATGCTGGCTCCTGCCGCGATAGGCGGATTTTTCGCGGCGCTTTCGCTCGGGTGGTTCGATGGAATTGCGCGGGATGCCGCAGTCCAACGACTTGCGGACGTGACAGGTTGCCGGGTGGACTTGAACGCGTTGCATCTTTCAGAATTTGGGTTGCGGGCCGAGCTTCAGGGATTGACATTGCACTGCGCCGAGCCGGCAGGCACGCCACCGTTTTTTCACGCCGATTCGATTATTGTTTCGCTGCAGATTGATTCCTACTGGAATAAGAAGTTTTCGTTGAGAGAGCTGAAGGTCGCGCGTCCGGAAGTGCATGTGCAATTTAGCAAGGATGGAACCTCAAACCTGCCGGAGCATAAGAAACTTTCAGAGAGTAAAAGTCCGCTGCGGGAGCGGATCTTTGAAATTGCGGTGCGCCATCTCGAACTCGACAACGGCACGATCCTTTACAACGATTTGCGCACGCCACTGGAAGCGAAAGGCGACAATTTTTCTCTGGCGTTGGATTGGGGAATGAATGGAACGACGCCGATGTACGCGGGAATACTTGCTTGGCAAAACTTTACGTTTACCGCAAGCCGATACGTGCCCTTTGCCGCGGATCTTTCATTGAAATTCTCGGTCGAGCGAAATGCCTTTCACGTAGACCAATTGCAACTTAAGTTGCCGCACTCAAGCATTGACGTGCAAGCGGACATCGAAAATTTCGCGAGTCCAACGATGAAGTATCGGTACCGCGGCTGGCTGAATCTGACTGATATCCGCACGATTCTCCGCAAGCCGCGAACTCCCGGCGGACTTGTGGATTTTACCGGGCAAGGCCAGTTTGCAAACGGGGATTGGCAGGCCGGCGGCCATTACTCCGCGCACGATATCGCGCTGCCGTATGAGTGGTTCCACAGCGTGGGAATCGCAAGCCGAGGAAGTTATCAAATCGCGCGAAACACAATGGTCGTGCCGGATTTTGAAGCACAAGCGCTGGGCGGTTCAATCCAGGGCCGCGTGAACCTTGCGTTCCATGGAATGAAGTTTCAGGCGGAATCTCATGGAAAGGATATGGATCTGGCGACGCTGCTTGCGGCGCTGGCGAATCGCAGCTTTCCCGTGGAGACGTTTCATTGGAACGCCGGAGTCAGTGTGGACGCGCTCACAACGTGGACGGAAGATTTCAAACATCTGGAATCCGCCGGCGTATGCGACTGGACGCCGCGGGGTGAATCCGCCGGCGGAAATATCCCCGCCGCCGCACATCTGGATTACGACTACGTGATGGACCGAAACGAAGTGACGATACGCCCAAGTGAAATCAGCACGCCGACCAGCCGCGTGACATTTTCCGGCACGCTGGGTGCTGTTGATTCCAACCTCGAAATTGGGCTGGACGATCACGACCTGACCGCGTGGGATGATTTCATTAACCGGTTGCGCGGAGAAAATGCGAAGCCGGTGCGAGTGGCGGGGCGCGCGACGTGGCGCGGAAAACTTACCGGTCCGCTGCAGGATCCAACTTTCGCGGGGCATGTCCACGGGTTGCAATCGAGTTACGGCAAACTTTTGTGGGACGACCTGGAAGGAGAGATGACTTACTCCTCCGCGCAGTTTCAATTTGCGCGCGCCCGGGCGCGAAAGGGCAGGTCATCGGCGCAGATCGAGCTCTGGCTCGAATTGAAAGATTGGAGTTTCACGCCGAACGCGGAATGGCGGCTCGATGCCGACCTCGCGCGGACTTCGACCGATGGCCTTGAGGAAATTTTCGGCTGGACCTACCCCGTGCACGGGTTGCTTTCGGGCCAATTTCACGGACGCGGAACACGCAACAACCCGCAATTGAGCGGGCTTTTCGATCTTGCAGACCTGAAGGCCTGGGACTGGCCGATTGACCGGGCGCGCGGCGAATTTTCGCTTGATCACGGGAGCGTGCGAATTACAAACGCGGAAATTCGGTTGACTCCGACTGGAAAAGAGCAAGCGCCCAGTTTGCTGACGGGAAATTTCGCGTTCCGTTTCGCGGATGCAAACGTAGATTTCGATTTGACGGGCGCCGTCATCCCCATCGATGGAATTCACCGGATCCAGACGCCCCGCCTCCCGCTCGGGGGAACGCTGAGCTTCCAGTTGCGCGGAAGCGGTCCCATCCTTTCGCCGGTTGCGCAGGGCACGGTACGTCTGGTGGATTTTCGCGCCGGGCAGGAGGTGCTGGGGAGTTTCGAAGGAAAGCTTGATTCCGACGGAAAAAAAGTCCGGGTCGAATTGAGTTCCGCGCTGCCCGCGGACCGGCTCAGCGGCTTCCTTGAACTCGCCTTTGCCGGGAACCTGCCGATCTACGGCGAGCTGGATGTAAAGGATATGACGACCGATCCATTAATTCGCGCGGGCCTGCACCTTGAAGGGCTTACAGGCCGCAGCAGTATGGACGGACATCTCAAACTAACGGGCGCGCTTTTGCAGCCGGATTCGATTGCGATGGACGCAAATCTTTCTCGACTTTCCCTGGACCTCGACTACATCAAGCTTGAGAACGAAGGGCCCGTGCGGCTGACTTACAAAAAGAATGAGGTTCAAATCGAACAATCGAGCTTCCGCGGTACAAACACAAATGTGGCTATTTCCGGGTTCGCGCGGTTTACGGGTGACCGGGCAGTGCAACTGGCCCTGGACGGGAAAATTGATTTGAGGCTGATCGGGGGATTCGTGCCGAGGCTCGACGTGCAGGGAGCGGCGAATATAAATGCTTCAATCCAAGGGACGTTCGCGAAGCCGCGAATTAACGGGCGGGTCGAAGTCACCAGCGCTTCCGCAAACTACGATGATTTTCCCGCGGGGCTCAGCAACGTTACCGGTGCGTTTGTTTTTGACGCCAGCCGGCTGGTGTTTGAAAACGTGCGCACGGAAATTGGCGGTGGAGAATTGCTTCTTGGCGGCTCGGTGACTTACACGGAAGGATTTGCCGGGATGCACTACGACATTTCCGCTCGCGCGAACAATGTGCGCATCCGGTATCCCGTCGGAATGAGCTGGCTCGCGGGGGGAACACTGCGTTTCGCGGGCGGAATGCAAGCGGCCACGCTTTCGGGGGACGTAACCGTGCAACGCCTGCTGATGGCGCAAGGATTTGATCTCGCATCGCTACTCATCGCGAGCAAGGAGGCGGTGACGGCGCCCGCTACGTCTTCTCCATTTCTACGTAATCTCCAATTTGACGTTCAAGCCAAATCTACTCCGGATGCACGAGTGGAATGGTCAGGCGCAAGTTTCGAGAGCGAAGCAGATCTGCGCGTGAGAGGGACGTGGGAACATCCGATCCTCGTCGGGCATATCGGACTGCTGAATGGTGAACTGAATTTTGCAGGAAACCGTTACAAACTTTCGCGCGGGGACATTGATTTCTCACCGGTTAGACTCGACCCGATCTTAAACATTCAAATGACGACGACGGTGGATCAATACGAGGTGACGCTGGACATTTCCGGCCAGACGAGCAAATTGACGATGAACTATCGCTCCGACCCTCCGCTGCCGTCGTCCGACATTATCAATTTGCTTGCGCTGGGCCAGGCTACCGAGTCAAACCTATATCGCGGCTCGACGGCGCAGCAGACTCCGCAAATGGGAGCCACGACGCTTCTTTCCGAGGCAATTTCAAACCAGTTGGGCGGACGGCTCGAAAAGCTTTTTGGCATCAGCCGCTTCCGCGTGGACCCGTTCCTTGCGGGCACCGGGAATGAGCAAAACGCTGCGGCGCGCGTGACGATCGAGGAGCAGGTTGGGCACAACCTCACCATCACTTACGTGACAAACGTTACCGGGGCGCAGGAGGAAGTCATCCAGGTGGAGTATCTTCTGCGGCCGGATGTGAGCATCATCGCGCTGCGCGATTACAACGGAACGTTTGGCGTTGACGTGGTCTTCAAGAAGCGATTCAAGTAAAGCCATCGCGCGCGACCGCGCGCCAATTCTGCTAGCATGGCGGCCCTCAAACCGCCATGGCCTCCTCCAATTTAAATCCGGGCGCAACCGAACCTGGCGCGGCGAGCGCGGGTAGCGAAGCCTTGCGGGCGGCCGCCGTCGAAAATCAAGAAGCGGGTCTGAAGCGGAAGTTGACATCGGGGCAGGTTTCGATGATTGCGCTCGGCGGCGCGATCGGCACAGGACTTTTTCTTGGTAGCGCGCTTTCCGTGCGCGCGGCAGGGCCCGGAGTGATCCTGAGTTACGCCGTGGGCGCCGTGATCGCGCTGCTGGTGATGTGGGCGTTGGCGGAAATGGCCGTGGCACATCCAGTGGCGGGATCGTTTGGCGTGTACGCGGAGATTTATTTGAATCCGTGGGCGGGCTTTGTGATCCGGTATTCCTACTGGCTCGCGCAAGTGGTGGCGATCGGGAGCGAGATTGTCGCCGTGTCCATCTATTTCAAGACGTGGTTGCCGGGCGTGCCTTCGTGGATCTGGATTGTGGTTTTTTCCGTGATGATCGTGTGGGTGAATGCGCTCAGCGTGGCGAATTTCGGAACGATCGAATACTTCTTCGCGTTAATAAAGGTTGTGGCCATTGTCCTTTTTATTGTGCTGGGCGCGGCAATGTTATTCGGAATCGGGTTTACGCGGATTGGCACCGTAAACTACACCGGCCACGGCGGATTTCTGCCGCACGGTTGGACCGGCGTGGGTCTCGCTATCACGATGGCGATTTTTAGTTATTTGGGCACGGAAATTGTGTCCGTGACTGCGGGCGAAGCGGACAACCCAAAACAGGCGGTGCCACGCGCCTTGCGGCAAACGCTCGGGCGGCTTGCGCTCTTTTACATCGGCGGGATCGCAATCCTTGTCGGAGTGCTTGCTTGGGATAAGGTGGGACTCACGCAATCGCCCTTTGTGACTGTGTTTCAGGCGGCGGGAATTCCAGCGGCGGCGATTGTGATGAACATTGTCGTGCTCACCGCGGCGCTTTCGAGCGTGAACTGCAATCTATATCTCACTTCGCGGATGATCTTCTCACTTTCACGGGGAGGATACGCGCCGCGCGTGTTCGGAAAACTCACACACGAGGGAGTGCCGCTCGCGGCGCTCCTTGTTTCAAGCGGGGGGATGGCACTCGCGCTGTTGTTGAACGTGTATTACAGCGCAACGGCGTTCGTCTATATGATCGGCGCGGCGTTTTTCGGCGGGCTTTTCGTGTGGATCATGATCATGTTGACGCATCTCGCGTTCCGGCGGCACGCGCCGGCGGAGGCGGTGCGATTTGCGCCACGCGGGCCGTGGAGCACTCTCATCGGCCTCGCCGCGCTTATTGCCGTGCTGGTTTCCACATGGTGGGTGCCGGGATTTCGCATCACGCTTGAGGCCGGGCTGCCCTGGCTTGCGTTTATCTCATTGTGTTACGTTGCGTGGGCGCAGTGGCGCGGAGCGGGCACGCCTCGTGCAAATTGATTGGAGCTGACGCGATGGACGAACTACTGAAGTGGCGCGAAGAATTTCCGATTCTAAGCAAGTCAACCTATCTCATCAGCAATTCGCTGGGAGCGATGCCGCGCGCGGTGTATGACCGCTTGCACGAGTACGCGGATTCCTGGGCGACGCGCGGCGTGCGCGCGTGGGAAGAAGGCTGGTGGGAGATGGCAGTCAGCGTCGGTGATCGCATCGGCGCGTTGATTGGCGCGGGGCAGGGCGAGATTTCGCTTCACCAGAACGTCACGCTCACGCAAGCCATCATCGCTTCATGCTTTGACTTCAGCAAGCGCCGCAACAAAGTGGTGATGGTGGACCTCGAATTCCCTTCGATACTTTATTTCTATCTCGAGCAACGAAAGTACGGCGCGAAAGTGAAAATCCTGAAGTCGCGCGACGGCCTGCATGTGCCGACCGAAGAATTCCTGCGCGCGATTGACCGCAACACTTTGCTGGTGCCGATCTCGCAAGTGCTGTTCCGCAGCGCGACGATTGTGGATGCGCGGGCCATCATCGAGCGCGCGCACAAGACGGGCGCGCATGTGGTGCTCGATTTGTTTCAGGCGGCGGGAACAATTCCGGCGGATGTCCGCGCGCTCGGTGTGGATTTCGCCACCGGCGGGGTGCTGAAGTGGCTGTGCGGCGGGCCCGGCGTGGGCTATCTGTATGTGCGCAAGGATTTGCGCGCGAAGCTCAAGCCCGCCATTACTGGCTGGATGGCGCATCAACGGCCATTCGGATTTGAAGTAGGGCCGGTTGACCGGCGCGAGGATTCGTATCGCTATTTAAACGGCACGCCGCACATCCCCGCGCTTTTTGCTTGCCAGCCGGGGCTTGAAATTTTGCGCCAGGTCGGCATCGAAGCGATCCGTGCGAAATCCATGCGACAGACGGCAAAGCTCGTGGAAGGTGCGCTTGCGCGCGGCTGGCGCGTCAACACTCCGACGGATCCAGCGGAACGCGCAGGAACTGTCTCCATTGATTGCCCACATGCGCGCGAAGTGACCGCGGAACTATTGGCGCGCAACATCATGGTGGATTTCCGCCCGAAGGCGGGCGTGCGGCTCTCGCCGCATTTTTACAATCGCGATGAGGAGATCGACTTCGCGCTCGACCAAATCGCGGAAATCCTGAATACGATTGCATGGAAGCGGCCGGTCGAGCCGCGCCACGGACGCCGCGCCGCTGCAAGCCGCGCCTGAAGCCGGTGCTATAATCCCGCCGTGAATCACACTTGTGCGGAGTCAGGTTCTGAGATTCACCCGCGTCCCGTGGATATCCCCGTCAAGCGCCCCGTGGGCGAAAGCTATGGCTCGCATGACTCGCAGCTCGACGCCGCTGTTGCGGAGTTGTTGCGCGGGATCGGTGCGCGGCCACGCCGGTGAACCTGGCCTGGAGGCGCGAGCGCGTGAACATGTTGCATCCAAACCAACCGGCGGAGGCGGATTTCACGGCACAACGGCGGGAAATGGTTGAGAGGCAATTGCGCAAGCGAGGCATTCGGGATGCGCGAGTGTTGGATGCGATGCTCGAAGTCCCAAGGCATGAATTCGTTCCCGAAGAATTTCGCGGGCAGTCCTATGAGGACAAGCCCATTTCCATCGGCGAACGGCAAACCATTTCGCAACCCTTCATCGTGGCGGCCATGATCGAAGCGATGGAATTGAAGGGGCATGAAAAAGTATTGGAGGTCGGCGCGGGTTCTGGGTACGCGGCCGCGATTCTTTCGCGGCTTGCGGCGATGGTTTATACGGTGGAAAGCCACCGGAATCTTGCGACCGCGGCGCACGAAAGGCTCGCGCGGCTTGGATTTGCAAACGTGGCCGTGCACACCGGCGACGGTTCGGCGGCTTCGCGGAGGCTGCGCCATTCGACGCCATCCTCGTCGCGGCGGCGGCGCCACTCGTGCCCCAGCCATTGATAGAGCAATTGGCCGAAGGCGGCCGAATGGTGATTCCGATTGGCGATGAACAAGCGCAAGAGCTTGTGTTAATGACAAAATCAAATGGTGAAATCCATTCGCGTGCGCTGCACCATTGCGCCTTCGTGCCGCTGATCGGGCGATACGGATTCAGCCGATGATTTGCTTTCAGTGGCGCCCGGCATTCCTTTCGCGGTGCGGATGATCGCGACATGAAAACTCCCATCGAGCTTTCGATCGTTATCCCGGCTTTCAACGAAGAGCGCCGCCTGCCACAAACGCTCAACCGCGTTCGCGCGTTCCTCGCATCCCGGCCCGGCTCTTACGAAGTTATTGTGGTGGATGACGGCTCGACGGATGGCACCGCCCAACTCGTGGAAAAAATGAGCGGCGATTGGCCGGAACTGCGGCCTCTGAAGAACCCCGGCAATCGGGGCAAGGGTTACAGCGTGCGCCACGGAATGCTCGAAGCCGCGGGAGAGATCGTTTTGTTCACCGACGCCGACCTTTCCGCACCCATCGAAGAGGCGGTCAAATTATTCGCGGCAATGAAAACCCACGATGCCGCCATTGGATCAAGGAATGTTGACCGCAGCCTGATCGAGGTGCACCAGCCGAAGTCCCGCGAGGCGGCGGGGATCTTGTTCAACTGGGCGGTGAGGTTTATCCTCTGGCTTCCTTACGGGGATACACAGTGCGGCTTCAAGGTATTCTCGCGGAATCGCGGTCGCATTCTTTTTGAGCAGCAGCGAATCGAGCGGTTCGGATTTGACCCGGAATTGCTTTTTCTGGCGCGCCGACATGGCCTGACTGTCGCGGAAGTGCCTGTACGCTGGGCGCATGATGAGGGCACACGAGTACATCCTCTTCGGGATGGCTTGCGGATGGTCTTCGACGTTTGCCGCGTCAGATGGAATTTGCTGCGGGGGCGGTATCCACGGCAAAACCGGCCTTAGGCTTTGCATAACAAAGTACTTGACAGAAATTTCCTCCGTGCTATCCTAACGCAATGAATTCCGTACGGCCCATCCGCCCATCCACCCCTGAGCCTGTGCGGCTAGATTCGAGCGCCGCGGACAATCTCCGGTTCATCCGCGAGACGATGGAAAACGCCGGCCGCTTTACGGCCGTACCCGGCTGGGGCGGAGTGGCAATGGGCGTGACGGCGTTGGGCGCAGCCGTCGTAGCGTGGAGCCAGCCGACGCCGGATCGCTGGTTGTTGGTTTGGTTCGCGGAACTTGCGCTCGCGGTCGCCATCGCAGCTGTGACGACTTTCCTCAAAGCGCATGCTGCAAACGCACAGGTTTTCTCGGCGCCGGGCCGGCGGTTCGCCCTCAGTTTCGTTCCTCCTCTACTGGTCGGCGCGCTGCTAACTTATACGCTTGTACGAACGGGCCAGTTCGGAGTGCTGCCGGGAATGTGGCTGCTGCTTTACGGCACCGCCGTCGTAACCGGCGGAGCGTTTTCGGTGCGCGTTGTTCCGTTGATGGGATTGTGTTTCATGGGATTGGGCTCTCTTGCGCTGATTGCGCCGGCGTCGTGGGGCAACCCCTTGATGGGCGCGGGCTTCGGAGGATTGCAGGTCGTTTTTGGATTACTGATCGCCCGCCGCCACGGCGGATAACGCAACATTGAGCTAGTGGATTGACGAAAGGATGTGCAGTGGCAAAGTCGAATGCATTGCGCGCGGATCGTACGGCGAAAAGCCGTGCACCCGCGGACCGTTTCCACACGGTGCATGGGAACGCCGAGGTGGTCGCGCCGAACCTGGACCGCCTGATTCACGAGCGCATGCGGCTCGGCATTGTCAGCGCGCTCGCTGTGAACGACTCGCTCACCTTCAACGAGTTGAAGGCGATCCTTCGCACAACCGATGGGAATCTGAGCGTCCACGCGCGCAGACTCGAAGAAGCCAATTACATTGCGTGTACGAAGTCTTTTGACGGCAGACTGCCGAAGACGGAGTTCCGCTTGACGGCGGCGGGACGGCGCGCTCTCGAACGCTATCTGAACCACATGGAAGCGCTGATCCAGGCGACCCGCGACCGCTAATCGCGGCGGAAAATATTTTTTTGGCTTCATACTTTGTATTGTAAAGTTGTTTGTACAGCTCCGCGGCGGAGAAAGAATGCTTATGAATTCACCGCAAGGATCTTCACTTCATGTCGCAATTATCACCGATGGCAACGGTCGCTGGGCCACAGTGCGCGGATTGCCTCGTTCAGCCGGACATCGCGCCGGAGCGGAAAATCTCCGCCGAGTCGCACGCGCGGCCCGATCACTTGGAATTGGGACGCTCACTCTCTACGCCTTCTCTGCGAATAATTGGCACAGGCCGCATGCGGAAGTTGCAAACCTTCTGCGTCTCCTGCAGGAATACTTGACCGCCGAGACGGAGCGTTGCGCGGAAGAAGGCATTCGCGTCTCTGTTATTGGCCGGCGCGACCGTCTTTCGTCCGGCTTGCAAAACGTGATCGCGGCCACCGAGGAGGCTACCGCCGCCGGGCGCGAACTTCACATTCGCCTCGCAGTGGACTACTCCTCCCGCGAAGCCCTCTTTCGGGCCGCGCGCCGCTTTTACAAAGTCACCCGCATCTCCCGCGATTCATTTGAAGAGGTCCTTGGCGAAACAACTCACGATGTTGTGCGGGAAGTTGATCTTGTGATCCGCACAGTCGGCGAGCAGCGATTGAGCGACTTTCTTTTATGGGAGTCCGCTTACGCCGAGCTCTATTTCACGAAGAAGATGTGGCCGGAGTTTTCCTTGGAAGACCTTCGCGTTGCGATCCACGAATTCCATTCCCGCGTTCGCACGTTCGGGCGTCTTCCTGACGCGGTAGCGAGCTGAGAATTATTCAAGATCATTGGGGACCATAAGTGAACATCTTCGATCTTCTATTCATCGTACTGTTACTGGCCGCGGTTGTCTCTCTAGCGTCAGCGGGAATCGCGGCCGCGTGCGGAAAGCGAGCGTCAGCATTGCGCATTCTCCGCATCCTCGGCGTAAGTGCGGCAATTTATTTCGGAATCGTCTGCATGGTTTCCGCCGCAACTCCGGGCAAGGTCCTGAGTCCAGGGGACCCGCGATGCTTCGACGACTGGTGCATTTCCGTGGAAGGCGCGCAGCGCATCAAAGAACCCTCCGCCATCTCATACGATGTCACTCTTAGGATCTCGAGCCGCGCTCGCCGTATTTCCCAGCGCGAAAATAGTGTGGTCGTCTATGTGACCGACGATCGCTGGCGCCGCTTTGATTCCATCCCACGGAATTCCGATGTCCCGCTCAACACTCTTCTCGGTCCAGGCGAATCCATAATCGCTCATCGCGTTTTCCACTTGCCCGCGGACTCGCGGGGCGTCGGCGCAGTGGTAGCGCACGAAGGTAGCGCGCTTGGATGTTTTCCCGGGTGCCTCGTCATCACCGAAAACGAGTGGTTCCGCAAGCCCGCTGTCACTCGCCTCGAATAATTTCTCACTAGCGCGGATATTCACGCATGCGAAATCGTGACCCCTGCTGCATTCAAAATAATTTTTAGCTCCCCACCTTGCGCGCCTGTTCCCCTGGAATCCTCCCTCTGACATTTCGCACCTCCCCATCGTCTAAGTTGATGTGGGAAGAGATGCACTGAGAGGACGGCGTTGCTGCTGGCAGGTACACTAAGGTGGCAACACGCCGCCCAGGAGTTCTGCTTGCCCAGGCCCGATGACCCGGCTGCCGAGCACGTGCGCGCCGACGCGCGCGCGGAAGACGCTCGCTTGGCCGAAGCCTGCCGCAGTGGAAGTTTGGAAGCCTACGAAACTCTTTACCAAACGCAGAGCGCGCGAATGAAAAGCATCGCTATGAATTTGCTGGGCAACGCGCATGACGCCGAGGACGCCGTGCAGGAAACGTTCCTCAAAATTCATCGGGGCATCCGCTATTTCAAAGGTCAGTCGGCATTTTCGACGTGGACGTATCGCATCCTAATGAATTCATGTTATGACCTGCGCCGCCGCCGCGTCCGCCGCCAGGAAACGCCCGAACAGGATCTCGCCCCCGAAGGCGAAACATTTGATTCGCCGGCGCCGATGAATGACCACCCGCTGCGGCTGGCGCTCGAGGGCTGCGTCAAGCAACTGACACCACACTTGCGGTCCGTTTTTTTGCTTTACGAAGTCGAAGGCTTCAAACATTCGGAAATCGGAGCCATCCTGGGAGTTTCAGAAATGGCCTCGAAAAATGCTCTATATCAGGCCAAGCGCCGGTTGCGCGAAATGCTCACCAAGCAATCGGAATCGGGAAGAAGTGCGGCAGCACCGGGAGAAATGTGAGGAAGGTTATGCGGGAAGAACAGAAATTCGATTGCAGCCAGCTCGAGCAGGCGTTGCGGGACGAAACACCGGAACTCATTGCCGCGCTTGGCCGCCACGCAAAAGAATGCGCCGCATGCCATGAAGAGCTGCGCAGGTGGCAGGAAATTTCCATGGCCGCAAAGTCGATGCACAAGGAGTGGCCTGCGCCGGCCCTGTGGCCGGCAATCGCCAGAGATTTGCGCACCGAAGCCGCACGGCCGCACGGCGTGTGGGAATGGATTGGCAACCGGCTGACGGTGCCGGCACTTCGTTGGCAGGCGGGTGTCGCGCTGCTTGCGCTGGTTCTAATCTCCGGCTCAGGCGCGTGGCTTTACTTGCATCGAGTCGCGCCCATGCCGCCCGATAACCAGCATCTGCTTACGGATCAAGCCGTGCAACAGGTCGAGCAAGCGGAGCAAACTTATGAGAAGTCCATCGAGAAGCTGGCGCAATTGGCGCAGCCAAAGTTGGCCGCGGCTTCCGATCCGCTGATGGTCAACTATCGCGAGAAACTCGATTTGCTGGACGCAGCTATTGGCGATTGCCGCAGCAACCTTGAAAAAAACCGCGCCAACGCCTATCTGCGTACTGAGCTGCTTTCCTTCTATCAGGAAAAGCAGCAGACCCTCGAACAAGTTTTGAAGGAGAACTGACGTGAATTTCAGAAAGTTTCCAGCCCGCGCCGCTGCTATGTGGTTTGCAGGAATGCTCTGCGCAGCCGGCGCTGCCCCAAAACCTGCGACGCCTGCAACACCATCTCAGCAGCAGGTGGAGCATACCTTCGACCGCAGCGTGCCGCTCCCAGCTGGGCAATCCGTGCGCATCGAGCACAAGCTCGGCGGCATTTCTGTGACCACGCACCCTTCCCGCGACATCCATATCCTGGCCACAATTCGCGTTTCTGCCTCCTCGCAATCGGACGCCGAGGAATTCGCCGACAAAATTCAGATTCACATCGAGCCCGGCCCCAACGGTGTTCTGATCCGCACGGATTATCCCGAACAAAGCTCCTCCTCTTGGTGGGGGAAGCGGACTCCTTCCTTTAGCGTTGATTATCAGATTGAAGTTCCCGCGGATGCGCCGCTCACCGTACGCAACAGCTTTGGCAGCGTCAACGTCGCGGGTTTGAAAGCCGCCACCGATATTGACAACAAACAGGGTGATGTAAACGTTCGCGATGGCAAAGGTATGCAGCTTCTCCGGGACTCCTTCGGGGCCATCAAGCTCATCGGCAATGACGGCGATGCCGACCTCAGCACGAACAACGGGACGATAACGGCCTCCGAAGTGAAGGGCGCGCTCACCATTCATGACCGATTCGCCGCCGTTACTGTCACCAATGTTTCGCGCGGCGTGAACATCACCAATGGCAATGGCTCCGTCGAAGTGCACACGGCAGGCGGCGCTACAAGCGTCACGAACTCTTTCGGCTCCGTTCGCGTGTCGGACGTCACGGGCGAGCTAATCATCCACAATAGCTATGGGTCGCTTGACGTGCAAAACGTCACCGGTTCCGCGGATCTTTCCAATTCCTTCGCCGGCACCACTTTTTTGGATATCAAAGGAAAACTCTCCTGCCGGTCGCAGAACGGAAGCGTCAGCGGAAGCGGCGCGGGAGCCGGGGCCACCATCCGCACCTCGTTTGGAAATGTGGATATTCACGACATCGGCGGTTTTCTCGATGTGGATGATTCCAACGGTAAGATCACTGCCCGGGATATCCGCGGCGGTGCGCAGCTAAAAACAACTTTTGCCTCAATCGAGGCAGAGGGTATCCATGGCGATGCCACGGTCAGCAATTCGAACGGCGCCATCCACGTCTCCGATATTGATGGTCAACTCGAGGCGCGCGGCAGCTACAGCCCCATTCAGGCCACGGATGTGAAGAAGGGTGCAAACATCGCCACGGGATTCGGCGCCGTCACGCTTGCGGATGTGGGCGGCGACACCTTTGTGAAAACAACGTTCGGGCTCGTGAATGTCGAGCGCATCGGCGGCTCGCTGACTGTCGAAAACTCAAACGGCGGCGTGAAGGCGTCCAGCATCCACGGCTTTGCAAATGTGCGGACCTCGTTTGGGCCAGTGGGCCTGTACGAGATTATGGGCAGCGTGGATGTGGATAGCCAGAATGGCGTCGTGGAAGTTTCCGGCGTGCCGCAGCGCAGCTTGGCAGGCGCGTGCAATCACATCTCACTGCGGACTTCCTTCTCTCCAATCCGCGTCCACCTCATTGAGAATGGCAACTACGACCTGACTGCGCATACCTCGTTTGGCAAGGTGACGAGCGAAATGCCCGTGACGACCTCTGGCGAGATGAGCGGCGAATCCTGGGCCGGAAAAATCAATAATGGCGGCTGCCCACTTCAGCTCACCGACAATAACGGCGCGATTGAAATATTGAAGGGATTCGTTCCGGCCCCCAAAGAGCTAGAGCCTCGGTCGAAAATGAAATCACGAGAGAAAGTGAAATAATGTTTGGCTTGCTGGTCGATTCTACAGCGCGGTTGCGCGCGCGCGGGACATCTCAAAAGCTCTCTTGATCACGCGCGTCGCCGTCGGAGTGAGGTGGTAGTCTTGAAGTTCTTGCTCCGCGGCAAACGCAAGGTCTGTAACGTCCCCTCCCGCCTGCGGCTCTCCGCTGACCACGTCGCAGAGATAGTCAAGGATCACAAAATGATAGACGGGGCGATCGGGCAATTGGCCGGCTCTTCCGGCTTCCAATACAGCGTCCTTTGCGATAGGAACCGGTGGAGCGCCTTCTTCGCCCTTGCGAAAAATCCGCTCGAATACCTCGATAAGCTCCATCACTTTCACTTGCAGTCCGGTCTCCTCCAAAAGCTCTCTCGCCACCCCCTCTTTCAGTGTTTCGCCCACTTCAAGGATTCCGCCCGGGATGGACCATTCCCCCTTGAGCGGTTCGCTGCCTCTGCGAATCAGCAGCGCACGGCCATCGCGGATGATTACGCCACCCACGCCGACCATGGGGAGATCCGGGTATTCGCGTTTTCGCGCCATCTGTTTATGTGTGGGTGATGGACAGCAACTTTCGCCTCATTCCCCTCTACCTTCTTGTACATCCCTGCGGTATATAATACGTCTAACGGTTGTGGTTGCAGCTTTCCAAGGAGGTAGTCCAACGTGGTTCGGTGTCCAAAATGCGCTGTCGAAGTTGATGTCGACGAAGACGAAGTGGAAGAGGGCGAAATTCTGAGTTGCCCGGAGTGCGACGCGGAACTCGAGGTCGTCCAAACGCATCCCGTCAAAGTCAATGTCATCAACGAAACGGAAGATGACGAAGATGATGAAGACGAGGACGATGAGGATGCGGATGACGACGATGATGATGACGATGATGACGACACCGAGGAAATCGACGACGACGAATAACCTCCCCGTGGCTTATTTCTGCACGCAACCCAACAGTCCGTTCCTGCGTCCAAGTTTTCGGGGAATCATGCTGCTCGTCGTATTTCTGGCCTCGCAACTCTTTGCTTTCACGAATCCGCCGGCGGCGCTCGTTCTTTCCGCATCCGCGCCTCAAAGCCAGCACAAGCCTTCCCCCAACGATTGCATTTTTTACGCCACGGTTTTTACAAATGAAGGCAAGCTGCTTGAGGGCGCCGAGATACATGTCCGGCCCACGGGAAAGAAAAAACCGGATTATGAAGCCTGGTCGGACCGCCGCGGAGAATTCGCGGTCCACGTTTCACCGGGCATGGACTATGACATCCTTGTGAAGGCCGATGGGTTCGCCCCGCAAGTGCGCACCGTGAACGCACAAATGGGGCGGCAGGATTTGGTCTTTCACATGGCGCTTAAGCCTGGGAAAAAACAATGACGCGGACCCACTTCGTTTTTGCCGTCCTTTTTTGCTTCCTGGCAGTGGGATCCGCCGGAGCCCAGAAGAACGAGGCGCAGTTGCGCACCGTTCATGGAACCGTGGTGGATAAAGACGACAACACCGTGTCCGCAGCGGTCGTTTATCTTGAAAACCGCAAAACCAAGGTGATTCGCACGCTCTTGAGCGATGACCACGGCTTATACAGCTTCAGCGGACTGGACCCGAATGTGGATTTTGAGATCCACGCCGAATTGAACGGCCTCACTTCCATCAATCGAACCATCTCAACCTTTGACACCCGCGACGAGATCGTCATGACCCTCAAGCTCGACAAGAAAAAGGTCGACAAGTAGCGGTAGATCCTTTTGCTTTTCGCCCGTGGCGCACCCATCCAAGTGATTGATTGGTTTGTCCCTCCGTTGCGGAACCTGTTCCACGGTGCGCTCTCCTCGGCGCCGTTCCGGGCATTTTCGCTATCCCCGTTCCCCTCAAAACCTCTTGCGCCGGTATACAATGCCTGACGATTTCGGAATCGAAAAGGGATTCAGGTTCCCGCATTCAAGTCTCCGTTCGCGGAATTGAGCAGACGCCTAGAAGGAGAGTTTCGCTATTCACCGGACTGAGAACGTCCCTTTCAATGATGAGGCTCGTAAGCCGTCCACATCTCTGATCTGGCGCGGCGCCGCGGCTTTCGTGGCAGCGCTCCTCATGTCCTGGCCGGCGTTGTTCAACCGCTACCCCCTGCTCTTTCCCGATTCGATGACGTACATCGAAGATGGGCGACTGATTGCCCGGGCAGTGTTCTTGCACAAATTGTCGGACTATTACGGCTTCCGGTCATTCATCTACGCCCTGGGAATTTATCTCTTTCATTGGAACGTTACCCTCTGGCCTGTCGTCGCACTTCAAGCGCTGCTCACCGCTTACGTCATATGGCTTGTTGTGCGATCCATTCTGCCGCGGCAAACCGTTCGGTGCTACCTCATCGTTTGCCTGCTGCTGAGTGCATTCACCAGCCTGGGTTGGTTCGTCAGCCTGATCATGCCGGATATTTTCGGCGCGGTGGCATATCTATGTATTTACCTGATTGTGTTTGCGCGGGAGTCTCTCTCGCGCTTGGAACGAATAGCATTAATGCTGATCGCCTGGTGGGGAGTGTGCGCCCATGCCACGCACCTGATGTTGGCGGCTGGTTTGTGCGTCGTCCTGGTTCTGTCGTTGTTACTTTGGCGCGGGTCCATGCCCTTCCGCTGGAAAGTTTTGGGCGAGGTTGCGGCGATTATCTTGCTGGCCGCCGGCGCACAAGTCGCGCTGAATGCCTACCTGAACGGCGAACCATCGCTCAACGGCGAACGCCCGCCCTTCCTGATGGCCCGCATTCTTGCTGATGGCCCTGGACGCTGGTATTTGCAGCAGCATTGCGGGGAATTGAAATTTGCCATCTGCAGCGATGTAAATAATCTTCCGCAGGACCCGGACGATTTCCTTTGGAACGAAAACGGAATCTGGGCGACCGCGGACGACGAAAAGCAAAAGAAGCTGCGCCGGGAGGAAATCCCATTTGTCCTGGCCACCTTGCGCGCGTATCCTCGGGCGCAAATTTCCAGGTCGGCCGGCAAACTTCTGGGAACAACTCACGATCTTTGGTTTGGATGATCTCGGCACGAACGATTGGGTGCTGAAGGAATTTGACACGGTGCTGCCCCGTGAACGCTCGCGGTATCTTCGGAGCCGCCAAATAAAGGACGATATCCCTTACGATTTCTTCACGTCAGTTCAGGAGTGGACGGTCGTCGCGTCCCTCGTTGTTCTCGCTTTGTTCATTCCTTACCTGTGGAAGCGTCGGCCAATTAAGATCATGGGCTTGGGCGGAGTGATCGTCTTCACTCTTGTCGTCAACGCGTTTGTTACGGGCGTCCTATCGGGAGTCGAGGAACGCTACCAGAACCGCGTAATGTGGCTATTGCCATTTCTGGCGGCTCTATTGATCCTGTACTGGCAAGATCAGAGGAAACAAGCGAGCGTGTCTTAATGCGCTTCCGTCCATCATCTCGGTTTCGAGGCTAGAAATCTTCCAGGCGAAGTCCGTTTGCCCCACCCTTCCATGCCTCTTCAAATGCACTTCGCGCCCATTCGGCATCGGCCGGTTTGTGCTCCGCTTCCAGTGCTTTCCAGAGCCCAAAAAGTGACCGGGGATTCCGTGGGTTTCGATCCAAATCCTCGCGGAAAACCTTCTCGGCTTCCGCCGGCTGTCCGCCGCGCAGGAGCGCAGCGCCTAATGATTCGCGCATGGGATAAAACCAATCCGGCGGTTCGTGATAGATCATGTTGTCCTCGGCGGCAATCGCCGCGCGCCAGTGTTCCACGGCGCTTGGGTAATCGCCGCGCGCCGCGGAGATTCGCGCCTGAAGCGAGTGCGCTGCCATTTCGTGCAGCGTGCCCCAGGAATTCATCCCGAAGGGCGGCACGGAAGAAAGACCTCTGTAGGACTGCTCCATCGCGTCAAGCTCTCCGTTGGCTTGCTCCGCCTGCCCCTTCGCCGCGAAGGCGCAACCCCGCGCGTAATGCCAGAAGAATGTCATCCCTTTCAGCTTTTCCCCCGGCGCGGCGAGCGCCAGGATCGCGTCCCAACGCGCATAGCGGATTTGCACGAGGAGAGCGGATGCCAGGAACTGTTCTACGTACGGAATCTGTTCGATGAGCGCACGGCCCTGCGCTTCAAGTTCGCTCGCCGTCTGAAAGGCTGTGTCAAATTCGCCATCCATATCCGCGGCAAAAATGAGGAAAGAAAGGTCATGCTCAACGTATCCGAACCTGTAAGCCATGTCTGAGGGAGCCAGATCGCGCAAATAATCCTGATCAACTGCAATCGCGGCCTCGTTGCTCTTGACCGCCGCCGCGTAGTCGCCGGTCCGCACATAAATGTGCGCCGGCATGTGGATTAGATGTCCGGCTGCGGGCACCAGCGTCTCCAGTCGATGCGCGCTCGGCAAGGCGCATTCCGGAAACGGTGAAGCCTCCATCAAATGGATATAAAAGTGATTTGCCCCGGCATGTTCCGGCCAAAGCCGAAGCACCCTTTCCAATACCGCGACGACCTCCAAAGTGTCCTCACCAGGCTTGCCATCGTTTGTCCACAGTGCCCGTGTGTGAAGGTCCATGAGGCTTGCTGCATAAAGAGTGGCGGCGTCGGGGTCGTCCGGATAACGAAGGCTTAAGTCACGGGCAGCCGAAACATAATCCCTGCCGAGTTTAGCGAGATCGGGATTCGAATCACTTGAGAAAAGCCGCGACAGCGCGGCAATATAATCCTGTTCGACAGCAGGCCCGCTTGCGGCAAGCTTTGTTGCCTTTTGGAGGGCTTCATATGCGGCTTTCTCGTTTGCAGGGCTCACGTATGTGCCGCCGTTGTAACTCGGCCCCATGGCCAGCGCCAGCCCCCAAAATGGCATGGCCGCTTGCGGATCGAGTTGGGAAGCTCGCGTGAAGGATCGCACGGCCTCATTGAAATTAAACGCGTAAAAAAGTGTGATTCCCTGGTCGAAAAACTTCTGCGCTTCGGGGCTTTTCGTCGCAATAGGGTGGTGCAAGGAGCCCAATCCCGGAATCAATTTCGCGGGCGCCTCTTGCTGATCTGTGGTTTGTAACTCGGAAGAGATGATTTGCACACCCGCGGCCTGTTCAGCGCATACGGCGAGGAGAGCGCAAAATATGAAAAGAGCAATCGGCTTCAACACGGACACAGGTCTTGCGAGTCCCTTCTCGGCGGTTCGAACATTCATGACAATGTAAACCTCCGCTCGAATTCCCACATATTAACTTAGTATCAGTGGGAGTATACACTTCGGGTGTTGAATTCAGCGGTCTGAACCAGCCCTGCGATTAATCGATCCGCCTGAGGCATTCTGTCTTCAAGTCAGATTGTTGGGTGAATGACCGGCCCGCCGCAACAATGCGGCGATTCGCCCATACAAAATTAAAATGGTTGGTGCCGGCGGCGGGACTCGAACTATCCGTGGGTAATGAAAACAAGCGACTTGCAGAAAACCTTGGACGCTCAAAACGCACCATCCTCTACTTACGCGGCCAACTGGACCGTACCTGGAACATCGCTTTTAATTCGCTGAGAATGATTTGCCCAAGCTCTCCATATGTGCCTTATTGCGGACTGCTCAGTCTTCATGCTATATAACTGCAATTAAGCGTATCCTCAGAACTACTGACCAAATTCAATTCTCACTATGTCACGGAATTTGGTTCTGAGTATTTGTACGCGGATATCAATTTGGTTATGGGCAGCTCCATATCGATCGACTAGGATATAGAAATGAAGTTTGACCAAGACGCATTTATAAGCTATTGGCACGAGGACAATAAGCCTTATTTGTTGGGTGGACCGGGATGGGTTTCGTGCCTTCATGACGCACTCCGAAACCGGCTTCCGCAAGAGCTTGGCAGACCCGCTAGAATTTGGCTCGACAACGCGAAATTAGAAGGCAATGACGTATTTGCCGAAGCGATTTCTCAGCGGCTTCGGAACGCCGGCGTCTTAGTCGCGGTCGTTTCGCCCGGGTACATTAATTCCGGTTGGACTGGAACGGAAGAGGGTTGGACGAAAAAAGAATTATTGGAGTTTCGCAGTGCCGCTCAAAAACAAGGCGGTCTTCATGTGGATGCAAAATCCCGCATATTCAAAATACTAAAAAGGAATATCGAACCCGAAGACCAGCCCGAGGAATTGCGGGATGTTTTGGGTTATGAGTTCTTTTCCAAAGACCAATTAACCGGCAGGGTGCACGAACTCGTTCCCCAAGGCGGCCCTGACAACGGCTACCAATTCCAGGTAAAGCTCGATGATTTACTGGACGGCATGCGCGCTCTTTTCGAAACGCTCGAGCATCCCGAGAAATCCGCCGCCAAGACACCAGTCTTCCTCGCCGAAACCACCAGCGATCTAAAAGACCAGCGCGATGCGATTAAACGCGTCTTGCAAAAAAGAGGGTGCGCTGTATTGCCTTCCCGCGAATTGCCGTTGTTTGCCTCCGAGATGGAGAAGATAGTTCGCGAAGATCTCGCCGGCTGCCGCATCTCCATTCACCTGGTCGGCAAGGATTTTGATCCTGTGATGCAGCCGAGGATGGAGATTCAGAATCGTCTGGCCATTGATCAGGCCAAAGTCAGCGGCTTTCTCCGCATTTTGTGGATTCCGAGAGGCGTGCAGGTCGAGGATGAACGGCAAGCGCAACTCATCGAAAAGCTGAGAATGGATCCGAATCATGAGAATGAGGAGCTCCTGGAGACCTCTCCGGAAGACCTGGTCACATTCCTGGAAGATCGCCTGAAGCAAGTTCAGAAACCGGCGCAGCCGGAAAAGCCTGTTTCTCTGCGCCGCCCTGAAATCTATCTCATCTATGATCCTCGCGACGCTGATCTCACGCACGATTGGGTTGAATACCTTCAGAAGCAGGGTCTCGAGGTGATTCGGCCTGCGTTTGAAGGTGATGAAGCGGAAATCCGCGAATATCATAAGGAGAACCTCCGCAATTGCGACGCCGTCGTAATTTTTTATGGAACCGCAAGCGAACCGTGGCTCCGTCTGAAGCTCCGCGATGTACAACAATGTCCGGGTTATGGACGAACCAAGCCGAAGCCAGTCGTTGCGGTCGCCGTGGTGCCCCCCAAGAAACCAGAGAAGGAACGCTTCGAAACCTCCTGGGCTTCGATGGTTATCCGCCAATTTGAGAATTTCTCGGCGGAGCCTTTAACTCCGCTGGTGACTGAAGTTAAAGCTTCGTTCGAGTAAAACGGTGCCCGCCTCGCCGGAAACCCTGTCAAATCCCTTTCCAGGCCTGCGTCCCTTTAAGTCTGACGAAGCCTTCCTTTTCTTTGGCCGCGAGAAGCAGACCGACGAGCTATTACGACGGTTGCGAGTCAATCGCTTCCTGGCGGTTATCGGCAGTTCAGGAAGTGGCAAGTCATCGCTGGTCCGTTGCGGCCTTATTCCCAGTCTCATTGGCGGCGCGATGTCCAAAGCCGGATCGAATTGGCGCGTCGCCACTTTGCGCCCCGGCGACGATCCCATCGCTCGATTGCTCGATGCCCTCACTGCTCCCGGAATTCTCGATGTGGGCGGCGAAGCGCCGGAGATCTCGCGGGCATCAATTGAAGCAAAGCTCCGCCGAAGCGCGTTGGGACTATTTGATTCCGTAAAGCTGGCGCAGCTCCCCCCGCATGAAAATCTCCTCGTTGTTGTTGACCAGTTTGAAGAACTCTTTCGCTTTCGCCAAAGCCGCCAGGTCGAGAATCCCCGTGATGAAGCGATTGCTTTCGTGAAATTGTTGCTCGAAGCCGCCCATCAGAATGAACTTCCCATTTATGTCGCTCTCACCATGCGGTCCGATTTCATCGGCGATTGCATTGAATACCCCGGCCTCCCTGAGGCCATTAACGCGGGTCTTTATCTTGTCCCGCGGATGTCTCGCGACGAATTGCGTTCCGCAATCACTGGACCTGTCGCTGTGGCAGGGGGCGAGATTTCCCAGCGCCTCGTCCAGCGTTTGTTAAACGATGTTGGCGTTGAACAGGATCAACTGCCGATTCTCCAGCACGCTCTGATGCGCACTTGGGATTTCTGGCAAGCGCAGTCATCCGAAACACAGCCCCGCCCGCCGATGGATATCCCCGATTACGAGGCCGTCGGGACGCTGCAGAATGCTCTCTCACGCCACGCGGACGAAGCTCTCGAAGAAACCGGCTCCGGCGAAAATCGCCATGTTGCGGAAAAATTGTTCCGCGCGCTCACGGACACCTTCTCCGACCCTCGCGGCGTCCGGCGCCCGGCGTCCATTGCCAAACTGGTGGACATCACCGGGGCCGCCGAAACGGACATCATCCAAATTGTAGAAGTCTTCCGCCAACCTGGCCGCAGCTTTCTCATGCCGCCTTCGGACGAGGTTTCGAAGCTAACCTCACGCGATATTATTGACATTTCACATGAAAGTTTGATGCGCCGTTGGACCAGTTTGACCCGTTGGGCGGATCTGGAATCCCGTGCGGCTAATTTTTACGTCCGCCGTCTTTCGCCAACTGCGCTCGGCTTCGTCGAGGGAACAGCAGCCCTTTGGCGGAACCCTGATCTGGCGAATGCCTTGCGCTGGAGGAAAGAGAACGACCCTACACCGGCTTGGGCCGAGCAGTACAACACTCTCTTCTCCGAAGTAATGGAGTTTCTCGATCGCAGCGAATGTGCGGAAACCGAGCGCCAGGCCAAAGAACGCAAGACCCAGCGGCGCACGAAGATCGCTGCCTTCGTTTTTGCGGGTTTGGCCATCGTCGCCATTGTGAGCGGCGTGTTCGCGTGGCTGGAAAATTCCAAGGCAGAGCGGAACTTGATATCCGCCGAAAATGCTGTGGATGGTATGTTGGGCGTCGTAAATGGCCAGGGCCCGCTGAGCGAGACTCCTGCCGTTCCCGGGCTGGAGCAGATTCGTCTTGAATCCTTAAGTACCGCGATAGCCTTCTATAACAATCTTGGCCAATACAACGCGAACAATGAGACATGGAAAAACGGGGCTGCCATCGGCACCCTCGAAAACGCTCAGATGTTTTTACGCTTAGGCAACTTTACACAAGCGTCTGCCTCTAGCAAATCAGCCATCGCTTGGTTCAGCGGACTCGCAAGACAGTATAAAGGCGAGCCCATATACAGGGAACAGTTGGCCAATTCGGAAATGATGCTGGCGGAAACACTCCGTTTATCGAACACCGATCCCGCAACCGCACAGTCGTCGTACGGCCAGGCAATTACAATCCTTCAGCAACTTTTGCAAGCGTATCCCCAAAGCGATTCAGCTCCCCAGTACACGCAGGAACTGGCCCGGAATTATTTCAACCGCGGAATACTTCTCCACGCCATTGGGAATTCTCTGAAAGACCAATCGAAGTTGGATGCTTCGAAATCTGATTTTGATAATGCCATAAAACTCCTCCAGCCATTCCAGACGGATTCCAAACACACCGATGCCGCGTGGGATCTTGCGCGTGTATATAACAACCGGGCCAATCTGCTCGCTGACGAGGGCCAGAATTCCGCGGCGCAAAATGATTACGTGCAGGCCACCACCATCGGTGGCGCCTTATTCAAAAGCGGAGCATTTACCCCCGATTACGAGTTGGAACTCGCAAAATATTGCGACAACCTTTTCGGTTTCTACGAAGGCGAAGGCGACGACAAAGATGCGCAACTTCCTGCCGCTCAGGCGCAGTACATTGTTGCGGACCTGTCCAAACCAGCCTCCCCCGTAAGTCTTGAGCAGGCCAAAATCTATGCCATGCTTGGCGCGATGGCGGAACCCAAGAATCGTGCGGATGCCGCAACCCAATACAAGAATTCGTTTAATATCCTGGAAGCACTTAAGAACGCCGGCGCCGCAAATCAACTGGGCATCGATTTCGCCAATATGTTTACATACCTTGCTGACAATTACCTGGAATTGGCGGGAGACAGTTTGAATGCCCACGATCTCGCGGGGGCAAGAAGCGCTGCCCAATACGTGACCCAACTTTTGCCCGACGTGTCGGCTACCAGTACCGAGGACATCACCAATAAACTTGCTCTCCTGCGGAAAAAGTTGTATTAACCTCACCATCTCGCAAGGCTAACCGGGTATCAATTTAGGAGAGTTCGATGAAACGCTTTGTGATATTTTTGGCTTTAGCTCTTCCTTTTGCCGCCGCCGCTCAGGGGCCGCATGATTCAAATAGCGATGTGCCATCGGCAATTGGCAGCGCCGCGAAGGCGGCTTTTCAACTTAGCTCCGGCATCGTCGATGAGCCAACTCTTGACGCGCAGTCAGCTGTCTATTCCGCTGCTGATGACGCCGCTGCCCAGAACGGCAAGCCGCAAACTACTAGTTCCACTTCGCGCCAGTCGGCCAGGCCCCAAGCCCCCAGGTCAGACGTCGGATACTTGGATGACGCCATCGTCGGGACCGAGGTCCGTGTGCGCTTTGACGCCGCATTCAACGACTTTTTCCCCGATCTCGCGGAATTCTTTTATGCAAAGTGCGGCTGCTATAAGAATCTCCCGACTTCCTTACCCATTTATGATCCGAATGCGCCCGGGCCTGGCCCGGGTGTTCCACGGGCATTGAATTTCCAGGAGTTGTATCTCCGCGCTGAATACGCCCCAAGACGAACTTTTTCCTTTTTCGTTGAAGTTCCGTTCCGGTGGATCCAGCCCCAGGGATTTTTGGCGGCGCCTCCGTTCGCTCCCTGGGGGGATCAAGGCGGACTTAGCGACATTCAGGCCGGCGCAAAATTTGCCGTGGTGGCCGCAAAAAAAAATTTCCTTACGGCCCAGTTGACGGCGTTTTTCCCGTCCGGCAACGCCGGAAATGGTCTCGGCACGAACCATTACAGTCTTCAACCCGAAGTCATCTACCACGGGATCCTGACGAATCGCGCCTCGATTGACGGACAGTTTGCTGTTTGGGCTCCTATCGGTGGATCCGCGGGCGTTCCAACTGCGGGTTCCGCGGGATTCGCGGGTGACATTCTCATTTACGGGGCCGGCGTAAGCTACAAGGTTTACAACACGGAAAAAGTCCAAGTTGCCCCCGTGCTGGAGATGGTCGGGTGGCACGTCCTGGGTGGTTTTGAGACTTACCCTCCCGCGGCCTTAGCTGCGCTCCCAGTCGGTGGAACAAATATCGTCAACCTCAAGGGCGGCTTCCGCTTCAACTTCGGCCGCAATTCGGTTTACGTTGGTTACGGCCACGCGGTGACGCATGCCACTTGGTACCAGGATATTTTCCGCGCGGAATATCGGTACGCGTTCTAGATCATAATTGCTTTGATGCGCGGCAATTTATGCCAATGGATGGCCGATTTTAGAGCGGAAGAAATGGCGCCGGCGGTGGGACTCAAACCCACGACTCACTTGGACAACGCTGAACTTCGAAAGGATGGTCTGTTTTTGCTGGGTAAGTGGGGGCGGTTTTCGAAAACTACAGACCTCCGCGCTTGCAGACCTTTTTCTTGAAGTTCGATGATACCGCAGGTTTGGATTCGATACCGGGGAACAAAATCCAGTATCCTTCATTCTCGTATGGACTCGTCATTCAAATCCGAGCATCGATAACGTGGTTTGGACTCTGCCATTCCCTGCGGCTGTTTTGGTGCTGCACTCGCGCGATCAGAGGAAGACTGTACGAGAAGCGTAAGACTTCTGTTCCCGGGATGTATAATCCGCCAATGAAATTCAATTCGACGCGGATTATGCCCGCGTCGGAGAAAGCGGCTTTGTCATGCGCGTGAAATTCGCGGTTTTGCTGATTGTCTTTTGCATTGCTCTCTCAGGGAATTCTCTCTCCGCGCAACAGAGTGATGTCGGTGTCGTCCAATTCGCGAATTCCGGCTCCATTGCCGCGCAATCCAGCTTTCTTCGCGGCCTCGCGCAACTTCACAATTTTGAATATGACGACGCCGCGGCGAATTTCCGCAAGGCGCAGCAAACCGATCCCGGCTTCGCCATGGCCTATTGGGGCGAAGCGATGACCTACAACCACCCACTCTGGTTTGAACAGAATTTAGACGCCGCGCGCACCGCATTGAATCGTCTCGCGCCCACACCCGAAGCCCGCGCCACCAAAGCCGGCACGGAGCGCGAACGCGATTATTTTCACGCCGTCGAAATTCTTTATGGTGACGGCACAAAAGAAGACCGCGATGTCCGCTACTCGCTGGCGATGGCCGCCCTTCACGAAAATATCCCGCGGATGTGGACGCCGCCGCGTTTTACGCCCTCTCGCTCATGGGCGCGTGCCACAACGGCCGTGACATTCCCACTTACATGCGCGCTCTTGCGATTCTCGAGGACCTTTTCTACGCCAACCCGAATCATCCCGGCGTGGCGCACTACCTCATCCACGCCACGGACGATCCCGTCCATGCCCCACTCGGCCTCCATGCCGCGCGCGCTTATTCCAAAATCGCTCCCTCCGCCGCCCACGCACAGCATATGACTTCGCACATTTTCATCGCCATGGGCATGTGGGACGACGTCGTAAAAGCCAATGAAACCGCGGTCGCGGTAACAAATCAGCAGGCTGCTGCGAGGCGGCAACCGCCGCGCATGTGCGGCCATTATAATTTCTGGCTCGAATACGGGTATTTGCAGCAGGGCCGAATTCAGAACGCTCGCACAGTCCTCGATGGCTGCCGCAAGACTGCGGAGCGAACGGACCCGTCGACTCGCGCGGCCGCGCTGGATCCCGACAATTCCGCTCTCGGCTCCTTCGCCGAAATGCGAACTCGCTATTTAATCGACACAGACGATTGGTTCGGCGAAGTTGCCGCTCTGAAATTCCCTGTTAACGGCGGCGCCCCTGCAAGAATCACTTTCGATTTCGGCACCGGATACGCCGCTGTTCGCCGGAAGGATTTGTCCGCGGCCCGGGCGGCATTGCAAGATCTTCAAGACGCTCGCCGCGCGCTCCCGCCCTCGGCGAATGGCGATGCGAATTTCAAGCAGCGCGTCGGAATTCTCGTTGCTGAGCTTCAAGCCATTATCGCCGCTGCGGAAGGAAACCTCGCGGCGGCCGTGAAATCGGTGCAAGCCCTCGGTCCCGCGGAAACGGCGATGCCGTTTGAATTTGGCCCGCCGTTTGTTGAGCTTCCTTCCTACGAATTGCTTGGGGATCTTTTGCTCCAGTCCGGAAGCGCCGCGCAGGCGCGCGACGCTTTTCAACTCGCTTTGCAGCGCGCCCCCGAACGCACGTCATGCCTTTCCGGCCTCGCGCGCGCCGAAACCGCCTCAGGAAATGTGACCGCGGGGCACGAGATCGATGCGCGCCTCCGTCAGATCTGGCACGCCGCCGATCCCGCTCACTAAATTCAATCGCCCGAAAGCCCCGAGAACTTCTCAACTCTGTTGGAATGAATGGTGCCGGCGGTGGGACTCGAACCCACGACCTAAGGATTATGAGACCTTCGCTCTACCTCTGAGCTACACCGGCCACGTCAAGGGAATTCATAGTAAGGAGCGACGCTGGAATGTGTCAAGCGGTCCCGATTTAAGGTAAGGAGAACAGCTTCAAAACCCGCACTTGGATAGTCACAGCACGGAAACTGATCCGCGCGGAGAATACAAGTAATAGTACTATCCAACTTTCTGAAAACATAGTACTTCCGGCCCATTGACCCATTTCTCCCACAACCGCTACTCTGCTGGAGTAGGACCCGGATAATTCTAGCCCAATCTGGCGGGCAGGCGCCGCCAGAGGGCTAAAGCCCCGGGGTGTTTACTGTTTGGACACAAAATGGCCGTTTAAGTACCATTTTGGAGCACTGCTGCCTATAATCCCTCCGCTGTTCGCATTTCGGAGGGTACATGAACAGGTGGTTAGCGGTTTCAGTGCTCGCGGTGTTTCTGCTGGCTTGTGCACTTGTAATCTGCACGGTGCCATCAAACCCCGCTTCGGTACAAACGGATAATGGTGGTGGCCCTATCCCGCCGTGGCCGTCTTGTTTGACGGCCGATAACGGTGGGGGTCCAATTCCGCCGTGGCCGTCTTGTTTGATCGGCGACAACGGCGGGGGTCCAATTCCGCCGTGGCCGTCTTCGACGCTTGCCTAGGTCGATCGAGCGAGGATTCTTAAACCTCGTGGGCACGTAGACAAAAAAACCAGGCGGGCTGGGGATTGGGCGCCACTTCATTGAGGTTGCTAATGCTCGGTCCGCTTGATTATGCACTCTGGTTGGTGACTGCGCTATTGCAGGCGGCCGTGGTGGTGTGCGCGATTCGAGCAAAGGCCTTCTTTAAGTACTTTCCCCTGAATTTCTACATGATAGCAGCCTGCACCTTCACCGGTGCACGTTATTTTACTTTGCATGAGTACGGATATAGGTCAGCCCAATATTTTTATTTCTACTATTACTCCGACCTGCTTCTCACGATATGCCTCTTCTTCGCACTCATGGCGCTCTTCTCCCATGTATTTGCGGAGATGAATGCGAAACTGTACATCCGCGTCGGCTCGCTCGCTGTCCTGGGGATGACCTGTGCCATTTCCTACGGATTGGTTCGACAATCGCAGGACCGTCTGGTCAGCCACTTCGTGGCGGAATTATCGCAAAACCTGTATTTCGTCGGCGCCATATTGACGTACGTCCTTTGGGGGGCGCTGCGAAAGCTGCATGAGACGCGGACTCTTTTGATCCAATTGTCACTCGCATTAGGGGTTTACTTTAGTGCGGAAGCCGCCAGTTTCGCGTTGGCAGTCCTTCATCCCTACAACCCCGTATGGCGAATCGGTCCTTATGTTATGGGTTTATGGCTCCCGCTTGCCTGGGGATATTCGTTCCTGATGGTTCCGGAGAGCGCGCGCTTGTCCCCGGCACACGTGGCGCATGGCACTCGCGCAGTGGCAGGTTCGCGATGATCACTGCAATTATTCTCGCCATTTCCATGCTTGCATTGCTTCAGTTTTTCATTTCCTACTCGCGGTCGCTCATCGTTGCTTACAGCACCCAACCTCTTTCATCACAGGTTCGGGAGGTAGCTTCGATTCAAGGCCGCACCGTCAGCGGCGAAGAATTTCCGCGCCTGGTCCAATTGGCGCGCCTGTGTCCCGAGTCTCGAGATGACCGCTGGCCGGTTTCCGCGGTTTCCTCTTATTTCCGTTTTCTGAATTTTGTCCGCTCCATCTCCGCCCGCTTGCTTCCATCGGTGAGCGCGTGGTCAGAGCGGGAGCGTTCCGGATGCGCCTATTTCGCGGCCATTACGCTGGACCGCCGCATCGCCAGCAGCCGCCGCCTGATGGCTCAACAACTCTCCAATCAACACTAGAAGTGGCCACCGTCCGAGGGGAAGGCCTCCATTGTTTCATTCATCCCGGCGTTGTTAAGATAGGCGAAGTTGCGCTCTAACGCGCCATCACAATGCTGCCATCCCTTTCTCAGCGTGTGTACTCCACCATCCGCCGGCATGAGATGTTCCAGCCTGGGGTCAAGGCAGGAGTGGCCGTTTCTGGCGGCGCCGATTCCGTCAGCCTCTTGCTGCTCCTTCGAGAGCTCCAGGCCGACTTGGGCATCCAAATCTCGGTTGTTCATTTCAATCATCAACTGCGCGGCGCGGATTCGGAGGCGGATGAAAATTTTGTCGCCGCCCTTGCCGCCGAACACCACCTGGAGTTCTTCGCCGATCGCCAGGACGTTGCCGCCCAATCCCGGAAGACGAACTCCAATCTCGAGGACACCGCCCGCAAATGCAGGTACGGATTCTTCGCGCGCCTGGTCAATGAAGGCCGCATCGCGCGGATGGCTGTCGCGCATACGGCCGATGACCTTGCCGAAACGGTTCTTGCAAAGGTTATCCGCGGGACGGGTCTCGCGGGGTTGGCGGGAATTTATCCGGTTGCGGGTTACGTTGTCCGCCCGTTAATTGAAATCAGGCGCGCGGAATTGCGCGAGTTTCTCCTTGGACGCAAAACCATCTGGCGCGAGGATGCAACCAATCTGGACGAATCCCACTTGCGCGCGCGAATCCGAGCCCGGCTCCTTCCACTGCTGGAGAGTGACTTCCAGCCGGCCATCGTCGGCCAATTGAGCAATCTTGCCACCCTGGCCCGGGAGGATGAGGCGTTCTGGGCAGTTCTCGTCGAGGAACGGTTTCAGTCTTTGACGCAGCGTGAGGGAGGATCGCTGGTGCTCTCAGTAAATGACCTTCTCGCACCATTGGATTTTCCCGTGGCGATTCCTGCCGGCGCCTCAGCGGTCAAGGCGCTTTCCACGAGGCTGATTCGCAGAACCCTTGCTGAATTGAAAGGCGACCTGTTGGGATTTACAAGCCGCCATGTGGAGGACGTCCTTCACCTTGCCACCTTCTCCACCAGCGGCCACCAGGTAATTTTGCCATTTGGAATCAGCGTCGAGAGATGCTTTGACGAACTCCGTTTTCAGCGGCGAAGACTTGGAGAACCGGCAGTGGCCAAGAACGCCTCCGTTCCGGCATCCGAGTTCCGGCGTCAGATTGACCTTGATGGACTCCATGGGGAGGCCATTGACATTCCGGATATCGGAGCCCGGCTTCACCTGAAAGTGATTGACTGGCCTGCGGGGGCGAGGGACACTAATCGTGAAGCAACTGTTGCCGATTTCGGCTGCCTGGTCCCACCTCTGGTGGTGCGGAACTGGCTGCCCGGTGACGCATTTCGGCCGCAGGGGCGGCTGCGCACGCGTAAACTGAAGCATCTTTTGCGTGAAAGGCGAATTGCCCTCCGCGAGCGCCGCCGTTGGCCTGTGCTCACGAGTCATGGTGAATTGGTGTGGACGCGCGGTTTTCCCGTGGCTGAGAAATATGCGACGAACGGAAAAACGCGGAAGGCACTTGTGATTTCCGAGGAACCGCTTTGATTGCCAAGCCCACGGTGGTCTATTCGCCTTCACGCGTGGCGAATCGGATTACCGCTATGGGCCGGGCGATCAATAAGGACTATGCCGGGAGTCCGCTCGACGCGGTGATTCTGGTGGAGAGCGGATTCATTTTTGCGGCGGATCTGGTAAGGCGAATCGCAAACCCGGTGTCTTGCCATTTTGTCCGCACCGAATTGCGCGATGTTGAGTTGAGCGGATTTTCCAGGCGCGAGGTTTTCTTCAGTCGCGCGCCTTCGTTGAAGGGCCGGGATGTAATTGTGATGGCGGCCATCCTGGATACGGGCGTCACGATGGATTTTTTGTGCAAAAGACTGCTCGAAACGAATCCACGGTCGCTCCGGATCGCCGTATTGGTGGATAGACCGGCGGGCCGGCGTGTGGACCTGCGGGCTGATTACTTTGGGTTCGTGGACGCATCTAACATATTGGTGGGGTACGGGTTGGCGGGCCGGCATGACCGCTACCGGAACCTCCCGTATATCGGAGCGCTCGGTCACCGGGGCTCTGCACGGGGGCGCGGGGCATCAAGACGCAGGGCCGGAGCCGTAACCCCAAGGCGAGGGAAGTCGTGAATTCAAGTTCAGCGGCAAAAACAATCTTAGTCTGGATGTTTATCATCCTTTTGGCACTCTTACTCTGGCGGGTCTTTGCGCCCGGCGGCAACCAGGCTGCGCGCGTCACGGAAGTGTCCTACGGAGAGTTCATGGCCCGTGTGGACGCAAATAACGTAAAAGAGGTTGTACTCAACATCTCCCCGAACAGCTATGACATTGACGGCGAATTCCGCGAGCCGGACACGAAGTTTCATACCACGATCTTCAAAGAGGCCGCGCCCGACCTGGTGAAGGAACTACGCGACAAAAACGTCCGCATCAATGTGAAGGAAGTAAGCCACAACGATTGGATTAACATCGTTATGCAGGTGGTTCCCTTCGTCATCCTGTTCGCGTTGTGGATCTTCATGCTCCGGCAGATGCAGGCGGGTGGCAACAAGGCGCTGAGCTTTGGGAAATCGCGCGCGCGCTTGCTGACAGCACAGCAGAAAAAAGCGACTTTCAAGGACGTCGCGGGGATTGATGAGGCGAAGGAAGAACTTCAGGAGATTATCGATTTCCTGAAAGACCCGCAGAAATTCCAGAAGCTGGGCGGGCGCATCCCGAAAGGCGTGCTCCTCGTCGGGCCTCCCGGCACCGGCAAGACGTTGCTTGCCCGCGCGATTGCAGGCGAAGCAAATGTCCCATTCTTCTCGATTTCCGGCTCCGATTTCGTCGAAATGTTTGTCGGCGTAGGAGCGAGCCGCGTCCGCGATCTATTTGAGCAGGGCAAGAAGAATGCCCCCTGCATTATTTTCATCGATGAAATTGACGCCGTCGGCCGGCACCGTGGCGCGGGCCTTGGCGGCGGGCATGACGAACGCGAGCAAACACTCAACGCGTTGCTCGTTGAAATGGACGGCTTTGAATCCAACGAAGGCGTGATCCTGATCGCGGCCACCAACCGCCCGGATGTTCTCGACCCGGCACTCCTCCGCCCGGGCCGCTTTGACCGCCGCGTGGTCGTGCCCCGTCCGGATATCAAAGGACGCGAAGAAATCCTCCGCGTGCACATGCGCAAAGTTCCTCTCAATGATGACGTGGATATTTCCGTGCTCGCGCGAGGCACGCCGGGCTTTTCCGGTGCCGATCTTGCCAACCTTGTAAATGAAGGCGCGCTCTGGGCCGCGCGACAAAACCGCAAGGCCGCCGCCATGGTCGATTTTGAAATGGCCAAGGACAAAGTAATGATGGGCGCCGAGCGGAAGTCCATGATCCTTTCCGATGAGGAAAAAAAGACAACTGCGTACCACGAGGCCGGTCACGCCCTTGTCGCCGAGATGACTCCCGGGACCGATCCGCTCCACAAGGTCACCATCATTCCGCGCGGCATGGCGCTTGGCGTCACGCTGCAGCTCCCGATTGATGACCGCCACTCCTATACGAAGGAATATTTGGAAGCGCGGCTCGCCGTTTCCATGGGTGGCCGCGCCGCGGAAGAGATCATCTTCAATCATTTGACCACCGGCGCGCGCTCGGACATTGAGCACGCGACGGATATCGCGCGGCAAATGGTGTGCGACTGGGGGATGAGCGAACTTGGCCCGCTTTCATTTGGCAAAAAGGAAGAGGCCATCTTCCTGGGCCGCGAAATCGCCCAGCACCGCGACTATTCGGAAGAGACTGCAATCCGGATTGACTCCGCGGTCAAAAATATTGTCACCAACGCGTACACGCAGGCGCGGAGAACTCTCGAAGCGAACCGCGATGCCCTCGAACGGATCGCTCAAGCGTTGCTGGTTCGCGAAGTGCTTGACGGCAATGAGATCAAGTTGCTTATTGACGGCAAGCCACTCGCCGATAAGCCGACTTCCACGCCACCTACGCCGCCTTCGGCCGTGCCGAGCGCGGATCCGAAACCGCTGGGCCGGCCGGAGTTGCGTCCCGCGCCCGGTTTCAGTAAGAGCTAAGACCCGCCGCGATTTTTGCTTTTCATTTTGCCCGGCGCCTCTTCACCGAACGCGCCGGGCAATTGCTTTTAATATGGCGGACTGGCGTAGAATGAAGCCATGGCAAAGAGATCCGAGCCCGTCGAAGTGACGTGTCCCTGCTGCCAGGCAAAACTCAAAGTGGATGCGGAGTTGGCGGTTGTCCTTTCGCACGTCGCGCCGGTCAGGCCGGGCCCCGGCGTGGATCTGGACGATGCCGCCGGAATCCTGGCCGAGCAGGCGCGAAAGCGCGAGGATAAATTCCGCGACTCCTGGGAAGCTGAAAAAAAGAAGGAAGACGTGCTCGCGCGCAAATTCGAGGAAGGGTTGAAGAAGGCAAAGGGCGAGCCGGTTGAAAAGCCCTTGCGCGATTTCGACCTGGATTAGATCCCCCGCCTCTTCCGCTCCCATGCCCTCACGACGTGAAGCGCATTCCCCCGCAAACCGCATCGCGCGATTTATCGCGTGCTTGGTTTCAGCCGCGCTGCTTTTTCCTATGCTTCCGGTGCGCGGGCAACAGCAAACCGCGAGCCCGCCACCGCAGACCCATCCGCAGCAACTTGACAAGGACATTGAGTTTGTCCGCGACCCCGAGACCGGTGAATTGCGCGCCGTTCCGAAGCGCTCCGCCTCCAGCGCCGCTCCTGCGCCCGCCGCCGCTCCAGCCGGCGGCTTCGCGATTCGCTCGCGCGTGAGCCTTGTCGAAGTCAGTTGTTCGGCGGTTTCGGCGTCGGGCGAGCCTCTGCGCAATCTGACTCGCGAGGATTTCCAATTGTCCGCGGATGGCATACCGCACCCGGTTTCTCATTTCGATAGCTCGACGGAACCCGCGCACATCGCACTTGTGCTTGACGCCAGCCCGAGCGAGTTCCACTCTCTCGCGGAAATGAAATCCGCCGCACGCGCTTTCGCAAGTGAGCTCTCGCCGCGCGATGAAGTCGCCGTTATCGCTTTCGCCGGACATCCACACCAATTGCTGCCCTTCTCGACCGACCGCAAACAACTGGAAAACTCGCTCGACCGCATCCAACTGCTTCGTGCCGTGGAAGAAAGCGGCTCAAATATCTATGGCTCGGTTTACCTGACGGCGCTGCGGCTTTTCACCGGCCCCCACGCGCCCACGGGCCGCAAAGCGATTGTGCTTCTCACGGATGGCCAGGATAGCGGCCTCAGTTTGAATTGGAATCCGGCAAGCATGTTCCCGCCGCAAAATGAAAAGGCAAACTACCTCACATTTGAAGACGTTGTCCGCGAGCTCGCGACAGCCGGCATCGAAATCTTCATCGTTTCAACGGAGAACCGGCCCAAAAGAATGACGGACGCCTGGCTCGCTTCTCACAACAAGATGACGCTCATCTCCGATGCGTCGCGCCTCATGGAGATTCCCGCGTACACCGCCTTTCTTGCGGAATTTGTGCGCCGCGTGGGCGGGCAGCTCTATTTTCTCCGCGAAATCGGTTCGCTCAGTGACGCGTATCGCAAAATTGCCATTGCCTTGCGCACGGAATACACACTCGGGTTTTATCCCTCCGCATCCGCCGGCGTGCGCGGCTGGCATACCGTCGCCGTGCAATTCGCCGATCCGGATGCTCACGCTGGCGCGCGCCTCGATTGCCGCCCCGGCTATTACATTCCCGCGTCGCAATAAACTTGATGTGACGGTGTATTCTTTGCGGACTTGCCTCGCGTTGCATACCGCGCCCCCGAAGGCCTTACAATGCTCCAATGATTCGCCGCCGCAAATTCCGCCTGCGATTACCCGCGCGCACGCTCCTTCTCGGCGAGCGCACTCTCATCATGGGAGTGCTCAATGTGACGCCCGATAGCTTCAGCGATGGCGGAACTTTCTCCAGGCCGGAAATCGCCGCCGCTCACGCGCTCGAAATGGAAGCGTCCGGCGCGGATCTTCTCGACATCGGCGGCGAATCCACGCGCCCCGGTTCCGTGGCGATTTCCGTTGATGAAGAACTCGCACGTGTCATGCCGGTGCTCAATGCGCTGCGCGGCCACCTGCGAATTCCCATTTCGATTGACACGCGCAAGGCCGCCGTCGCCGAAGCCGCCATCGCCGCCGGCGCGGAGATTATCAATGACGTGAGCGCCCTGAGATTCGATCCCGCTCTCGGCGAAATCGCGCGCCGCCGCCGTCTCCCCATCATCCTGATGCACATGCGCGGCGAACCAGCCACAATGCAAAAGAACCCATTCGCGCGAAATATTTTTAGCGACGTAATCGCAGGCCTCCGCGCCGCCATCGCGCGCGCCCGCCGCGCGGGAATTCCCAAATCGCGGATTGTGCTCGATCCCGGCATCGGCTTCGGGAAAATCGCGCGCCAAAATTTCGAGCTGCTCGCGCACCTGCCTCGATTGGCCGCGCTCGGCTATCCGCTTCTCGTGGGAACATCGCGCAAAGCATTCTTGGGCGCGGCCCTCGGCGGCGCGCATTCGCCTGCCCCACCGGATAAGCGCATCTGGGGAACCGCCGCCACCGTCGCCGCGGCAATTTTGAATGGCGCGCACATCGTGCGTGTCCATGACGCCGCCGAAATGGCACAAGTCGCGCGCGTAACCGATGCGATCGCCGCCGAGCTATAATCCGCCGCCAAGCTATAATGAATGGAGATGAAAACCACTCTCCATTCGCCTTCTTCTGCCGCGGAGCATGGCGCTCCCGGCCGCGTCCTCGCAATTGACTACGGCCACAAGCGCTTTGGCCTCGCCATTTCCGATGAGTTGGGCGTCACATCACGCCCGCTCAGCACGTTCGCGCGCACGAATCGCCGCGACGATCTGCGCCGCCTCCGTTTGCTCGCTCGCGAACATGGCGTCCGCCGCATCGTCGTCGGCCTGCCGCTGCGTCTTGATGGCGCCGAAAGCGAAATGGCCGCCGAGGCAACTCGCTTCGCCGCGCGCCTCACGCAACACCTCGGGTTGCCGGTCGAGTTGGCGGACGAGCGACTGACATCCTGGGAAGCATCGCAATACGCGCCCGCGAAGAGCCGCGCGCACGGCGAGCAACGCAAGTCCGAAAAGCGCGCCACCCGCGACGACATCGCAGCCGCAATCATTCTGCGCGATTACCTCGCTTCCCGGCCGCCCGCTCGCAAGCGCGCGCCCGCCACGCGTGCGAAAACCTGATATGCGCCGAGCAATCATCGTCCTCATCTCTTTATCGGTCGCCGCGGGGGGAGCATGGCTCGTTTATTCGCTCTTTCCCTCATACCAGGCGTATCAACCGCCCGGCGTTTTCGTGGACATTCCCAAAGGCGCATCCGCGCGCTCGATTGCGCGCATCCTCGAATCGCAGGGCGTGATACGCAGCCAGTGGGCTTTCGATCTCCTCTGCCGCACACGCCCGCGCCGCAAACTCGTGGCCGGTGAATATTATTTTCAGCACCCTGAAACTTCGTTCGAGGTCATGGACACGCTCGCGGCAGGCCGCATCTTCGAGATTCCCGTCACCGTGCCGGAGGGTTTCAATACGTTTCAAATCGCCGCGCTGCTCGAGGAAAAGGGTCTCGTCGCTCGCGATGATTTCCTCGCCGCCACCCAGGACGCCTCGCCGATCCGCGACCTTGCGCCCAATGCTCCCAGCGTCGAGGGCTTTCTTTTCCCGGCAACCTATCAGTTCCCGCGTCACTTGACTGCCCAGGATGCCATCGCCGCGATGACCACGCATTTTCGTGCGGTTTGGAATTCGCTCGGCCCCGCGGATCCTCCCGCAACGTCGCTTACTCCCGATCAAATTCTCACGCTCGCCTCGATTGTGGAAAGTGAAACGCCGAAGCCGGAGGAGCGCCCCATCATCGCCGGCGTGTTCATGAATCGCTTGCGCAAAGGAATGTTGCTCGAATCCGACCCAACCGTCGTCTACGCGCTGGAGCAAGCCGGAAAGTACAAGGGCGTCCTCACCACCGCGGATCTCCGCTTCGATTCCCCCTACAACACTTATCGCTACAAGGGATTGCCGCCCGGCCCGATAGCCAATCCCGGCGAGGCATCTTTACGTGCCGCGCGGGAGCCTGCTGCGGTAGACTATTTGTACTTCGTTGCGGATACTGAGGGCGGGCACTTCTTCAGTAAGACATTAGCCGAGCACAATCGCAACGTGGAGAGGTATCATCAGTTGCTGAGGGAAAAGAACAAGAAGGAGCCGGCGCCGCCCCGCCGTGCACATAAGCAGCCATGAAGGAAGCCACGCTAGCATCCAAGAAGGCCATGATTCTCGAAGCCGCCGGCCATTTGGGCGTAAAGCAATACACCGCCGCCGAGGTCGAGCAGATTCGCCGTCAGGTGATTGCGCGCCACGGCCCGGCGGCCAAGACCTCGCCCGAATACATCGTGAACGTGCTCGAGGAAGCGGGTCTCCGCGTCATGATGTCCACAAATGCCGATACGGAAGGCCTCTACGAAGAGGAATTCCACGACCTCCTGCATTTTTCTACGCTCGAAGAGGCTGAAGTGTGCATCATGCGGCTCGATGAGTTGATTCGCAAATTTCGCGCGGAAGATGCGCGCGCCGCCGCGGAACGCGTTCTCGAAGTCGCCCGGCTCGGACGCCGCCGCGCCGAAATGATCGCCCGCAATCCGCGGGTTGATCCCGCGAAGCGCGCCGAAAAAGAGGAAATTCTGAACTGGTTCCTCGTGTGGCTCGAAACGCCCGATGCATTTTTCGATTGGCTCGAATTGCGCAAGCAATCTCTCGACTTCCGCAATCGTTTTGGCGCAACCGCGGCGAGCGCGTGAGCTCCCCTCGCATGACCCCGGATTCCCCGCCACTTCGCTTATTAATCGACCCTCTCGACATCGGCCCCGAGGTCCGCGCGATCGGCCTCGAACTCAATGAAGAGGGCGATGAAGATCCCGCGCACGGCCCTGCGGCCGATGCAGTATGGGCCGCGGCGATTCCAGCGTTGGCCGCCGCCGATCCCTGGGTACTCGACTTCACAAGCCACTTCGACCGCCTGCGCGAATTCTGCCGGGCGCATGGCATTGCGATTCGCGAAGCTGCGGCGAGTTGCGTCGTCGTCACTCCGCCCGAGCCGCCCGCCCTACTGGAATTCATCGAGCGATTTGAAGCGGAGACATTTGGTTTCCGCGCCGGAGCCGCTGTCGCCGCCGCTGATGCGGAATTAGAAAACGATCTCTCGCGCCGCGGAATGGACGCCTACGACAGGGCTTTCCCTCGCTACACCCTCTGCGGCATCTGCGATTTCGAGAATGGCTTTTTGACGTTGCTCACGGAGAAATTTTCTTCCGCGGAAGTCTTGCGCCGTCTGCGGCCGGCACTTGACTCCCTCGGCGCGCGCGTTGTGCGCCCGGAATAATCCCGCGCAATTCACGGAGAGGAGTCTGCCCAATGAAGATGGCTCGTGTGATCCTGTTCACGGCCCGGATGGATGCAATGTGCGAATTCTATGGAAAGGTGATGGGCCTCAAGCAGGTCACGGAGGAAAAAGGTTGGCGGGAGTTTGCGGCTGGCGGCGCACGGATCGCCCTGCATTCCGGCCCCTCTTCCCCCGGCCGCAAGGGTCCGAAGATTGTATTCCACGCGAAGGACGTCCTCGCTACGCGCGCAAAACTGGTGGCACGAGGCGCTAATTTCGGCAAAGCTCGACAGGGAGAGATGTTTTGTCTTTGCGACGGCAGGGATCCGGACGGCAATCCGATTCAATTGTCTGATCGCTGAAAACCAAATCAGGACATCACCGAATTTCAAGTCGCGTTGACACCTCTGGAAGTGGTTGCTAGATTGCTCATTCTTCCTTGCAAACAATGAAAACGCTCAACATGCGCCCGCATCTCTGGAGCCCCCCGCTGGCACTGCTGGCGTCTTTTGCCGTCATCTTTGCCACGGCAGGCTGTTCGCCTGTCAGCACGCAAGTAAAAGTCCGGCCGGAGGAAATCCGCCCCGCGAAAGATGCGACGAAAGCGGAGTTGATTGAAAAATATAATCAGATTTCTCGCAGCATCACCAGCGTGAACGCATACGTGGAGTTGGTCCCCACCGCCGGCTCCGCTTACAGCGGAGTCATTCAGCAATATCACGAAGTGAACGCTTTCATTCTTGCCGCAAAGCCCGCGATGATCCGGGTAATCGGCCAGGCGCCCGTCCTCGCCAAAAATGTCTTTGACATGACCAGCGACGGCACGACCTTTCATGTTTTCATTCCGTCCAAGAATAAATTTATCGTGGGCCCGGCCGCCCTCGAACGCACCGCCGAAAAGCCCATCGAGAATCTCCGCCCGCAGCACATCCTCGACGCCATCTTCTGGCCCGAAATTCCGGCGGACGCCCCCATTATTTTCGAAGAGGCAAACGAGCCTTCGGGCCGCTACTATGTTCTTACCGTGCTTTCCCCCGCCTCGAAGGATGAGACATCACGAAAGATCTGGTTTGACCGCGCCGATTTGAGTCTTTGCCGCATCCAAATTTTCGGAACCGGCGGGCGCCTGCTTTCCGATGTGCACATGGATTCCTGGCAGGCGGCGCCATCTGCATCAGCGCAAAAAAGCGCAACGCAACCAATGTTTCCCTGGCACATCGTCCTCAACCGTCCGCATGACGACTACCAACTTGATATCCGCGTAAAGAAAATCACGCTAAATGAAGAAATTTCGCCTGATCGCTTCAAACTCGACCAGCCTCCCGGGACTGATTTGGTAAAGCTCGAGGAAGGCGCCCCCGGTTCGCAACTGTGATGCAATACCGCTTACAATGGAACGCCGTCTGCTAACCATCGAATGATTCGCCAGCTCATTTTTCGCAACGCTATTCACCGGCCTCTGCGCACCTTCATCAGCGTGGTCGCCGTCGCCGTCGAAGTCACCCTTGTGCTCGTTATCGTCGGCCTTTCAAACGGCCTGTTGGAAGAGGTCGGCAAACGCATTCAGGGCGTTGGCGCGGACATCATGCTCCAGCCTCCCTCTTCGCAAATTATTCTGGCCTTCAGCGGCGCGCCCATGACCATCAAGATCGGCGATCGCGTCGAAACCATGAAGTACGTCCAGGCCGTCGCTCCCGTCCTCACGCAATTCAATTCTTCGGGCGGCATTGACATTGTTTATGGAATTGATCCCGCCAGTTTTCGCGCCGTCTCCGGCGGGTTCGTTTTCCTGCAGGGCCATGACATGGTGGACCCGGACGATATGCTCGTGGACGACCTCGCGGCAAAGTCCAAGCACATCCAGGTTGGCCAAACCTACCGCCTTTTCGACCATGATTTCCACGTCGCGGGTATCGTGGAGCATGGCAAAGGCGCGCGCATCTTCATTTCCCTTCACACCCTGCAGGACATTTCCGGCGCGCGCGACAAAGCCTCTCTCTTTTTCATCAAATGCACCCGCCCCGAGCACACCGCTGCCGTTATGGAGCAGATGCACTCCGTCTTTCCCGGCTATGAAATCCGCGGACTCAAGGATTTCCTTTCCCAAATGACTTCCGCGAACATCCCCGGCCTGGAAATTTTTATCACCACCATGATTTCGCTCGCCGTCGCCATCGGCTTTCTGGTGATTTTTCTCTCCATGTACACCACTGTCGTCGAGCGCACCCGTGAGATTGGCGTTCTTAAATCCATTGGTGCGTCCAAGGGCTACATCGTGAAGGCGCTTCTCAGCGAATCTTCTCTGATCTGCGCCGTCGGAATTGTTGTCGGAATCGCCCTCAGTTACACAGTCAGCTCGTTCCTGGTTCTCAAGTTTCCCACGCTGGCCATTCACATCTCGCCGGACTGGATTCTGCGCGCCGCGGCCATCGCAATTGTGGGCGGCCTCATCGGCGCCGCCTATCCCGCATGGCTCGCCACGATTAAGGACCCGGTCGAAGCCCTCTTCTACGACTGATTTCCACAGGAATTTTTCCCGTTCAGGGCCGAGTGGCCCGGAGATAACGCCCTGAGAAGTTTTCGGGTGCCCCACACGTCGTAGTCACGTGTGGGGTCTTTGACTTTGACTTGTTTTGAATCAGTCCTGTTCTCTAAGTGGGTGCTTTGACTTTGGTTCTGACTTTGATCTTTGTCCCCCGTATTACTCAACCGTGTCAATCGATATCAGCCCCTTTTCTCCCTTCTCATAAAAAGAATAACTGCTCCAGATCCACTCTTCCGGACTCTTCACAAGACCTCTCTTCGCCGGATTCGCGTGCATATAAACCAATTTCTCCCTCCGTTTCTTCGCGCTATGCACATTGAAATCGTGGAATCGCCGCTGCCAGAAGTGAAGAAGATCAGTATCTCGGGCAGCAAACGGCAGCGATAACTGCCCAGTGGGTGTGCGCCGCGCCTTCCCTCGCAGATCGCGCGAAACGCGCTGCTTCAGCACCTGGAGCATCGTCGAGGGCGTACCCTTCGTCGGCTCGCTGACTAGCAGATGCACATGATTCGGCATCACCACGTACCCAACCAGAAGAAATTGGCAGCGCTCGCGAATCTTTCCCAGCGCGCGCACAAACAGATTCCGCGCCCTCGCTGTGCCGAGAAGTGGCAAACGCCGGTAACAACTAAACGTAATGAAATGCAATTGTCCTTCGCCATAGTAGCGTTTGAGGTTCTTTGGCATCAGTCGTAAGTCAAAAACCCCACACGCAACCACGACGTGTGGGGCACCCACTTCCACGGCATTCTAACGCTCCCGTGAGTTGCGATAGTGGTATTATTTGTGTTTCATGGATTTTCGTAGAACGAGAACGACCTCTGGCCCACCCGCCCGAATGTCCTAAGTGCGTTGGGTGGTGATGTCGGGTCTGAGTAGGGTCCGTGCCCCATCGCGGAGGAGCATGAAAGGCGACAATCCGTCTGGAGACTGAGGACTCGTATGGTTCGGGGAACAGCAATAGTTCGCGGATTCGCCATTGTTGGATTCTGTAACGGCGTCCTGATTTCTGGGCTCAGTTTCCTCCTAGAGCGGCTTGGCGTGCACGCTGGGCCGTCTACGGGCAAAATCGTTCTTGTTCTTGTTCTTTTTCCAACCGCGACGCTGTTCTGGGAAGCCGATGGAGGAAAGGCCCAAATTGCTTTAGCATTATTTATCGCTTCAATGCTCAACGGGTTTTTGTACGGGAATATAGGTGTTCTCGTGGCATGCTTGATCGCGTTTTGGCGGTTTTTGTTCCGGGCAAAAGTATGAATAGGGAACAACCGCAAGAGACAGCTCAGTGTGGAGGACAGAGAGGCGTGATGTTGATTCAAGAGTCGGCGACTGGGCATCGAAACTCGGCGGATAAAGGAAGGTCGAATTCCGAACGTTTCAGCTGATATGAAGATAAGGATTTCTCTTCCTTGTGGAGGGATAATGTCGACAAACTTGATTTCCGGATCGATTCTATGTGCCATCCTTTCGCTCGGGGTCGGAACTATACTTTATGCGCAGTCGACGCAGGTGACGGTGACCGGGTTTGTGACGGACACGCTTTCGGGTGTGCGCGGCGCGAACGCGCTGCACGCGGATACGAGCAAGCGCTATGTCGCGGCGGGGATGGCGGTGTATGCCGTCTATGACGAGGGCACGAAGAAACTCTACGTCCTGCAGCCGCAAGGGACGGGCGCGACATATGTTGGCCAGCGCGTGACGGCGGCGGGGACGCTCGCGCCGAGCGCGATGCAGCACGCCGGTCAGTTGGTGAACCCGCAGACCGGCGTTTCAGAAAATTTCCATCACGTGGGGCAGGACTCCACGACGCCGATTGGCGGCGTGCTGACGATTACGTCGATTAACGTGGCGCAGCCCGGCTCAATGTGAGGGTTTGGATGTCACGGTACAAATGCGCGGTGCTGGTCCTTTGCAGGGATGCAAGGCTGCTCGCCGCTTTAGCCCTTGCCGCCATGGCGGTATGTTCTTCACTCTATGGCGCGGCGAAAAAGAAAGATCCGCCGTGGGTCGCGAAGGATTGGACTCAGTGGAATGAGGATGATTGCGACGCGGTCTTAGGAGGTTCTCCTTGGGGGCAGGATTCTAGTTATCCGGGCTATGCCAGCACGACCGGGCCGAAAATCAGCACAGTGCTTCAGGGTAAAGTGCAACTGCGGTCCGCCTTACCGATTCGTCAGGCGCTGCTCAGAAAACAACAGCTGTTGAATTTCTATAGCCGAATGAAACCAGATAAGAAATTGGCCTTTGATCAGGCCCACGCGCATGATCTGGACCCAAGTGACAAAGTCTTGGTTTACATCGAGAACACTTCCTCCTCTACCCTTCCCCCTGCCGGCAGCGTCAGTCCGATGTACCAGGCACCAGCTTCCCCCGCGACGCAGGTTGCCCTACGGGTTTCCGATGGACCGTTAATACAGCCGATCGAGACGGCGGCATTGAAGATAAAAGGGGACGCAGCCTACGGAAATGAAACGGAATACTCGTTTCCCCGCACGGTCTCTGGGAAGCCCTTGCTCACTCCGAGCGATTCAACATTGGTAGTCGAGCTTGGTGGTTGGTTATTGTTTAACAAGGTAAGCGGCGAGGTTGATCAGCAGTTGCCATTTCGGGATTCAGGGCAACGGTACACATTTAAGGTTCCGGACATGATCTACAAAGGCAAGCTGGAGTATTAGGCGGAAGATGGAGGAGCTATGAAACGAAACAAGTGGAGGTTGGCGGCGATTGCGGCGGGATTGCTGACGGCGGCTGGATTGCTGGTTACTGCGGCGCATGCGCAATCGGCGCAGGTGACAGTGACCGGGTTTGTGACGGACACTCTTTCGGGCGCACGGGGCGCGAACGCGCTGCACGCGGATACGAGCAAGCGCTATGTAGCGGCGGGGATGGCAGTGTATGCCGTCTATGACGAGGGCACAAAGAAACTCTACGTGCTGCAGCCGCAGGGGACGGGCGCGACCTATGTGGGCCAGCGCGTGACGGTGTCGGGGACGCTCGCGCCGAGCGCGATGCAGCACGCCGGTCAGCAGGTGAACCCGCAAACCGGCGTGACGGAAAATTTCCATCACGTGGGGCAGGACTCCACGACACCTATCGGCGGCGTGCTGACGATCACCTCGATAAACGTGGCGCAGCCCGGCCCGCCGCCAAAGCCGGCAACCAGCAGCCAGTAAAGAGTTCAGTTGAAGTAACCGATCGCTCTACCCGATTCCCTATTCGAACGCTCATTCGAATTGGTTTTGTAACAAATTTTCCCATAATTCCTACATAATTCTCTTGACATTAGATTACTCTTATTGTAACATGCCGTATGATTTCGCCGCCCGATCAAGCCAGGTCGCGCCGGGACACCCCTAAGTCCTTTAGGCGCTTACTCTTGTCACTCTTCGTTCCCGTAACTCCCTTAGGCGCACACTCTTACAAAAAGATGGGGGGTACCCCCCTCCCCTCGAGTGATCTCTCAGCATTTATCCCTAACTACCAGTGTTTTCAACTTCTTACGAACCCTTCTCCGGTAAGTACCTGTGTTTTCAACTTCTTACGAAAAAAGGGGGAGGGGAGGGGGTGTTATGGTTAACTTGCCCTCCCAGTTCAGTCCGGGCGCTTCCCTGGCAGTTTGCACCGTGAGAAATCGCGGCACCCAGCTTCCGGAATGCTTGGCGTCTCATGCCACTCGCGGATACAATAGCCGGGCCCACCGGGGAAGCTCACCATGTTTGGGAATCTGGCGTGGAACTGATACTAAAGACAGAAAACTTGTGGAAGATTTACCGCACGGGCCATGTTGAAGTTCAGGCCTTGCGCGGAGTCAATTTTGAAGTTCCGCACGGCCGCTTTGTTTCCGTCATGGGACCTTCCGGCTGCGGCAAGTCCACGCTGCTCTATCTCATTGGCGGCCTCGCCAGCGCTTCTCGCGGGCGCGTGCTCGTGGATGGCAATGATCTCGCCGGCATGACGGACGCGGAGCGCACCAAGCTTCGCCGCCACAAGATTGGCTTCGTCTTTCAAAAATTTAACCTCTTGCCCACGCTCGACGCTTACGGCAATATCGCCATCGCGCAGCACATTCATGGTGATGGCTTTGACCCGCACCGCTTTGACGTCGTCACCAAAATGTTGGGCCTTGGCGATCGCCTGCATCATCGCCCCTCGGAAATGTCCGGCGGCGAACAGCAGCGCGTCGCCATCGCGCGGGCGATTATCAACGAGCCGAAGATCGTCCTCGCCGACGAACCGACGGGGAATCTCGATACCAAGAATTCGGAGATCGTGCTCGCCATGCTGCGCCAGTTGAATAAGGAATTCGGCCAGACCATCGTCATGATCACGCACAACCCGGAGGCTGCCGCCTACGGCGATTCCGTTGTCCACATGCGCGACGGCTTGATCGTTGACGAGCCCCTTGCCGATTGAAATGCCTCCGTCGAGGAACATATTCTCGCGCATCATTTTCTGGTCTTACGAGCGCGGCACTGTGCCTTACGACATCGCCGTGGCCGCAATCGTCATCTTCGTCCTGCTCACCCCGCGCAGTTGGTTCCACGACCGGCCGCAGATGGAACCCACGAAGCAGGAAGCTGGCGTCGTTCAAACTGCGGACGATGAAAAAGCGGGCACGCAAACCTACAACGTGGATCCGCTCCTGCTTGCCTCACCCCTCCCGAAGACGGAGCTCGAGCACCAGTTGCATGACACCATCCGCAAAAATGTTCCCGACCTGCAGGGAAGGCCGTTTCAGATTGTGAAATCTGAGGCGGTGCTCGACAAGGATGGCCACGTAGTCCGATTTGTCGTCACCATCAAACCCTGAAATCCGCTTTCTTTTACATGGCTTTTTGGTACGCCGTACCCAACGCCGCCTGCCCCGCATCTTACCCTTGTGGTAGGATTCTCGGGCTTCATCCACAGGGGACTCTCGGTATCGTGTTGAAAAGACACAGCATTCGGCGCAATACGACTGCCTTCGCCGCTCTCGCCGTGGGTGTGTTTTTCGCCGCCGCGTGTCTCGCAGCCAGCCAGGGCCAGCAGCACTGGACGGTGGATTCCGTTCTCCACCAACTGGACCACGAGGCAAAGGGATTTCACAGCCTGACTGCCGGGATCGAGCAAACGAAGGTCACTGTCGCGGTGAACGACAAGTCAACGGAAATCGGACAGATTTTTGTCCGGCGCGACGAAAAAATGCGCATCGAGTTCACGCAACCCGATGCGCGCACCATCCTCCGCACCGGCAACGACTTATTTTTGTACAACCCCAAAATCAAACGCGTCGAGGAATATGATCTCGGCAAACACCGCGACCTCGTGGACCAATTTGTGCTCCTGGGTTTTGGAACCTCCGGATCGGAATTGCAGAAGGGCTACCTCGTTGCTTTGTTGGGAGAGGAAACGCTCGACAATCACCCGGTCGTGAAACTGGAATTGACTCCGAAATCCGAGGAGGTTCGCAACCAGATCAACAAGGTCCACATTTGGATTGACGAATCCACCTGGCTTGCCGCACAGCAGCAATTTTTTGAAACGGGCAGCGGCGATTATTTCATCATTCACTACACGAATGTGGTGAAGAATCCCACTCTCTCCGACGAGAAGTTCAAACCCCGCTGGCCCCGGGGCGTCACGCGCGTCAAACCATAGGCTTCTCTCAACCTAGCAACTCGCGATTTTTCCTATCGCCGTCCCGCTGCTCGCGCCTTCGCCGCCGTCTGCTCGTGCTCAAGTAACGCCTTCTTCCGTTCCAAACCCCACCGGTATCCGGCCAGCGCGCCGTCTTCGCGAATCACGCGGTGGCATGGCACAACGATGGAAACCGGATTCGTCGCGCATGCCCGTGCCACTGCTCGCACCGCCGCGGGCCTTCCCATCGCTCGCGCCACTTGGCTGTAAGATTTTGTCGTACCGTACGGAATTTTCCGCAACTCTTCCCACACCCGGCGCTGAAACGCCGTCGCTTCCACATCAATCGGCAGATCCAGCCGCCGTTCGCCACCGCTCAAGTGCTTGACGATTGCCCGCACCCACGGCCCCAGCGAATTCGCGTCGCGCCGCAACGATGCATTCGGATACTCGGCCTTCAGCGCCCTCTCCAGCGGCTGCTCCTCCCCGCCCAAATACACCGCCGAAACCCCACGCGATGTGGCCGCCACCAGCACCTTGCCGAGCGCGCATTCCTCAATCGTGTATGCGATGTCCATTCCCCTCCCCCCTTTTCCATAAGTCGCCGGAGTCATCCCGAGCTGCGCGTTCGCGCGCTCGTAAAGACGGCTCGCCGAACCGTACCCCGCATCGTAAAGCGCCGTCGTTACGTCGGCCCCGCGTCGCAATTGCCCTTTCAGACGCCGCAAACGCAGCGCGTCCGCGAATTGCCTCGGAGTAATGCCCAGCACTCGCCGGAACGCGCGGTGCAACTGGTGCGTCGTCGTTCCTGCCTGCTGCGCAAGAGCCGCAAGTCCTGCGGAGCCATCAGGATCTTGTTCGATCGCGCGGCAAAGCCTCACCACCGCCGCCGTCTGTGCGCCATTGCCACTCCCCGCCGCTAGCTCAGGTTTGCATCGCCTGCATGGACGGAATCCCGCGCGCTCCGCCGCTCGCGGCACCGCGAAGAAATCCACCTGCGCGCGCCGCGGCCGCCTCGATGGGCACGACGGCCGGCAATAAATTCCCGTCGAGCGCACCGCGTAAACAAACTCGCGGTCACGGCTCGAATCGCGCGAAAGCACCGCGCGCCACATTTCGTTATTCATGACCGGTTTGGATGCGCTTGCCATCTCTCTGTCTTCTGTGCGGCGAAAAGAATCACCACGAGCTCAGCATAAGGAACATCCCGGCGGCGCGCTATCCGATTCTTGCGGCTAAACACTCGCCGCTCCGAAAACGCGAACTGATATTTTTTCCGGCACTCATTCCGAAGCTCAGTCCGGCACCACGGGCTGTCCGCTACCCTCTTCCGGCGGATGCGGCGATGTAATCACCAGCACCACCGCCGCGAGAATCACGGCCGCGGCCACCGCCATCCGCGCTGTCAATTTCTCACCCGCCACCACCGATCCCAGGATCACAGCCACGATCGGGTTCACATATGCATAGGTCGCCACCCGCGTCGGCGGCTCCACCATCAGCAAATGCGTGTATGCCGAATATCCGACAATCGACCCAAACACCACCAGGTATCCGAGCGAGAGCCACGACCTCAGCGAAATACTTTGAATGTGCAACTGGCTTCCTTCTCCCAACGCCAGCGCCAGCACGCAAAGAATCGAGCCGCCTGTGAGCGTAATAATCGCCGCCCCGAGCAGCGGCGATTTTGGCACCTGCAGGTGCCGCGAAAAAACCGAACCCGCCGCCCACGCCAGCGATCCCCCGAAAAGCGCGAGTGCGCAAATCGGCTTCACCGCGCCACCCGCTGTGTGCAGAAAGGGATCCCTCGGGCTAACCAGTAGTGCCACCCCAGCAAGTCCGATCGCCAGCCCCACTCCAATCCGCACTGTCGGCGGCGGCCCACTCGGTCGCAACCAATCCAGAATCGCCATCCACAGCGGTACCGTTGCCACCAGCACCGCCGCCACATGTGTGGGCGTATGCTTTGACTCTGCCCACGAGATGGCCGCATTCCCTCCCGCAATCAACAGCACGCCGATGATCGCTCCGTCCAGCCATTGTCTGGGCTTCGTCTTTTCCTTGGAGTGCAGTCGCGCCAGCGGGTAGAGCGCCAATCCCGCCAGCATTTGCCGCATCGCCACCATCAGTAGCGGCGGAGTTGTCTCCACGGCATACCTCACCGCCAGGAACGTCGAGCCCCAGAACATGTAAATCATCGCGTAAGCGAGCACCGTCTTCCGCGTGCTCGGCATTTCCGTGGCCGCGCCGTCCAGCCCATCCGGCGCGCCATTCTCTTGTTTAGAATTTATTGCGGAGTTTGCTTCTCGCACGTTTCCCGCGTTCCCTCATTGCGAATCAAAATTTGTGCCGACAGATTAGAAGATTGCACTCCCAAGGTCGAGCGCCATATTGGCCAATCGCCGCGCGGCCTCGCGCCGTTGCCACTCAGGAAACCTCGCCCCCTCCCGCGGTTGACGCGCGCGCGCCTCTCCCGTCATATTGTCCCCGCTGCGCCGGAAGCGTTTTTGAGAAAAGGTGGAACTATGCGCACGGCGCGCGAAACACGGCAGCGAAAGCAAGCTTCCATTGCGAAATCGAACGGATCATCCCGCCTCGCAACGGCTAATATCACCGAAACAATGGAATTCCCGCCTCCCGGCGCCATTGGCAACAATATCGCCGCGCCCCAAGGCATGGCTCGCGTCCCCACCCACGCAATTCCGGTCGCTCACGAGCGCCGCTCCTACCCGCGCGCCCGTCTGCGCCTCCCCCTAAAGGTCGTCCGCGTCGCGGGACGCCGCGAAACCGAGCCTCCATCGCTCTTCACCGCCAACATCAGTTCCAGCGGCTTGTCCGCGCGCTGCCCGTTTGAATTGAATCCCGGCACTCCCGTGGACCTCGAAGTCGAACTCGTCCGCCGGATGGCAGGCCGCGGCATTGTCCGAATGCTCACGCAGGCGCGCGTGGTCCGCATCGAGCCCGACGGCAAAAATGGCTGGCATTCCGTCGCATTCAGCTTTGACGACATCTCTTTCCAGCGCGACGACATTTTGCCGCCGCGGTTCACCCACTCATGAAAACTCTGTGCGCGCGTGTTGCCCCTGGTTGAATCCATCTGAGAAAATAGGGATTACGCGCCTGCGCATTCGACGGCTACCCCGAGCGGAGGTTAAAATGAAAGTTCCACGCGGCCGGAAAGTCTCGGCTCTCCTGATGGCCTTCTGCTTGTGCTGCATCTCCTTTTCATCTGCTTTCGCCGGAGATGTTCCAAACAAGAAGGAAATCATCACGAAGGCCCGCCAGTCCTATTACAACCTGCGCACACTGGGCCTGGCCGCATATACCTGTGAATTCGATCCCAATTGGGACCTCGTGCTCACCGATCTGAGCAAGACGGATCCTGACGCTGCCGATAAGGCCAGGAAGAGTTTGAAGCAACTTCAATTCTCCATGACTCTGGGCGCCGACAATAAAGTCGAAGTCATGCACACGCTTCCTTTGGCGGCCAACGCCCAGGATTACAGTCAATACGACCAATTATTTTCGGGGATGGAGCAGATGATGACGGGCTTTTTTCAAACCTCAACTCCATTTGTTCTCAGTTCTCCCTTTCCGGATGCCGATGGCGAATATCAATTGGAGGATCAGGGCGCTCAATACCTTTTGACCTACAAAGATAGCGGAGCGAATGTCGCGACCCGAATGAACAAAGATCTTGTCATCAGCAACCTGACGGTCACGAGCGCGGATAACACATACACTCTCGATCCTCAGTTCCTGAAAAACCCGAAGGGACTCTTGCTTTCGGGATACGCGGCGGCCGTCAAAACTCCAAACCTCAAAACGGACGTCCATTTGAATGTGGGGATCGCATACCAGGAAATCGACGGGTTGCAGGTGCCTGAGAAACTCAACATTGCAGGTTCGTACGGCGAAACCTCTTTTGTGTTTGAGATGACTTTCACCGGCTATCAGATCACCAAGAAATGAATCTGCCATTGGAATGACCGCGCCCTTCCGCGATGTCCGCGTCATACTCTTTGATTGGGACGGCACGCTCCTCAATTCCGTCGAAGGCCATACAGCTGCCTTCCTCTTCATGTTCCGCACATTCGGCATTCACTGGACGCTTGCCGACCTCGAGCGCCACTACTCCCCCGATTGGTACCGCGTCTATCGCGCCGCGAAGCTTCCCCGCGCAAATTGGAAGCGCGCCGACCGCGTCTGGCGCACATTTTACGCGCGCCACAAATCGGAACTGATGCCCGGCGCACGCACGGCTCTCGAATCGCTTGCCTCGCGCTTCACACTCGGCCTGGTCACCAGCGGCGACCGCGCCCGCGTCCGCCGCGAGCTTCGCCGCTTCCGATTCGCTCAACTTTTTCGCGTGTGCATCTACGCTGAATCCACCGAACGCCGCAAACCGCATCCCGATCCACTCAAGCTCGCATTGCGCCGCCTCCGCATTCCTCCCGAATCGGCCGTTTACGTCGGCGATTCGCCCGAAGATATCCTAATGGCTCAACGCGCCGGCCTCCGCAGCGTCGCTGTCCTCGGCCCGTTTCCCACGCACGCGCAGCTGCGCGCCGCCCGCGCCAACGCGCTCATCAAGAACATTTCCCTTCTGCCCAAACTGTTCCGCTAGTCGGTGCCAGCTTTCGGCGATCACTATACAGCTCCCGCCCGCGTGTGCCTTGTGTTTTATATCAGTATAGGTATAACATATTGCTGCGACGGAGAATGCGCCCGCGCCAAAACCCCTATTCTGGGTGGGCAGCAGCAAGAAAGACCTGATGGCGCTGCCTGAAAGGGTCGTTGATCTGTTCGGATATGCTCTTTACCTGGCGCAAACTGGCAGAAAACACGATCAGGCGCGCCCTCTCAAGGGATTTGGGTCTGCGAGTGTGCTGGAGATCATCGAGGACTCGGACGGCAACACTTTTCGGGCAGTCTATTCCATCCGTTTCACGCGCGGAGTTCTTGTGCTCCACGTTTTTCAGAAGAAGTCGAAACATGGGATCGCGACACCTGAAAGAGAACTGAAACTGATTCGAAGTAGATTAAAGTCAGCCGAGAAATGGCTTAAGGAGTTGGAATCATGAGGAAACGCCCCGTCGCTTCCAATCGGAGAATTCGCATCGAGCAGGGCTCGGGAAATGTTTACGCGGATCTCGGGTTCGCCGACAGCGAGAGCATGCAGATAAAAGCTCAACTCGTTACCGAGATGGCCGATATCATCAGGCAGCGCCGTCTGACGCAGCAACAGGCTGCGAAGATTCTGCGCCTCACCCAACCACGAATCTCCCGGCTAACCAGGGGGGAGTTCCGCGGTATTTCAGAGCGGAGACTCATGCGATGCCTCACGCGCCTGGGCCGCGACGTTCAAATCGTCGTGAAACAAGCGCCCCGGCATCGTGTCCATGGCCGCCTCTCCGTCCACTTTACTTGATGCCCTCTATTGTTCGTATGGGAACGTTGCCGGCACACGCTTCGATTTCAAAACTGCGGCCGTACTCGAATCATTCCTTAAACATCGCGCTTAAATCCGCGAAGCTCACCGCCTCATCCGTAAACGTAAAGGTGCCCCGCTCCCGCATCTCTCGCGCCGCGCGAAGAAAAGCTCCATACGCCGCGCGGGAAAGTGCGCTGCCCACACTCACGCGCTTCACTCCCATCCCCGACAGCTCGGCCAGATTCAGCCGAACGCCTTGCAATCCCATAAGAACATTCACCGGGCGATTCACCCGCCGCACCACCGCCGCAATGTCGTCCTTGCTTTTCAGGTCCGGCGCATAGACGACGTCGGCGCCCGCTTCGCAATAAGCCTGCAGCCGCTTGATCGTGTCTGAAAGGTCGGGCCGCCCGTGCAGATAATTCTCGGCGCGCGCCGTCAGCGTAAATGGAAAGGGAAGCGAGCGCGCCGCTTCCGCCGCCGCGCGGACTCGTTCGACGGCAAATTCGTGCTCGTAGATGGGATGCTCCGGATTCTGGCTTGCGTCTTCGATCGAGCAGCCGGCAAGCCCCGCCGCCGCCGCAAGACGGACCGTTTCCGCAACAGTTTCCGGCGCGTCTCCAAATCCATTCTCAAGGTCCGCGCTGACCGGCAAGTCCGTCGCTCGCACCACCTCGCGCGCGTGCGCCATCATCTCGTCGCGCGCAATTGTGTTGTCGCGTTGCCCGCGGGAAAAGGCGTAGCCCGCACTGGTGGTCGCCAGCGCTTCAAACCCCATTTGCGCCAGCAGCCGCGCGCTGCCCACGTCCCATGGATTGGGAATGATGAACGCCCGATCGCGCTCGTGCAGCGCGCGAAAGGCGCGTCCTTTTTCAGCCTGGGTCAACATCGTGAATTTAATGCGCTCCCGTGAATTTTGAGGGGATGCCGAAAGTTCCATCCACCACTTCCACAAAATTTCTCTCTTCGCGCAGGATAATCCGCTTGGTCCGCGCCATCGCGAAGTTTTCAACCGCTTCCGGGTCCTGCTTCAACCGCGCCTTGTATTTCTCATACGAGGCGAGGCTGTCGAATGATATCAAAGCCCACGCCACATCATTCGTTCCTTCATAGGAAAGAAAATATCCCACAAGGTGCCCGCCATTCCTCGGGATGATGCGTCCCCAATTTTCCGCGTATTTCTTGAACGCGTCCTTCTGAAACGGATCGATTTGATACCTGATAACGCAGGTCACGGTCATGGATTTCCTCCCGGTCGATTGCTGAGCCGCCGAAACGCCGCGGCCATCGCTCGCTCGTCGAAAAGTCTGCCGGTTGACACACATTCACACTTCGTCTAACATCACATTATGAATGTAGCGCGCCACGCCGAGGCCGACGCCGCCGTCGCCGGAATTGCCGCGGCCATCGGAGAACCTGCACGCGCGCGCATCCTTTTCTGCTTGATGGATGGCCACGCGCGCACCAGCACCGAGCTTTCGGTCGTCGCCGAAGTCAGTCCCTCAACCGCAAGCGTGCATTTGAACCGGCTGAAGGCCGAGCGCTTGATCAAGGTGCTCGTTCAGGGAAAACATCGCTTCTACAGCCTCGAAGGACCCGGCGTAGCCCGCGCGCTCGAAAGCCTCAGCGTCCTCGCCGGAAGGTCGCGCGACAATTTCGTACCCAGCACGCCCAGCGAACTTCGCGTCGCGCGCACTTGTTACGATCACATGGCCGGGACTTTGGGTGTCTCGCTCCATGATCGCTTCAAAACCCTCCGCTGGCTCTCCGCCGGATCGCGAAACAGCAACAATTCCTACGATCTCACTCCCGCCGGAACGAAATCGCTTCAAGTCCTCGGCGTTGACGTCGAATCAATTCGCAAATTCCGCCGCCGCTTCGCCTATCCATGCCTCGATTGGAGCGAACGCCGACCTCACGTCGGCGGCGCACTCGGCGCGGCCCTCCTGAAGGTTGCGCTAAAAAGAAAATGGGTAGTCCAGGATTTGGGCAGCAGAGCCCTGGACGTCACAACCCACGGCCGCCGCGAATTCCTCTCTCGATTCGGCCTTCATATTTGAGTGCCGCGGGGTTGCTCCTTATTGGCATCCCCCGGGTGGTATCATTTTCGCGTTACGCCAGAGGGAGAGAAGCGATGAATGATCAGAATTTCACCACTACAATTACGGTGGACCAAACTCCCGAAGAAGCTTTCGCCGCCATCAATAATGTTCGTGGATGGTGGTCGGAAGAAATTGAAGGTTGCACCAGCAAACTCGGTGATGAGTTCACGTACCGTTACAAGGACGTCCATGTTTGCAAAATGAGGCTAACAGAAGTGATTCCGGGGAAAAAAGTCGTTTGGCTCGTGCTGGATAACTACTTTAATTTTACGGAAGACAAGACTGAGTGGAAGGGGACAACGATTGCTTTTGAAATCTCCAAGAAGGGCGACAAAACCGAAATCCACTTCACTCACCTGGGCTTGGTTCCTGAATACGAGTGTTTCGAGATCTGCTCAAACGCATGGGGGTCTTACGTGAATGGTAGCCTTCGAAGCTTGATTGCCACGGGTAAGGGCAAGCCAAACCCGAAAGGATAAATACAACTCATGGTAAGACAAAGAGGAAAGAAATAATGAGCGAACAAAATTTCACCACCGCCTTTACCGTAGACCAAACTCCGGAAGAAGTCTTCGCTGCCATCAATAATGTTCGTGGATGGTGGACAGGTTCTCCCGGAGTCGAAGGCAGCACCAGCAAACTCGGTGATGAGTTCACGTATCGCTACGAGCCCCACCATTATTCCAAACAGAAGATTACGGATCTAATTCCCGGCAAGAAAGTCGTCTGGCTCGTTTTAGACAGCAAGCTTAATTTTATTGAAGACAAGACCGAGTGGAAGGGCACAAAAATTACTTTTGAAATCACCAAGAAAGGCAAGAAAACCGAAGTCCGCTTCACTCACGTGGGCTTACTTCCCGAAATTGAATGTTTCAACGCCTGTTCAAACGCATGGGGCTCTTATATCAACGGCAGTCTGCGCAATTTGATTGCTACCGGTAAATCAAAGCCCACCAAAGAAACGAAGGCAAAACGCCGGAAAAAAGCTTCTAGATGATCAAGAAGCCAGGAGAATCAATTTACGGGCACCGGGTGCCGCATCCTTCGGTTTCAAGGGTGCGGACTTTGACTTCTTTCGCGCCACCCATCTCTCCCGAAAAATAATTTCAGATTTCGCTTGCATATCGTCAAAAGCTATGTTATAAGTAAAAATGTACTTCCGATTACCATTCGAATACTCATCCCCGCAATCCTGCTCCGCGCCGCCCGTTTTACTAAGTCCTTCAAACGAAACAACTTATGTTTTCCCAAGCTGGGAAGATTCCGCTAAGTCTAATGTTGCACTACTCTTACGGCGATCGCTGCACAATTTCAGTGCACTCGCGCCCGTAAATCATTTAAATGGAATCACTTATCGCCAAAATCATCCAAAATCCCGTAAGTCCTTTATTGCGTTACTCTTACCGCATGTTTTCGCTGTAAGTCCTTTGTTGCGTTACTCTTACAAAAAGATGGGGGTACCCCTTCCCCCTGTGGAAATCCCGGGCACAAATCGGAAGCATCGCCGAGAAATCAGGCGGGGAGCGTTCCTGAAAATGTTAGCCGGTCGCCAACTTGGCGCGAAGGGAGCGCGGTCCGTGAAGCGCCCCGCGAAACAAATCTCGCGGCGCGGGTTGACGCCCCTCGCGGCCAGCCCCTATAATGGACGTTTCCCGATACCCTTTGGAGGCTCGATGTACGCGGTCATTCGCAGTGGAGGCAAGCAATACCGGGTCACCCCGGGGGACACCGTCCGGGTGGAGAAGCTCGAAGGCAAGACCGGCCACAAGGTCACCTTTGAAGAGGTGCTGGCCGTGCGCACCGACGAATCCAAACTCGTCACCGGCAAGGACGCAGCCGGAGCGAAAGTTGTTGGCAAGATCGTGAGGCATCTGCGCGGGCCGAAAGTCCGCGTGATGAAATATAAGACCGGCGGACAATACAAAATTTTCCGCGGCCACCGGCAGGACTACACCACCGTTCAAATCGGCGAAATCTCTCTGTAATCGGCAAAAAGGAAACGAGTTATGGCACACAAGAAGGGCGGCGGCTCCAGCGTAAACGGCCGCGATTCGCAGGGACAGCGCCTCGGCGTAAAACGCTTTGGCGGCCAGTGGGTTCATGGCGGCACCATCCTGATCCGCCAGCGCGGAACCCGCCACAAGCCCGGCCACAACGTAGGCCGCGGCAAGGACGATACCCTTTTCGCGTTGGTCAGCGGCTTCGTGCTTTTTGAAGATAAGGGCCGCAGCGGACGCTACATCAGCGTCGTCGCTTCGGAATCCGCCACACCCGTGGCCGCAGCCGGCTAGCATCGCTGAGACTTCCTTGAAACGGAGAAAGTTTTTTGGGCGGTCCTGAACTTTCAGGGCCGCCTTTGCTTTTTCGCGCGTATGATTTGATCGCACAGAAAATGTGAATCGCCATGTTTGTTGACGAAGCCAAAATCGTAGTGAAAGCCGGCGACGGCGGAAACGGCTGCATCGCGTTCCGCAGGGAGAAGTATGTTCCGCGCGGCGGCCCTTCCGGCGGCGACGGCGGAAATGGCGGCAGCATCTGGCTCCAGGCGTCGCAACATGAGAATACTTTGCTGCGCTACCGCTTCAATCGGCTCTTCCGCGCGGATCGCGGACGCCACGGCGAAGGCTCCCAGTGCACCGGCAAAACCGGCGATGACATGATCCTTGATGTCCCGGTCGGCACGATCGTGGTGGACGCAGCAACCGGCGAGCGCCTCGCCGACTTCACCCACGCCGGCGAGCGCGTGCTCGTTGCGCAAGGGGGCAGGGGTGGCCGCGGCAACCAGCATTTCGCGAAACCCTGGCACCAGGCGCCGCGTGAAGCGGAAGACGGCACGCCGGGGCAGGAGCGCGAGCTGAAACTTGAATTGAAATTGCTCGCGGATGTGGGTCTTGTAGGATTTCCGAATGTTGGGAAGTCCACGTTGATTTCGCGGATTTCCAAAGCGCGTCCGAAGATTGCGGATTACCCGTTCACTACGCTCGAACCGGCGCTCGGCGTTGTGTCCGCGGAAGGCGAAAAACGCGGCGCGCGTGACGCGGGGAAGATACGCACTTTTGTTGTTGCGGATTTGCCCGGGTTGATTGAGGGAGCGCACAAGGGCGCGGGACTGGGCACAAGATTTTTGCGTCACGTCGAGCGCACGCGATTGCTGGTTCATCTTGTGGATACGAGCGACGCATCGCTGCGCGATCCGATCCAGGATTTTGAGATTATTTGCAATGAGCTGGCTTCGTTCAGCGCGACGCTTGCTGAAAAACCGATGATTGTCGTGGCAACCAAGCTGGACATGACGACGGATCGCACCAAGCTTGATGCGTTGCGGGAATTCTGCAAGAAGCGCGGGCTGGAGTTCCACGCAATTTCGTCGGCAACGGGCGAAGGCATCGCCGAATTGATTTACGCGATGGCGGATGCGCTGGACCGGATTCCCCGGCAACGGCCCGACGGCGACACCGAAGAAGATTCACGCGAGCACGCGGCGCCGCGCGCGGAAAATGAAACTGGGCACATTGCCTCCGCGCCGGCGTCTAAAGTGGAAGAGAATTGAACCGCTGATGAGCCAACATTCCGCGAAAAAACAGGCGTCGGTCGCTCTCTTCGGCGGATCGTTTGACCCGATCCATTCGGGACATTTGGCCGTGGCGCGATCCGCGATGAAGCGATTTGAATTGGACCGCGTGTATTTCATTCCTTCGGGCGTGCCACCGCACAAACCACGTCGGCATCTGGCTCCCTTTGCCCACCGCATGGCGATGGTGTCGCTTGCTTGCGCCGACCATCCGGAATTTGTGCCGTCGCTCGCGGAAGCTGGAGAGGATCAGGGCGGGCATCAAATCTATTATTCGGTGGACACGGTGCGGCACTTCCGTCACATGCTGCACGCGCACGAACACATTTATTTCATCATGGGCGCGGATCAATTTCTGGGCATCGCAACCTGGAAAGATTACGAAACGCTGCTCGGGCTGTGCGACTTCATTGTGGCGAACCGGCCAGGATTTCGGATTGAGGCGCTGCGGCTTGTGATTCCGCCGGAATTGTTGGGCCGCCGCGGCGTGCATGCTGAGGACGACGACTCCGATACGATTCTGCTGCGGCGCACCGCGGTTCATCCGCTTACCACAGTTTCGAGCCACGTCTCTTCGACGGAAATCCGCCGGCGCATCCGTAACCGCGAGGGCATCAGCGGGCTTGTGCCGCCGCGCGTCGAGGAATACATTGAAAAGCAGGCCCTATACCGGTGAACACGGACACTCTTCGTCCAGAGCTGCGATGCGCCATCGAGGCCGCGCAAAATAAAAAAGCCGCGGGAGTGACGCTGCTCGACCTCACGGACCTCGGCGCATTTACCGGGTGGTTTCTAATTTGCACCGCCTTCAGCACACCGCAGGTTGCGGCCATCGCGGATGAAATCGAAGCGCAACTCCACAAATTAGGGCTGCGACTGGAACATCGCGAAGGCCGCAGCGAAGCCGAATGGGTGCTGCTCGATTATGGCGGTTTCATTGTGCATATTTTTACCGAGCGCGCGCGGCTTTTTTATGATCTTGAGCGTTTGTGGCGCCCGGCGAAAAAAATCGTGATCCCCGATGTTGATTCCGCGCCGATGGCCGCGTCCGGCGATGGCGCGGGCGACGCGCGTCAGGCGAAAGAAGCCGATTGAAAGATGGCCACCACTCCCAATATTCCAGTCTCACCCATCGCGTGGATTGCTTTCGATCCGGCGTCGCTGCGGGTGATTGATCTGGCGCGAAAAGTTGCGCCGACCGCCACAACACTTCTGATTACAGGCGAAAGCGGCAGCGGCAAGGACCATCTCGCGCGGATTATTCATGAATTAGGGCCGCGGCATGACGCGCCATTCCTGAAAATTGATTGCGCGAGCCTGCCGACGGAGCTTGTCGAGTCCGAACTTTTCGGGCACGAGCGAGGCGCGTTTACTGGCGCGGTAGAAAGAAAACTTGGGCGCCTTGAGCTGGCTTACGGCGGGACGATTGTGTTGGACGAAGTTGCAGCGCTGACGACGGGCATTCAATCGAAATTGATGCGTGTGCTTGAAGAACGGAATTTTGAACGCCTGGGCGGAACGGAAACTTTGAAGCTGGACGCGCGTCTGATCGCGCTGACGAATGCGGTGCTCCCGCAACTGATTGCGGCGGGGCGATTCCGCGAGGATCTCTATTTTCGGCTGAACGTGGTGAGCATCCACCTGCCGCCGCTGCGGGAACGCCGCGCGGACATTATTCCGCTAGCGGAACATTTGCTAGTGAGACTGGGTCCGCTGCATGGACGCAAAAATGCGGAGATATCGCCGGAAGCAAAGCAGGCGCTGCTCAATTATTTCTGGCCGGGAAACATCCGCGAATTGAAAAACGTGCTGGAGCGCGCGCTGATTTTCGGCAAGACGCGCGGCGAAGTGCTGGGCGTGGAAGATTTGCCCGAAAATGTGCAGGCCTATTTGGCGGGAGCGCCGCAGGGCTCGGCCCAACTGCGGTCGCTTGCAGAAATCGAGCGCGAGACGATCGCGGTGACGCTCGAAGCGACGCATTACAAGATTGCGAAAGCCGCGGAAATCCTCGGAATCAGCCGCAAGACACTGCTCGATAAACGCAAGCGTTACGGCCTGGAATGAAGATCCATTTTGTTTTTCTGGGAAAGACGCGCCGCGCGGAATGCCGCGCGATGGTGGAAGATTACGCGGCGCGCATCAAGCGCTACGCGGAAATGGAAGTCACTGAGGTGCGCGAAGATTCCGCGGCGCTAAAGCGGCTCGCGTTTCCTCCGGGCGCGACAATCGTGCTGCTCGACGCGGCGGGAAAACCGCAGACATCGGCGGAATTCGCGCGGTGGCTTGGACGCGAGCGCGACCGCGGCGCGCGCGAGATCGTATTCCTGTGTGGCGGCGCGGAGGGATTTCCGGAGTCCTTGCGCAAGCAGGCTACCGCGAAACTGTCGCTATCGTCGCTAACGATGCCGCACGAACTGGCGCGCGTGGTTCTCACCGAACAGGTCTATCGAGCGTTCGCCATCCTCGCCGGGCATCCTTACCCACGGTAGCAGGAGAAGTACGCATGAACACTGTTGAGTTAGCGGGAACCTGAAGATCTTCCAGTACTCATGCTCAAACTTCCAAGCCGATGGAACGCATTAGTTTTAGGGCGTTGCTGGTTTCTACTATTCCGGGATAGAGGCGATAGTCGAAGTGGAGCTCGTTTTTGTCGAGGCTGTCCTGGAAATGGAAGTTGCCTGCTTGCAGATTTGAATCCTCCGCCATTTTTGTGAGGGCTAGATCGTGCGTGGTGATCATTCCGATTGCGCCGCGCGCGACGAGGCTGCGTACGATGGCTTCCGCGCCGGCGGTGCGATCGTGGGAATTGGTGCCGCCGAGAAGTTCATCGAGGAGGAAGAGGACAGGGACGGAGTTGTTTGTCATTTCGACGATTAGCTTGAGACGGGTGATTTCCGCGTAGAAACGGGAGACGCCGCCCTGCAGCGAATCGAGGACGCAGATGGAGGCGGCGACGGCGAGGGGCGACATCCGGAGCCGCCGCGCGCACACGGGCGCTCCGCACTGGGCGAGGACGGCATTGATTCCGATGGCTCGGACAAACGTGCTCTTCCCGGCCATATTCGGGCCGCTGATAATCATGAGGCGCAAATCGCCGCCGAGCCGCACATCGTTGCGGACGGCGCGGGATTCGGGAAGCAGCGGATGCGCCAGACCCTCCGCTTCCAGAAGGGCCGCACACGGCGCGAACTCAGGGAAAACGCAATCGGGATGCTCGTAGGAATAATTCGCGAGCGCGGAAAGGGCTTCGGCTTCGCCGACCGCTTCGAGCCAGCCGCGCATCGCATGGCCATATTTGCCGCGCCAAGATTCGATAGCCAGCGAGAACTGGAGAGACCAGAGAAGGAAGCGATCGACAGCGACGATAAAGAGATTGCGGCTGGATTCCAGTGATTCGATGAGGCGCTTGAGCTTTCGCATGAGAAGCGAGGGCGGACGCCCTGCTACGGGCAGCGATGATTGAAGACCTGTTAATTTAGGCGCGAAAAAGGATTCGTTTTCCAGGCGAGCAAGGACGCCGGCTAGCAGACCAAGCTCCACAGCCACACCCGGCGCGGGAGCGCGACCGGCGAGGCGCTTGATAAACCGGGAATTGAAGATTGAATTTACGATGCTGACGGCGAGCGCGAGGGGCCACAAATTCCAAACCGCCCAGGCAACGAGACTGAAAATCCAAAGCGCGGCGAGAAGGAGCGCGGCGATCCGGACGGCGGAAGTTTGCAAACCGTCGCCGGCTTCCGCCCAACTGGCAAGAGAATCCGGATGCATCTCAGAGTGCGCATCTTCACCGAAAACGGCCAGGGCTTCGCGCAGGTCGAGGCGAGGCCGCAATTCGATGACGGCGGCCTGGCGGGTGCGGATTTCTTCGAGGTCGGCGGGATGAAGGAGCCAATCCGCGAGGATTTTCTGGCCCGTACTGGTGCGCGCGGCGCAAAGAAGCTCGAAGAGGGAGCCTTTGCCGAAGATATCGAGGTCACGCGCATAGGGATGCGCTGGATCGAGGAAGGCATCGCCGGTTTCTCCGGCGCCCATCCAACGGTCTTCGAGGCGGGCCAGGCCGCGCTCGTAAAACGCGATGATTCGGGTGGACTTCTGCAAGGATGCGAGGACGCGGGAATGGAAAGCGTTCAAGATGAAAAAGGCGACGACCGGGGCGAAAATCCATGCGACGGAGATGGCGCGGTATTCGAGAAGCCACACAATGAGCGCCACAAATATGGCGGCGATAGCAACCTTCGCGACGCCCAGCCGCGAATGGATCCGCCGGAACTGTGCTTGGGCGAGGCGCTGAGATTCGATGCGGCCGGAGTATTCGGCGTAAGGGGAATCGGTGAGTGCGGGGGAATCCACGGGCAAAATACTATAATGGTTGTGGTCGGCGGGGCGAGCGAGCTGCTTGACGTTTGAGCGTTGGGCTTGCACACTTCTCGATACTCCAGAGCAGTTGGCAGCCAGCAAGCGCGACGGAAGGCAATCGATTCCCCATGCGAGACACGAAGGGACTGCTCATCGTCTACACAGGGCCCGGGAAGGGTAAGACGACCTGTGCGCTGGGGACGGCGTTTCGCGCGGTTGGGCAGGGGCTGCGCGTGCTGATGGTGCAGTTCATCAAGGGGTCATGGCATTACGGCGAGCTGGACGCCGCGAAGATGCTGGGGCCGGACAAATTTGAAATCAAGCCGATGGGCCGGGGATTTGTGAAAATCGGCGGCGCGGAAACTGACCCGGAGGACATCCGGCTTTGCGAAGAGGCGTTCCGGTTCGCAGTGGAGCAGATGCAGAGCGGGAAATACGATTTGGTGGTGCTGGACGAGATCAACTACGTGATCAGCTACAAGATGCTGGACGTGGAACGCGTGGTGGAGGAGCTGAGGCGGCGTCCGGAAGCGCTGCATGTGATTTGCACGGGACGGAATGCGCATCCGAAGCTTACGGAGCTGGCGGATTTGGTGACGGAGATGCGCGAGGTGAAGCACCCGTATACGAAGGGGATTTTGGCGCAGCGGGGGATTGATTACTAAGGGCTGGAAATTGGAGATGTAGGATCGTATTTCTCGAAGGTGAGCGGATTCTTCGCCCGCCACGGCGGGCTCAGAATGACAACGTAAGGCGAGCTGCGAGAACAAAATATGGCTTGGTTTAAGAGACAGAAAAAATCGATTGAGAAGTCGGTGCCGCCGGACGAACGAACGGTGCGCACGGAGGGGCTTTGGATTAAGTGTGAGAACTGCCGGGCGACCATCTGGAAAAAAGACCTGGAAGCAAACCTTTTCGTCTGCCCGAAATGCCAGCACCATTTTCCGATCGGCGCGAAGGAGCGGCTGGAGTTGCTGCTGGACGGGCGATGGATCGAGCATGACGCGGAGCTGGCGTCGAGCGATCCGCTGAAATTTACGGCGACGAAAGTGTACGCGCATCAGTTGCACGATGCTCAGAAGAAATTGGGGATGAAAGACGCGATCCTGACGGCGGAAGGAATTTTGAACGGGCGCCCGGTGATTTGCTGCGCGATGGAGTTCCGGTTTATCGGCGGGTCGATGGGCGCGGTGGTAGGCGAAAAAGTGACGCGCGCGATTGAGCTGGCGATGGCGCGACGGATGCCGCTGGTGATCGTGTCGTGCTCGGGCGGGGCGCGGATGATGGAAGGAACCGTTTCGCTGATGCAACTGGCAAAAGTGTCGGCGGCGCTGGCGCGACTGGATGAAGTGCGGCTGCCGTACATTTCGGTGCTGACGGACCCGACGACGGGCGGGGTGACGGCGAGCTTTGCGATGCTTGGCGATTTGAACATCGCGGAGCCGGGCGCGCTGATTGGGTTCGCGGGGCCGCGCGTGATCGAGCAAACGATTAAACAAAAACTGCCAAAGGGATTTCAGCGCTCGGAATTTTTGCTGGAGCATGGATTTCTGGATGCGATTGTCCACCGCAAAGACCTGAAGGGCTACATTTCAAACGCATTCGAGATTTTTCTTAGCTGAACACGCAGGCTCCCATGGAATACAACGAATCGGTGCGGTATCTGCTGACGCTGGGGCGCGAGCTGGCGGCGCCGTCGCACGCGAAGGCGGCGAAATTCGATCTGGCGAACATCCGGGCGCTGGCGCGGCGGATGAGAGAGCCGCAGAAACAATTTGCGAGCCTGCATGTCGCGGGAACGAATGGAAAAGGCTCGACGGCGGCGATGGTCGAGCGGATTTTGCGGAGCGCGGGATTTAAGACGGGGCTGTACACGTCGCCGCACCTCGAGCGGATCAACGAGCGCATCCGCTTGAATGGCCAGGAGATTAGCGATGCGGAATTCGCGGCGGCGTTTACAAGGCTACACGGACTGATTGAAGCGATGCTTTCGACGGGCGAACTTGCAGCCCACCCGACTTACTTTGAGTGCGTGACAGCGATGGCGCTGGATGTGTTCGCGCGGGAACGCGTGGAATTCGCGGTGCTGGAAGTGGGGATGGGCGGGCGGCTGGACTCGACGAATATTGTGAAGCCCGAGGTGAGCGTGATTTCGCAGATTGCGTTTGATCACGAGGCGTTTTTGGGGCATTCGATTGCGGAAATCGCGGGCGAGAAGGCCGGGATTATTAAGCGGGGAGTGCCGGCGGTTAGTGCGGCGGAACATCCGGAGGCTCGAGCGGTGATTCGGAGGCGGGCGGAGGAGTTGGGGGCGGTGATGGTGGAAATTGATGCGGCGTATCGCGTGGAGGGGTTGAATTCTAGGGATGGATTTTATTCGGGTACGGTGGTGGATGTCGGTGGAAGCACGGGTGATGATACTGCTGCGAAAACCGCACAGCCAGGAGTGGCTGTGCTATCAAAGGCGCAGCCACTCGAGCTGAGGGTGGGGCTGGCGGGGCGGTATCAGACGCGGAATGCGATTACGGCGATGGCGGCGGCGCGGGTGCTTGCGTCGCGGGGATACAGAATCACGGATGAAAATATCGCGGAAGGGATTGCGAGCGTTCAATGGCCGGGGCGGCTGGAGCGAATCGCGGAGCAGCCGGCTGTGTTCCTTGATGGCACGCACAATGCGGCGGGGGCGCGGGAGTTGGCGGAATTCTGGGACGAGCATCTGGCGGGGCGGCGCATCCATTTGGTTTATGGATCGGTGCGCGATAAATCGGTGGACGAAATCGCCGGGCTGCTGTTTCCGCGAGCGGCGCGCGTGACGGTGACGGCTCCGGGGCAGCCGCGCGCGCTATCGGCGGAGGCGCTCGCGGAAATGACGCGGCACCTTGCTCCGCAAATGGATGTGGTGGCGGAAGCGAGCGAGGCGGTTGCGCGGGCGCTTGCGAGCGCGGGGCGGGAGGATGTGGTGTTCGTGACCGGGTCGCTCTATTTGGTGGGGGAGATTAGCCGATGGTGGAAATCTGGCGCGGCGCAGGTGCGGAGCGCGGCGAAAGAATAAATCAGACAGAACTAGGGCGGCGGGCCCAGAGCAGGGCGGCGAAGGCAAAAATCGCGGGGAAACATTCGAGGACGTAGCGCGGCTCGGGCGTTTCGATGTGAGTGAAGTAAGCGGTGCGCACGAGGCAGAATACCAGCAGGAACGCGACGCTCCAGAGTTGAGGCGCGACAAGAATTCCCCGGCGGGCGGCGCGGAGCAGGCCTGCGAGCGCCATCCCCACGAATAAAATCCCAAGAACAAAGAGAAATAGCGTGACGCAGAAATCCTCGCGGTCCGTTTGAAGTAATACGCCCGGCGGCCACAGATTTCCCGTGTATGGCAGCAATTCAACGCGCGGGGTGAACCAGATGGTGAAGGCGCGAGCGAGGGGGACGGTGAAGTAAGTGCGGAGCGGGTGGCGCGCGGTGCGGTCGCGGGCGATTTCAGCGAATTGGGCGTCCCATTGCGGGGTGGTATCGCAGCAATCATCGTCGTAATCGGCGAAGAGTTTCTCGACGCGGGCGCGCTCTTCCGGGGAATCGAAAGCGGAGGCGGGGACGTCGGAAATCTGCAAGGGGTCGGAATCCAATTTCCACAGGAGGGTATAGACATCGCGGTAGCGCACGAGCCAGGTGTTGGTCCAGGCAAAGAAACCGTGCGGTACAAATTCGCCGGGGAGTGTGGCGTAACGCGGGGCAAGAAATTGAACTTCGTGAAGGGTGACGGCATTGCGGATTCCCCAGGGCAGTAGCGGAAGAACGAATCCAACCGCGGTGAGGATTCCGACGCGGGTGAGACGCGGCCAATCCACGCGGCGTCGCAACCGCCAACCGAGGACGAGCGCGAGGGCGACGAGGAGAAGCGGCGTTTCCGGCCGGACGAGCGTGCCGATACCCACGGCCAAGCCGCCGGCGAGCCAGGCGTTGATACGGAGATCCCGGCTGCCCAGGCGCAACTGGAATGCTTCACGGCCGGCGATTCCGCCCACAAATGCTACGAGCGCAACCGCAGTCCAAAAAGTGACGAGCACTTCGGTGAGCATTGCGGCGGAATAGTTGCCAAGGAAGGGGCAGAGTGCGGCAAGCCAAAGAGCCGCAACGCGCACGCGGCGGCGCGAGTTTTCGGGGACGAGCCAGCCGGCCAACACAGCGACGAGCAAACAGGTTAAAATATCGAGAACGGCTTGAGCCAACAAAATGGGCAGGTCACCGCGTCTAAATACCAGGGAGATTGCCGCGAGGAAAGCGGGATAACCCGGTGCGCGGATATCCACCGGAACCAGCCGCCCGTCCAGGTCAAGACCGTAGATACAATGGTGCAGCCAATTTCCGGCCAGGGATAGATACATCGGGCCGTCGCCTGAAGGGGCCGGAAATTGAATGACGAAGAAAGCGCGGATGGCGAGGCCGGTGACAAGCGCGGTGGCTGTCGCAAGCGTTGGCCAGCGCGCGGTGGAGGCGGATTTCATGGCGCCTTCAGGTTCGACGTGGTTCATGGGTAAGGTTGTGAATGACGGGTCATTGACAGGTCGAGTCGGCATGGATAGCTTGGAATGACGCAGTGAGACAAAGCAAGCCAATTTTTTACGATGAGAAGCGCCTGCGGTGGTTTATCACGCGGCGGGCGCTGGAGATCAGCGGCGCGGTGCTCGCGCTGCTGTTGGTGACGTTTTTTTTGTCGGTGCTAGGCCGGGTGACGCTGCCCAGCCTGCTGCTGCGGAATACCGTGCACGCGGGCCATCCGGTGCCGCCGACGAATCGGAACGGGACGCCGCGCAACGTCCCGCGTCCTGGACGAAAACGCCGGGTAGCCGCCCTCGGGCAAGTTCCGGAGAAAAACGAATTCACGCGTATCGCTTTCTACGTTTCCTCGGACGCTTTCAGCATGGCGAGTTTAATCCATCATTACAAGGATCTGGACTTGCTGGTGGCGGACGAACTGAATACGACGACGGCAGTCGGCACTTTGACCGTCGTGGATCAACAATACAACGTGCACAAAGGCGTGGATGCGAGCGATGCGCTGCGCGTGATGGCGAATGACAAGATGCATGCCTGGCTGCAGCAGGAGCAGAAGGACCAGGCGGCGCTGGGCTCTCCTTTCGAACTTCCCATAATGACGCTATTGCAAAATTCCGACGGCACAATCTGGCAAACGGAAAAGCTCACCGCGATGCTGGCGAACCCGAGCGCGCGTCAACGTCTCGAAACCAATCTGACGAACTATGTGCTGGGGATGCACGAAGCCGGATTGTGCCTGGACTTTGAAAACGTGCCGGACAAGACACAGCCTGATTTCAAGTTGTTTGCCGCGGAGCTCGAGATACAGCTCCACGCCAAGGGGCTCAAATTGATGGTTGCACTGCCCGCGGCGGACTGGAGCTACGATTACGCATTTTTCGGCGAACACGTTGACGCGATTGTGCTGATGAACTATGACGAACACTGGCAGACGTCGGCGCCGGGACCGATTGCCGGGCAGGAGTGGTTTACCACCAACATCAAGAATATTTTGAAAGTTGTGCCGGCGCGCAAGATCGTAATGGGAATTGCAAATTATGGGTACGACTGGACCGTGGACAAGAAGAACCACGAGCCCGCGGAACCCATGTCGGTTCAGAAGGCGTTCCTGACCGCGTATGAATCCGAATCGGACATCGAATTCGACGACAAATCGCTGAACCCCCATTTCTCCTATGAGGACGAGCAGAACCGCGTACACCAGGTCTGGTTCACGGACGCCGTGACTGCTTACAACGAACTGCGGGCTGCGGAACGCGCGGGCGTGCAAGGTACGGCGGTGTGGCGGCTGGGTTATGTGGATACCTCGATGTGGAAGATTTGGGACACGCTGCATCCGGACGACGCGACGCGGGCGCTGCTGAAGGATGTGGGGGCGGGGCCCGACCTGATCCTCGAGGGCGACGATAAAGGGGACATCTGGAAAATACTGGACACACCGAAGCGCGGGGTGCGCGAATTCGATTACGACGCCGATTCCGACACCATCGACGATGAAACGTACAAGCAGGTTCCGCTTTCCTGGCGGATCGAGCAGATGGGAGACTTGCCGAAGAAAATCGCGCTCTCGTTTGACGATGGGCCGGACCCGCGGTGGACGCCGCAAATACTCGACATCCTAAAAGAGAAGAACGCGCCAGCGACGTTTTTTGCGATTGGGGAAAACGCGAACCGCTATCCAAGTGTGTTGAAACGAGAATATGAAGAAGGCCACGAAATCGGGAACCACACCTATACACACGAGCACTTTGATGAAAATTCGCCGCCAGCGACGATCCACTTTGAATTGAACATTACCCAACGGCTGATCGAATCGACGCTGGGCGTGAAGACAGTAATGTTCCGGCCGCCCTACGGAATCGATCACCAGCCGGAAACGGCGAGTGAAGTAGCGATGCTGCCGATCCCGCAGGAAATGGGATACATGATCGTGGGCGCGCAGATTGACCCGCATGATTGGGGCTCGCTCGGCGGCGGGGTGCCTCCTTCCGCGGACGAAATCGTTAAACGAGTGATGGCCGACGTAACCAAAGGCCACATCATCCTGATGCACGACGGCGGCGGAGACCGCACGCAAACGGTGCTTGCGTTGCCCCGAGTGATTGACGCACTGCGCGCGGCGGGCTACCAGATTGTTCCGGTCTCGGAGCTTGTGAATCAGACGCGCGCGCAGGTGATGCCCGCGGTGACGGGCGAAGAGCTGTGGGCCGTGCGCGCGGACGGATTTATTTTCGGCCTGCTATACACCCTGCGCGTGGGGATCGCCTCCGTTTTCATTATCGGGATTTTGCTGGTCAGCGGGAGGGCGCTGATCATCGGGCTGCTGGGTTTGATTGAAAAGTTGAGGAAGGGTCCGGGTGAGCACCCGGAATTCCAGCCGGGAGTGAGCGTGCTGATCCCGGCGTATAACGAAGAAGACGTAATCGTGGAAACAGTGAATGCGGCGCTCAGCGCGGATTATCCGAAAAAAGAGATTGTGGTGGTGAACGACGGTTCGACGGACCGTACAGCGGAGCTGCTGGAGTCGCACTATGGCGCGGACCCGCGCGTACACATTTTGCACCAGCCGAATCGCGGGAAACCCGCGGCGCTGGCGCGCGCGCTCGAGGCGGCAACGGGAGCGATTGCGGTGACGATTGACGCGGATACAGCGATCGACCGCAACGCGATCAAAAAACTGGTGCGCAATTTCACGGACCCGCGCGTGGGAGCCGTGGCCGGAAATGTGAAGGTGGGCAACCGGACGCGCTGGCTGACCAGGTGGCAGGCGCTTGAATACATCACCAGCCAAAACATGGAGAAGCGCGCGTTTGACCTGCTGAACTGCATCCCGGTGGTGCCCGGCGCGGTGGGCGCGTGGCGGGTGGAAGCGATGCAAGCGGCGGGCGGGTTCAGCGCGCAGACGGTCGCGGAAGACACGGACTTGACCATTGCAATCCGGCGGGCGGGCTGGCGTATTTCTTATGATGAAGAAGCGATTGGATACACGCAGGCGCCGGAGACGGCCGGCGCGTTGATCAAGCAACGGTTCCGCTGGACATTCGGGACGCTGCAATCGGTGTGGAAGCACCGCGACACGTTGGGGCGGCCAAAATACGGGACGCTTGGGCTTGTGGCGCTGCCGAATATTTTTCTGTTTCAATTATTATTGCCGCTCTTTTCTCCGGTGATCGATCTGCTGTTTTTGCTTTCCATGTTGCTTTGGGGGTTATCGCGCTTCCATATCTCGGCGGGGCTGCCGCTGGGAACATGGACGACGCAGGACATGGAGCGGTCGGTTGTCTTCTTTCTTGGCTTCATGGTGATTGATCTACTGGCATGCGTGATTGCCTTCTGCCTGGAAAGGAAGGAAGACTGGTCGCTGCTCCTGCCGCTTCTATTGCAGCGCTTCTATTATCGCCAGATGATGTATGTGGTGCTGTTCCGCGCGCTGATGCATGCGGTGAAGGGGCGTCCGGTAGGCTGGCGCGGCGTCGAACCGGAGGCACCGAAGGAACGCGCGGGAGCGCCGGAGCCGAGCCTTTCGGGGCGAGTGGGCGATTGAGCTTCAGAATTCACGTGAAATGATTGCATCATTGGGCGCTCCATTGTAAATCTTTGGCCTAATTGGAAAACCAAAACGGAAATTCAAAGTTAGACCAACCGGATGAAGCAACGAATACTGATTCGCTTCACTCCAAAGCACCTCTAGTGTATAAAAATGGCGGCCGTGGAAGCCGGGAATAGAAATCCCAAATTGGGCTGGCTGGAAAACTGGAGACCTTTATGCGAATGACAAATTTTAGGGGCAATGGGGCAAAGGTGATCCTTGGCGTGCTGATCGTGATTGCGGCGATGGCAGTGCGAATCGGGGCGCAAGGGAACTCCGCCTACAAGATCGGGGTGCTGCCGTTTGTAGACAACACCGGATCGGGCGGGCAGGATCTGGCCACGGCGCTGGCGCGCGCGGTGCAGGCGGAAATCGCGCACTCGACCCAACTGCAGGGACGCGCCATCACGCTGGACAACAACGTGAACCCGACGAGTGTTGACGCGACCAAGGCTGTCCAAATCGGGCAGTCACAAGGCGTGGACGTCGTGGTGCTGGGCACGGTGCTTGTCGCCAACTCCCAGCAATCGAACAGGGGCGTAAGCGGGCCAACCGTTGGCGGGATCCATCTCGGCGGTTCGGCCCAGGAAACGAAGGCGGTGGTGACGCTGCAAGCCGATCTATACGATGTGACCACTGGAAAACAGATTGAAAGCATCCGGGTGACGGGAAATGCATCGCAAAAAGACGTTGGCAGCGACGTCAGCACCAGCATCGGCGACCTTTCCAGCGGGAACAACTCTTTTAATAATTCGGCGATCGGGAAGGCGTTCCACAGCGCGGTTACGGACCTGGTGAAAAAGATTTCAAATGATCAGACGAAGATGTCGCACTACGCTGGAACCGGGACCGCCGGCAATTCCGCGAGCGGGACTTCCGGCGGATCAAGTTCGATGGGGAGCGGAGCGTCATCAACAACTTCGGGGAGTTCTACGCCGGCGGATCCAGTGGTGGCAATTCGACGGGAATGAGTTCACAGCCGGGTGGGGCCGGAGGCGGAAGCGGTGCGCAGCCCGATCTGAAATCACCGAAGATTGAATTTGTTGCCGGTGAGAGAACGGTCTTTTTTGATGACTTCAGCGACATGGATGCGGAAGAGCCTCCGCCACACTGGAAGGTGCGAAATGGGACAGTGGAACTGCGATCCGGTGGGGGCATTCGCGAGTTGTACGCGGCTAAGGATGTGAATCTGACTTCTGGGCCCATGGTAATACCGATAAATTTCACGTTTCAATTGGAATGGACGGGACGCGGCCAAATGGTCTGGCATTTCAGGGACAAGGATGACCGCGATGTGATCGTTGCAACAGTTCGCGGAGAAGACGATGGGACGGAGGCCAACGCAAATGTTAATGGGCCGGATGGCGGGCTCGGGAGTGGCGGCATCCAGGCTGACACTTCACAACCGGTTGAGTTCGCGCTGTGGGCGCAACAAGGCCGGGTAAGGGCGTTTATGAATGGACAGCGGATCGTGGACGTAAACCAGGTTCAGTTCGGGCCAATGGATCACATTTATCTAGAGGATGGAGGATACCGGCCCAATGGAATTCGCTGGGTGCGAATCGCTGAGTCAGCACCGGATTTCTCGACGGTCATCAACGCAAGCGGAAAATACGTCACGCATGGAATCAATTTCGATACCGACAGCGACCGGCTGAAACCGGAATCCGGCGCGGTGCTAAAGATGGTGGCGGCGGGGCTTAATAAAAATCCGAACCTAAAACTGGAGATTGACGGGTACACGGATTCGGTGGGGAATTCCGACCACAACCTGGACCTTTCCAAGAGGCGCGCACTGGCGGTGCAGAATGTGCTGGTCTCGCAGTTTGGAATTGACGCGAGCCGGCTGAGTTCCAACGGCTTCGGCGCGGGCAATCCGATCGGGTCAAATGACACTCCTGATGGGAGAGCGCAGAACCGGCGAGTGGAGTTCATCAAGAAATAGTTGCAGCAAACCTCCCTGAAATTAAAAGCCGGACGCGACGATGGGTTGCGCCCGGCTCTTTTTCGACCCCGATTTAATCTAAATTGCCCCAGTTGCTTAGAGCGGGATATTGCCGTGTTTTTTCTTTGGGTTGGTGTCGCGCTTATTTTCCAGCGCGCGGAGAGCGGAAATTAATTTGAGGCGCGTTTGCGATGGAATGATCACGGCGTCAATATAGCCGCGCTCAGCAGCAACATAGGGATTGGCGAAGCGTTTACGGAATTCGGCGATTTTTTCCTTGCGGATGCGGTCGCGGTCGGCTTCAGGCGCGCGTTCAATTTCGCGCTTGTAGACAATGTTGACGGCGCCCTCGGGGCCCATCACGGCGATTTCGGCGGTGGGCCAGGCGAAATTCGCGTCGGTGCGGATGTGCTTGGAAGCCATAACGCAATAGGCGCCGCCGTAAGCCTTGCGCGTGATGACGGTGATTTTCGGCACGGTGGCTTCAGCGAACGCGAAAAGCAACTTCGCGCCGTGTTTGATGATGCCGCCGAATTCCTGCTGCGTGCCGGGCAGGAAGCCGGGGACGTCCTCGAATGTGATCAGGGGAATGTTGAAAGCGTCGCAAAAGCGGACGAAGCGCGCACCCTTGACCGAAGCGTTGATATCCAAAACGCCCGCGAGAAACGCCGGCTGATTGGCGACGATTCCCACCGGGCGGCCATCGAGGCGTGCGAAGCCGACGACAATATTTTTCGCGAAATGCTCGTGGACCTCGAAGAAATCGGCGTCGTCCACGACGGTGTGGATAACGTCCTTGATGTCGTAAGGCTGCATTGGATCCTCGGGGACGAGATGATCGAGTTTCGAATGGCGCGCGATCCAGGGGAGTCGGAGCAGGCGCGGCGCGGAGGATCTTCGAGATTGTTCGAGGGAAGAAAACCGATCAACTCACGGATCATGGCGAGGCATTCGGCGTCGTCGCGCGAGACAAAATGCGCGACGCCGCTCGTCGCGTTGTGCGTCATCGCGCCGCCGAGTTCCTGCTTGGTCACTTCTTCGTGCGTGACGGTCTTGATGACGTCCGGGCCGGTGACGAACATGTAGGAGGTGTCGCGCGTCATGAAAATGAAATCGGTGATGGCCGGAGAATAGACGGCGCCGCCCGCGCACGGGCCCATGATCGCGCTGATCTGCGGAATCACGCCGCTTGCGAGCGTGTTGCGGAGAAAAATATCGGCGTAGCCCGCGAGCGACATCACGCCTTCCTGGATGCGCGCGCCGCCCGAATCGTTCAGGCCGATGAGCGGCGCGCCGCCGCGCATGGCGAGATCCATGACCTTGCATGATCTTCAGGGCGTTGGCTTCCGAGAGCGAGCCACCGAAAACGGTGAAATCCTGCGCGAAAACATACACCAGCCGGCCGTCGATGCGGCCATAGCCGGTGACGAAGCCATCGCCCGGCGGGGCGCTGGTCTGCCATGCCGAAATCGCTGCATGCGATGGCGAACGAATTTGTCGAGCTCCTCGAACGTGCCTTCATCGAGCAGCAGGTCAATTCGTTCGCGCGCGGTGAGCTTGCCCGACTTGTGCTCGCGTTCGCGGCGTTCGGCGCCGCCGCCGGCTTCCGCTTCCGCGTTGAGGCGCTTTAAATGTTCGAGTTTGTCTTCGTGCGGCATGAGGAGAAATTGACGCTCGGCGCGGCGGCGCAATTAGCAACCGGAATTCTACCGGCCGATCTTTAATCCAACCGGGCCAATATATTCCGACTGCGGGCGAATCAGATGATCTTCCGCGTGCTGCTCGATGACGTGAGCGCACCAGCCGGCCACGCGGCCGCATGCGAACATAGCCACGAATTGCTGCGGCTCGAGTCCAAGCGCCTGCAAGACGAGCGCAGTGAAAAATTCGACGTTGGTGCTCAGGTTGCGGCCGGGCTTCACTTCGGCCAGAAGACGCAGCGCGGTTTTTTCGACGTGGCGTGCGAGATCATAAAGCTGGCGATTTTCGAGTTGCGCCTGGCCCATTTTTTCAGCGACATGGCTGAGAACTTCGGCACGCGGGTCGCGGACGCGATAGACGCGGTGTCCGAAGCCCATGATGCGACGGCCTGGAGAAATTTCGTTGCGCAGCCAGGGTTCGGCGCGGTCAGCAGACTTAATTTCGTGCAGCATGTCGAGCACCGGGCCCGGTGCGCCGCCGTGGAGCGGGCCTTTGAGCGCGCCGAGCGCGCCTGTGACGCTGCTGACCATGTCCGAGCGGGTGCTGGCAATGACGCGCGCGGTGAATGTGGAGGCGTTCATGCCGTGGTCAATCACGGTGACCCAGTAAGCGTCGAGTGCTTGTGCCGCGGAGGGATCGGTTTCGCGGCCGTGCACCATGTAAAGAAAATTGGCGGCGAGCGGCAAATCATCGCGCGGCGGAACGGGATCCTGGCCTTTCGCGATGCGCGCGTGCGCGGCGACAATCGTGGGGAAAGCCGCGGTCAAGCGCATGGCAGCGGCAAAATCGGCTTCGGGCGTGATGGCATTCGGGTCCGCGAGACCAAGCGAGAGTGTGGCGCAGCCCATGCGAAGAGCGTCAATCGGCGGCGCTTTTTTTGCGGCACGGAGGACCTCAAGCGTGAGCGGAGAGATTTGGCGGAGCGCGGACATCTGCACGGAGAGATCGCGCAACTCGACTTTGTCGGGCAGGCGGCCGCGCCAGAGAAGATGTGCGGCGCTTTCAAAACCAACGTGGCTGGCGAGATCTTCGACAGCGTAACCACCAATAATCAGCACGCCGTTCTGACCGTCCACATGGCTCAGGCGCGTTTGCGCCGCCACCACACCATCCAGCCCGCGCGGGGCTGTGACATTCGGAGACATTCCATTCTCCTGCGGAGATTACGCTTCCAACCAGCGTGCAAGTCTGCCGCATGCGGCCTGGACGCTGCGGCACGCAAGAGTGCCATATCGCCGCGCATTCCGGCAAGCACATGGCAGCCATTGGCGAAATTTTTCAGGCGAGCAGGCGCGGAGAAGGGGCAAACAGCAATACCGCGAGCCGAGTGGTGATGTAGGTCCCACCCAGGAGCAAAACAATTCCGAGAGCGCCTTCGGCGGTGGATGCCAACGCCCGCAATCCGAGGGCGGAAATTTCGTTGATGGATATCGTGAGGCGGACGAGAAGCAAAAGGATGCCGGTGTACATGGCGATAACGAAACCGACGGCGGAGATCGAAATGAGATAGCGCGTCATCGTTTTATTCGTGGAGAATCAGTGCATGCCCGACCAATCGTCGGCGACGAGGATCGAATTGCTGGGATTCGAGGGATCATACTTCACGCTTGCGGGCTGGCCCGCGACGATGCGGTGCAGGTGCACGCGCTCTTCGAGGCCGGTGACGTCCTGAGCGGTTTCATACGTTACGCCGGAAATCGAATAGGTATAGCAAACCATCTGGCGGCTGGCAGGTGCGGCGGCGGATCCATTGCCCCGGCTGAATAGGCCGGTCTGCGACGAATGCCGGAATCGGACGGATTGGTTTGAATCAGTTCGGTGACTCTTCCCTCGGCGATGCGGCCCACTTGATTCACGTGCAGCCGCCTGCGGCGCTCAATTTCTTCGGGAGTCGGGGGGCGGCTGCGCCAGCGATAAAGGAGCAAGCCAACGAGGATGACGGCAACGGCTCCCGCGCCGATCCAGACGCGGATGTCACCGGGAAGATGGTCGGGAAACTTCACCGACCTCCCCGTGTGGCTACCGCCGGTTCAAAGATTCCGCCGATGGTTGACTGCGCGGATTGCCAATCTTTCAGAAAATCAGAGAGGCCTTTGTCTGTGAGCGGGTGTTTGAAGAGCATTTCGAGGATTTTGAATGGCATGGTGCCGATGTGCGCGCCCATCTTCGCGGCTTCCACAACGTGCATGGGATGGCGGAGGCTGGCGGCGAGGACTTCGGTCTTGTAATTGTACGCGCGATAGATGGCCATGATTTCAGAGACCAGCCCGAGACCATTTTCCGAAATGTCGTCAAGGCGTCCCAGGAACGGGCTGCAATAACTAGCGCCGGCCTTGGCGACGATGAGCGCCTGCGCAGGAGAGAAAACGAGGGTCACGTTTGTGCGAATGCCTTCCTTGGTGAGGGTGACGACCGCGCGGATGCCGTCGGGCGTCATCGGAATTTTCACGATGACGTTTGGGTGCCAGGTGGCGATCTCGCGGCCTTCGCGGAGCATCCCGGCGGTGTCCGTGGAGACGACTTCGGCATTTACCACGCCGGGCTTCACGACTTCGCAAATCTCAAGAATCAGTTCCTTGAACTTGCGCTTCTCTTTTGCGACGAGCGTCGGATTGGTGGTGATGCCGTCAAGGATTCCGAGTGCGGCGGCCTGGCGGATTTCGTCGAGATTTGCAGTATCAAGGAAGAATTTCATATTGGCTGCCCTTCTGCGCGCGATAAATTCCGGTTCGCTTCGGCGCGGAGCAAATCAAGCGCCCTGCGCGACCACCGGGTTGCGCAAAGTGCCCACGCCGCCGACGACAACTTCGACGACATCGCCCGGCTGCACCGGACCAACACCGGAAGGAGTGCCCGTGGCAATCACATCGCCCGGCTGCAGGGTCATCACGCGCGAAATCCATCTGATTATAACATCAACCGAAAACATCATTTCGGAGGCACGCCCGGATTGTTTCCGCACGCCGTTGACGAAAGTTTCGACCGTGGCGGCGTCAAGATCGAGCGCAGTTTCGAGCACCGGGCCAAAGGGGCAAAAAGTGTCGAAGCCTTTGCCCCGCGTCCACTGGCCATCAGATTTCTGAAGGTCGCGCGCTGTGACGTCATTCAGACAGGTGAAGCCCGCGATGTACGGCTTCACATCATCAGCGGGAGCGAGTTGCGAACAAGTGCGTCCGATGATTACGGCGATCTCACCCTCGTAATCCACACGCTTTGAAATGGCGGGCATGACGATAGGTTCGTCGGGCGCGATGATGGCGGATGGGGGCTTCAGAAAAATGAGCGGCTCGGGCGGCACTTCGTTGCCGAGTTCGCTGGCGTGCTCGCGGTAATTGCGACCAACACAAACGATTTTGCTGGGAAAAGACGGCGGCAAGAGCTTGACTTCGCTGAGCGGCCAGACGCGCTCGCCGGGTTTCCGGCCGGAGAAAAAATCGCCGGAGATTTCGCGGACGTTGGAGCCTTCCACTACGCCGGCGAGCGCGCCGGGATGCATCTCACCGCCGGAACGGGAAACCGCGGAGGACAAGAGCGCGGGTTGGAATCGGCAGAGCTTCATTGCATTTCCAAATTTAAGAGGGCAATTCTAGCAGGTCTTGGGGCTGCAGACTAAAGAGCTCGATGGTCGAATTTCGCTTTGGCCGCGAGCTGATGATGGTGGCGGGCGGTCCGGACCATGCCGCCGATCCAAACGATTACAGCCAAGAGGATATAAACAGCCGCGCCCAAAACAAAAACCTGAAATGGGCCTATGCGATTTGAGAGGTGTACAAAATAAATTGTCCATCCAAAAAAGCAAAGGCTGCCGATGGCCCAGCCGATCAGGCCGGAAAGAAGGAGATCGCGCGCGGAATTGCGGAAGCGGGCAATAGGCTCGAAAGCAATCAGAAAGAGCAGCGTGAGCGCCGCGGCGTTGCGGAGGATTGCGAGGCGATCAAGGATGCTGACTCGATTGGCGATAATCAGCCAAGCGGTAAGCACGACCGAAAGCAGAACACCCATGCGCACGCCGGTGCGCAATGCCTGATGACGAAACCAGGGGTGCCAATATTTGTCCCGTAGCTGGGAGGGGGACATTTCCAAACCTTTCATTCGTATTCGAGATGCTCAGGGCTCTTGCCGCGCTATTGCCGCAGAAACAGAAGAGCTAAGAGGGCTTACATTCCCGGAACTATCCACCGCAGATACCCTGTAGAAATATTGCTTTCCGGGCAGTGCAGTCATATCACGGAACGTGGGGCTCAACAAGAGCTGTGAGTTCAGTTTTTGGCCAGGCGTGTCGGGCTGTTCACTCCTGTACACCCAATAGCCCGCAAGGTCAGGTTCCGAGTTTATGTCCCACGATAGTTCGACGTATGCAGAGGCTGTTTGGGTTGCAGGCACGATGACAGGAATCAGCCCCTGCGGAGCAGCGGGTGGGAAGACGTCCTTGGGAGTAATGACATAAGGCTTCGAGTCAGCGGATTCGACGGATTGCCCTTCGGAGCCACCCACACTCCGCACAACGTACACATAAGTTGTATCGAATTTGAAATTGGTGTCGCGAAAGCTGGTTGAGGGAGCGGGGCCGATAAGTTCCAACGCGGCTTGCGGGTGCAATTGGGAAACATCGGAGAAATCCGGCGGCAAAACGGCGCCACTGGGAAGTGTGACGCGGTAGACGCGAAAGCCGACGATCGCGCTGGGGGATTCGCCCTCCGCTGGCGCAGCCCAGGCAAGCTCGATGGCGGATTCGGTGACTTTGGCATGGACGTCGGACGGCGGCGAGGGCACCGGCAAGACGCGCACGGCAACTACGTTGGAATCCGCCGACGCGCGTTTTTCCGAGGATCGCGCGCGGACCATGTAAACCATTTCCTGTCCCGCGGGTGAAGGGGGAACGAGAGGGTCGCGGAATTCGGCCAGGCCATCGTGAACGTAGGTATCAATGACGGCGGAGGGAAGGGTGTAAACGAGGCGCGTCGGGACTTTGCCCGCGGCGCCGATTGGGCGCACACCACGAAAGATCTCGATGGCCGGCGGCTCTTTCAGGTGATCGCCGCTCTCCTCCTCTGTGGGGAGGGTGAAATTGAGAACCACGTTGCCGCCCAACTGATGCGCAGATAAATCGGTGACGGACTTTGGCACGATGGGCTTTGGCGGAGTGGGTGGGCCGGGCGCGCCGCAACCGCCGAGCATCCCGCCTAGACATGCGGCTAAGAGAATCGCGACAAGCGCCTCGAGGGCCTGCAGACCACGACGGCGATAAGGGGCGTAGGCTGCGGGCATGAAATTGGGCTTGCTCAGAGGATGTAACGGCTCAGGTCTTGATTCTTTACGATGTCAGAGAGCTGCTTGGTGACGTAAGCGGTGTCAATCTTGATGGTCTTTTTCTTCATGTCCGGCGCTTCAAACGAAATTTCCTCGACGAGCTTTTCCATGATGGTGTGCAAGCGGCGCGCGCCTATGTTTTCGGTCTGATCGTTCACGGTAGTGGCAAAGCGCGCAAGGGTCGCGATGGCGTCATCTTCAAAAGTAATTTTGAGACCTTCCGTTTCGAGCAGCGCGGTGTACTGCTTTATGAGCGCGTTCTTCGGTTCGGTGAGGATGCGAATGAAGTCGGCTTCACCGAGTGAGGTTAGCTCCACGCGAATGGGGAGGCGGCCTTGCAGCTCCGGGATAAGATCGGATGGCTTGCTGACGTGGAAAGCGCCCGCCGCGATGAACAGGATATGGTCGGTGCGGATCATGCCATAGCGCGTGTTGACGGTGGTACCTTCAATAATCGGCAGGATGTCGCGCTGGACGCCTTCACGCGAGACGTCCGGCCCGTGCCCGGATTCGCGGCCCGCGATTTTGTCTACCTCATCAATAAAGATGATGCCCATCTGCTCGGCGCGCTCGACGGCGGCGCGGGTCACCTGATCCATGTCAATGAGCTTGTTCTCTTCTTCCTGGATGAGGTAGTCGAAGGCCTCGGCGACGGTGACCTTGCGCTTCCTTTTCTGCTGGCCGAATAAGCCGGAGAGATTCGAGAACATGTCCTTGACGTTGACGTCCATCTCTTCGATGCCCTGATTCGAGACGATTTCAAACGAGGGCATGGAGCGTTCGCGGACTTCGACTTCGACCATGCGAGCGTCAAGCTTGCCTTCGCGCAATTGAGCGCGGAGCTTTTCGCGCGTGCGGTCGGAATTTTCCTTGCGCAGCGCTTCGACTTCCCTGGCAACCGGGCTTGCCGGATCCACCGGAGGCGGCGAGGGCGGAAGAAGCAAATCGAGGACGCGCTCTTCGGCGGCCTGTTCGGCGCGTTCGGCGACTTCGTCAAGTTTTTCTTCGCGAACCATGTCAATGGAAGTTTCGACGAGGTCGCGAACCATGGACTCAACGTCGCGGCCGACGTAGCCGACTTCGGTGTACTTCGAGGCTTCGACCTTCACAAACGGGCAACCCGCGAGACGCGCGAGACGCCGCGCGATTTCCGTTTTGCCGACACCCGTGGGGCCGATCATCAGAATGTTCTTTGGGAGAACCTCTTCGGCCATTTCGGCGGGAAGTTTTTGACGGCGGACACGGTTGCGCAGCGCGATGGCAACAGCGCGCTTTGCCGCGGCCTGCCCGACGATGTACTTATCGAGTTCGGCGACGATCTCGCGCGGCGTCAGTTCGTCAAATGACGGCAGCGGCTCGGGCTCGTCGTGCCGGTCGCCACTGGGAAGATAAATCACCGCGTTTTTATCCACATTGTCCGCCATGGCTTTTTACGCTACAGCTCCTCAATCGTGAAGTTCGTATTTGTATAGATGCAGATTTCGGCGGCGATGCGCATCGCTTCCTCGACAATTTCGCGCGCGGTCATCTTTGTGTTCTTGGAAAGTGCGCGCGCCGCCGAAAGGGCAAATGTGCCGCCGGAGCCGATAGCCAGGATGCCGTCGTCGGGCTCGATGATGTCACCGTGGCCTGAAAGCAGAAATGTGGACTTGGTGTCTGCCACAACAAGCAGCGCGTCGAGGTGGCGTAGCGCGCGGTCGGTGCGCCATTCCTTGGCCAGTTCCACGGCTCCGCGCGAAAGATTGCCGTGAAATTCCTGGAGCTTATTCTCGAAGCGGCCGAAGAGCGAAAGGGCGTCGGCGGTGGACCCGGCGAACCCGGCGAGCACCTTATCTTCATAGAGGCGGCGGATTTTCTTGGCATGATGCTTCATCACATGGTCGCCGAGCGTGACCTGGCCATCGCCGGCCATCACGACTTTGTTGTCGCGCCGGACGCACAGGACGGTTGTGCCGTGCATCTGCTGTGAATTCTGGCTCATGGGCGTTCGGCCATTATACCGCGAAGGTGGGGTGCGACCAATGCGCGCCCTTAAATGCTAGGATTCCAGGAGTTGGGGCTGGGGAGTTGATTCGGATGCGCGCGAGACAGCGGCCATTGTGGAAATGCCCGAAGTACGGCGAGCGATTTGTCACCTCGAATATGTGGCATTCGTGCGGGCGATACACTTTGAAGGCTCTCTTTAGCAAGAGTGGGCCGAACGTAAGGAGTACATTTCGGAAGCTTGCGAGAATGGTGCGGGCATGCGGTCCAGTAAAAATGATTCCGCAAAAGACCCGCGTTGTCTTCATGACGCGCGTACGATTCGTGGCCGCCTATCCGCGCAAACGCGCACTCGAGATCGGCATTGAGCTACCTGCGCGGCAACCAAACATTCGATTCCACAAGATCGAGTCATACACGCGCTTTATGCACGGACATTACTTGATCGCGGAGAATGAGGATCAACTCGACTCGCATGTGCAGCGCTGGCTAAGGGAATCCTATTTGGCAGGAGCGCAAATTGCCCCGCGATTGCCCCGCCGAAAAGCGAAAAAGAATTACTAGGCGCGAAGGCCTGCTTCCACAGCGTCGGCGAAAGTGTTGATTTCAGTTTGCTGCGTGAAAATGTGCGTGGCGATACGGATGCGCGGCGTGCCACCGCCGACGCGGATGACGCGCTTGGAGCATTCGCCGGCGATTTTGGCGATATCGCCGTTGGGCTGAGCAAAGCTCACGAGGCCGGCGTAGAAATCGTCGCGGGTGGCGGCGGTAAGCGCGAGCTGCGGGTGCGAGGTTACGATGTCGCGTATCTTCATCGCCTGCTGATGGATGCGCGCGTAGATGCGCTCTGGCCCAATCGTGTGGAAGAAATCGAGGGCGGCCTTGAGGCCGACCATCACGCTCAGGTTGGATGTGCCGAGATTCTCAAAGCGGTAGGCTTTCAGCTTGTAGTTTTTCCACTCGCCCGAGACCACGTTGACCCAAAGCCTCTCCTGCACTTCATCGCGCACGTAAAGAAGCCCGGTGCCCTTAGGAGACATCAGCCACTTGTGCGGGCTGGATGAATAAAAATCGCATCCGAGATCCACGAGGTTGAGCGGGATCTGTCCGACGGCGTGGGCACCATCCACATGCACCAGGACGCCCTTGGCGCGCGCCATCGCGCTGATTTGTTTGATGGGCATGACGAGGCCGGTGGACGTGGTGATGTGAGAGATGGCGAGTATTCGCGTTTGCGGTGTGATGGCCTTCTCGAGTAAACCGACAATTTCATCGGGCGACGCAGGCGGGATGGGGAGCGGGACGTTAACAATCGTTATCCCGAAACGCGCCGCCTTCTGCTCCCAGCAGCCGCGCAGGCCGGGATGTTCCTGATCCGTGAGGATCGCTTCTTCGCCGGGCTTCATGTCCAGGCCGTTGCAGACCACATTGTTGGCTTCGGTGGCGTTGCGAAGGATGGCAAGGTCGTCGATATTGATGTGGAGGAACGCGGCCATGGATTCGCGCAATTCGTGGATGCGGGTGTTCTCCTCGTAGCCAAACCACGGATAAGGGCCTTCGCGAAATTCCTCGGCACTGAGCATGTGCTCAATCGTTGCGCGCAGCACGGGCAGCGGCGTGCATCCTACCGAGCCGCAATTCAAATTGATATGGTCGGCGGCGAGCAGCCACTGGCGGCGCAGTTCGGCCCAATAGCGTTCGGGGTCGGTGGCGAAGAGATCCTGCGGAGGAAGCGGCGGCCCTTCCTGCCCGAGCATCTGCTCGGCGCGAGCGAGAGGCAAACCAAAGATGGCAGCGGCGACGGCGGCGTGATGCAAGAATTGGCGGCGTTGCATGGGGCGTTCTCCTTGCGCGGAGTCTAGCAGAAAGTTGAAGCGGGGGAACAGCCCGGCGCATTTCGCGCTTGCTATCAAGAGAGACTACTTGGTTTTTTTACCTTTCCAGTGTTTCTCGAGGTCTTCCTTGGTGAAAAGCTCCGGTAAGACACCGGCGTTCAATTTGCAGCCGTCATAAAAAACTTGCTGGGTGCGCTTGCCGTCGCGCTCGCGAGAAACCTGGAACGGCACTTCCACGCCGTCAATGGGGTGCCAGTTTGAGTAGATGGTGGTCTCCGAAGTCAGGTCGCCCGTCTTGGGATCGGCCGTGGTGACTACATAGCGCACCGGCAGATGCGTGCCACGGTCCACGGCGATGCGGAAGACGCGCTGTTCGGAATCCGTGATTTCAACCCAATCGGCCTGTTTCAAATCCACAACGTCATAACCGCGATAGCGGTAGTCGAGGTTCGGCTCCTTCAGGCGATAGCGCATCACGTTGTCGAGCGTGGTCTTAAGACCCGCCTGAAAAGTGGCGGCTGCAACGGGATCCAAATCTTCAACACCTCCCCTGTCGAGCGACCACCCTTGATTTCCGTTGTAGACGTCAATGATGACGCCCTTGCGGGTGATTTCGCGGCGGTACTTATCGGGATAAATCCAGTAGGCCCGGAATACAGCGAAGCCGCCGAGTTCGCCGGTAAGCGCGCCGAATTGCGAAATCCTTCCGGTGCAATCGGAATCGTGAACGGTGAGATAGGCGTTGCCGCCAAGCCCGGCGAGCAACTGCTGGACAATCTCTTTCGCCATGGCCGTGCTCTTTTCGGCGGGGATGGTGTCCGGGTTCTGCGCGCGGGGCGATGGGCCGGCATCGAGCGGCGGCGCGGCAAGCGAACACGCCACCATTATCCCGGCCGCGGATATAGTCGCCAGCCCGAAAATGGATTTCAGCCGCACAGCACCGCGCCTCCATTCACATTGAGCACTTCTCCTGCGACAAAGGTTGCCAGGTCGGAAGCCATAAAAAGGATGGGCCCGGCAATTTCTTCAGCCGTAGCCACGCGCCGCAGGGGAATGGAGGAAGTTGCGAATTTTGCGCCAGCTTTGGTGTCCAAGACAGGCTTGGACATGTCCGTATCCACCCAGCCGGGTGCGACGCAGTTCACGAGGATATTGTGGCGCGCGAGTTCGGTGCTCAGCCCTTTCACCATGCTGATAATGGCGCCCTTGGAAGCGGCGTAGTGCGCATGGAAGGCTTCACCGCGTTGTCCGGCCGTGGAACTAATGGCGATAATGCGCCCGCTCTTTTGCGCGATCATGCGCGCCGAAGCAAAGTGAATCACGGAATAGACGCTCTTCAAGTTGATGCGAATCATTTCGTCCCATTGGCGCTCGGTGAGCTGCTCGATGGGGGCGTCTTCGGCGTTCCAGATGCCCGCGTTAGCAATGAGGATGTCGAGGCGCCCGAGGCGCGAGGTGGCGTGATCAATGAGTTTTTTCGCATCAGACATTTTGCCGAGGTCGGCCTTCACCGATTCGACGCGCGTGCCGTGCTTGCGCGCTTCCTGTTCGATCTGCTCCGCGGCCTCGCGGTTGCGGCGGTAATTGAACACGACATCCGCGCCGGCCTGCGCGAAGAGCTTCACCGACGCGGCGCCGATGCCCCGCGAACCTCCGGTGATTACTGCAGCCTTGCCCGCGAGTGAGATCATGCTTCCCCCTGAAGAGTGCGGTGCGATGTTAGCGGAACAAAAACGATTAACGCCACTCGTGACGAAAAGCGTAAATGAGCGGTTCAGGTCGCCTGAGGGGCGACTCCCACGGCAGCGTCCACCAGCGCGCGGAAAAGCGCGGCGGAAAAGCCGTCACCGGCTTGTTCGTGAATCGGCCGCTCGGGATGCCATTGGACGCCGACGATCCAGTGCTCATCAGGGCTGTCGCCGGTCGTGTTGCCAACGCCGACATATTCGACGGCCTCAATAATTCCATCGGGGGCCATCGCTGTGATGCGCAATCCGCGTCCGGGCGCCCGGATCGCCTGATGGTGCGATGTGTTTACGCGGTTCTCGAGCGCGCCGGAAAGTTCCGCCAGCTTCGAGCATGCTTCAATTCGCACGGAATGAACCGGATCTTGCGACGGTGCGGGCATCACTTCGCCATTTGCGTTCTTGCTGTGGCGCAATGCCTCGGTGAACTCAGTCGGGATGTCCTGCACGAGCGTGCCGCCAAGAAAAACATTCAACGATTGCACACCGTAACAGATCGCCAGAACCGGTTTTTGTTCGGCAAAAGCGTGTTCGTAAATTGCCCAATCTGTGCGCTCACGCGCGGGATCGGGATCGCCGCAGTTCGGATGACGCGGCGCGCCATAGCGCGCGGGGTCAACATCGGCAGGGCTTCCCGGCGTGACGAAAGCATCGAGCGAATGCAGCAATGCGGAGAGGCTCGCGTTATCCAGGTTCAGCGAAATCGCCACCGGCTCGCCGCCTGCCTCGCGGACGGCCTGGCAATAGTATTCATGCTTTCGATTTTCACCCGCGGCCTCTTCCTTTGCGGTACGAAAGGGAATGCCCACGCGAAGCGCGCCGGTGCGAAGCCCCTGCTCATTGCTGGGAATGGCAACCATCATGGAAACATAAATCGTAGCATTCGCCGCCGTGGCGCTTCAACTCGGCCGTGAGGGCAAACCGAGGTGCATCTGAATGCAGGTGAAATGAAAAGTCAGCGCTCTTCCACAGGCTCCGGGTGAATCGTCACCTGAACGATTTGCGGGAATTTTTCCTTGACGCGGTCTTCGAGAGCGGCAGTGGCATCGTGAATTTCAGTAATGGGCAATTCGCCGCGCATCGCGCAATGGCAGGAGACGAGAATCTTGTGGCTCATTTGGCGGACGTGAACCTCATGGCAATCAATCAGTTCGTGGTATTCGGCGGCGAGTGAACTTAGATAGCTCTCTACGGCGCGGCCCAGATCCTTCATCTCGCGAGCGGTTTGAACATCACGCGCAATCTCCGAGCCGAGCGGCTCAATATGGATATTCACCTCGGCTTTTTGTCCGTTTCCCGCGGCGGCTGCGAGGATGCCAATTTCCTCTTCAAGATCCGTGGCCTGGCTATGCGCCTCCCGGAGCGTAAGGCGATCCTCCACTTCGAGGTGCAGTTCGATGAAGAGGCGTCCTTCAAGTTCCTGCGCGGCCAGGCCGTGAATGGCGAGTCCGCGGCGCTGTGCGGCGGCCCGGATGGCTTCAAAGAGATGCTCATTGGCGCGTGCGCGGGGCTCCATATGAACCATCACGTCGGCGGGAAGGATTTCGCCAACGCGGCGCTCGACGGCGTCGCTGATCTGGTGGACGCGCTCGAAACTCGCTGTGCGCGGGACGCTGATGGTGACGTCAACGAAATGCTTGTTGCCCGCGCGGCGGAGCCGCACGCGCTCGGCGCCGAGCACGCCATCCATATGCGAAACGGCATCTGTGATTCGTTCCTGCATGCCTTCGGGAGCGGCATCAAGAAGTGCGTCAATGGTTCGCCGGCCGAGGCGCGAACCGACCCAGATAATGAACCCGGCAACGGCGAGTGCGGCGATCGAGTCGGCATACCGCAACCAAGAAAGACCATAGTGCGCGCCGAGCCAGGTGAGGCCGATGCCGAGAATAACGGTGAGCGTGCTCCACACATCGGTGGAAAAGTGGAGCGCGTCGGCTTCCAGCGCCTCGCTCCCATGTTTTTTCGCCACGCGATTGAGAGCGCGCGAACGAATCAAATCCACGCACAGCGCGACACCGAGCAAGCCGATTGCGAGCAGGCTCGGCCGGATGGCGACCTGCTGAAAGAAAAGGCGGCGAAAGGCCTCGTAAATAATGTAAAGCGCGGTGAGAAGGAGCAGCCCGGTTTCGACGAAGGCGGAAAAGCTCTCGACCTTTCCGTGCCCGTAGGGATGGCGCGCGTCCGCGGGCTCGTCGGAGACGCGCACGGAAAGATAGGTGATCACCGCGGCGATTAAATCCAGGCTCGAATGCAGGGCCTCGGAAAGGACCCCAAGACTGCCGGTGGCAACGGTCAAAAATATCTTGAGGCACACCAAGACAATGGCGGAACCGACTGAGGCCAAGGCCGCCAGCTTCTTTTCCCGAACGGGAGCAGATATCTCCATTTGGCGAGTACGGTGCAATAGCGTAGCACGGAGGCCGGAGGAAACCGCTTCCTTCTAACACTGCGGAGTGCAGGTGCACTGGGTTAGAATTTCAGCGGCTCCCGGCATCGCATTCCCGGGGACGATAGCGTTCCATGCGAAGGAAGCCGCGAAATCTATGCGCCGAACCGTACTGATTCTGGCCGCGCTCACCGTGCTTGCAGTGGCGGTGGACGGCTTTTTCATCGAGCCCTACCGAATTGAGGTGACGCATAGCACCATCGAGGCGCATGTAACCGCCCCGCTAAGGATTGCTCATCTCACGGACCTGCACACAACGGGGTTCGGAAGGCGTGAGCGAAAGCTGCTCGCTTTGCTCGATGTGGAAAAGCCGGATGTCATCATCATCACGGGTGACACGCTCGGGCGGGGTGAGCACTACGAGCCCGTCCGGGATTTGCTCAGCCAGCTTCACGCGCCGCTGGGAGTTTGGTTCGTACTTGGAAACTGGGAACACAAGGAGCCGATTCCGAACGAACATGCGTTCTATGCAAGCGCCGGGATCCACCTGCTGGTGAATGAAGGCGCGCCGATCCGGCCGGATATTTGGCTCGCGGGCCTGGATGATCCGGCGTCCTCGGATCCAAACCTTGACGCTGCGAGCGCAAACGCACCCCGAGGCGCATATGTGATCGTGGCTCAACATGCGCCCGGATATTTTGACACGATCGCGGGCCGGGTTCCGCTTGTTCTCGCCGGGCACGCGCATGGCGGACAGGTGCGGTTTCCGCCGATTCCAGTATTTTGGCTGCCGAAAGAATGCGGGCGATATATTGCCGGCTGGTATGAAGTGCGCGGATCGCGAATGTATGTGAGCCGAGGAATCGGAACATCAATCCTGCCGATCCGCTTCCTGTGCCGTCCGGAACTCGCAATAATCACGCTCAAACCTTAATCAGATTGCCTTGCGTTTGATTGTGAAAGAGCGAAGCAGGGTCAATTTCTTTGGACTGCGGGAGCGCTGATTGACACGGCTCACCTACGATTAAAGAGGCTTGCCCCCGGGGCTGAAATAGTGCAGATTGTGCACATTCCTTGGAGGTTAGCCATGAAACCGGCCCGTACCGTACTGTTTACGACCGCCTTATTCCTGTTAATCGTTGGAACTGTAAGTTCTCTGCGGCCACAGACAGCACCCGCAAATCCAGGCGATCCACAGGCGGTCTGGAGCGCGCTGGCGCACCCTGCGTTTGATCCGCAGAAAGTCGCGAGTGTAACGAACCTCGTCATTACGCGGGACCGCATTAGAATCGTGCTCGACCTCGGGACAATTCATTTCACGCAGCCGGTGAATGGTGTCGTATTCGGCGCGGTGTTTAGCGGGCAAGGACATTTGCAAATTAGCCCGCCCAACCCGCAGGAAGCGCAGCAGCTTCGATTCTTCTCCAAAGAAAGCGAAATGAACCATATGTTCTCCGAGGCTGCGTTCACTTTTACCGACAAGACTTTTGACGAAATCGCGGCAAAAGTGCGGTGGGGCGAAGCCAAAGCCACGAATGACGATTTACTGGCCGCCCGAATTCAGGCGGGAGAGGATTCCGGCGCAGAATTTCTGCCCCGGCTGTTCAAGAGCGTGATGGACGCGGACCGCTCGAAGAGCGAATTGTTCATGGCCGAAATGAAAACCGATGATCGCGGGTGGCTCCAGGCGAAATACGATGCTTCGGAGCCGGAGGAAGTTAGCGTTGGCCACTGGGCCGATGCGGGTGCGGGAAGAATTTTTGACGTTTGGATGAGTTTCCCGGCTGGAGGCCGGACCTCATCCGAGGCCTTCAATGTACCTTTCGCGAAGGCGGATTACGTTATCCGGTCTTACGACATGGATGTCCATGCGACGAGTTCCGCCGATTTGTCGGCGACCTCCAAGACAAAAATCGAGACTCAATGGGCAGGCGAGCGAGTGATGCTCTTCGGATTGGATTCCAATCTGAGAGTCGAGAAGGTATCGGACGAGAAGGGCGCATCTCTATTTTTCATTCAAGCACGGCAAAGGAAGGACCGCAACCAATCCTACGGCGATTATGTTGCGGTTGTAATGCCAGAACCAATCCAGGAAAAGCGGACAATGGTCTTAAACTTCCAGTATGGCGGCAAGCGCGCAATTCAATCCGCGGGCGCGGGAGTGTATTTTCCCGAGAGTTATGGCTGGTACCCCGCACGATTGACCTCGCCCACCGCCGGAGATGATTTCGCGGGGCGGTTTGACTGGGATATTCGATTCCACTCACCAAAGAAGTTCTCCTCTGTCGTTACCGGAAACAAAGTGAGCGAGGACACCGAAGGCAGCGACACAGTCACAGAGTGGAAAAGCGATTTGCCCATGGCCGTGGCGGGCTACGCGTATGGAGATTTCAAGGTCTACAAGGAAAAAGTCGGTGACATCGATGTCGAGGTGCTTGCCAACAATCAGCCGGATGATCAAATGGCGCAGATTCAACGAATCGCAGAGGACCGTCAAATGGCTGTTGGACTCCTGAACCCCGCCAGTCTGGCGCCTACAATCGGAAATGAAATGGGGAATGCGCTCCGCACATTCATAAATTATTACGGCCCATTTCCTTACAAGCAACTCGTAATCACAAGTATTCCGGCAGGATATGGTCAGGGCTGGCCGGGATTGATCTATCTTTCCGCGCTTACTTTTCTCGATAAAACCCAAATGAATGAACTCGGGTTTGTTCCGAGCAACCCCCGACTAACGCAATTCTTCCGCGCGCACGAAGCATCGCACCAATGGTGGGGACATCGTGTCGGCTGGAAGAGCTATCACGATCAATGGCTCTCCGAGGGATTCGCTACATTTTCAGGAAATCTCTACACGCAAATCAGGAACGGTCAGAAGGACTACATCAACCGGCTCATCTCGGACAAGCAAGAGTTGTTAACGAAAGATGAGCACGGCCACGTATTTGATTCTGTTGGCCCGGTCTGGATGGGCTATCGGACCGGATCATCAATTTCCCTGGGCGCGCCGGAAGTGATCATCTACAACAAAGGCGGATATGTGCTGGGGATGTTGCGAATGATGCTGGCGGATCCGCGAAGCCAGGATCCCGATGCGCGTTTTAAAGCCATGATGCAGGACTTTTGCAAGACCTTCGACAACAAGCCCGCTTCCACGGAGGACTTTAAGGCCATCGCGGAAAAACACATGATCCCGGCGATGAACCTCGGCGGAAACAACAACCTTGATTGGTTTTTCAACCAGTATGTTTACGGCACGGGGATCCCGCACTATGAGTTTCGCTATGAAGTGAAGGACGCGGGAAACGGCCAGTGGAATGTGAGTGGCACGATCAAGCGGAGCGGCGTCCCGGAACCATGGGTGGACGCGATCCCACTATTCATGGAGCGCAACGGCCAGCAAGTGCGCGTTGGGCTGATTAACGCGGTGAAAACCGATGTCCCATTTAGTTTCAACCTCCCGGTAAACCCCGGAAAGTTGCAACTCAACTCGAATGAAGAGCTGCTTGCGGAGATCAAACAGTGAGCAACATCCCGCGGGTTTTCGGGTTCTAAGAGAACAAGCCAGCCCAAATAACCTTGCGTTGGGGGTTCTCCGGGCTTAAGCTTTGCGGTGCTGCTGCTTAGGAAACAGTAGTACGATAGTCCTATTCGGCCCCCCAGCCCGTCCCAGTACCCTTGTACCGGGTCATCCTAGGCAGAGGAAGAATCCTCAGCGCGCGGAAGACAAAGAACGATTAGGAATCTCTAACTAAGCGGACTTATATGAACCCAACGATCCTGGCGCAACCGCAGATTAGTCTCCGAAATAATTTCTCCACAGGTTCGGCCGCCTCTTCGCCGAATCGAGTGATCCTAAAGCCCGCCCCGGGGAAGCCCGGGACGACTGCAAGGTTTTCACTGCTTCCGGACTCCAAGACCCGCTTTGGAGCGATCGGCGCGAGCATGACCTTTCAGGTGGGCCTGGTAGCGTTCATTCTGATTGTGCCACTGGTATTTCCGCAGAAGCTGATCCCCAAGATTATGTTCAACGAAATGCCGTTGGCGACACCGCTTACGGAAATTCCAGTGGCCGCCAAGCAGCCACCACCCGCCCGGCCAAAGCCGCAGCCGGCGCCACCTGTGGTGCCGCCACCCGCCCCTGTCGAGCAAGCACTGGTAGCTCCGCCGCCAAAAGTTATTGAGCAGCGGAAACTGGCGCCGAAGGTTCAGCCAAAGGACTTAAAGGTGGACGCGCCGAAGCTTGACGCGCCGGTGGATACACCAAAGATGGATTTGAACGTTGCGCAGCCAGCTCGCCCGCGACCGCCTGTGCAAACCGGCCTGATGAACACCGGAAGCGGGGCTGCTCCGACAATCAATAAAAGCGTGGACCCGAGTAAGGTGCAGACGGGTGGATTTGGCGATGACCACGGAGTTTCAGGCCCCCCGAATCCAAACGCCGCCGCAAATGTGAATAGGCGGGGCTCGCCTGCGTTGCCCAACGGTCCGGGATATGGAAACGGGACAGGCGGCGCGAATGGAATGCGCGGCACTGTAGCCAGCACCGGCTTTGGCAACGGGACTGCAATTCAGCCAACGGGCGGGAGCAAACACACTGGAACAGTGCAATCAGGGTCTTTCTCGCAGGCGACCGTGGAAACGGAAAGCAAGCCGCGGCAGCAAACGCAGGCCGCCGCGGTGCAACCGATTGTGATTCTTGAAAAACCGAAACCTCAATACACGAATGAAGCGCGCGATCTGCACATCGAAGGCACCGTGGATGTGAGCGTCGTATTCAAGGCCAACGGCGAAATCGTAGTGCAGGGTGTGGTGAAGGGGCTTGGACACGGCCTGGATGAGATGGCGATCAAAGACGCGAAATTAATCAAGTACAAGCCGGCGATAAGCAATGGCCAGCCCGTGGATTTTCCGGCAACGGTTCACATCGAGTTTTTGTTGGCATACTGAAAAAATAAAGAAGTGGAGGAGTGGACATAACATGCGCACGTTAAAGGTAGTCCCCATTATTCTGGCTCTCTTCGCCGTTTCAGCACCGGCAGCGTTCAGCCAGCAACAGAATGACGGCATGCTCGACCAGGTGATCGACAAGATCGTCGCGCGAGAAAAGGTGGAGATGGACACGTTCCGCCAGTACTCGCCGCTGGTTGAAACCTACATCCAAAACATGAAGAACGAGAAAGACGGAGCCCCGGAACCGGCTGGTGACACTTATTTCATCGGTCGGGCAAATTTCGCGGGTCCAAAGGGCTTGCAAGTCGAGAGCCTGATCGACTCCGGTGGGATTCGCAAAGGAATCTCCGGTTTCTCCGGAATATTCAGCATGGGCGTCTCCTACGTCCCGGTTGGATTTCTGGAAAATGTATATCTGGACCGGAACGGTTTCGACCGCGAGAACTACAAATTCGACTACGTCCGCAGAGAATTTCTGGGCGAAGTCCGCTGTCTGGTATTCGACGTGACGCCGCAAACCATGAAGGGACGCAAGGCGGGATCACGGTTTGTCGGCCGCATTTGGGTGGAAGACAAGGACTTCACCATTGTGCGCTTCAACGGAGCTTATACCGGCGGCACGCAGGAAAGGTTCTTCTTCCATTTCGATAGCTGGCGCACAAACACCGGCCCAAACATGTGGCTACCCTCTTTTATTTACAGCGAGGAAAAAAATGTCCGGCCGGCGGGTTTTGCCAAGACCATTTCGTTCAAGGCGCAGACGAGGCTCTGGGGTTACAACCTCGGCCATTCCAAGCAGGAACAGGAATTGGGCAAGATCCTTGTAGAGGGCAACGCGCCCATTAACGACCAGTCCACGACAAACAATGATGTCTCTCCCTTGCAGGCACAGCGGAGCTGGGACCGGCAGGCCGAGGATAACGTTATTGATCGTCTCGAACGGCTTGGCCTGATCGCGCCAAAGGGCGAAGTGGACAAGGTTCTCGAAACCGTGGTGAACAATCTTGAGGTCGCGAACAATCTCGACGTTCAACCCGAGATCCGGTGCCGGGTTCTGCTGAACTCAACGCTGGAGTCGGTCTCGATCGGCCACACGATCGTTCTGAGCCGCGGCCTGATTGACGTATTGCCGGATGAACAGAGTCTCGCGGCGGTATTGGCCGAAGAATTGGCGCATATCACGCTAGGCCACCAAGTGGACACGCAGTTCGCGTTCTTCGATCGCGTGCTGATGTTCAACGAGAAGGAAACCTTCCAGCACTTCGATTTCGCGCGTACGAAGGAAGAAGATGACGCCGCGAGCGCCAAGGCCGCCGAGTACCTTAATAAATCGGTCTATAATGATCCCAAGCAATTCAAGGATCAGCTCAAGACGGCGCAACTCTTCTTCGGAGAATTGCAGAGCCGCGCGAAGGAAATCCCGAACCTGATCAGCCCGCGTCTGGGAAATGCCGTGCTCACCCGGCCTCCTGTCGAGGCTGCGGCGAATACAAATCCTCAACCGAACCAGATCGTCGCGCTGCCGCTGGGCGGCAGAGTGAAACTCGATCCCTGGGACGACAAACTTGAGATGCTGAAGAGCAAGCCCGTAGGCAGCATCTCCGAACGCGAAAAGATGCCGTTTGAAGTCACGCCGTTTATGCCCTATCTGGTGCGTGAATCCAGCGGCTTGCCTCAGACAAACATTAACGCGGAAGTGAAACAGGACAAGGACAAGAACCCGCAACAGCAGCAGAAGCAGTAAGCTCGCGCTGCATCCACACCTCCTGCCGGCGGCAGGTTCCGCAAACGCGGAATCGGCCGCCGGTTTCGTTTTTGTGGCCGTGATATTCTACGGGTTAAGGAAACGTATCCATCTCCATGAGCAATTCACGAGGTGCGGCCATTCCGCCGCAAAAGAAGCCCGGGCCCACGGTGCCACTGTGGAAAAGCCTGCCAGACGCCTGGCGGATGTTGAAGCCGAGCGTTCCTCTTCTCGTTCTGGGCTTTGTATTGATGGCGATCGGCCGCGTGGCGGGATTGGTCCTGCCTTTCGTGACAAAACCCTTTGTGGACAGGGTGCTTGTAAGCCATCAACTGGATGTGTTGCCGCGGATCGTGGGCGCAATCCTGATTGCCACCGTCGTGCAAGCCCTGACGTCCTATACGCTTTCGCAGCTTATATCGAAATCGGCACAGCGGATGATCGCGGAGTTGCGGCGGCGCGTGCAAACACACATCGGGCGGTTGTCCATCTCCTATTTCGACTCCAACAAAACCGGGCAACTCGTTTCGCGAATCATGAACGATGTGGAAGGTGTCCGCAACCTGATAGGGACGGGGATGATCGACTTCTTCGGGAGCATTCTCACCTCCGTGCTGGCATTCGGTTACCTGTTGCACTTGAATGTGAATCTCACGTTAATCGCTATTTGCGTTCTACTTGTATTCGCCATCGGGATGAGGAAGGCGTTCGCCACCATTCGTCCGTTGTTCCGGGCGCGGCCAAAAATCACCGCGGAGGTCACGGGGCGGCTGACGGAATCTCTCGGCGGCGTACGGGTGATCAAAGGCTATAACGCCGAGGAGCGGGAGGAAGAGGTTTTCGCCGAGGGGGTCGGGCGGCTGCTCGAAAACGTCTTGAAATCCATCAATGCAATCTCGATGATGAGTTTTTCTTCCGCTGCTCTGATGGGAATTGTGAGCGCACTTATCATGTATTTCGGAGGACGAATGGTCCTCCACAATTCGATGACCCCTGGAACATTGGTTGCTTACACGGTATTCCTCGGCATGCTGGTGGCCCCTGTGTTTCAGATTGTGAACATCGGAACGCAGGTGAACGAGGCACTCGCGGGGCTCGAGCGCACGCGTGACGTCTTGAAGGAATCGCGCGAAGAGGCGGATCCCCGGCGGCAACTCGAAATCGGGCCCATCACCGGGACAGTGGAATTTCAGGATGTCAGTTTCGCGTATGAGCCAGGCAAGCCGGTTTTGAATGAGGTTTCATTTTCCGCGGAGCCGGGGAGTGTAACAGCTCTCGTCGGTCCCTCGGGCGCGGGCAAGTCCACGATGATTGGGCTAATCGCGTCATTTTATACGCCGACCTCGGGGCGCGTGCTCGTAGATGGGGTGGACCTTTCGACCGTGAAGCTATCGAGCTACCGTACGCAGCTTGGCGTGGTGCTTCAGGAAACGTTTTTGTTTGACGGCAGCATCCGCGAAAACGTGGCTTTTTCGCGGCCGGACGCGACGGAGGAGGAAATCCTAACGGCCTGCCGCATTGCGCGCGTGGATGAATTCGCCGAGAGACTCGAAAAAAAATATGACACCGTTATCGGCGAGCGCGGCGTGAAACTATCGGGAGGGCAGAAGCAGCGCGTTTCCATTGCGCGGGCGCTGCTCGCGAATCCGCGCATCCTGATCCTGGATGAGGCAACGTCAAGCCTCGATTCGGAATCCGAGGCCCTGATCCAGCAGGGGCTGGCTCAACTGATGAAAGGCCGCACTACCTTCGTGATCGCGCACCGGCTTTCGACCATCCGGCGCGCCGACCAGATCCTCGTGATCGAAGGTGGACGCATCGTGGAGCGCGGGACACATCTCGCGCTTTACGCGGCGCGAGGACGGTATTTCGAGATGTACACGAAACAGCACGGCCTGGAGGAGAATCTTTTCCTTGCTCCCGGTGAAGGGGCTGCCGATCCGGAAGCCGAAGCGGCACAACGCAGCTCGGGCGGCGCCGGAGAGCCCGGACTGGCCGCCGCCATGCGATTGATCCGCGGAAACCAGACGTAGTGGTTTTACCGAGTGGGAGCTGTAACGCGAATTATCCAGGAGGGAAATCAGTGCTCAAAATTCCTCGGACACTTGTCGTACTGCTGGTAGGTTGTGCGCTGTTCTTTACTGGTTATGCCGTGGCCCAAAATCACTTTGGCCGGCCGAAAACAATCCTCGCGATTTCTCTTATCAAGTTCAACCCGGGCGTTTCCGATGCCGACGCGCAAAAGGTTCTTGACGGCATCCCAAAAATGGCCGCGCAAATCCCGGGCATCAAGAATATCTGGATCAAAGTCGCGCGCATGGAGCCGCGGGACTTCGACGCCGCGTTCGTGATTGAATTTGTGGATCGCGCTGCCGCTGACCGCTACGCGGAATCGCCCATCCACGACGCATGGAGCAAAAAGCTCCAACAAATTCGCCTTACAAGCATCTCGCCGCAGATCACGAACCCATAGCCCGTGTGCAGAAATTTGCTCGCTATTGGATGACTGAAATGCTAGTCTGCCCTCTCGAACGGAGCGATTGGGTAATCGGCTCCGTTGGGTCCCCTCTTTCGGTTCTCATCGCAGGGATTAATTAAGGGCGGCGCGCGTCCCGGGCCCATCCCGGGTTGCACGAGCGTCACACGGAGGACAGGTCATGGACATGAAGAAAACACTTGGGGCGATTGTCGCGGCGTTTGTCGTATATTCAGGAACGAGCTACCTGATTCATCAGGTCTTGCTAAAGGGCGCCTACATCGCCTCAGCCGAAGTTTGGCGGTCTGAAGACTCTATGAATCATAAGATGTGGGTGATGTTCCTCGCCCAATTTATTTTTGCGGTTGGCGCCGTGCTGATCTATCAGCGCGGGGTGGAAAAGAAATCGTGGATTGGGCAAGGTATCCGGTTCGGCATCCTGCTATCGTTAATCGCTCCAGTCCCGGGCTTCATGATGGATTACTATGTCCTGCCGGTACACCATAGGCTCGCGTTGCACTGGATTCTGACTGGCATTGCTCAAGCGATCGTGGTCGCGCTTGTCATCGCGGTGATTTGCCAACCGAAAGGCGATTCAGCTTAATCGGCGCAAGTAACTTTTCGCCGCGGCGGCTCGTAATTCACCGAAGCCGTCGCGCGGGTTCCTTTATCGTGTTGCGGGACCAAAATCGCGCGCGACCATCCGATCCGTCATCCGGCTGGGCAGCATTCTCATAAACCAAATCCTGCGCCCGGCTTTTTTCGGAACGGCGTATCGCGGCTTAGGCTGTGCACTTCGTAGCGCGCCGAGCACAATTTCAGCGCAATCCTCGGGCTTGGTCGTTGAAGCTTCCGTGTATTTTTTCCAACCTCGCAAAAATCCAGTGTAAACATTTGAATACGGTCCGTTTTCAAATTGCGGACGGTACGTCGCGTTTAGTTCCATGGCCACATTTTCGATGTTCGTGCGGATATATCCCGGCTCGATCAAAATTACGCGCACGCCGAATGGCTTCACTTCCGCGCGGAGCGCGTCGGTCATCGCCTCGAGCGCGTGCTTGCTGCTCGAATAAGGACCCATCACCGGTAGAGTGAACCGCCCGCTCACCGAGCTCATGTTGACGATGCACCCGCTTCGCCGCGCGCGCATTTCGGGCAGGACGCGCTGGATCAGGCGCACGGCCGCAAAGTAATTCGTCTCGAATTGCCGCCGCAAATCCTCCAAGCGGATTTCTTCCATCGTGATTCCATAAGCCACTCCTGCGTTGTTGATCAGCACATCCACGGGGCCGGCGACCGAACGAATCTCATCGAGCGCGCGATCCACACTCAGGTCATTGCAAACGTCCATTTCGATCGGCGTGAGTGGAAGAATGAGTTTTTGAGCTTCTTCGGCCAGAGTGGCCCGCCGCTCGGCATTGCGCCCGCCCGCGAACACGCGATAGCCTTCCCGCGCCAGCCGCAGCGCGATTGCTTTGCCGAGCCCATCAGTCCCGCCGGTGATCAGGGTGGTTTGTGCCGCGGATTTTGCAGTCATGATCTCCTCGCGCTTTCCACGCTATCGCAAAGCTGACGGTGAATCCAGCCGCCAGGGAAACAACACAGAAACTTATGGACAAAAGCACGTGTCCTAGAGCATCGTCAGGCCGTTGTCGAGATTTATGACGGGCGCTTCCGCGCTCCATCGGCGCCAAACAATTTGGAAGTTGAATTCAGGAGGAATGTGATGAAATCGCACGTGTCGTTTTTTCGCGGGCTGCTCACAAAATCCCGCATGTCTGAAAAAATCGCTCCCCTTATCGTGAGCCTCGCGCTGCTGGGCGTGTTTGCTCCTGCGCGAGGGCGCGCCGCGGCACAAACGCAAAATCCGGCAGCCCCCGCAGGTGATCCTGCCGCGAAAAAATCCCCGGCGAAAAACGATAAGACCAAATCCGCCGCCACTCCCGCGCCGCAGCCGCTGGACGCCGAATACACGGCGAAGATCAAGGAGTACACCACTGAACCATATTTCCTCACCGAGCTGGTGGACCACCTCCCCGCGTCGCCGACCGTGCCGACACCGGAAAAAATCCTCGGTTACCCCATCGGCGCGCCCAATCACCTCACCTACACCAAGGACATCGACCGCTACTACCGCGCGCTGGCCGCCGCGACGCCGCGGGTGAAAGTCTGGACCGTAGGCAAGAGCGAGGAAGGCCGTGAATTCCTGATGATCGCCGTGAGCGACGATTCCAACATGGCGCAGATCGAGCACTTCAAAGCGATCACCGCCAAGCTCGCTGATCCGCGTAAGATCAAGGATGACGCCGAGGCGCAGCAGCTAATAAAAGAGGGCAAGCCGATTTACTGGGCCTCGGGCGCAATCCATTCGCCGGAAACCGGCTCGCCTGAAATGTTGATGGAGCTTGCCTACCGCCTCGCCGTGGAAGACACCCCGTTCATCCAGAACATCCGCAAGAACTCGATCGTGCTTATCACGCCGGTCCTCGAAGTGGATGGACGCGACCGCATGGTGGACACCTACAACTATCACCTCGCACACCCGGATGAGCCGCAAATGAATTTGCTTTACTGGGGCCACTACGTCGCGCACGACAACAACCGCGATGGCATCGCGCAGGCATTGCAACTTTCCAAGGTGCAGATGCGCAGCTTCCTCGAGTGGCATGCGACGGTGATGCATGACCTGCATGAATCCGAGCCATTTCTCTATGTGATGACGGGTACCGGCCCGTACAACGCATGGCTCGATCCGATCGTTGTGAGCGAATGGCAGGAGATGGCCTACAACGACATCGAACAGATGACCTCGCGCGGCGTGCCCGGCGTGTGGACGCACGATTTCTACGATGGATGGGCGTCGAATTACATGCTTTACGCCGCGACGGGCCACAACGCCGTCGGACGCTTCTACGAAACATTTGGAAATGGCGGCGCGGACACGCGGATGAGAAGCGTGCCGGCGAACATGACCACGCGCGAGTGGTTCCGTCCGAATCCGCCGCTGCCGCGGGTGAACTGGTCCATGCGCAATAACATCAATATGCAGGAGAGCGCGATCCTTTTCTCGATGTCTTACACCGCGACGCACGCACAGGAATTTCTGAATAATTTTTATTTGAAGAGCAAGCGCAGCGTCGCGAAAGCCACCACGGAAGGCCCCGCGGCATGGGTAATCGTGAATGATGGCAAGCGTCCCGTGCTCGCGGCGCAGCTTGCAGGCCTGTTGCAGAACCAGGGCTGCGAAGTTCACACATTGAATCAGGAAATCGAAGTGCAGCAGCGGCGCCCTGTAGCTCCGACTGGAGCAGGCGGAGGTGGGCGCGGCGGAGGAGGCGGAGGCCGCGGTGGCGCGGCGCCATCCGGCGCAACCAACGGCGGTGCTGGCGGAGGAACAGGCGCTGGTGAAGATCCGGCGCAACGGCCCGCGGCACCAACAACTGTTGCCGTGAAAATTCCGGCGGGCAGCTATGTGATCCGCATGGACCAGCCTTACAGCCGTATGGCGGACATGCTGCTCGACACGCAATATTTCAACGTGAATGACCCGCGCCCCTACGACGACACTGGTTGGACGCTCGGGCCACTTCGCAACGTCGTCACGATTCGCGTGACCGACGCCTCGATTCTGAAAGCGCCGATGACGCTCATCACGGGCGAAGCAAAAGCCGCGGGCAGCTTCAACGCGTCCGCAGCGCGCTTCTACCTGGTCAACGCGAATGCGGAGCCGGTTCTTGCAACGCTGCGCTTTCGTTTGAAGGACGTAAAAATGTTCGCCGCGGAAGCGGGATTCGACGCCGATGGTGCGAAGTACAACGCCGGCACGTTTATTATTCCGACCGACGGAAATCCGGCTGACTTGAGCTCGCAACTCGAAGCCGCTGCCAAAGAATTTGGGGTTCGCATCAAGGGCGCGGCGGCAGAACCGAGCGTAGCGAAACACGAATTAGCCGTGCCGCGCATCGCTGTCGTCCACACCTGGGTGAACACGCAGAACGAAGGGTGGTATCGCCTCGCGCTCGACGAAATGAAAGTGTCTTACACTTACATTTCGGATCAGGCGCTCGGCAAAATTCCCAATCTGCGCGAGCGATTCGACGTCATAATTTATCCGCCGGGCGCCGGCAATCTCGCGTCAATGATCAATGGAGTTCCAAAGCGCATGGAACCCGACGGCTCCGATTTCGGTGGGCCGATTCCGTGGAAGCGCACGGAACTCACGCCGAATCTCGTGACGCCCGACGGCCAGCCCGACCAGACAGACGACATTCGCGGCGGCCTGGGTTTCGAGGGCCTGGCAAATCTGAAGAAATTCATTGACGACGGCGGCCTCTTCATTCCAATTACTTCCGTTGCTCAGCTTCCGATTGATCTTGGTATCACGCAGGGCATTTCCATCGCGCAGACTCCGGCACTCCAAGCGCGCGGCTCGATCTATCAATCAACCGTGGAAGACCGCACCAGCCCCATCGCATACGGTTATGACGAAACGCTCGGCGTTTACTTCAGCCAGGCGCCGGTTTTCCGCGTGTCGCTCGGCCTTGGTGGTGGCGGGGGTGGTGGAGGCGGCGAAGGAGGCGGAGGCGCTGGGCGTCCAAGCGGCCGCGGCACAGCAACCGATCCCGACATCGTGCAGGGATTTCCTTACGAGGCGCCCGAACAACGACCGATGCCGCGCACGCCGCGCGAGCGCGAACTCTATGTTGATCCGGACGTTCGCCTGTACAGCTCGGCGTCAATTCCACCGCAATCCATGTGGCCTCGCGTAATCGTTCGCTTTGCCGCGGAACGCGATCTGCTCATCAGCGGCGAATTGGCGGGCGGCGCGGCGCTCGCGGAATCGCCAGCCGTTGTGGACATTCCCGTTGGCCGAGGGCACGTGGTGTTCTTCGCCATCAACCCGATGTGGCGCCAAGAAACGCACGGCATGTTCATGCTGGTGATGAATGCGGCGCTCAATTTCGATCATTTGCAGGCGGGGCAGCGCCCCGCCGCGCCGCGCACGGGCGGAAATTCATCCGCCACGGGCGATGATGACGATAATCAATAACGCTCCTCGTTGAATCGAAGGGGAGGCAAACAACGAAAAACGGCGCCAAAAAAACGTTGTCATCCTGAGGCGCGACGTTTGCGCTCCGCGTTCTTGTGCGGAGGCATCCGGAGGTTTCGTCTTTGCCGAAGGGGTGCGGTGTGCTGCAGCCCCGCGGCGCTTCAAACAAAGCCGCCCGAAGCCTGCCTGCCGGTAGGGAGGGATCTGTGTGACGACTCCACCTGGTGGGTAAATTCGTAGGAATTATTTGGGCCATTTGAATGGCCGGCGATTCTTCTCACGGCTTTTGCGTGGGCAAAAAACTCAGCACAATCGCCGAAGGATGTTCCTTGTCATGCAGAATCGTATTCGTTGCCGCGAGCTTTTTTGTTGCGTGAGCGATATCCGGATCGCCGGTGTTTAGGTTGCGGTCAAAGCGCGGATAGTTGCTGCTGGAAACTTCAAGCCGCAGTTTGTGGCCCGCTTGAAACACGTTGCTCGTGGCCCACAAATCCACCGCGATTTTGTAAACCTCGCCCGGTTTCATCAATTCGGGCTTCTCGCGCGAATCGCGGTAGCGCATGCGCAGGATTCCGTCGGAAAGATTCTGCGCGAAGCCGCTGGGCCACACGTCCACCAGCTTCGCGGTAAAATCCGTATCCACGGCGGATGATTTCACGTAAAGCTCAACGGTGACGGGCCCGGTCACGTCAAGATCCTCCGCGAGAGCCTCTGTCGAAAAAATCAGAACGTCCTGGCGGGTCTCAATATCGCTCTGCTCCTTCGGGCCCGCCTGGAGCAGCCCATTCTCGCAACACAAAGGCCCGCCGCGCGTTTGCACGGGATTCGCGGGGTCGTAAACGAAGTTGTCCGGAGATTCATTTCCGCTCGGCGCGGTCGTACTGAGTGAGCCCACTCCCGCTGAGCTATTTGCTCTGCCGCTCGAATGTAAATACATCCGCCGCGGCTGCGCGTCGGGAGGCGGCCAGTCATCGAAATCGCGCCACTGATTGAGCCCCATCGTGAACACTCGCACCGGCTTTTCCTTGTCCATCCCGTTGGGCGCGCTCTTGATGATGTAGTCGTACCAACGCAGCATCGTGCCGGTGGTGTCCCACCCGGCCTGTGAGCCGAAATCCACATCGCCGATTTTTTGGCCGCCGCCCGCGTGGCCGCCAATCTCAATCACAAGGCGCTGGTTGTTGCGCGCGTAAATCATCCCCGATTTGGCTTTGATCCCCTGAAAATTCCGCAAAGTCCCGCCGAGAAAAATGTCATACCAGGCGCCGACGTGAAACGCGGGCACCTGGATGCGGCTGTAATCTGCTTCGATGGACCACTGCCTCCAATAATCGTCGTAATTCGGATGCGCCAGCCAATCCTGAAAATAAGGAGCAACGGTTTTCGTGTCCGCGGCTTTCAGAATGGGATAATCGCCCAGCGGTAGCGTGTTCACCCAATCAAGAACTTTCTTGTCGCCCGAGGTATAACGGCGCTCCGTATCTTCGGCGAGTCCGGAAGTCCACGATTCGTTGAACCACTGTTCAAACGCGCCGCCCTGGTAAGTCCAGTTCTCGTGATAATCCGAGGCCGTAATAATCGGAAAAATTCCTGCCAGGTGCGGCGGCTTCGCAATCGCGGCAAGAAGCTGCGTTGCGCCCACGTACGAACCGCCCCACATCCCGATCATCCCTGTGGACCACGGCTGGTGCGCCAGCCATTCAATCGTGTCGTAGCCATCCTCCGATTCGTGTTTGAAGGGATACCATTCGCCCGCGGAGGAAAAGCGTCCGCGGACGTCTTGCACAACACATGCATAGCCCGCCTCGGCGGCGCGCATACACGTGCTCGTATTGCCCGATTGTGATTTGTCATAAGGGGTCCGCGTCAGAAGAACGGGAAACTTGCCCTCGGCCTTCGGGCGATAAACGTCCGCGTAAAGGGTCACGCCGTCGCGTGTCTTCATCGAAACATTTCGATTGATGATGACGGCGTAGGGTTCGTCGCCCGAAGCATTGCGCGCCGCAGGCAGCGCAACAATCATCGCAATGGCAAGAAGCGGCGCGACTACGAGGAAAACGCGAACCGAGTGGGGCCAATGCCAGCGAGACCGGCGCAAATCAATTGTTCGCATGACGTGCATCCTAGGGCCATGCGATGCGCCCCGTCAATCGCCACAGGCGATCAATGGAGCGGTTTCAAGCAGCATTTACTAGGCAGCTCTTACGCGCGGGGCGCGCGGGCGGAACGCGCTGCGGCTCAGGAAAAGAACTCCCGCGATGATTGCCACTGCAAGTAAAACTTCCCAGAATCCACCGGCGCTCATTGCCCTGAAAAACCTGCTTGGCAAATCGTAGATGGCATTGCCCATGGACGTGATGCCTTCGAGGGTCGCTGTGTCTTTCACTCCCGAAAAGAAATCTTTCACGTCGTCGAGATAAGGCGCATAAACCGCGGCCATCAAGACAACCGCAGCAGCGAATACTGCCGGAGCAAAACGACCGCAATTGCAGGCCCAGCGATAGAGCCGCCCCGCCCGCAGCCCCGGAGCAAAACGGCCCATCAGAAGAATCAAAACTGATAGAACCAATGCGCCGCCAAAAAGGATTATGCCCAGGCCGGCGGAATGAATGGCAAGGCTTGTGGAATTGAGCGGCCGGAACCAGTATGGCGTCCGCTCAATGATTCCTTCGGACTGCCTTCTCTTCAGATCTTCTTTCTCGATGGCAAGGAGTTTGGCCACCTCGGTGTGCCTCACCCCAGCTTCCAGTGGTTGCAGGAGTTCGTAGGCAGGCATAAGCACTCCTTCGGCTATGGAGCGCATCAGAGGCCCGTGCGAATTGTCACGGGCGCGCTGGGCGAAATTCACAACTGTCCAGCCAAGACGAATCGCAGCCTGTGTATCGCCTTTCCGCTGGGCTTCTTTGGCCTCGCGGAGAAGCAATTGTGAATAGGCTTGTGTTTCCCAAATGCCCGACAAATAGGTGTTGTAAACGGAATAGGTGACGTCCTTTGGATCCGTGAGGTTATGAGCTTTAAGCTCCGCCTGCTGCAACGCCATCGCGCGATCATAGTAGGAATCATAATTTGGCGCGGCGAAAGCTTTTGCCATGGCCCCGCGCCACGCGGGATCATTCGCTACTACTTCCTTCGGAGCAACCGCTGCTGCACCGTTGGATTGGCGGTATTGCCGGTGGATTTCATATTCACGAACTCCGGCTTCCAATAGATACGGTGTCGCATTGTCCGGATCGTACGCTTCGAGCTTTTGAATCCATCCGTGCTGCTGCGTTACCTCCCTAAAGGTGTAAAAGCCGCCTACGCCCCGGTACAAAATCCATGTGAGCGATGGTTCTATCGCAATAGCTTCATCGGCCAGACGGGCGCCTTCTTCAACCTCATCATACGGAGTCCGAGTGAAGAGAAAAGCCAGTGTCTTGGCATCGCGGTTGGCTTCCGCTTCCCGTGTCATGCTCTGGAAATCCGTCAGATTCGAATTATTGTAAGGCGGCCAAGATTGAAGCACCGCTCTCAACCCCCCGTGCACTGATGGCAGCGCGAAAAATGCAACGATCGCTATGACAGCAATCGCGAACGCAACAGGCCCGGGAGTTCTTACAGTGGAAGGCTCGGTCTCGCCGTCCTTCCATCCGTAAATTGCGCGATTCCACCACGCTTTCATGAGCGACATGATTCCTCCTGCGAGCCATCGAAGGCTCTCACGACTTGATTCGATTTCGTGAAGTTCCGCCTGCATGGCCAGCGCCCATTCGCGCGAACTTGCGGGCCAAAGCGCGACAAGGCCGCTGAACGCGGCGGCGATAAATTTCTGCGCCGGGCAATGTCCGATAATGTTTTTACTTTTATTTCGCGTTTTCATGGTTACCCCTGTTCCAGGACGGGTTCGCCCATGTGGATTCGGGTGTGCTGCCGGGCCGGTCGGAGGGCGCCACGGGACTTCGCCTTGCCGGCAAGGGGCGCCTTGCTCTTCATCGCTGAAAGCGCTTCCACAGCCCACGCCTGACCGCCGGAGGTCAGGCGGTACATGTGTCGCGGAGGGCGGCCGCCTCGCTTCTCTGGGAGCGCCTGGGGCGCTTCCCACTGGGTTTCCAGCCAGCCGCGCTCTTCAAGGCGCATCAGGATAGGGTATAGAGTGCCCGATTGCAGCCCGGTTTCGCGGCTGAGCGCGTAGCCGTAATGCCAGCTTGAGGCGCGCGCGGTAAGCGCGCCGAGCAGCTTCAGGGTTTGCTTTGAGGCTCGAATGTTTGCGTCCATAAATGAAATCTACCTATGTAGACTTTTTTCAGCAATAGTACGGCAGGCCAGTTTTAGGGCAATGCCCCAACCGCGGCTAGTTTCCTCGTAACACGCTGATTGCAATGGACTTATTGGGAGTAATTGGGAGGGCCTAGCGTGCCTGCTAAGCTCGCTGCGATGGCGGCTCGTTGTGAAATCTCTTGGTGGCGTAGATTGTGAGGACGATGAAGAGAAGCAGGCCTGCAACCTGAGCGATCAAAAATGGCGGCTTCGGATTGGGCGGGGCGAAGGCCTTCAGGGCCGGGGTCTTGTTAAACGTCTGGATGATGAGTACGAAGAAGTTCAGATAAAAGGCGATCATGGCGGTGATCACGTAAATGCGGCGCCAGGCCCCGGAAAGGTGGAACGAATAGCGTGCAAGAATGGCGACCAGAAGAACGATGAGCGAAATAATGCCCACAATGTGGGACGGCAAAAAGGGATTCAGCGGGAAAAAGAGGAACCCGGTGATGCTCGTTAATGCTGTGGTCAGGAGAAAAATTGCGGTCCAGCCGTCAAGCCGCTTCCCGCCGATCAGCCCGAACGCTACGATGAATCCCGAAAGAATCCCGATGAGGCTTATAACAACGTGCGCAAGCGTGAGTGGCGGCATCCCGGAAATCATGATTCATGGCCTTTCGTGCCGGACACTCAATCTTGAATGTCCCAGCGACGTGAACAATACATCCGGCAGGCTTCGCTTGCAACGCGGCGGGCCGTTCCGAACGGAGCGGGCGAAAATGGTGCGGCGCCGAAATCAGAATCCAGGCGGCCGCTCGCCCGCGACGCCAAACGCACGCTCGAGTGCAATCCCCGCGCGGCCAAGAGTGCCTTCGTCGAATAGCCGCCCGATAAGAGTGATGCCGTGGGGCACGCGGCGCGGCGGGGAGAATTTTGGTAGTGGATGGGCGGGGTCGGGCGCCCAATCGCTACGCGCCTCGGCCACTTCCACAAATCCCGCGCGCAATGTGAGCGACGGATGCCCGGTGAAATTGGTGATGGTGAGCATTTCATCTCGAAGCGAGGGCACCAGAAGCAGATCCACTTCAGAGAAAACGCGCGCCATCTCAATCGCCACCTTGCGGCGCAGCCGGTCGGTTTGAACAAAATCCACCGCGGAAAGAAATCGTGATTGCCGAAAGAGATTCGGCCACGCATCGGGAACTTGCATCTTCAAATCGCGCTCTTTGTGAGCGAGCGTAAGTTCCTCGAAGGCCGCGGCGCCTTCCGCGAAGAGAATCAGATCGAGCGAATCGTAGGGCCAATCCGGAATGCTGACTTCCACGGGAATCATTCCGAGTTTTTTCACGGTTTCGAGCGCGGCGCGATCCACGTCGGTTGCGGGAGCTTCTTTCATCCACTTCGGGAAGTAACCCACGCGAATCCCCTGTATTGGCGCGGCGGAATCGTAGTCGAGGTGACTCGGCACACTCGAGACATCGCCGGGATCCGGCCCGGAAATCGCGCGCAGGATCAGAAGAGTGTCTTCGACTCCGCGTGTCATGGGGCCGAGCTTGTCGAGCGACCAGCAAAGAGTCATCGCGCCGGTGCGTGGGACGCGTCCGAAAGTGGGCCGCAATCCCGTGATCCCGCAGCGCATGCTCGGGCTCACAATGCTGCCGCCGGTCTCGCTGCCAATCGAAAAGCCCACCAGCGCCGCAGCGGTTGCCGCACCGGGGCCTGCGCTCGAACCCGACGAGCCTTCTTCGAGCAGCCAGGGATTCATTGTTTGCCCGCCGAACCAAATGTCATTCAGCGCCAGCGCGCCCATGCTCAGCTTCGCGATGAGCACGGCGCCCGCCGCGTTCAACCGCGCGACAACCGCGGCGTCTTCTTTTGGAATGCGATTCCTGAATGGCTCAGCGCCGTAAGTGGTTGGAATGCCCGTGGTATCGAGAAGGTCCTTCGCGCCCCACGGGATGCCGTGCAACGGGCCACGGTATTTGCCCGCGGCGATTTCTGCGTCGGCGTGCTTCGCTTGCGCAAGTGCATCATCACGCTTACGCGCAAGCGTGATAATGCAGCGCAATTTCGGATCAAATTTCGCAATGCGATCGTAATAGATCTGCGTGAGGCGTGTGGATGTCAACTTCCGCGTTTCCACCCAGCGCGAAAGTTGTGTGAGTGGAGCGAACGCGATGTCCGCTTCATTTGCCGGCAGCGGGCCGGCATCGTTATTCACTCGGACAAATCTGTCGCGTTCCGGCCCGCCCTTCCGGCCGGGGAGAATCGGATTCCAGCACGAATAAGGCGCGAGCGACGGCTCCAGCCCAACTTTGTGCGGCCCGGTGCGCCGCTCGTACAGCGGCGCGAGGTTGCTGCGCCAGCTTGTGGCGGCTTGAGCGATTTCCGATTGGCTCATCTCCACCTGCACTAGCTTTTCCGCTTCGACAAATGTAAGCGGGGAAACTTCGGGCCCCACGGCAGGCGCGGTGCCGAATGCGGGTGGCATGCCTGCCGGAGGTTCGGGAGGTTTCGGCGGCGGCGTTTGGGATTGGGATTGTGACTGCGCTGGGTCCGCACCGAGGACGGCGGCGCCGAGTAGACCAAGAGATGTGTTCGTAATAAATTCGCGACGCGATTTCGCCATGTTCCCTCCGAATTGATGCGGCGGGTATTGTAAGCGTCCAATCTGAATTCGTGCCAGTGCGCCCACATAGGGGTGACTAGCATCACATACAGGGGGTTGAACACCGCGCGAAAATTCGATCAGGAGGTCACGGCGATGATCAAAAAAGTGAAGGGCGGCTACAAAGTCCTTTCCTCAAAAGGACGCAACATGGGTGGCCCGTATAAGACGCGTGAAGAGGCACTGAAGCGCCTGCGTCAAGTGGAATTCTTCAAGCGGCAAAAGGGGTGAAGCGAATTGGAGGGAAATGCCGCGATCGATAGCCTCGGTGCGTCTGCGCCGCTAGTTTCGGCAAGTCCCGCATCCCGATATTCAATCAGCGTGAAGTAGATTCGGATCGCATCGTGTAAGAACTCAACACACGCATGTAATTCGAGCGTTCGTACGCGCCCGGGTTCGGCACCGCGCGGTAGCTCATGCTTCCGCACATTTGACGTATGGATTCGTAATCGTGGTCTGCCATCCACCGTTCGAGATCGGTCAGCACCGTCCGCGCGTACATGGCGCCATTGCGCAGCAACGCCGAAGTCATCATGGCGACGCGCGCGCCAGCCATCATTGATTTCAAAACATCTTCCGCGCCATGGACGCCGCCGGTGACGGCAAGATCGGTGGAAACATTTCCGTACAAGATTGCGATCCAATGCAAACGAAGCAGGAGCTCATTTGGATGGCTGAGTGTGAGCGTTGACACGACGTCGAGTGAATCAAGGTCAAAATCGGGCTGGTAGAAGCGGTTAAAGAGAACCAGTCCATTGGCTCCGGCAAGCGCAAACCGGCCGGCGATATTCGCCGGGGCGGAATAAAAGTAAGAAAGCTTCACAGCCAGAGGGATCCGTACGATCTCTTTGATTTGGCGGATGAGATCGCAGCTCTCTTTTTCGAGCCGCTCGCCGGTGCGACGCGGGTCCGTGGGAATTGAATAAATATTCAATTCGATGGCGTCAGCGCCTGCTTGTTCAATTAGGCTGGCGTAACGAACCCATCCGCCGGGTGTGACTCCATTGAGACTCGCGATAATGGGGATGCCAACCGCCCGCTTCGCGCGGCGAATCAATTCGAGATAGCCGTCCGGCCCGAGGTTGTAAGTTTGCAGGTCCGGAAAAAAATTAAGTGATTCCGGGAAGCTCTCCGCGCCGCGCGAAAGATCGGAATCCACGGAAGAACTATCGAGCGTGAGTTGTTCTTCAAACAGGGATGGAAGAACTGCGGCGGCCACCCCGGCATCTTCAAGCTGCCTAAGATTGGCGACCGATTCGCATAATGGTGATGCCGAAGCGACGATCGGCGATTTCAAAGAAAGCCCCAGATAGGTTGTGCTGAGGTCCATCATTCGTCCTCCCCTTCGGCCGGTTTCTGCGCGACGAGCACGTGATTTTCCAGGGGCTCAGTGTGCGAATCGGGGGCATTGCCGGGCATCGCCGCGCGATTCGCATAGACCCTCCACTGGCGCTCGACGTCGTCCTGCGCGAGATTCAGGAGTTTTCGCGCGGCGTTTGGATTGCTTCGCGCAAGCATGGTGTATCGCGCTTCCTGATAGGCGTACTGTTTCAAAGGGATCGCGGGAGCTTTGGAATCAAGCTGGAATGGATTCTTGCCCTCGCGCCGCAACCCCGGGTTGTAGCGCATCAGCGGCCAGTAACCAGAAAGCACGGCGGCCTTTTGTTGCTCGAGTCCATGGCTCATGTCATAGCCATGGGCGATGCAATGGCTGTAAGCGATGATCAGCGACGGCCCATCGTAGGCTTCGGCTTCGAGGAATGCTTTCACCGTGTGCGTATCGCCGCCGCCCATGGCGACGCGGGCGACATAGACCGATCCATAGCTGATGGCCTCCATCGCAAGATCTTTCTTCGATGAATACTTTCCGCCAGTGGCGAATTTTGCGACGGCTCCACGCGGCGTGGCCTTGGACATCTGCCCGCCTGTATTTGAATAAACTTCCGTATCGAGAACGAGGACGTTGACGTTCGCGCCGGAGCCGAGAACATGATCAAGACCTCCTGCGCCGATGTCATAGGCCCAACCGTCGCCTCCCACAAGCCAGACCGTTTTCCGAACCAGTGAGTCAGCGACGGCGAGCAGTTCGCGCGCGTCAAGTGAATCAATTCCGGCAATTCGTTTTTTGAGTTCGACGACTCGCTTTCGCTGGGCATCAATGCCTTGCTCGTCTGATTGAGGCGCCGCAAGCAATTCAGCGGCGAGCGCATCGCCGATCCGGTTTGCAAAGCGGAAGACGAGCGCGCGGGCGTAATCGGCTTGCTTATCAACAGCAACCCGCATTCCGAGGCCAAATTCGGCATTGTCCTCAAAAAGCGAGTTGGACCAACTTGGTCCGCGGCCTTCACAATTTGCCGAGTAAGGAGTCGTCGGAAGATTGCCGCCGTAAATAGATGAGCAGCCGGTGGCATTGGCTATCATCAATCGGTCACCGAAAAGCTGGGTGAGCAGCTTGATATAGGGCGTTTCGCCGCAACCCGCGCATGCTCCAGAAAACTCGAACAGGGGTTCGAGCAATTGAACGTCTTTGACCTGTGAATGCGAGAGGGCATCGCGATCGGAATTTGGCAACGCGAGAAAGAAATCCCAGTTGTCGCTTTCTGTTTTTCGCAACGGCGGCTGGGCCTCCATATTGATCGCCTTGTGTTTGACCTCGCTCTTGCTCTTCGCGGGACAGATTTCGACACACAGGCGGCAACCAGTGCAATCTTCCGGTGAAACCTGCAACGTGTAACGTAGAGTTTCAAACGCGCGCCACCGCGGCTTAGCGGACTTGAATGTTTCCGGCGCGCCTTCGAGTGAAGCTGAGTCATAAACCTTCGCCCGAATCACCGCGTGCGGGCAAACGAGGACGCATTTGCCGCACTGGATGCAGAGTTCCTCGTCCCAGACGGGAATTTCTTGGGCGATATTCCTTTTTTCCCAGAGGGCTGTGCCGGTTGGGAAGGTTCCGTCCACGGGCATAGCGCTTACGGGGAGAGCATCTCCATCGCCAGCGATAATTTTGGCAAGGACATCTCGAACGAATGCGGGCGCCTTTTGGGAAACTGCCGGCAGAACGTCAAACCGGCTGGTGACTTTTTCCGGCACAGAAACCTGATGGAGATTGGCGAGCGCGGTATCAACCGCTGCAAAATTCTTTTCTACTACCGCGTCACCGCGCTTGCCGTAGGTTTCTCGAATGGCTTTCTTGATTGCTTCAATGGCCTGTTCGCGCGGAAGCACGCCGCTGATTGCGAAGAAGCAGGTCTGCATGATGGTGTTGATCCGGCTGCCCATCCCGGCATCGCGGGCGACTTTGTAGGCGTCGATGACGTACAAGCGCAATCGCTTCTGGAGAATAGTCTCCTGGGCCTGGCGGGGAAGGTGGTCCCAAATTTCGCCGGGGCCGAATGGCGCGTTCAAAAGAAATGTCGCGCCGCTTTCAGCGGCCTTGAGTACATCCATCCGCTCGAGAAATTGGAATTGATGGCAAGCCACAAAACTGGCCTTGCTGATTAGATAGGAGGATCGGATGGGCCGGGGACCGAAGCGGAGGTGAGAGACCGTGACCGAACCGGCTTTCTTGGAATCGTAAACGAAGTAACCCTGCGCGTAATTCGAGGTGTCCTTGCCTATAATCTTGATGGAATTTTTATTTGCGCCGACCGTCCCGTCGGATCCGAGTCCATAAAAGAGCGCGCGCACTGTATCCGGGGATTCCACGGAAAATGCCGGATCGTAATCAAGACTCGTGTGCGAGACATCGTCATTAATTCCGACCGTAAAATGATTCTTGGGCGATGGTTTTTTCAATTCGTCGAAAACGGCGCGGACCATGGCAGGCGTGAATTCTTTTGAGGAGAGGCCGTAGCGTCCTCCAATAATCAACAGTGAGTTGGCCTTACCATTCTCGGAGCGAGACTCACTGAACGCGGTGACAACATCCTGGTAAAGCGGCTCACCGACGCTGCCGGGTTCCTTCGTGCGGTCAAGGACAGCGATGGCGCGAATTGTCTTCGGTAGGGACCGCAAAAATTGGTCAGCTGCGAAGGGCCTGAAGAGCCGCACCTTGAGCAAACCAACTTTTTCGCCTCGCGCGGCCAAATACCCCACGGTTTCTTCCGCCGCGCCGGCGCCGGAACCCATCAGGATAATCACGCGCTCGGCATCGGGTGCGCCGACGTAATCGAAAAGCCGATATTGCCTGCCGGTTCGCGCGGCGAACTGGTCCATTACGTTTTGAACGATCGTCGGGCAGGCGCGATAAAACGGATTGATTGCCTCGCGCGCCTGGAAAAAGGCATCGGGATTCTGCGCTGTGCCACGAAGGACAGGGTGATCCGGCGACAATCCGCGTTGGCGGTGCTGCCGAACCATTCCCTCGTCAATCAACGCCCGGAGGTCATCATCCGCCAGTGGAACAATCTTATTTACTTCGTGTGATGTCCTGAATCCGTCGAAGAAGTGGAGGAAGGGAATACGAGATTCGAGCGATGCGGTTTGGGCGATCAGGGCAAAATCACCTGCTTCCTGAACGGAGTTGGATGAAAGCATGGCAAAGCCAGTCGAACGGACAGCCATTACGTCGCTATGGTCGCCGAAAATGGAGAGCGCGTGTGTTGCGATGGTCCGGGCAGCGACGTGGATTATGGCAGCGGTTAATTCTCCGGCAATCTTGTACATATTCGGGATCATCAAAAGCAGTCCCTGCGAGGCTGTGAACGTGGTAGCGAGAGAGCCCGCTTGCAATGCGCCATGTAGAGCGCCTGCCGCGCCGCCTTCGCTTTGCATTTCGATGACTTTGGGAACCGTGCCCCAGATATTTTCGCGGCCCTCTTCCTGCCACTGGTCGGACCATTCGCCCATGGGCGATGAGGGGGTAATCGGATATATCGCAATTACTTCATTTAAGCGGTAGGCCACGGATGCGGCCGCCTCATTTCCATCCAAGATCTTGAATCCCGGCGCCATGTGCATTCTCCTGATGGCCTTGGTTCGTCAAAAGGCCCCAATCCACTCTTAGGTTGTCGCTAACCATGGTCGGCTTTAGGCTGTCTTGCGGCTGTGACAGGAATCACAATCGGGAGTGCTATAGATCACAAGCCACCCTCACAATCTTTAGAATTCCTCCTGAAATAAAATATCCTGACGGACAAGGGACCAAGCTGGATCGACGGCTTGGGCAGTAAGCGATTTGAATGTTCAGAGGTTCCTGCGGCAATTTGAGAGGCGCCGGAACAATCGGCAAGGAGTGGAACTAGTACTCGAACATACAATTGACATTCTAATGTGTTGGGGAGAGAATCTCGTTCCTTCGGACTAACTCTTGGATCAAATATTTGGAGAATGAGTATGATATCATCCCCCTTCGCAAAGCTGTCAGCGATACTTCTTGTTCTACTCTTTGCTGCGACCCTGGCGGGATGCGGCGGAGAATCCGCTGCCGCTCCACCGACACCGCCGCCCCCAACTCCCGATTTCAGCCTTGCCCTAAACGGGACTGCACCTTCGATCCAAATTCAAGGTGCGGCGGGTCAAGTTGGGATCATTGTTTCCGGCACGAACGGTTTTAGCTCGCAAGTGTCTATTTCGCTTTCTGGATTACCCGCGGGAGTCACGGCTCAGGCAGCCACGCAAACTACAGCAGCACCCGGATCCGGCGTGGGATTTAACTTGTTTGCTTCGTCTGCGGCAAGTCAGGGAACGGTGAGCATCACAGCTATAGGTGTCTCGGGCTCAATCACGCATTCGATCAGTATTTCTCTGACGATCACGGCTGCTGCTCGATTTCAGCTTCAAGTGTCTCCTTCCACAGTTAGCCTTCAACCAGGGCAACAAATAACGATGACCTTCAGTCTTTCTGTTTCTTCGGGCTCGACGCCACTCTACAACATCTCCGCAACTGGGGATTTAGGTCTCGACCAGAACCAAGTGTCCATCGGCCCGCCCTCATTTCTTCCTAGCCCCGGAAATCCCACGATGAATTTGGCACAGGCTACTCCAAGCGCAGACCCGCTTTCACCCACAGTTGTGACATTTACGGCTGTTGAGGAAGGAACAGGTCAATCAAGCGCAGCAAGTGTTACCGTGTCGGTTGTTCCCCCGTTCGGCGTCAACACGTCTCCTTCAAGAACAACATTCGCAACGAGCGACGAGGGAATATTTGGTGCCGTTTACGATCCTTCACGAAAACTTGTCTTCGCGGCGGCACAGAATATCAATTCGGTTTTGGCTTTTTCATCGACTGATGGGCACCTGGTCACATCCATTCCTGTTCCCCAGCCTTATAGCGTCGATGAAACGACGGATGGATCGTCGGTCTACGTCGGCAGTAACAGCCACTTCTTGTACCGGATCGATCCGAACTTGATGCAAGTTGTCCAACAAATTGCGGGCCCTCCGCCCCTCACATCGGACGGTCTTATGTTTCCCCAAACGGTAGCCACTCTTTCCAATGGTAAATTATTGTTCTTGATGTCTGATGGGGAGGGGAACAATGACCATATCATGTTGTTCGATCCCTCGGCGCAAACATGGACAAACTTAGATAATTTAGTTCCCATTGTGAGCGATTATGAACTTAGACGAAGCTACGATCACTCAACCGTTGTAATAGTGAGCGGGTTAGTTGCCGCCACTGTCTATGATGTGAACTCAGGGACGTTTTCGCCGCCGACCGCAATTCAATCCAGCGCCCCGACTTCAGTAGCGGTAAGTCCGAACGGATCACTGATCGCTATTTACCTGGATCATGCGGTGTCGTATTACAATCACAATCTTCAACTCCAGAATACTTTCACTGAACTTGGCGGCGTAAGCAGCATGACGTTCAGCCGCGACGGCCAAACTCTTTATGTCGCCGAATCGAACGGATCTCCAATCCTCTCAATCCGAAACGCTTCCGACTATTCCCTGAGAGGAAATATTGCAAACCTTGGAAACACACTTGGTGCAACACCAACCATATTTGATTCAGACGAAACAGGCATGGTTTTTGAAGGCTCTTTCCAGGGCGGCCAGGGATTGGGCTATGTGGATTCAACTAACCCTGGCATTGTGTCTTTTCCCATCCCCAGCTTCAGCACACTGGTCCCCGCCACGGGCCTATTGAATGCACCGGGAGCCACCACGGTGGGTGTCGGATTCGTTCCGGGAACCCAGGTATTTTTTGGTCCTGCTCCCGCTTCGCCCGAGGCGCGGGCGGGAACAAATGTTTCTGTTTCCTCGTCGAACGGTACACAAGTGACTCCGCCCCCGGGGAGTGCCCCTGGCCCTGTCAACGTAACGGTAGTCCAACCGAATGGAGATTTGGCATTAGAACCTGAGGCGTATTCGTATGGTCCAAAGGTCGGATTCATCTTACCCAATGCTGGTCCCGCGGGTGGGGGCGCGACAAGCACGTTAACGGGGTATGGTCTTGGATCGCCGAACGGGCCGACCCAGATAACCGTGGGGGGTGCAGCTGCCACAAACATTACAACACCACTTCCGGGAGGTGTTCTATCCGGGCCTTTTGGTATGGGCAACTTTGAGATTTCGACCCCACCAGGCCAGCCCGGAGTGTCTGATGTGAATGTGACCCTCCCTGAGGGTACCGCTGTAGTAAACAATGGGTATCAATACCTTTCCGAAGCAAACGTTTTCGCTGTGAACGGGACCCTAGGCCAGGTCATTTATGACCGTCCACGCCAACGGTTGTATGCGACGAATTTCTCAAACAACCGCGTTGAGGTTTTTTCGCTGCAAACCGAGACATTTGGGACGCCCATTCCAGTCGGAAATATGCCGGAGGGTTTGGCTCTTACCCCCGATGGCACGATGCTTGCCGTCGCCAACTCGGGCGATGGTACTGTTTCGGTGATTGATCCAGTGCAATCAACAGTCCTCTCTACAATCCCAGCACTCCTCCCGGTGGAATCCGACCCTAATGGCAATTGTGGTGCCGTGCTGCTCGGCGTGACTGCGATTATCCCGCATCGACTGATGCTGATGTTCGATTGTTTTGGCTCAAACGCAGACTACATAAGCGGGGCAATCATGCTTAATCTCGACAATCAGAGTCGAGACTGCACAGGGTTTCCGACATGTAACGTCCCACTTGAACAGATTTTTCTGACGTCACAATCTATCTTCTTCGCCTCGACAACGGACGGGACCAAAGCCATTGCTACGGATGCGACAGTACTGGGGCTTTATGATTTGACGGCAAATACCTTCATTGAATCGTTCGGAGAAAACAGCGGTGGCAACACACAGTTCCTCGATTTGGCGATAGACGATGATGCAAATGTAATTCTGGATTCTTATGGCATATTCAACCCGAGCCTGCAAAACCTTGGTGCCGTGTCCGACTATTTTTTTCTGGGCGCCGGGTCACATCTTTTTGACTCACTAGAGAATTCGATGCTGAATCCCTCCGGTAGCCTCTACTACGTGCCGACGGGGACCGGAGTAGATATTTTTGACGTTCATCATGGCGGTTTAGTGCTGCGGGTAAGTTCGACGGAGCCTATACCCGGCACAATTGGCACGCTTGCCATTGATGAAACTGGGAGCAAGATGTTCCTCATTTCCAACTCAGGGATCACGATCTTGCAACTTTCGCAGGTGCCTCTGAGTATCGGCTCTATAACACCTTCGACTGGTTCGGTGAGTGGGGGAACCCCGCTGACTATCCGGGGCAGCGGATTCGTGACTGGCGCAACAGTAACCTTCGGGACGACAATTGTCCCCGCAACATTTGTGGATGCGAGCACGTTGCAGGTCACTGCGCCAACATTGCCTGCCGGCCCAGTCCGGATTACGGTCACAAATCCCAACGGCCAATCCTACCAATGGGATGCGGGCTATATTGCCCAATAACTATTCCTGCTTGCCGTAAGCAAGACGCGTCCGCAAAGATTTGCACAACCTGCTGCGTTATTCACAGGCGGTACGAAAGATTTTTGGACACGGGCGCTTGACGAGAAATGAAAACCTGATATACTTCATGATGGTTTGGAGCAATCCAAGCCTGTCAGGGGCTGTCGATCGCGGTGATTCTGTAAGATCCCGAGTGAGGTCAGCTACGAATACCGGATAGAAATCTGTCGAGCAACGCGCAAAGCTGCCACTGTGTGGCAGTTTAGCCCGGCGCTCGACGCCGGGTTTTTTATTTTGTGGCCGCTTTTTTCGCGGTCCTCCCCACCGGGAGTGGGGAGCCTTGGGTAAGCCAGGGGCATCGCTCTTTGACAATTGAATAGGCTGGCAATGCATGTTGCGATTGCCCAGTGTTTCCGCAAGGAAACACGCGGGTAGCCGCAACGCGCAACGCAAATATTGCACGAGCCGAGCGTAATTGTTGTGGAAAGGCGAACTTCCTCGACGGGCGATCCGGTTTAAACCTGAATCCGCATCCCGCGGACTGGGTAAGAACCGGGGCAACTGTCCAGGTAAGTTTTATGATTAAGCTACTAAGGGCGTGCGGTGGATGCCTTGGCGCCAGAAGGCGATGAAGGACGTGGCAAGCTGCGATAAGCCCCGGGGAGCCGCAAGCAGGCTTTGATCCGGGGATTTCCGAATGGGGAAACCCTACTGAGTAAACCTCAGTAACAGCCCGCTGAATACATAGGCGGGTATGAGCTAACCCAGGGAAGTGAACCATCTCAGTACCTGGAGGAAAATAAATCAACAGAGATTCCGAAAGTAGCGGCGAGCGAAATCGGAACAGCCCAAACCTCGGTGTTTACACCGGGGGGTTGTAGGACCGCGTAAGTAGAGTTATCAAACCGGAGACTAGGTGAACCCGCTGGAAAGCGGGGCCATAGAATGTGATAGCCATGTAACCGAAAGTCTACCGGACTCGAAGCGGTATCCTGAGTACCACGGGACACGGGAAATCCCGTGGGAAACTGGGGAGACCACTCTCCAAGGCTAAATACTCTCTGGCGACCGATAGTGAACCAGTACCGTGAGGGAAAGGTGAAAAGAACCCCTGCGAGGGGAGTGAAATAGTACCTGAAACCGCATGCTTACAAGCAGTCGGAGGGCCATGTTTTCCACTTCGGTGGAATTCAAGCCTGACGGCGTGCCTCTTGCTTAATGAGCCGGCTAGTTATTCTCTCAGGCGAGGTTAAGCGCAAGCGAGCCGTAGCGAAAGCGAGTCCGAATAGGGCGACAAGTCTGTGGGAATAGACGCGAAGCGGGATGATCTACCCTTGGCCAGGCTGAAGGTCGCTTAACCGCGACTGGAGGGCCGAACAGGTGTGAGTTGAAAATCGCTCTGATGAGCTGAGGGTAGGGGTGAAAGGCTAATCAAATTCCGTAATTGCTCGTTCTCCCCGAAATGCCTTTAGGGGCAGCCTTGTGTGATCTGCCACGGTGGTAGAGCACTGACTGGACTAGGGACCAACTAAGGTTACCGACTCCAATCAAACTTCGAATGCCGTGGACAGCAGCACAGGAGTGAGACTACGAGGGATAAGCTTCGTGGTCGAGAGGGAAAGAACCCAGACCGCCAGCTAAGGTCCCCAACTTCAGACTAAGTGGGAAAGGAAGTGTGACCGCTCAGACAGCCAGGAGGTTGGCTTAGAAGCAGCCATCCTTTAAAGAAAGCGTAACAGCTCACTGGTCAAGCGGTCATGCACCGACAATCCAACGGGGCTAAAGTCTGAGACCGAAGCTGCGGAATGTATGAAAGCGCAAGCTTTTGTACTTTGGTAGGGGAGCATTGTGTGGAGTCCGAAGGTAGACTGAGAAGACTACTGAACGCCACGCAAGAGACCCTGCCGGCATAAGTAGCGATAAATACGATGAGAACTCGTATCGCCGAAAGTCTAAGGTTTCCTGAGGAAGGTTAATCCGCTCAGGGTTAGTCGGGTCCTAAGGTGAGGCCGAAAGGCGTAGCTGATGGACAGCAGGTCAACATTCCTGCACCGCCAGATGGGCGTTATCACGATGGGGTGACGCAGAAGGATATGGGAGTCGGGTGATGGATGTCCCGATGGCCCTGTGTAAGCCGGATCTCGCAGGAAAATCCGCGAGGTCATTCAACGGTGAGACAGGTCCCGAGACCACACGGTCATAAAGTCTCTGATTTCACGCTGCCTGGAAAAACCTCTAAGGAGTCCAATTGGTGCCCGTACCACAAACCGACACAGGTAGACGAGGTGAATATCCACAGGCGCTCGAGAGAACACTCGCTCAGGAACTAGGCACATTAGCCCCGTAACTTCGGGAGAAGGGGCGCCCCGGTAGGGTTTATAGCCCGAGGGGGCCGCAGTGAAATGCGCTCTGCGACTGTTTAACAAAAACACAGCTCTCTGCTAAGTCGAATACGACGTATAGGGGGTGACACCTGCCCGGTGCCGGAAGGTTAAAGCGAGGGCTCAAGGCCGCAAGGCCCGAAGGTCCGACCTGAAGCCCCGGTGAACGGCGGCCGTAACTATAACGGTCCTAAGGTAGCGAAATTCCTTGTCGGGTAAGTTCCGACCTGCACGAATGGTGTAACGATAGAGCGACTGTCTTGGCGAGTGACTCGGCGAATTTGTGGTTCCGGTGAAGACGCCGGATGCCCGCATCTAGACGGAAAGACCCCGTGCACCTTTACTGCACTCTGGTCATGATTAACGGGAGAGTCTGCGTAGCATAGGTGGGAGCCTTTGAGTCTCAGGTCTCGGCTTGAGAGGAGGCAACAGTGAAATACCACCCTGATTTTTCTGTCGTTCTAACTTACGCCCCGAGACGGGGCGGAGGACACGGCCAGACGGGTAGTTTGACTGGGGCGGTCGCCTCCCAAAATGTAACGGAGGCGCCCAAAGCTAGGCTCAGGCGGATTGGAAACCCGCCGTGGAGTGCAAGAGCACAAGCCTGGTTAACTGCGAGACACACAGGTCAAGCAGAAGCGAAAGCTGGGTCTAGTGATCCGGTGGTCCCGCGTGGAAGGGCCATCGCTCAACGGATAAAAGGTACGCCGGGGATAACAGGCTGATCTAAGCCAAGAGTTCACATCGACGCTTAGGTTTGGCACCTCGATGTCGGCTCATCGCATCCTGGGGCTGTAGAAGGTCCCAAGGGTTAGGCTGTTCGCCTATTAAAGCGGTACGTGAGCTGGGTTCAGAACGTCGCGAGACAGTTCGGTCCCTATCTGGTGTGGGCGCAGGAGACTTGAGAGGAGCTGTCCCTAGTACGAGAGGACCGGGATGGATCGACCTCTTGTGTACGGGCTGTCGCGCCAGCGGCATCGCCCGGTAGCGAAGTCGAGCAGAGATAATCGCTGAATGCATCTAAGCGAGAAGCTTGCCTCAAGATAAGGTCTCCCAAGTCCGCTTCGGCGGACTAAGAAGGGCGGTCGAAGACTACGACCTTGATAGGCTGGGGGTGGAAGCGCAGCAATGCGTGAAGCTGACCAGTACTAATCGCCCGTTCGGCTTAATCATAAAACTTTCCTAGGCCGTTGCACGGCTTGGGCAATGTTTGCACAACGCAAAGCCTATTCAATTGTTCAAAGTTGAAATCGCGGTGATTTTCCGCGCATTCAACTTTGTAAAGCTTCCTGGTGGTCATACCGCGGAGGTCACACCCGTTCCCATCCCGAACACGGTAGTTAAGCTCCGCAGGGCCGATGATACTGCACGGGTAACTGTGTGGGAACGTAGGTCGCTGCCAGGATAAATTCCTAAGAAGGGCGTTCCGGTTCGCCGGAGCGCCCTTTTTGTTTTTTGCGGGGAGGTCCGGGGGCTGCGATGACCGAATTAAACGCTGGCACATTGCAATTATCCGACGATGATTTGGTGCGCAAGATTGAGGACTGCACGCTCGAAACGGAGTTTCATCACGCGGATCATATTCGGCTTGCGTGGATTTGTTTGCGGATGATGCCGGCAGAGGATGCGGAGAAGCGCATGTCCGAAGCGTTACGCCGCTACTCTGCGCACAAAGGGAAGCCGGAGCGATATCACCACACCATGACGCTTGCGTGGATGCGGCTAGTCGCCGCCGCGCGGCAGGTCACACCTGATATCTGTGTGCTTGAAGAATTTGTCGCTGCGCATCCGCACCTGACCCTCCAGCAGACTCTCCTACAGCATTACTCGCGGGATCGCCTGGACGATTCGATCGCTCGGGCAAAGTGGATCGAGCCGGACCTGCGGCCACTGTCGAATTAATATTCGGCTCTCTTAGGATTCAAGCGCGCCGTAAAATTTCCAATTCGTTTTGAAATCGCGGACGAGCGGCGTTTTCGCCACCGCAGCGCGGACCATTTCTATCGGCATATCGGCTTCCATGAAGATGGCGTCGTGAAATGCGCGATTCGTCATCTTGCCCGAGACAACCAGTTCCTTGTGCAAGGAATAAAATTGCAGGGCGCCTAGCATGTACGCGCACTGGTAAATCGGCTCGTAGGAACCGTTGAACGAACGGCGCACCTCACCTTCAGCGTTCGCAAGCTCGTGGCCCACGCGGTCCACAAGGAAATCAACGCACTGCTTCGCCGTCCACACGCCAAGATGGAAGTTCAGCGAAAAAATAATGCGCGCGCAGCGGTGCATGCGCCAGAAGAGAACGCCGATGCGCTGCTCAGGCGTGCGGTCATAGCCGAGGTCCCACATCAGCATCTCCCAATAGAACGCCATGCCTTCGGTCCAGAAGGCGGTGCGGAACGGCCCACGATACACGCGGTACCTTTGCGTCATGTAACCCTGCATGTGGTGGCCGGGGATCAGCTCATGAAACACCGTGCCGCGCGAAAAATAAATATTATTTCCGCGCATGCTTTCGAGCCGATCCTCGAAACTCATCGAGCTTGCGGGCGAGGGAACCTGGATGGTGTCGCCGCCTGTGAAAAACGGATTCACCAGTTGCATCTGCGGCGTCATCGCCTCCTCCCACCAGTCTTCCTTGCAAAGCGGCGGGATGGTCACCAGATCATGCGCTTCGATAAAATCCATCGCTTCCTTTTGCTGATCCCGGACGAGGTAAATCATCTTCCCCGGTGGCACATAATCGTTCTTCACTTTCTCGAGCGCCTTCTTCCATTCATTGCCGAAACCCAATTCGTTGGAAGCGCGCAGCATTTCCTTGTCGCACCAGGCGAACTCCTTGTTCGCCAGTGTGACGAGTTCCTCGGGCGTATAAGGAATCATGTTGTAGCGCAGCGATTCAATCAGAACATCGCGGCCCGCGGGCCCGACGCCGGTAAGATCGCCTGTCGCCTGCGGCGGGGCGAACCCTATGACAAATCCGCCGCGCCCTCCGCGGCCGCCGCCACCGCCGGCTCCTTCGGGCGGAGGAGTAATTCCCGCCGCCGTAAGGAGCCCTCGCATGTGCGCATCGAGTGCGGTGTCCACCTGCTTGTAGATTGCGTCCAGCCACCAGGAAAAATTCGGATCGTAGAGGTCGTAAAAGTTGTACCAGACGCGCAGAGAGTTGCGCAGCTCATTCACCCTCGTTGCGGCGCGCGCGAGCACAGCCGGAGTTGGCTTCGGATTCAGCATTGCGCCTTGCGCCTTGGTAATGGCGGCAAGAGTGCGCATCAATCCTTCAGCCGCTTTCTGCGGATCAACGGTCTCCATCCGCCGGCGCGCTTCCTCGAGCGCGATGATTTCCCACTGGTACGGCACCATGGGCGCGATTTCGGCATCCTGCTTGTTATCCACATCGAGTTGCTTCTGCTCGTGGCTCAAATAATTGTGGAAGAGGGTGAAATCCACTTTGCCGCTCTGGCTCATCGCGTCAAAATTCACGCCATCAAGCAGCTTGAATTGCTGGTCGTAAAATGCCTTGAGCTTTGCTTCCCGCGTCACCGAGCCGCGCAAGGCATAGATGCGGTTGATGTCGCGCAAATCCACGGAGTAGCGCTCGATCATCGGTCGCATTTCGCTCGTGCCGACGTCAAAGAGCGATCCGTCGGCGGCATGATCGCAGGCGCATCCAGCGGTGCGCACGGATTGATCCGCCACGCGATGCGATGTCGAACGCCCCGCTGATTGCGGGTCAACCAACGGGTCAGCGCCCAGCGGATTCACAGCGGGTAAGACACTCGCGCCCAACAAAGCCAAGCCGCCCTTCAGTACCATCCGCCGATCCGTCCGCATTGAGCTCATCTTCACCTCCATTTTCCGATTCGTTGCAAAAGTCGCCGATTTTTGCCCGCGCCAAAAAATTTAATGTGAGAAGCAGCGCGGCATTTCAAAGTGGGGGAGATACTACCAGCAATCGTTGGAAGACGGGGAGCGCGCGGCAGTTTCCGCTGGCGAAGCCAAGCGAAGGCTCGCCAAAAACAAAGCGGTCCGGCGCAAGGCCGGGCCGCAGGATTCATAAGCAAGCCCCGCTTACGCGAGCACTGCTCTCTGTAGAAAATTTGCCACGCGCCGAATCCTCGCGCAAGAGCGTGTTCCAGGCGAGCAACAAGTGAATGTTAAAGGGGCTGCCGCGTTCACATGCGCTTCTTTCCCGCTGCAATCATCTTGATGGCGTTTGCAATGCGTGATTCGCGCGTCTCCGCGCGTTTGGCTTGCATGATCCAGTCCACATAGGCGCGGCGGTGTGAGGGTGAGAACGCTTCAAACACCGCGTGCGCTTTCGCGCTGCCCGCGAGCGCGGCTTTGAAATCCTTCGGCACTTCAACGGTGCGCGGCTTCGTATCGGGCTGCATTTCCATCGCCACAATATCGCCCTGCGCGGCCTTCCCACCCGCCATCATGGCCTTATTCACCATCATGGTGTGGCCCCCCTTGCCATCGGGAAAAATCGAGCTGCGGAACTCGAAGCCGTTCATCGTGCCGCAGACAGACACGCGCGCGCGGCTGCCCCATTCCTTTTCCACGCTGAAGGGAATCTGGATTTCCGACCAAGAGCCGCTTGGGCCGATGGCGACGATTTTTGTCTTGAATTTTTTCGTCTCGCTCATTTTTATTGCCTCCCTGTCGCTCGCGATTGCGGTCTGCAATTTCGAGCTCTGAATCCTCATTGTGCCCGCCCCCCGATAAATTCCGTTAGCCGCGCAATCCCTTCGCGAAAATCCGGTTCCGGCGCAATCAGGCTTGCAACCAAATATCCATCCTGCGGGAAATCGAAGAAGCGGCCGGGATGAACGAGTACCCCGCGCTCGTTGAGAAGCGCAACGGCGAGCTCTTCATCCGGCTGCGTGGCGGGCACGCGCAGAACGGCATACCAGCCGCCTTCGCGATCTAATCGCATAATTGACTTGTTTCCGGCAACCAAAGCATCGAGTTGCGCGAGATTCGCGCCCACCCGCGCCTGTATCTGTTTCTGCATCGAGTGGCGCAGCTCAAGCAATTTGGGAAGTGCGAGCTGCACGGGCGTCCCCGGGGAAAGAAATGTATCCGCGATAATTTCGAGCCGGTCGAGCGAGGGCCGCAGAAGATTTTCCGGCCCATTGGCGACGAGCCAGGCGAGCTTCATTTGCGGGAGCGCGGAAATCTTGGAAAGCCCGCTCAACGCAAATGTAAGCGCTTCAGTTGTGAATGCAAAAGAGGCGTGTGGCTTGGCATCCGCCGCGAAATCAAGAAAAACCTCGTCGGCGATAATCGCCATGGAATGCTCGGCGCAGATTTCTCCCAGCGCGGCTGCTTCGGCGGGCCGCACGAATGAGCCCGTCGGATTATTTGGGTGCACCACCAGCACGCCGCGCGACCGCGGTGTGATTGCCGCGCGCAACGAACCAAGGTCCATCTGCCAGCCGTGATCGTAGAAGAGCGGGTAAGGCGCAAGGCGGACGTCATTTAACCCCGCGAGGTATTCGAGCAGCGGATAACTCGGCGCGGGAAAAAGGATTTCGTCGCCGGGTTCGCAAAGCAGCCTAAAAATGTAGCTGTAGGCTTCGCTGGTTCCGGAGGTGAGAATGATTTGCTCCGGCGCAACATTTCCGGCGCAAACGCCGAATCCCGGCCGCCCCGCGTAATACTTGACCACGGCTTCGCGTGCCGAGCGGATCCCTTTGCTTTCAGGCGAGTATTGCAGCGCGCGCGGATCGCAAAGCGCGGCGAAGATTTCCGAGGAAGGATACTCGAAGCCACAATTCGTGGGATTTGACGCCGTTAAATCCAGCAGCGGCTTCCCGCTGCGGCGGTGCGCCTCAAGAGCCACCGCGAATCGATTGGGTTCAAGCGGCCAATTTGTGCGCGAGGCGAACATGGTTTCAGGAGATGGTCAACGGAGTTATACCACGTACTCCCAAGTCCGTTTTCCTGCGGCGCTTCCCGGAGAACTTATCATCGCGGCGTTGACGGTCCGCCGCTCGCGCCGCACTACTCGCACGGCAGTGGCGGAATACACAGTCCACCGCGCCTGGGCGCGCTAAAGTCCCAATCGGCTGTTATCGGGTTTTCTTGTCGGATTCTACTTTGCCGTCGCGGATGTTGATCACCCGCCAGGCATGTTGAGCGATATCCGGCTCGTGAGTGACGAGGATGATGGTATTGCCCTGATCATGCAGCCGCGCGAAGACTCCCATGATTTCTTCGCCCGTTTTTGAATCGAGGTTTCCCGTCGGTTCGTCCGCGAGCACGATCGATGGTTTGTTGACGAGGGCGCGCGCAATGGCAACGCGCTGGCGTTGACCGCCCGAAAGTTCGTTTGGCTTGTGCATCATGCGGTCGGCCAGGTCCACAATCTGCAGCGCGCTCCTCGCGCGTTCCAGGCGTTCACTCGCGGGCGTGCCGTTGTAGATCAACGGCAGCTCCACGTTGTGCAACGCCGTCGCGCGCGGAAGCAGATTGAATGTCTGGAAGACGAAACCGATCTCTTTGTTGCGGATGTATGCCAGTTCGTCGTCGTCGAGTTCGCTTACCAATCTGCCGGCAAGCCAGTATTGGCCGCTCGATGGCGTATCCAGGCAGCCGATCAGATTCATCAAAGTGGATTTGCCCGAGCCGGAAGGGCCCATGATTGCCACATATTCGCCGCGACGGATCTCGATATCCACTCCGCGCAGCGCGTGGACCTCTTCCGAACCCATCTGGTAGACCTTGGTGAGCGCGTCGGTCTTAATATTCACGCCCTGATCGATCAGATCCTGGCGAAAGCTCTCTGCGGCCGTCATCTCGACTGGCATTTGCCCGTATCCCCTTTACCTTAGACGCCGCTCACGTGGTTCAAGTGCTCTGGGTGGGAGCGCTGTTGTCCACTTTAACAGAGGTGTCTGGCCGTAGCGTACGCAGCGCCTTATAGCTGCCGGTGACTATTTCGTCGCCTTCCTTCAGCCCACTGACGACCTCGATGTCCGTCATTCCCGAAATTCCGGTCTGCACTTGCACGAATTGCACCTTGCCGTTACGGACGACGAATACTCCCTGGACATCGTCCTTCTTGGCATCATCGCCAGTGGTCTGATCCGGTTTGGAGGCAGCCAGCGTGACGCCCGCTCCCTCGCCTTTGCGCGCGGCTGCTTGCTTCGCTGCGTCTTCGAGCTGTTTGCGTGAACGGACAGCAAGCGCTTGTATCGGAATCGAAAGGGCGCTTGCTTTTTCCGCGGTGATGATTTTTGCAGTTGAAGAAAGTCCCGGGCGAAGACCCGCTGGAGGATTGTCCAATGTGACGACGACCTTGAAATCTTTCGCCTCCTGCGATGCCGTCGTGGATTGCGTTGAGGCCAGACCCGAACTGCGAAGCACGGCCTGATCGCCGACCGCTGTGACATGAGCCGGGAAACTCTGCCCGGGCATCGCGTCAATCGTCACGGTCGCGGATTGACCGGTGCGCACGTTCACGATGTCGGTCTCGTCCACCATCACTTCAGACGTTACATAGGACATGTCGGAAATCGTCATCAGATAGCTGCCGGTGGCGTTCTGAATTCCTGGAACAACATTTTCACCTTTTCGGACCCCGATAAAGCTGACGAGGCCGTCGATTGGAGCGCGGTAAGTCGTCTTGTTAAGGACATCATTGATGTGCGTAAACGTGGCCTTGTTCTGCTCGACCGAGTGACGCGCCTGCTCCACAAGAGCCTTAAACTCAATCACTTTCGCCTGCGCGGACGCAACCGCCGACACAGCGCCGTCATAAGTTGTCTTCCGCGTGTCGTAATCCTGCTTGGGTATCAGGCCTTCTTTGAAAAGGGCCTGTCCGCGATCCCATGTAATGCGCGCACTATCAAGATTCGCTTGTGCCGTCTTCACGTCATCCTGTGCCGATTGATAAGACGCCGTCGCCGAATCCAAGCCCGCCTGAGATGCTTCGACAGCCGCCTGTTGCGCCTTCGCGTCCGCCGTGGGCTGGATGCTGTCAATCTTCAGGAGAATATCGCCCCGCTTGACTGTATCGCCTTCCTTGACGAGGATCTCTGTTATCTGCCCCATCCCCTGGGCAAGCAAATTGGAATATGTTTTCGCTGTAATCTGACCGGAGGCCGTCACCTGCGTCACGAGGTGCTCGCGCCCCACCTTGGCCGTCTGTACGGTGACGACGTCCTTATTGGCCTGATTCACGCTGTAAAGGACAATGCCTCCGCCCAGTACCACCACCCCGACACCAATTGCGACCTTCTTCCATGCCTTCATTTGAGATTCCCTTTTTCCTTGATTCTGGAGGCCCTGCCCTTCCGACCGCCCCCACACCTTTTAATACGAACGGCTGCACCCAAAAGTTTCTTGTCGCAACCCCTGCCCGATTGAAAGATGCAAGGCCCACGCGCGAGGTTGGACTTGATCCGGGGTTCCTGCGTACGGGTGGTCGGACTGCCCGCACCCACTCTAACTAAGCATTTTACCCTATATTCTCACAGGGATGCATTCGCGCTGTCCAAAGGTGTACACCAACAACCTTCGACTCGCGGATCTCATCAATGGTAAGCAGGGACGCTGCCATGCGGTGGAAATGTGGCTCGCAAGGCGCAAAAGCCGCATAATTGAATTCCGAAGGAATTGCAGTTGGGCGTGAGTCTTGTGATTATTTTGCGAAAAAGCCACGCAGCTCGCTGGAGCCTCTGGTTGCTCGCCGCAATCGCGGGGTTGATCCTCGTGATGCGAGGCCCCGAAACGCGGGCGCACCTTGTTGCAAGCAGCCCAACATATTCACGCGACATCGCGCCGATTCTTTACTCCTCATGCGCGGGTTGCCACCACGCCGGCGGGCACGGCCCTTTCCCGCTCATGAGCTATGACGATGCAAAAAAGCACAGCGCCCAGATCGAAGCACAAACACATGCACGCAAAATGCCGCCCTGGCTGCCTGAGCATGGCTACGGTGATTTCGCTGGCGAACTTCGTTTGACCGATGAGCAAATCCAGCTCATTAGGGATTGGGTGAACGCGGGCGCGCCTGAAGGCATCGCTTCGGATGCGCCCGCGCCGCCGCAATTCACTGGCGATTGGCAACTCGGTCCGCCGGACATGGTGCTGGAAGCGTCTGCGCCTGTGTCGGTGCCCGCCTCCGGATCGGATCTGTTTTGGAATTTCATTTTTTCACCTGCGATCAAAACGACGCGCTACGTTCGTGCCATCGAGATCCGGCCCGGCGGCGGCTCGATGCTCGTTCACCATGCCAACTTGATCGTGGACCGTTCCCGGTCAGCGCGCCATCAGGAAAAAGAACCCGGTGCGGGCTTTCCCGGTATGGACGTGAGCATCTGGCGCTCGGCTCTCGATTTCAAATCTCACTTTCTCTTTTGGAAGCCGGGAGGAACTCCATGGGTCGAACCCGAAGGTTTGGCATGGAGGCTCGATCCCGGCACGGATCTCGTTTTGAACGCGCACTTGAAACCCATGGGAAAGTCCGCGGAAGTGCGGCCTTCCATTGGACTCTATTTCACAGACACGCCGCCAACCAAATTTCCCATGCTGATTCAGCTTCAGGACGATAACGCGCTTGATATTCCCGCGGGCGCGCAGGATTTTCTGGTGAGCGACGACTTCACTCTCCCGGTTGACGTTGATGTTCTCGCGGTCTATCCGCACGCGCACTATCTGGGCCATTTGCTCGAGGGCTACGCAACTCTCCCGGGTGGCAAGCGGAAGTGGCTGATTCGCATTCCGGATTGGGACCCGAACTGGCAGGCCGTCTACCATTTCCGCGAGCCGGTATTCCTGCCCAAGGGCACGGTCGTCTCCATGCGCTATCACTACGATAATTCCGCCGCAAACCCGCGGAATCCGAACCATCCGCCGAAAAGAGTGCAAGGCGGGGATCAGACCACCGATGAAATGGCTCATCTTTGGCTTCAGATCTTGCCTCGTGGAAATCGCGACCGGCGCGCGGCGATCGAGGAAGCCCTCATGCAGCATCGTGTGGACAAATACCCGGGCGACCTGTCAGCGCTTGTGCGCCTGGGAGTTTTAATGCTCGCGCGTCTTGATCCCATTGATGCCGACGATGTTGCCGAGCGCGCTATCAAAGTCGATCCGCGAAGTCCGGACGCCCACAACCTTCGCGGCACGGCGCTGACCGTGCTTGGACGCATCGCGGAGGCAAAGGAGGAATTCCAGCTTGCAATTCAATTGAAGCCGGACTTCGGGCAGGCCCGGCACAATCTTGCGAGGGCTCTGGTTCAGTCGAATCAACTGGATCAGGCCCTCGAACAATATCGTCTTGCCGCCGCGGAACTTCCCGAAAACGTCGAAATTCTGAACGATTTCGGCGAATTGCTTTTGCGGCAGGACAGGGTGTCTGAGGCCCTCCAGCAATTCGAGAAGGCGGCTGCTCTCGACCCCACAAACCGCGTGGCCCAGCAAAATAAAGAACAGGCCCTAAAACTTTTGCATCGGCCCTGATTGAAGCCGCGGCTTGGAAACATCCCGAATTGGCGCAGGCAACCCGCCCGATACGCCCGCAATCTAAGCCATGTAATCAAGAAAAACCGGGGATTCCATTGTTGACGAACCACTTAGAGGTAGCTAGAATCAGCCTTTACCTGAGGGGGAGAGGTGTCTCCATGAGACCATTTAAGTCTCTTGCATTTATCGGGGTCATTTCGGCCTCCTTGCTGGTACCTACTCTTTACGCGCAGAACCCTCCAACTAGCTCAAACCAGTCCGGATCAGGCCAGCAAGGCCAAAGGCAGCCTCAAAAACCGCCGCTGACTAAAGCGCAGAGAGAAAAAGCCAAGAAGGAGTTGGACAACGCTTATAAAGATTGGCTGGACATGGACGTTGCATGGATTATTACCGACGCCGAGCGCGACGCTTTTCTGCGGCTTTCCACAAACGAAGAGCGCGAGCAATTCATTGAGCAATTCTGGCTGCGCCGCGACCCGACTCCTGACACGCCCGAAAATGAGTTCAAGGAAGAGCATTACCGGCGCATAGCTTACGCAAACGAGCACTTCGCTTCGGGCGTGCCCGGATGGAAAACGGATCGCGGCCGCATCTACATCATCTGGGGCAAGCCGGACACAATGGATCAACATCCCACCGGCGGCTTTTACAATCGCACACCAAAGGAAGGCGGAGGGGAAACTTCCACATTTCCCTTTGAGGACTGGACCTACAACTACCTGCCGGGCCTCGGAAACAATGTCACCCTTGAATTCGTGGACGCCTGCGGATGCAACGAATACCGTTTGGAGACGGATCCGGAAGCGAAGGACGCATTGCTCTGGGTTCCTGGTGCTGGCTTGAGCGATTTGGAAGATCAGGGCCTTGCGGACAAGTCGCAGCGCTTTACGCGCGGTGATGGAACTTTCCTGCCGACTTCCGTGTATGACACTCCCGGACAGACGCAGGAATTCGAGCGGTACGAACTCGCCGCGAAAATTTTCGTGGCGCCTCCTCCGCAAAACAAGGAACTGGAAGCCCTGGTCTCGGCCCGAATCGTTCGCAATCAGCTTCCTTTTGACTACCGTTTCGATTATCTCCGGATCACCGACGACACAATCAGTGTGCCAATCACGATTCAGATTGCCAACCGTCAGCTGACCTTCCAGAGCAAGGAGGGCGTGCATTCCGCCAAGCTCAACGTGTTTGGCGTTATCAGCACACTCGGCGATCGCCGCGTCCAAACCTTTGAGGACACCATCAGCCGCGATTTTCCGGACACGCTTTTCCAGCAATACGTCACCAAGCAATCCATCTATCAAAAAACCATACCGCTACGCCCGGGTCTCTACAAACTCGATATCGTTGTCAAGGATGTGCAGAGCGGGAACGTGGGCACGGTGAGCACTCGCCTGGCTGTGCCTCGCTTCAAGGATGAGGAACTCGATACCAGCACGTTAATTCTCGCCGACGATATCGAACACGTCCCTTCGGGCCAGGTGGGGATTGGCCAGTTCGTACTGGGAGATGTGAAAGTTCGCCCCGAACTCAAACAGGAATTCTATCCGGACCAGAAGATGGGCATCTATCTGCAAATTTACAATATCAAGGTGGATGGGACGACGCACAAGTCCAATGTCACTCTTCATTTTAAGGTCACGCAAGGCACTCAGGAAATCTGGGCGCACACGCAGACGTCGGCGGATATGAAGCAATTGGGCGATGAATTGACGATCCAGTCTTTATTGCCGCTTGCAACATTTGCGCCCGGAAAATATAAGCTTGAGATTTCCATCAACGATCAGGTTGCGAACCAGACAATTACGCGCGGCGCGGAATTTACGGTGAAGCCGCTCGCGGATACGCACACTGCCGCGAAGTAAGGCGTCCCACGAACGTCACGAGAGGGGAGGGCCACGATGACAGATATCTCGCGCTCCCGGGGCTGGGCACTCGTGGTGGTCTGCGCGCTCGCCCTCACACTCGGAACCCTCTTCCCCGCGTCGTCCTCCGCGGATTCCACTTACGGAAAACTCTCAGGAATTGTTGTGGACCCCGCCGGGACGCCGCAAATGGGCGCAACCGTGGTCCTTATGACGGAAGGACTCCAATCTGCATCCTCCTACCGTCTCAATCTGTTTTCGGACCAGCACGGCGGCTTCGGCAATTCGCGCGTTCCCCCGGGCTTCTATGAATTGCACGTAACACTCGCCGGCTTCCTTCCCAAGGTTGAACATCACGTCCGCATCGTTCCGAATGTCACCACGCTCGTGAAAGTGGAATTGGCCACGATTTTTGCTTCGCTTGACCGCCTGCGCAATGGCCCTGATAAGACTTCGAATCCTGATGATTGGAAATGGGTGCTGCGCTCTTCTGCGGCCTCACGGCCGGTGCTGCAATGGACTAATCCAGGCTTGACGGCGCAGAACACGGGCGATTCCACGCAGCCCGCTTCCCGGGGACAAGTCGAACTTACCGGTGGCTCGGAGCGCCCCGGCTCCATCTCCAATATGCCGGATGCCCCTACGACTGCCGTGGCATACGATCAGCCTGTCGGCAATTTTGGCCATCTTCTGTTCGCCGGAGAAATGAATTACGGCGACACTCTCCCTGCTTACGCCATGGCGACGGCTTGGACTCCTACAGGGAATTCTCCGGGCGGGCCAGTGACGGAAGTTGCGTTGCGACAGACATCTCTTGGCCCGGGCGGACTCGTTTTTCGCGGCGAGCGTCTTTCGCAGCGCCAAACGCTTGCGATTGGCCAAAACGTGGCCTTGCGGATTGGAGTTGAAGCCCTCGCGGCCCAGCTTGGCGAAAGTACAAAGGCATTGCGTCCCAGCGCCGCTTTGGACGTGACGCTGCCCTCCGGTTTCCAGGCCACGATGATTGTTCTTTCCGGAACAGCCTCGAGTCCCATTCTTAGTCCTTCGCCCCAAACCAGCGGAATGAGCTCTCTCGATGGTTTCCCGGTCATGATGTTGCTGAACGGGCGCCCGGTGCTCGAAGGCGGCTGGCATGAAGAACTCGGCGTGAGCCATTCGGCAACGCGGCACGGCACCCTCGAAGCCGCTGTGTTCCACGAGCATGAAGGCGACACCCCGGTTTTCGGCCGCGGCAACGTTTCCAATTCGGATTTTTTGCAGGATCCTTTTTCAAGCGCGTTTGTGTATGACGCGGGCTCTTCTTCCACGTGGGGAGTTCGCGCGGTTTACAAAGAGCAACTTACTGAATCAATGGACCTGGCATTCATTTACGCTTACGCGGGCGCCCTCTCGCCTGAAGTCATGGCGGATGCCGCGGACCAGCCGCTACGCGAAGCCTTGCAAATGCAGTATCGGCACAGCGTTGCGGCGCGCTTCTCTGGAAAAGTACGTCGCACCCGGACTCAATTTTCCGCAAGTTACAAATGGCTCAGCGGGGAAACTCTCAGCCAGCAGGACGCTATCGGGGAAGCCTTCAACGGAATTGATCCGTATCTCAGCCTGAGCATACGGCAAGTCATGCCGGGAACCATCGGGGGCTGCCATTGGGAGGCTCTCGCGGATTTCCGGAATCTGCTCGCACAGGGCTACTTCTCCGCCAACTCCAAAGACGGGCAAGTACTACTCCTGCCCGCTTCCCGGGCCGTTCGTGGTGGAATAAGCGTTCAATTCTGAGCGCTGTCTGGCTATACGGCAAATGGGAAGCAATATTCCAATATCGGAATCCACCTCACTGGCGCCATCGGCGTGTTCACTAAGTCATTTGTTTTGTTATATTTACACTGCGATATTATTTACAGTATTTGGAAAGTTGCGTGCAGATAGATTGGCGGGGAAGTCTACCCCGCGAGTGAGTTGGTTCAGGTCGGGTTTAGAAGGCAGTCGGGGAAGAATTCTGGAAAGTAGCTTGGAAGTCAGGTTGGCTGGTACGGGAAGATGACGGAAAGCCTCAGAGTCCGGGTTGGCGCAGTCACGCTTGTCTTGGTGACGATAGCTGCCGTTGTCTTTGGTGTGATCAATTTCCGTCAGCGCACCATGTACGACATGGCGGATGACGGCGTAACGTGGCGGGATACGCCTTCTGGCGTCGAGGCCAAAAAGATCGCGCCGAATTCCCCCGCCGTGCTGGCGGGTATCAAACCGGGCGACCGCCTCATTTCCATCAACGACAATCCCATGCACAACACGACGGACGTCACGCAGCGTCTGTGGCGCGTCGGCATGTGGACGGAGGTGCGTTACCAGTTGTCCCGCGACGGCTCGGATTTCACTGCGCGGCTGGTCACGGCTCCCGCGGAAAAACCTCTGGCCTATGAAAATTTCCTGCGAATCGTGGGCCTCGCCTATCTCTTCATCGGCTTTTTCATTTTTGCCCGGCGCTGGACCGCGCCGCGCGCGTTGCATTTCTATATTTTCTGTCTCGTCTCATTCATTTTTTATTCTTTCCATTACAGCGGAAAGCTGAATGCTTTTGACCAGGTAATCTTGTTTGCGAACACTGCGGCGTGGTTCCTGCAACCCGCGCTTCTTCTGCATTTCGCGCTCGTCTTTCCGGAAAGGCACTCATCGCCCTGGCGGCTTCGCGGCATTCTTGCCTTGGTTTATGGCGTGCCTGCTGCGCTCGGGGCTCTTTACGTCCTCTCCCTCACAGGCTCTCTTGGATTTGTTTTTTGGCTGGGCTCGCGGATCGAACTGGACCAGATTCGCCTCGTCTATTTGGGAGCCTATTTTTTGCTGGCTGCGCTGGTCTTCCTCAGCAGTTTTCGTCGCGCGCCAAGTGGAATTCTGCGTCAACAATTGAAATGGGCCTGCTTTGGCACGCTCGCTGTCACTCCATTTGTTTTCACCTATATCCCGCTTTTTATCAAGAATGACGGTGATGTGCCCGCTTGGGCGAAGACCTCCACCGTTTTGCTTGTCTTGCTGCCATTGTGTTTCGCTTACGCCATCATCCGCTACCGCTTGATGGACGTGGACATCATCTTCAAGCGCGGCCTTGCTTACACCGCCGCTACGGCGGGGGTCGTAGCCGTCTATTTTCTGGTGATTGGCGGCGTCGCGGAATTTTCCCACATCGCCGTGGGTACGGGCACAGCGGGCGGGATGATCGCCATCATACTCACGGCCTTCCTCTTGCAGCCTTTTCGCGACTGGATACAAAAAGGTCTCGACCGCTTCTTCTATCGCGATCGCCTGGATTATCGCCGCACGCTGATCGAATTCGGCCGCACGCTCACAAACGAAGTCCATCTCGAGCCGATGCTCGGCTCGGTGATGGACCGCATTTCCCAAACACTCCTTGTGGATCGCATGGCGATTTTCCTGGTGGACGAATCCACAGGCAAGGCGCGCCTTGCGCGCTCGCTTGGCATGGGCTCGCCCGAATCCACGGATTCGCTCGATTGAGCTTCCTGGACCCCGCCCGCGCGGAATTTACCCGCGGCTATTTATTCTTTGAGTCGCCGCGTTTCGCGGAAGAGTCCGACGCTTCCGCTCGCCGCACCCTCGAGCGACTGGACTTGAACTATTACATCCCGTGCCGGATCCGCGAACGCACCGTCGCCATCCTGGGCCTCGGCAAGACGGTGGATGGCGATTTCCTTTCCTCGGATGACGTCGAGCTGCTCTTCACCATCGCCGCCTACGTCGCCATCGCCCTCGATAACGCGCACCTCTATAGCTCGCTCGAACAGAAGGCCGCTCAAATCGAGCGCCTCAAGGACTTCAGCGAAAACATCGTGGAATCGCTGCACGTCGGCGTTTTCGCGGTGGACCTCGAAGGCCGCGTCGAATCGTGGAACTCGCAAATCGAGGCGCTTCTCGCCGTCCCGCGCAGTGAAGCCATCGGCCGCCCGCTCGATGGAGTCCTGCCCGCCGACCTTGTCGTCGAAATTGACGCGCGCGCCGATGAAGAAAACGTTTCGAGCATTTACAAATTCGCCATGCGCAATCGCGAAGGCCGCATGCTGGTGGTCAACGTTTCCATCACGCCGCTGCTCGGCAAAGACGGCAACCGCCTGGGCCGCTTGATCCTCGTGGACGACGTTTCGCAGCGCGCGCGCCTGGAAGATCAGCTCATGCAGACCGAAAAACTCACTTCGCTCGGCCTGCTGGCTGCCGGCGTGGCGCACGAAGTGAATACGCCCCTCGCCGTCATCTCCAATTACATTCAGATGCTCGCGCGCCAATTCCCCGGCGACGACCCGCGCCACACGCTGATCGAGAAAATCGTGAAACAGACATTCCGCGCCAGCGAGATTGTCAACAACCTGCTGAATTTTTCGCGCGTGGGCGCGTCGCAGTTCAGCGAAGTCAGCTTGAACTCCGTCGTCGAAGAAACGCTTTCACTCGTCACCCATCCGCTGAAAACAGCTCGCATTGAGGTCGTGCAGCATCTGCAGGGCGATCTGCCTCCGGTCCTCGGCTCGATGAACCGCCTCCAGCAGGTTTTCCTGAATCTCTTCATGAACGCGCGTGACGCCATGCCCGCCGGCGGCATCCTCGATATTCGCACCGCCTGCTCCAATGGCACCGTGGAAGTCGAAGTCAGCGACACTGGCGTGGGAATTCCCCGCGACCATTTGCACCGGATCTTTGATCCCTTCTTCACCACCAAGAGCACCGGGCGCGGCACCGGCCTGGGCCTCTCCGTCAGCTACGGCATCATCAAAGAACATGCGGGCAAGATTGACGTAAAGTCCGCGCCTGGGCGCGGCACTCAGTTCCGCCTGGAGTTCCCCGTTGCGCGAAAGGCGGTGCATGTCTAAAGGCTCGATCCTCGTCATTGATGACGAGAGCGAAATCCGCGAAGGTCTGGAACTCCTGCTCGGCTCGGAAGGTTATGTCGTAACCAGCGCCGAAACCGGCAGCGAGGGCCTGGCTCAGCTTGAGAACAACCCTTTCGATCTCCTCTTGCTCGACGTCAGTCTGCCCGACCGCAACGGTCTCGACATGCTCCGCGAAATCCGACACCGCGATTCCGCGCTTCCTATCGTTTTGATCACCGCGTACGGCTCGATCGACATGGCTCGCGCCGCGTTCAAGAGCGGCGCACAGGACTACATCACCAAGCCGTGGTCGAACGACGAGTTGCTCCTGCAAGTCGCGCAGGCCGTCGAAGGCCGCCGCCTGCGCGAAGAAAATGTTCAGCTCAAGCGCGCGCTCAAGGAGCGCTACAACTTCCCCAACATCATCGGCAAGAGCGACAAAATGCTCGCGTTGCTCGATCTGGTTTCGCAGGTCGCACCTTCGCGCTCCACCGTTCTCATCAGCGGCGAAAGCGGCACCGGCAAGGAGCTGATTGCCAAGGCCATCCATTCCGCGTCCCCGCGCGCCGACAAACCTTTTGTCCCCGTCAACACCGGCTCGATTCCCGTGGACCTTCTCGAATCGCAATTGTTCGGCCACGTGAAGGGCGCATTCACCAGCGCCGTCGCTTCCAAAAAGGGCCTCTTCGAGGTCGCCGATCAAGGCACGATTTTCTTCGATGAAATTTCGACGATCAGCCGGAGAAACGCAGGCGAAACTACTGCGCGTGATTCAGGAGCGCGAGTTCATGCGCCTCGGCGGCACGGACACCATCAAAGTGGACGTCCGCATCGTCGCCGCCTCCAACGTAGACCTGCTCAGCCTCGTCCGCGAAGCGCGCTTCCGCGAAGACCTCTACCATCGCTTGAACGTGATTTCGCTGCCGCTTCCTCCGCTGCGCGACCGCACCGGCGATGTCCCCATGCTGATTGAACATTTCCTGAAGCATTTCTGCGCGGAAAACACAAAGGCCCCGTTGCGCTTTTCAAACGCCGCAATGAAACTCTTGATGGACTATGATTGGCCCGGCAACGTGCGCGAACTGGAAAATGTTGTCGAGCGTGCCGTAGTGCTGGCGCAGGGCGATCAGCTTGACGTTGATTTGCTGCCCGAAAATTTGCGTGGCACGGAAATCGTGCGCGGTGTGCGCCTGCAGCTTTCCGAATTTATGCCGCCGCTTCCGGGCGAGCCCGGCGCGCGCACCGGCGCCGATAATTCGCGCCCCTCTCTGTTTCAAATGGTTGAGGAAGTCGAGCGCCGCATCGTGCTGGACATGCTCGAACGCACCGCCTGGAATCAGACGGAAGCCGCGGAACGCTTTCAGATCCCTCTCTCCACTCTCAATCAAAAAATCAAGCGGCTCGGCATCGAAGTGCGCCGCCGCGCCATCGGCCGCGCCGCCAATGGCGATGGCGCCGGCAAGTAACTCCTCCTGATTTTTATCTCGGACTCACAATTTCGGATTCACAATTAGAGAGAGTTGTCATCCTGACGCGCGACGCTTGCGCTCCGTGTTCCTATGCGGAGGCATCCGACCAAGATGTCCCGCCACCGCGGGAATCTGTGTGACAGCTTCACCTTGAGTCCCGCTACGTTGAAGGTTTTACGTCAAATCAGTAATCTGCAGATTTCTTCCGAGGTTTCTCGAGCAACTCCATCCTTTACCCCGCCCCCGCCGGTTTCTTATTATCGCGCACCACAGCCTTCGACATGTCCACCTGGTCCCATTTGGCGCTGCTGAGGTCAACTTCCCGAACGCTGGCCAGCCCTATATCCGATCCGCTCAGGTCCGTATTCTTCAACACCGCCTGCCGCAACACCGTCCCCCGAACCGTCGCGTTGCGGATAATCGCATCCGTCAAATCGCCGCGGAAAACCTCGCTCCCGCTCAAATCAGCCCCGGTCAAATCGGAGCCAATCAACTTCACTTCCGTCATGTCGCATTTCTGAAGCTTCGCCAGCCTCAAATTGCATTTGCTCAAATCGGTCCCGCAAAGCCTTCCCCCGAAAAAATTCGCCGACTCCAGATTGCATCCCGCGAGCAACGCCTGCGAAAGGTTTGCGCCGCGGAAATCCGCGCGCGAAAGGTCCGCGCCTTCCAGGTTCGCGCGCACGCCGCCCGGCTCGCCGCGAAAAAACTTCCCGTGTTCCACCAGAATTTCGCTCACGCGCTTCCCGCCGTGTTTGATGCGCGCGGGCGACCGCAGTCCTTTGCCTCCGCCGAATAGATTGTCCAGAAATCCCATCGTCTCCCCTGTTCCTTCCTCGCTATCGAAGAGTTCTATTCTACTGAAATTGCTCGCCCCATGCATCGCGCGCCCTTCCAGTATCGCCGCGACCTTGCCCCGCGGGCATCCTCCTTGAATCTTCGCCGCACCCGCCGGGATGTGGTACCGTAGATTCTTCAAGGAAACCGCCATGCGCCGTACCGCAATCCCCATTTCCATCGCCTTCATCGCTCTGATTTCCGCCGCTTGCGCTCTCGCCGGTGCCGCCGGCCCGCGCCCCGGCATGGAGGCGCGCCCTCAACAGAGCGACCGAGAATACATCGCCAATCTCGCCACCGGCCGCGTCCTCATTTGCGTTACGAAGGATGCTGTTTTGGTCGGCGCGATCAGCGAAAAATCCGAGCCCGGCGCGCACGCCCCGCTTTTCGTTCCTCTGGTTGGTGGCCATGTCGCCGTCCTGCTCGGCGCCGTGGAATGGGTCGAGCTCAATTCCGGCAAGCAACCCGTCCGCATGGATGTGCAATTGTCTATCGCGGCGGGCCGCAGCCAGCATCCCCTCGAGCCCGAAACCTATATGGAAGCCACGGACATCGAAGGTCTCGGCGTTGAGTTCCTCAGCCAGCTTCGCGAAACTGTCGGCAAGCTCCACCATCCGCTGGAGTTGAAAGAGGACGAACCCATCGTCCAGCTCGTCGTCGCGGGCTACGAAAAAGATTACGGCCCGGAAGCCTGGCTGCTCAGCTACACCGTGAAGCAAATCATGTTGAAGGACGATTACTGGGACATCCAGGTCCAGCACCCCAGCTACAAGCAGCTCTATCCGCCGGAAAAGGGCGACCCGCGCACGCTCATCGAGGTCCGCTACCCGCCCGACATCAAAGGGCCAACGCTCCTCGAAATGCTCGGCGAAAATGACGCGCGCTTGATCCCCGTGCGCTCGTCGAATCCCAAAGTCGGTCAGGCGGCGCAGTTGATCTTCGATGGGTCAAGCAACAAAGCCGTGTCGGAACCAGCCACTGTTTTTGTAAAAGGCGCGATCACCGCAATCATCACCCCCGAAAACAAGCCCGCGCTTGCCATTCTCCACGAAGGCGATAAATTTGACTGGGTGATCCCTCCGCCCGAAGATGTGGAGAAAGCCGTCGAGGCGCAGCGCGATCCAAACGCCCCCACGCTCCGCTCCCCGCATCATCAGTAAATTTGATTGGGAACCATTCTGTTGCAGCCGGTGTCTACAGATGAGGGCTAGCGACATGAAAAAATTTCGCGAAGTATTCAATAGGCGTAGAAACCTTTCGCTCAGGGCGGCCGGAATTTCAGCCGCAGTTTTTCTGTTAGTGCTCTGGCTCGCGCACGCAACGCCAACCCGTGCTCAGTCGCAATCCCAATCCACTCCTGCCGCCGCGCCCGTATTTGAGTACGAAGTCGCATCCATCAAACCAAGCAACCCCAACGCCACTGGCGGCTTCATGACCATTCCCGGCGGGGGAACCATTAGCGACACCTATACGGCAAAGAATCTCCCATTGATGGGAATCATTCGAGAGGCATATGGAATTCCGTTCGGAGCAGAAGATGGCCGCATCGTTGGTGCGCCCGGCTGGCTCAGTTCTGAGCGATACGATATTGAAGCGAAAATGGATAGTTCCGTTGTTGCCGCGTTGCAGAAGCTTAGCCCGGATGATCGCATGGCGGCCCACCGGCAAATGCTCCAGGCGCTCTTGGCGGATCGTCTCAAGCTTGCGATTCACCGCGAATCCAAAGAGGCTCAAGTGTATTCGCTGGTAGTCGCGAAAGGCGGCCCTAAGCTCCAAGAGTCAAAACCAATTGTCGCCGATCCCAATGCGCCGCCTCCCCCGGCCCCGGGCCGTGGTGGTCGCGGAGGCCGCGGAGGGCCAGGCTTGGGGATGATGGGACGAGGAGGGCCTCTGACAGGCCAGCAGGTTCCGATGGCGATGCTGGCAGTCGTGCTGACTACAATTCTGAACCGCCCGGTCGTGGATAAAACCGGACTCACCGGCAATTACGATTTCACCTTGACTTGGACTCCGGATGACACCCAAGCCCAAGGGCCCCCGGGCGCACCGAACGGCCAGCCTCCCCTTCCCGCGCCGGATCCAAACGGCCCCTCAATATTCACTGCCATCCAGGATCAACTCGGCCTGAAATTGCAGTCAGGAAAAGGCCCGATAGAAATCATCGTGATTGACCACGTGGAGAAGCCGTCAGGAAATTAGCCGGGGCTAGGTTCCGTCTAAGATTTTACTTCGCCTTCCCCGCATACTGCTGCTTCACCCGCGCGCTCTTATCCGCCACGCCCTTTGCCAGTTCCTCTTTGTACGCCATCAGCCGCTTCGCAATCTCTGCGTCAAATGTGGCAATAATCTCCGCGGCAAAGATTCCCGCATTAATCGCGCCCGGCTTGTCAATCGCCATCGCCGCCACCGGCACTCCCGCCGGCATCTGCACGCTCGAAAGCAGCGAGTCCATTCCGCTCAACACGGTTGTCGCCATCGGCACCGCGATGATGGGCAGTGTCGTCAGCGCGGCAGCCACTCCCGCAAGATGCGCCGCGCCGCCCGCCGCCACAATGATCGCCTTCAGCCCGCGCGAAACCGCCGTCGTCGCATACTCGTGCGTCCGCGCCGGTGACCGGTGCGCCGACGTCACCTCAATCTCATAAGGGATGCCGAATTTCTCCAGCATCTTTGCCGCTTCCTGCATCACGGGCAGATCCGTGTCCGACCCCATGATGATCCCCACCAATGCCCGCTCGCCCTGTTGTTCGCTCACATTCCCTCCATGGAATTTTGTCCCCGGCCGCTAAAGTAATAATCCGTCATCCTGAACGGTCCACTATCCCCCGCCACTAAACTAACAATTTGTCATCCTGAACGGAGTCCCGACGAATTTCATCCGCCCGCAGCGCGTACTGTGCGTCCCGATGTTTTCTATCGGGACGAAGGATCTCTGTGAAAACTTCGCCGTACTGAACGCATTCATAGCGGGTTTTGATTCGCGCGAACCGCCGGCCCACACCTACTGGCGTTGCCCCGCGATCTCATGCTTCTCAGCGCGCCTGCCAATATCCGTTCGCCAGTGCGCCCCAGCGAAATGTATCCTACCAACAGCCTCGTAAGCCGCACTCGTAGCGTCACCAAGAGTCCGGCCGCTTGCTGTCACGCCAAGCACTCTTCCACTACTCGTGTAGTAATAGACCCCTTCCCTGCGCGTCCCCGCATGAAAAACCTTTGTCTTCGGAAGTTTGGCAGCCTCTTCCAACCCCTCGATCGCTTGCCCCGTCTCCGGATGATCCGGATACCCGCGCGAAGCCATCACGATGCAAGCGCTCGCTTCTTCCTTCCAACGAAGCTTCCCCGGATCGAGCCGCCCGGCAGCGCATTCGGCGAGTACCGTAGCCAGATCGAAATCCATCCGGAAAACGATTGCCTGCGTCTCGGGGTCGCCCATCCGGCAATTGAATTCAAGCACTTGTGGACCAGTCGCAGTCAGCATCAGCCCAAAATATAGGAAGCCGCAGTATCGGAGGCCATCCGCGGCTATCCCTCGAATTGTCGGCTCAATGACCTGGGATTGAATCCTCGCGCCAAGCTCCGCAGGGAGCAAATCCTCTGTCGAATAGGCCCCCATGCCGCCCGTATTGGGGCCCTGATCGCCATCGAATACGCGCTTATGGTCCCGAGCAGGCGCGAATGGCGCGATCCGCTCTCCATCGGTGATTATAATTAGCGACAGCTCTTCCCCAACCAGTGCTTCCTCAAGAAGCACCCGCGCGCCGCCATCCCCGAACTCGCGCTTCGTCATGGCACGCTCAAGGAACGCCGTTGCCTCCCCCTTCGTCTTCGCGACAAGCACTCCCTTGCCCGCGCAAAGCCCATCAGCTTTGATCACGACTGGCCATTTCACCGAGTCGAGCGCGCGAATTGCATCCGGTGCGGAATCGTAGAAGCCGTAAGTTCCCGCGGTCGGTATCTTGTGGCGAGCCAGAAACTCCTTCGCAAATATCTTGCTGCCTTCGAGCTGCGCGGCCACCTTTGAAGGCCCGAAAATCGCCATCCCCCGCCGCATAAATTCATCCGCCACACCCGAAACCAGCGGCAGCTCCGGCCCAATCACGGTGAGACCCGCGCCCAGTCGCGCAGCCAAATCCGCTATTGCAACAGGATCCTTCTGGTCAATCGGAAGGCACTCCACTTCACCGGAAATTCCGCCATTCCCGGGTGCGCACCAAACCTTTTCAACCGCCGGGCTTTGCAGCAGCTTCCAAACGAGCGCGTGCTCGCGCCCACCGCCGCCAATAACAAGAATTTTCATCGCGTCGCAACGATAGTCGGTCAGCGCAAAGCTTGTCAACCGCCCCGCCATTTGCCAATCTTCGGATTCTTCGAACTAGGATAGAATTATTTGTTATGAGATGGGTATTGCCGGTTCTTATCACAAGTCTTTTCGTCCTGAGTGGCTGCGACAAAGCGCCCAGCGGAGCACCAATTGATCGTGCCGCTGCGCAAAGGGTCAGCGATGCTTATATGGCTGACTTAGTGGCAAACCACATAGACCTTGCTCTAGACAAGATGCAAGCTGAATTTCTTCAATCGGTAGGCGGAAGGACCGAGGCTGAAGCAAGACTTCGCGAGTTATTCAATTTCTGTGGACGACCCTTGGAAAGTGAACTGAGGCACGAAGAAGGTGGGCTATACATCTACGAAGACGGACGGAGAGTACCTGAGCGGGCGTTCTACTACTCAGGAAAGACAACCGATAACCCCAAGGGTGTTTGCTTCTTTGCTGTGCAAGTGGTTCAGGGCAAAAATGCTGTCGAAGTAGTGAGCTTTGGTCCATTGAAACTTCAATCGGGTCAGCTCCCGGACTGGGCTCGCTAATAGAATCAGCATGCAATAGTTTCGAATCAAGAGTTACCACCAGATTCCTTTGCTTTCAGAGGCTGGCGCGGCGCCGTCCGTGTGCCCCGAGTGTTGAACATTAATCGATTCGCAGGATTTCCAGAATGTCCAGCCGCGCGATGCGCCGCGTAGCAACCCAAATACTTATTGCCGCAATCAGCCCAATAAACAGAATCGAGAGGATGAAGGTGCTGACATCAACGGACCTCGCTCCCTCCACAAGGCTTTCAAGAAATCGTCCGGTAAACATCGCGCCGGCGATTCCGAATATCGCCCCGGCCGCCACCGTGAGCAATCCCTGCCGAAGCATATTTCTCCGAAGCACTGCAGGCGTGGCGCCAAGTGCAAGGCGCACACCCATTTCCTGCGTCCTCTGCGCAACGGCATAGGAAACAACGCCGTAAATACCGATCACGGCAAGCAGCAAGGCGAATCCCGCGAAGAACGAAACCGCGGTCCGGTAAAATTTTGGACGCACGACAGCGTCAGCCAAACGCTGCTCCATTGTCTTCGCTCCGAAAACGGGGACCTGCGGATCCACCGACCGGATTGTCTCTCGAATGGTAGGCAGGAAATCTTCCGCCCGGCCATCCACGCGAGCCACGAAAGCCGGACGGAAGCCGCGCGGGAAGTCCGCTGGAATGAAGATCAGATTTGAGATTGTTGTGTCCATGCCGTCGTTCATGTAGTCCATGCCTTTGACGACGCCGATAATCTTCCGCGGAGTGCCTTTTCCCAAAGCGACTAGATGATCCAGTGCGTCCGCCGGAGAACCTATTTGCCTCGCAAATCTTTCGTTGACGACGGCAACCGCGGCGCCGGAACGTATCTCCACATCCGTGAATTCGCGCCCGTAAAGAATTCGTCCACCCATAGTCTTAAAATAGTCGGACGCAATCGGAACAATTGTGGCGTGCAGATTGGCTGACTGGCCAACCAGTGTCACGCGCCCCCCAATAAAACCCGTTGTGTTGAGCGGCAGAAACTCGGTCGCACTCGCGCTGCGAACGCCGTCAAGCCGTCTCAATCGGTCGAGTACTTCCTCGTAATAGGGAAGCCGGTGCCCGTCGAAATCGTGGGTCGTGCCGTCAAGCGACACGCTCACGGTTACCAGTCCCTTTACGTCAAACCCGCGATCGGTTTTCATCAGGTTGACGAACGCACGCCCCACCGAAACCGACGCCGTAAGAAGAATCATCGTGAGCATTACTTGCGCGGCGACCAATCCTTCACGAATCAGTCGCGCGCCGCGGCTGCTTCCAGATGCGCGGATTCCGAACGCGTGGGATCGCCCCGCATATAAAGAGGGCAGCACGCCGAAAAGCAAACTGCTCGCAATTGCGATCGCGACGGTGAAACACAGAACGCGCGCATCAAGGATTGTGTATGCCTGTGCGGAAAGTGGAGACGGTTGAACCTTCGCGGCGATGGAGGTCGTCCAAAACGCGACGAATAATCCCGCGACAGCGGCCACCAAAGATAAAAGCATGCACTCGGTCAATAATTGCCGTGCAATCCTCGCGCGGCTTGCTCCAAGCGCTGAGCGCACGGATAGTTCTTGAGCGCGATCCGCGGTGCGCGCCATCAAAAGATTCGCAACATTTGTGCACGCAATCAGCAGGATAAACACCACTCCGGCCATCAACATCAGTGAAGCATTTTTCACCGGCCCCGCAAGCTCATCTTGCAGCGAAATCATTGTGGGAAAAGGCGCGGTGTTTCCCATCTTGCTGCCCGGTGGCTGCAGCCGGTCTGCTTCCACGGCAAATGCCGCGCGGGCTTGCGCCAACGTGATGCCCGGACTAAGTCGGGCGATCGTCTCCCAGCCATAATTTCCCGGAGAATATTCCGCGGCTTTCCAAAGAGCAGTGTCTTTCGGATAATCAAATCGGGGAGGCGCGACTCCAACAATCGTGAGCGGAATACCATTTTGGAGAATCGTGGAGCCCAGGACTCGCGCGTCGCCCGCAAAAACCTCCTGCCAAAGTCCATAGCTGATTACTGCGACATTGTTGTTTCCGGGAGTATCCTCGCCCTCGAGAAACGCGCGTCCAATCACCGGCTGTGTCCCGAGGAGCGAGAAAAAATTCCAGGACGTGATCGCCATATGCGCCCGCATCACATTTTGGGCTTCGCCTAGATTCACATCGCCCTGCTCGAAGAGCGCGGTATCAGCGAGATACGAGCTTTGCTGCTGCCGCCATTCATGAAATTCTTTTGCGCTAGCCCTCGGCGGGAAGAAATTCCGGAGTGAAACCAATCGGCTTGGATCCCGGAACGGCAGCGAACGCAGCAGCAACGCGTTCACAACGCTGAAGACCCCTGTGTTCGCGCCCATCCCGATGGCCAGGGCCAAGATTGCGAACCCTGTATGCCAGGGACGCCTTACCCAAAGTCGCAGCGTATGCCGGGCATCCTGATGAAACTCTCGCGAAAACTGAGTTGGCATGGTCACGGCTAAATTGGGCAGCAGCTGAATCCACAGCTTTGCGCGGACCAAAAAGCCACTCGACTGCGAAATCTGGTCGCGACGTAGGCGCTCCATGTCTTCACCATTGGATTTTCCGCTTCCCATCATGAGGCAACATTTTATTCGGCCACGAATTTTGAGACCACCAAAATCAGCGCTCGCTTGCCCTGCGGCGCGAGACGTGGTGTTATTTGAAGCTCGAGGACTTTCACCCATTCGCTTCTTAACGATTCCATGGGATTTCTGGCTTGTCTTCGCCGTACTCGGCGTCCTCATCCCTTGGCGCGGCGCCGTACGTGTGCGCCGCCTGCTTCGCATGCCGCAAGTTACCGCGATGGACCGCCTCACGATCTATGCATCCACGATCGCGTTTCAATGGGTTCTTGCGGCTATTATTGCGTGGCGCTGCTACGCGCGCGGCCTTAGCGCCGCGAATCTAGGTTTGATCGTTCATTCACCCGCAAAAACCGCGCTCATCAGCGCCCTCTTGCTAATCGTCTTCGGGCTCTTGCAGTACGCAGGCATCCGTAAGATGTCCGCGCAAAATGCGCCCGAACACTCTCGTTTGCGCCAAATTTCCATGCGCCTGATGCCGCGCTCGTCAGTTGAGGCCCTCGCATTCGTAGCTCTTGCCACCACTGCCTCCCTTTGCGAAGAGTTTCTCTTCCGCGGGTTCGTTTTCGCCGTCATCCTTAACACCACCACTTGGGCGATAGCAGCGGTTGTTGGTTCCTCGCTCCTCTTCTCACTGGCCCACCTTTATCAGGGCAGGCGTGGACTGATAACGACATTCCTACTGGGCCTTCTTCTCGCGGGATCACGCGTCTGGGCCGGCAATCTCGTTCCCGCAATCGCAGGCCACCTCCTCGTGGATCTCATGGCCGGCTATCTGGCGCCGAAATATCTAAGTCGACCCACTCCAACTGAGGCGAGTTAGGCGATGGCCCTCCCTCCTGATACTACTGTTGTAGTATATAATGAAAGCGAGATCGTAGTGCCCTCCGCGGCTGTCATGTTTGATGCTTTCTCAAAGTATGGCATCACGGTCAGTGCGCAGCACGTCTCCCAGATCCAGCGCTACATCGCCTGCTTAGTCTTTTGGAATCAGCGAGTTAGCCTTACATCAGTCACAAGTCCAATGGAGATTCTTGAGCGACATTTCGCCGAAAGCCTCCTCGCGGCACCCCTAATCGCCAATCCGGAAGGTCGGCTCGCCGACGTTGGTGCCGGCCCCGGCTTCCCCGGCCTCCCGCTCAAAATTGCGCTCCCAACACTACAAGTTCTTTTGATTGAGCGAAATACAAAAAAGTGTGCCTTTCTAAATGAGGTCGCTCGCTTTATGAATCTTGACGGCGTGACGGTAATCCGGTCCGAATATGCGGATCTCTCGCCCGAGGAAGCGAAATTCGACTACGTTGTCTCCCGCGCAGTCGGCGATCACAAGGACCTTCTGAGATGGGCCACGGGTCGCCTGACGCCACGCGGGGAAGTCATCCTCTGGCTTGGCTCCCAAGATTCGATAAAACTAGCACAATCAAAGGGTTGGCGATGGGACTCACCGATTCCGATCGCACGATCTCAGAGGCGCGTAATCCTAGTAGGACGTCCCGTCGCGTAGTTCTTGCCGCTGGCATCGCTTATTGTTTCACGTGAAACAATTCTATCCTCGAAACCGCCAAATGCCGACAAAGATATCCGGCTTGAGCCCCCTTCCACGGGATTCTGTTATGAGTATGCTTGACCAATTCAGCTCATCCCAATGTCCGTACGTTTGCGTGATCATGCCTCGCCGATTAGCCGCGATGCACTGCAACTGCCACAAACTCAGTTATGGGGAAACACTCCGAATACTGCCTTGTATCTTAGATTGAATCGACGGGCTGTATGCCCGATGGCGGTCCTTTCGGGATCGCACCGACGGCGAACTTTACTTATTAAATTCAGCTAAATTGTTTCACGTGAAACATATTGCACATTGATTGCGCAATCTGGTAGAGTTTTCGTCCCAGGGGGATTCTTTGGGAAGAATTATTGCTATAGCGAATCAAAAGGGTGGAGTTGGGAAAACAACCACCGCGATAAATCTTTCGGCCTCTCTCGCAATTTCCGAACGTCCCACACTGATCATTGACTGCGACCCGCAGAGCAACACGACAGCCGGCCTGGGCTTCCCGAAAGACCCCACGCGGCGCAGCCTTTACAACGCGTTGATTCTGAAAGAGCCGCTCGACAAGATCATTCAAAAAACCCAGGTAGAAGGCCTCGATTTGCTGCCGGCGAATAAGAATTTAGTGGGGGCCGCGGTAGAACTTGTTGGAGCCGATGAGCGCGAATACGAGCTGAAGAAGCTGTTGTTTACTATTAAAGAAAATTACCAGTTTATTATAATTGATTGCCCACCGGCTCTTGATTTGCTCACACTGAATGCGCTGGTGGCCAGCGACTCCGTGTTGGTGCCCATTCAATGCGAGTATTTGGCGCTGGAAGGCGTCTCCGAATTGCTTGACACGCTGATGCGCATCCGCCGCTCCCTGAACCATGACCTCGCAATCGAGGGAATCTTGCTCACCATGTACGACGACCGGACCACTCTTTCCAAGCAGGTGGCGGCCGATCTCCGAAGCTTCTTTGGTAACCAGGTCTTTGAGTCGGTCGTCCCAAGAAACGTCCGCCTGGCGGAAGCGCCAAGCCACGGGAAACCAATCATCTTTTACGACATACATAGCAAAGGTGCGGAAAGCTACATCCAACTTGCGAAGGAGGTCATTGCCAATGACCAGAAACGCGCTGGGCAGGGGTCTGGGAGCGTTGATACGGGAACAGGAACCCGAGCCGCAGCAGCAGCCGCAGCAGGGGTCGTCGGGGGCAGCAGCGGCGCCGGCTCAGGCGCTCCAACCGACGCCGATGGCGGCGACGACGGGAAGCTACCAGGTTGACATCGACCTGATTGATCCGAATCCGTACCAGCCGCGCAGGAATTTCGATGAGGAAGCGCTCGAGGAGCTGGCGCGATCGATTCAGGCGAATGGGATTATTCAGCCGATTGTGCTGCGCAAAAATGGCGCGCGCTTCCAGCTAATCGCCGGGGAGCGGCGCTGGCGCGCGGCGCAGCGCGCCGGATTACAGCGCGTGCCCGTGGTGCTGCGTGACGTGCCCGAAGAGCAGGCGCTCGAGCTGACGCTGGTTGAGAACTTGCAGCGCGAGGATTTGAACCCCATCGAGGAAGCGCGCGCGTTTGACAGGCTTTTGAATGATTTTCATATGACTCAGGAAGAGGTCGCTGAGCGCACAGGGAAGGACCGCGCAACGATTGCGAACTCGGTCCGATTGCTACGGCTTGACGACCAAATCATTGAGTTGATGGAAGATGGGAAGATTAGCGCCGGCCACGCCCGCTCACTGCTCGGGGTTGCGGACATACAACTGCGCCACAAGCTTGCGTTCCGCATTTCCCGCGGGGGGTTGACGATCCGGCAGCTCGAACGCTTCGTGACACGCAAGTCACGCGTAAGGAAGCCGGAGCGAATGGGTGCCGATGATTACGAGCCAAATATGCGCGACGCTCTCCAGCTGATGGAGCGACTTCTTGGAACCAAGGTATGGTTGAAGATGCACACTAAGACCAAGCCGGGACAGTTGATTATTGAGTTTTACGGCGATGAGCAGCTCAGCGGAATTTACGACAGACTGATGAAATAGTAGAAGTCCCTTCAATTGGACGGAGCGGCTTGCACGGATGGAAACACACCCGTGAGATTGAAGCAGATCCCTCACTACGTCCCCATAGGAACGATGGGGACTCCGTTCGGGATGACAAGCTTTCCAGGCGGCCCCAATCGAGTGGGGATTGACACATACACTACATATGTAGTGTTAGGAGTAGGTAGTACCGTTTCGTTCTTGACTGCTGGTCCCACCTTGCTAAAGTAGGCGATGTCGGTTTAGGTTTTGGTTTATCGGAGCGTTCCATGGCTTGGCCATTCAGCGATCGTCGGCGTGAGGCAGTGTCTCCAAGTGAGTGGTCGGGATTCCTCGACCGGACCGTGCGGTTTGAGGGCACACTCGAATTCTCAGGGACGCTTCGGATTGAGGCACAGGTTAAGGGGAACATCCTCTCGAATCAGACTCTGGTGCTTGGTGAGGGCGCCAAGGTTGAAGGCCAGATCGAGGGGAACCACGTGATCATCGCCGGCCGGTTTGACGGGGTGATTTTTGCCAAGGGCCGGGTGGAGATTCAGGCCAAGGGCGTGGTTTCGGGTGAGATCCACACGCCCTGCCTTGTGATCGAGCCGGGCGGAATTTTCGACGGTCGCTGCCATATGACGTCGTCCTCATCCTCGCAATCCACGAAGGCTGTTACGATTCCGTTCCGCGCCGCCAGCCAGGGGTGAGTGTCAAATAGAGGGGGGCAGCTTTCGGTTTTTCGTGAAGGATTTCCGCGACAAAAAGCGTGGTGGCGATTTCCAAATCTAATTAAAAGGAGGCCACCATCTTTCCCTTCATTGCCTCGATAAGCTAAATAAACTAAGTAGATAAGTTACCGAGAAAAATGTAGTATCCGGGCCGATTGAATTTGGACCACGGACAGATGAACTACTCCAACTGGAAGAAGAGAGAGCGAAGTCCTGCGGGCCTTTTCCTTGACCCACGAAATCCGAGAATTCCGCCATCCCCGCAACCTTTATCTGAGCCGCAACTGATCGAAGAGTTGGTTCTTCACGATGACGTCTATGAATTGGCACGGAACATTGCGACAAATGGGTTCTTCCCCAATGAATCCTTGGTCGCGATAAAGGAACGGGGGAAGTTTGTCGTAGTGGAGGGCAACAGAAGACTAGCGGCGTGTAAATTGCTTCTAAGCCCAGAAATTTCGCCAGAGCGATATAAAGTTAGGTTTATGTCTCTCTCCTCGACATTTGACCAGAATCTAATTAAGAAGCTACCCGTTCTGATCCCTCCTTCGAGAGAGGCGGCGCTGCCGCTAATTATCGCTCGGCACACCGCCACCCAAATCGAGCGCTGGCAGCCCTTCATGCAAGCGCGATTTTATTTCAATCTGATCGAGTTGGGTGAATCTGTTGCGGAGGTTGCGGCGAAATTTGGCCTTAACGCGAGCGATATTCGAGAGGCGCTATACACGCATAGCCTGTATCAAATGGCGTGCAGGCTGGATTTGCCTGACGATGTATCGTTGATGGTGAGAGATCCCCGTAAATTTAGCCTTACTACGCTTACGAGAATATTTGAGACGCCTGATGCCCGTCGCTTCTTTGGTGTCAGCCTCGGAGATGATGGAGTCGTCCGCGGCGGAATTGACCAGAAGGAATTCTGTAAGGGGTTTTCGAGGGTCGTCACGGACATCGCAAAAGAATCTGTTGATTCAAGGTCTCTTAACAAGCCCACTGACATAATGAATTACCTTGGAGGTTTCCAAAAAGAGGACAAGCCGGACGTATCGAAGAAGGGTGTGTTCGATTCAACCACATTTCAAGTTGGCACGCCTCCAAAGCCAAGCGCAAACGCTCCGAAAAAGCAAAGGAAGACAAAACCAAAAAAACCTACAACCGGACTTATTCCCACGTCTTTCGTTTGCAATAGCTCAAATGCCCGCGTTAAGAACCTATTTGATGAGCTCACGCATCTCTCTCCACGAAAGTATCCGAATGCGTGTGCGTTTACATTCAGGTGTTTCTGGGAGCTTAGTTTGTTTTGTTTCTTGGATTCGAAGGGTGAAATCGCAAAGATGATTTCCGAAGGGAAGGCCGCAATTGCGGCGAAAAACGCGAAGTTGTCTCCGGGAAAAGAAAAACTTAAATTAGCGGCGCATTGGACTCCGGGCCTGGCGCTTATGCTGAAGCGGGTAGCCGATCCCAATCTAAGTATTATCTCTCAACCCCAGATTACGAAGGCTCTAAATAAAGTGATCCATGACGAGCAAGAACTATTTGCTCTCAATTTGTTTGTTCACAATTCGACTTACCATCCCAGCGAACCGAAACTGCGCGCCCTTTGGGCTAACCTTGAAGAATTTTTTAGGGTGGTCCTTTCCTAGGCCATGCACTTTCCTTTCCCGAGCCCGCTGCGGTATCCCGGTGGAAAAACTCCATTAAAGGGCTTTCTTGCGAGGACCATCGAGCTTAATCAGATTGTTGGAGGAACCTATATTGAGCCGTATGCGGGCGGGGCGGGGGCGGCATTGAGCCTGTTGTTTTCAGAACGTGTTTCGGGAATCTATATTAATGACAAAGACCCGCGCATTTATTCCTTCTGGAAGGCCATACTTGATTGCACTGACGATTTTCTGGACCTCCTCGATAAGACACCTGTCAATGTTGCGACATGGAGGAAGCAAAGATCAATACTCCGTGATTCGAAGACGAAATCAGTCTTGAAGATTGGGTTTGCAACCTTCTATCTCAATAGGTGCAACAGGTCAGGGGTCTTGAATGGTGGGCCAATCGGCGGCCTCCGCCAAAATGGCAACTACAGTATCGATGCGAGGTTCAACAGAAAAGGCCTGGGGAAGCGCATAGAAAAGATTGGTCTCTTCCGAGAACGAATCCGGGTGTCTAACAAAGATGGAGTATCGTTCCTAAGATCGATATTCGGGCGCGGCGAGGCGATCAAAGCCAAAGCGCTGGTGTATATGGACCCGCCATTTTTTAAGAAAGCCCAAAGACTCTATTCATTTTATTTTGAAGAAAACGACCACCAAAGACTCGCGGAATATCTGAATAACTGCGCGGATTTTCGGTGGGTAATGTCTTACGACGATACGGCACATGCTCGCAGGCTTTATTCGGGTACGAGAAAGCGATTTCTTAAGGGCTATTCAATGAATTCTGTGAGAATCGGTCGGGAATTGATATTCGCCAGCGATAACTGCTCGCTTCCGCACTCGGTAGTAAAATGACGCTATGAGTGATTTGTGTCCAGACGCGATGGGTCTTATCGAATAGCAGCCACGGGCCACGCTGGGCGAGATATATGAATTCGTCACCAAGAATGTGATTCCAAGATTTGCACGCTTCTTGCCGGAATACCCAGAATCCATCGGAGTTCGGTTAGCCGGACGCACTCCTGTATATGGTGAGTGAGGAAAAGATGAAGAAAATAATCACGCTCGCGACCGCGGTACTGTTCGCCATCTCGGTTCAGGCGAAAGATCACAGCAACGACTACAAGATGGGCGCACTCACGAAGGTGCCGCTCCATGTCGGTGGTGTCGTCTCCACGGGCTGGACTGACACTACGTCCTGCCAAAGCGGACTGTTTGGCGTCCATTGCACGGGCGGAATAGTTGAGGACTATGGTGCGAATCTGGTCGCGGATATGCCGGATGGAAACGAACTTGTAATCGAATCATGCGTCGGCGGGGCGACGGTTGCAGCCCTCATCCTTCCGTGTTCCCGCCCATATGTGTTAATGCTCGTTGAAGAAGATGGGACCGTCGTTTTCCTCGACCACACTTGGCTTCATCATGATAGCGCCAGCAGTCTTGCGGCTAGCAGTAAGGTCCTCTATCGGATGGAGCGTCGCAATGGAGTCACGTTCATTATGATTCCGGATCCGGAAAATCCCAAGAAAGAGGGGATGTACCACCCCATCAAATTGCCAAAGCCAAAGGCGAAGGCGGCTCCAAATCAATCTCCCGATAACGTCACTGCGTTCTGCGCCTCGGGAAAACTTTCGCCGGAGCTGCAGGCCAAATATTGCGAGAAAAAATAGTCGAGCAGCGGAGGCGCCAAATGAAGACAAAATATTTGATTTTGATTGTGCTTGGGTTTTTGTCCATCTCGACTGTGATTGCGCAGACCAAACCGCTTCCCACTGTGCCGGGGACCTGGTACCAATCCCCGTCCGGCTACACTCGAATGGAGCTTGCCACAAGTTCGGGCTATAAAGCGGCCGGCGTCGCTAAATCAGCGATCACCTACGGCGTTTCAAAGGTGAAGGGTAAGTGGCTATACCGCAACGCTAGTGCTGCCGCTCAATTGACTGACCATCGGCCAGTTTTCGTTTTGATTTCCGTGATTGACGTTTCGACGCAGTCGGTCGCATTGGTTCGGTTGGATGTGAAGAAGAACGAGCGTGAAGCCCAGTACTGCGAGGCAGGCATATGGACTGGGATAAAAGAGGAGGACAAGAACATAGTCCTTTTGTCTGTGACTCGCATTCCAGACACAAACAATTTGACGATTACTCCCACAGCGGATCTTCCAAACGGCGAATATCTCTTGATAACCGACCAGGGCAAAGGGTACGACGGCTACGATTTCGGTGTGAAGCAGCCAGGATAGCCCGAAGGGCCTCAGGTAGATCAGATTCGTTGTCCCTCGCGGTTTTCGTCGGGTATGTCGTTAGCTCTGTGGTAGTTCGCCCGCTCAACAAATTGTAGGAGTGAGGATGAGTGGACCCTCCTTCGCTAAAGCTTCGGAGGGCGGGCAGGAATGTCTACGACTGCCTAGCCCTGCCTACCGGCAGTCAGGTGGCAGGCAGGCGTGGAGGGAGTGGAGAAAGGCGCGCAGACAGGAGTGTCTACGCTACTCAAGAGCGGCCCGTCCCGCCGCGGCGGGACGAGCCCTACGAGATGAAAGCGGAAGAAAGGCAAGAGAACAGCGGAAAGGCGGAAAAGCAGATCCCTCTCCCGCAGAGCGGGATCGGGATGACAACGTTTTGGGGGTGGGTTCGGCCCCGATTCAAAACATCGGTCCCGATTCAGAACATCGGTCCCGATATAAAGCATCGGGACGCAAAGAGCGCGGATGCACAGAACGCAGATGCAAAAGGCGCGGATGACGGACTGAAGAAAAGGCGGAGAAGCAGATCCCTGCCTACCCTGCCTACCGGCAGGCGGGCGGCAGGCGGGCCTCGTCGCTGCGCTCCTCGGAATGACAAGGTGTGTTGGGTAGCCTCGGTCCCGATATAAAGCATCGGGACGCAAAGAGCGCGGATGCACAGAACGCAGATGCAAAAGGCGCAAATGACAAGGTGTGTTGGGTAATCCTGCTCGGATGCTTTCGCTATTCACATGCTTAGCTGGCTGTCGGGAGAGGTTTGGATGTACAAGTGTCGCTGGGCGGATGGCGGCGGAAAAAACAGGAGTTCAGAGATGAAGAGACATGGTGCGTTATTCGGAAGCAGGGGAAAGCCGCTGCTGGCCGCGGCGGTAACGGCGGGGCTTGCCGCGCTTGCGTTTTGGGGAGCGGCCTTTGCGCAATCGCCTCAGAATCCGTCGCCGATGGTGGAGCACACGCGCGCACATCCGCGAATTGAGGAGTCAACGCCGCCCGGACGCCGCGAGACGCTCGACCTTGGGACGCTTTTTTTGCCGGCGGGGCTGAAACTGAAATCGTCCACGCCGCTGCTTGTCTTTTTTCATGGCGGCACGTGGCTGCCGGAAGTTGCGGCGGCGCGCGTCGGCAATACCGCTGTGATTTCCATTCAGATCGGAGCGGGATCCGGCGTCTACGTGCGCGCTTTCACGGATCCGCAGCGCTTTCCGAACTTGCTGAAGGAAGCGGAGACGAAGGCGGGGGTGAAGTTCGCGCCGGTCACGCTGGGCGCGTGGAGCGCCGGCTGCGGCGCTATTCGCGAAATTTTGAAATCGCCCGAGTCTTACGCGCTGGTGCAAAAAGTGCTGCTGATTGACGGAATTCACACGGACTACATTGGCGAGAAGCCGGGGCCGCTGGAATCGCAGCTCCAGACCGACAACTTGCAAATTTTTCTGCAGCTTGGGCGGGACGCCATCGCCGGGAAAAAGAGCGTGATCATCACACATTCGGAAATTTTCCCCGGCACTTACGCGAGCACGACGGAAACGGCTGATTATCTGCTCAAGCAGTTGGGCCTAACGAGCCGCGCGGTTGTTAAATGGGGGCCGATGGGAACTCAGCAGCTCAGCGAAGCGCGGCAGGGAAAATTCCTGTTAATCGGATTCGCGGGAAATTCCGCGCCGGATCACGTCGATCAATTGCATTCGCTGCCACAATATTTGAAGTGGTTTTAAACCGGGATGTGCGCCGCCCGTGCCCGGAAGGGTGGGTTGGTACCTCCGGGCAATCTGATTACCGCTGATGGTTCCACGCATCAAACGCGATATTCCTTAAAATATTTGGGCGCTCGATTCGTCTACAGTGGTAGATGAGGCAGGCGCTTAGCATCGTCGAAATGGCAGGCGAACAGGATCAGCGGATTTCGGAAACTGTCGCGCGCGAGCAAGCTCGTCTGCGCAACTTCATCCGCAGGCGTGTGCCTGATCGCGAAGACGCGGAAGACATTTTGCAGGACGTCTTCTACGAGCTTGTGGAAGCTTACCGCCTGATGAAGCCGATCGAGCAGGCGGGCGCATGGATGTTCCGCGTGGCGCGCAACCGGATTACGGATTTATTTCGCAAGAAAAAGCCGGAGGCGCTGGCGGAGCAACGGGGTTCGCAGGCGGATAGCGAGATGCTCTCGATCGAGGAGTTGCTTCCGTCGGCGGATGGCGGGCCGGAGGAAATTTACGCGCGGAATGTGCTGCTCGATGAGCTTGAGGAAGCTTTGGCCGAGCTTCCCGAAGAGCAACGCGCGGTTTTCATCGCGCATGAGATTGAGGGCCGCAGCTTCAAGGAAATTGCAGCGGACAGCGGCGTCAGCGTGAATACGCTTCTCTCGCGCAAGCACTACGCGGTGATGCATTTGCGCGAGCGGCTACGCGCGATTTACGAGGAACTTGATCTGTAATCAGAATTAAGAAAGACGAGGAGAACGAAAATGGCGAGAAACATCGTGGAACACATCGTTGGAACAATCGTGAAGGTCATAATTTTCCTGATTATCGCGATCGTTGTATTTGGCAACGTGGTCCATTCCTTGTGGAACTGGCTGATGCCCGCGCTATTCCATTTGCCGCTTATCACTTTCTGGCAAGCGTTGGGATTGATGGCGCTCGGCTGGATCCTGTTCGGCGGATTGCGCGGCAGGGGCATGCGTGGCTGGGGCCGCGGACGCGCGTGGCGGCGCGGGATGCACGGGCGCTGGGAGCAGATGACTCCCGAGGAGCAGGAAAAAGTCAGGGAATGGATGCGCAACCGCTGCGGGCCTCCTCCGATCGCTTCGGCGGATGCGGCGCCGAAGGCGTGAACGAATGAGACAGCAGTCGAAGGGCAGGCAAAGTCGAGCCGCGCTATAATCGCGGCTCGACTTTTGCGTTGGGGGCAGGCCCTTGGAACCGGTGAAACTTACGACGATGGCGAAGGCGGCGGGTTGTGCGGCGAAGCTCAGTCCCCGCGTCTTGGATTCGGTGCTGCGCGGGCTTCCGAAGCAATCCGATCCGAACGTGCTTGTCGGCTTTGAGACGAGCGACGACGCGGGGATTTATCGCCTGACGCCGGATTTGGCGCTGGTCCAGACCGTGGACTTCTTCACGCCCATCGTGGACGACCCGTTTCTTTTCGGCCAGGTAGCTGCGGCGAATGCGTTGAGCGATGTTTATGCGATGGGCGGCCGCCCAGTGTCCTCACTCACACTTGTGGGCTTTCCGGAAAAAAGCGACCCACTTGTTCTCACGGAAATTCTGCGTGGCGGTCTGGCGAAAATGCAAGAGGCGGGCTGCACGATCATCGGCGGGCACACGATCCGCGACGACGATTTGAAATTTGGTTACGCCGTCACGGGAGTGATCCATCCGGATAAAGTTTGGCGCAACGTGGGCGCGCGCGCTGGCGACGCGATAATTTTCACGAAACCACTCGGCACGGGCGTGATTGCCACGGCGCTAAAACGCGGCACCGCATCCGCGGAGAGCGTTACCGCGGCGACGGCTTCAATGACTCGCCTGAACCGCGATGCCGCGGAAGCGCTCGCGGAAGCCGATCCCGATCGCAAATTTATCCATGCCGTGACGGACGTGACGGGATTCAGCCTGCTCGGGCACGCGCGCGAAATGGCGCTCGGCCATCCGCAAACGGGAATTTCTCCGGTCTCACTGGAAATTAATCACAAGCACATCGAATATTTGCAGGGCGCGGTGGAATGCGCCGCCGCGGGAAATATTTCTGGCGGATTGCAGAACAACCGCGAATTTATTGGCGATTGCGTGGAATTCTCAAAATCGGTGCCGGAGGAATATCGCTTGCTGCTCTTTGACCCGCAGACATCCGGCGGATTGCTGGTCGCCATCGCGCCGCACGCCGCAAAAGCTGCGATGGACGCGATGGCGCGCCGCGGCGTTGGCGCGCGGCAAATCGGGCACGTAATCGAGAAACGCTCGCCGTTGATTTCCGTCGCATAAATAATGGACACCATCACACACGCATTCGCGGGCGCCATGCTGGGCAAAGGTTTGTTCAGCCGGCGCGGCCCAGATCCTAAGGCTGAATATCTGCCGCAGGCGCGCGTCGCGATTTTTACGGCCACGATTGCATCGGCATTCCCGGATATCGACGTCATCGCGAACCTGTTTTTGCGCGACGACATGCGAATGCTGAAGTACCACCGCTACATCACACATTCGATTCTGATGATGCCGCTGTGGGCGATCCTGATCGCGGCGCTGATGTGGTGGCTTTCGCGGCGCGTGGGCGCGGCGCCTCCTTCATTTGCCTTACTGTGGCTCGTGAGCGTAGTTGGAATTGCCAGCCATATTTTGCTGGACGTCGCCACGTCATTCGGCACGATGATCTGGAGCCCTTTCAGCCGCGTGCGCATTTCCTGGGACATCATTTTCATCATCGATTTCACTTTTACGGCGCTGGTGCTCGTGCCGCAGGTGGCCGCGTGGGTGCACCACGATTCGGCGCGCGCCATGATCCGCGCTTCGCGCATGTGGGCGCTCTTCACGCTGCTCTCGCTCGGCGTCTACTCGGTCGCCGGATTGGCCGGCTATCCTTTTGCGTGGTGGGTTGTGCTGGTTGCGAGCGCGCTGATCGGCGGAATGTTTTTCATTCCGCTGCGCGGCGGACTCGGCGCGCGGATCCGCCGTTCAACCTGGGCGCGCGCCGGATTAATTGCCGCGGGATGCTATCTTTTGCTATGCGCCTGTGCGCATTTCGTGGCGCTCTCGCGCCTCAAGGAATTCGCGGCGTCACAAAAGATTTCAGCGCAGTCAATGGGCGCGCTGCCGCAGGCGCCGTCGCTCCTTTACTGGACTGGATTGATCCGCTCGGAGCACGGCGCATACCGCCTGCATGAAGACCTGCTCTCCACGAAAACCATCGAATACGATTTCTTCCCGGATTCCGCGCCGGCAGCGCTCCTCGATACCGCGCGCGAGCTGCCCGACACGCAAACCTTCCTTTGGTTCGCGCGATTCCCGGTTTTCACTTTCCACGAAATTGATGGGAATAACGTCATCGATATGAAAGATTTGCAATTCATGATGCGCGTGGCCGGGCGCACGCCCAGCTTCACCTATCGCGTGACGTTCGATGCGGCGGGCAAGGTCGTCTCGGACGGAATGGTCCGCACCGCGCGGTAGACGTCGATGAAAGCAAAACTGCCCGCGCCTGCGTTACAATGCTTCCCTGACCAAAAATGTTTGAAAATCTTAACCGACAAACTTCAGCGCGCCTTCAAGAACCTGCGCGGACAGGGCAAGCTCACCGAAGAGCACCTGGACGCCGCGCTGGGCGCAAATCCGCGAAGCGCTGCTCGACGGCGACGTCAACGTGGGCGTCGCCGACGAACTTCTCGCGCACATCCGCGACAAGGCGCTCGGCTCCGAAGTCCTGCTGCAACTTTCGCCCGACCAGCAAGTCGTCAAAATCGTGCGCGACGAACTCTTGGCGACTGCTCGGCAAACATGCCAAGCCGCTTTTCGCATCGCGCCCGCCATCGGTCTGGATGATCGTCGGCCTGCAAGGCTCCGGCAAAACCACCACCACCGGCAAGCTCGGCAAATGGCTCGGCGAGACATGGCCACCGCCCGCATCGTCGGTTTCGACCGACGTCTATCGCCCCGCGGCGCGCGAACAACTCGCGCAGGTCGCCAAGGCCGTCGGCGTAAAGCTCTGGCCCGGCGCGGGCACCGACAAGCCGCTCGAAATCGTGCGCGGCGCCATCCGCGAAGCAAAGCTTTCCGCCTCGCGACGTGATCCTGGTGGACACCGCCGGCCGCCTGCACATCGACGACGACGCTGATGGACGAGCTTTCACAGCTCAAGCGCGAACTGCAGCCCATCGGAAATTCTGTTCGTCGCGGACGCCATGATCGGCCAGGACGCGGTGCGCTCCGCCGGCGAATTTCACAAGCGGCTCGGCCTCACCGGCGTCATCCTCACGAAGCTCGATGGCGACGCGCGCGGCGGCGCGGCGCTTTCGCATCGGCAAAGTCACCGGCGCGCCCGTAAAATTCGTCGGCATCGGCGAAAAATACGACGCGCTCGAAGCGTTTTATCCCGAACGCATCGTCTCGCGCGTGCTCGGCATGGGCGACGTGCTCTCGCTCATCGAGCGCGTCGAGCAATCCGTCGACGCAAAAGCAGGCCGCGGAACTCGAACGCAAACTGCGCCGCAGCGAATTCACGCTCGACGATTTCCGCGATCAGCTTGCGCCAGATCCGCAAGATGGGGCCGCTCGAACACGTGCTCGGCATGCTGCCGAAGGTCGGCCCGCTTCGCGAATATGCCGCAAGGACGCCAACGTGGACGAAGGCCGCTTGAAGCGCATCGAAGCCATCATCAACTCCATGACCGATTCCGAACGCAACGACCACGGCCTGATCGACGGCAAGCGCCGCAAGCGCATCGCCGCCGGCAGCGGCACCTCCGTGCAGGAAGTGAATCAGGTGCTCAAGCAATATTTGCAGATGCGCAAGATGATGAAGCAGTACGGCGCGCTCGCCTCGGCGGGGCGGCTGAAGGGTTTGGCCGGCAAATTAAAGGGCGGCGCGTAAAATGCGCGCCCGGCTCACTGCATTAGTTCTTCTAATCACAATTAGCGCCATCGCATTTGTAGTGCCACGCGCCGCCTCGCGGCAAGCTCCCGCTCCGGCGCCGGTCACATATCACCCCGAATGGATGGCCACGCTCGCGAAAATTCGCGACGCCGCGCTTTCAAGCGACTACGCCTATCGGCAGGTCGCTCACCTGACTGAAAATATCGGGCCGCGCATTTCCGGCTCTCCGCAAGCGCAGCAAGCCGTGGAATATGTTGCGGGCGAACTGCGCCGCCTCGGTCTCGAAGTCACACTCGAGAAAGTGATAGTGCCGCACTGGGTGCGCGGCGAAGAGCGCGCCGAGCTGACTGTTTTCCCCGGCCAGGCTCCGCACACATCGCAAAGAATTGTTCTCACCGCGCTGGGCAATAGTCCCGCGACTCCCCCCGACGGAATCACCGCCGAAGTTGTGGTCGTGAATAATTTTGATGAACTCGCCGCACTCGGCCGCGAAAAAGTTACGGGAAAAATTGTTCTGTACAACGCGAAATTCGACGAGCGCATGGCCGCCGAAGGCCGCGCCCTCGACGCCTATGGACAGGCATACGACTATCGCAGTAAAGGCGCGCAGGCCGCGGTCGCACTCGGGGCCGTCGCGTCGCTGATGCGCAGCCTTGGTGACGCCGACTATCGCATCCCTCACGCCGGTTACAGCATCGCCGCGGGAATTCCCGCGGCTGCCGTCACCGCGGAAGATGCGCAGCTCATCGCCGATCTCGCGCAGCAGGGCCGCGTGGTAATGCATCTCGTGCTCACGCCGCAAACGCTCCCCGACGTGCAAAGTTACAACGTGATTGGCGACCTGAAGGGCAGCGAGCATCCCGAACAGATCGTGATTGTTTCCGGGCATCTCGATTCATGGGATCTCGGCACCGGCGCGATTGACGACGCTGCGGGCGTCGCCGTTGCGATGCAGGTTGCGAACCTGTGCAAGCAGCTTGGCCTGCATCCGAAGCGCACGTTGCGCGTGATCGCCTGGATGGACGAGGAAAATGGCACTACCGGAGGCGCCCAGTATGCCGCGGACCACAAATCCGACGCGGCCAATCACATCGCCGCGATTGAAAGTGATTTGGGCTCGGACCATCCGCTCGGCATGGGCGGCAATTTCAATAAAGATGCGCTCGCGGCGCTGCAACCCTTCACGAAAATTCTCGAGTCAACCGGCGCGACATTGCTCCAGGCGAATGGCGATTCCGGCTCGGATATCGAAACGCTGGCGAACTTCGGCGTCCCGGTATTTGGACTGATCCAGGACAACCGTACCTATTTCCACTATCACCACACCGCAGCCGACACGCTCGACAAAGTGAATCCGCACTTGCTTGCGGAAAATGCCGCGCTCATGGCCGTCTACGCATTCGGCATCGCGGATGCGCCGAAAATTCTCCCCCGCTAGTCAAAATCGGTGGAATCAGAGAAGAAGACCGCCGAGGCGTAGCGCGCCCCAAACCGAGTCTCCGTATTGCGCATTCCGTCAGAAGATTGAAGACCTAGATTCCCAAAATGGTAGTATCGATTGGAATTTATCCCACATTAGGCAGTGAGAATATGGACGTATTCAACTCTGACGAGCGTAGCGAAATAATGCGACGTGTCCGCTCAAGCGGCACACGGCCCGAAATGATTGTTCGCGGCATTATCCGGCGAATGAAGGTTCGATATCGCAGCTGTTTTCGCAATTTGCCTGGAAAGCCAGATTTGGTTCTGGTCGACCGGCGAAAGGTCATCCTCGTGCATGGATGCTTTTGGCATGGCCACCGCTGCGACGCGGGAAAGCTGCCGAAATCAAATCGACCCTATTGGAAAAACAAGCAGACCAGGAACGCTCTGCGGGATTCGAAGAACCTCCGGGAGCTTCGATCACGGGGTTGGAAACCGATGGTATTATGGGAATGTCAGATTCGCAGGAGCAGCACTCTGCAAGCCAAACTCTCACGCTTCCTGGGGCCACAATTGTGAGTAAATCGCACCGCTTTTGGTATGAGTTCTTCTCGGGCGGTGGCATGGCCAGACTGGGCCTTGGCCCAACATGGAAGTGTACATTTGCAAATGACATCTGCGGGAAGAAGGCAAGCGCTTATCGCGCCTATTTCGGCCCATCGCCAGAGCTAAGAGTGGCGGACGTCGGTCGGCTTTCAACGAAAGATTTACCGGGAGTTCCCGATCTGGTTTGGGGGTCATTTCCCTGCCAAGATCTTTCTCTCGCCGGAAACGGTGCAGGATTAGATGGAGAGCGAAGTGGCACATTCCGTCCATTTTGGAGACTCGTCCGAGGTTTGGTAGACGAGAGCCGGGCGCCAAGAATTGTGGTCATCGAGAACGTAAATGGCGCTTTGACCTCGCACTCTGGCGGCGACTTCAATTCGATCGTCAGGGCGTTTGCTGATAGTGGATATCGATTGGGAGCAATCATAATGAACGCGGCGCGTTTCCTTCCACAATCGAGACCGCGCCTTTTCGTTGTTGGCTTTCACGGGCACGTTCCGATCCCATCAAAATTAATATCTACTACCCCGGCAGAACCTTGGCACACGAAATCTCTTATCAAGGCATATGAAAGCTTACCGGATCGCCTAGCTCGGAACTGGATTTGGTGGACAATGCCGACTCCTACGGAATCCGTCCCAATGCTTTCTTCCCTGATTGAAGATCGTCCAACCGGGACTTCTTGGCATTCAGAGTCGGAAACTAATCGGATTCTTGCACTCATGACAGCAGCCCATCGCAAAAAAGTCTCAAACGCGATGCAATCCGGTAAGCGACACGTCGGCACTATCTACAAGCGGACCAGGCCGAGCAGGAATGGCGTGATGGTTCAACGTGCCGAAATCAGGTTCGACGGCATTTCGGGATGCTTGAGGACGCCAGTCGGGGGCTCTAGTCGTCAAACGGTTATGATCGTCGAAAAAGGACGCATACGCACGCGGCTCCTATCTCCACGAGAGGCTGCCCGGCTAATGGGTGTGCCAGACAATTATCCTTTGCCGATGAGTTACAATGATGCATATCATCTTTTCGGCGATGGGGTTGCCGTCCCCGTAGTTAGGTGGTTGGAGAATCACCTCTTGGGCCCGCTAGCAATAGGCGCCAATATCAGGCAGGTCGCGTAGTCGCTTGGGGTTATCTTGGGTAACAAGGTAAGACAAGTGATTGGTGGCCCTCCCACTGATCTCGACTTCGAGAAGGCGCTAATGTTTTTCCACGCCTACATGTATGGTCCACTCCAAGGAAAGCTGCGAATCTATAAAGATCGTACAGTTCGCCCCTCGACCGTTGCCTTGTCTTCTGATTGGGAAGTGTTCGCGGCCATGCTTGTGGATGACGTAGGGCAGAAACTAGCGGCTGGAATCGACTTGTCGCAACATGAAGTGAAGTCAGCCCTCGACGGATCCAGTTACGAATATCAATACCACAAGGATGGTGGCAAGAAAAAACTGATCGCAGATATGAAGACTAGGCATCTGTTCTTCGCTCACCGCGACAATCTTCGGCACGTCGACCTACGCTTTGCTCATGGAAGCGCGATGAAAGAGTTCTTTCGAAAGTGGCTTAACGAGTTTCCCGAGCCCTATGGCCAGCGCTATCGCAAGAGTATTCCGTTCTCTTGGGTAAAGAAGAACGCGAAACTGCTCATGACTCTTGAAGACGGTGAAGTTACGTTCCCCGAGACGCGGCGAGCTACGTCAACAGATAAAAAGCCCCCCATCTGATTTCGCAATTAACGCGGTCACTTGGCCGCCCCTTCCTTGACCGCCCCGCCCACCCCGCTTACACTAGTCCTCTTGATTTCACCGATTTGAGGCTCACGGAGGGGAGACTGCTTTGCCCAAGCGCACTTTTCAGCCACGCGTGCGGCGGCGCCACAAGACGCACGGCTTCCGCTCGCGCATGAAGACCGTAGGAGGACGCCGCGTGCTGGCCGCGCGGCGAAAGAAGGGACGCCATCGCCTTACGCCCGTCTGATGCATCCGGCGCCGGGCCTGCAGGCGGCCGGCGCTTTCCGCGTGACGCCCGGCTCGTGCGCCGCATCGAATTTGAAGCCGTGTACCGCGGCGGCCGCAGGCGCTCGAGCGCGCAATTCGTTGTTTTCTTCCGCCCAAACGAAGCGGGACGCAGCCGTTTCGGAATCAGCGTGAAAAAGGCGCTGGGCGGAGCGGTTGCGCGCAATCGCATCAAGCGGCGCATCCGCGAAATTCTGCGACTCAACACCCCGGAGATACCTGCTGGATGGGACATCGTGATTCATCCGCGCGCCTCGGCAGCTCGGAAAGAGTTTTCCCAACTGACGGCGGAGCTGACTTCGCTGCTGCGGAGCGCCCTGCAATGAGCCCCCGCCGCGGAATCATCGCGCGCGCACTGCTCTTTGCGTTGCGCGCGTATCAGGCGATGCTCTCGCCGCTGATGCCCTCGGCATGCAAGTTCTATCCCACATGCTCGCAATACGCGCATGACGCTGTCGCGCGATTTGGCGCGCGGCGCGGCGCGTGGCTCGCGCTGAAGCGGCTTTCGCGCTGCCGTCCATTTCATGCCGGCGGATTCGATCCCGTGCCGGATGCGGATGGCCACTCGCGCGCCGGCGAAGCGAATGAAGCAAAGCAGCACGCGCACGCAGAGGAGTTTGCCCGTTGAGCGAGCCCAAGAAGGAGATCTCCAGTGAATACCGGACTCTGCTCGCCGTCATTCTATCCGTCGGAATAATTGCCGCTTCTTCCGTGTTCATCAGGCCGAAGCAACCGGCGGAGCCGCAAACTCCTCCTTCGCAGACCGCATCGCAGCCGCAGCCTCAAAGCACACCGCCGATTAGCGCGCCGGCCACTCCGCCTCCCGCCGCCTCGCCGCAATCCAAAAAGCAGCCGAAGGGCAAAGCCGCTGCTCCCGCCGCGGAGCCGCAAATTGTCACGCACGCCGCGGCGGCCGCGCGCACGATCACCATTGAAGGCGCGGACAAATACCGAGTCGTATTGTCCAATGTGGGCGGCGTCGCGCGGAGTTGGGTGCTCCTGCTTCCCTCCCACCAGAAGGACAAAAAACCGGAGGAGCTCGACGTTGTGCATTCGCAGACGGGTCAGCTTTATGGCTGGCCGCTTTCGCTCGTGATGGACGACGCGCAACTCGAAACGAAAGCCAACGCGGGACTCTACGAAATAAGCATCACGCCCGCCTCTTCCTCCGACACGATTCAAGCGCCCTGCGAAGTGGACTTCGCCTGGAGCGATGGCCACCTTTCCGTCACAAAAAAATTGAAGTTTGACGCGACCAACACGGTCAGCCTGGCGGTTGATGCGGAACTCGACGGCCATCCTGTACCCGCGTCGATTGCCTGGCGCGGCGGCTTCGGCGATCCCACAGCCGAACACGCCAGCGCCGCGACGCTTCGTGTTCTACAGCCTCACCTCCAAGTTCAATACTCTGGCCGCCAACAAACTTGGCCAGCCGAATCAGACCGATCTGCGAAGTGTCCAACCCGGCCCGCTCGATTTCACCGGAATCGAAGACAATTTTTTTGCCGCGGCTTTCCTGCCGCGCCTGGAAACATCCGGGCCGCGCATGGGACTGCCGGACCTGCTCGGCGCCCAAGTAACACTCACTGACTGGTCCTTCAGCCGCGACGTCATAAGCGGCAGCTCGACCTCCAAGGAATTGACGCCGGAAATGGCCGCGGGCTCCTCGCGCGGCGGCCCGCTCGACCTGCGCCTTTTTGTCGGCCCGAAAAATCTTGACGAGCTGAAGGCCATGCGCCCTCCGCTCAACGAGCTGGTGCAATTCGGCTGGTGGGGATTCATCGCCGAGCCGATGTTTTACGTGTTGCGCTGGATTCACACGTTCATCCCGAATTACGGCTGGGCGATTGTCCTGCTCACACTCGCCATCAACACGGCGATGTTCCCGCTGACCATCAAGAGCTACCGCTCGATGCTGAAAATGCAAAGGGTGGCGCCGGAAATCAAGCAGATCCAGGACCGCTACAAGAAATACGGGATGCGTGATCCGCGCAAGCAGAAGATGAACGAAGAGGTGATGGCCGTTTACAGCCGTGAGGGCATCAGCCCGCTCGGCGGCTGCCTCCCGATGGTGATCCAGATGCCGCTTTGGCTCGGCCTCAACCGGATGATCATCTCTTCGATCGAGCTGCGCCACGCGCCGTGGTTCGGCTGGATCCATGATCTCTCCGCGCGCGATCCCTATTACATCTGGCCGGTGATCATGGCGATTTTGTTTTATCTTTCATCGCTGGCCACCCCCACGCCCTCCACCGATCCCGGCCAGGCAAAGATGATGAAGTTCATGCCCCTCATATTCGGCGGAATGTTCATCATTTATCCGATACCCACGGGACTCGTGGTATATATTCTCACCAGCAGCATGGTGAATTTGGGGCAGCGTTGGGTTTTGAACCGCACCATGCCTGCTCCAGAACCTGTCAAAGGTCCGGGAAAGAAAAATAAACCGGCGTAGCAAAGGATCCCGTAAGACATGGCCCAATCCCCAAAACCAGTGCAGAGTTTTGTTCGCGAGGGGAAACTTGACCGCGAGGCCGTTGCCGCGGCGTTGAAAGTCTGGCTCGGCACAGTCATGCCGAAGACGGGCATGAACCTGCGCTGCAAAATCCAGACCTCGCCATCTTCCGCGGCAGGCGACGAGGAGTTTGAGCGGCCGGAAATTGTCGTCCTGTTTGACGGGCCGGATGTGGGTTTGCTGCTCGATCACGGCGCGGAAGTTCTGCTCGCCCTCGAATATCTTGCGGTGCGCTCGCTGCGCATCGAGCCGCCGTTCTTTGACCGCATCCGTTTCGACGCCGGCGATTACCGCGCCGCAAGAATCGCCGAATTGAAGCACGCCGCGCGCGTGGCTGCCGACCGCGTCACCCAATCGCAACAGCCCTTCCGCATGAATGCCATGACCGCGCGCGAACGCCGCATCGTCCACCTCGCGCTCAAGGATTTGCCCGGCATCCGCACCTCGAGCGACGGACTCGGCGATGAGCGCCAGGTCGTAATTTATCCCGCTGAAAAATTGTAAGGGGTTGCGAACTTCAGGAAACGCGCGTGGCCGCGCGCAATTCTTCGAGTGCGCGCAAATCCTCGCGCGTAAGCGCGGCGTGCGCGAATAAATCCGGCCGGTTGCGCAAAGTTTTTTCGAGCGCCGCGCGGCGACGCCATCGGCGAATCTCCTCGTGGTTGCCGCCAATCAAAATTTCCGGCACGCTCCAGCCGCGGTATTCCGCCGGACGCGTGTAATGCGGGCAATCGAGAATTCCGCCCGCGCCTTTCCCGTCGCCCGGCGCAATCGCTTTCAATAATTGCGCGCGTGCGCCGGCATCCGCGGATTCATCCTCATCCGCTGCCGTGAATGATTCGTGCACCGACGACGCTTCGTTGCCGAGCGCGCCGGGCAAAAGCCGCGTCACCGCGTCCACCACAATCGCCGCGGGCAATTCGCCGCCGCTCAACACAAAATCGCCGATACAAATTTCGTCCGTCGCCAAATGTTCCGCCACGCGTTCGTCCACGCCTTCGTAGCGCCCGCAGAGCAGCACCACGCGCCGCAATTTGCTGAAGCGCCGCGCCGCTTGCTGATCGAAAAGCCGCCCCGACGCGGAAAGCAAAACAATCGCTGTGCTTTCCTCCTGCGAATTTCCTGCAAGCGATTCCACCGCCTCAAAGAGCGGCTCCGGCTTCAACAACATTCCCTCGCCGCCGCCGAAAGGACGGTCGTCCACGGTGCGGTGCTTATCGTGCGTGAATTCGCGCAGGTCCTGCACGCGGACCTCGATCAAATTCGCTTCGCGCGCGCGACGAATAATTCCGTGCTCGAGCGGCCCGCTGAAAAATTCCGGAAATATTGTGACGATCTCGAATCGCATGGATTGCGGCTTATTCTACGCTATGGGCTTGCGTGCGGTCTTGTCAGCGGTCTCGCGTGAAGCTTTAGACTTGCGCGAATCTGTTGCCTTCCCGGAAGCCTTTGCCTTTCCAGATAAAATCGGCCGATTCAATTCGTGCAGTCCCTCCGGCAGAATCACTTCGATGCGCCGCGCGGCGGTATCAATCTTCGTGCAAATCTCCTGCGCGAGCGGCACGAGCAACTCGCCCTCGGGCGCGTCAATCTCAAGCACCGGCGTTCCCACTTGTTGCACTCCGCGGACCACGCCAAGCTTCGCGCCCTTCTCCCACACTTCGCAGCCGGTGAGGTCCGAAATGTAATAGCTGCTCGCGGGAAGCGGAGTGCGCGAAGAAAGCGGCACCTGCACATCAAGCCCGCGCAATTTCTCCGCCGCCTCGATTGAATCCACTCCCGCAAAATGGATGATGGCGTGGCCGCCGCGCGCCGTGGTAAATCTGCACTGGCTCACTTCCGCGCGCCGCGGTTCGTTGCGCCCATCCCAAAGCCACACTTCGCGCAACTTCGTCAGCCGCTCCGGAAAATCCGTAAGAATTGTTGCCGCAACTTCGCCGCGGATTCCGTGCGGACGCACCACGCGCGCCAGTGTCAATCGTTCGTTCGCTTCCGGGATCACTACTCGAGGATTTCCAGCGTGAGGCGTTTTTTCATCTTCATGCCTGCCGCGCCAAGGATCGTGCGGATGGATTTCGCCGTGCGTCCCTGCCGTCCGATTACCTTGCCGAGGTCGGTCGGGTGTACGCGCAATTCCAACACGGTGACTTGTTCCCCATCCACGGAGCGCACTTGAACTTGATCCGGATTATCCACCAGCGCCTTCGCAATCGCTTCCACTAGCTCTTTCATGGCACCGCCTCCTGCATGAGCGTGTATCCCTGTCTGCTGTCAGGCAGGCGCCGGAATTCTCTGGGGATTCCCCGAAGCGCGCCGGCTCTCGCCGTGCGCCCCGAGCGGCGGGGGCGCCTAGGCGATCTTTTGAGCGCGGAGGAAGCTGCGAACCGTGTCGCTCGGCTGCGCACCGCACCCTAACCAGTACTTGATGCGCTCTGCCTTTAGCAGGATGGCTGCGGGCTTTTGCAAAGGGTCGTACGTTCCCACCACTTCCAGGGTACGGCCATTCCGGGGGCGGGTCTTCTCAATCACCACCACACGGTAAAAGGGCTTCTTCTTCTTGCCAATTCTCGCCAACCGGATCGATACCACGCGAATTCCCTCCTCAGGAGCCTGCCATTATAGCCGCAATCTCCCGCTTTTGCGAAACGGGCTTTCTGAGTTCATCCGCCTGGCATCGACCGGCCACCCCCCTGCCCTCCGAAGCCTTGGCGTAGGAGGGGCACACCCTCCATGTCAAAGCACTCCTAACTTACAAAGAGCGCACACATCGTCCATTGCTAGACGGCCGAAACACCAGACTTGAACGAAAGGGCCTCTAATGGCTCTCTCACTAGTTGCCGGAGCAGTGTTCCATTCCCGCACATCCGCTGTTAAACTTGCCGAAAATCTCGAATGGGAGCCACATGGCCGCATACGAAGAACAAAGCCAAAGCCTGAAATATGTACAGAAATTTGGGCCAGAGCTTGAAAGCGCTGTCTCGACAGCCTTGGCGTGGCCGGGCGGAAGGGTCGTTTACTTCACGAACGAGCAAAAAGTCGAATACGACCTCCAGGTTGATTGTTGTTTCCCCGATCTGAGGAACCCAGACGCTGTCGTATCCGTCACATATTGCAAGCCAGACACCCCAGGACACAGCAACGAGAACAAGCTCCAACTCAAATTGGGCGAGCTCATGTTGATAAAGGGAGCTTTTCCAGGCTGCCACTCGGTCCTGGTGATTGGCGGAAACAAGGAAACCTGGCTGAAGTACGTACTCTCGGCATTTAGCTACTTCTTTGATCGGATAGTTTTTGCTTGGTCTGACGATTTCGACAAGCAGATTTTGGACATCAAGAAGAATCCCAAGAAGAGCGTACTTAAGCATGATGGGGTTTGGAGGCAGCTGACCAAGGAATGGCGCCAAGTAAAATTATGGAACGGAGCACCTATTAATTCCAATTTGCGAAAGTCCTTGTGGGAGGCTATCTCGGAAACTGGGCGCGAGGGAGAGCTGCCCGAGAATATTGGTAACGAGATCTTTCGCTACTGCATGGAAACCGCCTTCAGGCGACATAAAGAGTCGCGCGGAAGGGTCGGGAAGGAATGGACCAGTTACTTGAATGAGGATTGGGACGCACTTTGGCAGTCTCGTTCCTTTTTCAACCCCGCAGAGGCCGCGGTTGAGCTGTCGTTAAGGCACGCACGTTTTGGTTTCAAGGGAGCACTTGCCAAAGATGAAGATGTACCTTCACTCATACATACTCTGGGCGGAGCGGACGTAGACAACACAAAAGTATCGGAAGACTTTGTCCTATTCTCCCGCGCCCTAAATCGGCCTGTATTCATACAATCTAAGTCGACCGGCGGTGGATTCGAAGGCCACGGAAAAAACATACAGAATCGAACCAAGGAGCAACTTGCCCGAAGCCTGTTCTATCGCGGCAGCATTAAGGATGGAAATATTGTGCTCCGGCAAAAGGATTATTTCTGGATATCAGTCTTGGACGGAAACTGGGGCATCACCAAGAAAACACCACTTAAATACATGCATATGCTTCAATGGGCTGGATATGACTTCCTTTTGGCCGCAGATTCCCTCGTTTCGGAGGACCTTTCGCTCAATCCCCGTAACCAATTGATTGCGAAGCTGAGGGAATTAGATTGCGAGACTTCACAGGCTGATTTTGAAAAAAAATGGGCAGCGTGGCGCCAGGGCAGATTTGCAAGATGAAGTAATCTTATCCGATTGGATTCCAACGAAGTAAAACTATTGATTCGCGCATTGGAATTCTGCCAAATCTACGCATCTGTTGAGGGCTGTTCCCTTTGAGGCGGGTAACAAAGATCCGCTCTGCTTGGTAACCTAGCCTCTCCGCAATCATCGAAAGAAGGTGGTCCACGGGTACGACGACACCACCCCAGCGACAGTTTCCAACAACAAATGCCAATCTTGCTCCCGGAGAAAGCGCTTTTCTCAAAGTGGTCAGAGTATTCTGTAGATCCTCGAAATACCCACACACCATGTGTGGAATCTTGGCATTGTTGTTCTCAGTTAGTTCGATTTGATCAACGATCGTTTGCACTTCAGGAATGTTCGACCTGGCATCAGCCGAAAGGGCACCTTCAACGTGCGATCTAAAAGTCTTGCGAACAAGTGCCCGGTAGTCATCGTAGCTGCGAATAAAATCGAGAAGTACCAATTCCGCTTTTTGCTGCGCAAAGTACATGTTCCTATTGAGATATGGAGGAGAAGTGATAACGGCATCTGCTATCATGTCCTCCGGAAGAGAGACCCTAGAATCGATGTCAAAGATCTGGGCTCTTCTGGCGTAAATCGAAAACTGCGAGGATTCAACATCAGCAATCATCTTTTTGAGTTGCTCGACAAGGATCGGCTTAAGTTCAGCGCTTGAGCTAATGACTGGAATATTTAGCTTCGCAAGTCCGACACTATCGGTTTTGTTAAGGAAACGATAATGAGAGCCATGCTTCCGCAACTGACTTACGACTTCCAGGATGCTCGTCAGGCCTAGCAATAGAAAATCACGGAGAGGCCCCTCAAACCGTTCCCTTATCCAATCACGCCAACCAAAAACCTGGTCCAAGATCGCAGGCGAGTACGCCTGTGCAAGAAAATTCGCAAAGACTGGCGGCGCTGATTTTCGATTGACAAGCGTGCCACCCTCAAGTGCTTGAACGGCATGCATCAACTCTGTTGGGTCCCAATTATTTGTTTTGAGCCGAGTTATCCAGCACATCAGCGGAGAGATTTCCGCGCCGAATGACGCAATCCCACTCTGCTGGCAGGCCAGTAGAGTCGTACCACTTCCTGCAAATGGATCGTAGACTACGGATTTGTCGGACACCCTTACCTCTTCAAAGAGGTTCGCGACAAGGTCAGCAGAAAACCCTTGAGTGAAGCCATACCAGCGATGTATCGGTTTTATCTTGTTGTTAACGAATGTTACTGCCTGGCGAAGATCTTCACGCTCGGCGTGTATTTTGTAATACTCAGGTAATTCAACAGGAAAGTATTTTTCCTTGTCTTTTCGGGAAAGCGAAATAGGGAGGCTGCCAGTCGCGTCATCTTCTCGTAGATCATTGCCCTTCAATTGTTCGTGATCTTCAAAAAGAACATTTGGTGTTGATACCTTGTGATGCTCCCCCACGTATGACTGTATCCGTGCTCCCTGTGTAGCAGTTATGCCGAAAGCGCGTGACACTACGATATCCAGCTCGGCCAGTAAGCTGCTGTCGGTCGGCTTCTCGTACAGCTGACCAGCAATCTTTATGGCGATCGACAAATCACTCTTGGAAAACGGAGGAAGGCGAACAGTACTCAATTGATGTTTTAGGATCCTAAACCAGCCGCTATGAAGTTGCGTACAGGCATGCCGCAATTGGAACTCCATAGTCGGCGTGCACATTACAGCAGACCACATGCGGAGTTCGGGCTTGGGCATTTGCGAGGGCGGCACCAGGGCGTACCCCGAACAGATCGCAAACTTACCGTCCTCATCCGCGGCAAATTCCGCTCGCGGCATTAACTCTCTTCCTATGATTTTTGGTCGGTGAGCCAAATCCAAATTCTGGGACCTACTATAGGAATACCAGGGCGACCCGGGCTCGATGTCACGCGACGACAGACTATCTCGGTACTCACTCAGGTATGAGGCCGTCCGCGGGAAAGAACTAAATAATTCCTCTTCTCTAATCACAACTACTGCACCGACATCGTTATACTTGTATGGCCAAACAAGGGAATAGGCCGGCGAAAGAATCTGACAGCATCTAATGTTTTCCCCGCTGAGATAAGGCAAGATTAACTGGTGGTCGAGCGCGGCCGAAATAGATTTTGGAACTAGAAAAAATTGGTTGGCGCCCGTCCTTATCCCCTGATTGATAGTTGGAAAAACTTCCTCCAACAGCAGGCAATCAGGCCGCCGCATTAAGCGCATGACTTCATCATTGATTCCAGAGCTGAGGTCCCACGGGGCTGACTGGAACCGAGCTGCAGGAATTTCAACTGTTTCTGCACTCGACAAATGTGAATCGCCATTGGACCATTTGAGTCCAGGGGGAAACCGAAGGACTTTGCATGCGCCCTGCGGCGCGAGCTTCGCGAACGTTAAAGTACACGTATATGTCGTTCGACCCCCGAACACTTGTCCATCGCCGAAATCGACTATTTCGATGAGCCTTGCATGCCTTCCAATTCTTCTACAAATATCAGCCCCGTATTTCGAGTTCATAAACTTGCTCGAAATAACCAGAGCGCCGACTCCCCCAGGTGCAAGGGCTTCAAGCGTGTGGGCTAAGAAAAGGTTGGAGAGGTCAAAATTGCCAATTGTAAAGTCCGGATAGATCTCCCTCAAAGCTTTGGAGTACCGCGAATCCAAAGATTGGCATCGAACATAGGGTGGGTTTCCAACAATGATGTCGAATCCGTTGGACGGAATTTCTGAAAGGGCTGTCCCGAGGTTTAACTGACCAAAAGAGCGAAGCGTAAGCAAAGTGTCCGCGCAATGTACTTCCACTTGAGAAGACTCGGCAGTCAGGAGTCGCGCCAGCGAAACATATTCGGGGCAGTTATCAATTCCAATTATCCTGGCTCCTTTAGGAATGAGCGATGCGAGACCCCAGAGGAAACTCCCTGGCCCGCAGCTTAAGTCCGCAGCCACGGCGGGCTCTTTACCTACATTTAGTTTTTTCCAAAGGCCATAAGCAGCGCGAACAAGACGGTCGCTAAGCCAAGGTGGAGTAAAAATTGCACCTTTTGTTTTAGCGACTTCCTCATCAAACAAAGAATTCGCCAGATTATTGAAAAGCTCCCGCGGAGAATTCGCAAATACGGCCGCAGCCCCAACTAACCCCTGAAATTCGCTTGGATCAAGCTGTTTGAGCCATTCGGAGAATTGTCGCTGTACCTGTGACGAGAGTTCTGACAGAACTCTCGCCGAGGCATTGAGGAGCCTCGCTCGATTCAAAGTAGAAGGCACTGACCGCAGTTCGTCGCGGTAAGTGAAAGCCATGGCTGTGAGCAACGCACGATTGAAGTTCGGAGGAACGCCCGTTTCGGAAATGGCGAAAGTGAGGCTTCTTGCTGTGGCTGCTTTCATGTGCCCTTGTATTTCGCGAGAATGATAATCCTAATTGAAGGCGTCAGCATGCACAAACTCCTAAGAGTGCAAATCCGACTCAGTAGGAAGACGTTCTGGCCCACAAGTCGAAAGGGCGCTCTTTTTATCAGATCACGCTGCCGCGCAGCACAGCGGTGAGCAGCAAACCGATGGCCAACGATCCGCGATATGCCAAAACTGAAGATCCCCCAAATATTCTTATATTTCGCTTGACTTTCGTCATAACGTTATGGTAACATATTTCCCAGTTTCTGGCACGCATCCCGTGAATGAGTTCCAAAATGGGAAATGTCGCCCCTGCTGAGACCGCTTTTTCGCTGTCCGCATGATGCCCGTAAGAGTATGATTCTAAAGGACTTTAAGTCCATTAGAATCACACTCTTAGCAGCCACTAGACACTGGTCACTGTAACTCGCTGATTTTAATATGCTTAGTATACTACAAGTGAAACACCGTAAGTCCTTAAGAATCATACTCTTAACGGCCATCGACGCCGTAACCCCTTTAGAATCACACTCTTACGAAAATATAGGGGGGTGGGGGGCTACCACTCGGAAATAGGGGCGAATCGGGCTCCGCAGCCATCGCAAAATTTAGCTCCGGCAGCGCGCGGCCTTCCGCATTTGGGACAGAAATCGGCGCTCTGAGCGACCACAGGAGCGACCGGCGGCGCAACAATCGGAGGCGCGGCCGGTGGCACGGGCGCATGCGGCGGAGGCGGTGCAACGTGTGCGGGTGGCGTGTTCGGGGCGGCGGCGCGCGCGGGCCGAAGCACGGATGCCACGAGGTTTGCGAGCTTTGGATTCGTCGAAGACGTGACGACGCCGTAGGCGGCGCCGAGACTCGCCAGTCCCGCCAGATACGCTCCGATCCCCAGCGACGTATTCGCAATCACGCCTTGGTCGGCCATGTTGAAGTATTGAGTCGTTAGAAATTGATGGAACGCGCTGAACAAGTGCTCCACCGTGGCCACGTTGATGATGAAGGCAAGCAACGGGGCTGCATATAAAAGGCGCGCCGATTTGTTCGCGATGAATGGGACGGCGAACGGCGCCAAAAGACATAAGACGATGAGAACGCCAACGATGCCCGCGCTGCCGAAATTCGTGTTCGTCATGTTGGTTGGATCAAAGCCCAGCGCCTGCCAAAACGTGGCGCTTATCGTGGCCGCAGGCAGTTGGGAAACAGACAGGGAAACGGACGCGCCGGGCAGCTCGAACCAGCAAAACCAGCAGACGATGGTTGCGGCCAGCGGAAAAAGACCCATCGGCGTCAAGATCGCGGCGATGGCTGGAGGGAGTCCGATGCCGGTTGGAGCGCCTGCCTGCCGCGCCGCCTCACCTTGAGCGGCTATGGGTCGCGCGGCCGGAGCGGGAGCCTGTGGCGCCGCGACGGGCTGGCCGCAACGCTGGCAGAAAGCCGCTCCGTCCGGAACCGGGGCACCGCACTTGCCGCAAAAGGCCATGGCACATCCCCTTCAAAAGCACGAAAAATCGATTTTCGCGGGAAGGCTACCAAATCCCTTCGCCGGCGGCAAGCGTCGGCGTTTGAGCTGGCGGGATCACTGATGAAAAAGAGAGCGGCGAATATCCGGCCAGAACTCTTTCAGCACGTCCGCGATGCCGTCAACGCCGACTTGCGTGCCCCATTTTTCGGCGGTCTTGCCGAATGTGCGCTCGACCGCGGGGTAATAGGCATTGGAAAGGCCCGCGCCCGCGAGGTTTCCGGCGATTTCCGAATAATTGAAAGAGCTGCCGCCGGAATCCGTTCGGGTGATGAGTAACCGGGTGACTGCGTAGCCGGAGCGGCGGAAAAATCCTCCGTGGCCGAGCGTGTAGTAGCGGGGATCTTCGTGCGTCAGTGTGGGAACAATTGCTTCGGTGAAGTAATTTCCATTGGCTTCATCCACAAACGAATGCCAGTAATACTGCCCGTATCCAGCGGCGCCCTGATGAAATTCCGGCGATGAAACCGTGGCCATGTTGTACCCGGCGATCATTCCGGCCAGGATGAAGCCTGAATAATCGAAACTGTCTTGCGACGCCATTACGAATTTTTCTTTGACGGAAAGCGGCGGAAGTTTTGTGTTGGCGCTTACGGACCGGAAGTTCGGGATGACCCAAAGAATGCGCTTGGACTGAGTTGCATCCGAATCGGTGCTCTGCGGCGCGGGAGCTGATGATGCCGGTGGAGTATTCGCCGCGGGCGGATTTGTCTGCGTGCTGGAACCTGATTGCGATGTCTGCGTACCGGCGCTGCTCCCCGACTGCTGCGCCTGCATCGTGCCCGCTAATAGAGCAAGAATCGCCGCTACGATAAAGATATGAACAGCGCGCAAATAAAATCTCCCGTCAAGGTGCGCGATTGGGGAGGGGGCCATATCAGGGCACCTGAAGCAAGTAAGTCTCAGCATCCATTATCCTTACAGCCGGGAGGGTATGATGCTACCCGAAAATAATCTGCCGCCTCACAACGTGTAACTACCTTTCGCATTAGCCATCAAGCGGCCTAAATTTGCGAAACCCACGCGGAATCGGTATAGTTAGCGATTGTCCCGTCATCGCCGGCCCCGCCTGAGCGGGTCTGAACCACAAACCCTAAGGAAGAATTGCCATGAGCGTCGTGCTGGATAAGGTCAGAGAATCTCAACTGCGTAAGGACATCCCGGAATTTCGCCCGGGTGACACCATCCGGGTGCACGTGCGCTTGAAGGAAGGCGAGGGCGATAAGGAACGCATCCAGCCGTTTGAGGGCGTGGTCATCAGCCGGCGCGGAAAGACTGCCGGCGCATCTTTTACGGTTCGCCGCGTCAGCTTCAGCATCGGAGTCGAGCGCGTATTCCCGCTGCATTCACCGATGATCAGCTCGATCGAAGTTGTGCAGCGCGGCAGCGTGCGGCGCGCGAAGCTCTATTATTTGCGCGGACGCAAGGGTAAGGCCGCGCGCATCAAGCGCGTCGAGCGGACCGAGCATGCCGCTGCTCCTGCAACTTCAACGCAAGCGTAAGAATCCCTTCAAATTGAAAATGTTTTGCTGTGCGCGCAATCCCGAAATATCGGGAGCGCGCCTGCTTTGCGCCCGCGTGCTAAAATCCCCGCCCGATGGCACGACTTTGCTGCTCCCGATTCGAGCGGCTCGCGCGACAGCGCGGCTGGCTGCGCATCGCGGGCATTGACGAAGCCGGGCGCGGCTCGCTCTTTGGGCCGGTGGTCGCCGCAGCCGTCATCCTGAATCCGCGCCGCCGCATCGTTGGCCTTGACGATTCCAAGAAACTTCCCGCCTCGCGTCGCGCCGTGCTCGCCGACCGCATCCGCCAGCACGCGCTCGATTTCGCCGTCGCGCAGGTGGACGCCGCGCGCATTGACGCGTGGAATATTTATGAGGCCAGCCGCCAGGCGATGCTCGCCGCCGTCACGAGCCTCACGATGGCCGCCGATTATTTGTTGGTGGATTGCATGGAGCTGCCGCTCTCGGTCGAGCAGAAATCCCTGATCCACGGCGACGCCCGCTCGATTTCCATCGCCGCCGCGTCCATCCTTGCGAAGACGGAGCGCGACCGATTGATGGATGAATTTGACGCGGTCTATCCACTTTACGGGCTGTGCCACAACCGCGGTTATGCTACTGCTGATCATCTCGCCGCGCTGCGCGCGCACGGGCCTTCGCCACTGCATCGCCACTCATTCGCGCCCGTGCGCGAATCCACTTGCTGGTCCGCGACTGCCTCGCAAACTGCATTCCCCCTCGCCACGGATTGATGGGCGGGGTATGCCCTTCGGTACAGCGATTACTGCCTCGCGGCGTCCCCTCACACGATTCGTTGACCACCCCCTATCCGCGTGCTAGCGTGAAATTTGTTCCTCTGGACTGACCGCTCCCGCTTAGCGGGACGTGACAGCCATTAGCGGCCGCCGCGGGCTCGGCGCGCCGCCCCGCATGTTGGCAGGCACAGCGTGTGTCTGACAGCAGGCAGGCCTCTCAGAAAGCCGGGATACGCCGCCGATGGGCTATAGCAAGATCAAACACGTTGAAGCCGCGCAGAAGAATCTCGCGCAGGGCAAGATTGACCAGTCCATCGCCGAATATCAGCAAATCCTAAGGCACGAGCCGACGGATCAGGTCACACTGATGACCATCGGCGACCTCTACGTCCGCAAGGGCGAGACCTTTAAGGCCATCGAATTTTTCGAGCGGCTCGCGCAGCAGTTCATCCGCGAAGGCTTCCTTACCAAAGCCATCGCGATCTACAAGAAAATCGCCAAGCTCGCGCCCGAAGAGATGAAGCCGCTGGAGCGCCTTGCGGAACTGTATATCCAGCAGGGCGTCCTGAGTGAGGCGCGTCCACTGCTTCTCCAGCTCGCCGAGGGGCACATCAAGGCCGGGCGGCGCGAGCCCGCTTCCGCGTTGTTGCGCAAGCTGCTCGAAGCCGAGCCGGATAATCTGCGCGTGCAGATGCGCCTTGCAGAAGTCCAGCTGGCCATGGGACAGAAAGCGGACGCCGCGCAAACATTTCTCGTCTGTGCAGAGCGCCACCTCGCGCTGCGGGAATATGACGAGGCCGCGCGCTTAATCGCGCGCGCCGTGGAACTCGCCCCCGAAAACGCCGGGGCACGCCTGCTGCAAGCACGGGTTTTGGGGGGGGCGGGCAAGCTCGAAGAAGCCGCGAAGCTCCTCGAATCGCTGCCGGATCTGGATGCGGGCGACGAAGCCGCCGATTTGTTGATGGATCTTTACCTTCAAGGCGGCCACGCGGCCAGCGCATCGGATCTGGGCTTACGCGTCCTTGCGCACGATCCCAAGAAATACGCGCTCGCGCGCAAAGCGGCGATGTCTCTGCTGGAAAAGGGCGACGGCGATGCGGCGCTCGATTTAGTGAACCGTTTCCGGCATTCGATGGCGGAAAGCGGGGAGACGGAAGCGCTCGCGAAGATGCTGCAAGCCGCCGCCGCGAAACTTCCGGGGCGTCTCGAGCCGCTCGAATGGATCGTGGAGCTTTACACGCATGCGAATGACGCGTTCCACCTTCCCGAGGCGCTTGCGCACCTCGCGCAGGCCGCGGCCGCAGGGGGAAATCTGGATCGCGCGCGCGAAATTTACGAGCAACTCCTCGAGCGCTCGCCCGAAGACCAGACGCTTCGACAGAATCTTGAAGCGGTGCGCTCGCGCCTTGGACTGCAACCGCTCGAACATTCCGAAGCCGTGCCTCCAATGGCCGAAGAGCCGCCGTCGCTCCGGAAAAACCGAAAGAGCCGCCGCTCGATGAGGAGACGCAACATTTCGTCACGGTCGCACTCACCGACGTGGATCTCTTTTCAAGTTACGGCCTGACTCAGAAGGCGATTGACCTGCTCGAAACCGTGCTGGAGCGCGCGCCGCGTTACACGCCGGCGCTTGAAAAACTTCTCGATTTGTCGCTGGGCGCGGGGCAGAGCAAACGCACCGCGGAACTCGCTGAAAAACTCTCGCGGATTTACACCGAACGCGACGACACTGCGAGCGCCGAACGCTTCGCTGAATTGCACCGCCGCTTCCAACGCGCCGCGGCGCTCGAACCCGAACCGCCGCCTGCACCAGCGCCATCGGCTGCGCCAGCACCGCCTGCTGAATTCCAAATCCCGTCGTCCGACGCGGAGTTTTCCATCGCCGCGCCGGGTGAAAATGAACTCGTGGAAGAAGTGGGCGCTGCATCCGGCGCCCCGGAGGCTTCCACCAGGAAGACGGCTGAGTCCACGGTCCAGGAAGTGGACCTTTCCGAAGAGTGGGCGGCCATTTCCGGCGCCCCGGAGGCAGCAGCCGCAAGGCCTGCCGAATCCACCGGGCAAGAGGCTGGCACGTCCGATGAATGGGCCGCCATCTCGAATCAAGTGGTGAAGCAAGGCGAAGCGCCCGAAGCGCCTGCCCACGCAGCACGTGCTGAGGATACGCAAGCGCCCGAATTGCGCGCATCGCCGCCGCAACCCCTTCGCCCGCCAAAACAAGCCGAGCCCGAGCCTGTTGAATATGAACTGGAGCTTGTGGAAGAAGCGCTTTCGCCCTCGGGGCTCGCGAGGGTTTCGCCGATTCGTCCTCCAGCGCATCAGACCACGGAGAGCAAAAGCCCACTTGGCGACTTGACCGCCGAGTTGAACGCCGCCTTTGATGGCGGTTCGGTCACCGAACTACCTGCGCCCTCCAACGGCTCGGCGCAACCACCCGGCGCGCCCGGCGAACGGGCCGCGCTGCCATCCGATACCGGCGGGCCGCTGGGCGAAATTTTCGATGAATTCCGCAAGGAACTTGACGAGCTGCAGATGGATGAAGACCCCGAGACGCATTACAACCTTGGAGTGGCCTACCGTGAGATGGGCTTGCTCGAAGAGGCCATCAGCGAATTCCAAAAAGTGATGCAGGCACACGACCGCGGCAGGGACTTCCGTTATGCCATGCAGTGTTGTACGCTGCTTGCGCTGGCATTTATAGATAAGGGCCAGCCGGAGATCGCCTCGTTCTGGTACGAGCGCGCATTGAAAACGCCGGGCCTCGATCAGGATGCTGTCCTCGCATTGGTTTATGACCTGGGAGTGGCGCAGGAATTGGCGGGCCAGTCGGATGCGGCCCTCAAAAGCTATCAACAGGTCTACGCGATGAATATAGATTACCGCGACATCTCCGAACGCATCGGCTCGCTCCGGCACCGATGATTTTCGAGCCTTAGCCCAACAAAAAAATGGATCGTCTCCTCCGCGTACTTATCGTGTTGATTCTGATGGAGCTGGGAATTGGGCTGATCGCCCTGCCCTGGCTGCGGTATTGGGAGCACAACTATTTTCTGGACCACTACCCCGATCTGATTCACATCCTGCTGCATCCAGCGATACGCGGCGCGGTTTCCGGCCTCGGGATTCTGGATATCCTCGTGGCCATCAGCCTTCTTCGCCGCCCCGTTGAACCAGTTGGGCAGTAAAGCAGCGCGATGCGCCAGTCAATAAATCAATTTCCCATTTTTTGCTACGTCACGGATCGCAAGGCGCTCGCGAATCGCGGAAAACAGACATCAGAAGATCTCGCCGCGCTTGTTTCCCAGGCAGCACGGGCAGGAGTGGACTGGATTCAAATCCGCGAAAAAGAGCTGCCCACGCGCGAATTGCTCGCGCTCGCTCAGTCAGCAGTGGCTGAAAAACCGGAGTTTGGGGCACCGGAGCGTGATAAGAGCAAAATTAATATATGCAGAGTTTCCGGCAGATTTGGGACCACAAATGGAAGAATTCTAGTAAATGACCGGCTGGATGTGGCGCTTGCGGCGGGGGCAGCCGGAGTCCATCTTGGCGGGCAATCATTGCCCGTTGCCGCGGTAAACGCTGCGCGCGCGGGAGGCATCCTGCCGAGCGATTTTCTGATTGGGGCTTCCTGCCATTCGCTGGAGGCCGCGGGGGCGGCCGAGCGCGACGGCGCGGATTACATTTTCTTCGGGCCCGTTTTTGCGACGCCATCGAAGGCCGAATTCGGGGCGCCACAAGGGATCGAAAATTTGGCGGAAGTTTCTCGAAACTTGAAGATTCCGGTGCTTGCCATCGGCGGTGTGAACGAAGAAAATGCCGCGGAATGTTTTTCGGCGGGCGCGGCGGGAATCGCCGCCATCCGCCTGTTTCAAGAAGGGGCGGACCTTCCCGCGCTGGTGGCGCGGCTGCGCGGCAAAAAATAAACACGCGCCGCAAGATACAATGTGCGCATCGAATTGCGCGAATCGCGGTTCTGAAAACGAGGTCATTGCCTGATGCTGGGACGAATCTTCTCCATCCTTTTCCTTGTGATTGTGGTCATCTGCATCGGCGCGTATTTTGCGTTCATGCACTTCAACATCAGCGCGGTCGATAACCCGCCGGGCCGGGTGGAAACTTTTCTAGCCACACAGGCCAGGCACCGGCTGATCGCCCGCGCCGCACAGCAACCGCTGCCCGCCGAGCCGCCGGACACGAAAGACAACCAGTCCGATGGGCATGTTCTCTACGGCTCGCTTTGCGCCGGCTGCCACGGGTATGACGGGCGCACGCCCACGCCGCTTGGCAATTCATTCAGCCCGGTAGCGCCATCACTCGCCTCGGGCGACGTGCAGCAGTACACAAATGCAGAGCTGTTCACCGTCATACATGGCGGCATCCGTCTCTCCGGAATGCCCGGATTCGGCAACGCCCACTCGAGCGATGAAATCTGGAGCCTTGTGCATTATGTCCGCTCGCTGCCTTCCGCATCGGGTCATCACTGAACTGGCGAAAGGCCGCCATTGGGGGACGAACCTCTCCAAGCCCCGAGTTGCAGGATTCGTTTCATCCGATCCCTCACTCCATTGAGCGCTTCAACTCGTATGCTAGACTGGCTCGCCAGGATTTCGAGCGCACTTCTCGCATGGCCAAACAACTATTCGGTACCGACGGCATCCGTGGTGTCCCCGGCGAATTTCCGCTGGACGACGCCACGCTTTTCCGCGCCGGGCGCGCGCTGGGGCGCTATCTGCGTCCCAATGGAGGGGCGCCGCGCAATTCCGCGCACAGCGGCCCCGTGCTGATCGGCATGGACACGCGCGAATCCGGGCCGCACATCGCCGGCGAACTTGCCGCGGGCCTCGCTTCCGCCGGAGTCGCCACGGCTTCCGCCGGCATCATTACCACGCCGGGAGTCGCATGCCTCGTGCGCCGCAGAAATTTTTCCGCCGGCGCGGTCATCTCCGCTTCGCACAACCCTTTTCACGATAACGGCGTGAAGCTTTTTTCTTTTGAAGGAATGAAATTCCCGGACGAATTGGAAGAGCAACTCGAAGCAGAAATCCTCGGCGGCACAATCGAGCCCGGAAAAGCGGAATGGCTCGAAGCCGATCCCAAGCTCGATGAAGAATATATCGAGTTTCTCCGCGGAGGCGTTCTTCCCGGCGCGAGGTTTGTGGATATGAAAATTGTGCTCGATTGCGCGAACGGCGCGGCTTACAAGCTCGGGCCGCAACTTTTCCGCGCTCTCGGAGCAAAGGTCATCGCAATCCATAACGCGCCGGACGGCCGGAATATCAACGCAGATTCCGGCTCGCTGCATCCCGAAGCGTTGCAGCAACGCGTAATCACCGAAGGGGCGGCGCTTGGCGTGGCCTTTGACGGCGATGCCGACCGCGCGCTCTTTGTGAGCGCCTCGGGAAAATTTGTGGATGGTGATGGCGTCCTGCTCGCCGCGGCGCGCTATTTGAAATCAGCCGGGCATCTCAAAAATGGACGAGTCATCGGCACGACGATGGCGAACCTCGGCCTCGAGCGCGCGCTCGAAAAAGAAGGACTTACACTCACGCGTGTTCCAGTCGGCGACCGCTACGTGCTTGAAGAAATGCTCCGCAGCGGGTGCAACCTTGGCGGCGAACAATCCGGCCACATCATTTTTCTCGACGACGCGACCACCGGCGACGGCCTGCTGACCGCTCTCAAGATGGCGAGCCTTGTCGCACTGCGCGGGCCACTCGATGAACTCGTGGCGGGGCTTAAGGTCTTTCCGCAAACCATCCGCAACGTAAAAGTGCGCTCGAAGCCGCCGCTCGAATCACTGCCGGAGGTCGCGCGCTCTCTCCGGGACGCCGAAAAGGCGCTGGGCAATTCCGGGCGCGTCGTGCTGCGCTACTCGGGCACGGAGCCGAAGGCCCGTGTGATGGTGGAAGCCGAGCGCTCCGAGGATGTCGAGCGATGGGCCAGCGTGATCGCGTCCGCAATCCAGGCCGCCATCGGAGCGTAGAATCTTATCCAACTACTGGTCGCCGGCAATTTCTCCCTGCAACTTTCCGCTTAACATAGGCGACGCGTGTTGTATCTGTGAAAAACGGTATCGGCTCTTCGCAATCGCCGCCCGCGATTTTAAGTGGAATCCCCGTAAACTCAATGCACTCTGGTAGTTAGGGGCGTTGGAAAACTATTGTATGGCGTGGCAAACCGCTTGCTCATATATATACAACAAATATCGTTTCCCGGGGTGGCCTTGCCTGTCTACTGCCCGGCAAGGTCTTGGGGTGTCGCGAAAGGGGATCCGCCATGGATCCCCTTTCTGCTTTTCGGCATATCGCAAGGGATTGCGGAACGAACCATTCGTGCGGAAAGAACGTCTTATTAGTGAAGCCCCTTAGGCCAGCGGCCAAGCGAATTCCCAACATGAAAGCATTTGTCCTCAAGCACAAAGCGCTCACGACGATCGCAGGTCTTCTCGCCGTCATTGCATTGGCGGCGGGATGGTCTGCCTCAGCTTCTGTTCGGGGTCGTTTGGCAGGCTACTCAAAGATACGCCGAGGGCAATACGCAATCCTCACATATGGGGCGCCACCCAGTGAGCGGCCTGAGTATGCCCGGCTCTTAAAGGAACGCTATGGTATCGAACTACGTGCAGTCGCCGGTTGCATCGTCTCCGAGCCATTGATGTCCTACGTTGAAGGCTATGATGAAGTGAGTGCCGCAGCAGCAAAGCAAAAGTTTGGACACGACGTGTTCCGGGAATGTTGGGACGAGGCCAGAAAAAATTCAGAAGAGCGACCATCTGAAGAAGCCTCGAAAGAGTGAATCCCGCGTAGGCGACGGTTCGCCAAGAAACAAAACGGGGCGCGGTCTTAACCGCGCCCCACATTCAATTCTGTTGAGTGAGCCGTGCTAGCTGCAGCCGCTGGTTCCGCCGCAATTGCTGCACTTGTAGCAGCTTCCATTCGGCGTCATGAGCATTCCGCAGTTGCTGCACGTTGGTGCGTCTCCGAAAACAACTTTGCGCCCGTCTTTCACCACCGCGCTCTTGTCAAGGATCATCTCATCGCTTGTCTTGCCATAGTCTATTTCTTCAGGTTTCGGCGTGGCGTCGCCCGCCTTGATGTAGTCCATCGAAATAAATTTCCAGCCGAGCCAGCGGGCGATGTAGTCGAGGACAGAAGACGCCATTCGAATTTCAGGCGTGCGCGTAAATCCGGATGGTTCGAAGCGGGTATTCACCAGCTTATCCACCAGCGCCCGCAGCGGAACGCCGTATTGCAAGCCGATGGACATCGCCAGCGCGAAGCCGTCCATCACACCGGAAAGTGTTGAGCCTTCCTTCGCCATCTTGATGAAGACTTCGCCGGGCGCGCCATCGTCATACATCCCGACGATAATGTAGCCGTCGTGACCGGCTACCGAGAACTTGTGCGTGAGCGACTTCCGTTCGTCGGGCAGACGGTGGCGCTGCATGCCGACGAACAATTCCTGCTGCTGTGCGGCTGGAATTTGCGGCGACTCTTGTGCTTTCGCGGACTCGTCCTTCTTCGCTCCCGCGGCGGCAAGCGGCTGTGACTTCTTTGAATTGTTCCGGTAAATCGCCACGGCCTTCAGCCCCAACTTCCAAGCGTCCACGTAGGCTTCCATCACCTCTTCAACGGTGGATTCTTCGGGCATATTGATGGTCTTGCTGATCGCGCCGGAGAGAAACGGCTGCGCGGCCGCCATCATTTTCAGGTGGCCATGCCAGGAAATCGAGCGCCCGCCCACAGCGGATTCCAGCGAGCAATCGAACACCGGCAAGTGCTCCGGCTTCAATCCCGGAGCGCCTTCGACCGATCCCGTGTTATCCACGTGCGCGACGATTTTTTCCATCTCCTCCGGCGTGTAACCCAGCCGCAGCAATGCTTCCGGCACGGTGTTGTTTACAATTTTGATTACGCCGCCGCCCACGAGCCTCTTGAATTTCACGAGGGCGAGATCGGGCTCGATGCCCGTGGTATCGCAATCCATCATGAAGCCGATTGTGCCGGTTGGCGCGAGCACGCTGACCTGCGAATTCTTGTAGCCGTGCTTCTCACCCAGATTGAGAGCGTCATCCCACGCTTGTTGCGCGGCCTTCAACAGACTTGGCTGCACATTTTCCGGCTTGATGGGACTGAGGGAATCGCGATGCAGACGAATTACGTCAAGCATCGGCTCGCGATTTTTTTCGTAGCCTGCGAAGGGGCCGAGCTTTTCCGCGATGCGCGCCGACTGCGCGTACGCCTCGCCTGTCATCAGCGCGGTGATGGCGCCGCAAACGTCGCGGCCCCCGTCGCTGTCATAGGGCAGCGCCATGGACATCAGCAGCGCGCCCAGGTTCGCATAGCCAAGTCCCAGCGGACGGAAGTTGTGTGAGTTTTCGGTGATCTTCGGCGTCGGGTAACTGGCGTTGTCCACCAGAATTTCCTGCGCCGTGATCGTCACATCCACCGCGTGGCGGAATCCTTCGACGTCAAATTGTCCGGATGTCCCTGTGAATTTCATCAGGTTTAGCGACGCCAGGTTGCACGCTGTGTCGTCCAGGAACATGTATTCCGAGCAAGGATTAGACGCGTTGATTCGCGCCGTCTTCTTGCAGGTGTGCCACCTGTTGACCGTTGAATCGTATTGCATCCCGGGATCGCCGCAATGCCATGCGGAATCCGCGGCCATGCGCAACAAATCCTTCGCGCGATATTGCGCCGCGGGCGTCCCGTCGGTCACGTTGCGGGTCCACCAGTCCCGGTCTTCTTCCACGGCTTGCATGTATTCGTCCGTCACACGCACGGAATGGTTCGCATTCTGGAAGAAAATGGAGGAGTACGCTTCGCCGTCAATCGCGGGATCGTAACCCTGCTCGATCAGCACCTGAGCCTTGCGCTCTTCCTTCATTTTGCTTTCGATGAATTCGACGATGTCCGGGTGATCCATGTTCAGGATCACCATTTTCGCCGCGCGCCGCGTCTTGCCGCCGCTCTTGATGACGCCGGCAAAAGCGTCAAAACCCTTCATGAAGCTCACCGGGCCGCTGGCAATGCCCCCGCCGGAAAGCATCTCCTTGCTCCCGCGCAACGACGAAAAATTCGTCCCGGTGCCCGAGCCCCACTTGAAAAGCATGCCCTCCGTCTTGGCGAGGCCCATGATGGAGGCCATGTCGTCCTGCACGGAGTTGATGAAGCAGGCCGAGCACTGCGGCTTCGCCTGCACGCCGACGTTAAACCACACCGGCGAATTGAACGCGACTTTCTGCTCGACGAGGAGGTGCGCCAGCTCGTCGCGGAATGCATCCTGCGAAGCGGCGTTCGCAAAGTATCCGCCCTGCGCGCCCCAGCCAACGATCGTGTCCACCACGCGGCCGATCAATTGCCGCACAGAGGTCTCGCGCTCCGGGGTATTGATCTTGCCGTGGAAATATTTTGAGGCAACAATGTTGGTCGCCGTCTGCGACCAATTCTTTGGAACCTCGATGTTTTCCTGTTTGAAAATTACCTGTCCCTTTTCGTTGCCGATTTGCGCGGTGCGCTGCTCCCACTCGACGGCATCGAATGGCGAAATCCTTCCATCGGTATAATGGCGATTGAATACGAGACCTGTTTTTGGACGGACCTCGGTGGGATTTTGTACAGCCGTATGCAGCGCTTCTTTATTGAGAGCCATTCTGACTTCCGCCATGGTCCGCCTCCGCGCATTTGTGAGAAGCCCCGCGCGGATGGCGGAACCCCTCTATTTTACCCCTACCAGAGGCAGGGGCGCAGTACCCGATTCTCCGTCAGGCACTACTTGATTCGATTTTCCCTGGGCAACAAAAACCGGCAAAAAGCGAAAACCACTCCCACGCGAATCCGCTTGGTTCTTACGCTCTGCGGAATCGCTTCAGCGCCGATTCGTGAGCTGGGTTGAACCGGCGGCGGGAGTTCTTCCCGTCAAATGTCTCCGTTTCCTACCGGGCAGGCTGCGTGGCGCTTAACTTTGCAGAAGCGTGGGTGCCGGAACTCCTGCGCGCCGCTCCACGGGTCCCCCGAATCTGGGGACGCAGTATCATCAATCAAAGAAATCCTGTCAAGAGGGAAGTGCACAAAAAACGCAAAATGTTTGGTCAAAGAGGAAACATGTGTCTATTTGTAGTGGTGGGGTTCCCAATTCGGCACAATCCTCTGAAAGCGCTTCTCATGTGTTTTTGGCAGGCTCAGTATTGACATTTACAAGGTCAATTTCTTAGCATTGGGACGCAACTCCTTTGGACTGATGATGATGCAGCGCAGGAATTTAGCAAGTCGCCGGGCCGCGTGGCTCAAAGCTGGACTTTTTGCCGCCACGGTTGCGTTCTGCTTGACGGCGTCCAGTGCAAGTGCACAGGATACTCCTCCGGCGAGTCCGGCCTCGCAGACCAATCCCGCTCCGCCTCCTAATCCCGCGGAGTTGATCACGGCTCCGGGACTGAATGACGCCGCGCGTGTGAGCGGCAATATCTATCGAGGGGCACAGCCGAAGGCGGACGGGTACGCCGAGTTAAAGAAGCTGGGGATTGAAGTAGTTGTGAGTTTCCTCGACGGCAATCACGACATCCAAAAAGAGAAGGATCTCGTCGAATCCGCGGGCATGACATTCATCAGCGTTCCATGGAATGCGGCGCATGATCCACCGCGCAGTACCGTTGTCTTGTTTTTTGCGACCTTGCGGGACAACGACGGGAAGAAGATTTTCCTGAACGACCTGCAAGGAGGCGACCGCACCGGTTTGATGGTCGCGCTTTATCGCATCGTCCACGACCACTGGACAGCGGAACAGGCCGAATCGGAAATGAATGACTTCCACTATCACAAACATCTTTTTCCGCATATGGCTCACTACGTTGAGGCCTTCCCGGCGCTGCTTGCGAGCGACCCCGGGATCCTGACCGGGGCGGCCGCTCCGACAGCGGCGCCAAAGAACTAATTCATTTTTTTGTCCGTTGCGCACCCGGTATCAAAACCGCATTGAAGCAACCACCTTTGTTTGACGTTTCAGCATCCAATGACTAGCATGAAGGGTGCCCCTCCTTTTCTCAGATGAAGACCCCGCAATTCCATTTCGTTCATCGCCGGGCCATTGGGTTCGCCGCCGCGCTATTCGCCGCCGCGATCACATTTGCTTTCGTCCTTTCCACGACGTCCGCGCGGCAAGCGCCGCTGCCGGCCGATTCCGCGGAAAAGATAAACCTTCAGGGAATCGCGAACGCGGCGCGCGTCAATAGCATGCTCTACCGCGGAGCGCAGCCGCGCCTCGAAGCGCTGCCTGAGTTAAAGAAACTTGGGATCGGTGTGATCGTGGATTTCCGCGACGACGCCAACAGCATCGAGTGGGAAAAGAAAGGCGTCGAATCGCAGGGGATGACCTTCGTGAGCATCCCGTGGAGCGCGAGCAAGAACCCTTCCCGCGAAAAAGTTGCCGCGTTTTTTTCAACCTTGAATGACAACACGGGAAAGAAGATTTTCGTCCACTGCGAGCGCGGCGCCGACCGCACCGGAACAATGATTGCGCTCTACCGGATCGCGTACGACCACTGGACGCCGGATCAGGCTGTGGCGGAGATGAATGCGTTCCACTACTGGAACCACTTGTTTCCAAATCTCGAGCGCTACGTCGAAGCTTTCCCCACCACGCTTGCGAATGATCCTTCCCTTGCGGGGCAGACCGTCCCGCCAACCCAGCGCTGAATCATTTTTCAATTCAATTGGAGATGGAATTTTCTGCTTGAGCTATTCGTAACGTAGCGCTTCGACAGGATCCAACCGCGAGGCCTTCACCGCAGGCCAAACTCCGAAGACGAGTCCGACGCTGACGGAAACGCTGATGGCCAGGATGACTGCCCAAATAGGGACGATTGCTCGCCAGGCGGTCCACTGGCGGATTGCCGCAACCAAAGTCTCAATGGTCGCCACGCCAATCAATCCGCCCATGCCGGTGAGAGTCATGGCCTCAAAAAGGAACTGCATAGTGATATCGCGCCTGCGCGCGCCGATGGCCTTGCGCACGCCGATTTCGCGGGTCCGCTCGGTCACGCTCACAAGCATAATGTTCATTACGCCCACGCCGCCAATCAATAACCCGATGGAAGCGATCACAAACGTAGCGCGCACTACCATCCCAACGATGTCGTCAAATTGCTGGATTTGCTCCGCGGAAGTCGAGATCGAAAAACTGTCCGGCTTGTCGTAGGGATCCTTCCGGCGGCGGCGCAGGACCTCGCGGGCCTGATCGACGGCGGTATCGAGTTGCTTGTCCTTCGCCTGGAACCGGATCGAAATCTCGTATGCCGCCGGATAGATTTTTTTGAAAGTTTGAAACGGAATCAGCAAGCGGCGGTCTTCATCGCTGGTGCCAAACCCACCCTTGGGCCTGTCCATCACGCCGATCACGCGGAAACTTGAACCGCCATCCAGCAACACTTCGCGGCCCACAGCCGGCAATTCCCCGAATAAAGCCTTCGCCGTATCCTCGCCGAGAACGGTTACGTCTGCGCGGTGCTCATTTTCACTCTCGGTGAAGAAGCGTCCTTCTTTGAGGGTCGCGTTTGCGTACACCATCTGATAGATCGGCTCAACTCCGCGGAAATCCGGGCCGTTCACGATGTTTCCCTGATACCGGACCTGATGGTTAACGTCCCAGTATTGGACCCACGAAGTCAGCGCCGTTACGGCCGGGCAGGAAGCGCGGATGGCGTCGCCGTCTTCCAATGTGAGGGGCTTCCGCTCGCGCTCTTCTTTCGGGCGCCGCCCCGCCGAGGGTCCCTGCTCGAAGCGGCTCACAAAGGCGGTATCCGCGCCAAAGGAGCTGATGCTGTCCACCACGTTTTGCCGGAACCCCTGGATCACGGCTACTACAAACATCACCACGCCCACGCCGATCACCACTCCGAACACGGCGAGAAAGCTGCGGAGCTTGTGCGCCCGCAGTGTGTCCATCGCAAGATTTAAGTTTTCGCGAAAGTCCTGAGCCATGATCCGGTTTCCTTATACTTCCGCCCGCAACGCTTCAATCGGGTCCAGCCGCGCAGCGCGCATAGCCGGGTAAATTCCAAAGAAAAGACCGACGCCGGTGGAAAGAATCAAGCTGAGAATCACGGCGCTCATCGGCGTGGACATCGGGAACTCCAGCACGGTTCTCACGAACCAGGCGATCGAATACGCCATCCCGATCCCAATCGCGCCGCCGACCGCGGCCAGCACCGCGGCCTCGACGAGGAATTGCATCACGATGTGCGTCTTCCGCGCTCCCAGCGCCTTGCGGATGCCGATCTCCCGCGTCCGCTCCGTCACACTCGCGAGCATAATGTTCATGATCACAATTCCTCCGACCACCAGGAACACCATGGTCAGCCCGATCGCCATGCTGAAAATTTGGCCGGTCAAGTCCTCCCACAATCCCATGATGGAATTCGGCGCGATGATTCCAAAGCCATCGGGATCGTTGTATTTCGCATGGTGCCGGGAGCGGAGAATCGTCCGTACTTCGTCCTCGGCCGCGTCCATGGATTCGGGCGTGCGCGCCTGCACAAACATATCCAGTGAGTTCTGCGATGTGTGCCACGATTTCTCGTAGGTGTGATACGGCACCATCACAAACAAATCCTGCGGCTGCCCGAATACGGTTCCCAGCGCCGTGGCCACGCCGACGATCTGAAATTCCCTTGGGCCCGCACGAACAAATTTGCCGATGGGATCTGTGTTAGGAAAAAGTTTCGTCGCGATGTCAGCGCCGATTACGCATACCGGAGAGCGATGGTCCTCATCGGCTTCATTCATCATCCGCCCACGGTCGATGCTCATATTGCGGATTTCCATGAAGTTCGGCGTCACACCCTGGATGCTTACATCCTCCACGAGTTGGTTCCCGCTATGGACATCGAGCGTTGTGCCCTCTTCAGCCGCTGCCTGTTCCACAATTTTCGCGCCATCGATAACGGCCTGGAGATCTTCGTAGGTGAGCATCGGACGCTTCCGCGCCTTCAGAAAATCGTCATAGTTGGTGATGATGCCGAAGCGGTCCACCACGAAGGCGTTCGCGCCCAGATTCGCAACCTTATCTGAAATGTAAAGGTTCAAGCCGGAAACCACGGACATCACGCCCACAAGCGTCATCACGGCCAGAATGATGCCCAGCAAAGTGAGGAAACTGCGCAGCTTGTGCGCGCGCAAAGCATCCAGCGCCAGTCGAAATGTCTCCCCCAGCGCCACCTTTGCCAATGGACGGTTTGTGTTCATTGCCTTTGCGTGACCCGACCGAATCCTCTATCTATTAAAACGATTAGACACCGCTAAATGTTTCCTGTTAGCCGGAAAAACCGGAAGGGTGTTGGTTTCAGGAAGTTACAGGCCGCATTGACAGCGCATTGCCGTGTATCCGGCACGGCCAGCCTGTTCGATTCTTGCCGAGGCCTCGGCCTCGCATCGAGCAATGGGCAGTTTGGCCCCGCTCAAACCGCTGTTCCAGCTACAATAGTAGCTGGATTATCGATCCGCCGCCTGGCAACCTAACTCGGAAGGCGCTGAATCCTAAAGTATGGCCTCTGACCTCTCTTGGAACGCCGCTATGCGCCGCCCTTTTTTCCTGTCCGCAATCCTTACTGCCATGCTCGCAGGCAGCCTTTTGGTCGGACGCGCCATTGCGGCTCAGCACCCGGCTCCCGGCGCTGCTTCACTTGCGAGTGACGCTCCGCCGACCAACGCCGAACTGAGCGCCTTCATTGACCGCGTGGTCGCCAATCAACTCGCCGATGACGCCGCGCTACCCCTCTATCAACGTATTGAGCGCCGTCAGACCCGCGAACACGCATCCGATACCGCGCCCGCGGTGGACAAAACCTATCGAGTAATCCCCATCGGTACAGGCGCCGGTTGGCGCGTTCTCGTGGAAGACCATGGGCACCCTGTCCCAGCCGCCGATTATCAGGCGCAGATCGTGAGCGTCGAGCGCGCGCTCGAAATCGTCACGGACCCGGCCAACGCAAAATCAAAACGCGACATTGAAAAATACCAACGCCATTTGAAGGATCGCGCCGACCTCGTGGCTTCCGCGCGGAATGGGTACATGTTCTCCTGGATCGGCCGCGAATCGCGCGATGGCCGCACGTTGATCAAAATCCACATGGACCCGAATCCAAAATTCAAAGCGACTTCGCGCGAAACTGAAATTTTCTCGCATACCACCGCGACGCTCTGGGTGGACGAAGCCTCCGAGCATGTCGCGCGCATCGAAGCTGAACTCAATAGTGATTTCGGCGTCGTCGGCGGCGTGGTCGGCAAGGCCTATCGCGGGTCGCATTTGGTAATCGAGCAGACCGAAGTCGCGCCCGGAGTCTGGCTCCCCTCGTTGTACCAATATGATTTATCGCTGCGCGAATTCCTTTTTAGTTCTGAATTCCACGAACGCACTGAAGCCTCGCGTTATGTCCGCATTGGCCCGCCGAAAGAGGCCCTCGCGTTCATCAGGCGCGAGCTTAGCCCGGCGGTCACGACCGGCGCGCCACAATAGCCGCCATTTCACACCTCGCGGGGCAATGGGCCATTTTGCAATTTTGTTTGTGACATTTTGCGGCTGGCCGGCGTCTATTCCCATAGCTGTCTAGAGGAGATTCATGACCAAGGCGACGAACGACATTCTCCAGGGCACGCTCGACTTGCTGGTCCTGCGATCCCTCGCGCGCGGACCGATGCATGGTTACGGCATCACGCTCCACGTTCAGCGCGTCTCGAAAGACACTCTGCGGGTTCAAGAGGGCTCGCTCTATCCCGCGCTCCACCGCATGGAGCAAGATGGTTGGATCGCCGCGGAGTGGGGCCACACGGAGAATAATCGGCGCGCCCGCTATTACCGGCTTACGGCCAAGGGCCGCAGGCAACTCACGCTGGAAGAGAAGAAGTGGAGCCGGCTCACCGAAGCCGTCGCCGAAGTGCTTCGGTTTGCGTAGGAATTCCAATCAGGAAGGAGGCGCCCGGTGTCTCTAATCACGCGCTTGCGAAATCTGTGGAAGAAAGATTCGCTTGACCAGAATTTGAACGACGAGCTTGGCGCCCATCTCGAAATGCGCGCGGATGACAGCGTTGCCGGCGGCATGGCGCCGGACGAGGCCCGCTATGACGCGCGCAAACGATTTGGTAACGCCACTGTGATAAAGGAGCGCACACGCGAAATGGATCTTTCAGCGTGGCTCGAGTCCCTGATACGCGACATTCGCTTTGGCGTACGCATCCTCCGCAGGAATCCCGGGCCCACCACCGTTTCTGTTCTAACGCTCGCGCTGGCCATCGGCGCGACGACAGCGATTTTCAGCGTGGTGTACGGCGTGTTGCTGCGACCATTGCCATATCGCGACCCAGACCGGATCATGGCTATTTTCGAGGTCACCTCGAACGGGAGACCGTCACACCTTGCGGATCCGAATTTCGATGACTTTCGCGATCAAAACCGCAGCTTCCGGGCGATTGCGAAATATGCTGGTGATATCGTCTCCGTCTCCGGGGCATCCCAGCCGACGCGCACGCCGGTTGCCGACATCTCACCTGATTTTCTGAAGGTATTCGAGATTCAGCCGATCCTGGGACGGGAATTCACTTCCAACGACGCAAAGAAAGGAGCAGCGCCCACCGTTCTTGTAAGCTACGCATATTGGACGCAGTATCTCGGATCGCGGCGAGACCTTTCGCAATTACATCTGAAGATTGGCGGCGCGGTTTATTCCGTTATTGGAGTGCTGCCGCCTGAATTTCATTTTCCCGCGGACGCCGAGCTATGGTTGCCCGCCGATTTGGACGGTGAAAACCCAAGCAGGACATCGCATAGCTACAGCGCCGTGGGGCGCCTCCGCGACGGTGTGAGCGTCAGTCAGGCGAATCAGGACATCAGCGTGATCGCGAAGCGCATTCACGATTCGTCGAGCGAGCAGGGCGAATATCTCCTGAATGATGGGATGGTCATCCCGCTGCGGGAATCCATCACGGGCAAGGCTCGTTCCTCGCTCTTGATACTGCTCGGCGCAGTGGGCTTTCTGTTGCTGGTGGCGTGCGCGAACATCGCAAACTTGCTGCTGGCTCAAGCGTCGGCGCGAGAGCGCGAGCTCGCCATTCGCAGCGCGCTCGGCGCGGCGCGCGGGCAGATCATCCGTCAATTTCTCACTGAGGCGTTCCTGCTTTCGTTCATGGGCGGTGCACTTGGCGTACTGGGGGCGTATTGGGGCGTCGCGGGATTGGTCGCGCTGGCCCCCAAAAATCTCCCACGGCTTGAGAATGTCTCGATCAGTCTCCCAGTACTTTTATTTGCGATCCTAATCTCCTCCGCGGTTGCCGCGTGCCTAGGGGCGTTTACTGCCGCGCGTGCAACTTCCGGGAACCCACGCGCGGGCCTCGTGGAGGGAGGGCGCGGACAATCTGGTTCGCAAGGCAGCCAGCGCGCGGGCCGGGTAATTGTGGTGGCGCAGATCGCGATCACACTGGTTCTCGTGGCCGGCGCGGGACTGCTGGGGCGCAGCCTGATGAAAGTGCTCGAAGTGAATCCTGGGTTCGCAGTGGACAAGATTATTGCGATGGATGTCTCACTGCCCTGGATGGAGGATCCCAAAGCAAAGGCAGGCCAGGCGATTTTCTTTTCAAACCTGATTGACCGGCTGAAGCAAATCCCCGGCGTGCGAAAAGTTGGCGCCACAAGCGGATTGCCCATGGACGGCGGGCTTCCCGATGGAGAATTTCTGCTCATTACACAGAATCAAATCCCCAAGACATGGGATGATTTCGGCGCGCTGGCCCGGCAAAAAGAACGCATCGGCAACGCGGACTTCGGTGTCGCCACGGACGGATACTTCCAGGCTCTCGGAATTCCGCTGATTCGAGGACGAATCTTTGACGAACACGATGGCGCGAATACGCCACACGTCGCTGTGATCAGCGAATCCCTTGCGCACGACCGCTGGCCAAACCAGGATCCTATCGGTCACACGATTGAATTTGGAAACATGGACGGCGATTTGCGTTTGCTGACGATTGTCGGAATCGTGGGCGACACGCACGAATATGGCCTCGATGTGCCGCCACGACCCACGGTGTATGTTGACCTGTTCCAGCGCCCGCGCGGGGACATCACCCTGGCGATGCTGAGTGATGCGGACACGCAGTCCGTCACTTCTGCGGCACGCGGAATCCTGCAGGATCTGAATCCGGAACTTCCCACGAAGTTCCGAACGTTTTCCGAGATCTATTCCGCGTCCCTCGGTTCGCGTAGATTCAACGTAATTTTGATCGGCTTTTTCGGAATCACCGCGCTGCTGCTCGCAACGGGCGGCGTGTTTGGCGTGATGGCGTACTCGGTAAGCCGCCGCACGCGTGAGATTGGAGTACGCGTTGCGCTTGGGGCGGCATCGAGTGACGTAACGCGAATGATTCTGGGGCAGGGACTGATTACGATTTTCATTGGTGTGGCGATTGGCATTGCCGGATCGCTGGCGCTGACGCAAACGGTGGAGTCGCTGCTCTTCGGCGTGACTGCCACCGACCCTCTGACTTTCGTCGGGGTTACGCTACTCCTCGTTGGGACTGCTCTGCTGGCTTGCTACATTCCGGCGCGCCGCGCTTCCCGCGTGGATCCGATCACCGCATTGCGAAATGAATAGCGCTTTTATTCCGCCCTCAGCGCGTCCACCGGGTCCACCGCGGCGGCCTGCCTCGAAGGCAGATAGCTCGCGAGCGCCGCAGTAACCACAAGCCCTACACACACGGCGATATAGGTAACCGGATCGACCGGACTCACGTGGAAGAGAAGCGACGTCATCAGCCGCATCACCGCGAGTGCCGCTGCAAGGCCGCACACCACGCCGATGCCCGAGAGCAACAGACCTTGCCGCACAAAAATTCCCGTTACCGTCTGCGGCTGCGCGCCGAGTGCCATGCGAATGCCGATTTCGCGCGTTCGCTGCGACACCGAATACGCAATCACACCGTAAATTCCGATGATGCCGAGCAGCAGCGCCATCCCTCCGGCAACCCCCAGCATGATCAGCGTGAACGAAGTCCTCGCCATGGATTGCTTGTAGTAATAGTCCTGCGTGTGCACATCCGCGAGCGGGAGATTCGAGTCCACCGACCAGACCGCCTGGCGGATATCTTTCAAGAAGTTTTCCGAGCCGGCGCGCGGGGTCCGGATGGCAAAGGCGACTCCGCGGCGCGCATTGATGGCATCGGCGCCAGTTTCGCCGTCGAAATTTTTCGTCAGGATCGGGAAGTACCCGGCGCTGGATGGCTCCTTGGTTACGCCGTCGTCATAGACATTTGCCACGACACCGACGATTTCGCGCCAATCATCCGTCGTGGCCGCCCGGATTCGCTTTCCGAGGGCCTTCTGCGGATCACCCCAGTATTCGCGCGCGAAGTTTTCGGAAATCAGCGCGACGGGAAGTTTGTCGTAAACGTCGCTCCACGTGAAATCGCGCCCTGTAATCAGCGGAATCCCCATGGTGGATAAAAATCCAGGTCCGACGAACTTGAAGTGGCGGACCGGTGGAATCTCGCCCTCCGCATAATGGTGGTCCTCCGCGAACAGAAGATCGAAATTGTCGTTTTCATCCATCGGGATTTTTGTGGATATTCCAACCGAGGAAACCCCCGGAATTGCCACTAGCCTGCGGGCAATCTCTTCTTCCATGTGGGGGACGCGTTCGATATCCGCGTCTTTCACATCCGACGGGGAAATATAAGTCCGAAAGGTCTGAAACTGCGCGCTCGCGTCGAATCCGGGATTTATGTGCGTCAGCGCCCGGAATGTGCGGATCATCAGCCCCGAGCAGATCAGCAAGACCGCAGCCAGCGCCACCTGCAATATAACCAGCGAGTTCCGCGCGCGATGTTGGCTCCGGCTCTGGCTCATCCCGCGCGCGCCTTCGCGCAGGCCTGCGTTCAAACGCGTCCCCGCATATTTGAAAATGGGGATTAAACCGACCAGCAGGCTTACGAGCAAAGATACCGCCAGCGTGAAAAGGAAGACCCGGGTATCCATGTTTATTTCGTTGATTCGCGGCAGTCCCGTAGGGGCCATCGCAATGAGGAGGTGCAACGCGGCGTCGGCGATTTCCAGCCCCAGCGCGCATCCAAGCAATCCTAAAACTACGGTTTCAAAAAGCAATTCCCCCGCGATACGCCAGCGGCCCGCCCCAAGCGCCGAGCGAATGGCCAGTTCCTGCCGGCGCCCCTCGACTCTCACCAGAAAAAGATTCGCTACGTTCGCGCAGGCAATCAGCAGCACGATCCCGATCGAGCCCATGAGGACCCAAAGAACGTTCCCGACGTCGCCGATCACATCCTGCTTCAGCGGCCGGAGATTTGGCGCGAACCCAGCTTGCTCAAATAGCTTTATGCTGTACCCCTCCGGCGCCGGAAAACTCCGGATGACTATGGGGAGCATTCGCGCCACATCCGCGCTGGCCTCCGCGAGGGTCACGCCCGGCTTGAGCCTGGCAATGCCTTCATAACTGAAATTGCCCAGCTTCGTTTTGTTGCGGTCAAATCGAAAGGGAACAATTAAGGCGGCATCACCGGTCTGGTCAAGAAAATGGAATCCTCGCTGCAATACGCCGATGATTTCCCGTTGTTTTCCATCCACGACAATCGATTTCCCAAGGATTGCGGGGGAACCGCCGAATTTGCTTTGCCAAAATCCGTAAGACAGCATCACCGTTTGCGGCGCGTCCGCGGTATCGTCCTTGCGGCTGATCATGCGGCCCAACGCCGGCTGGACACCGAGCAACGGCAGCAGACCATCGGTCACGTTCAGGGCCTGTACTTGTTCGGGTTCCCCAATTCCGGTGACGCTGTCCAAATCATTCGAGTAAACCCCGATATCTTGAAACGTTTGGCTCTGCTCTCGATAGATAAAATAGTCCGCGGGCGAGAGTTGCAGATTCTTTATGTTGATGCCCGGCGCGGTAAGCCAAATGCCTGCCAGCTCGTCCGGCTTGGGATATGCGAGCGGCTTCAGCACTACGCCCTCGACCACGCTGAAGACCACCGTGTTTGCACCGATGGCCGCCGCGAGTGTCATGAGCGTGATCGCCGTGAACATCGGCGCTCGACGGAGCCTGCGAAAGACCTGCTTGAGCTGATTTCCGAATGAATCCATCGCCCGCCCCCTGGCGCAAAAGCGCGCCATCCGTCCAACTGTACTTGGCTATCCCTTATCAGTAAGACGCTTCGAGAGGGCGCATTGTGCCAAGAATTGTCGCGGTGATTGTTGCGCGCGGCGGGGAAAGCCTCCGGGCGGGACGACACGCCTGTGAGTTCGGAATCCGCCGCCGGTGGAAAAAAGCAGTCGAACAGCGGCCCGTCGCATCGGTAATTCAAGAAATTGTCTTTAGGAAGATTTCAATTTCTCGATGATGTCGTCGAAAGGGATTTTTTCGACGCCCAAAGAGGAAGTTCGCGTTCGCCAAAAATCCAGGCGTCGCATGTAGGCTTCGTTAAATTTTGGATTCGCTTCCTTTAGTACATCTTTTAGAGCCTCAAGCTCGTGCTTCAATTCTGCGAGATCGTCCTGGTATTCTTGCAGCAGTTTATAAATGGTGGTCAGATGTGTCCGAAGTTCGGCATCGTTCATCGTGGAAACCCTCCGCAATTCGGTATATCACCAGAATTGGCTGGATGAAAGCCTTGCGGCCCTGGTCGACGCCACGCCTTGCCCTGTCATGCGGCATTTGTTAGCGTAGAACTCCTTCTGTTTGCGGGATTTGCGGAGACTTGGCGGAGATTCGATGGACAGCATTCGCATTACGCTGAAGGACGGCGCCGTTCTTGAAGTGCCGCGCGGCTCGACAGCCGCCGACGTCGCGAGGAAAATTTCGCCGCGTCTCGCGAGCGCGGCGATGGTCGCGCGCGTCAGCAATGGCGCGCCCGGCGAGCTGGTGGACCTCTCGCGCCCGCTCGAGCATGACGCCAAGCTCGAAATTCTCACCGAGCGGGATCCCGAGGCGCTGCAAGTCTTCCGCCATTCCGCCGCGCATCTGCTTGCCGCCGCCGTGCTCGAACTTTTTCCGGACGTGAAGCTCGGCATCGGCCCGCCCACTGACACCGGATTTTTTTACGAGTTTCTGCGCGAGCAGCCCTTCACTCCCGAAGACCTCGAAGCAATCGAGAAGCGCATGCATGACATCGCTTCGCGCAACGTGCCGAACGAGCGCAAACTCATGCCCAAGCCTGAAGCGCTCGACCTTTACAGGAAATCGAATCAAATTTTTAAGTGCGAACTCGTCGAAGAGAAAGCGATCGAGCCGATGGTTTCGTTTTACACCACCGGCAAATTTATTGATTTCTGCCGCGGGCCGCACATTCCTTCCACTGGAAAAATCCAGGCATTCAAATTGATGAGTGTCGCGGGCGCTTATTGGAAAGGTACCGAAGGCAATCCGCAGATGCAGCGTATTTATGGCGCGTGCTTCTTCACTAAGCCCGAACTCGACGATTACCTTCACAAGCTCGAAGAGGCAAAGCGCCGCGACCACCGCAGGCTCGGCCCCGAACTCGATCTGTTCAGCATTGAGGAGCAAGCGGGCCCCGGCCTCATTTTTTGGCACGCCAAGGGCGGATTAATCCGCAAAATTGTTGAAGACTGGCTGCGAAATGAATTGCTCGCGCGCGGCTATGATCTCGTTTTCACTCCGCACATCATGCTGCTCGACCTCTGGAAGACCAGCGGGCACACAAATTTTTATAAAGACAATATGTTCGGGCCGGTCGAAGTCGAGAAGGCCGAATACCAGTTGAAGCCGATGAATTGCCCGGGCCACATCCTGATTTACAAATCGCGCCTGCGAAGCTATCGCGAGCTTCCCGTCCGCCTCGCCGAATTGGGCACCGTCTATCGTTACGAGCGCAGCGGCGTCCTCCACGGACTGCTGCGCGTCCGCGGATTCACACAGGACGACGCACACATCTTCTGCATGCCATCGCAAATCGAAGCGGAAGTGGAAGCCTGCGTGGATTTTGCCTTCGCGGTGATGAAGAATTTTGGCTTCGATAAATACGAAGTCGAGCTTTCCGAGTGGGACGCCTCGCACCCGGAAAATTACGCCGGGAAGCCGGAGGACTGGCAGCGCGCCACCGCCGCGCTCGCGGACACGCTCAATCGCCTGAAAGTTCCCTTCAAGCGCATGGAAGGCGAGGCCGCGTTTTATGGGCCGAAAATTGACGTCAAATTAATTGACGCCATTGGGCGCCCGTGGCAGCTCACCACAGTGCAATTCGATTTCAACTTGCCCGCGCGCTTCGGCCTTGAATATGTCGGCGAAGATGGTTTGCGCCATCAGCCGCTTATGGTTCATCGCGCGCTGCTTGGCTCAGTCGAGCGCTTCTTCGGCATCCTGATCGAGCATTACGCCGGGGCGTTTCCCGCGTGGCTCGCGCCCGTGCAAGTGTCCGTCCTGCCCATCAGCGAAAAATTTATGGACTACGCAAAAGAGATCGTGCAGAAACTGAAGGACGCCGGCGTCCGCGTGCATCTCGACGACCGCAACGAGAAGCTGCAGGCAAAAATCCGCGACGCCCAGATGCAGAAGATTCCCTACATGCTCGTGGTTGGCGCAAGGGAGGCCGAAGCCGGCACGGTTGGCGTGCGCCATCGCACCAAGGGCGACCTCGGCGCAAAACCTCTGGCTGATTTTCTCGCGGCGCTCAAGCAAGAAGTGGATACACGCGCCATAAATTGACGCGTGTACGAAAGGAACTCACTATGCCAAAATTTTTGATCGAACGCGAAATCCCCGGCGCTGGAAAACTCACGCCGGAAGAGATTGTCGGCATCTCGCAAAAGTCCTGCGGCGTGCTGCGCAACATGGGCCCGCAAATCCAGTGGCTGCACAGTTACGTCACCGACGACAAGATCTACTGCGTCTACATCGCGCCAAACGAGGAAGCCATTCGCCAGCACGCGCAGCAGGGCGGCTTCCCGGCCAATCGCATCTCCGCCGTACGCCGCTTGATTGACCCCACTTCGGCTGAAGGATGATTTCCGCGGCTCCGAATCCTGGCGCCCAGCTTGACGAAGCGTCCTACTCCATCGCCGTCAGCGTGTTGAGTGAGTCTGATTCACATTTGCGCGGCGTGATCGAACGCCACGGGCCGCCGCCAATGTGGACGCGCGAACCCGGCTTCCACACACTCGTCTACCTGATCCTCGAGCAGCAGGTTTCGCTCGCCTCCGCGAAAGCCGCGTACGACAAACTGATCGCCGAAGTAAAACAACTTACGCCGGGGCGATTCCTGAAGCTCGATAAGCGCGCCTTGAAGCGCGTCGGCTTCAGCCGGCAGAAAACGCTCTATGCGCGCATCCTCGCGGAAGAGATTTCCACGCGCCGCCTCGATCTCCGTTCATTGCATTCAATGGATGATGACGGCGTCCGCGCACGCCTCACCGCGCTCAAAGGCATCGGCCCGTGGACCGCCGAAAATTATTTGCTCTTCGCGTTGCGCCGCCCCGACGTGTGGCCCTCCGGTGATCTCGCGTTGCAGATTGCCGTGCAGCAAGTGAAGGGATTGCGAAAGCGCCCGTCGCCCGAACGCTTGGACAAAATGTCGAAGGCCTGGCAGCCCTGGCGCAGCGTGGCGACGCGAATTTTCTGGCACCACTACCTCAGCACGCGCAGAAAGCCTGCTTCCGCTTAACCGAGCCCGTGCGCGATTTTCGCCGCGTCCGGTGAATGCATCAGCCGCAACATCGCAATCACTCCGATTGCAGGCCCCGGCGCAAGCGACGCGAATGCCCAGGTCCAGCCGTGCGATGCGCGCAGCACCGGCACAAGCCAGATTGTCGCGACGGTAAGCGTAAATCCGATCGCAAGTTGCAATGTTAGCGCCGTGCCGACGTAACTCTGGTCGGCAACTTCGGTGATCATCGTGGAAAATTGCGCCGAATCCGCCACCACCGCGAATCCCCAGATGAGCCCAATGGCAAGCGTCAGCGCAAGTGAATGCAGCGCCACAAATCCGATCACGAGCGCGCACGTCCCGCTTACAACCATTGAAGCGGCAGCCGTCCGCGTGCGACCCCAATGATCCGCGAGCACTCCAGCGGCCCAGCATCCGATTGCGCCGATGCCGATGCATGCGAAGGCTGCAAGCGCAGCGTTGCTCGTCAGGTTCGCGCGTTCCGCCGGAGTTGAAGGCGTTCCGCGCGCATAAATTATCGCGTCCGCAAAAAACACCGCGCACCAAGTCCACATCGCGTAAAGCTCCCACATGTGACCGAAGTAGCCTAGCGTCGCAAGGAGTACGCCGCGATTGGCAAATAACTTCAGCCCTTCGCGCGGATTGAACGCCGCAATTGGAAATGGATACGGCCCATCGTGTGCCACAAACGCGGCGAGCAATCCGCCGAGCAGTGTCAGCGCGGATGTTGCGGCAATCACCAGCGGCCAGCTCACGCCGCCAAGCCCGTTCAGCAATTGCGGCGTTGCCGAGCCGAGCGTGAGTCCGCCGACCATCACGCCGAGCGCCGTTCCGCGTTCGCTCCGGAACCATGTGGCCATTACCTTCATAGCGGGCGGATAGACGAGCGCAATCGCAGCGCCGGTCGCAAATCGCAGCGGCGCCGCGCTGCCGAGCCCATGGCTTGCAAGTAGCGCCAAATTAAATGCTGCCGCGCCCGCGCCGCCATACAGCATCAGCCGCCGCGGCGAAATGATGTCCGCAAGATTCAGCACCGCCGAAATCACAGCGCCCGCGACAAAGCCGAGTTGCACGGAAATCGTGAGCCAGGCGCCCGCTTCCGGCGAAACTCCCCAAGCCGCGCGCAATTGCGGCAGTACCGCCGACGCCGAAAACCACGTCGTCATCTCGAGGAACGCGGCAAACGCAAGCAGCGCCAGCGCGCGCCACCGCCCTTCGGGTTCGCCATTCACGTTCGGCTTTGTCTGATCGTTTATTTCCATTTCGCGAATTATTGTCTATGAATGCCCTTTGCATCAAAAGCGGTGCTGTTCAGCCGCCGGGCGGCTCCATGCTATACTGACTGCCCCAATGGCGCCCGGGCGAATTCAGGGGTGATCCGGCGTCAGGGAAGATTCGCAGCAAGCCTGCTGGAGGTGGGTTTATCGCCGAGCGGAGTTTCCGGCCGAATGACCGTATCCGGGTGAATGAACGCATCCGGGCGCGCGAAGTTCGCGTGATTGATGAAGAGGGCGCGCAGTTGGGCGTCATGCAGCCTTTCGAGGCCATGAAGCTTGCCCGTGAGCGCGGGTTGGACGTCGTGGAAATTTCCCCGACGGCGGACCCGCCCGTCTGCAAGATCACCGACTACGGCAAATATCTCTATCAGGAAAGCAAAAAAAAGCACGAGGAGAAGAAGCATCACAAAACTTCCCAGCTTAAGGAAGTGAAATTCCGGCCTTCCACCGCCGAGCACGATTTCCAGGTGCGCAAGAACCAGATCCAACGGTTCCTCGGCGAAGGACACAAAGTGAAGGCCATGATTTTTCATCGCGGCCGCGAAATGGCGCATCAGGAAGTGGGCCGCGCGAAAATGGAACGGTTGTTGAAGGAAATCGCCGATTTCGCGCTGGTGGAATACGGCCCGCGCATGGAAGCAAATATCCTGCTGGCGCTGCTCGCGCCGAAAAAAGGGACGCCCGCGGAGAAGCCAAAGCCGCGCACGGAGCCCCAAACGCAGGCAGCTTCTTAGGAAGGGACCAGTGGGTAAAAAGAAATCTGTCCGGCTGAAAGTGAAGACGCATCGCGGCGCCGCCAAGCGATTCAAGATCACGGCGGGCGGCAAGGTTTTGCGGATGCATTCCGGCAAACGCCACATCCTCGGCGCCAAGCCGGCGAACCGCATGCGCCGCTTGAAAAAAATGGCGCATGTGCACCCCTCCGATTCTGGCAATGTGAAGAAGATGTTGCCGTACGGCCAGGGCTTCTAGTTTTTTGTTTTGATTTTTTTTCCGTGCCAGGCAGAGCGTTATCCGCCACGGTGGGCCTGCCGGCCGGATGGGTTGCGCGGTTTGCGCAAGCAAATCGAATGCGGCCTAAAGCGCGAGCGAATCTTCCTGGAAGTTTAGATTCGCCGCGCATTCTCAACACGCCGTGGAGACGTAACCTGCTTCGTTGATTTCGCCGCGAACTCTTTTCGCGTGTGAGTTCTCTTCGCAAGCGGGTTTGTGTCTCCTCGCAGGAGCTAAAAAATGGCAAGAGTAAAACGTGGAACAAAACGCCGCGCGCGCCGCAAAAAGTATTTGCGCCGCACAAAGGGATTTTTCCTCACCAAGAGCAAGCTCTACCAGTCATCGCAGGAAGCCGCAAACCGCGCGGAGCGTTACGCCTATCGCGACCGTCGCAACCGCAAGCGCCAGTTCCGCCGCCTGTGGATTCAGCGCATCGGCGCCGCCGCGCGTCTCGCCGGGCTTTCCTACAGCAAATTGATGCAGGGAATGAAGGCCGCGGGCATCAATGTGGACCGCAAAGTCCTCGCGGACATGGCCGTTCTTGACGCCGAAGGCTTCGCGCAACTTGCCGCGCAAGCCAAGGCCGCGATTCCGCCGGTAAAGCCCGAGTCAAAGACCGCAAAGAAGGCTGAAAATAAGCCTCAACACAAACAAGAAGGTTAGCGCTTCGGCAGGAATTTGGTGTTATTTGGAGTGCGGCGGCTCACCTTTTTGAGCCGCCGCTATCTCTCTGCTGATTATTCGCCGCGCTTCATTCATATCGCAACGCCACAAGCGGGTCCACGCGCGTCGCCCGCCGCGCCGGGATCCAACACGCCGCAATCGCCGCAGCAAAAAGAATCGCCGCGCCCACGGCGAATGTCGCGGGATCGCCCGGCTTCACTTCAAAGAGCATCGTGCGCAGCAGCCGTGTGAGCGCAATCCCCGCGCCCAATCCCAGCACAACTCCGAAGACTGCGAGCCGCGCACCTTGCACCAGCACCATGCGCAACACATTTTCAGGCAGCGCGCCAAGCGCCAGCCGGATTCCGATCTCCTGCGTGCGCTGTCCCACGGCATAAGCCATCACGCCGTAAATGCCAACCGCAGCCAGCAGCAGCGCCAGCCCGGCGAATGCCCCAAGCAGCGCCATGTTGAATTTTTGTGACGCGACCTGCCCCGCCAGTAGATCGTCCAACGATTCCGCCCCAAAAAGCGGGACGTCTTTGTCGAGCGAGGCCACCACCGCGCGGACATCAGGAATAAGTGACGTGGGTTCCGCATCCGTGCGAATGATCAGGGACATGTCCGGATTGCGTGACTGCGAAAATGGGAGAAAGATTTCCGGCATCGTCTCGGACGCAACCCCCATCTGTTTCGTGTCGCCAACCACGCCAACAATCGCCCGCCAATTCTGGGAGCCAGCAGTTTGAATGCGATGGCCGATTGGATCCTCATTACGAAAATACCGGTGAACAAATGCTTCGTTGACCACCATCGTTTCAGTGCTATTCGAACCGTCGCGCTGATCCAGAAATCGGCCGGCCCTTAAAGGGATTTTGAGCGCGGTGAAATAATTTGGCATCACCATGTTTACCGCAGTGCCCGACTCCAAGGTCGGCGTTCGCTCTTCCGGCGGACGGCCTTCCACATTCACAATCCCGGTGATCCAGACAGCTCCACCCAGTGGCAATACGACGCCGGCCCCCGCCAACTTTACTCCGGGCAAGGCTTGGATCCGCTCCATCAATTGCGAATAGAACGCGCCTTGTTGCTCCTCTTTGAGGTAGGTCTTCGCTGGAAGCGAGATTTGCGCCGTCAATACTCCATGCGAATCAAATCCTTGCGGTATTGAAACCAGGCGGACAAAGCTACGCGCAAGAAGCCCTGCTCCAATCAGGAGCACGAGCGCCATCGCCAGTTCGAGGGTCATCAGCGCTTGTTGCGGGCGCACCACCCTCTTTCCCGCACTGCCTTGCGCGCCTCCTTGTTTCAAAGAATCCCCAAGCGAGGTGCGAAACGCCGACACAACCGGCGCGAGCCCAAAGAGAATTCCTGTGAAAATTGAAACCGCAACTGTGAACAAGACGACGCGTCCATCCAGGTAGGTGACGTCCAGATGTGGAATGTTGCGCGGTCCATAATGCCGCACCAGTGCCACAAGCCAAACTCCGAGCGCCAATCCTGCAAATCCTCCCGCAAGCCCCGTGAGTGTGCTTTCCGTAAGAAGTTGCCGCGCCAGCCGCCACCGCCCCGCACCAAGCGCTCCGCGCACCGCGATTTCTCTTTCCCGCGCGGCGGCCCGCGCAAGCTGCAAACTCGCCACGTTTGCGCAGGCGATCAACAGCACAAATCCAACCGCGCCCAGCAGTAGAATCAACGCTTTGCGCACATCGCCCACGAGCCGGTCGTGAAGGAACATTACTTGCGCTTTTGACTTGGCGAATATTTTGTGGTCCACGCCCGGAATCGCCCCATGGAAAGGCACCGTCACGGCGTCCACGTCAGCCGCGGCCGATTCCGGCGTCACTCCGGGTTTTAGGCGCGCGATGACCCTCACAAACATGATCGGGCGGACAGTTGAAATCTCAACGTCCGGGATCCCAAGCGGAACAAGCAGATCGCTTTTGCGGCTTTCGGGAAATTCAAACCCAGCGGGAAGAACTCCAATGATGGTGTAGAGGTTCCCGTCCAGCACAATCGACTGGCCCAACACTTTGGCATCCCCGGAGAATCGTCGGTGCCAGAGCGAATCGCTCAGCAGCGCCACGCGTGGACCGTTGGGAACGTCTTCCTCCGCGGAAATGTCGCGCCCAATCTTCGGCGCGACGCCAAGCGTTCGAAGGTAAGTCCAAGTGGCGCGGGTTGCAACAATTCGCTCGGCTTCGCCAGCGCCGGTCATGGTGAATTCCGATCCCGGCGTGTACGCGGTCATCTCCTCGAATGCAGTGCAGTGCTTGCGCCAAGCAAAGTAGTCCGCATCCCATACGATGGACTGCTTGGCGGTCGGAAGATAATCGCCGATCCACACCAGCCGCTTCGCATCGCGAAAAGGCAGCGGCCTCAGCAGAACGCTGTTCACCACCGAAAAAATCGCAGAATTCGCGCCGATGCCCAATGCTAGCGTGAGAATAATCACCGCCGTCAGACCCGGCGATTTCCTCAGCATTCGCAGCGCATATTGCAAATCCTGCAAGAAATCGGCCATGGCGTTTCCTCCCCGTCCTTTGCGCAATCGTATTTCCTGCGCATCAAAATGAAAACTCGCAGGCATTCGCTCCACCGCCACCGCAACGACAGGCGCTTCTGCGCGGCGTATTTCCGCCGCCAGCACCTTCCAATCCAGAATTTGCGCCGCCGCGTGCACTTCCGCTTCGCCGCTGGAAGCCCCGCGCGCGATTGCATCGCTGTAGCTCTGTTCGAGCTGCATCGCCAGCTCTTCAACGATCTCCGCCTCGCGCGCTCCGCTCAACCCAAGCGGCGGCAAGTGCTCGCGAACGAATTGTTTCCAATCAGCCATCGTTCAATTCCCGATTCGCCGCCCCCGCGCCTCACTCGCGCCGTAGCGCGGCCAGTGGATCCACACGCATCGCCTTCCGCGCCGGAACGTAGCATGCTGCAAGCGCGACTCCGATCAGAAGTATCGACACTCCGATGAATATGAAGGGATCCGTGGCGCTGACGCCGAAGAGCATCGTCTTTATCAGCCGCGTCAAGGCAAGTGCCCCCCCGATGCCAATCCCCACTCCGACCACCGCCAGCCGCGCACCGTGTCCGACGATGAGCCGGAAAATATCCTCCCGCTGCGCGCCCAACGCCATTCGCATGCCAATCTCTGGTCTCCTCTGCGTCACGGAATACGAGAGGACGCCATAAATTCCAACTGCTCCGAGCGCCAGTGCCAACCCCGCGAAAACCGCGAAGAGAGCCATGGTTGAGCGTGACCCGGAAGCGGACTTCGTCACAACACTTCGCAACGTCTCCAATTCACTCACCGGAGCTTCCGGATTCAAACTTGCGACCACTTGTTGAAGAGATTCCCCGAAATTGATCTGGTTGCCGGACAACCGCGCCACCAGCGTCATCTCTATCGGCCGCGCCCGGCCCGTGCTCGCCTCTGTGCCGAATGGATCGAAGATCGCGCCGTCGATAAAACTCGGGAATGTTGACGCGAGGCTGTCTTCATGCACGTCGCCCACTACGCCGACGATTGTCATCCATCCCTTCGCATACACGGGCCTCACGTGTTTCCCGATTGGATCCTGGTTCGGCCAGAATTTCTTTGCGGTCGATTCAGTGACCAGGCAATTTGCAGCGGCCCCCGGCGCGGAGTCCGCGGCCGTGAGCGTCCGGCCGCGCAATAATGGAATTCCCATCACTTGCAGGTAGCCGGGAGTAATCACGCTGTCAAAAATCACCGGCGCCGGATCTTGCGGATTTCTCGGATGATCTTCCACATCGGCCGCGAATGCGTTCATTCGACCATCCAGCGGAAGAACGTTCACGAACGCTGCGTCCTTCACGCCCGGCATCGCTCGGACTCGATCGGTCAGCTCGTTGTAGAAAGTTTGGCACCGTGCGAACTGCGCGCAAAAAGATGCATTCGGTGTGATTCGGGCGGTCAAAATGGATTCTGTCTCGAATCCCGGGTTCACGCGCCCCAGTTCCCACAGTGTCTTCACCAAAAGGCCGGCGCCAATCACCAGCACAAACGCCAGTGCGATCTCCCCAATCGCCAGCGTGTTGCGAAGCCGGTGGCTTGAGCCGATCGTCACGGAATGCAGCCCGCCCATTTTCAGTGATTCGGTCAGATCAATCCTGGAAGCAAATAGCGCCGGCGCCAGCCCGAATATCAGCCCTGTCAGCAAAGCGATCCCTGCCGTGAACGCGAGGACCCGCCAATCAATCGTCACACTGCCGAGCCGCGGCGTGTCCACCGGCAGAATCCCCTTTAGCCATCTGAGCCCGTTCACGGCGAGCAACATTCCAATTGCCCCGCCGCAAATCGCCAGCAGAGAACTCTCCGTCAGCAATTGGCGGCAAATCCTCCAGCGTCCCGCACCCAATCCGGCTCTCACCGCCATTTCTCGTTCGCGCGTCGCTCCCCGCGCGAGCAACAGATTCGCCACGTTGACGCACGCAATCACGAGGACAAGCCCTGCCGCGCCGAGCAGCATAAATAATTTTGTTCGCGCATCTCCTATTGTCTGCTCTTGCAACGAAACCAGGCTCGACCCCGCCCACAATAGGTCCGGCATCTTCCAAGGGAACATCGCGCGAAATCGCGGCGCCGCGGCGCGGAGTTCCGCGTTCGCCTGTGCGATCGTCACGCCATCGCGCAACCGGCCAACCAAGGGCATGAATCCCGTGCCCCAGTAAGCGCCAACAGCACGCGGATCCAGGTGTAGCGGAACCCACAGCTGCGTTTTTGAAGACGGGAATTGAAAATCCGCGGGCATCACGCCGGCGATCCGCCGGTCCACGCCTTCCAGCGTGATGGACCTGCCCACCACATTGGGATCGCTTCCAAATTCCTTCTGCCACAACGCGTAGCTCAGGATGACAACGTTGTCGTTGCCTGGCTGATCCTCACCCGTCGCGAAAACCCTTCCCAGAATCGGTCTTGACCCGAGGACCGAAAAGAGATCCGCCGAAACCGAAGCGCCGTAAAGCCGGGATGCCTCACCACGACCCGTCAGGTTGAATTCTGTGCCGTCGAGATACCCTGCGACGTCCATCATTTTCAGGCTCGCCTGCATTGCGGCGACAGTCCCTTCCGGGTAAGAATCCGTTGCGCTCGCGAGCCGGTCTGGCTGCCAATAGGGCAATGGCCGCAGCAACACGCCATTTACCAGGCTGAAGATGGCGGAATTCGCGCCGATTCCCAGCGCGAGCGTGAGAACAATTACCGCCGTGAGCCCCGGCGACTTCCGCAACGTCCGTAGTGCATATCGAAGATCCTGGATGAAATCGGCCACGGCGCTTCCTCCCTGCGTCTTGCGCAAGCGAATCTCTTGCACATCAAAATGGAAACTTGCGGGCATTCGTTCCGCCGCCACACCGGCCACAGGCTTCTCCGCGCGCCGGATTTCCGCCGCAAGCGCTTTCCAGTCGCCCACTTGCGCCGCCGCATGCGCTTCAGCCTCGCCGCGGGAAGCCCCGCGCGCGATTGCCTCGCTGTAGCTCTGCTCCAGCTGCAGCGCCAGCTCTTCGACAATCTCCTCTTCCCGCACTCCGGTCAATCGCAGTGGCGGCAAGTGCTCGCGAACGAATTGCTTCCAATTTCGCATAACGCAGCCCTTATCCCTCCACCTGTGCGACGCGTTGGATCGCGCGGATAAATTCGCGCCACGTTTTGCGCTGCGCGGGAAGCGCGCGCCTTCCCGCGGCGGTCAATTTGTAATAGCGCCGCCGCCGTTGGCCGGCCTTCTCGAGCCAGCGGCCCTCGATCCATCCGCGGCGCTCCAGCCGGTAGAGCATCGGATAAAGCGACGCCACGTGAAATTCGAGCACGCCTTCAGAGCGCCGCTCGATGAGCTTCGCGATTTCGTAGCCGTGTCTCGGACGGTTTTCCAATAGCGAAAGGATCAGTACTTCAGCGGTGCCTTTTTTCAGTTCGGGCTGCATGAGGGGGTAGCCTCCATATACGGCCACGCTATATATAGACGCGCACCATGTCAATTCGTCACGTGAAATTACTCTTTCATTTGAGGGAAATGGGTGCTTACCTGCCCGGAGCTTTACTGCGGGATCGGAGGCGAGGTCTGGTCCGCGGGCGACCCATAATTGTGGCGAATCACGTTGGTCTGATCCATGAAGTAGAACCACTCGCCGGTAATGCCGGGGCTGATTGGGTTGGCGTTCACCTGATATCCGGTCGGCACTCCCGTCCCGCCTGCCGGGATCACAGGTGTGTAAATGAATTGATACCCGCCGCGGATGCCGCTCGCCAGCACTGCATCTACCATGTCGGCGCTGGCGGGAGATGAGACGTTGCCCGGAGGAGGCGGCCCGAGCGCGGCCAGTGTTGGAGAAAATCCGGAGGACCACGCCGCGTCGTAATTCACCTCTTCGGTCGCCAGTGTGCGCAGCGCCGAAGCCGCGGCGGCCTCATTGGCAGCCATTTTCGCGTGCGTCATTGACGGAATCGCGATTGCCGCGACCACCAGAATCACCGCGACAACGATCAGTAATTCGATGAGCGAGAATCCGCCGTCTCGTCGCGACGGGCGCATCTGGAAAGAGGTGTATGACATAACCTTCGCTCCTCGCGCATAAACGCGTAAGGATGGAGCTGCGTTACCACTCACAACCTAGCACCCGGACTGTCAAGCGGGACATAGTACTCGGTTAACATTTAGGTATCGGCAGGTACTACGGTGGGGTAAATAAGCGCGGAAGCGCCTTCCTCGCCACAAAATGTCTATTTCGACGCCACTGGTTTTCGTGCGGATTCAAGCATTTCCCAGACGGCGTCGGGCAGATCGGCCAAATCGTTGAATTCGCCCGCGCCGCGCAGCCATTGGCCGCCGTCTATCACAACGCATTCGCCGTTTACATAGCCCGAGCCGTCTGAGACCAGGTATACGGCAAGGTTCGCCAGTTCGTCGTGGCGCCCGAATCGCTTCATCGGGTGTTTTTCCCGTGCGTGCTCTTCAAATTCTTTTGTCGGCATCAGCCGTGACCATGCCCCCTCTGTCGGAAACGGTCCCGGGGCAATCGCGTTCAGCCGGATGTTATGTCGCGCCCATTCGACGGCGAGGGATCGCGTCATCGCCAGGACTCCCGCCTTCGCGCATGCCGACGGAACAACGAAACCGGAACCGCAATCAGCGGCGGCGTAAGTCGTCACGATGCTCAGAATCGTGCCCGGCTGCCGCTCGGCAATCCACTTGCGCCCCAAGGCAAGCGTGCAGTGAAATGAGCCATTCAGCACAATCCCCACAACGGCCGCAAAGGCATTTGCCGAGAGTTTTTCCGTGCGCGCAATGAAATTCCCGGCGGCGTTGTTTATGAGCGTATCCACGCGCCCGAATTCGCGCTCGGCGGCTGCGATGGCCGCCTCAACCGCGGCGAAATCTCGAACATCTGCCGTCGCGAATGCACACATTCCGCCGGCCTTATGGATGGCTTCCGCCGTGTCGCGCAAGGGCTCTTCGCGCCGCCCCACTAAGAACATTTTTGCGCCGAGCTCCGCCATTCGCTGCGCCATCGAACGGCCGAGTCCGGTTCCGCCTCCGGTCAGAAAGATGGTCCGCCCTGAAAGTAAGTTTTCTTGAAACATTGCAAGCTCCCAAGCTGAAGTCTTGGGGAGATTACCACGGAACGTCGGGGGCCCCGCCGTCCGCCGGCAATTAGGTTGGGGGGAAATTCATGGAAAATGTCTAATGGGATCCGGTGGAAGCGCCTTTTTGATTGAGCTTCGCAAGCTCTTTTGCAAACAATGGGTTGTTGGGAAATTCCGCGGCTAGTTGTTGGAACTCGCTGCGCGCCAGATTCGGCTGTTTCTCGCGCAAAGCAGCAAGCCCGAGCAGCATCTTGCCGTACGGACGGAGGTATTGACCATTTTCCGCCGTCATGCGCAGCCGCTCCATCCCCGCCGCGCGATCTCCTTGAATCCCGTCGAACCACAAAAAGAACCGCTTGTAAGTTGGGAGGCAGCCGATGATGTACAACGCTTTCCCGACGCAAATGTTCGCGTCGGCGCGGTTGGGGTCAATTGACAGGAGCCGGGCGGCGATCGCCTCCGAGTCTTTGATGAGCCCCAGGCATTCATACTGCTTTTTTTCAATGATGCTCGCGTAGTCGGCCCGCATGCCCGTAGATAGCTCCAGCGCAAGAAGTGCATCCGTGTCGTTCCGATGGTCGCGAAGCCGTGCCAGCGCGAGTTTTTGCGTGCGGTCGATCGCGCCTTCAAACCCCGCGCGCCGCGCCGCATTCGGTTTCAGCGGTTTCCCGCCTAGAAGCCGGTCGTCGTCCAGAAAATAATCCGAGGTCAGAACGCCCTGCGCGTTGAATTCCTCAAAGAGATAGCTGGCCGCTTCGGCCATTGGGCCCATCGCTTCATTCGGGTGCGTTTTTTCCCACGCCGCGAATTCAGAGCGCGCGTCCGCAAATCGCAATTCGTAGAGCAGGTGAAAGCCCGTGTCCATCTGGCTGTTGGAATTCCCTGCGTCATCGGTGCTCGTGCCGGCCCCGGCAACACACCAAGCTCCGGCAAGTAGCGTTCCCAACCCGAGTATCAGAATCGGCCATTTCATTGTGCTTCGTTGGATGCGATTTGCCATTTTCGAGGCTGCCGGTTATTCCGCCTCATTCAAAGGGGAGTATATCGCAAGGGATTTGCTTATTCGCCGCTCGAAATGCCTCTGATGTTCGCGCCAATGCTTGCGCTTGTTCGCGTGAGCCCGCGCCGCGTGTGCTCCAGAGTCGCCCGAAGTAAATCCCGCGGGATGCTTTCGATCAGCGGCCTGACGATCCATCCGAGGCCCGTGGGAATATTTCGCGTAAGGCTTACGGACTCGCATTGCACATAAACGCCGCCATCGCGTTCCAGGAATCTCCAATACGTATTGATCCGCCAGAGATACCCGCCATCCTGCCCCACTGGCAAATCGTGCTCGCCGGGCCCTCCCGCGTTTTCCACTTGCTGCACGCGCGTCGAAACGCTGCTGCTCGCTTCCCGATTCGCGTCGAGCCGCTCAAAATGCGCGTCATGCTCCGTGTCCAGCACGACGGTGATAATTCCCTTTTCACGCAGCCGCAGGTAAATGTGAAAGTCATCTCCAGTGTGCGAAATAGCTTTCGCCCTCACCACTTCCGGTGCGTAAAGCTCCGCCTCGTGATCGTAGTCCTGGATCATGCGCATCGTCTTTTCCATCGTCGCGCCCGGAATGAACACGACTCCAACCCAGTGATGGATGATCCCGCCGGGGCAATCTATCGCTTTCCCATTGTCCTTCGTTTCCACTCGCTCCATCCGCAATTCACCGCTTCGCAATGCAGCATACGCGGCGTCGCGCTCACTCGCGGGCAAGCGATCCATCACTAAAAATGCGCCCCCGGAATGAATCTCGCCCGCCACTCGTTCCTCGGTCAATTGAACGTATCGGTTGAACGCCTGCGACGCTTCCGCGTGGAAGCTCGTCGGCCCGGGCCCCGCCAGGGCCGGCCTCGCCGCCAACGCCCAGCCCGTCAACGCGCCCGCTGCCAGCATTGCGAGCACTGCCCGCCTGCGCGCCGTCTTGTTCACAAAATCCACTCTGTCCGCTTCCCCCGGCACTTCCACTCAAATCGTCGCCGGTTGGCTGCATCCCACGAGCCCGGCACAACCCGCGCGTCTTTTATTCTCATATACTTAGATGCGCCCGGCTCTGTCCGCCACTCTTATGGTCGCACGCGCGCTTCCAAAAATTGCCGGAATACTGTCCCTCAAAATGCACCCGATTTCCCGCATCAATTCTCAATTCGCTTTATTTGGATTTCTGAACAGGAAGGAACAGCAAGGATCGCCGCAAAAACCCACTCCACCGGTAGGAAGTGGAGCGCGTGGGGTTACCAGCAGAATGGGTCTGGCGGGTTGGGTAGCTCGCCTGCGCTACCGATCTCTCGGAGCGCCGTCCCCGCAGCGCGCCCCCAACCCGTTACATCCATCCTGCGCCCGCGGTTCTATTCGCCTCAATGAGCCACTGGCCCCATTTTTTCCAGTACCCGGGTTTTAGTACCACGCCGCCTCCCACCTTGTTCCCCGTCCTTTTTCGCCTGTCTTTACCCAACCTCCTCTCTGAAACCTTCGGATAAAAGATAACAAGCAGCGGCCCCGCCGCGTCTGATAGAATTCTTCGCTTCGTCAATCAATTTGGAGGGGGGACAATGAAAAGGGAGTCTCGGATCACTGTTTCGTGCCTAGCGCTGCTCGGAGCATCTCTGGCGTGGGTCGTCGTCGCCGGGCACGCGCAGTCCAGCTTCGCTCCGGCGCAGGGTCAAATGGCCGCGTCACAGGGCGGCACGCAGGCCGCGCCCGCAGCCGCCGTGAAGAAAGCGCCCGAAGTCTTCAAGAATATCCAGGTACTAAAGGACCTCGACGCCGATAAACTTCAACCTGCCATGCAGTTTATCGCCGCGTCGCTCGGCGTCGAATGCAGCTTCTGCCATGTCCAGGAAGCGGGCCCCGACGGCCGTCCCCGTCTTGTCTACGAAAAAGACGACAAGCGCGAAAAAACCACCGCGCGTCACATGATGCAAATGACCATGGACATCAACAAGAATTCCTTCAACGGCAATCGCCAGATCACTTGCAACACCTGCCATCGCGGCTCCTCGAGCCCCGTTGGAATTCCCGCCGTGCTCGATACGGAAGGCGAGCGACCACAAACGCCTCCAAATGCCGCGCCTCCCGCCGCTCCGCCGACCGCGGATAAAATATTCGCCAACTATCTCGATGCTCTCGGAGGTGCGGACGCCGTCGCAAAAATCACCACGCGTGTAGAGAAAGGAAATGTCCTTGCCGGCCCCACCCCCACTCCGATTGATCTCTATATGAAAGCGCCCGATAAACGCATTTCCTTCTCGCACGGCCCGAATGGCGATAGCATCACCGCATTCGATGGAACAGCGGGCTGGCTCGGCGGTGGCCGCGGCGGATCCCGTGACATGAGCTCGACCGACGCGATGAGCGCGAGGGTGGACGCCGCCGTCGCTTTTCCCGCGAGCCTCAAAACAATCTTTCCGCAGTTCCGGCCCGGCCGCCCGGAGAAAATCGGGGACAAGGACATGTATGTTCTCACTGGCCGAGGGCCCAACGCGCCGCTCACTCGTTTCTATTTCGATGAACAAACCGGCTTACTCATGCGCGTCATCCGTTACAACGACGCGGGCCTCGGCTTTATGCCTGTTCAAGTGGATTACTCCGACTACCGGCCGGTGGACGGCGTAAAAATTCCGTTCCGCTGGACTCTCTCACGTCCCAACGGACGCTTCTCGATCCAAATTGACAGCGTGCAGCAGAATGTCGCGATTGACGACTCGAAATTTATGAAGCCGGCCGCGCCCGCGGGAAATCCGCCCGGCCAGCGGTAAGGCCCCGACAACAGTAGAAAACACAGCACCATTGTCATCCTTCGGGCATCCGACCAGGATACCCGAAGGATCTGTGTTCCAACTTCACCTTGAGTTCGATCTGAAAGTGTCTTGGTGCGGATCTACTCTTGCGGTTTCCACGCCTCAAACTTCAAATTCACGGTCACCTCTTCATTTGCGTGCACGTTCACATTTTTCTGTGGTTCCGTCCACTTCCCGTTCGACTGCGCCCGCAAATCGTATAGCCCGGGCTTCAACTTCGTGAATTGGTATCGTCCATCCCCATCCGTCAACACAGTGTGCGGCGCGCGCCCGTCGCTCGGTTGCAAATAAACTCTCGCATTCGCCAGCGGCTTCGCATCAGCGCCTTGCACAACGCCCGAAATCATCGTCTGCTTCTCTTGCGCGAATGAACCCCCCGCGGCCAGCATCGCAAATACTAGGAGAACGAAAAAAGTGCGGCGTCTCATGGCGGTACCTCTGCATTGAAATGTGGAACTGCCTCTCGAGGGCTTCAACTATTCTAGAAGATTCGGGCGATTTGATTGGATTTCCGCGCGCGTTGCGTTTCTACCCAGTCAACTCCTCGCCGCCGTGGAAATTTCCTGCTCTTCCAAATCCGCAAGCTCCGCGAGCGTGCTCACGATCAAATCCGGCTGTACCGCTTCGCCCGGATCGCGAGTCGCGCCAAGCTCGCCCGCTGCGCTCGCCCGCCGCACCCACACAGTCGCAAGCCCCAATTTTTTCGCCGGCACATGATCGTGATAAAGGCTTTGCGCCACATGCAGCACTTGATCCTTTGACGCGCCCCATTGGCCCGCCGCCTCCAGCGCCCTCACGAACATTCGCAGATCCGGCTTGTAGGCGCCAACCTCTTCCGCCGTCACCACTGCATCCATCGTCACGCCCAGCTTCGAGTGGGTCCCCGCAAATGAAGCCCGATCCACATTCGATACAACAATCAGCTTGTGCCGCCGCTGCAACCGCCTCAACGCCTCCGCCGTATCCGGGAACACGGGCCAGTCGCCCACGGATTGCCCGAGCGCATCAGCGGCCGCCGCGGCTCCCAGCCGCCGCGCGATTCCCGCGTGCGCCGCGCGTAGAATCTCCGGATACGCCGCGTCCGGGTGCGCGCGCTCGGTTTCGCTTTCCGCAGCAGCGAACGCGGCGAGCAGCTTCGCGTCACTAGCCACGATCCCCGCCCTCAATGCCCACGGTCGCAGCACGCCGAGAATCCCAGCCTCCCAATCCACCAGCGTCCCATAGCAATCAAACGTCAGCACGCGAAAATCAGCCAGCCGCATCATTCCTCCTGCGCCTGCGAAAATATCATCCTGCGGAATCGCCTGCGTCCGCGCAGTCCACGTTCCAAAGAGAATCCGTTGTCATCCTGAGCGAAGGGCCGACGTCTTTCGTCGGCCCGCAGCGAAGGATCCGTATGCAAACTCTACGGTTGTTGCGTATTCATCTCCGGTTTCGCTTCAATGAAACAATCGCCCGATCACATCTTCACATCAAACGCCATTTTCTCAATCGACGCATCCAAATCCGCCTGCGCCTGTTTCCGCTTCGCCTGCAAATCAACGATCTCCTTTCGCGCCGCCACAAGCTGCGTCTCTTCGTCATTCAACTCGCCGGTGTATCGCTGCAGCAGCGCCTTCTCTTCCACTGACCCCTTCAGCGCCTTCATGTTATCGCGCAGCCGCTCCTGATCCTGAAACGTCTGCTGCACATCCGCCTGTTTACCCTGGATGTCTGCGTCCGTCTTCGCAAGGGCGTCCTTCTGCGCCAAAATTTGCCGCAGCGCCTGCTCGAGTTCAGGCGTCAGCTCTTTCCGCGTCACGTACATTTCAAGCATGTTTTCATTAAAGTTGTTCAGCTGCACTTGCGATGACGTGGGAGAAGTTTCTTCCACCACAAACTTCGTTGTTCCCTTTGACGGCACTTCCACGCGGAACCGGTACGCCGTCGCTGATTGCTCCTCGGGGTTCAAATCCCCCGCGAGTTTCCAGCCGTTGCGAACCGGATGCTCGAGGATCAGTGTCCGCGCTTGCGCTTCTTCATTCCGGATCGTGTACGTCGTGGTCTGCCGCGATTCCACTGTGCGCCGAAGCACGCCCCTCGCCACGAGGATGCGCGTCAGAGTTTGCGGCGCCGCTTCTCCTTTCATCACCACTTGCATCCCCAGGTCCGCGGCATAGCTCATCAGCCTCTTTTCACCAGGCTGGATGGACGCCACCAGTCCCTCGCCCGCAAACGCGCCACCGTCCACCACACTGAAGCTGCCGCCGTCAAGCACTTCGTCGCTCGTATTCGTCAGCCACACTGCGGATAGCGGACGCGGCGAATCCATCCCCGCATTCCACAACGCCACTTTTTCCGCCGTCACCTCCGCTTGCACGATGGGCACCAGCGCCGATTGGTTTTTGTGGATCGTCACGCGATCGCGCAGCTTGTATTCAAATAGCTCCCCGAGTGACGCGCCTTGCGCTGCGTTAATGCTCGCCGCAGCGGTGACGATATCGAATTGGGTGTAATCAGCAGATGCGGCCATGCCCGTGTCCATCGTAGCGGCGCCACTATAAGCGCCTCCCCCCGTCCCACCTCCCGTTCCGGCCCCGAATCCCCCGCCGGATCCACTGGCGATCCCGCCACCACTGCCACGTCCGGCGCCACCCCCGGCACCTCCTCGTCCCGGGCCGCCGGGACCGCCCCCGCCATAGCCGATCCCGTTTGCGCTACTTACCATCTTTGCCAACGGATCACCCCACTGCACCAGCGTCTCCCCATGCATCTGCGGCGTCGTTTGCGCCCCCTGCGGCAGCGGCACCACCGGACGCCGCGAGTAGAGCGGCTGCGAAAGCTCCTGCACGAATGACTGCGGCGCGCCCGCCGCCAGCGACAGCTCGACGTTGTTCCAATCCTCGCCCACGGTGTTGTCCACGATCGCCCATCCTTGCAGCAGCGGTTTGTGGCTCGCGTCCGCGGGCAGCACCAGCCTGTAGGTCGTCTTCCACACCGGCACCTCACTGATGTAACTCACGCGCAATTCGCGCGCGCCATTTCCGGTCGTCGCGAGCACAAGATGCCGCGTGTCCTCCTGATGCGCCGTGTCCATCAACCCGAGCGCCCGCGCGAGCTGTTGCTCGAGGTCATGGTCCACGAAACGCAGTGTCGTGCTCGGCGTCAATGCGAATGTGCGCAGCTCGCCGTTATCGCCCAGCAGCGATATTTGTTCCCGGCCAGTCTTGGAATTCTCATCGCTGTCTTCTTTGCCTTCGGCTGTTTTTTCCTCCACGCTGATCAGCCGCCCGGTAAACGTTCCCGTTGCGTTTCGCACCTCCAATTTCGCCCCGCGCAACTCTTCCAGCAGTTCGCCGAGCTTCGGCTTATCCGAAATCGCCACGGGCAGCGATTCGAGCTGGTGTCCTGCGGGATCCTGCGAATTGTAATTCGCGCCTACAATACGCCCGCCATTCAGGTCGAGCGCCGTCAGCGACTTCAATACGTCATCGAGCTGGCTGCTCGTCAAATCAATCTCCACATTTTCATTGCCGCGGACTTCACCGGCATGTTCAAAATATCCCACGCCGGATTTGTAAAGGATCACCCGGCGCAGCGGCAGCTTTTGCGCCGCGCCCGGTGACGGCGCCGCCGAATTCGCATTACTTTTCGATCCCTGTGAAGTGGCCCCCGAAATAGGTTGTTGTCCGAACGCTGGAAACACCATCGCAATCACTAAAGAAATTGATACAAGGGCCCGGAACTTGGCTGGCACACGCATGGAAGTCCTCCTTTTCGCCGCTTTACTTTCTCGCACCATCACAAAATGCTTATGCTTCTTGCAATGGTGTCTATGGAATGCGACGCCGCCCGCGCGGCTCGGGTTCCCCCTTGTTGCGTCACATGACATAATTTTTTTCGGCTGTATAATCAGATTTCTGAAACGCAATCGTTTCCGGCGCGTCTCATGCAAAAATCAACTGGCCCCAACGCTCCTTCCGGCAATGAAGACTTTTTCCTTAAATCCGCGCGTCTCGGCTTCCGCCGCTGGACCGTCGAAGATTTACCTCTCGCCAACGCCATCTGGGGCGATCCCCTCGTCACGCGCTTCGTCGGCGGCCCATTTTCCGCCGAACAAGTCCGGGCGCGCCTCGCCCGCGAAATCGCCTGCATGAATGACTTTGGCGTCCAGTACTGGCCGATCTTCCTGCTCACGAATGGAGAGCACGTCGGCTGCGCGGGTATGCGCGCGCGCAAGCCCGAAGAGCGCATCTTTTCAATGGGGTTTTATCTTCGGCCACAACATTGGGGAGGTGGATTTGCCGTGGAATCTGGAAGGGCGGTAATCGAATACGCGTTCGGCCCGCTCGCAATCCGCGAGCTTTTCGCCGCACATCATCCCGAGAATTTCGCCTCAGGCAAAGTTCTCGCAAAGCTCGGCTTCACCTTCACCCACAAGGAACTCTATCCGCCCACCGGCCTACTCCACACCGCCTATCGCTTGAAGCCTTCCTCGCCGTAGCCCAGCGCGTCCTTTCGGTTCTCTCCACGCGCTACAAATCTTGCGTGAAAGAAAAGCTTGTCATTCTGAGCAGAGGGCGGGCGCGTTTCGTCCGCCCGCAGCGAAGAATCCTCCGGCGGCACGCAATACGGTGCCATTGGCTCGATTCGCTGAAGGCGATTCAGATCCTTCGCTTCGCTCAGGATGACATCCATTTCTTTCTCCCGAGTTTGCATTTTTGCCCTGCAACCGAAAATCCCTCGGGCCGCGCCCCTCACGCGGCCCGGGTCCCCAGAGCGACCACTCGCTCCGCCTACAACTTCACGTCAAACGACATCTTCTCAATTGTCTTATCCAGTTCATCCTGCCCGTGCTTCTTCTTCGCTTCCAGATCAGCGATCTCCTTTCGCAGATCCGCCAGCTTGTCCTCCTCATCGTTCAGTTCCTTCATATAGCGCTGCAGCAGCGCCCTCTCCTCCGGCGTGCCCTTCAACGCCTTCATGTTCTCGCGCAGTCGGCTCTGGTCCTTGAAAAGATTGTCCAAATCTGCGGACTTTCCCTTTATCTCGTCACCAAGTTCATCGATAGCGTCACTCCTTGCGATCAAATCCCTCAGCGCTTTCTCCAGTTCCGGCGTTAGGGCATTGTCCTCGGCGAGCGAATTCAAATCGTCTTCGTCGAACGTCGTCAAATCAATCTTTTGATCTTCCGGACGCGTTTCTTCCACGGAGAAATCCTTCGTCTGCTTCGCCGCCACTTCCACGCGGAAGCGGTATACATCCGAGGTTCTCTCTTCCGGCTTCTGGTCCTCGTTCAATTTCCAGTCGTTGCGGATCGGATGCTCGATCACCACCACCCGCGGTTGCGTATCTTCATTCCGGATCGTATAAATCGTCCTCTCCCGTTGCTCGTCCGTCCGTACGATCTCGCTGTTCGCAACCTTTACCCGCGCAACCCTGGGGAGAGCCGGGTCGCGCCGCGGCACAACCTGCACCGCAAGGTCCGCCGCATAACTGACCAGCCGCCTTTCGCCCGGATGCAGCGTAGCCATCAGCCCCTCGCCCGCGAATGAGTTGTCCTCAATCACATTGAAGCTGCCGCTGTCGAGCACAAGGTCACTCGTATTCTTCAACCAAAGCGCGCGAAGCGGACGCGAAATCCCCAGGTTCGCATTCCACAATGCAACTTTCTCCGCCACGATCTCCGCCTGGGCGATCGGCACCAGCGCCGACTGGTTTTTCCGGATCGTCACCCGGTCGCGCGCCCGGTATTCAAACATGTCGCCGAGCAGCATCCCCCTCCCCGCGTTCATGCTTCGCTCCATGGCATTCCTGTTGATCCCGAATTGTTCAACGTCGTCAATGCGTGCATCGAGATTGGAAAAAAATCCACAGGAAGCTTTCAACGTATTGTCCATAACGTTGATTCCATCGAACGTCGTATTGACGCCAACTCTCGGCAGGCCCTCGAATACAATATTTCGATCCGCACCCGACCTTTGCGCGCCAGGGTCAAGAGCTCCCAACAACGTCCCGTTGCTTGACGTCAGCGGCAGACTCGATAGCATTCGTCCCGAGATCGTCGTTTGTATGGACGTGTTCATCGTCTCGAGAACCTGTTGTCCCCCCGCTTGCACAGTCGTCGACATTGTCACCGCGCCGATTTCCAGCTTGCCGTCGTATCGGTTCGTGTTTCCCGCCATCACCCGCACCGAAGTCATCTTCTCCGATTTGAAATTTGGTGCGGAGATTTCCAACTCATACGTCCCTTGCGCCAGCCCTTCAAATAGATAGACGCCGTTGGCGCCGGTTTTCCCCGCTGCCACAGCGCGCCCGTTATTATCCAAAACGCGGACGCTCGCACCCGCAATCGGTCGCCCATCCGGATCGACCACCCCTCCAACCAATCGCGTCGGTCCGGGCACGAGTGTTGAGCTATGCAGTTGCGGCGAGAGCTGGTAACCCTGCGGCAACCCCACCACCGGCCGCCGCGTGTAAAGCGGCTGCGACAAATTTTGTATAAACGATTGCGGCGCGCCCGACGCGAGCGACAGCTCCACATTTTCCCAATCTTCGCCCACAGTGTTGTCCACCACGGCCCAGCCTTGCAGCAGCGGCTTGCGGTCCGCACGTTCCGGCAACACGATGCGATACGTCATTTTCCACACCGGCACTTCGCTGATGTAGCTCACGCGCACCGTGCGCTCGCCCGCGCCCGCCGTGCTCAGAATCAGCCGCCGCGTGTCTTCCTGGTGCGAGGCATCGAGCAGCCCCATCGCGCGCTCGAGCTGCTTCTCCATGTCGCGGTCCACGAACCGCACGCTCGTCCCCTGCTCAATCAGGATTTGCCTCACCTCCCCGTTCTCGCTGATCAGGTTTACGCGATCCACTTCCTCTCGCGCCGCCCCGTTTGGCCCCGATGGCCGCTGCACTTTCTCCACGCCAAGCACGCGCCCGGTGAACGCGCTATTGGCCGACCGCACTTCAATCCGCGCGCCGCGCAAAGCCTGCAACAGATCGCTGAGGTTCGTCCTGTTCGCCACCGGAACGGGCAGCGATTCCAGTTGGTGTCCCGCGGGCTCCTGCGAGTTGTAACTCGCGCCCACGATGCGCCCGCCATTCAGGTCCAGTGCGGTCAGCGACTTCAGCACGTCATTCAATTGGCTGCTCGTGAGGTCAATTTCCACGTCTTCGTTGCCGCTAACTTGTCCCGCATGCTCGAAGTATCCGACGCCGGATTTGTAGAGCACCACGCGCCGCAGCGGCAGCCGTTGCGGCTCGGCGCTTGATCCCGTGTTGCTCTGTGAGCCCGCCGCATTTCCGCGCCCCGCTGTCCGCCGCGCGGTTGGACTTTTTTGCGCGGAGCCGTTTTGCGGTGTCTGCGCCGGATTCTGCGCGGGCGCTTGTGCCATCGCGAAAGCGCCGAGCGCGGTGATCACAATCACGTGCAATACGCTTCGCCGCGCCGTGCGGAGAATCGCTTCTGCTCTCTTGCTGATGAACCTGGTTCCGTTCTTGTTGTGGCCGGACTTGCTTTGGGTTGTTTTGCTCTGGGTTGTGAACATTTCATCCTCCATAGTTGTGGTGACTCTGTCGCTCGAGAGCTATTTCGTTTGGCAACACTTCTCCTCTGCGCGCGAAAACCTCTTTCGCGCGGACGTTTTTGAAATCTGTCCCGGTAAACCTCATCGGGACACACTTCAGGCTTCAGTTTTTCAGGATGGCTTTTTGAATGGAGCCGTCCCGGGCCTGCCTACCTCAAGCAGGCCTGCCGTTTGCGTGCATCGCGGCGTGGAAACAATGTCCATCGCGTGATGCTCGCCGACCACTGGCAGTCCGGGCGCCGGTTTTGGTGCTCGCCGCAGCGTGCGCCGGATGGCGCGCGCCTTCCACGATCCTCAACCACTGCTTACCGCGCCCGCTATCCCGGGTGGGGGGTGATGTATACCATAGATGTAAATCCCGCTTTTCACGTTGCCTGTAGAATTTCGACTTTGCACGCGGATTTTTCTTTTGCGGCCAGCAATTGGTTGTCATTCCGAGTCCGCCGCGGCGGACGAGGAATCTGCTTTTGCTTTGTAGGGGCGCGGCAAGCCGCGCCCCTTGTAGCCCGCGTTCCCCGAACGCGGGGTTCGCCGCTGAATTCCAAAACCATGCTGGTTGTCACGTATTCACTCCGCACGCAGCGTCTAGAAAAATCCACCGTCGAAGTTGTGTCAACACGCCGCCGGGCACGCAAGTAGCACATCCCGCCTCGGGCGGGCTGTGCGGCGCGCCCTAAAGCGCCACTCCCCCTCAATATCCTATTCGAATGCTCATTCGAATGGATTTGTAACTATTTTTCCCATAATTCCTAAATAATTCTCTTGACATTAGATTACCCTTAGTGTAACATATCCCATGAACTTCTCGCAGCATTTGCGATCCAAAACCCGTAAGTCCAATGTTGCACTACTCTTACAGCGAATGTTGCACAACTTTGGTGCACTCGCGCCCATAAATCATTTGAATGGAACCACTTATCTGGCAAACCGTAAAATATCCCCTAAGTCCAATGCTGCGTTACTCTTACCGCATGTTTTTGCTGTAAGTCCTTTGTTGCGTTACTCTTACAAAAAGATGGGGGGTACCCCCCTCCCCTGGGACTCGACTTTAGATCTTGGGCCGTCAACTGGCGTCCGAATCCGTAACTACCAGTGTTTTCAATTTCTTACGGGCACATCGCCCGTAAGTACTTGTGCTTTCAACTTCTTACGAAAAAAGGCGGGGGGGGGTCATCGAGCAAGGGACAGGTGAGGCAAGCCGCGTCCTACGAAACGGAAAAAGGCTCAGCGCGATAGAATATCCCGCGTGGCGCCCCACGGCATGCCTCCAAGATTTGCAATCCTCGAACATCCCGCGGACGTAGGTTTCCTCGCGTACGGCGCAACACTCGAAGAATTATTTGAGAACGCCGCCCTCGCGATAATCTCAATTGCCGGCGAAGTGGATAATGTGCGCGAATCTGATCGGCGCCAGATTGAAGTCACAGGCGAGAATATTGAGTCTCTCCTATACGCGTGGCTGGCAGAGATATTGGCGGTGATGGACGCGGAGCGGATGGCATTGCGTCGCGCGGAAGTGACCGAGCTTGTCTCGGAAGCGTGTGGCGGGCGCGTCCGAGGCGTGGTGTACGGTGAGCCGTTTGATCGCGCGCAGCATGCTGCGGGCGTCGCGATTAAGGCGGTCACATACCACCAGTTCGCGATTGAGCGCACGGCGGATGGCTGGCGTGCCCGGGTCTTCCTGGATTTGTAAATGGCGAATTGCGGGCGCTTCCGCGGGCTACGGAATTGCCGGGGGATGGTGTAATCTTCTGAGCTTGTCGCGATTTCAGGAAGAAACCAAGACGACTGCGCGATGAAAGAAAAAACCACACAAACGCTGGGCGCACTGGGAGTGCAATCAGCGGAGCAACTTGCTCCGCTGATCGCCGGGCTGCGCGAGGACTTCGCCCGCGACGCGGCGACGGCGCGGGACGAAGTGTCATGGAAGGCGCTGCGCGACGCGTGGCTCGGGCGCAAATCAGGCGTGCTGGCGGCGATCACGGAGAATTGGCTGAAGGCCGCGCCGACGCCGGAGCTCAAGCGCGCGGCGGGGCAGGCGCTGAATGAGTTGCGCGCGCACGTTGAGGCGGCGATTGAAGACCGGCGGCGCGCGATCGAAGCGGGCGCGGAAGAATCTACGCTGGCGCGCGAGCGCGTGGATTTGTCCCTGCCGGGCGTGATGCGGCCGGTGGGATCGCGGCATCCCATTCGCCAAACATTTGACGACATCGAGCGGATTTTTCTTTCAATGGGATATCAGGTTGTGGCCGGGCCGGAGATCGAAACGCCCTACTACAATTTTGAAGCGCTGAATATCCCCGAGCATCATCCCGCCCGCGACAACATGGACACGTTTTACATGGAGACGCCCGTTGTTCCCGGCGGAGGGCGCACGGAAACGCGATTGCTTCGCACCCACACTTCGCCGATGCAGATCCGCACGATGGAAAAACAGAAGCCGCCGGTGCGGATCATCGTGCCGGGAAAAGTTTACCGCCGGGACAATCCGGACGCGACGCATTCCTTTGCCTTCCACCAGATCGAAGGGCTGGCCGTGGATGTTGACCTGACCTTCTGCGATTTCGCGGGGACGATCGATTATTTCATCCGGCAATTTTTCGGGCCGGGCACGAAGTCACGGTTCCGGCCAAGCTATTTCCCGTTCACCGAACCGTCGGTGGAATTCGACGCGAGTTGCATCTTCTGCGGCGGAAAAGGAATCACAGGCGCGGGCGCGACCTGCTCAAAATGCAAAGGTTCCGGCTGGATCGAACTTTTTGGCGCGGGAATGGTGAATCCGGCCGTCTACAAATTCGTGAAATATGACGCTGCGAAATTGAATGGGTTCGCGTTCGGGCTGGGCGTGGACCGTTTGACGATGTTGAAGTATGGGATCGACGACATCCAGGTTTTTTTCCAAAACGACGTGCGATTTCTGCGGCAGTTCGCCTAGGCGTCCTTGCGATGAAAATTCTCTACGACTGGGTGAAGGAATTTGTGGACGCAAAAGCGCCGGCGGCCGAGGTGCGTTCGCGGCTTTCGCTTTCCGGCACGGCCGTGGATGCGCTGGAAGAAACTCCGGCGGGGCCGATGTTTGACGCCGAGCTGACGATTAATCGTCCGGACTGCATGGGGCATTACGGCGTGGCGCGGGAAGTGGCAACGATTTACCGGCTGCCGCTGAAGAGCGTTGCGCCGAAGGTGAAGGAATCGGCAGAGTCAGTTTCGACAGCGACGCGCGTGGAGATTGCGTGCCCAGAATTGTGCGGGCGTTACACGGCGCGCGTGATTCGCGGGGTGAAAGTTGCGCCGTCATCGGACTGGCTGAAGAAACGCCTCGAAGCGCTGGGACACGGCTCAATCAATAATGTGGTGGACGCAACGAATTACGCAATGCTGGAACTCGGGCACCCGATGCACGCGTTTGACTACGACAAGCTTTCCGAGCACCGAATTGTGGTGCGCCGCGCGAAGTCGGGCGAAAAGATGCGCACACTGGACGGAATCGAGCGCACGCTGGGCGCTGAGATGTGCGTGATTGCGGATGCGTCGCGCGCCGTGGCCATCGGTGGCGTGATGGGCGGCCAGGATTCTGAAATCGGCTTTGCGAGCAGAAATATTTTGCTCGAGTCGGCGTGGTTCGATCCCATCTCGATCCGCAAAACGTCGAAGGCGCTCGGGTTGCGGACGGATGCTTCGATGCGATTCGAGCGCGGTATGGATCCGGAGATGGCGGAGCTGGCCTCGCGGCGCTGCGTGGAGCTGATTCAGCAAGTTGCCGGCGGCGAAGCGCTCGCGGGCGTGGTGGATATTTACCCGCGCAAGCCGCAACCCGGTGTGCTTCTTCTTGCGCGGCGCGAATTGTTGCGCGTGATGGGCGGCGACGTGCCCGACACGGAAATCGAGGCGATCCTCACATCGCTTGGCTTCGCTCCGAAGCGCACGGATAAGAGTGGGCCGAATTCGCCGGATGCGGTGTGGGAATGCAGCCAGCCATCGTGGCGCGCGGATGTGTCGCGCGAAGTGGATTTGATTGAAGAGGTGGTGCGGCATTACGGGCTCGACAAATTCGCTCCGCGGATGCCCGCGGCGCGGACGACTGCCGCACGCCTTCCGAATGCCGCGCACGAAGACCGGTTGCGCGAGCGGCTCACGGGCCTCGGCTACCAGGAAATCCTGACGATCCCAATTGTTGATCCCGCGGTGGACGCAATGTTCCGCGCCGAAAGCGACGCGCCGGTGCACATTGCGAATCCGCTGGCTGAAGATGCGTCGGTGATGCGCTCGAATGGAATCGGCAACATGCTCGCGGCCATTGAGTGGAATTTAAATCGCGGGCAGCGCAGCCTTCGGCTATTTGAGATTGCGCGGGCATATCGGTGGAGCGGGAAAGAGCCGGAGGAGCGAGCGATCCTCACGCTGGGTGTGACGGGTTACGCGCGCGAAAAAGGCGTCGCTGAAACGGCGCGCGAATTTTCCTTCGCGGATTTGAAAGGCGACCTCGATCGACTGGGCGAACTTGCCGGAGGATTGCATTGGAACGCGGGCGGGCCTGCGTGGCTGCATCCCGCGCGCCGCGGTTCGCTTTCGTTCGGAAAGGCGGCGTCGCAGGATTTCGCGGGCGCAGCAGGCCAGCTTGCGCGCGGCGCGGCGGAAAAATTAAAGCTGCGGCAGGATGCGTTCCTCGCGGAATTCCTGCTCGATCCATTTTATGCGGCGTGCACCGCGGCCCAAGCGGCGCGGCGTTACACACCCATCAGCAAATTCCCATCGGTCGAGCGCGATTTTTCCCTGATGCTGGGCGACGGCGCCACGTTCGCGCTTGTGGTTGCAGAAATTCGCGCGCTCGGCATTCCGGAAATAATCGGGATTGAAGCCGTGGATTTATTTCGAGGCGGCCAAGTGCCCGCGGGAAAGTTTTCCCTGCTCGCCCGCGTAACATTCCAAAGCCACACGGCTACGCTAACCGAAACGCAGTTAAGTGATTTTTCCAACCGGATTGCCGCGGCGCTGATTGAGAAATTGGGCGCAGCGCTTCGCACCGCTTAGAAGATTTATTCTCAGTGGGAAATCGGCGCCCGCGCGGCGCGCCCCGGGAAGACGCCATTCACGAGCTGTCCCTTATTCAGCACGGGCACGCCATTGACGAGCACAAATTCGATTCCTTCTGAATATTGTAGCGGTTCATCGAACGTGGCCTTATCAATGACGCGGCCCGGATCGAAGACGGTGATATCCGCGTCGGCGCCCACGCGAATTCGTCCTTTATTCTTGAATGCGGGCGCGCGCTTCTCGAGTCGCTGCGCCGGCATCAGAGTCATTTTCCGCAAAGCGGTCATCAGGTCGAGCGCTTTTTCTTCCCGGACATAATGCCCGAGAACGCGGGAGAATGTTCCTTGCCCGCGCGGATGGACTTTTGCACCCGTGATCCGCATACCGTCGCTGGCGATCATGACGATCGGATTCGCAACCGCTTCCCGCGCAACCTCTTCCGGAATCGCATAGATCACAACAATTCCACCTTGCTTCCTGTATTTCTCGAATGTTTCCGCGGTCAAGCGCTCCCCCGTTGCGGCCCACTGCAAATCCTTGTAAGTAATCGCCATGCTCTCCTGCCAGCCGGGATCGAAAACCGCGGATTCCAGCCCCGTGCTTGCCGCCGTGTAGGGATAGCACTCCGTTGTCACGTCAAGACCGCGGCGGCGCGCGCCTTCAACCATCGCAATCAGTTGCGGCGTGTCCCGCAAGCCCATACTTGTGATGTGCACAACGTGCAGCGAAGCGCCGGTGGATGCGGCCGCGGCAAGAACCTCTTCCAGCGCCGCGAGCCCGGTCATGGGCTCCTTGATTCCCGCATATCGCAAGTGCACGTGCACTGATGCGCCGTACTTCGCGGCGATCTTGAACATCTCCACGATTTCCGAGTGCGATGCCTCGGGCGTGTAGTTTATTCCCATCCCCTCGGCCAGAGCGCCTTCACGAAATCCCTTTTCCATTTCCTCGCGCATCTGGACAAGTTCTTCCGGAGTGGCGGCGCGGCGCGCGGCATCTCCGGTGGGGAGAAAAGTTCCCGTGTCGTGCAGCACCTTCATACGCACTGGAATATGACCGATGCTTACCCCGAAGTTGATCATGGACTTTCCTTCCCGCGCGGCATACCAATTGCCGACATCATCCGTGCCAAGCTCTAATTCGAGCGAAGTCGTCACGCCATCATGCGCCTGAAACTGATAGTTGCGCGGTTCCTGTCCGTGTTCGTGGAGATCGATGAATCCGGGGGCGACGACGAGTCCTTTGGCGTCGATCGTAGTTTTGCCCGCGAGCGGCGCAACGGAAATGGCGGAAATCTTGCCGCCGGTGATGCCCACATTCCGCAAAGCATTCAGGCCGGTCTCCGGATCCATCACCCGGCCATTGGCGATCACTACGTCGTATTCGGGATTTGCGGTTGCCGTATTTGCTCCGTGTGCCAGCATCACGCCAAGGATTGCCAGCGCTCCAAAGACAAAAGCGCGATGACTATTCAAATGAACGCGCTTCAAATCTGAATTCTTACCAATTCGCATCGCATTTTCTCCCAGTCGCGGTTGTCTTAAGCACGCACTCTGCATCAGCTCACCGTGTCAAGGACAGAAATTTCTGATGTGGATTTGCATCGCGCGCATCGTATGCGCCTATCGCCCTGGACACAATGAGTTTTCAACAGGATTGCTGCGGCGCTGATCGAGAAGTTGGGCGCGCACTGTGGACGCCGAAAGTAAGGACCGAGCGGAGCCAATCAGCGGAAGACGCATACTTCCGAAACAAAGGTCGTCTCCTATCTTACTGAAAACAAGTCACTTACAGTTGTGTGTGGTTCCAGGAGATGCGGGGTTTTATGGCCCGCTTTCTCACAATCCACAGGTGATGAATGCCGGCGATTGTCAAAAGGCGCGCGCCGCGCCACAATCGCCTCCATGGCAAAGAACAACTTTGTGGCGGTCATCCTCGCCGCGGGCAAGGGCACGCGGCTGAAATCAAATCAGGCGAAAGTATTGCACCGCGCCGGAGGACGGACGCTGATCGAAAATGTCGTGCGCGCATGCAAGGGAATCGGCGCGCGACATGTGTGCGTTGTCGTGGGGCACCAAGCGGATGAAGTTGCGGCAGTGGTCGCGCCGTTTGGCGCGAAGACAGCGCTGCAACAGCCGCAACGCGGGACGGGACACGCGCTACTCGCCGCGAAGCGCGCGATGAGCGGCGCGAAGCATGCGCTCGTATTGCCGGGAGATGCGCCTCTCATACGCGCGGAAACTTTGAAGGAGCTGATGCGCGCGCACATCGAAAGTGGAGCGGCGGCCACTTTGCTGACAGCGGTGCTGGGCGATCCCACGGGATATGGCCGCGTGGTTCGGCGCGATGAAAAGCGCGTTTCCGCGATTGTCGAGCAGTCACAGCTCATGGGCGATCAGGCGGAAATCAACGAGGTCAATTCGAGCATTTACTGCTTTAACCTCGCGAAGCTCTGGCCGGCGATGGCGCGGCTGAAACCAAACAATGCGCATCACGAGTTGTATCTGACGGATGCGATTCGTTTGCTCGCGGATGGCGGAGAGACTGTGCTCGCTCAAATCGCGCCGGACGCTTCAGAAATTCTCGGCTGCAACACGCGCGCGGAACTTGCGGAAGCGGACAGGACATTGCGGCGGCGCGCGGCCGATGCGTTGATGGCCGCGGGCGTGGCGATTCAATTTCCGGATACGGTGGTGATCGATCCCGATGTAACCGCCGGGCCAGATACAGAAATCGAAGCGGGTGTTCAACTTCTTGGACGAACTCGGATTGGGACGAATTGCCGCATTGGAGCAGGAACTATTTTGAGCGACATGACGCTGGGTGACGGCGTGATCGTTCGGCCGTATTGCGTTTTGCGGTCGAGCCGAGTGGCGGCGCGCGCGGAAGTGGGTCCGTTTGCACATTTCCGGCATGAGGTGGAACTCGGTGAAGATACCCGCATCGGAAATTTCGTTGAAGTGAAGAAGGCGACGCTGGGGCGCGGCGCGAAGGCGAATCATCTGAGTTATCTGGGCGATGCGCGCATCGGAGAGGCGACAAACATCGGCGCGGGGACCATTACCTGCAACTACGACGGCGTGCGGAAAAATCAAACGACGATTGGGAAGCGCGTGTTCATCGGCAGCGACGCCGCGCTGGTCGCGCCTGTGCGCGTGGGAGAGGGCGCGTATGTCGGCGCGGGCTCCGTGATTACGATGAATGTCCCGCCGGATGCGCTGGCGATTGCGCGCGGAATGCAGAAAAACATTCCCGGCTGGGCGCGAAAGCGGCGGCAGGAGATGGCCAAGGGTGGAAAGCCACAGAGAAAATCCGCGCGAAAGAAATCCCGGCCGCGGCCGCGGAAGGGTGCGCGGGGCAAACCACGCCGGCGGCGCTAAGTTTTTTTACCGGGAGTTTCCGCGAGGGCGAATTCGACGCGACGGCGGATTGGGTCAATGCGCTCGGCGACGACGCGGATGAGATCGCCCAGGCGCCACGCCTGGCCGCCCGCGGGATTCGCGCCGCGCGATGAACGGCTTCCTGATTTGCCCGATGAATTGGCGGCGACAATCACATGGTCGCGTTCGCGGTAGAGGCAGCGCTCGCCGGTCTGCTCCTCGAGGCGATTAATCGGCACAAGCCCTTCGACAAAAACTTCCATCAGTTCGACGAAGAATCCGAATTTCTGCACGGAAATAATCAGCGCGTTATACTCGTCGCCGAGCCGGCTTTCCATAAACTGCGCCGTCTTCCAATCCATCAATTCGCGTTCGGCGGAGACGGCGCGGCGCTCGGCGTCGGAAGTTTCATTGGCCATCGTGACAAGCTCCGCTTCGCGATACGGGCCATAGGTTTTTTCCGCTGAGTGCGCGGGCGTGGACGGATTTGATAGCGCCCATTTGAGCGCGCGGTGGACAATCAAATCCGGATAGCGGCGAATTGGTGAGGTGAAATGGCAATATTCGCTGAAGGCCAGAGCGAAATGGCCGAGCGGATGCGCGTCATAGCGCGCCTGCTTGAGCGAACGCAACATCAGGTAAGAAAGAATTCGCTCCTCGGGCTTTCCGGCAATTTTGTCCGTGAGGCGCTGGTAATTCTGCGGGCGGATATCAATGTCCATATCCGCGGGAAGCGTAACGTACATCGGACGTTCGCGCGAGCCGCGGCCGGAGCGGCCTTCGCGTCCGCGAGGCACGATGCTGCCGTGGCGGACGGCGAGGCGGCGCTCGGCCAGGCCGGGGATGCCGAGCGAATACCCGAAGGCGTGCGCCAGCTCCTCGAATTCGAGGACGCGCTTCGCGTCAGGCTTTTCGTGCACGCGATGGAGCGCACCCACGGAGTGTTGAATCAGAAAGTGCGCGACGGACTGGTTTGCCGCCAGCATGAACTCTTCGATCAAGCGGTGCGCAATGTTGCGCACGCTGCGGCCGATGTTTGTCATGCGGCCTTCGGGATCGAATTCGATTACGGGCTCCGGCAAATCGAAGTCAATCGAGCCAAGGCGCCGGCGGCGTGCGTTCAAGACGAGCGCGAGGTCGCGCATGGTGCGGAAGTTCTCGGCGAGATGCTCATAAATCGCGACAGCCTCGTGATCGCCTTCGAGGACTTTATTCACGTCGGTGTACGTCATGCGCGCGGCGGAGCGGATGACGCCGGGCGCGAAATCGGCACGCGTGATTTCACCGTTGTTATCGAGTTCCATCTCGGCGCTCATCACCAGACGATCCACCCCGGGGCGGAGGGAGCAAATTTCATTGGAGAGCGCTTCGGGCAGCATGGGTATGGCGCGGTCGGGAAAATAAACGGACGTGCCGCGGAGACGCGCCTCGAGATCGAGTTTAGACGCCGGGCGAACATAGTGCGCGACGTCCGCGATGTGAACTTGCAGCTTCCAGCCGGAGGGAGTGCGCTCGGCATAGACGGCGTCGTCGAAATCGCGCGCGGTTTCTCCGTCAATGGTGACGATGGGGAGGCCGCGGTAGTCGCGGCGGCCATTAGTCTCTGCATCGCCGGGCGAAAGCGCGACGCGCGCGGCTTCTTGCGTCACCTCGGGAGGAAATTCGTGGGGGATGTGATGCTTGCGGACGATGATTTCGATATCCACGCCGAGCGCGCCGGGGCGGCCGATAATTTCGACGACGCGTCCTGCGCCAGCGACACCACCGGCGGGAAAACGCGTCAGCTCCACATTGACGACGGCACCATCGAGTTGCGGCAACCGCACCCGCGGACCTGTGGGCCGCACGATTCCCAATTTTGCGGCGAGCGCTTCTGGCATCTCTTCGCCCGGAGGAATTACGATTTCGGTGAGGCGGGCTTCATAGGGCGCGACGGTGTTGCCGGATGTGCCGTAGCGAAAAAGTCCGACGACAGTTGAATGCGCGCGATCGAGAACGCGGGCGATGCGGCCTTCGGCGCGTCCGGTGCGATCGCGGCGCACGATGCGCGCGAGCACGCGATCGCCGTGCATGGCGTCACCCATGGCATCGCGGCCGATGAAGAGGTCGCCATCCATTCCGGGGAGGGGCGCGTCCAGCACTACGAAGCCGTAGCCATCCTGGTGGGCGACGAGACGCCCGCGAAGGAGGCCCGCATCGGATTGCGGCGGCGGTTGATGCGACGCTCCGCGAGAGGAGGGCTGGCGAGCGGCGGTTGCGTTCGCGGGTTGGCGCGGAGGTGCTGTGTGCGTTGATTTGCCGGTGAGCGTGACCCGGCCGCGCGAAAGCTCTTCGATTTCGCCGCGACGCTTCCATTTGGCGATGATCTTCGTTATCGCGCGGCGGCCATGGTGGCGCAAACCAAGCGCGCCAGCGATTTCGCGGAGCGTCATCGGACGGGAAGCTTTTGTTAAGAAGGCCCGTAAATCCTGCTCGGAAATGCCAGGATCGCGCGATTCGCGGGGTTCTGTTGGCTTGTATGGGTGCTTGCCGCGCATTGGGTGTTTTGGTTAAGGAACCATTGTACCGGGTATGGGGCAAAACGCGCCTGGGCGCGCAACTTTTTCCAGTGGGCCGGGTTAAAACAAAGAAGGCAATACCGAACCGTCCGGCCTTCCTCCGACAGGCCCGACGGTGTCCCCTACGGGGGACTCGGGGGGCAGCTAGACCTGGGCTGCCCCCCATTTCCTTTTTGAGAAGCGTTTTGCGCGGAGAGTCTTTTCCGCAGCCGCTGTTTTACCGCGCCGTGCAACTCACCATCAGCCGACCGATGCGGCGCTCGGTACCAACCTCATACGTGTATGTAACGATTGCGGTGCCGTTTTCCGACATGCAGTGGTAATCGATCGTCGGCTGGGCAGTAAATGTGGTGCGTTCACCCGCGCGAGCTTCCACGTGGGGGTTCGCGCCGCGCGAACCATCGGGATTGCGGACGTAGACCCCCTCGAGTGTCGAATGCGGCGGAAGGGTAATCTTTACCCAGCGACAGAATTGGGCGAGCGTTGTATCCAGCGGGTCAATTATTCTATGCCCGGGATCGGGGATATTGTCCGTGCCAATTTTTGGCGGATTGCCGGGATGGACTGGAATTCCCCCGGTTGTCCCGCCGGGCGTCCCACCCGTTGTACCGCCAGATGTTCCACCTGAAGTCCCGCCCGTGGTCGGCGGAGTTCCACCGGAGGGCGGGCGAGAAGTTGTCCGGGGAACCGAAGCGGCTTTTTTATCGCATTCTTCCTGGGCGGCTTTATTCCGCGCGAGGCAATCGTCGTAAGCTTTTTTCGCAGCGGCGGCGGCAGTTTTCGCGGCATCAGCAGTGGCCTGCGCGCCGGTGCTGGTGGCGCGGAACTGCGAGGCGAGCGCGCGTTCCTCCGCGGCTTTCATGTGGTACTTCATTTCATCCACTTCGGCAGCCGCGGCATCGTCATTCCATTTCGCGATGTCTGCGTGATCTTCCTCGGCAGCTTTCGTCCACTGGGCGCGATCCTTGCTACCCGCGGGAGAACGCGCGGCGATTTCGAGATCTTTTTTCTCGAGGCCCGCTGAACCGGCGGCCAAGTCTCTCATCTGTTTGGCGCGATCGGTTTGGCCGGTTGCGTAGGCGTCGTCGGATTGAGCCACGCTGTCGTAGTAATCGGCGTCGGCTTGATTCTGCGCCTGATTCGCGGCGGCGCGGTCAGCGAGCGCCTGCGCGATCGCAGCCTGGCGCTCCGCTTCCTGCCAGGCGAGAAGCAGCGGTCCGCAATCTTCGAGCGGCGGACATGGCGGCTTGCTGGTTGTGCCAGTCGGCGGTCCACCGGTCGTGTCCGTCGTTTGTCCCAGAACCTGAGGGCAGTCCGTCACCTGCCGCTTCACGCATTCTTCGTAGGCTTTCTCGGCAGCATCCGCGGCGGCTTTGGCATCGTTGGCCGCTTGTTGCATTGTGTTTGCATTTGCGCGCTCGGCGATGGCGCGCTCCTGCAACGCCGCAGCGTCGCGCATATCCAATCCCGCCGGCGGATTGGCGGCAGCTTTTTCGGCTGCGGCAGCATCCGCGGCAGCAGCGTCGGCGGTCGCCTGCGCGGCAGCGGCAGCGGCACGCTTGCGTTCCGCGAAAAGACGGAGTTGCTCGCAATCCTCCTTATCCTGCGTGCAGGTGCTCGCAGCATTTGACGGCGGAACTTTTACGGTTGATCCACCGGTGCACGGAGAATCCGTGGTGCAAACTTGCGGCGGGCCGCAGGAGTCGCCATTGCAATCGGTCCAGCCGCTCGTGCAAGGTGTATCTGCTGTGCAAGGCTGCGGTGGGCCTTCCTGCTGGCAGACGCCGACTGAATCAAGGCAATTCCGATACATCTGCTGCAGCTTTGTTCTCTGTTCCACCAGCGCATTCAAGTCTGAGCTTGCCTTCGTCAGCGCGTCATCAGCCTGTTTGTATTTGTCGGACGCATCGGCCGCTTCCTTTTCGGCTTTTTGCGCCGCAGCAACCAACAGCTGCGCTTGAGAAGTATCAAAGCCATTCATTGCAGCTTTGACAGCTGCTTCTGCGCGCCCCTCTGCTTCGTCGTACGCAACACCCGCGTTGGTTTGGGTGATTGACGCACCTCTATAGACGTCCTGTTGCTGCTGGATCTGGCTTTCAACCTGGTCAAGGAGCACCTTGATTTCGTCGCAATCGAGGGCCGTTACGCTGCAGGAATGACCGGTGGGCTGCGTGCCTTGCGAGGTGGCCGTTCCTGGGCGTGGAATGACGCGAACGTGCGGGGATAAGAGGAAGGGATTCTGAGTGCAGGGTGGAACCTCAGCGCAGTCCAAACACTTCACCTTCACAGTGCCGGTGTAATCGCCGGGTTGCATCCCATCCGTGTGGAAAAGGACGGCTACAGTCACGGTCTTGTGACCAGGAACACGTACGGGTTGCGCGAATTGGAGATCGAGAAAGCCGGCATTTTCCTTTGTGACGGAGAAGGAATGATCCTTTTTACAATCGTTGATGAGGTTGAGAGTGCTCGGGGCTGACCAGCCAGCGTAACGCGTGCCGCCGTCCCAAGCCTGCCCCTGCGCTGCCTGAGTCTGTTGCGGGGAGACGCGAAAGGCAATGAACGCCGCAACTAAGGTGAGCGCGACGAGGCTTGCAAAACGTATGCGTGGGACGCGCATTAACGACTCCTTTAGGAGTGAGGTTGCAGGGAGTCTCGAAGAGTTCGGCAGCAAATGCAAGAAAAAAAGGGACAGCTAAAAGCGCGCTGCCCCCGTTTCCCTTTGCCAGTGATTTGTTATGAGGTCATCCGCCGCGGCGGCCACCCCGGCCACCCCCACCGGGAGGCAGCGCCGGCGGCACGGAAATGCCGGGCACGTTGGATTGGCGCATTTTGGCGTTCAATTCGGCGAGATCCTTTTTCTGAATTTCATCCCACTTCGCAAGTTGCTCGGTGAGTTCTTTGTTCAGGACCTCGTACACGGCGTGAGCCTGGGCCGTGGGCGCGGCATCCGCACTTTCCACGGACCCGAAGAGATCGACGAGTTGGTTCATCACTTTGATGGGAAAATTCAACGCGTCCTCGCCGCTTGTTGCTTTCGTTTGAATTAATGCGTCCTCGACTTCCGTCATGCGCTTGTCCAGAGCATCCGCGGCATCGAGGACGGGCTTGTTCTCGGCGCTCGCGGGGAGCCGCTGTTTAAGCAGGACAATCTGTTGGCGCAGGCCGCGGATTTGGTTGATGGCGTCATGGCCAGCGGTGATGCGCTGGTTGAGCAGCGTGGCAAACTGGAATTGCTTATCGAGATCGGCCTGCGGGACATGGATGCGCGGGTCCGTCTTCACTTCCACTTTCGTGGTGTAGGACTGGCCTCCCGCGGTGAGCTTCACGTTGTAGGAACCCGTAGGGACGATCGCTCCGCCGCCGCGGCCTCCCCAGTAAACAGCGCCGGGGACTTCACTGGGCGGATTCGTACGCAGATCCCAGGTGAAGCGATTGAGCCCGGGATTCGTCGTCGGAGCGGCCCCGCCGCCGAAACCTCCGCGCCCGCCTCGGCCTCCACCACCGCCTCCGCCCGCGCCGGCTTCTTCTTCGGGCGGCGCTGCTTCAGCGCCTGCGCCTCGGCCGCCGCGACCGGCAGATGTAAATGTGCGTATGACTTTGCCGGAATTATCGGAAATTTCGATTGTGACGGGGCCTTGCGGCGCGGCTTTCAGCCAGTAATCGAGGGTGAGCCCTCCGCCACCGCGGCCTCCGCGAATCGCGGGGATGGGCGTGAAGACGTGCGCATCGGCGTTCATCGCATCGGCGGACATTTCACGAAGCGCCGAAATGTTGTCCAAGGAATAAAACGCGCGCCCGTGCGTGGCGATGACGAGGTCGTTGTCTTTGAATACGAGGTCATGCACCGGAGTGTTCGGCATGTTCAAGCGGAATGACTTCCAGTTCGCGCCGTCATCGAATGAAATGTAAACGCCCGATTCCGTGCCGGCGAAGAGGAGGCCTTTCTTTTTCGGATCGGCCTTCACGGAGTGCGTGACGACGTCCGGGATACCGCTGGTGATTTTCGTCCAGGTCTTTCCGTAGTCGCTGGTTTTGTAAATATACGGTTGCATTTCGTCGAGCTTTTGGCTGTCGAGTGCAACATAAGCCGTGCCGTCGGAGATGGCCGATGGATCCACGATGCTGACCTTGATCCAATCGGGGATTCCTTTTGGCGTGACGTTTGTCCAGGTCTTGCCGCCGTCGCGTGTGAGTTGAACGAGGCCGTCGTCGGTGCCCGCCCAGATTTCGCCCTTCGCGAGCGGCGATTCGGCGATGCAAAACACCGTGTCGTAATACTCGACGCTGGTGTTGTCATGGCTGATCGAGCCGCCGGCGTCGCCTTGCTTGGATTTGTCATTGCGCGTGATGTCCGGGCTGATTTGCGTCCAGCTCGAGCCACCGTTGTTGGACATCAGGACGAATTGCGAGCCTGCATAGACCACGTTTGGATCATGCGGCGAAGTTGCGATTGGGAATGTCCATTGAAAGCGCTGCGCGACATCCGCAGCGCCGGAACCCATTGGGTTGAGCGGCCAGGGATTGATGTCGCGCGATGCACCGGTGGCGTGGTTGTATTCCGTCAGCAGGCCGTCATAGGAGCCGGCGTAAGTGATGTCAGGGTTGTCGGGCTTGGGGACGACCCAACCGGATTCGCCGCCGCCGACATCGTAGAATTCGCTGCCGCCTCCCCCACGCCCTCCTCCGCCGCGGCTGGAAATCGCGACGGTGGAACTGTCCTGCTGCGCGCCGTAAATCAAATAGGGAATTCGCGAGTCCGTGTCCACATGATAGAACTCGGCGGTGGGCTGATTATCCTCGGTTGACCAGGTACGTCCGCCGTTGTGAGTAACGGCGGCGCCGCCGTCGTTGCTATTGATAATCCAATCGGGGTTCGTGGGATCAATCCAGAAACCGTGATTGTCGCCGTGCGTGCCACGGAAATTTGAGAATGTGCGGCCGCCGTCAATCGAGCGGAGGATGCTGGTGTTGAGGACGTAGACGGTGTCCACATTTTTCGGGTCCGCGAAAATGTGATGGAAATACCAGGCGCGCTGCGTGAGGTTGTGATCGCCGGTGAGAAATTGCCAGGAATCGCCGCCGTTATCGGAGCGATAGACTCCGCCGCGCTGTGCTTCGATGATCGCGTAGACGCGGTTGCCGTCCGCGCCGGAAACGGCAAGGCCGATGCGTCCGAGTTCGCCATTCGGCAACCCGCGGCCGCGAATCTGCGTCCAGGTCGCGCCGCCGTCGGAGGAACGGTAAATCCCGCTGCCCGGGCCGCCGCTATCAAAACCCCACGGGGTTCGTACGAACTGATAGAGCGCGGCGTAAACGATGCGCGGATTATGCGGGTCCATGCTCAGGTCAATCGCGCCGGTCTTGTCATCCTTGAAAAGAGTCTTCGTCCAGGTATTGCCGCCGTCGGTGGAGCGATAAACGCCGCGCTCAGGATTCGGGCCGAAGGCATGGCCCATGGCGGCGACGAGAACGATGTTGGCGTTGTTCGGATCCACAGCGATGCGCGCGATGTGGCGCGTGTCTTCAAGGTGAATGTGCATCCAGGTCTTGCCTGCGTCCATGGACTTCCACATTCCGTCGCCATCGGAAATGTCCCCGCGCATACAAGATTCACCGGTGCCGACATAAATTATGTTGGGATCGCTCGGAGCAACGGCGATCGCGCCGATGGAGCGAATATCGGTGGTGTCCGTCAATGGCGTCCAGTTTTCTCCGCCGTTTGTCGTTTTCCAAACGCCGCCGGCCACCGCGCCGAAATAATAGACGTCGGGGTCGCCGGCCACGCCCGCGACGGCGAGCACGCGCCCGCCACGCTGCGGTCCGATCAACCGCCAGCGCAACGGCCGCCACATGTTCGGCTCAAACGTCTGGGCGAGCGAAACGACTGCTCCCAACAACAGGAGCGCCGTTGCCCCGATGAAAATTTTGCGCGTGCCACACCACTTGTACGATCGCATTTCTTGATTCCTCCGAAGCCGAGATTGACGTCTATTATTAAAAGCAGCGAGATTCTATCGCCAATAGTAGATGTGCGGAACAATTTTGTGGAGGAGCGGCATTGGAGGGGGGGTCAAGCCAGCGCGGCTTCCGCTTCGGCTGCCGTGGCATAGAAGCTGAAAAGTCCGTCCACGTGCGTGACGGAGAGAACCGCGCGCACGCGTTCGTTCATTCCCGCGAGTGCGAAACGCCGGTCCGCTCTCTGGCTGGATATCTGCGCCTGCACCAGCAATCCCAGCCCCGCAGAGTCCATGAAAGGCACATTCGTGAAATCTAGAATGATCGTGTTCTCTCCGCTGGCGCGAAGCTCCTCGCGCAAGGGGAACATTGTGGTGATGATGAGCGGGCCGGACAATTCGATCACGCGCTGGCCGGAGTGCGCCCCGTGCCGAGACTGAAATTTGAATTCAAACGGTTGAGAGGTGGCTTCCATCGCGGCGGATTCTACATCCGGTTGGGCCGGGATTTGTTACAAAAGTGTGAAAACGCCCCGAGGCCGGCGAAAACTTCGCCTTGGCCATAAAGTTGTGGCGAATCGGAAGAAATTGGTGCCCAAGAGAGGACTCGAACCTCCACGGCCTTGCGACCACTAGAACCTGAATCTAGCGCGTCTGCCAGTTCCGCCACTTGGGCACATCGTGCGGTACAGCGAGGCAAAAAGAATTCTGCCTGCCACCCTGTGCTTTGTCAACGCGGCGCGAAGAATTGAATTCGGCGTGCGCGCATACGCTCTTGCACTTCCCATGTGCGCCGCCGCGGCACGAGGGTGCTATACTCCCGCCAGAAGTTGTGTTTCGGCCCCATGATTAGCCTGCAGAGGCTCCGTCCGGCCCAATGTAGGAGGGTGCTATGGATCAACTGACTTCAGGATGGCTCGGCTATTTGTCGTTGCTTTGGGTAATCCTGGCCGCACTATGGTTGGCATTGCTTGGATACCGGGCGATGCTTTCCAGCCGCGAAGAAGACACACTTTTCCTGACGAAGGGTGAGATCGGCGCGGCGGCGGACCAGCACGAGTTGGTTGGCAAGCTAGACCGCCTGGCTAAGCCAATCTGGATCCTTGGAATTATGGCGGGAGTGCTGCTCATTGGGATCGTGAGTATTTGGCTGTACCGCGGAATGACCAGCGTCCCACAGTAATCCGGACAACAAAACCCACAACGCGCTTGCTCTGCATCCGGGTGCGCCCGAATCAGCTACGGCACTAACGAAGTATGATTGAGCACGATGAGCCACTTGCCGTTTCGCTTCTCGAACACCAGCGTTGTGTGACCCTGCGCGTTGGTCGCTTTGCCATCCATTACACCACTTAGCGCAAACTGATAGGTCGCCCACGCGGAATTTCCCTCAATCTTGCGGAATGTATTGCTGCGCTCGATGCGCAGGCTCTGAATTCGGGCGCGCTGGGCCTGGTACGCACGCAGGTACGCGGGCCAGCCGGAAACGGGCGGCTCCCAAACGCCGCTCACCACCAGCACATCATCGGCGTAAAACGCATGCATCCCTTCGCCGTCCCCGGTCTGCCAGGCAGCGAGCATCTGCGAGATCATTTTGTCAACCGCTTCGTCGTCGGACAGCGTAACGGACGAGTTCCCGTCCGGCTGCTTCGATTGATCTTTTTTGTTTTTCTGGGCGAAAGCCGGCGACAACGTGATCGCGGCGAAGACCGCAAATGCCGTAATTCGCCAAATAACTCTTGCTTTTCCGTTTTGCAAATTCAATGCGCGCATCGATTCCCCCTGCATGGCGGTGAGATGAAAATAGCACGGCGGGGAACCGCGCGCGGGAAAGGATTCCGCAGGCGTTCACCAGACAACAACTTCCCATATGGCAGGGAGGCAAGCCGGGGCCCCCGCTGGGGGTTGGTTACTTCGCGCGCGACTGGCTAATCAAGTTGACGAACAGGCGGTAAGCGCCGGCGTTCCCTTCGGGCAATTGCCGGAAAAATTCGAGCGCGGCGTAGATATAAACGCCCTTGCCGTAACGCGTCCACACCAGCGATCCGGTGAGGTCGGATTCGCCGGGATCGTGCATGGAGAGCACGGCCTGATAGTGCGAATCAAAACTCGACCAGAGATAATTCGCGCGCTCCTGCACCCAACCTTTGAAATCATCCTGCGTAATCTTGTTGGGAAAATTCAGCAGTGGTGAATCGGGGGTAAGAACTTTTACGTCCGCGTTTTCATCGGTGATGCGCAGTGTGCCGCCCTGCATCGCGGCGGGGTAGGGTGTGATGGGAGTCCGCAGAGCCCTCCAAAAATTGTCGCGCTCATATTCCAAAACCAAAGTTCCGCCCGCATTGGCGTAATCGAGCAGCCTCTGATTGTTGGCCAGCGCGTCGGCGCGCAATTCATATGCCCGGATGCCCACGATGATGGCGTCAAAGCGGCTCAGGTCGCCAAACGTAAGCGCCTCCGGGCTGAGCATTTCCACGTGAATTCCCAATCGTCCGAGCGCCTCGGGCACCGTCTCCAAATCCGCAGCCACGAAGCCGACGCGCAAGTTCTCGGGGATCTTTACATTGAACACGTGAACGGGCGCGGTTGCCGGCTCGCTCCAAAGAAAAGCCGGATATGAAGGCAAGGGCATGAGCGAAGTGTGGAATGTTTCCGTCCCGCGCTTTGCCCAAGCCTTGATTTCGTAATTTCCAGCGGCCAGTTTGTCGGGCGGCGTGATGGTAAACCGCACGAGCGCGTCTCCGCCCGCAGTCAGATCAACCTCCTGCGCCGCCGGGGTGCGCCAACCTTCGGGCAAGTCCAGCCCGGCGGAAACGTGGACGGCGGCCGCGGAATATGCATGCACAAGCTCGAGCACTTCCTGCGGTTTGCGCGGCTGGTTCACGGCGATGACGAATTGACTCGGTTCGAGTGTGAGGCCGACGGCGGGGACAAGCCGCAAGGATTCGGTGATGACGGTGGTGGGCGTCGCGCGCTGCGCGATTACTTCCGCATCCGTGTCAAAGCCATAGCCTTCGATGTTTGCGTGCACGCGCGCAAAGACGAGCGGCGCGGGAAATGGAAGCATCCAATCCGCTGAGCCGTGCGGCTCCGGCGCTCCTGCAGGAATTGTCACCTTCAAATTCGTTACGCCGTTCTGTTCTTGCACCGGCGCATCCGCATGCCAGCCCTCAGGCAGCACCAGGGTTGGAGCGGAGAACTCCGCTGAATTGATTTGATCGCGATGCCGCTCCTCCGCGCTGACGGTGAAGGATTCGCCGGCAACGAGACTGCCCCGGTCCGATTGCGCGAACACGCGAATTCCCGCGGCGATGGTGAGAGCGCGGTCGATCCGCCCGCGCTCTTTCGCAAGTTCGTATTCCGCATCGGGCGCGGAAGCGCCTCCGCGTGATGCAACTTGTGATTCCAAATCCGCGACAATTTTCCCCGCGCCCGCTAATTCATGCGCCGTCCTCGGCCAATCGAGGTTCTGCGCCGCTATGCGCGCGTGTTCAAGGGCCAAATCGGTCTCAACTAATTTTGGTTTCAGGATGTCGGCAAACGCCGGGAAGCGTGCGGGCAGCGAGCCAAGCGAGAGATTCAATTGGGACTTGTCAAAGGGAGCTCCATCCGGCCTCATTAGCGACGACGGGCGGCTCAGGAACGCATTCGCGCCGGGAGAAAATGAGAACGCCACGACGCCTTGCGAGCGCTGGTTGGCAAAACCATCGCGGCTGATTTCGTTGTAGGACTTTCCCCAGATGGGCGAAATATCGTTGACGGGAAGGGTTACAGAGGAGACGGCGGCACTGGTTTGCGCGCCTCGCCCACCAATTCCGCCTTGTTGCAGGAGCAGATCCACGTGCCAGGCCTTCAGGCCGTTGGTCAATTGGTCCGGAAAAACATTCGGATCGGCGGCGGCTTCCACGGCCTTCGGGGTCAGGAATCCCGAAGCCTGATGATTGCCATGGCCGGTGCGGATGCTGCCCCAGCCATTGATTACGACATTTGGCCGGAATGTGCGGATCACTTGCACCATGTCGCGCAGCGCCGTGTCGCCCCAGATTCGCAGCGTTTCGTCGAGTGTTTTGGAAAAGCCGAAATCCGGCGCGCGCGAGAAAAAAAGCTTCACGCCGTAGGTCTGCGTGGCGGCCTGGAGTTCCGCGCTTCGGATTACGCCGAGTTGATCGCCCTGCTCCGGGCCGATCGCGTTCTGCCCGCCCTGCCCGCGAGTGATGGTCAGCAACGCAACGTCGTCGCCGTATGCGCGCGCAAGATACGTGAGCGTGCCGCTTGCCTCGTCGTCGGGATGCGCGGTGATGAACAGGACGCGCGTGGCAATGCGCGCGCGCTGAATCGCTTCGAGCGCGTGGGGAAGACTCTGACCGTTCGGATCAATCGAGGGGCGCTGCGCAAAAGCGGGAAGAGCGAGGACGCACAGGAGTCCGGCACCGGCAACCGCGCAAACGGCGACGCGATGGCGCATTCGCGATAGTGTCGTCATCATTGCGCCACCTGCTTTGCGGAGCCATTCGCGGAAACGAACGGCCACTCTCCGCGCAACCGCGCTTGGATCATGTAAATAGTGATGCCGGCAAGAATCACGAGAACTCCCCCCAGGGCAAAATTTCTTCCAGTAGCAACGAATAGCGCCGCCCACCCGAAAATCGTTATCAGTACGGGCAGCGGGTACAGCGGCATTTTATAGGGCAATCGGGATGCAGGCCAGCGCCGATGTAAAATCATTACGCCCACGCCCTGTCCGATGAATTGGACGAGCAGGCGCATGGCGAGGATGGCTTTGATGACGTCGCTCAGTTTGAACAGCAGACTGAAGACGAGCGCTGCGGCGCCCAAGAACAAAAGCGAAATGTGCGGGAAGCGTTTTGTGGGATGAACTTTCGCGAAAACAGAAAAGAAATTGCCGTCGCACGCCGCCGCGTAGGGGACGCGCGTATATCCCAATAGCGCCGCGAAGAGCGATGCAAACGCAATCCACAGAATCATAACCGTCACGCCCTGCGCCGCGCGCGCGCCGTAAATATGCTCCATGAATGCGCTCACGATGAAGTTGGACTTTGCCGCGCTCTGCCACGGCAGCACGCCCAGGATGCTCGTCTGCATGACGAGATATAGAGCGGCAATGCCGAAGATAGAAAGAAAAATTCCTCGCGGGATATTGCGCTGCGGATCGCGAATCTCGCCGCCGAGGTGGCAGATATTGTAGTAGCCCCAGTAGGTGTAAACCGTATTGACCATTGCGGCTCCCAGGCCCGCATAAAACACCCACGACCAGTTCCATGCGCCAGCCGGATATGTAAATGCGAGCTTCGCGCTGAAATGCGTCATCCCGCCGAAGATGATCCAGATCATCGTGCCGATTACACCCGCCCACAGCAGCACGGAAATTTTTCCGATGGTCGTTATGCGCCGGTAAAGCAACGCGACAAGCACGATTACCAGTCCGCCGGATACTGCCTTCTGCGCGTATGGCGAAAGTGGATGGAGATAGGTGAGGTATTGTGAAAATCCAATTGCGCCTGAAGCAACGACCAGTGGCGCCTGAATCAGCGTCTGCCATACAAAAAGAAATGAAAAGAGCCGGCCCCAGCGTCCCGGTCCATAAGCTTCACGCAGGAAAACGTAACTTCCTCCGGCTTGCGGCATCGCCGCGCCCAATTCGGCCCACACGCAACCATCGAGCAGCGCCAGCGCCGCGCCCGCGAGCCACGCGAGCAGGCATTGCGGACCGCCCATCGCCTGAATCACCAGCGGTGCGACGATGAATGGGCCGATACCCACCATGTCAATCATGTTGAGCGCCGTCGCGGGCAGCAGGCCGAGACCGCGCTCAAGATTTGTTGATTCTCGCACTCCGGATTGTTGCGTATTATTCACCGGCGCATTTTGCCTGTCTTGCGAGCCGCTAGGATAGCACCGCTCTGCCGCTTGCGCGGACGCGAGACTTCCCTATGCGATGCGGTAGAATGCCACTCGATGCGGAAACCGCTTTCACCAGGTGTGCGCCGGTTGCCGCGAATGGCATTTGCCATAATTTTTTTCTGCGCTGCGGCACCGCTCTGCCACGCTCAAGACGCGCATAGCCTTTCCCTTCCGCAGGAAGCGCGTGACGGCCTCGACAAGCTTTACCGCGGAGACCCCGATGCCGCTCTCGAGCATTTCCGCCGTGTACAAATCTCGGATCCTGATTCGCCGGTTGGATTCCTGATGGAAGCCGACGCGCGCTGGTGGAAGATTTATTGCCGCTCGCTCGAATTCAAATGGAACATGCTGGATGTGTGGGCGCTCGGGCCATCACCGGAAAATGATGCAATGCTTGCGGCCGCGGACAAGGCCGTCGCGCTCGCCGATGCGGGAATCCAGCAACGCGAGACGGCGGAGTTGCACATCTACGCAGGCTTTGCTCTCGCGCTCCGAGCGCGGCTCCTCGGATTGCGCGGCGATCATCGCGCTACCGCGCGCAACGGAGTCCTGGCCCGCCAGCATTTTCTACGCGCGAAGGTCCTTGACCCGCAACTTGCTGACGCCGATACGGGCCTCGGCCTTTACAACTATTACGTCGACACACTTTCGGGTTTCGTGAAAATCCTGCGCATCTTCATGGGAATCCCGGGCGGAAGCAAGAAGGAAGGCATCACGCAACTTACGTACGCGATGGACCACGCGGACATGACCGCAGTCGAGGCGCGCTTCTACCTTGCAATCAATTTGCGGCTTTATGACTGGCAATACGAGCGCGCCGCCGGATTGATTGCACCGCTTGTGGCGCGCTACCCGCAAAATCCAATTTATACGCTGATGCTCGCGAACATGAACGCGCTCTTGAATCGCAAGGAACAAGCCGCCGCGAATTATCGCGCCGCGGCGGCCATGCTGGTTCCGGATCCGAAAAGCCACGAGCGCGTCGCGAAGATTTCAAGCGAAGGTCTCACGGCGTTGGGGCTGTCAAAGTGACCCGCGGCATGTAGGCGCGATCAGCGAGTCAAATTATTCAGACGTGCAGGGAGTAGATAGGCCAGCGCGGTCCCCACGACTAGTCCCACCACGTATCCATAAGGGACGCCAAAACAGATCAGCCCCACCAGCAGAACGATGGCGAAATCCGCGGGCGAGCCCGCGGTATCTCGAGTGAGCCGCATCAACGCAAGCGCTTCGAAAAGAAGAATCACGCCGAGGATAGGCAGTGGGAACAATTGCAAAGCCGTGGCGAACCCGCGGCTGAAAAAAAGCCCCAGCCCAAGATACAGCATCCCGTAAATTACCGGAGACCCGCCCGTGCGCCCGCCGAATGCGTAATGTCCCGCGATCCCGCCCGACCCGTGGCAGGTTGGCACGCCGCTAAAAAACGGATTGACAAGATTCATGAAGGAATATGTCGAGCTGATTTTTTTGATCGTAACCTTGCGCTCGGGAAAAAGATCTTCCGCCACTAGTTTCGTCGCAAGAATTGAGTTGCCGAGCGAAAGCGGAATCTGCGGCAGAGCCAGCAGAATAAATCCGGTTGTGATGTCATGCCAAGCGGGTACGTGGAGTATGGGATGGCTTAGACCGAATCCATGGGCGGGTAACGTTCCGTTCAATTTGAATGCAATCGCGTAGGCAATTCCAAGCGCGATGATGAACGGCGCCGGTGGAAACCTGCGGTTGCCGAGCAGTAAGATCGTCAAAAGAAACGCCGCGCCGGCAAGCACGTAACCCCATCGGCCGTCCGCGGGGATGTAATTTTTCAGCGCGAAGCTTGCGAGTTGCAAGCCGAGCCCTAATTGAATACCCCGCACCACGATCTTGGGCACCGCGCGCGCCAGCCAGTCAATCAAGCCGGTCACGGTCAGTAGCAGCATCAGAACGCCGATGGCCAGCCCCGCGCCATACAGGATATTTCCAGTGAGTTTTTGCGCGATTACGATCACCGCCATGGCCTTGAGCGGCTGCGCGGGCATGGGCATGCCATAGAGCAATCCAGTAAGAAGTTGCATCGCGCCAAACATGATGAGGACACTCGCAACATCCAGATGCGCGGCCAGGATCATCCCGACAATCAGCGGAAAGTCCGTGCCGATGTCGCCGAACGCGCCGGAGAATTCGTTTCGGTCAAATCGCGCGCGGGCACGCAGCCATTGGATAGGGGCGGTCATGGTATCGAAGAAAGGCCGGTATTATACGATTTAATGCGTAGTGATAGGGTGTTTTTGTATGTATGGACCGGCTTTAGGTGCGGGTGGCTTCGGATTGCTCAAATGCGTGGTAGGAGGAACGAACGAGCGGCCCCGCTTCGACATGCTTGAATCCCATCTGTTCACCGAGTTGTTTGTATTCGGCAAATTCATCCGGATGCACATACCGGACGATTGGCAGATGCTCCCGCGTCGGCTGGAGATATTGGCCGAGTGTAAGAATGTCGGTGCCCTGCGCTGCCAGGTCCGCCATCGCTGAAAGGACTTCTTCGCGCGATTCACCGAGTCCCAACATCATCCCTGTCTTCGCCGGAATCTCCGGGGCAAACTCTTTCGCGCGGCGCAGCAATTCGAGCGACCGTTCGTAGATCGCGCCTCTGCGCACCTGCCGGTAAAGACGCGGCACGGTTTCGACGTTGTGATTCAGCACATCGGGCCGTGCAGAAAGCACGGTTTCGAGCGCGGGCCACACGCCACGGAAATCCGGTATCAGAACTTCGACTCTGCAGCCCGGCACACGCCGGCGAATCTCCGCGATGGTACGAGAGAAAATTGCCGCGCCGCCGTCAGGTTCGTCATCCCGATTGACTGAAGTCACCACCGCGTAACGAAGCCCCATTTTCGCAACCGCTTCTGCCACGCGCTCCGGCTCGTCTTCTTCCGGAGGACCGAGCGGCCGCCCAGACGGCACGGCGCAAAATCCGCACGCGCGCGTGCAGATATTTCCAAGGATCATGAAGGTCGCCGTTCGGTGTTCCCAGCATTCGCCCATGTTCGGACAGCGCGCGCTTTCACAGACGGTGTTCAAGCCCAGCATGCGCATGATTCCCTTTAGGTCCTGATAGTTGGACCCGCCGAAGAATTTCACTTTCAGCCATTCGGGGCGCGGGTGCATCTGAGCCGGAAGTACGGGAAGTCCCGGAACGTTCTCATTGGGCAGGATGTTGAAGGGTGAAGCCATGGATTTCCCATCTTACGCCAGGGCGCTCGCCTAAACAACCAGCGGAGTCTCAGCAACGTGCTGCCATAAAGTGCGACCTTCTATTGGTGCCAAGGACGCACAACATAGGACATATTGTTGTGTGTTTACCACACATTGGCGCATTTTCTCGTTTTGCAATCTGTATCTAGAAGAAAACAAAGGACTTATTTACGCGTGGATAGGTCTGCAAACTGCTACTATTGTCGCTCTCATGCCACTTCAAACGACAATTGCGCGCTCGGCTGAGACTTCCGGAGTAGGACTTCACACCGGCGTGAAATGCCGGATGCAATTCGCGCCCGCACCCGCGGACACAGGCATCGTGTTCCGCCGGACGGATCTCGATGATTTCCGGATTGAAGCGCATGGGAGAAACGTTTCCCGCGTCAGTTACGCCACTTCGCTGATGAAAAAAGGTGTGTGGCTTTCCACCACCGAGCACGTTCTTGCCGCTCTCTATTCCTGCGGGATCGACAATGTCTTCATTGATGTGGACAACCTCGAGCTTCCGATCCTTGACGGCTCCGCACAGCCTTTCATGGAAATGATCGACCAAGCTGGCATCGAACGGTTGCGTCGCCGTCGCCGCTATCTGAAAGTTTTGAAACCGGTGGAAGTACGCGAAGGAGACCGCCGTATTGGAATCTATCCCGCCGACGATCTTCGCATTCACGTGTACGTGGATTTTCCGCATCCAATGGCGCGCCAGCAGGAGATCGAACTCGTCGTGAACCGCGAAAGTTTTTCGCGGAGGCTCTCAACCGCGAGGACTTTTTGCTTTTTGGATGACGTGGACCGTCTTCGCGCCTCGGGCCTCGCGCGCGGCGGCTCGCTGGAAAATGCAATTGTCCTTACGCGTGACGGCATGATGAACGGCCCGCTGCGCTCGCCTGATGAATTCGTGCGTCACAAGGCGCTCGACCTCATCGGAGATCTTGCGCTTGTGGGACGCCCGCTCCTTGGCCGGGTGGAAGCGCACAAGGCCGGCCACTCGCTGCACACGCTGCTCGTCTCAAAGCTGCTCGCTGATAAAACTCTTTGGACAGAAACTTCCTCGCCGGGCGTGGGGCATCCTACGCATTCGCCCGTCACGATGCGCGAAGAATCATCCACTGTTTCCGCGGCGGATTAGCTCTTCCTCAACTGCGACCTTCGCGCCATTTCTACTGCTTAATCTTAAAAACCACCGTGAAAAACGTGTCTACCTCAACCGGCTGGCCGTTGAGCAGAGTTGGCCGGAAGCGCCATTGTTTCACGGCTTCCTGAGCGGCATAGGCAAGAATTGAATTCCCACTGAGCACATGCACTTCTCGCACAGCGCCGTCACGCCCGATGATTGCGCGCAACTGCACCGTGCCCTGGATGTGGCTATGGACAGCGATGATCGGATAGACAGGTTCAACGCGACGAATGAGCTCCGCCAACTCCGCACCTTCGCTAACCGCGACCGGCCCGGACGCCGGCTTTTTCTCCGCTTCAGGTTGCGGCGGTCGGGGCCCGTCAAAAAATCCCAGTATTAGACCCATCCTGTCGGAGTTACCGATTGGATCGCCGGTAGTAAAACCGATGGTAGGTGGCTCGTTTGGGTCCCCATTACCACTGCTCTCGCGCGCATCATTCCGGCCTACCGTATGCGTAGGCGGATGGAACTGTGGCCCATTCGACGGGATGTTGTGCGGCTCGATCGGGTGACGTGATGTGTCCTGCGGCCTCGGATCGTCGCCTCGTCGCTCCGTTCCTCCATACGGCGCAATCGGGACGGCATTGATTACGGAGATCGGACGGCTCGTGGCAAAAAGCGGAACGATCAGCAAAAGTGCCAGGAGACATGCTTGGGCAACTGCGGAGACGCCAATCGCTCTTCCTCGCGCCATTTCCGCGAGCGAACTCGCCTTAGGATCTGCCTCAACCATGCAGTTAGCCAAGAAACCTTGCGATTCGGCCCTAGCTTCTGATTTGAGTGAATCATTGGAAGGATTTCGTTTGCGATTTTGGGGGCGCATACACACATCTCCTTTGTTTTCAGCGACTTACATACTGCGCGCTGAATTTGACATGCCTTAAAATTGGAGAGGCGCCTCTTCTACCCCGTTTGACACCGCGCTACTGCCGATGTTCCCGGTTTATCCATAAATACTTCTGGACGAGGGGGAGGGGTTTATGCTAAGTAATAGGCGGGGAACAGGTTAGCGTTGGTTGGGGCAGGTTTTCCTACCAGAAGTTGCATCCAGTCGGCCATCCTGTGCATCAGAATAAGTGGGGGATTTTCCCAAGTCGCGAAAGGGATAGGTACCAGTATCATGAACCGCCAATCTACAGAAACGCTCGGAGTTCGCCAAACGGGGTGGGCTGCGCTGAACCGCGATCCACAAGAGGACATCGTTGAATTCACTTGCCCACACTGCGGGGCCGAGGGAACCAAGAACGCCCGCCGCGAGCGGTCGTTGTACCGCTTCACTGACGGATTCCTGCAGGACCTGCAGGGCGAAGTGACCGTCTGCCGGAGCTGCAAGCGCTCCATGCGCGTCGTTCCGATTGTGATGTTGCACGATCAGGATGAGAAAAAGCGCTTTGAAGCTGTTTTCGCAGACGAGCTACTTCCCGTCGCGAGCTAATCGCGAAGAAAACTGAAAATGAAAAGGCCGGCCCCGATATTCGGGATCGGCCTTTTGTTTTGAGGTCTGGTTTTACCTGCGGCCCGGCGCCATCAGCGGCCGCATTCCCATCGCAAACGCGCCAGTTCTCGCCGCGCGTTTTCGGCCTGGCGGCTGTAGTAGCCGTGGTGATAAATGGCGCGGTCCAGAGCGCGCTCTTCACTGGCAATCCTGCGGGAACAATCGTCATACGGAACATTTGCCTGTGCCACACCTGCGCCTCCGAACATCACCAAGGCGCCCAGCATCAAAGCAAAAAGCCTGATTTTGCGGGTCATAAAAGCCTCCTTGGCAACGATGGAAGCCTGGGGCTGGCCAGGCGGTTTCGTTGTCACCAATTACGATGTCGCGCGGGAGTCTGCGAGTTGCCCGGCAGTGTAAGTGCTTGCTTACTTCAACATCACCCAACACGTTCCGCCCAGTGACGGATAAAAATGGCGCCGCTTGCTTTGCGCGCCACGCGGCGGGAGAATGGCCGCGCGGATGGGAGGCTCGTCTATGGCTGAACGCATCAAGGTCGAAATTTTCGGGCAGACATATAACATGCAGGGCGATTTGGACGCCGCCTACGTCCAGGAATTGGCCGCCTACGTGGACGAAAAAATGCATGCGGTTGCCGACGCCGCGCGGACCGTGGACACGGTTCGCGTCGCGGTGCTCGCTGCACTGGCGATTGCCGACGAACTCCACACAATCCAGCGAAACCAGAAGGATCTTCGCGGCGCCCTGCGCGACCGCGCCCAGCGGTGTCTCGGCCTGGTCGAGCGCGCGCTGAAGCAAACCGCTTGATAAGACGTTTTAGCCACGTATGCTTGCGATGTGAACCTTAAATTTCCTGAATCTGGCGTATGATTCCCTGTCAATTGTGCGCCCGCTGAATTTGTTCATTTCAATCCAGTGGCAAACATAGGAGCCGATATGCGTTCGCAAAATCATTTTGTTACTTACGCAATCAATTTGCCCCGAATTTCGCGCCGCACAGCATGGCTCGGCGTCGCGCTGAGCTTTGCTGCGCTGATGCCGCGCCCCGCGCGCGCCCAACAGAGTCCTCCTGTCCGCATCACGCTTGAACAGGCCACGGATCTCGCAATCAAGCACAACCATGCTCTACAGGCGGCGCGAAATGTGATCCTTCAAAACCAGGCTTCTGAAGTTACGGCCAATCTGCGGCCCAACCCGGTGCTCAGTTGGGACGCGCAGTTCATCCCGGTTTTTACGCCCAGCGATTTCACAGGGACTTATTTCAACAACACCGCGCAATTCGATGTGGGCGTCGGCTACTTGTTTGAGCGGGGCCAGAAGCGCCAGCACCGGCTGGAAGCTGCGAAAGACCAGACGGCTGTAACGGAATCGCTGGTTTCCGACAACGAGCGGACGGTGGCCTTCAATGTCGCGACGCAATTTATTGGCGTGCTGCTAGCCCAGTCCACGCTTGATTTAGCTTTGGTGGATGTGAAGAGCTTCCAACAGACCGTGGATATCGGCGAATCCCAATACAAGGCCGGAGACATCAGTGAAGGCGACTTTCTGAAGATCAAGCTGCAATTGCTGCAATTTCAGCAGGATGTTTCGGCCGCAAGGCTTGCGAAGGTTCAGGCGCTCGCGGGGTTACGCCAGTTGGTGGGGTTTGAATCCGTGCCGGATGATTTCGATGTCCAGGGCGAGCTCGAATATCTTCCGGTGCACTCCGGCATGGACGACTTGAAGGCGCAGGCGTTGCGCTCGCGTCCCGATTTGCGGGCGGCGCAACAAAGCGTAACATTGTCGCAGGGCCAGTATTCCCTTGCGCAAGCCTATGGCAAGCGCGATCTGACTGCCAGCGCCAACTATTCGCACGTAAGTGCCGCGAGTACGGCTTCCGTTTTCTTCAACATCGAATTGCCTATCTTTGACCGCAATCAGGGCGAAATTGCCCGCACTCACACAGCGATCACTCAGTTTCAAGAGCTTGCAACGGAAGCCTCCGAGCAGGTGATGTCTGATGTCGTGGACGCTTTCGAGGGCCTCCGCACCAATGACCAGATCATTCAGCTTTACCGCTCCGGTTATGTTGATGAGGCACAGGCATCTCGCGACATCAGTGAATATGCATACAAGCGCGGCGCGGCTAGTCTGCTCGATTTCCTCGATGCCGAGCGGACCTATCGTGCGAACCAGCTTGCCTACCGCCAGGCGCTTGCGAGTTACATGCTCGCGCTTGAGCAGTTGCGCGAAGCCGTGGGAACCCGGAGCTTGCCATGAAAACGAACCTGCTACTTGCTTCAATCTTGATCATCCCCGCGGGAATCTTCGCGATCGTCGCGGCGGGGTGCGGCGCCAGTCAGGAAGAATCGAAAATGACTTCCTACACTTCTGGGCAGGCGCAAGGGGAAAGCGCTTCTCTTTTCACTGTTCCGCAGGAGCAGATGGCGCACGTCCAAGTGGTGGCCGTGGAAAAGACGCGCCTTCCGCGCGTCCTCCGGCTCACCGGCGGAGTCACCTACAACGCTTTCACCACAACTCCGGTTTTTCCGGCGGTAAGCGGCCCGGTGCGCCAAATTCTTGTCGTGCCGGGTGAAATGGTGACCGAAGGCCAAACACTCCTCACCATCAACAGTCCGGATTATTCACTGACTCGATCCACTTACATCAAAGCACGTGACACTTTGCAGTTGACGGAAAAGAATTACGCCCGTGCCCAGGACCTTTTCGCCCACCAGGCAATCGCGGAGCGCGATCTGCAACAAGCGGAGTCCGATCGCAATCAAGCGCAGGCTGACCTCGAATCAAGTGCGGACGCCCTGAAAGTGCTCGGCTTCGCGGACCCCGAGGCGCTGATAAAGAACCCCCCCTCGCCGCAAATCCCACTCAAATCACCCGTGGCCGGCGAAGTGACTGATCGCCTTGTGGGGCCGGGGCAGTTGTTACAGCCGGGGGCAACGCAGTGCTTTACCATTTCCGATACGAGCACTGTATGGGTGCTCGTGAACGTCTATCAGAGCGATCTGGCGTCCGTACACGTCGGTGACGCCGTGGATGTAACAACGGACTCCTATCCGGAAATTTTCCACGGGCGCATCTCCTACGTCGCGCCAACGATGGACCCCAACACGCGCACGCTTCAAGCGCGCATCGTGACTGACAATCCCGGCCACAAATTAAAAAACAATATGTACGTGACGGCTCTGGTTCAGGCCGGCGCAATTGCGGACGCCGTCCTCGTGCCCGATTCATCGGTGCTGCATGACACCGAAAACCAGCCGTTTGTTTACGTCCAAACCGGATCCAATCAATTCGCGCGTCGATTGGTCACGCTGGGCGAAAGCAATGGCGGGAAAACGCAGATTACAAGCGGGTTGAAGGAAGGTGAGCACGTCGTGGGTGACGGCAGCCTCTTCCTCCAATTCAAAAATTCCTTGCAGCACTAGGAATTGAGCTGAAACCATGATCCATCGGATCGTTCAATTCGCTCTTCGTCAGCGTTTCCTTGTGCTGATGGTGATCCTCCTCACCATTGTCGCCGGAACGATTTCTTTCCAGCGAATGCCAGTTGACGCTTACCCTGACCTTTCGCCGCCGATGGTTGAGTTGATCACGCAATGGCCCGGCCACGCCGCCGAAGAAGTTGAACGGCTCACTACGCTTCCGCTCGAACTGGCGATGAATGGCACGCCGCAGCTTTCCGTTATGCGCTCGATCTCATTGTATGGGCTCTCTGACGTCATCATGACTTTTGACGACGGGACCGATCCCTACTTTGCGCGAAACGCAGTGTTCCAGAGAATCTCAGACGCGACGCTGCCGACGGGTGTTACTCCAAGCATGTCGCCCCTTTACAGTCCGAGCGGCCTTGTCTATCGCTACGTGATCGAAAGCCCAGACCGCTCGCCGATGGAGCTGCATACGATCGAGGCGTGGATTGTCGAGCGTGCTTACCGCTCTGTTCACGGGGTGGCCGATGATTCCGGGTTCGGCGGCCCGACGATGGAGTACCACGTAAATCTTGATCCCGCGCGCCTGTACAACTACCACATTCCTGTCGCGCAGGTGCTCAGCCAGTTGTCGATCAACAATGCAAATACCGGCGGCGGTTTTTATTCGCAGGGAGGCCAGTTCTATTACGTACGCGGGCTAGGCTTGCTCAAATCTGTCGAGGATATTGGCGACGTGGTCGTGGGCAGCGCCAATGGCGTGCCGGTGCGAATCAAGGATGTCGGCAAGGTGGACATCGGCCACGCTCCGCGCCTTGGCATCTTCGGCTTCCAGGATATTCACAAAAACAACGACGACGCGGTCGAAGGCGTGATCCTCATGCTCCGCGGCGAGCAGACGCAGAACGTCTTGAAGGGAGTCGAGAAAAAGACCGAAGAACTTAACAAGACCATCCTCCCGCCGGATGTGAAGATCCGCCCGTATTATGACCGCAGCGATTTGGTACGCGTGACCACGGACACCGTCGAGGGCAATTTGCTGCGCGGGATGATCCTCGTGCTCATCGTCCTGATGTTTTTCCTGGTTAGCCTCCGCGCAGCTGTGATTACGGCGCTCACGATTCCCCTCGCGCTCCTGTTCGCGTTCATATTTCTGCACGCGACAGGCGAGGCCGCCAATCTTCTTTCAATTGGGGCGATTGATTTCGGAATCATTATTGACGGCACGATCGTCATGGTCGAGAACATTTACCGAGAGCTCGCAATCCGCCGCGGCCAGCCTTACTCGCTTCATGATGTGATCCTTTCCGCCGCGCGCGACGTTGACCGCCCCATTTTTTATTCCGTCGCCGTAATCATTGCCGGATACATCCCGATCTACGCGCTTCGCGGCCCGGCGGGGCTGCTCTTCCACCCGATGGCCAATACGATGGCCTTTGCCCTGTTAGGGGCGTTGTTGCTCACGCTCACGCTCGTGCCCGTGCTCGTTTCTTACATGTTCAAGAGTGGCGTGAAGGAACGCACCAACCGCGCCTATGAATGGTTCAAGAATGAATACAGGGCGGAACTCACGTGGTGCCTGAACCATCCGGGAATCACCATGCTGCTTGCGACAGTCATCTTCGCGGTCTCAATGCTTTTGGTTCCCCTGATCGGCGGCGAATTCATGCCGCATCTCGATGAAGGCGCCATTTGGGTCCGCGCGACGATGCCATACACAATTTCCTTCGAGGAATCCGCCGCGTTCGCCCCGAAGGTGCGGGCTGTGCTGCAATCGTATCCACAGGTCACCGTCGTTGGCTCCGAATTGGCCCGCCCGGACGACGGCACCGACCCCACCGGGTTTTTTAATTGCGAATTTTATGTCGGCTTGCGGCCTTACGACGACCCGACCTGGAAGACCGGTTCGATACACACAAAGGCGGAACTCTCCGCCGCGATTGAGAAAGAACTCGACGCCTACCCCGGAGTGATTTTCAATTTCACGCAGCCGGCGGAAGATGCCGTGGATGAAGCCCTCACCGGGCTGAAGTCCTCGCTGGCCGTGAAGGTGTTCGGCGACGACCTCAATGTCCTCGAGCAAAAGGCTGTCGAGATTAAACGCGTGCTGGATCAGGTTCCAGGCTTCACGGAGTTGACCGTTGTGCGTGAACTTGGCCAGCCCAGCCTCATCGTGGAAGTGGATCGCGCCCGCATCGCGCGCCTGGGCGTCAACGTTGCAGACGTCGAAGCTGTGGTCGGGACCGCGGTTGGCGGCCAGGCGGCAACGCAGGTCATCCAGGGTGAAAAGCTTTTCGATCTGGTCGTGCGCATGGAGCCGCAGTTCCGGTCAAACGCTCACGAAATCAGCGGACTTCTTGTGCCGACACCCTCCGGGACGCAGGTTCCGCTCTCCGAGCTTGCCGACATCCGCGAATCTTCCGGTGCGTCTTTTATCTATCGCGAAAATAACTCTCGCTACATCGGCGTCCAGTTTTCAGTCGTGGGACGCAACCTGGAGGGCGTCGTCAATGCAGGGCAAGCCGCGGTGGCGAAGGCCGTGCAAATTCCAGATGGTTACCGCCTGGATTGGGGCGGCGAATACAGCGAATTGCTCGAAGCGAAATCGCAGCTAGCTGTCATCGGCCCCCTCACGATTCTGCTCATTTTCATGATCCTCTTCGCGCTGTACGGCAACTTCAAATTCCCGTTGATCGTTGTCGTGAGCGTGGTCATGACGGAGCCGGTCGGCGCGCTGATTGCTCTGAAGTTGACGCACACGCCATTCAGCGTGTCGAGCGTGCTCGGCCTGCTGGTACTCATGGGTGTCTCCGCGGAAACGGCAATTATTGACACGTCCTATATCAACAAGCTGCGCCTCGAAGGAATGGACATCCGCACGGCCACTCTCGAGGGGTCGTTAATCCGTCTGCGCCCGATCATGATGACGGCGCTCGTGGCCTGCCTTGGCTTGCTGCCCGCAGCGCTATCCACCGGCGTTGGTTCGGATTCGCAGAAACCGTTCGCGATCGTAATTGTCGCAGGTTTGCTCTCGCGGCTTTTCCTCGGGCGAATTGTCAGCCCGGTGCTTTATCAAATGGTCGCGCGGGAAAAAGACGTTTTGCAGGTTTAGGGTGGTTCTAAACCCGGAACTTCTCTCGATAGGAGATGGTTACAATCGCGAATTCGAGTGGTTAGAAACGCTTGATTCAGATTGAGCGTCAGACTAGACTATGCGACTGTAGTAAGGGGTTCAAGTGGGTCCTGGATACCTGTCTAAGACCAGCTTCTACAGGCGAATTCTCGCCTGTCTGGCCCTTGCCGTCCTTTTGGCCGGGACTTCCGTAGCCCTGTGGCATCATCACGATTCAGCGTCGGAATCTGAAAATGCATGCCAGGTCTGCCACGTTGCGCATTTTCCGCTTCTTAGCCCGAAGCTTACGCCACACAGCACATTCCTTGTTGTAATCAGTTCCGTGGCAGCGGCTCCGGAGCAGAATCCGGGGCTTGCGCCCGTTGCACCCCACGCCTCGCCTCGCGCCCCACCTAGCCAGTCGTAATCCCCTTTCATTTACTCCTGTTCGCGTTGGGTCGGCCTGACTTGTTGGGCCGCGTCCGATAGTCATTCATGAACCTTATCCAGGCCATCGTGCCACCCTAGGGGAGGGGCTATGTTCAGCAAAAGATTTCTGTGGTGTGTGTTATTCGCATTTATTGTTTGCTTGGGTTTGATCGCGGTTACGTGCGCGCGGGCGCAGTCCTCGGGAGCTGCCGGATCCGTCGAGGGAACCGTCCTGGACCCCGATGGAAAGGCAATTGTCGGAGCCGCCGTTGAATTGCACAACCCGGTGAGCGGCTTTGACGCGAAGTCGACGACGAACGATCAGGGACATTTCCGCTTCTCGAACGTTCCCTACAATCCGTATCACTTGACTGTAACTTTCAAGAGCTTTCAGAATTTTGTGCAGGATGTGGACGTTCGGTCCGGCAATGCCATTTCGATGAAGATAGCGATGCAACTGGCGGGGACGAACGTGGGCATCACGGTGGAAGCCGGAGCCCCGGACCTGATTGAAAATGATTCCACCGCACATACCGACGTGGATAAAAATCTTTTCAACAAAGTTCCACTCGAGAGCCAATCTTCCGGACTGAGCGCGCTCGTCACGCAGACCGCGCCGGGCATCGTAGCCGATTCCAACGGTCTGTTTCACGGATTCGGCGATCACGCCTCCAATTCCTTTTCCGTGGATGGGCAGAAGATCACGGATCAGCAGAGCAAGATCTTCTCCAATCAAGTCCCGGTTGACGCCATTCAGTCTATTGAAGTTATTCAGGGCGCCCCGCCGGTCGAATATGGAGACAAAACGAGCGTGGTCATCGTCGCAACCACCCGCTCCGGCCTTGACACAAACCAGCCGACCGGCAGCATTCACACTTCTTACGGATCCTTTGGCACCGAAACCGGTGGCTTCGACCTTGCCTATGGCGGACCAACATGGGGGAACTTCATCTCGGCAAGCGGTTTGGATACCGGCAGATTCCTGGATCCCCCTGAATTCACCGTCACCCATGACAAAGGGAATTCAGAAAATGTTTTCGACCGGATTGACTACCGGCTGGGAAAAAATGATTCGCTCCAGCTCAATTTTGGTTACACCCGTTCCTGGTTTCAAACTCCCAATTCGTTTGACGCCGAGACTGCGGACGCGTGGACCGGCTTGGTCGTCAGCACCGATGGCATCGGGCCAAATGGCCTTCCCGTCGGGCCGCAGGACCAGCGCTCACAAATCGCCACTTACAACTTCGCGCCGACCTATACCCACATATTCAGTGCAAACGCTGTTGTTACCGTCGGCGCTTTTTACCGCCAGGATCAATTCAACTATTATCCGAGCGCGGATCCATTCTCAGATTTGACGCCGGATCTGCAACGGCAGTCCGTGGGTCAAAACCGCAAGCTCGCTGACTTGGGCAGTCACGCTGATTTCACTTACACGAAGGGCCATCATCAATTTAAGGTCGGCGTCGTTTACGATCAAACCTTTCTCCGTGAAGCCGATTCCATCGGGATTGTGGATCCAACTTTTAATCCTGTCTGTCTGAATTCTGATGGAAGCCCGGTCACGAGCCCCACAATCGTCAGCTTCAGCCAGTGCGGGCCGGGGGGCACGACTGTGAATCCGAATTTCGTTCCGCTCCTCGGGTGCTATGACCTGACACGCCCGAATCCCAATGCGGCGCAGGATGGCTGTTCCAGTTCTATAGCCGCCTCGTACAACTTCTTGGGCCGCACGGACATCAAGGAGCTGGCGCTTTACGGTGAGGACACCATCACTTTCGGGGGCTGGGCCATTAACCTCGGATTGCGCGGCGATTTCTATAACGGCATCACCATAGACCGTCAGGCCGAGCCGCGGGGTGGTATTTCCTACAACATCAAGAAAACCAACACCGTCCTGCGAATTTCATATGCGCGAACGATGGAGACTCCGTTCAACGAGAATTTGGTGATCTCCAGCCTCGGTTGTCAAGACCCGGTCATCAACCCGATCATGGCGATTACCCAGGGGTTTGCTTGTGACACCGTGCCCCTGCGCCCTAGCTTCCGAAACGAATTTCACGCGGGCTTCCAGCAGGCCTTCGGGAAACACTTCGTCGTGGACGGTGAGTACGTTTGGAAGTACACGCATAATGCCTATGATTTCAGCGTGCTGGGGAATACGCCGATTACGTTTCCTATTGAGTGGCACAATTCCAAAATCCCGGGGTTTGCAATTCGGGGCAGCTTCCCCAATTACAAGGGCTTCTCTGCCTATGTGACCCTTTCCAGCGTCGCTGCGCGCTTCTTTACACCACAGGTCAGCGGCATCGGCGCGGTTCCCGGTAGTGAGGCGGCCGAATTCACACCATTCCGGATTGACCACGACGAGTTGTTCGAGCAGAACACCCACGTTCAATATCAGATCGGCAAGCGCGGCCCATGGCTCGGCTTCAACTGGCGCTACGACAGCGGTCTAGTCGCCGGGCCTGTGCCCTGCGCGGGCGGCAACTGCGCGAACGGGCCCGATGGGACGGACTCGGTTGTAGACGTGTCCAACCTCACGCCGGACCAGCAGTTCGAGGCCGGCCTGTTCTGCGGCACCGTTCATGCGACACCGACGATGCCGATCAGCCCGAACGGTCTGTGTCCGGCCTCGGAGTACGGTTCGACGCTCATATCGATCCCGGCGGCGGGAACGGAAAATGACGACAAAAATCCGCCGCGCATTTCACCACGAAGCCTCTTTGACGCCGCCATAGGCGACGACAATCTCTTCCACGCGGACAGGTATAGGTGGAGCGCACGCTTCACCGTCATCAACTTGACCAACAAGGAGGCGCTCTACAACTTCCTCTCGACGTTTAGCGGCACTCACTACGTCACGCCGCGGACGTTCACCGGGGAGCTGGGCTTCCACTTCTAGTCGCGCACGAACCGTCGGCCAGTCGCATGCTTCAGGCTTCGACACATATTGTCGCAGCCTGAAGCATGCATGCCGGCAACCCGGGGATTTCTCTGAATGGCTCGCGCGCGCTGGTTTTCCTAGATTTCTGTTGGAGGCGCGCACGGGCTCCTTGAAAAAGAGGAGCCGTCATGCGTTCGTCCGGTGCGAAGAAAGCTGTACACGCCAAGACTGTTTGGGGACAAGAAATCGCCGGGGATCCGCGCTCAATCGACTTCAAAGGCGTAGAAGCGGGGCCAGTTTCTTGGCGCGACCTCAATCGCATTGTGTTTGTTGCCGCGGCTGCTGGCTTTCTCTGACTTCGCGGTGGCGAATCGAACCCTCTCCACACCATTGTCGGCATGATCTGCGCCCTAGTCGGCGGCATTCCCATCTTTCAAGAAACTTACCGAGACATTTCGAATCGCCGCACAAATTGGCCGATGTTTATTGCCGCCGCAATCCTGGCCGCTCTCCTGGTTGGCAAAGTATTCGTGGCATTGGGAATCACTCTATTCGGCCTCCTTGTCCATGTTATCAAGCAAGTCCTTTTGTTCAGGCGGCGCCGTGCTCTCCATGACACTGTGCAGCCGCCGCGAGATCCACAACCCGGGCAGAAGCCGTCGCCGTGGTAAACGGATCGGAGGAAAATGCGCTTCGGTCTTAATCTGTGCTTTGGGCTCGCTGCTGCGGCGTCTTGTCTGGTGGCAATTCCCGACCTCATTGAAGACGCCGCTCCGGTGGGAGTGTCATTCCAATTGGCGGGTGGAACCAATCCCTTGGTCGTCGTCCCCGTTTATGTGAATGGCAAAGGCCCTTACCAATTCATCCTCGATACCGGAGCGTTTGACTGCCTGATTTCGCCGGAATTGTCCTCCGCCATTGGAATCCATCCGGAATCCCCGCAGCGGGCTACAGGAGCGGGTGGATACATTCGGTTGTCATTAGCCCGTGTCTCCCAATTGGCAGTCGGCTCCACTCAACAGGAGAACGTCGAAGTCGCCGTCACTGGGGAGGTTTCGCGGTTCGGGGCTGCGATTCAAACCAAAGTTGACGGCGCGCTCGGATTCAATTTCTTGAGGAACTTTCGTCTCTTCCTTGATTTTCAACACAACCTTCTTCGTCTCTCGAATCCATCTTCAGAGAAACGAGACGGGGGCGTGGTCTTGGCCCCCGGTTCCATTCCCTTCCAGTTCGCTTCCCCGCGAAAACCGCTTATCGTGGTTCCGGTATTTGTGAACGGCAGGGGGCCATTTCAATTCGCTGTCGATACGGGCGCTTCTAGGACGTATCTTGATCCGCTGCTTGCAAACGAGTTAGGCATCGTCGCCATCACCGACCAGCCCGGGACCGGGGGTGGAGGACAGGTAAGCATACTATCCGGCACTGCCGCCTCTCTTCGTGTCGGAATGGTTTCTGTGCGCAACCTGTCGGTGGGCGTGGGGAGCTTCCTCGGTTTGATGAGCGAGGCGGCTGACACGAATTTAGATGGCGTACTTGGTGACAACTTTCTCAGCCAGTTTGAGGTCACGATTGATTATCCTCACCGGATCTTGGACCTGACGCCACTTGCCGTTCGATAGCACTGGCTGATTCCGTTGAGGAAATACTGCTATCTTTCCCCGCCTTGAACAGGGACTTCTTGGTTATGATAGGCGGGCAATTTTTTGACGATAGCTATCCAGAGAATGGGATCCCCAGTGGCAACCATTCGCGCTGGGTCTCGCGTCAGAATAGGCACAATGAAACCGAGCATTCATAAGATGCCGGGCGGTGCGCGGCACGGGAGCGGATTGCGCCAAGTTTCGCGGCTCGCGTCCGCGATTGCAATTGCTTTCGCGCTGATTGCCCCCGCGATCTGCCGCGCGCAAAACGCGCCCGCCTCCAAACCCGCTGCGGGAGTTATTCAAGGCACCGTCACGCGAGTGAATGAGGAAGGACCGCCCTCCCCTGTTCAGGGTGTCCACGTGACTCTAACGCCGGAGGCTGGTTCGCCTGTGCTCTCCACGCTCACGGACGACCATGGTCATTACGCGTTTACGGGCCTTGCCATCGGCAGTTACACAATCGACGGCACATTGGAGAGCTTCGCACCTTTCAAGGAGGTCGTGAAGCTGACGGCGGATGGATCGGTCACTCAGGATTTCGCCATGAAACTTTCCGCTGTCTCCATGTCTGTGGAGGTTCAGGGCCAAAGTGAAGCCCTTTCAACGGAGAACGCCAACAGCACGACCACGCTCACAACTAAGCAGGAAACAGATCTTCCGCGTGATGAACAGAAGTTCAAGGAGGCCCTGCCATTGGTTCCCGGCGTTGTCCGCGCGTCAAATGGGACGTTGAACATGAAGGGGACGACCGAAAATCAGGGAATGCTTTTGGTGGATGGGGGGGAAACAGTGGATCCGGTCTCCGGCAGCTTTACCATCCCGGTTCCGCTGGACGCGATTAATGATCTTTCTGTCTCAAAAACTCCATATGACTCCGAGTTCGGCGGCTTCTCCGGCGGGCTGGCGATCATCCAGACAAAATCCCCCTCCGACACCTGGACGCACAGTTTGGAAGATATCATCCCGATTCCCCGGGGACGGGATGGCCAACTGGTTGGCGTGGAAGCCTTTAGGCCGCGGATTTATGTCAGCGGCCCGCTCAAGAAAAAGAAGCTCAATTTTGCCCAGGCGCTGGACTACGACATCGATAAGAAACCGAGACGCGGGCTCCCCTGGCCATTCAATGAGACGAAAACGCAGGGATTCGATTCATTCACCAGCTTCCTGGCCACGCTTTCTCCCAATCATGTTCTAAATGCAAGCGTGATTGTATTCTCGCGGCATCAACTCTATGCCGACATCAGCTCCCTGGTGCCGCAGACAGCTTCCTCGAATGACGGGCAGCGGGGCTTCTCCGTGGGCGCCACCGATGCCCTTCATTTTACCTCCGCCGACCTCGTCACGGTGCTCCGCTTCAATGGCATCCAGAGCAATGGCAACCCCCAGGCTTTGGGCGATATGCTGCTAACTCCCAATGAGCGCGAGGGTGATTTCTTCAATACCTTCAACCGGACCGCGGGCCAATTCCAGGCTCAGCCGACGCTGCAACTCCCCGTCAAGGCTTGGCATGGAAAACACGACATCAAATTCGGCGTGGATTTAACGCACCGTTTTTATTCCGGCACCAGCGAGTCAGATCCCATTCAGATCCTTCGCGAGGATGGCTCACTGGCCGAGACCATTAATTTCATGCCGGGCACCGCCCTTCATGCGAGTGACACTGAAATTTCTGAATTCGCTCAGGACAATTGGGTTCTCAATACCCATTTTACGATCAATTACGGCGCTCGCCTTGTCAGCCAGACGGCGGGACGCCCGATTGCCTTTGGCCCGCGCATCGGGTTGGCCTTTTCGCCGGGGCATGACAACAAAACGCTGATTCACGTTGGAACCGGCGTCTTCTACGACCGCGTTCCGCTCCTCACCACGGACTTCACTGATAATCCCACCCGCGTCGTCACGCTCTATGACCAGAACGGCGTGCCACTGGGGCCTCCAACCGTTCTTACCAACGTGTACCTTCAGCCGGGGCCCGGAGGAACATTCACACCCACGGCGAACCGCCCGAAAGAAACGTCGCGAAATATCACTTCAAGCGCTGAAGTGGATCGCGAATTGACCCGCGATACCGTTTTCAGGGTCAGTTTCCTTTCGAGCCAGATCAACAACCTCGCTGTTGTGATTCCTTTTGAGGGGCCCGTGGGATCGTCTTCCTACCTGGGCCTTGCGAAGACCGGTGTCTCCCACTATTACGAATTGGAGGCCGCGTTCAATTACAAATTGAGCGAGCGGGACGTTCTTAGCGTTTCCTACATTCACACCTACGCCCGCGGCGACTTGAACACCATTGCGGACATCTACGTTCCCTTTGAACAGGCAGTGATCCGCCCCAATCTCACAGGCACTCTTCCATCAAGCATTCCAGACCGGCTGGTCGCCTGGGGCATATTCGCTTTGCCCTGGAAGCTGGAGGTTGCCCCCGTGATGGACTTCCACACCGGCCTGCCATATTCCGTGTTTGATAGCTTGCAGAATTACGTGGGCGTGCCGGATTCGCAGCGCTTCCCATATTTCTTTTCCCTGGATGTAAAATTTTACAGGGAGATCACCGGGCGTCTGAACATTTTGCATAACGTCGGGGGCCACACCGCGCGCATCGGCATCTATGCATTGAATTTGACCAACCACTTGAACCCGCTGGATGTCTTTAGTAATGACACTTCGCCGCAATTCGGCACGTTCTCCGGCTTTCAGCACCGCGTCTTCGGCATGGTGATTGAGTTCAAGGATTAGCGTTGCCACCGTGCGTCTCGCTGCCTCGGCCTTCCAACCGGAACCGCAGAAATACATAGAACGCCGCGGGAGCCGCACCGTAGTACGGCTGGATTGCCGCAGGAACCCGGTACAGCGTCGCATTTGCGCCAACGCCTGTAAGCACGTGCGGCAGAATTTGAATGTCGCGCGTGTATCCCGCCGTGAATGCGCCCACGCGAAACGTTGTGCCCACTGTCGCTGCAAGCTGCTGCTGCACTGGAAGGTTGTCCGCGAAAAGCTCGTCGCGGTCCACCAGTTCGGCGCGGCCCGTCACATAATTTTTCTTGCGGATTTGCACCACGGACTCCACCAGATAGCTGTTCAAATTTCGCTGTGCCGCGGTTTTGTGTACGCGCCCCCAAATGACGCTCGTCGTCCAGCGCCCCGATTCCCAGGGACGGTTGTAACTCGCGGACGCTTCCGTGCGAATTTGGTCGCCCGGCTCGAGCGCTTCCGGCTTCGTGAGTCGTCCGGCGGAGAACTGCGCGCTCCAATTTTTCGTTGGCATCCAGCTCGCCCGCGCCGACCACGAATCCGGCGCCCCCGTTTGCACAATCCAGCGGTTCTCTCCCGGCTCAGCCCCGTGGAATCCCGATGCTTCAATGCTCCAGTGCGGACGGAAAAGCGCCGCTGTAATCACCTCATCCGAAATGTGCGTCGAGTCCTGCAAGTGATGGCTTAGCGGCGCTTGAGGCAACTCCTCCGCCGAATCGCGGTGCGGGAACGCGACGGGCCCGAGCGCGGGGTCGCCCACGGGCGCGAAATAAATTTGCAGCGTTGTCTGATTGCTGATCCTGTGCGCATAGGCCACACTCAGCTCCATGAACAGGTTGTGCGGGTGCTGGCCGTTCACAATGGGCTGGCCGAACGCGGTCTCACCCGTCTGGAATAATTCCGGATAAAAGCGCCCGGTGATCGTCGCGGGCTCCAGGCTCATCATCGCGCGAATTTGCAATGCGCCGCCCCAAAGCTTGTGTTCCGCCATTCCCATGAACCAGTTCGTCGAGAAAAATTTATCCGCGCCGAGCGGGCCGGTCTGTTGCACGTCCGCGATAAATCCTTCCCCGTGGAACATCAGGTTCCAGCCGCCGACGGCGGTCATCAGCATCTGCGTTGTAAATGAGGCGGGATTCGCATCGGTTCCCGACGCACGCTGCATCAGGAGCGCCGCGGCGTTGTCCGTCGTCCCGCCGTTTGTTGCGGGCATGTTCATCCCCGGCATGGTGTCCTGGCTTTGCGCGCATCCATAGCTCGCGCTTACGCTGGACAGTATTGCTGCGGCAATCGCAACTTTCTTCAAGAATTGCATAGAGGCTCCCGATCAAAATTGCCTCGGAAAAATAAAAAATCGATGTCGCCCCTGGAATATGTCCCAGGGTGCTGTGAATTTGAGTGGGATCTAAGTGGTCGGATTAAATGCGCAGTACGGGCGTGGTGAAAATCAGGCTTGGCGATTTGGACCTGGCGAAATCGCTTCCCTCAGCGCGATTCGCTCCCATTGATATGGAAACGCCAGCGATTTGCGGCAAGAAACCCACTTGTTGAAGATGGGTCCGCTGTACGCGCCCGTGTGTCGACGCGATAATTCTGCTGTGGGAGTGGCCGGTATGTTGCTGTCCGCCCTTGCCCTTGGCGGGTGCGTGGCCGCCGCAGTTGTTCGCGTGGCTCATTGCGGGAGCCGTGGGCATGAGCGCGCAATCAATCGCGCACGCAAATACTCCCGCGCTCGCAGTGGAAAGCGCTATGACGAGCATTGTTACAGCGCAGATTGTTTGTTTGCGGCTCATCTCTTATCGATAGATTCACTATTTTGCTCTCAACTTGCCTGAAACAAAAGCCCTCCCACGTTTGCCCGCGCTGCACGCCCCGACTACAATGCCTCTGGGTGGCCTGCCGGGCGCGTGATGGCGCGTGGGCTGTTTGAACCAATGTGAATCTCCCGGGAGCTCCATAAAACGGTGTTGAGCATGCCCCGCGTCCCGCCCTGCGGAATACGGGGAAGCCTGTAACCGGTGCGGGGCGCCCCCTTATTTTCGAGGTTCACGGCCCAGCTCCACACGGCTTTCGTGGACCGCTCATTTTTTGTTTCGCGCGCACCTTCACGCTCATGCGAATTCTTTTCATCGGCGATATTGTCGGTTCCCCGGGCCGCGAGCTCGTGGTCAAGAACCTCGCACGGATTCGCGAGGAATCTCGCGCTGATCTCGTCATCGCCAACGGAGAAAATTCCGCCGCCGGTTTCGGCATCACTCCCAAAATTGCCGACGAACTTTTTGCCGCGGGCGTCGAGGTGATCACCGGCGGCAACCACAGCTGGGATCGCAAGGAAATCATGGACTACATCCCGCATGAGCCGCGCCTGCTTCGCCCCGCAAATTTCCCCCGGGGCGTTCCGGGCCGCGGACTCTATCTGGGTCTGTCACACACCGGTCACCGTTACGCCGTGCTCAACCTGCAGGGCCGCGTATTCATGGCGCAGTTGGATTGCCCTTTCCGCACCGCCGATGCGGAGCTTGCGCGCGTCCCGCCCGATGTGAAAACAATTTTCGTGGATATGCACGCCGAGGCCACCAGCGAAAAGCAGGCCATGGGCTGGTATCTCGATGGCCGCGTCTCCGCCGTCGTCGGCACGCACACGCACATCGCCACCGCCGATGAACACGTTCTCCCCAATGGCACCGCATTCATCGCCGATGCAGGCATGACCGGCCCGCACGAATCCGTTATCGGCATGGACCGCGGCGCGATGGTAAAGCGCTTCCTCGATGCCCTGCCCGCGAAATTTGAAGTCGCCGCCGGCGATGCGCGGCTGAATGGCGTGGTGGTTGACGTAGACGAAGCCACCGGCCGCGCCCGCTCCATTTCGCGCCTGCGCTTCCCGGCCTGAAGCGGTTCACATGCTAGTTACGATGGACACCCAAGATCATCACTCTCTTAGCAGTTTCGCGCACCGAAGGAGAAAAAATGACTACCAATAAAGTTTGGCTGGTTACCGGCGCCGGGCGCGGCATGGGTTTGAGTATTGCTAAAGCGGCCCTTGCTGCCGGCCATAAAGTTGTCGCCACCGGCCGCGATACTGAAAAGGTGACCAAGGCTGTTGGAGAATCCGCCAATCTGTTGGTCGTGAAATTGGACGTTACCAAACTTGCGGACGCTGAATACGCGGTTAAGACAGTGATCAGTCGGTTTGCGTGCATCGATGTCCTGGTCAACAATGCTGCAAGCTTTTAAGCAGGTTACTTTGAGCAGCTTGCCCCGGAGCAAGTGGAGCGTCAGTTGGCAACGAGCCTTATCGGTCCAATGAATGTCACCCGCGCAGCCCTGCCAATCATGCGTAAGCAGCGTTCCGGACAGATAATCTCAATCTCATCGAGTGCGGGCCTCACTGGATTTGAATTCTGTAGCGCCTATGCCGCGTCAAAGTTTGGTCTTGAGGGCTGGATGGAATCACTGCAGGCCGAGGTCGCGCCATTTGGCATCCAGACCCTTACAGTCAATCCAGGTTTTTTCCGCACCGAGCTTCTCACTAAAGAGTCAACGAATTACGCTACGCCGTCGATCGCGGACTACAACGCGCGCAGGGCACAGCAGTTGGAATTCTGGAAGACCCAGAATGGTAAGCAACCCGGCGACCCCGACAAGCTCGCTCAAGCGCTGATCACACTCACGAATCAGAAAGAATTGCCACGCCGCTTCATTGCCGGCGCAGATGCCATTGCCACAGCTGAGCAGAAAGCGGCGCTGCTTCAGCAGCAGATCAATGCCTATCGTGAACTGTCAACTTCCCTCGCATACAAGGAGGTGTAGTTGCGGGGGGAAAATAATCTGTACTTTGCACGCCGGTTAGCGAGATTTGAATTCTTAATGGCAGTGGTAGTTGATGTGGACGAAGCCACCGGCCGCGCCCGTTCCATTTCCCGCCTTCGCTTCCCCGCCTAGCGCGGCGCTGGCACACGCCCAGCACTAATTCCCCGAAGGTCTTTCGATGTGGTCAATCACGATCACTCCCGCCCGGATCGTAACGGGTTGCAACAGTAGGCCCAACTGATCGGCGATCGCGTGAGGCGGTGTGTGCTTCTCCTCTTCCGGATGAGTTCTTACCCATGTTTCGGGCGCTGTCCTGAAATTCAGAGAGAATGTGTACCAGCCTGTCAGGCCTGTTTTGTCGACGACGGGACGCCCAACAAAAAATTCCACCAACTCTCGCAATTGATCAATCCGGGCGAGTTCACAATCAACTGCCTTGTTCGGTCCCGATTCAAAAAAACCGCACCCACCGTTGGAAGAGTTTGCATTCGGGGCCTCCGCATGAAATTTCGGCCCGCCTTCCGCGACAGCGAGATTGTATGCCGCGATCTCCCTGGACTCCTTGTGAACTTTTAATTTGAATTCATCGGCAAGCAGAACCTGCATCATGTGCTGCCGCGCAATCTTGCGGTCATCCGGGCTGAGCTTCTCGAGCGCGGCCGCAGTTGCTGGGTCCATCCTCGCTTCAAAATCATATCCGTTAAGTCCGTTGAGCCAATCAGGCACATTGAAAACCTTGCCGACACCGCTTCCGTACGCCATTTGAAGAATCCAAAGGGGATCGGCATTCCTGAAGGACAAGCCGTCGCGCGTTTCCCCTGCCGGTGTTTGATGTTTTGCGTATTCGGGATCGGGTTTGTAAGGCCGGACGCAAACGCTGGAGTATCTAAATCCTTTTACTTTAGCGCCGTCCTCAAGAACAGGCTTCGGCACCGCGTTTTGTACACAGTTCTCGGCCGGAGTGAGCGCCACGCTTTGCGTTTGCGACTGAGTCGAATTCGGCATCGCACTTGTTGCGCCAAGAATTAACAGCGCAACGACTGCAATTTCCCCAGCGCTCACCAACAGTCTTCTTTTACTTCCACACACGAATGCCTCTCTATGCTAATTCCCGCTCGGCCTCTCCACATGATCGATCACGATTACTTCAATGCCGGTCTTTGTCGCTTCCAGTTTCAACCCGAGCTGTTCCTGGATAGCGGTAAACAGATCCGGGCCGCCGGGATCTGATACAGGAAGCGGAGACGCCCCGCCCGGCGCGCCTCCGGATGCCGTCTGCATTGCCATCGCCTCTGGCATGAACTGGATTGAGAAATCGAAGTTGCCCGTGAGGCCGGTCTTGTCCACCACGATGCGCTTCACTTCCCGCGAAAAAAGCTGGACGAGCTGGGTCATTGGAACCGCTTGACCTTTCCATGTCACACCCGCCGCACTGGCTTGCATCATCACCCCGCCTGTTGCGGGGCGGCCATCTGGCAGCTTGAATCCGCCGGGGTAAGTGTCGCCGGGTTTTGCTTGAAGAATTTTCGGCCCGTTCTTGCCGATTACAAGCGTGTATGTCGCAAGCTCTTTGGTTTCGCGGTGAATTACCAGCTTGAACCGGTCGGCGAGCAAAGCTTGCATCATGTGCTGCCGGGCGAGCTTGCGGTCATCTGTGCTGAGTTTCTGGAAGGCGTCCGCCACAGAGGCTTCCATTTTCGCCTCAACATCATATTTCTCTGAAGAGACCCAGCCCGGCGCCCCTTCCAGTTGCTCAAGATTCAGAATTCCGTATGCAGATTCAATGAAGATTATCGGCTCGACGCTCGTTGCGGTGTAGCCGTCGGGTGTGTTCATCGTCCCGCGCCTGCCGGATGCATTACTTCCCGGCCCGCTCGGCTTAACCGAAACCACGTCGTATTGGAACGCCGTCACATCTGCAGGTGCGTTTTGGGCCTGCGATTGAGCAGCGCCCGGCGTTGAGCCTGCTAAGCCAAACACAATCAGCGAAGCGCTGGCCAGCAGACCAGCCGCGCTCAATGATGCCTTTCTCCGGATTCCAATTGACCTGCCAGGTTTCCTCATGACTAAACTCACTCAATACTGATGCCGCCGCCCAGTCGAAAGTTTTACACCCAAACCCGCCGCGGCGGGTAGTCCAGCGTGTAATTGCCCTGGCATCTCTCCGCCCGAAACTCTCATCTGGAGCTATGTATAATTCTTTCGCCATGCCAACCCGCGCTTCCATTTCGCGGTTGTTGATTGCCGCCGCGCTCTGCGCCCTTAGCGCAGGCGCATTCCGGGCGCAGTCTGAGCTGAAGCTCGTCGCGAAGGATCGTCTCTTCCCGCTCGTCGGAATCGGCGACCGCGGCATCAAGAGTGGTCCTGACGGTCGCTATTACGTGCTGACCCCTCATGATGTAATTGTGTTTCTTGCCGACGGCACCAAAGTGGCGGAAATCCCCGCCCCGGCGCCCAAAGGCGCCAAGCAGGATTCCCTGGGCTATGCCGACGCCTTCGACGTCGGGCGCGATGGCCGCATCTACGTTGCCGATCGCAGCGCCAATGAGCTGCGCATTTTCACTCCCGCAGGCGCTGAGGTCCTAAACATTCAGTTTCCTTCCCCCACGGGCATTGTTGCTCTCACTGATGGCGAGTTTGCCGCCGCAACTTCCACGGCCGAACATCTCGTTTCCGTGTTCGACAAAAAAGGCAGCGAGCTGCGCACCTTCTGTGATCCCGTGGACATCGCGGAAGTTCCGGCAACGAATCAATACCTGAGCCTTGCGCGCCTTGCCACAGACGCCGCCAGCAATATCTATGTCGCTTTCACTTATTTCCCCGAGCCCACCGTGCGCAAGTATGACCGCTTCGGTTATGCCTCGGTAGAGGCCGTTCTCGATTCCGTCGACTTTGCGCCGGCCTCACAGGCAATCCGCCGCGAAATTAAACGTCAGGACGCCAAGGGCGATCCACTTCACCTCGACCATCAGCGGATTACCGCCATCGGCGTGGACCCCGAAGCCCAGTCCATATGGCTCATTATCGGCGATGAACTCCTGCGCTTCGACCGTGACGGCAACCTGCTGATGCGTTACACACTTTACCTGCCGGATGGATCCCACTTCGAGCCGAATTACATTTTTGTCGAGCGCGATCGTCTGCTTATCACTACGGAATCCCTCGGCGTCTACGAATTCGCGCGACCGGATAAAGACCCCGCGCTCGCTCCACGCACAGAAAAACACTTTTAGGCGTGATTTTGCGTGATGATTCCCCTGTGGAAATCCTGTGCGAATCCTGTGGGCAACGTTTTGCCTCTTCGTTTTGTTTTCTCTTGCCGCTGACGATTCTTTTGTGCACAATCCCGCTCTCGCTTTAATGACGCCACCAACTGCACGGTGCCGCCTGAAACAGAGCGCGGGTTGTTCGGGGCTTCCACAGCTTTTCCACAGGCGTGGATGTTACTTGCGCGGCGAGTTTTTGTTTCTCGTTTCTAAGGACAATGCCTTCTGTGGCCGGTACGGCGACTCTCGTGAATGCTTGGGACAAGATCCTCCATCACATGGAGCGGCGGGTGAACCCGCACAGCTTCACGACGTGGTTTAGGCCCACCCGCCAGCAGGGTACGGAAAACGGCAAGCTCCTTGTCCGCGTCCCGAACCGGATGTTCCGCAAGAAGCTTTCGGAAACTTATGGCGAGCTTCTGCAGGCCGTTTTGACGGAAGTAGGTCTGGCGGACACCCGAGTCGAATTTCTTTGCGAAGAGCCGGATACGCCGCCCGCTCCCTCGCCGCTCGTGCGCCAGCAGCGGCTCGACTTTGATTCCGTGGATCACCAGCTCAATCCGCGCTACACCTTTGACAGCTTCGTCGTCGGCAATTCAAATCAATTCGCGCACGCGGCTTCGCTCGCCGTCGCCGAGCAGCCCTCAAAATCCTACAACCCGCTTTTTCTTTATGGCGGAGTGGGCATGGGCAAGACCCACTTGATGCAAGCCATCGGTCACCTGATCAAGCGCCGCAATCCTGCGCTCCGGCTCACCTATGTGAGCGCCGAAAAATTTACAAACGAGGTCATCACCTCGCTCCGCTTTGATCGCATGATCAGTTTCCGCGACCGCTACCGCAACGTGGACGTGCTGCTCGTGGACGATATCCAGTTCATCGCAGGCAAGGAGCGCACCGTCGAGGAATTCTTCCACACCTTCAATGCGCTCTACGAGTTGCGGAAACAGATCGTCCTCTCCTCGGACTGCCCGCCCAAGGAGATTTCCGCGATCGAGGAGCGCCTCCGCTCGCGCTTTGAGTGGGGGTTAATCGCCGATATCCAGCCCCCCGACCTCGAAACCAAGATCGCCATCCTGCAAAAGAGAGCTGACGCGGAGCACGTCCTCATTCCCGACGAGGTCGCTGAGTTCATCGCCCGCTCGATTAAATCGAACGTCCGCGAACTGGAGGGCGCTCTCACTCGCTTGTTGGCTTACGCGTCTCTCACCAATGTCGCGCTGAACATTTCCACCGCGCAGCAGGTCCTGCGCAACATCATCGCGACGCAGGAAAAGAAGGTCACCATTGAGCTGATTCAGCGGCGCGTGGGCGAGCAGTACGGCTTGCGCGACGCCGACCTCAAAATTCGCTCGAACTCGAAGGCCATCGCGTTTCCCCGGCAAGTGGCGATGTACCTGGTGAAGCAGCTCACCTCCGCCTCGCTGCCGGAAATCGGCCGCCAGTTTGGCGGCAAGCACCACACCACCGTGCTGCACTCCATCAACAAGATTGACTCCTTACGCCGCACGGACAAAGACCTTAATCGCACCATCAACCGCCTGATGGATTCGTTCAATTAATCTGCCCTTTTCGCCTTCCCCTGCTGTGGATAACCGGTGCGTTTCCTGTGCTCGCTTTGTGCGCCCCTGTGCATAATCCCGCGTATTGCGGCTCCGGGCGCCCTCTTTGCGCGGGTTTTCGGAGCTTATTCACCGCCCGCCACTTTTGTTTCCTTTTGCTATCTTCTTTCGTTCCGGCAGCCTCCACGCGTTTTCCACGTTTCCACAGGTACGGCGACTACGACTATCTTTATCCTTTAATTAAAATAGAGTAGATTGTAGCCGCCATGAGCGGAGCCACAGCAAAGCGCACCGAAGGGACCGAGATGATGGAATTCAGTGTAAAGAAGTTTGATTTGCAGGAAGAGCTCGAATTGACGCAGGGCGTCGTCGAGCGCAAGACCACCATTCCGATCCTCTCGAACCTCCTCTTTGAGGCCGATGACGGAAAGGTGCGCCTCACCGCCACCGATCTCGAGTTGAGCATTTGCACGTCATGCGAAGCCAAGGTCAAGAAAGAAGGCAGCGGTACAATCCCTGCAAAGAAATTGCTCGAGCTTGTGCGCCTCCTGCCGGATGAAGAGATCCGCTTCAAGCTGCTCGATAACCACTGGGTGCAGATTCAGTCCGGGCGGAAGAATTACAAGATGGTGGGAATGTCCAAGGAGAATTTCCCCGCCATTCCGGAGCCGCCGCACGCGCTCGCAAAAATTCCCGCGAAGCTGCTCAAGGGGCTCATCGATCGCACTTCGTTCGCAATTTCCGTCGAAGAGTCGCGCTACACACTCAATGGAGGCCTGCTCATTCTGAAGCCGGAAATGATCGCCATGGTGGCTACCGATGGCCATCGCCTCGCGCTCGCCGAAGCCGATCACAAGTTCGCCGGACTCAATTCCGAAGCGCGCGTGCTCGTGCCGAAGAAAGCGCTCGCCGAAATCCAGCGCCTTGCCGCCGATGCGGGCGACGAAGCCGCCATCGAATTCTCGCGCGACGATAGTTATCTGTTTTTCCAGGTCGGCTCGCGGCGCCTTGTCTCGCGCATCCTCACCGGGCAATTCCCGAATTACGAAGCCGTCCTGCCGCGCGAAAATAATAAGGCCGTCATCCTCGAGCGCAATGAATTGAATGACGCCATCCGCCGAGTCTCGCAGCTCGCGGATCAGCGCTCGCGCGCCGTGAAAATTTCCGTTTCTAATGAAGGCATCGAGATTTCCGCGCAGAGCCCCGAATACGGCGAAGCCACCGAAACGATCGAAAAATCCTACAAGGGCGATCCGATTTCCATCGGTTTCAACGCGCAATATATGCTCGATTTTCTCGCCGCCGCGCCCGATGGCCCCGTCCGCCTCGAATTAAAAGACGAGCAGTCCGCGGGACAAATGCGCCCCGAAGGCGACACCGCCTACCGCTATAAATACGTAATCATGCCTATGCGAATCTGATTCGCGCACGCACCCAAGCCCCTGCGGAATTGATCCGCACAAGAAGTTATTTCCGTGCCTCCGCGATCCGCAATGTCCGATAATGTTTTCACTTTTGATCGAAATTCGCCCCTACTCATTCCATTGTTTGTGTGGCCATTTTCAGCCGTTTCCAGAACCTGGTTAAGCCTGCCAAACCATTGATTTTACAGGGTTTGCAGGTTGGAACACCCGCCAAAACTGCCTTGAGAAATCCCTAATTTTTCGGTAAAATAGTAGTGTTGTCGGACGATTAATTTTCCTCAAGTTCGGCACGTCGGCCAGGCTCGAAAATGCCCGGGGATCCCGCCGTTGCGGGAGGGCGCAGAAGGCCTGGAAGAAAGAAAGTCTTCGCCACGTCCGCGCGATGCGGATGGGATGAAGCGAAAAACCCTACGAGTCCCGGCAGCACCTATGCAGCGCCGCGGGGATCACAGGGTAAGGCGACGGTCGGCTCATTCTTCGCGAGCCCCCTCCCTTCGTTTGCAGGAGACCACATGGCAGAAAAAGATTCGGCCGCCCCAAAGGGCGCTGCTGGACATAAGTACGACGCTACCTCCATCAAAGTTTTGGGCGGGCTTGAAGCAGTGCGCCTGCGCCCCGCGATGTACATCGGCTCGACGGGCGAAATGGGACTGCATCACCTCGTCTGGGAAGTGGTGGACAATTCCGTGGACGAAGCGATGGCCGGCTTCGCGGATGAAATCAACGTCGTCGTGCACGAGGACAACAGCGTCACCGTGACGGACAACGGCCGCGGCATTCCTGTGGACATGCACGCCACCGAAAAACGGCCAGCCGCCGAAGTTGTGATGACGGTTCTTCATGCCGGCGGAAAATTTGACACCGATACTTATAAGGTCTCCGGCGGATTGCACGGAGTGGGCGTCTCGGTCGTTAACGCGCTTTCCGACGAGCTCGAACTCGAAATCGCGCGCGACGGCGCAACCTGGGAGCAGTCCTACAAACGCGGCAAGCCCGCGAGCAAGCTCAAGCAGACCGGCAAGACGCGCAAGACCGGCACGAAGATCACGTTCCATCCTGATCCGGAAATTTTCAAGAACATCGTTTACGTCTACGACATTCTCGCGCAGCGGCTGCGTGAGTTGGCCTTCCTTAATAAGGGATTGAAAATTACGCTGAAAGACGAGCGCACCGACAAAGAAGCCGAATTCCGCTTCACTGGCGGCATCGCAGAATTCGTGAAGCACCTGAACAAGGGCAAGACAGCGCTGCACGATTCGCCGATTTATATGGAAGGCAAGCGCGATCAGGTGGAGATGGAAATCGCGCTGCAATATAACGACGGCTACGCCGAAAATATTTTTGCCTTCGCCAACACGATTAACACCGTGGATGGCGGCACGCACCTTTCCGGATTCCGCTCCGCGCTAACCCGCACCATCAATTTTTATGCAGGGCAGACCGGAATGTTGAAAGAGCAGAAGGACGAAGTCTCCATCACCGGAGACGACGTCCGCGAAGGGCTTGTCGCCGTCGTGAGCGTAAAGCTGCCGCAGCCGCAATTCGAGGGGCAAACCAAGGGCAAGCTCAATAGCGACATCAAGGGGCAGGTCGAGCAGCTCGTGAACGAGCGGCTCGGCGAATATTTTGACAAGCATACCACCGTCGCGCGCCGCATCATCGGCAAGTGCATTGACGCCGCGCGCGCGCGCGAAGCCGCGCGCAAGGCCCGCGAACTCACGCGCCGCAAATCCGCGCTCGATTCCAGCGGCCTGCCGGGAAAGTTGGCCGATTGCCAGGAACGCGACCCCGCGCGCTGCGAAGTTTTTATCGTTGAGGGCGAATCCGCCGGCGGCTCGGCCAAGCAGGGGCGCGACCGCCGCTATCAGGCCATCCTTCCGCTGAAGGGCAAAATCCTCAATGTGGAAAAAGCACGCTACGACAAGATGCTCGGCCACGAGGAAATCCGCACCATCATCACCGCGCTCGGCACCGGCATCGGCAAGGATGATTTCGATCCCGCGAAGCTGCGCTATCACAAGGTCATCCTGATGACGGACGCCGACGTGGACGGCAGCCATATCCGCACGCTGCTGCTCACATTTTTCTTTCGCCACATGCGCGAATTGATCGAGCGCGGCCATATTTACATCGCGCAGCCGCCGCTTTACCGCATCCGCCGCGGGAAAATGGACCGCTACATCCGCGACGACCGCGAATTCACAGCCGAAATGATGCGCCGCGCCACGGAAGAACATCGCGTGAAGCCAAAGGAAGGCGCCGCCATCGAAGGCGCGCCGCTGACAAGTTTCCTGCTCAACGTGCAGGAATACGACCAGGTACTCAAGAAACTTTCGCGGCGCCTGCGCGTACCCGGGCTCGCTGAGTTGATCGCCGAAAGCGATCTCGAAAAGAAAGCCGATTTCGAGGACAAGAAGAAACTCGAAAAGCTTGACCGCGCCGTGGAAAAAGCAAAGATCGAAATGAACTCCAAGATCGCCTGGGATGAAGAGCACAGCCTTTACGAGCTTGGGTTCACCAGCGGCACAAAGGACCGCCCGACGACGGGCAAGATCAGCTGGGGGCTTGCGTCCACGCCGGAATATAAGCGCCTCCGCGCTCTTTACCGGCAGATCGAGCCGATGGATAAGCCACCGTTCCAGGTCTCGCGCAACGGCGACAAAATCACAAAAGAAAAAGCAGTGGACGTGCTCGCTTACGTGCTCGAAGACGCGCAGAAGGAATTCACCATCACTCGGTTCAAGGGCCTTGGCGAAATGAATCCCGAGCAACTCTGGGCCACCACAATGAACGCCGAAACGCGCACGCTCCTGCAGGTGAAAATGGAAGACGTCGTAACCGCCGAAACAATTTTCACCACCCTGATGGGCGAAGACGTAGCCGAGCGCCGTAAATTCATCGAAGACAACGCGCTCGATGTTGTGAACCTGGACATCTGATCGATGGCGGCAGCGCAGTGACAGGCACGATTTATCAATTGAGCTGGTCAACGCTGCCGGGCCTGCGCGGGCTTTCGTGCAGCGAATTCAAGGCATCGCCGACGCAAGCGCCGGACAACGACCGCGGCGTGACCGTCGAATTCGGGAACGAAACGCAGCGCTACGCTTTTCTGGTAGAGATAGAAGCACATTTTGCTACGCGCAGATTTACGAACGCGGCGGAAGCCTTTGACACGGTGAAGGCTTACGTCCTCGAGCGCGCGACAAGGCACTAAGTGACGCAACAAATAACGAGGAACAATGGCTGACGAACAGACACCGCTTCAAACTTTAGTCCCGATAGACATCGAAACGGAAATGCGGCGGTCGTATCTCGATTACGCCATGAGCGTAATCGTGGCCCGCGCGATCCCCGATGTGCGTGACGGCCTCAAGCCCGTCCAGCGCCGCATCCTCATCGCGATGAACGACCTCGGCCTCGCCTCGAATCGCGGGTTCCGCAAATGCGCCAAGATCTGCGGTGACACAAGCGGCAATTACCATCCGCACGGTGAAGCCATTATCTACCCCACACTCGTCCGCATGGCGCAGGATTTCAACATGCGCTACATCGCTCGTGGATGGGCAGGGGAATTTCGGTTCCGTGGACGGCGATCCGCCCGCGGCCATGCGGTACACCGAAGCGCGGCTCACGCGCATCTCCGAAGAGCTGCTCGCCGATCTCGAAAAAGAGACCGTTGATTTCGTCCAGAATTTTGACCAGACACGCGAAGAGCCATCCGTTCTTCCGGCGAAATCACCAAACCTTCTTGTGAACGGGGCTTCCGGCATCGCCGTCGGAATGGCAACGAATATCCCTCCGCACAATTTGCGCGAAGTGATCGAAGCAGCCGTAATGCTCATTGAAAAGCCGGACGTCACACTCAAGGAAGTGATGAAAGTTCTGCCCGGCCCCGATTTCCCCACGGGCGGTTACATTGCCGGACGCGAAGGCATCCTGCAAGCCTACAAAACGGGACGCGGCTCATTCATCATGCGTGCCAAGGCTGCGGTCGAGCAGATGGGCAAGGACCGCGAGAGCATCGTCATCACCGAGATCCCGTTCCAGGTGAACAAGGCCCGGCTCATCGAGCGCATCGCGGAACTCGTCCAGACGAAAAAGATCGAAGGCATCTCGGATGTGCGCGACGAATCCGACCGCGACGGCATGCGCATCGTGGTTGAAATCAAGCGCGGCGAGGAATCGCAGCTCGTCCTCAACCATCTTTTCAAGCATACGCAGATGCAGGAATCATTTGGCGTAATCCTGCTCAGCATCGTGAAGGGCCAGCCGCGCGAGCTGCCCATCCTGGATATGCTGCGGCTCTTCATCGAGCACCGCGTCGAAGTCGTCCGGCGCCGCACCCAATTCGAGCTGCGCAAAGCCGAGGAGCGCGAGCACATCCTGCTCGGCTTCAAGAAGGCCATCGACAACCTCGACGAAATCATCAAGCTCATCCGCAAGTCGAAGTCGCCCGCCGAAGCCAAGGAAGGTTTGATGGAGCGCTGGAAGTTCAGCGACCGCCAGGCGCAGGCCATCCTCGATCTGCAACTCCACCGCCTTACGCAGATGGAGCGCGAAAAAATTCTTCAGGAATTGAAGGAAGTTCAGGAACGCATCGCCGAGCTGCGCTCGATTCTTGCAAGCGACAAAAAGCTTCGCGGCGTCATCATCACCGAACTGCGCGAAGTCCAGAAGGCTTATGGAGACGACCGCCGCACGCAGATTGTGGACAAGGTCGAAGAGATCGAACTCGAGGACCTGATCGCCGATACCGACATGGCCATCACCGTGAGCCACGCGGGATACATGAAGCGCACCTCGGTGGACGTCTATCGCCACCAGTCCCGCGGCGGCAAGGGCCGCATCGGCGCGAAGACGCGCGACGAAGATTTCGTCGAGCACTTGTTCGTCGCCTCCGCGCACAGTTACATTTTGCTCTTCACCTCGAAGGGCCGCGTTTACTGGCTGAAGGTTTACGAAATCCCCGAAGCCGCGGCGGCCACGCGCGGACGCGCCATCACTTCGCCTCGTGAAATTCCAGGACGGCGAAAAGCTCACCGCGCTTGTCGCGTCCACGAACCTTGAAGAAGAAGGCCGCTATGTTTTTCTCGCCACGCGCAACGGCACGGTGAAGAAAACTCCCATCGTGGATTTTTCCAACCCGCGCTCGGCCGGCATTATCGCGATCAACCTCGACAAGGACGACGAGCTCATCGGCGCGAAGCTCACCGACGGCAAGAAAATGATCTTCCTCGCCAGCCACAACGGACAGGCGATCCTCTTCCGCGAGACGGAAGTCCGCCCCATGGGCCGCAATGCGGGTGGCGTGAACGGAATGGATCTCGGGAAGGGCGATTACGTCGTCAGCATGGACGCCGTCCAGCCGGATTTCGAAATCATCAAGAAGGAACACAAGAAGGCCGCGGACGACCTCGACGCCATCGACGGCGAAATCATCAAGGACTCACTCACTTCGCTCATGCTCACTGTTTCCGAGAAGGGTTTCGGCAAGCGCACGCCGCTCGCCGAGTACCGCATTACCTCGCGCGGCGGCAAGGGCGTCATCAACTTGAAGACCACCGAGCGCAACGGCTCCGTCGTCGCCGCGCTGCAGGTGACCGAGGAATCCGACGTGATGATTATCACCGAGCAGGGCAAGGTCATCCGCGTCCACGCAAACGAAATCCGTGAGGCCGGCCGCTCTACGCAGGGCGTGCGCCTGTTGCGCGCCGAGGCGGGCGACGAAGTCGCCGCCGCCGCCGTGATTCAGGAAGAAGAAGAGGTGGTTTCCAAGGAACCGGCGAAGGGCTGACCGCGCACTTTCTTTCACACGAACGCCGCGGGCGACACGGCTTCCGCCCCCGGAAATTTCTATAAGTGCGCACGGCCTATTGCCGGGATGGGAATTCAGCGGCGGCCAACCCAAGTCAGTGGCCAGTGCGGGTGTAGAGTGAAGACTGTCCCGTTTTCAGACCGCCAAAGGATGGACATTCGTCATGAAGAAACGATTTCTCCTCACGGCATTCGCGTTGCTCCTCGCATTTCCGTTGATGGGAATGCAAGGTGGATCGCTGAACATCGTCGCGAAATTCAACACCGGCGAAACCGAGTTGGATGTGGCCACGTATACACAGAACGCAGAAAAAGTTGCCTTGATCGGGATCTCCATGCCAAAAAAGGGTTCCTACGCCGCGCGCGCGGACGAGTGGGCCGCGCTCATTCAGCTTTGGGAGAAGGCGGCGCAAACCGATTCCGCATCCTGGCAATTCATCGGCACCTTGAAAGAAACAGGGACAACAGACCCCACGCTGGTCATCATCACCGCCGGCCCGGGAGTCCGCTTCACGCTGGAAACTGCCGACGGAATATTTTCTTATGTGCTGCCCAAAAGCGATTTCCCACGGTTTGAGACAAGCGTTCAGCAGGTAGCCCATTTCCTGGCAAATTGATTTTTCCTGACCACCATTGACGTTAGGAATATTGGAATGTCTGTGGGGGAAAATTCCGCCGCGCGATTTCCGCGCTCAGTTAGGACTTCCGTTGCCTTCCACAGGCAAATAATATCCCGGCCTTGTCCGTACTTGAAGATTCGGCCGGTCCACTTGCACACGAATCTCGTGGTAGCCATACGGGGATGTCCCTGTCGGGTGGTACGAGAGCGTGTATTGCGCGTGCAACTCCCCGCCGATCCGGTCGAGAGCGGCCTCGATTCCCCGGTCTTTCATTGTGGCGATGTGCTCGCCGCCCGTCGCGACCGTCGCCACCTCCAATGCGTGCCCGCGCACTAAATTTGCGCCATGTTGCACAGCCCAGACTCCCAGCGCCAGCAAATCTCCGCCCGGCTCCTCTCCCACGCCCGGAGTCGACGGCGACTGCGGTTGGCCGGGAACCGGAGCGCCGGGATTGATTCCGGGCGGAACTCCCGTAGGCTGCGTATTGCCCGGCGGCTCGGACCGCATTTGCGCGACCGTCGTCGAAAGCCCGACGCTGAAGATGGTGATATTTTCCAGTTGCGCTTGTTGCAAAACTCCGCCGAGCTTCGCTTCACTGCCGCGGTCCACCGCTTCGGAGATCACCACAATCACCCGCCGCCGGTCTTCCGGACGCGTGGCCAGCATCCGCACGGCCGCTCCCATGGCGTCATAGAGTTTGGTTTGGCCGCCGCCATCCTGCAAATTCTTAATTGCCTTTTCGATTCGGTCGCGGTCGGACGTGAAATCCACCAAATGGTCCACACCGGTGCCAAAGGCAATCACAGCCGCCTCGTCAAATTCGCCGACAATGTTTTGCGAGAAAACAATCCCCGCCTTTTGAATCGCGGGCAGGAGCGGCGCGACGCGCGTACTCGTCTCGACCAGCAGCACCACCGAAATGGGGTCGCTCCCCATGTCAAAATGATCGACCGTCTGTTCCGTCCCATTGTCGAAGAGCCGAAAGTCATTTTGCGCCAGGTCCACGACGATCTCGCCTTTCTCATCGCGCACCACCACCGGCGCGCTCACGAGATCAACCTTTACTTTAATCACACCCTGCTGCTTGCCCGGTGTCTGCGGAGCGCTTCCCACGGGAGCGCCTTTAATGGGCCCCGGAGGCGTCTGCGAAACAGCTTGTGGGGAAAGCAATGCGAGCGCCGCGGCGAAAACCGCCATAGCGCCGCACAGATGAGACAGCTTCTTCATAAATGCGGCTCCCTGCATTTAGTGTACTGGATTGCACGCTTCCGCGTCACTCCGCACTGGCCGCCGCCGGTGTAGAATGGCAACCTTCTACCGTCGGCGCATAAAATCCGCCGCAGGAGCCCGAATGCCGAAGAAATATCCGAACGCCGTAAAGCTCGCCTATCACGATCCGCGTTTTATGGAGAGCAGCGTCGCCCGCCCGATCCGCATCGTTTCGGAATATCTCGATCCGCTTTCGCGCTTGCGCAAGGAAGGCGTCGGCGACACCATCGTCATGTTCGGTTCCGCGCGCATCCTGCCGAAAGATGCCGCGAAAGAGCGTCTCGCCCGCGCGCGCCGCAACGCAAAGAAGCATCGCACCAAGGCGGCTCGCGAGGAAGTCCGCGAGGCGCGCAATCATGTCGAGATGTCTCAGTATTACGAAGACGCGCGCTCCCTCGCGCGCAAAGTCACCACCTGGGCGATGAGCCTCGGCTCGCACCCCCGCCGCTTCGTAATTTGTTCCGGCGGCGGCCCGGGCATCATGGAAGCGGCGAACCGCGGCGCGGCGGAAGCGGGTGGAAAGTCCGTCGGGCTCAGCATTGAACTGCCGCACGAGCAAGAGCCCAACGGTTACATCAGCAAAGAGCTGAGCTTCAATTTCCATTACTTCTTCATGCGCAAACTCTGGTTCGCGCAACTCGCGAAAGCGCTCATCGTGTTTCCCGGCGGATTCGGCACCATGGACGAGCTTTGGGAAATGCTCACGCTGATGCAGACGGGAAAACTCCCCGATCACAATCTTGTCTTAATTTATGGGCGTCGCTACTGGGATCGCGTGCTCAATTGGCGCGAAATGCTGCGCAGCGGCACCATCAATGCGCGCGAGTTCGGCCTGCTGCGCTTCTCCGATTCTGTCGAAGACGCGTTCGATCAGGTCCGCGGCGTTCTCGAGCAATACCACATGAAGCTCGATTCGGATCTGAACGAATAATCGCGCCCGCTTTCAGGCTCGCGCCATTTCAAAAATCAAACGGCCCCCGGAAAACCGGAGGCCGTTTGATTTTCAGCAGGCGCACGCTGCAGGGACCTATTGCAAAGACGATTCTCCCACCTTCGCGCCGCGCACGGCGTTTCCCGCGCCGCCGATTACCGCGGGCGGCCCGACGGCCGGTAGGACCCGAGAGTCCTCGGCCGCATCCTCATTCGCGGCCCCAGCGGCGGTGGCACCCGGTGCAGCGGCGCGCCGCAGTTAGTGCAAAGCTCCGAATGAACTTGGTCCACCCGGAGCCACTGGCCGCGCGCCAGGCATTCCGGATTGATGCATTGAACGGTCCAGCCCGGTAGATACTGCACGGTACCTCCCGAACTTTTCCATGGCTCCGCACGGAACGCAAAGGCCGTTCGCGCCAAAGCCCGATTCTCCCCTGTGCCCGTCGCCATGTGGCTTGCGCCTTTGGCGAAGTGCGTGGAAAAGTTTGGCGGATTGTGCGGCAGCGCCGTAGGTGTGTCAAGAAAAAACACACAATTAGTAGTAGGCCTGTTACCGGGCTCGAACCACCCGGTTTGCGCCGCGCAACCATAACGGATGGTCAGGGGGCGAGCCACAGTTCTCAGAACTAGGTATTTGGAGGGAAATGCAGGATGCCGGGAGTGGATTTAAGAACGGATGGCGATCGCGCGTCGCGAAATCCTAATTCTGTGAGGAGCCATCCGGCGCTTTAGGTGGATTTTTCTTCGCATCGTCCAGCATTTTTTGAAGCTCATCGAGATGCGCTTTGGCCTTGTCCACTTCCGCCTGCTTGGCGTCGATCTGCTGCTGCGCTTGCGCCAGCGCCGCCTGGATCTGCGGGCTCTGGCTCGCCATCGGATTCGTGTAGTAACCCTGCTGCTGCAGGAGGTAGTCGCGTTTGTCCAGATCAAGCTCCTTCTCAAGCGTATCCAGATCCCCTTGCGCCGCGGTCAATTCCGATTCAAGTTCGGGCGCGGATTTCTGCTTCCCGGGAGCCGCAGCCGGCGGCGCGGCCTTTTCAGCGGTCGTCTCTTCCGGAGGAGGCGCCGGCGGCCCGATCACGCTTACTCCAAATGGGTTTCTGGGGATGTTGTCATTCGTCCAGACCCTCTTGGCCGATTCCGTCACCGGCTTCTGCGCGCGCAGCCGGCGCGCAATTTCTCCAAGCGAAGGAGGGTTCTGGTCGCCCTGTCCGGATTGCGCGCGTGCCCCGGCGGCAACGCCGGTAGCGGCCATCGCAAGGATCGCCGCCCCGCACCATATGGCGCGCCTCGCCGGTCTTGGCCAAAGTCCATGCATAGATTTCCTCCGGGTCCGACCATCTAATGCTAGCCCGCACAGCGCCCAATAACAACTGGACCAAAGGACAGTCCTTCAATCAATAACGGCATGGCGTGCCTCACGGCGCCGGCGGTCTGCTTCGCCGCCTTCATGCCCGCAGCTTTGCTATGCTATACCGCAATACCGAAGGGAACGGCCAGGAAAAGGCCGCGGGCCCGGCCTAATGATTGCTCAAGAAAAAATGCGTCGAGCGCTCTTCACCACACTTGTGATTATCGTGCTCAGCCCTTCGCCACGGAGCTATGCAAGCACTTTGCCGTACTCTCGCGATGCCCGCGTTCGGAAGACGCCCCCCCCGGCAGCAAACCAGCACCCTGATCTTCAGGCGGGCGACACGCCGAAACCCGCGCCGATCACCCATTATTCCCTGCCGCCGAAAAAAGAACGCGAAGCTGTCCAGCTCGCCAAAACGGGGCGCCGGATCTTCCTCGGTGAATTCATCACCGAAACGATTGTCCTCTTGCTTCTACTTCGCACCGGTTGGGCCGCGAAATTCCGTGATTGGGCCGAACACGTAAGCGCGCGCCGCCTTATCCAGGCCGCGATCTTTTGGCCGCTGTTGCTGCTCACCCTGGCTGCCGCCCTCCTTCCATTTCAAATTTGGGGACACATCCTTGTGCGTTCTTACGGGCTTTCGGTGCAAAGCTGGATCTCCTGGACGCTCGATTGGATTAAGGCCGAAGCGGTTTCGATCGTGGTTGTAGCCTCTGTTGGTTCGCTCGGAGCCACAGCGATTCGCCGCAGCCCCCGCCGCTGGTGGCTGGCCGCGTGGGCCGTCTCGATTCCACTGATCATTTTCGGGGTTTACGCCGAGCCATTTGTCATCGAGCCGCTCTTCTTCGATTTTCGGCCGCTCGCCGCGGCGCATCCCGCGCTCACGGAAAAAGTCCAGCAGACTGCGGCACGCGCGGACATCACCATCCCGCGAAATAAAATCTTGGAGATGCTCGCCAGCAAAAAGGTGAGCGAGGTTAACGCGTACGTGGCCGGCATCGGGAATTCAAAGCGCGTGGTTTTTTGGGATACGCTCCTCGCACGCACGGACGATAACGGCGCGCTCTTCACCTTCGGCCACGAACTGGGACACTACGCGCTCGACCATGCGTGGCAATACATCGGACTTTGTGCGATTGGCCTTGTGATCGGATATCCGCTGCTGGCGTGGATTTTCGCGGCCGTGTTCCGCCGCTTCGGCGAAGGCTGGCGCGTCCAAAGCGCGCATGACTGGGTTGCCATCGCCGCTCTCCTGCTGATCGTAAATGTGGCGCAGGTTGCTTTCATGCCGCTTCAAAATTTCGTCACCCGCCATTTTGAGCATCAGGCCGACGTCTATGGACTCGAGATTTCGCACGGCTCAATTCCTGATGCGCCGCAAGCCGCTGCGCGACTGTTTCAAGTCCTGGGCGAAGCAAACCTCGAAGAGCCTGCCCCCTCGCGTTCGACTGTGTTTTGGTTTTACTCGCACCCGCCCATCGCCGATCGTATAAAATTCGCCTTGCACTATGATCCTTGGTCCACAGGCCAAAAGCCCCAATTTAATTTCGCACCGCCCGCCGCGCCGCCCGCTGCTCCATCCGCGCCGCCGCATTGAATGATTTGCTGCCTGTCACTCGCTCACTGTTTGCTTTTCTCTCGGCGGTAATGAGCAGCAACCTTCGCGCGGTTTCCGCAAACCGCCATCGAACACCAGCGCCGCCTGCCCGTGCGCGAGTCGTCATAAAACAAAAGTCCGCAATCCGGATTCGCGCACTTCCGGATCGGCGCTTCCGGACCCTCCGCGATTAGTTCCGCTCCATTCCGCGCAATCGCCGTCAGCAACCACTCGAGCCCCTGCGACCGCGCTTGCAGCACCAGCATCCACTCCGTTGCGCCTTCTTCGCGCGCATCCACCGCCTCCAGCCGTTCATGCCCTTCAGTGAATGCCAAGATTTCATTGATACTTTCGGCCCAACCTTGAAGAATCTCCCCTCCCCAAGCGCGCGCCTCAAATGCGTTCCTCAGCGCGCCGCTGAGCATGCCCGCCCTTTCCAAGAACGCTGCGGTCTCATCCGGCGCGCTCGTCCACAAATTGAAAAGCGCAGCGTTTGACCCCGGCGGAACAATGCCATTCGAGGTGAGAAAATCGACAACCAGCGCGAAATCCTGCTCCGATCTTTCGTGAAGCAAAGTGGCCAAACTCAAGTTGGCATAATTGACGGCCAACCGTCCGCCAATAGAAGCCGGGTCTTTCTTCGCAGTGGCTATTCCAGCGCTTCGATTCTTAGCCAAGCTTTTGCCATCCATGAGTCCGGTGGAATTATGGCTAACTGTTATTATATATAAAAAAGGTTAGGAGAAAAGCCGCTTGAATCATTGCCATTCTCAAGTCAAACTACCTAAAGACTCAGGGCAACGTTTTCCCGGCGTCGGAATCGAATTCAACGATGAGATTCAGGCCTCTTCGAGCACTCCTTGCTGCTGCTTCAATCACTGTTGTCGCCTGTGTTTATGGGCTTGTTAGCGTCGGGTCCGGCCGCCCGCAGGCCGCTCCGACCGCCGCAAAAAGACCCGTCCTCGTTGAACTATTCACCTCAGAAGGCTGTTCGAGCTGCCCGCCGGCAGATGCCCTGCTCGCCCAGTTGGGCGCCCAGCAACCCGTCGCCAGCGCCAATGCCATAATCCTCGAAGAGCACGTCGACTATTGGGACGATCAGGGATGGCACGATCCCTTCTCCTCGGCGGCCGCCACTGCCCGCCAGAAGGATTACGCGTTTCGGCTCGGCGGAGAGGTTTATACACCGGAGATGGTCGTGGATGGACACGCAGCATTTGTTGGCGGCTCAGGCAGCGAAGCGCGCAAGGAGATAGAAACCGCCGCGGGCGCTCCGAAGGCCGAAATTCATCTTGCGTGGGACACCGCCGCTGCGCCGGCATCCGAGAGCTCTCCCGTCCTTCACATCCAAGTTGGAAAGTTGCCCGGAACCGCTGACCGAACCAAGCCGGATGTGATTGTGGCAATTACGGAGAACCACCTTCATTCGAGCGTACTTCGTGGAGAGAATTCCGGGCGGGCGCTCGATCACGACGGCGTCGTCCGAAGCCTGACGCGCGTAGGCGCGGCGAACTCGCAGGCCGATGTTGCTTACAACAGTCAGACGCCGCTCAAACTCAACGGTGATTGGAAGCGCGAGAACCTCCGCGCCGTTGTTTTCGTCCAGGACGCGCGCTCGCGCCGGATCTTCGCAGCCGCATCAATCCCCTTCTGACATTTCCCCCGGAATCGAATCCATCCTCAAGCAAGTGTTAAACTTCCGCCCTGCGCAGATGACCATCATAGAACAGACCATTGATATCGCCGCGCCGCCGAACGAAGTGTTTGTATTTTTTGTGCCGCAGCGAATGCCTTATTGGTACGGCGCGGAAATGGAAAGCCGTCTCGAAGTGTCGGGCGGTGAAGCGGATTTTCGCGCGGCCCAGAAAGTGCGAATCAGCGGACATCTCAGAGGATGGCTCGCGAAAAAAGAGATCGCTCACACCGCCGTAATCACACGTTATGAAACGCCGCGCGGCTTGGAATGGCGTTTTGAGGACGCCTACGGAGTGCGCGGCATCGAGCGTTGGGTGTTGCAGCCTACTCCGTCCGGCACCTGCGTCACCATGCGTAGCGAGTACGAAATGCCGTCACGCACGGCCCGTTTCGTGGATTGGCTGGTAACGCGCCACGCCGTCGCGCGGCGGAACCGGGATTATCTCGCGCGTTTGCGGAAACTTGCCGAGCGGCGGTAGAGCATCCGCCTAAGGCGGGAGCCTAGGGGTTCTTTGCAATGAAATTAACGCCACTGAGCCCCGACGCTCCCGCCTCGGGGCGGGCCTATTCCTCCACTCAATTTACTGGACGACAACGCGGACAAATTTCTTCTTGCCCGCGCGGATCAGGTGTTTGCTTCCCGAGGCAAGTGGCAACTCCAGTTTCACATCTGTAGCGGGTGCGTTATCCACATCCACACCGCCTTGCTTGATTAGGCGCTCGGCTTCGGCGCGCGACGGCGAGAGTCCAAGCTCCGCGAGAAGCGCGGATAATTTTCGCGCGCCAGCTTTGATTCTTTTTTCAGGGGCTTCAACGGGCGCCTGGCGCTGCTGAAATACTTTGCGGAATTCATCCGCCGCTCGTGTGGCCGCGGCCTCGCCGTGGGATCCGGTGATGATCTCCTGCGCGAGACCGATCTTCACTTCCATCGGATGCGCTTTGCCTTCTGCGACGTGCCGGCGCAACCGCACAATTTCCGCCTCCGGCCGGTCGGTCAACAGGTCCATGTAAGACCACATCAGCTCATCGGAAATGCTCATCAGCTTGCCAAACATTTCCTGGGGCAATTCGGTGATGCCGATGTAATTTCCCAGGCTCTTGGACATTTTGCGCGACCCATCGAGGCCGACGAGAATCGGCATCGTCAGAGCCACCTCCGATGGCAACCCGTATTCGCGCTGGATATCGCGGTGCACCAGCAAATTAAATTTCTGCTCGGTCGCACCCAGCTCCACATCGGATTGCAGCGCGACAGCGTCATACGCAGTCAGCAGCGGATAGAGCAGTTCATGTACGGAAATCGGCAGATTTTTATCCAGGCGCGAGCGAAAGTCCTCGCGCTCGAGCATCCGCGCGAGCCGGTAATGCCCGCACAATTTCACAATATCAATGCTGCTCATTTTGCCGAGCCACTCGCTGTTGTAGCGCACCTCGGTTTTTTCGGGATCAAGCAGCTTGTAAACCTGGTCGAGGTAGGTCTTCGCATACGCGTCCACCTGCTCGCGCGTCAGCGGCGGACGCGTTTCTGATTGTCCTGTCGGGTCGCCAATCATCGCGGAAAAATCGCCGACCAGAAAAATCGCGGTGTGGCCTAGATCCTGAAAATGCTTCAGCTTGCGCAGCACCACGGTGTGGCCGAGGTGGATGTCCGGCGCCGTCGGGTCCACGCCGAGATAGACGCGCAGCGGCTTGCCGGATTTGCGCGAGGCTTCCAGCTTCGCCACCAGCTCTTTTTCCTGAATGATTTCGGCGGCGCCTTTGCGAATGTGCGCCATCTGCTCGTCAATTTCAGGGAAAGCATGCGGGGCGAATGGTTTCTCGCCGCTTTGCTTGCCGCCGGATTGCGCGCTCATGATTTGTGTCCCGGCGCGCCTTGCGCTGCTGTTGAAGCCGCCGCAAGATGAATCACACGCCGGCCCTCGATGCGGTATCGGCCTTCGAGCACCAGCCGCACGGCCTCCGAATAAACGCGGTGCTCCTCTTTTAGAATACGCGCCGAAAGGGTTTCCGGCGTATCGCCATCCAGCACCGGGACAATCGCCTGCAGCACGATCGGCCCGGCATCGAGATTCTCGTCCACAAAATGCACGGTGCATCCGGCGTAGCGCACTCCATATTCCAGCGCCTGGCGCTGCGCTTCGAGGCCGGGAAATGACGGCAGCAGCGACGGGTGAATATTCAGAATTCGTCCGCGAAACGCCGCCACAAAATATGGCGAAAGCAGGCGCATAAATCCCGCGAGACAAACCAGCTCCACACCGGCTTCCTGCAGCGCGGCGACCACCAGCTTGTCATACGCTTCGCGCTCGAGACCCTTGGACGGGATTACCCGCGCGGGAATGCCGCGCTCGCGCGCCCGCTCGACGCCCGGGGCGCCATCGCGATTGCTGATCACGATGGCGATCTCCGCGCCGGGCAGCCGCCCCGCGGCAATGCTCTCGGCCAGCGCCTCAAAATTCGAGCCGCGCCCGCTAAGAAGGATTCCGATGCGCTTGGTCATTCGTTTTCCAGTTTAGTGACGGCCTTGCAAGTTAGCATACGCTCGCCCGCGCGTAAAACGATAAGGGAGGGGAAGATTTGTTACGAAACCATTCGAATGAGTGTTCGAATGAGGGGATCGATTTGGAAAAATGCACTGGGTCAGCTGCCCCGTCCTTTCGCTCGCAAACGAGGAGCTGCGCTCTTATTCATGATGGAGGTGCCGAGATCCTCGGATTATTGCGGGCCGGGACTTTTCAGATATCGGTCGAAAAATGCGATCTCCCGCGCCGTGAAATCCTTTAGCGCCGCGCCCGTGAACCCATGACTCTGGCCCGCGTATCGCAGGAGGGTCACATCCTTCTTTTGCCATCGCAGGCTGTTGTAAAGTTCGATTGCGCCCAGGAAAAAGTACCCGTCATCGTCTCCAACAGCGAGCAACATCGGCGTCGTGACATTCTTGAGGTGATAAACCGCCGACAGATTTACGAAGGTTTCCGGGTTGTCCCATACATTGGCACCGCCCTCGAAGGTTGATAGCGTCGAATCAGTCTGGAGCATGGCAGGCAGGATCCAGTCCGGATACACGCCCGAAGCCCAAACCGCGCACCGAAAACGATTCGTCTGCGTGACCAAATAGCCTACTACGCCGCCGCCATTGCTAAATCCATGCAGCCCCATCCGCTCCGGATCTGCCACGCCTCGCCGGATCACCTCATCCACGCCTGACATCACGTCGTCCACCAATACGCCGACTCCGTTTGGTCCTTGTGCAGCTTCATCGAAAGCCTGGTCGCGGTACGCATCCATCCACGTGTGCGGAGAACGCGCCGCCGGCCAGAAAACCGCATACCCTTGAGCGGCCCAAAGCTGGTTGCCCATCATCGTGCCCGCCTTGAACCCGTTGGGCTGTGCTGGATACCCATCGACGATCAGCGGATATCGCTTGCCGGCCTGGTAGCCAACCGGTTTCAAAAGCACGCCCTGGAGCGTTTCCCCGCGCTTATTCTTCCATTCGATCACTTCCTGCTCACCTAGCGTCCAATTGCGGATTTGAGGATTTGCGTCGAAAATTTCTCTCACGGTCCTATCGCGCGCGGACCTCTCCAGCACCACGCTCAAATGTGACCCGTCGCTCTGTGTCCAAAAAATCGTGCCATCCCGCGACACCGAGTACACCAGCCGCATCGCCGGGCCGCTCGTCAGTTTCTCCACGGAGCCATCCGTAATGCGCACGCGCAAAATCGGCCAATCGACCGCGTCCCAGGTTTGCACCGCCAAAGACTGGCTGTCGGGAAGCCACTCAAATCCGATGATGTAGCGTTGCACCTTCGCACCCGCATTCACGGCCGCCCCGCCCGCCGCCGGAATCACGAATACGGATGCCATTTGAAAGTGATCGCCCCCAACATATGCGATCCATTTTCCGTCCGGCGACCACTTGGGCATCCGTTTATCTCCCGTGCCGGTTGTCAAAGGCTTTTTCGTGCCGCTCGCCGGGTCGATTGCATACAAATTGAGCGGCCCAGACCAGGGATCCCGCCCTTCGCTCGAGGAGCATACAATTGTCCGCCCATCGGCCGACCATGCCGGCTCAAAATACACGGAGTCATCGGTGGTAAGTTGCCGGATAGATTTATTCGAAATATCGGCGATGAATAATTGGTTCACCATTACTTTCGGCAGAGCATTGCCATCTTCCTTCGCCGGGTCGGGGGGTTTGCCGAACGCGCTTGTAAACACGCCGTTCAATGTCCATGCCGCCGGCGTTTCTCCGGTGAGCACCAGCGGCCTGCCGGCTGCCGCATCCGCGGGCTCCCACTTCGGCGCTGCTGCCTCCGTCTTCGCCGTCGCGGATTCCACCCGTGACGCGAATACCAGTTTTTCCCCATCCGGCGACCAACTCACCCGCAGAACGTCGCTGACAGATCCGCTTTGCCGCGTTCTGGGATCTGGACTGATACCGCCCGCGACGTTTGTGATTTGGGTGATCGCCCCCGACTTCGTATCTGCCACCCACAACTGCTGCGCCCCTGACCGGCTCGAGTAAAATGCAACTCGCCGACTATCGTCGGACCACGTTGGTAAGCTCCCCTTGCTGATCGCTTTTGGCGCGCTCCCGGCCAGCGCTGCGCCTATCCATACCTCTCCCGCCATGACAAACGCCACCTGCTGGCCGTCGGGAGACACTTGCAAATAATTAATTTGGCGGAGCGTAGTTAGATCTTCAAATGTTGGCGGGTTATCCGCAGCCGCGGGCATAGCAGCGCTAAGGCACATCGCCAGCGCGGAAATAAATAATCGCCTAATGAGCATAGGGGCGGATTTTATCATGGGCTTAACCGGTTCGATTTGGATGACGTTGCGGGCTCCACTTCAGAGGCTATTGAAAAGCGACCAGCAAAAACAAAGGTCAAGCCTCCGCCGTGTTCCGTTTTGTGGGAATTGATGTACGAGATGGAGAGGGTGGGAGTAAGACGCGCAGGCAAATGCGAGGATCCGGACCGATACCGCTGGGGAGGGGATTTCGGCCTGCTGGACTGAAAAACGCAGAGGAGTAGCGACAGCGTTTCTTATGGATTTTGAGGAGTAGCGGCCTTCTTGGGCTGATCCTCCAGAGTCTTCTGCAACTGCGCCAAGGATTGTTGGAGTTGCGAGTTGGTAGTGTGCGCAAGCGCCGTTTTCACAAGATCCAAGGCGCGCGGGTCGCCCAGTGAAACTAGAGCGCGGCTCGCCGGCCCATACAGTTGGAGATTTCCGGAATCCACCGCAGACGTAAACGCGTCAGCAATGACCGGATAAGCGCGCGGATCATTTTTCCCCGCCGAGCCGAGAACGTTTAATGCCGCGCTGCGCACTCCCAATGGATTTCCTCTCGGCGCGAAGCGAAGGGCGACGTCAAGCGCGCGCGGATCGCCCAGAGTGGCGAGACCGGCGAGGCCCGAAATGCGGATGGTGTCGCGCCACGAAGGTTGATCCAAGAGTTTATTCAACGCGGCATATGCGCCCGGGTCCTTTGTTGTTCCGAGGGCGGTCGCCGCGGCGCGAATCACGTTGTAGCTCGGATCATTCAAATAGCCCAGGTAAACGCCGGCCAGCGATGGATCTTTCGCGGCACCCAAAACGCTGATGGCATGCTCTCGCACGTGTGGCGTCTTGTCCTTTACAGCGGCGAGCAACGCCGCTCGCGCATCGGGACCGACGACCCCTCTGAGCGCGCTAACGGAATCGAACCGCACGCCCCAAAACGTGTCGCCGGTTGCGGCCGACGCGATCGCCTTGGTGATGGCCGAGTTTTCATCCGGGGAAGTGGCAGGGTTCTTCATGCGGGGCGTCAGCTCATTGAGGGCAAAGATGCGGCCGAGTACATCAGCGTCGTGAGAGAGTTGATAGATCAACTGCGCGGTGGACTTTTCAAAATGCAATTCCTTAATCAGAGTGCCGCCGTAATCGAAATCGACGAGCAGCGGTTCTGAGTCAACGCTGAAAGTTAAGGTTTGCTCCTCTTTCGGCTCGATCATCGCTTTTTCAACATGCGTGCCCGCGGCTGAACCAATTTCGATTTCGACCGGCATCCGGAAAAAGGTGACCTGAGGATAGGCCGAATTCGGATCCACCTTTTGTTCTTGTCGAACAGTCAGGTTGAGCGTTTTTGAACCGGGGGCGTAAGACTGCGTCACGCGGAAGATGGGATGCCCCATCTTGTAAACCCATTCGTCGAAGAACCAGTCCATGGATTGGCCGGTAGCTTCTTCGATGGCGATGCGGAATTGCTCGGTCTCTACGGGCTGATGCGCGTACTTTGTGAGGTAATGGTGGATGGCGCGCCACCAATTCTCTTCGCCGAGCGTGGTCCGCAACATGTGAAGAACAGCGCCGCCGCGGGGATACGCGTAGACGTCAAACACGGAATCCGGATCGGTGTAATTCTCCGTGACAACCGGACGCCGCAAGCCGCGTCTCCAGGCCTGGAAGTATTGGTCCTGATTCGCTTTAACATCGCTGTAAAGAAAGTCGTCGCGGCCGAGCGACTTCTCATCCCACATCGCCTGGAAATAAGTTGCGAAACTTTCATTCAACCAGACGTCCGCCCAGGACCGGCAGGTGACGAAATCGCCGAACCACTGATGCGCGAGTTCGTGTGATTCCAGGCTGTCCGCGGTGCCGTCCAACTCGCTCCGCTCGTCATGGATCATCCCGTCAATCATTGTGGTGGCGGAGATATTTTCCATTCCGCCGCCGAAGTTATGCGCCATGGTCTGGGCGTATTTCACGTAGGGGTACGAGACACCCGTTTTCTCCGAATAGAATTTCACCATGTCCGCCATTCGAGCGGCCGTGGCTTTGCCCTCCGCAACCTGATTTGGATACACGTTGGTGGTCACCGGAATCCCGTTATAGCTCTGCTCGATGGGCGTGTATTCGCCGACAACGATCGAGGTCAGGTAGGTCGCATGGGGGACATCCATTTTCCAATCGTACGTACGCGTGTTGCCGGCGTTCTCTTTCACGCTAATCAGTTTTCCATTGGAGACCACAGAAAGCGGTTTTTCGACGGTGGCGATTATTTCCGTGGTGGTGAAATCGTTCGGGTGATCGTAACAAGGGAACCAAAAATGATTGTCCTCACTTTCGCCCTGCGACCAGATTTGCTTTGGGGCCGATGGGTCATCGGGGGTCGGCTTGATAAAGGTCAGCCCGCGAGTCCCGCCAAAGATCGAGCCCTGCGACTCGGAATTTGTGTGATAGTCAATTACAACTGTGAGCGAATCGGACGGCTGATAGGCGCGATCCAGCGTAATATAAAGCTTCTCCTTCTTCGCATCGGCTTCAAACTTGAGCGGCGCCCCGGAAGCGAGCTTGACCGAGTTGATGGTCATGTTTGCGGCATCGAGCTCCACGCGCTTTAAATCATTGATCAGCGGCGTCAGGGTAAGAGTGGCCGTTCCGAGCACCTGAGAGTGCTCGAAATCAAAATGCAAATTCAGCGCGATATTTTGTGTGTGGAAGTCGTGACTTGGGATGTAGCGCGCGGGCGGAATCCCCGTCGCTTGTGGTGCAGGCGCTTGGGCCTGCGCCGTGGCTTGATTCACTGAGGCCTGCCAAACCATCAGCGCCAGGGCTGCAAACACAAAACAAACGGCAGCGTGCTTTAGGCGCCACGCACCTCGACGACGAAACTGCGTTGATATCGACATATGTATCTCCTGAGAATTCATCCAGCGCTTGTTGAGGGGCTTAATTTTCAATAGCATCCGCTTCGCGCGAGCCAGCCGAGTCTACACCAAAAGGATTTTCTTTTAGCCACCCCGTCAGAAATAAAGCCGGCGGCGAATCGCCGGGCGAGTGTCCCACTGTCCCAAACCCCAGGGTTTGGGAGAGTGGGACAGCCGGCCCAAACGAGACTTAAGCCCTTTGAATTGAGTGGGTTAGCAGAGGGGAGGGCTGTCCCAACCCTTGCGTCGGCCAACAGCGCGGTTGGGACAGTATTCGCAGCTCCGCGCCCGGCAGGTGCGCCGCTCACCGGGGGCTACGAGAATAAAGGGAGTGCCTCTCTTAGGGATTTCACTTCTTGCTGAGATAGGGTTGGAAATCGGCGCTGATGCGTTCTACCGTTTTATCGTCGAGGGTTTTGATTACGGGCTTGGTTGCGCCGCGCTCGGAATAAATTTCCAGGGTGACGTGGCCGCAGGATTTGGAAATTGCGTCGGCGGGATAGGAGTACAGGCCGACGAAGGTTGCATCGGTTACGCTGACGGAGCGGTTGTGGACATTCTCAAGCGTGGGCGCTTTGCCGGGCTGAATTGGTTCGATCTCCTTTTTTCCGCAGAAGAGTTTCATGCGATAAAAATCGGTCGTGAATCTCATTTGAGCCGGCGGCTTATAGCCGCTGTTCGAGAAAATCATTCCGTTGATCCACTTGGACGAAGATGTTTGCCGCATTTGCGGCTGCGCTTCAATCAGCAGGACTGGTTTGTACTGTCCGGCGTATTCGGCCCAGCCGCGGAGGTCTTCGAGCGGGTTAAAGGAATTTTCCAGCCCGGATTTGTTGTCCCTGGATCGCTTTTCCTTCTGTTTCGCGGCGGCGATGCTGTCCTCTTCTTGCACGCGGTATTGAAGGACAGGCGTGGCGAGGGCTACGTTGAATCCGCCTTCGGAGAAGAGGTACGGCTTGCGATCAAATTTTTCCTTTTGGATGGATTGTTTCAGGGAATCCAGGGGATAGGAATCCAACGGCTCGACGGGAAGCAGTCTCGAGGTGGGAGGGGCGACTTCGCGCATCCTCTTCGCCGCTTGGTCCACGAGCGGATTCATCTCTTCAATGCGGATGCTCCCGGCCAGGCCGGGGCCGGATTGTTCGCGTTCGCCGAAGGTGGTGATGCCGATGACCACGCCCGCGGAGTTGAAGAGCGGGCCGCCGGAGTTGCCGGGATTAATGTTTATATCCGAGATGATTACTTTGGCTTCGACCTTGCTGACGATGCCGACCGTAATAATTTTTCGTTGGCTTAGCGGGCTGCCAATCGTGAAGACTTGTTCGCCTTCGATGGCCGCGGTCTGGCCGTCTTGGGAATGCGCGACCGGAGCGGCAATTGCTTCAGGAAATGCGGAAAGGTCCGCCCAGAGGACGGCGACGTCTCTGCTGGGATCAGATGCAAGCAATTTCGCGGCAACTTTTCTTTTTGCATCGAACTGAACGGAGATCAGATCGGAAAGACCGATGACATGCTGGTTGGTGACGATTAGGCCGCGCGGGTCAACGATGAATCCGGTACCATGGCCGAGTTCGCTCCACACGGTGACGACGGAGTTTTGATATTTCTGAAAGAGGAGCGTGAGTTCGGCCGGCTTTCTTGGTGGTGGCACGGGAACAACTGGTGCGGTAATAGGAGTAATCGTTGCGTTGTCATTGCTGAGCTCGATGATTTGGTTTGGGCCGGAGACGGTGAAGTCGAAGCTCCATGAGAATCGCTTGTCCCGATATTCGATTCCGCTCAGGGAGGAGATGCGGTACTTGCCGCGCTTGAGCTGAATGCTGGCGCTGCCGTCCAGGGCTGTCCTTGTGATTGAAGGCGGTGCCGCGGGGTTGTCGGCGCTCGCGATCTGGAGAGTGAGATGCGGCAGGGGCTTTTGGGTGAGGTCCTTATCGATTAGGATCGCGCGGATTTGGATGGATTCGTCCGGTTCCTGGACGGACGCGAACACAGGAAAGACAAATAGCACAGCCGCGACAACGGAGAGGGGCCGCATGGGCACCAACCTTTCCGGGGAGGGTTTGCGGTTACAGACTGTAGCAATATTCAAGTGTAATTACAATTGGGTAATTATATGGAGTGAAAATGTTCAGCGGGAATGCCACAGGCAGGTGTCTGTGCCACCAAAGGCGCCGGCGACATCAGGGGCGGGGCATAAGCCGTGGAAATAAGCGGATGAACTGGTGCAAAATCAAACCTGGAATCGAATTATCGTGAATTCGATCAATTTTGTATTCTTGGACGGACACCCTTATGGATTCCTTTCTTCCACCAATTGAAAAGCCGCGCGGAGTGATGATGAAAGTGGCGTATGCCATGTCGCGCCGGCAATTCGGGAAAGTGCTTACGCCGCTGAAGGTGTTTGCGGCGCGGATGCCGCTGGCATTCGGGATGTTTTATGGAAAGATCGGCCAACTGGATAAGAAGCTGCAACTCTCCCCTGAGGTGGCGCTGCTGATCCGGGAACATGTGGCGCGCATCAACGTGTGTCTTTTTTGCATCGACATCGGGCGATCGATAACGATTAAGAGGGGGATGAACGAAGCGAAATTCGATGCGCTGGAGGAGTACAGCACGAGTCCCTCTTTTCACGGACGCGGACCGCGCGGCGCTGGACTATGTGACGGAGCTGACGCGCGACAAGAAAATCAATCCGGAGACTTTTGCTCGCATGAGACAGCATTATTCCGAACGCGCGATCTGCGAGATTGTGTGGCTGGTGGCGAGCGAACATTTTTACAACATATCCAACATCGGGCTGAACATTCATTCGGACATGCTCTGCGACATCACCAGAAAGAAAAGATGAGAAAGTTGATGTCAGCGCTGGGTCGCGGGGCGGTCGGGGCGCTGCTTTCGATGATGATCGTGGCCGCGGCAAGGGCGCAAGCTCCGGCGCAAACGCAGCCGCCGACAGCGCCTCAAGTGGCGCCGCAAAAGGATTCGGGCGCGCAGCAACCTGCTAACACAAAGCCGAAGGTGCACCGATTCTGGGACCGGGAGAACATCCTACTTTTTTCCGGGGTGGGACTGGCGCGCGGGTTGGATTACGCCTCAACACTGAATATCCGCCGGAGAGGAATTAATGAAATTTTTCTGACGAACGGCATCGTGGATAATCACCCGCTTTTTGCAAGCATTGAAGCGGCGGGGACCGGCGCGTCCATCGGGCTTTCATATATTTTTCACGCCACTGGTCATCACACGCTGGAACGATGGACCTCGATCGTGCACGTCGGGGTGGGAATTGGCGGCGCGGCGCGAAATTATTTGTTGAAGACCCCGCACCCGGAGTAGCAGGTCCTGCCAAAGCACTTTGCGCTTGCGTTGAAAAGAGAATTTCGGTAGATTTATCGCATGGCGAAACTAAAGCGAAAGGCAGAACACGAACGACGGATCATCGACCTCATCTCTGTGGGGCCTTCGATTCGCGAGGACTTCGCGATGCTGGGCATCACAGAGGTGCGGCAACTTGCGAAGGCCAACCCAAAACAACTCTATGACCGTTTGTGCCGGTTAACCGGCGAGCGGGAAGACCCGTGCGTGCTGGATGTGTTTACGGCGGGGGTGGCGCAGGCGAAGGATCCGCGGCTGCCAGCGGAGCAATGCCAGTGGTGGTATTGGTCGCGCGCGCGGAAGAGTGGCGAGCAGAAACGACGGGGGCGGGCGGCGTAAAAGTTAGAGCTGCAACTGGCCGGAGTAAACGATGCGGGGGCCGGCGCCGCCGATTACTTCGCCAATGCGATAAAACTTTTCACGGCGGCGCTTCAGGTCGGTTTCGAGCGCGCGGGCGTTTTTTTGCGGGACGATCAGGATCATTCCCACCCCGAGATTGAACGTGGCGAGAAGTTCCTCGCGGTCGAGCTTACCGAGTTGCGCAAGATACCCGAAAATCGGCGGCACAGGCCAGGAGCCCAACGCGATTTCTGCGCGCATCGCGCGGGGCAAGACGCGGGGAAGATTTCCGGGGATGCCGCCGCCGGTGATGTGAGCCATCGCGGAAAGCCAGCCGCGCGAGAGCGCGGTTTTTAGCCCGGGCAGATAACAGACGTGGGGCTTGAGAAGTTCCGCTCCGATTTTGTTGTTGATGGCGGCGACGTAGGTATCCGGCTTTAACCCTTCCTGATCGAAAACCAATTTGCGCGCGAGCGAATATCCATTCGTGTGCAGGCCGACGGAGGGCAGCGCGATGAGGACGTCGCCGCGCTTTACGCGCTCGGGGCCGAGCACGCGGCCGCGCTCGACGGCTCCGACGATGAAGCCTGCAAGGTCGTATTCGCCGGGCGCGTAAAAGCCGGGCATCTGCGCAGTTTCGCCACCAATGAGCGCGCAGCCGGTTGCGCGACAGGCGCGGCTGATGCCTTCAACGATTTGCTCGATGACGGCGGGAGCGATGCCGGCGAGCGCGAGGTAGTCGAGGAAAAAGAGCGGCTCGGCGCCGAGGGTGAGAATGTCATTCACGCAGTGGTGGACGAGATCCGCGCCGACGGTCGAGTGGACATTCATCGCGAAGGCGATTTTTAGTTTTGTGCCGACGCCATCGGCGCTGGAGACGAGCAGCGGATCGCGCCAGCGCTTGCGGTCAATCTGAAAGAGCGCGCCGAACGCGCCGATGCCGCCGACCACGCCGCGCGTGAAGGTGCGCGCCGCGAGACGGGCGATTTTTTGCTTGGCCTGGTCGGCCAGGGCGATATTCACGCCGGCGTCGGCGTAGCGCATTCGGAAAACCTCACCGGGAAATCGGGCAAACGGCTAAAAGAAATGGAACATCCGCTTCCAGCGAATGTGGCTGGGATGAATCAGCGCGTAACCATAGGCCTCAAAACGTTCGGCGATGTGGCCGGGCTCCCAGGCCATCGTTGTGGGATCGCCATCGCGGACCGGCGCATCAATGGAAAGATAGATCATCACCGGGACGCCGATGAGATTCGCGCGCGGGACGCATCCCCAGTAGCGGCTGTCATAAGAATCGTTGCGGTTGTCCCCCATCGCAAAGTAGCAATTCGGAGGAACTTTGTATGGCCCGTAGGTGGAGTAGGGGCTCATCGGCTCCTTGATATAGGGCTCGTCTTGTTTTTGGCCGTTGAGCCAGACGGCGCCGTCGTGGACTTCCACCGTGTCGCCGGGCATGCCGATCACTCGCTTGACGAGATCCTGCGAGCCTTCCTGCACCGAGCGGAAAATAATAATTTGCCCGCGCTTGGGGTTCCGCCACAGTGAAACGTGCCATGGCGTGAGGGGCAGCCCAATGTCATAGCCGAGGCGGCTGATGATCAAATGGTCTCCGATCAGCAGCGTATCTTCCATGGATGCCGAGGGGATCACGCGCGGCTGACCGATGGCGGAATAAATCACCAGGAAAATTCCGATGATCCATAACCAGGCGATAGCCTCGCGCTTAGCGCGTTCCTTGAATGAAAGCTGGGACTCTTCGTCCTGTTGATTCTCTTTAGGGTTCACGCGTCACCGTAACCGGAGGGATGGAATCGGAAGCGGCTTCGCCACGGCGGAGCGCGTCTCCATTCACCTCAAGCTGCACGGGCGGCGTGGGATAGACGCCGGTGAAACAGGAGGTGCAAAAGCGAGCCTGCGAATCGTCAACCGCCGCGCGCAGATTTTCAAGCGAGAGGTAGGCTAGCGAATCGGCTTCGAGAAATTTACAGATTTCGTTGACCGTCTGAGCGTATGCCGCGGCGGGATTCGCGGGCGCATCTGCGGCGGCGGAAATGTGCGGGCGGAGCTTGGAATCAGATGAGGCGATCAGCTCCGCGTGGGTCGGCGTATCAATGCCGTAGTAACAGGGCGAAATCGTGGGCGGCGAACTGATGCGGACGTGGACTTCCTTGGCGCCCGCTTCGCGCACCATACGAACAATTTTTCGGCTGGTTGTGCCGCGGACGATGCTGTCGTCCACCAGCACGATACGCTTTCCTTCGAGCAGGCCGCGGACGGGATTGAGCTTCAGCTTCACGCCAAAATCGCGGATCGATTGCGCGGGCTGGATGAACGTGCGGCCGATGTAATGGTTGCGGATGAGCCCCATGCTGAAGGGGATGCCGGATTCGCGGGCGTAACCAATCGCGGCGGGCACGCCGGAATCAGGCACGGGCACGATCACGTCGGCGGGCACGGGATTTTCGCGTGCGAGCAGGCGGCCGAGTGTTTCGCGGCTCTGATGCACGGAGCGGCCGAAGACAAGGCTATCGGGCCGCGCAAAATAGACGTGCTCGAAAATGCAGTATTGATGGGGCTTCGGCGGCGCGAAGCGGATGGACTCAATGCCCGCGCGGGAGATGCGCAGCATTTCTCCGGGCTCGATTTCGCGGATGTAAGCGGCGTCGATTAGATCGAACGCGCAGGTTTCGGAGGCGACGAGATAGGTGTCGCCAATGCGGCCGAGACTCAGCGGGCGGAAGCCGCGCGGATCGCGGATGGCGTATAGCTCGTCGCGCGTCAGCAATAGAAGCGAGTAGGCGCCCTCTACTTGATTGAGCGCATCGGCGATCGCGCGGGAAAGATTGCCGCCGATACTGCGCGCGATCAGATGCACGATAACTTCCGTGTCGCTCGTGGTCTGAAAGATGGAGCCGCGATGCTCGAGCTTGCGGCGCCATTCGGAAGCGTTGATCAGATTGCCATTATGGCCGAGCGCGATTTTGCCCTTGTTGCAATCAATCAGGATCGGCTGGGCGTTGGTGAGGCCGGTGTCGCCGGCGGTGGAATAGCGCGTGTGGCCGATGGCGGAATCGCCGGGAAGAGTCGCGAGGCGCTTGGGATCAAAAATGTCCTGCACCAAGCCGAGGCCCTTGGCAACGCGCAGGTCCGCGCCGTCCGAAGCGCAAATACCGGCGGCTTCCTGGCCGCGATGCTGTAACGCGTATAGGCCAAGGTAGGCGAGCTTCGCAGCCTCCGGGCTGCCAAAGACTCCAAACACGCCGCAGTGATCGTGGAAATGATCGTCGGCGATTTGGATTAGTTTGCTCACGGATGCGGGACCGCCAGAATGGATTGCGCAAGTGCGGAGGGCGACAGCAGCCAGAGCAGCGCGGCGAAAAACAGGACGAGCAACGCGAGAGGGAACCACCGCAGGTCCGCATAGGTGCCGATCGCGCCAAAATCCCAGTAACCGAAAAGAGCCCACAGCGCGAGCGAAAGATGCCGCGCCCAGGTGAGGCGGCGCGCGACGCCGTAGGCCCCGGTGAAAAACCCGATGCCTGCTAAGAGGAAGATCAGATCCGATTCGGTGAGCTTGCTTGAGGGATGGACGACGACGTTCAGGACGCAGAAGATGCCCGCGCCCGCCCAGAGAGCGGCGACGTACCAGCGGCCGAATTTTTCGGCGATGTTCATTTCAATTTCAAAAAAGTGCGAATCCCCCGACTACATTCAGATTTCATCCGGCCATCACGGATTTGAGCGAATCGGCCCAGGCGGCGCGAAGCTTATCGCACGGCGATTCAATGACACTCGCGCCGTTTACGGCGATGGCGAAATCTCCATCGCGCGTCACGAGGCCCAATTCAGTGATGCCGAGCTTACATTGTCTCGCAATGCCTTGGATGCGGGCAAGCGAGCCAGGCGCGCAGGAGACAACGGCGCGCGCGCCGCGTTCGCTGAAAATCGCCGCCTCCGCTGGTTCGGTCGCGGCGATGCGCGCTTGCGCGGAAAGTCCGCGCGAGGCAAAGCAGCTTTCCGCGAGCGTTACCGCGAGGCCGCCGTCGCTAATGTCATGCGCGGAGTGAAGCAGTTTTTCCCCGGTGAGCGCGAGGAGGGCTTCGATCAAGCGCTTTTCCCCGGCAAGATCAACTGCGGGCGGCGCGCCTCCGACAATTCCACACAACGCAAAGGCGTATTCCGAGGACGAAAGCTCGCGCTGTGCGGCGCTTGCATCAATGTGTGCGTTTTCGTCCGCGCCATCAAGCAGGAGAATCGTGTCGCCCTCATTCTGGAAGGCGATGCCGACCGCGCGTGAAGCGTCTTCGAGCAGACCGAGGACGCCGAGAACTGGCGTGGGATAGATGGACTGGCCGAGCGTGTCATTATAAAAGCTGACGTTTCCGCCGGTGATGGGAATTTCGAGCGCGCGGCAAGCGTCCGCGATGCCGTCCACACATTCGCTAAATTCCCACATCACTTCGGGTTTTTCGGGATTGCCGAAATTCAGGCAATTCGTGGCGGCCCAGGGGCGCGCGCCCGTGCAGGCGACGTTTCGCGCGCCTTCAGCCACGGCGGCGGCGGCGCCTTCGCGCGGGGCGAGCCAGCACCAGCGGCCATTGCCATCCACGGTGAGGGCGAGCGCGCGATTCGTATCCTTCACGCGAAGCACGGCGGCATCGGCGGCACCGGGCCACGCGAGAGTGTTCGTTCGCACCATGTGATCGTACTGCTCAAAAATCCAGCGCTTGCTGGCAATCGCAGGCCAGGCGAGCAGGCGCGCGAAATTGTCCGTGAGGTTTGCGCCGTCTGGCGCAAATTCGATTAGCTTTCCAGCGCCGTGCGGTGAGGCGGGCGGCGCAATCGGCCGCTGATACAAAGGCGCTTCGTCCGCCAGGGCCTTTGCGGGAATTTCCGCGGCCGTTTCGCCGTGCCACATCACGCGCATCATTTCGCCCGGTGTGACGCGGCCGACATCAATGGCGTCGAGCCCCCATTTCGCGAAAACGTCGATTACTTCGCGCTCGCGCCCGCGTTCGGCGACGAGCAACATGCGCTCCTGCGATTCACTGAGCATCATTTCGTAGGGAGTCATGCCGGTTTCGCGCTGCGGCACGCGGTCGAGATCGAGTTCGATGCCTACGCCGCCGCGCGAAGCCATTTCGCAGCTCGAGCTGGTGAGGCCCGCCGCGCCCATATCCTGAATCGCAACGATGGCGCCGGTCTGCATCGCTTCGAGACACGCCTCGAGCAAAAGTTTTTCGAGGAACGGGTCGCCCACCTGAACGTTCGGGCGCTTTTGCTGTGATTCTTCGGTGAATTCCGCGGAGGCGAGGAGAGAAGCGCCGTGAATGCCGTCACGTCCGGTTTTTGCGCCGACGTAGAGCACGGGATTTCCGGCGCCGCGCGCACGCGCGAAGAAAAGTTGATCTCGGCGCGCGATGCCGAGCGCGAGCGCGTTCACCAGAGGATTGCCGGAATAGCTGGGAGCAAAGGCAACGTCGCCGCCGACGGTGGGCACGCCAAAACAATTTCCATAGAAAGCGATGCCGCCGACCACGCCATCGAGGATGCGCCGATTTTTCGAGGTGAGTTCGGCGGAAGAGCCCGCGGCGCCGGGAGCTTTGGTCACTGGCCCGAAGCGCAGAGCGTCAAGAACGGCAATGGGCCGCGCGCCCATGGTGAAAACGTCACGCAGGATCCCGCCAACGCCGGTGGCCGCGCCCTGAAATGGCTCGACGTAACTTGGATGGTTGTGCGATTCAATTTTGAATGCGGCGCAAAGACCATCGCCAATGTCCACGACACCCGCGTTTTCGCCGGGGCCTTGCACGACCTGCGGCGCTTTCGTCGGCAGGCGTCGCAAATGCACGCGGCTCGATTTGTAGGAGCAGTGTTCGCTCCACATCACGCTGAAGATGCCGAGCTCGGTGATGTTCGGCTCGCGCCCGAGAATTTTCAGGACGCGCGCATATTCTTCGGGGGAGAGGCCGTGTTCGGCGGCGACTTCGGCGGTAACTTTGATTTCGGTTTCAATCATCAGAAAAAAGGGTACCCACTAGCGCGCTTGCAGCGCCGCCGCAGCGGTTTCGCTCTTGTGCTGGGAAATTCCACGGTGGCGCGCAAACCATTCGGCGATTGATTTGAAAATTACGAGTCCGTCGGCGGAGCCAAGCGCCGCTTCGGAAGCGCGCTCCGGGTGCGGCATCAGACCGGCGACGTTGCGCTCGCGATTGCAAATGCCCGCGATATTCGCGAGCGAGCCATTCGGATTCGCGGCAGCGTCCTCGCGGCCGTCGGGCATTGTGTAACGGAAAAGAACCTGGTTGTTGCGTTCGAGTGACGCAAGAGTGTCCGCGTCGCAGAAATAATTTCCTTCATTGTGTGCGATGGGCATTTCAAGAATTTGCCCGCGGCGCGCCGCGCAGGTGAAGGGCGTGTCGATTGCCTCCACACGAGTGTGGACCGGCAGGCAGCGGAAGCGCAGGCCGGCGTTGCGCAGCATCGCGCCGGGAAGCAGACCGGCTTCGAGGAGGATCTGGAACCCGTTGCAGATGCCGAGGACGATGCCGCCCGAGCGCGCGAATTTTTCCACCGCGCGCATCACCGGCGAAAACCGCGCGATGGCGCCGGTGCGAAGGTAGTCGCCAAACGCAAAGCCGCCCGGAAGGATTACGGCATCCGCGCCATGGAGGTCTTCAGATTGGTGCCACAGGAATTCCACCGGCTGGCCGAGCACCTTGCCGATGACGTAATGCGCGTCGTCATCGCAATTCGAGCCGGGAAAAACTACCACGCCAAATTTCATGCGCTCATCCTAATTTACGCCGGAACGAAAACACAACCAGCAATCGCGCGGGCTGAATGTTTTTAGTTTCATTTGGACCGGGGACGACAGCGAAATTAAATTATAACATATCGGAGCTTTTTCGCCGGGCCGGCTGCGGGAGACCCGCGCCCTTTCCTCCGCTGCCAACCTGCGCTATCTTCCTTGTCGTAACTGACGAGGTGAATCGTGGCTGCTCGCGTCTGCCCAGTTTGTAAGGAAAAAGTTCCCGCCCGACTGGTTGTGGCTTACTCGGACACGCTCGAATGCCCGCACTGCCATTCGCCGCTGCGGCTGGCGGATTCGAGCCGGATTGTCGGAGCATTTTTTGGGCTTGCGGTGGGTTTCTTGGTGTGGAATTACGCCGCGCCCGCCGATGGAAATATGGGCTGGGTAATGCCCATCGTGTATTCATTTCTCGCGTATAGCGCTGCCTATGTAATTTATTTGCTGGCTTTCGGTGAGATCGGGACGCGCACCGCCGAGCCAGAGGTTTTGCCAGTGGCTGTCGCGGCAGCTCATGGGCAAGGCGGGGGGCATCATTGAGCGTTCTTAGTCAAACCCTGCGGACAAATTCGATCAAAAACCCCAATCTTTGAGCAGCATTTCGCGAGCCTGACCAAACACAGACTTCCTTACGCGTACCTTTGTACTATTGCCCTGCACCATTCTGGGGCACACACTTCCAAAATGGCACGGTACCATGCACTACTTGGTCGGCGCGTGGAGGTGCAATACAGGGCGGGAGACGTCGTCCTGCCCGCCACGGGCACTCTCGCCGCCGACTCGGGCAGGTCGATTTTCCTGGAAGAGCGAATGGCCGTCCGCGGCCAGGCGAAGACTTTCCGCTGGGAAATCCCATACGCTTGCATCCTGGCCCTTGCAGAGAACTTTGCTCCCCCGCCCGCTTTGCCAAAAGAGGCCGTCGAGCAAGACCGCGCGCAACGCGATGCTGAGGCGGCGGGCATTCCTCATTTGCGCCATCGGCCGCACGAAGCTTGAGCAGGCCCCCTATATTTCAGAATTCGCGATCCCCCGCATCATTCTCCACTGAGTAGCAGGCCGCTCTCGCGCTTAACTTCGCACCGCGCTATATTCCTTCGCTTGAGTTCATTGCGCCGGATTGAAAAATGATTGTGGGGGTAATTGTGAAACCAACAATTGGATTTATCGGACTCGGATTGATGGGCAAGCCCATGGCGTTGAATTTGCTGAAGGCGGGCTTCCCGGTCGTCGCGTGGAACCGGACGCAAAGCAGAGCTGAAGAACTTGTGGCCGCGGGAGCGAAAGCGGCGGACAGCCCGCGTGAGGCCGCTGCTGCGGCCGACGTGCTCATCACGATTGTCAGCGGTCCGCCCGCGCTGGAGTCCGTGCTCTGGGGAGGAGGCGCGATCGAAGCGCTGCGCCGCGGAAGCGTGCTTATCGACTCGAGCACGGTTTCGCCGGCGCTGGCCCGGCGCGCGGCTGAGGCGTGCCGCGAGAGGGGCGTCGAATTTCTCGACGCTCCGGTCACCGGCGGCACGTGGGGGGCGGAAAAGGGCGAACTGGTTTTTATGGTGGGCGGCGATGCCGCTACGATCGCGCGCGTTGAGCCCGTGCTTAGCGCGATGGGGAAGAAATGGTTCCACCTTGGGCCGGTTGGCGCTGGACAAACTGTAAAGCTTGCGATGAATCTGCTGCTTGCGCTCGAGGTTCAGGCATTTGCTGAGGCATTGGCGCTTGTCACGGGCGCGGGCGTGCCCGGCGAAAATCTTGTCAGCGTGATGCAGGCCAGCATGGGCCGCGCGCCGGTGCTTGATGTGAAAGCGCCGGTGATGCTGAAGCAAGATTACAAGCCGAGTTTTCCCTTGCGGCTGATGAACAAGGACATCAACCTGGCGATGGAATTAGCGAAACAGCTTGGCGTGGCGTTGCCCGCTGGTGCCGCGGCGCGCGAGGTCTACGGCGCGGTAATGTCCTCTGCAAAGGGTGACGTGGACTATGCGGCTGTGGCCAGCTATTGGCAGAAGGCTTGAAGCCGTCCGAACGCTTTATGAGCGCACATTCGGCGGGAAGAAGCTCATCGGCAAATCGCGCGAAGTGCGCAGGCCCGCCGGCGCGGCGAGAATCGCCGGGATCGTATTCACCACCACCGCTGCCGTCGCCAAATCGCCGTGAGTTCCGCCGGGGATCGTTAATTTGAGACCCGGAGTGCCGGTCAACTCGATGGTGTCGTGAGGGTCTTTCGCGCCCACGTACATCTGCAACTCCATATAAACTTTTTCCTCGCCCGCGGCGAGACCACGCGCAATCTGATGCACTCCCGCGGCCTGCCCCGCGGCTACCTCCAGAAATTCCGTTTTCACCAGTTCGCGCGCAACCACCGGCTCGATGGTTTCGGTGATTTCATCCACGACGAAGCCCAGCGCATCAGCCACCATGGCGATGGATTCCGGCAGGCCGTGGTGCTTGATCACGCCCGCGGCGACCTGCGATCGGAATTCTTCGACGGTCATCCCCGCGCCGATTTTCTTTTGCAGAGGAAGCCGCCGCTTGCCCGCGTCCACCACACGCAGTGATTTCACATGGTCAATTTTTTGCGAGACTGAAGACAGCGTTATCGCCAACTTGTCCATAACAAAGCCAGGGTTTACGCCTGTGCCCACCAGCGCCACGCCCCAGGTTTTCGCCTCTTCGTCGAGCTTTGCGGAAAGCTCGGGATATTTCCGGAAGGGATACGCAAGCTCTTCGCAAGTGGATACGACGCACGATTCCGCCGCGAGGCACTCGAGCAATTGTTCCATCACGTTGGGCAGCGAAGAAGAAGTGGAATGCACGACGATGTCCGCGGACTTGCGGAGCATCGCCGCGGCGTCGCCAATCACCGGCACTCCCCAGGGCGCATCCTGCGCGCCCACAACTTCGCCGAGGTCGCGCCCGGTCTTCGCCGGATCCTTGTCAATCGCTCCGATCACCTCGACGGAATGCTTTTCGCGCAGCAGTTTTACAATGGCCGCGCCGATCGGCCCGACTCCGTATTGAATTGCACGTATCTTTTTCTTCACTCAGTGCTCCCAATGGTTCCCGTTACTCGCGGCGCTACCATAAAGCAATCAGCTGCGTTGTTCAACTCGAATGCGCTCCTTGCCGCAACGCCAGCCGGGCCGGATAATGCCTTGGTGGAGGATTTATGGCGATTCAAAAGATGACGGACAAAGAAGTGGCGCAGGAACTTGGCAAACTTCCCGGCTGGAGCCTTGAGAACGGAAAGCTTCATCGAACTTTTCAATTTGCGGATTTTATCGAGGCGTTCGGGTTCATGTCGCGCGCCGCGCTCGTGGCGGAAGCGATGGGACATCACCCCGATTGGTCGAATGTGTGGAACCGCGTGACGGTGGATCTTTCGACGCACAGCATCGGCGGGATCAGCCGGCTGGATTTTGAGCTTGCCGCGAAGATGCAGGCATTCGCCGGGAAATAGCTCGCTTCAATCCCGCGACGCAATCCCCTGAATCTCAAACCGCGCGCCGAAGAGCAGCGGCCCCGACCCGATAAACGCTCGCGCGGGAAAATTCTTGCCGAAGTATTCGCGGTAGATCGTGTTGAACGCGGAGAAGAGCGAAACATCCGCGCAAAATACCTGCACGTAAACGAGATGCTTCATCTCAAGACCGCCCGCTTCCAAAGTCGCCTTCATCACGTCAAGCATCAAGCGGATCTCCCGTTCAACTTCCGCGGGCGGCTTTCCCGTGGCCGGGTCAAGTCCGAGATGACCGGAAAGATAAAATGTTGGGCCAACCCACACGCCGTCGCTGAAGGGCCAGTCGCCCTTGCGGTTTGGACGGATGACGTATCGGCGCTTTTGGGATTTTTTGCTCTTAGGCATTTCGGGATCTCCTTTGAAGTTTATTCATTATCACGGATTAGCGACCTGGCGCTCGTGACGGCGCCGGATGCGGAGAGATTCAATTCGAGGAATCGCGTCCCAGGCACCGGGCTTGCATAATACGGCGCAATCTCGCGAAAGCCCAGTTGGTTGTAGAGTTTGTGCGCCTCATGCATCGAAGGGAGCGTGTCAAGGTGCATCGCGGCGTACCCGATTTCCCGCGCGGCGGCGATCAAGCTTTCCGCCAGCGTCCGCCCGATTCCGCGTCCTCGAAATTCCGGGCGAACATATAGCCGCTTCATTTCGCAAAGAGTGGCGTCGATCGGACGAAGAGCGCCGCACCCGGCGGTTTTTTTAATGCCGGCGGCCAAATCGTAAGCGAGAAGCAATCGTCCCGCGGGCGGGGCGTATTTACCGGGCAATTCACGGAGTTCGCGCTCAAAATCCTGGAAGCAGAGGTCCACGCCAAGTTGCGCGGCGTATTCGCGGAACATTTCCCGCGCCAGCGCGATTATCGCGGCGGAATCGGCCTGTTCGAGGAGAATCATTTTCCAGTGCGATTGTTTACCGGCACGCTGCTCGATGAAAGAGACGAATTGGCCGCGCCCGTCCGCGAGTTGCGGCCAAATTGGCGCCGCCATCCCGAGGCCTCTCCCTGTTTGCTAGAATGATTGCGTCGCAAACAAACCTCAAGCGGGAACAGAGTGCCGATGCCCAAGACACAAAATCCGTCGCGCGCAATTGAAGCGACCGTCTCGCCGGATGATACGCCTGTCTTTGACGCATTTCGCCGATGGGGCTACCTGGCTGCGAATCTCGATCCGCTTGGATTCTTCAAACCTCTCGACCATCCGGAGCTGCGTCTCAACGGCGAAGCCGCGGATCGCGCGCGTCAAGTTTACTGCGGCACTATCGGCGCCGAATTTATGCACATCCCGGATCCCGCGCGCAGGCAGTGGATTATCGAGCGCCTGGAAGCCCCCGCGCCGGCGCCGGATCGCGCACGCATCCTTGAGCGTCTCATTCGCGCCGATCTTTTCGAGCAGGTGATGCAAGCACGCTATCTCGGCTCAAAGCGATTTTCGCTTGAGGGCACGACGGGGCTCATCCCTTTGCTTGACGAGATCCTTCGCGCCGCAGCCGGACACGGCGCAATCGAATCTGTGATGGCCATGAGCCACCGGGGGCGCTTGAACGTGATGGCGCTCATCGCCTGCAAAGCTCCTCGCGATATTTTTGCCGGGTTTGAAGACGTGGACCCGCGCAGCGTTCTCGGGGGCGGCGACGTGAAATATCACGTTGGCGCGACGGGCGTTTACGATACGCTGGACGGCAAGCGGATCGACATTCACCTCGTTTCGAATCCCAGCCACTTGGAAGCAGTGGACCCCGTCGCCATGGGGCGCACGCGCGCGAAGCAGGATCGCCTCGGCGGCGCAACGCGCGAGTCGAATCCCGCCCACGAAAAAGTTCTCCCGGTCGTGATGCACGGCGACGGCGCATTCGCCGGTCAGGGGATTCTCGCGGAAACGCTGAACCTCGCGGGCATCAAGGGTTACGAAGTCGGCGGTTCGATCCAAATCGTCGTCAACAATCTGATTGCGTTCACCACGAATCCCCCGGAACTGGAATCGTCTCGATTCGCTTCCGATATCGCCAAGCGCCTGCCGATCCCTATTTTTCATGTGAATGGTGAAGACCCCGATGCTGTCGAGCGCGTTGGCCGCCTCGCGCTGGAATACCGCTTCGCTTTTGCAAGCGAGGTCGTCGTGGATCTTATCGGTTATCGCCGCCACGGCCACAGCGAAGTAGACGACCCAACCATCACGCAGCCGCTGCTTTATCGCAAGATCAAGGACCACTCTCCACTCTGGCAGATCTATGCAGAGCGAATCGGAACGGACGCCGGCCCGCTCGTAACGCGGATCCGCGAGGAATATGAATCCGCGCAGCGCGAAGCCGGAAAACTGAAAAAGATCCCCGCGCTCCGCCAGTTGCCCGCTTACTGGTCACCCTACAAGCGCGGGCGGTATGACAAGAGCTATGAAGTGGACACCGGAGTCGCTGCGCAAACACTCGCGGAGATTTCGGAAATTCTCGTAAGCGCGCCAAATGGGTTTCACGTCCACCCGAAAGTGAAGAAGCTTCTCGAGCAGCGCGCCGAAATGGGCGTTGGGAAGCGTTCGGTGGACTTTGGTTACGCCGAGCTGCTGGCGTTCGGCACACTCGTTCGCGAAGGCACGCCCGTGCGCCTCTCCGGACAGGACTCGCGCCGGGGAACATTCAGCCAGCGCCATTCCGCAATTTTTGATACGGAAAACGAAGATGCCTATGTCGCGCTCGAAAATATTTCTTCCGGCCAGGCGCGATTTGAGGGATACAACTCTGCGCTCAGCGAAGCAGGTGTGCTTGGATTTGAGTATGGCTACAGCCGCGATTTCCCCGAAGCGCTGGCTCTTTGGGAAGCGCAGTTCGGCGATTTCGCGAACGGCGCGCAGGTAATCATCGACCAGTTTATTAGCGCGGGCGAAGACAAATGGGATTTGCCATCGGGCGTTGTTTTGCTCCTGCCGCACGGTTACGAAGGCCAGGGACCGGAACATTCCAGCGCCCGCATTGAGCGCTTCCTGCAGCTCGCCGCCGAAGACAATATCCAGATTTGCCAGCCATCTTCGGCCCGTCAATATTTCCACCTTTTGCGGAGGCAGGCGTTGCGCCCGTGGCGCAAGCCGCTCGTCGTCTTCACGCCGAAAAGCATGTTGCGGAATCCCGACGCGAGTTCACCCATCAAGGAATTTTCCCGCGCGCGCTTCCTGCCCGTCGTGCCGGATGCGGAAGTGGCAAACGGAACTCGCGTCCTCGTCTGCTCCGGCAAGATCGGCCATGATCTTCGCGCCGAGCGTGCCAACAGGAGGGATCAGTCGACTGCAATAGTTTTTGTCGATCAACTTTATCCATTCCCGGAAGAAGAGCTGGCCGCCGAACTCACACGGCATTCCGGCGACATCGTGTGGGTGCAGGAAGAGCCCGGCAATATGGGCGCGCTCGCTTACATGATGCCGCGATTGCGCCGCCTCGCGGGCGCAGGCCGCCCGGTGCGTTCCGTGAAGCGTTCGCCAAGCGCCAGCCCGGCCACCGGCTCCGCGAAGGCGCACGAACTCGAGCAGAAAACGCTGATGACCTTCGCTTTTTCCAGATAAAATTTTAAGCGTCCCGCTTGCGGGAGAGTGATACTCTTCCTCCAATTCCAGCGCCGACGAGGAGGATGCCGTGTCGAGAACCACCATGGATTTCCGCGCACCAACGGATTATTGGCAGACGATTGATTTGTGGGCGAAGATGACGGATATCCGCTTGAAGCAATCGGCTGGCCCGATGCGCCTATACCAGAAGGGCCACGGATTCTGGATGGCGCCGGTGATGATCTCATTTCAACAGACAAACGATCAGATCCACATGGAGACTTGGGTGCGCGCCAATTTTTTCATCCGCCTGATGGCGCTTTTTATAATTCCTTCCGAAATGGAACTTAAGTCGGGTGGTTTTAGGTTGGTAGTTCCGCGCAAGTATGGCCGCGAAGCCGTAAACAAGCTGCTCGCCCAACTTCAGGCTCCCTTAATTCCCTGAACAGCAAGCTGATATTCCACGAACGTTGCGTTCGACCATCGGTGCACACTGCGCACGAGGTCTAGCAACGGTCTGCTCATATTCGTGTGCTAAACTTTGATGTTTCCGGGCAACCGAATTTCACCGCGAGGCCAAACGTGAAGCGAACGCTGACAATCCTTTGTTTGATCATATTCTGCGGCTGGGCTTTGAACAGCGCGCATGGGGCGCTGCAAAACACGGCCCAGAATACCGCGAGGCTCAAAGGCATCATTGTCGGCCCGGGTGGCAGGGCGGTCGTCAACGCTACCGTTACGCTTACTTCTGAATCGGGGGCCACCGCGCTCCCTTCCGGAAAATCCGGGGCAGATGGGAAATTCGAGGCGGGCGGTCTTCCCGCAGGCACCATTACAGTTTCGATCGTGAGCCCGGGCTTCAAGACTTGTGAAATGGATGACGTTTTTCTCCGCCCTGGGGAGACAACCAATTTTTCATATATACCGATGGAACCAGGCTCTGGAATCGCAAAAATTGACGCTGGTGGAGATCGCATCCTCGAAACGACCGAGGATAATCCGATACACGGTATTCAAACGCTTCGTTCCACCCCTGCCGCAGCTCCCGTGTATCTCCCCACTGGTCAGGCCATCACCCCCACGGCCGCGAATGGCTCGAATTTTCAGATTCTCAAGCCCGATGTTCCCGGCCGCAAGAATCGCTTTGCAGACGACGCTGTCTCCACCGCGGTGAGCCCTGACGGAAACACGATGCTCATCCTCACCAGCGGCTACTATCTCTGGAACAATTCCGCAGGCCACGCCGATCAAGCCGCATCCACGGAGTATGTTCTTGTCTTTGATATTTCCAAGGGTGCGCCCCGCCAGGTACAGACCATCCCCGTGGCGCACACGTTTGGTGGCATCGTCTGGAATCCAAATGGCGAGGAGTTTTACGTTAGCGGCGGTGTGGACGACATCGTTCACTCTTACGCGAAATTCAGCAACGCCTGGGCGGAATTTGGCACGCCCATCCCGCTTGGCCACGCCGCGGGACTCGGCCTGCAGGTCAAGCCAGAAGCTGCGGGAGTTGACATCACCTCCGACGGCCAACATCTGATCGTGGCCAATTATGAGAATGATTCCATCAGTGTTGTGGACCTCAACGCACGCAGGAACACCGGGGACCTCGATTTGCGACCAGGAAAAATTGACCCTACAAAATCCGGCACGCCCGGAGGCGAATTTCCCTATGGCGTCGCCGTGCATGGCAATGACCGCGCCTATGTCGCCAGCGTGCGCGACCGCGAAGTTGTCGTCGTAAACCTCGCTCCCAAGCCGAGCGTCGCGGCGCGCATCCCGCTTCACGGCCAGCCCAACAAACTCACGCTCAACAAAAAGCAAACGCGCCTTTACATCTCAGAGGACAACGCCGACACGCTCGCTGTAGTGGACACGGCGACGAATAAAATTATCGGCGAACTTGGCGTGACCGCGCCTGCCGATATTCTTTCGACGTTGGGCGGCTACAAGGGCAGTAATCCGAATCATGTTGCGCTTTCGCCGGACGAGCGCACGGCTTATGTCTCTCTGGGCGGCGCAAACGCAGTCGCCGTTGTCCGCCTCAAAGATGATGGCTCTCCCGCCGAAGTTTCCGCGCTGATCCCCACCGGATGGAATCCGAACGCCATCAGCCTGAATCACGCGGGCACGATGCTCTATGTCGCCAACGGAAAATCTCCCGCCGGCCCCAATACTGGAGGGTGCCGCAACAATCCAAAGCCAGATCGCGACGACGCAGCCCGCTGCCGCGCCGCCAATCAATACATTCTCCAGCTCACGCACGGCGGCCTGCTCACCGCTCCGGTTCCCGCTGCTTCCGCGCTTCCGGCGCTCACGCGCCGCGTGTCGGAAAATAATCGTTGGCCTGATATCGCCGCTGGCAACGCGGCTTCGCAAAAGTTGGCCGCGCTGCAGGGCAAAATTCATCACGTGATTTACATCATCAAGGAAAATCGCTCGTACGATCAGGTGCTCGGTGATCTGGAAAAAGGCAATGGCGATCCGCACCTTGCGACCTTGCCCGAACCGATTTCCCCGAATCATCACCAGATCGCGCGCCAGTTTGTCACCTTGGATAATTTGATGGCCAGCGGCGAAGTGAGCGGCGATGGTTGGAACTGGAGCACTTCCGCGCGCGGCACCGACCGGCTCGAGAAAGATATCCGCGTAAATTATGCCGGCGGCGCGCTCAGTTATGACGAGGAGGGCGAGAATCGCAACCTCAATGTCGGCATTGCCGACCTGAATGCTCGCCGCGCGGCGAATCCAGTTACACCCAACGATGCCGATCTCCTTCCCGGCACCGCTGACTTGCTTGCGCCCGACGGCCCCGGCGGCCCGGGCGAAAATGCGGGCGCGGGTTATGTGTGGGACGCTGCGCTCCGCGCCGGATTGACGATTCGCAATTACGGTTTCTATCTTGACCTGGCCCGCTATGAAATGCCGGCCAGCGTTCCCTATCGCATCGCGTCTCCGCACGATCCCCGCTCCCAAAATATGACGGTTGCGTTTCCCACAAAGGTTGCGCTCTCGCAGGTGACGGATCCCTATTTCGCGGGGTTCGATCAGAAGCTGGCCGACTACTGGCGCTTTAAGGAATGGGAGCATGAATTCGACGCGTATGTCGCGGCAGACAATCTTCCAACGCTTGAATTCGTGCGCCTGCCGCACGACCACTTCGGCGATTTCAATGACGCAATGGACGGCGTGAACACCGTCGAGACCGAGATGGCGGACAACGATTACGCCGTGGGACTCCTCCTGCAGAAAATTGCCTCCAGTCCCTACGCGAAAGACACGGTTGTATTCGCCATCGAAGATGATGCCCAGAACGGCCCGGACCACATGGACGCGCACCGCACCGTGGGCCTCATCGCTGGGGCGTATGTAAAGCAGGGCGCGGTTGATTCCACGCGGTACACCACTGTGAACATGTTGCGCACCATCGAAGTCCTGCTCGGCATGAAGCCCATGGGACTGAATGACGCCGCCGCCATCCCGATGGCCGGTTCGTTTGCGATGGAGTTCACTCCATGGACTTACACGGCGCGCGTTTCGGCCGTCTTGCGCACCACGCAGCTTCCACTGCCGCCCGCGGCAAGCGCCGGCGATGTGCGCGATCCTGCGCTCTCCGCATTTGAGGCGCGGTACTCGCATTCGCTGCATGATGCAAAGTGGTGGGCGGCGCACACGCGCGGCCAGGACTTCAGCGTCGAGGACAATTTGGATACCGACCGTTTCAACCGTTCGCTTTGGCTGGGTCTCGTCGGCCCCGGCGTAAGGTTTCCCACACGTATAACCGGCGAGGATTTGAGCCGGGACCGCGAACAGTTGCTCGCGAAGTTCCACGCAAGTTTCAGCAACTAGGACGCGGGGGAAAATGCCACCGCAGGTCATCAAAAGAAAATCGCGCGGCTTCATCTGCATCAATGCGCATCCGGAGGGTTGCCGCGAGAATGTCGCGCGCCAAATCCACGCCATTCGCTCGCATCACCAGACGCCGCGTGCGGGGTTGCGAAACGTCCTCGTCATCGGCGCGTCCACGGGCTACGGACTCGCCTCGCGAATTTCAGCGGCCTGGGGATTTGGCGCGCGCACGCTTGGTATTTTCTTCGAGCGCCCACCTGAGGGAATCAAGACTGCCTCCGCGGGCTTCTACAACACTGCCGCGTTCCACGACTTCGCCAGAGGCGACTCCATTTTCGCCGCGAGCATCAACGGCGATGCTTTCTCCGATGAAGCGAAGCGCCAGGCCATTGAAATCATCCGCCGCGAATTGAAGCCGCTGGATCTAATTGTTTATAGTCTCGCATCGCCCCGGCGTGTTCATCCCAAGACCGGACAGGTTTTCAATTCCGTGCTCAAGCCCACCGGGCGGCCTTTCACGAATAAGACCATCGAACTTGATTCGGAAAAAGTTGTGCCCGTCACGCTCCAGCCCGCCACTCCTCAGGAAGTCGCGGACACCGTCGCCGTGATGGGCGGCGAAGATTGGGAGATGTGGATCTCCGCGCTGCTCGAGGAAGGGCTTCTCGCGCAGGGCGCGCGCACAATCGCGTATTCCTACATCGGCCCGGAAGTCACCTGGCCCATCTACCGCGACGGCACAATCGGCCAGGCGAAAAAAGATCTCGATGCGGCGTCACGGCGGATTCGGGCGCGTCTCAATGGAAAGCTCGGCGGCGATGCGCGCGTCTCGGTCAACAAAGCTGTCGTAACGCAGGCGTCCGCCGCAATCCCCGTCGTCCCGCTTTATTTGAGTTTATTGCCGACAGCGTTGCGTTCGCGAAATCTTGATGAAGGCGTGATCGAGCAGATGCGCCGCCTTTTCTTCGAGCATCTCGCGGAAGGCGCGCCCGCAGCGACGGATGAGGCAGGCCGCATCCGTCTCGATGACCGCGAGTTGCGCCCGGATGTGCAAGCCGACGTAATGCGCGCCTGGCCGGATGTAACCACGGAGAATCTGCGCCAGACGACCGCCTTCGCCGATTACCAGCGCGAATTCCGCTCGCTATTTGGTTTTGAAGTTGAAGGGGTGGACTACGAAGCCCCTGTCGAGACCGACATCAGTTGGTGATTCATCGTTCCGTACGCGTCCGCTGTTAGTGCAAACCCACCATCCCGCGCACGGAATCAATCAGCTTCAGTGAGTCGTATCCAACTCCGTCCTTGAACACAATCTCCAACTTCTCAATATCTGCGATTGTCGTGGACGGGTCGCCATGAATCACGAAGCAAGTCCGCGGCCTTCCCCTGTGCGATTGTCCCCACGCTGCCGCCAATACCAAGGAACTCCGCGCCATTCGACGTCGCGATGTGGATCGCTTCCAGCGGAGTAAACCCGGCTTCGACCAGCAACTCGACCTCGCGTTGATCGCCGAACCCCGGCAGGTCGCCGCCTCCTCCAGTCGGGTCTACGCCCGCGAGCAGCATGCCGCCGGCCTTCACAAAGTCATGCTCGAATTGAAGTTCTGATTTGAAAAGTGTGTTCCACGGAGTTTCCGCCTGCCCGGCGGCGATTCGCGCGCGGCCTTGAAGATATTCCACAGCTTCTTGCGGCAGTAATGCCGCCAACGGCCGCTGCATCCACGCCATCGGCGGGCGATTCGGTACAAAGGTTTCGAACACCGGCAAGGTGGAAGTGATGGCGACGTGGTGAGCAACAAGCTCCCTGATTGTCTGCTGGACTTCAGCGCCCTCGATATCCAGCTTCACGTTCGTCGCAAATGTGGTTGCCTGCGCCGGGCAAGCGTCGGTCTGCTTGCCGGGCACGAATTCTGTGTCCACCACAAATCCGTGCTCCAGATTATCAATCCCAAGCGCCGCCGCTTCGCGGAATCCAATCGAACAGAGATGCCCCGTGATCTTGATTCCTTTCGCGTGCGCCGCGGCGATGGCGGCGGCCAGCTCGGCGTGTGTGATGTGCATGTAAGCCTTGAAGGAGCCCGCGCCGAGCCCCGCCCAGTAATTCACCATGTCAGTGGCTTCTTGAGGACCGGAAAGCATGTGCATCTGAATGCCGGTGCCGGGAGGGCCTTCAAGGTACGGCCCGGTTACGTTGAGTTTCGGCCCGATCGCGCGGCCTTCGTCAATCATTTGCTTCAAGTTCAGGTCGGCGTAGGGCTCGAGGCTCCCTGCGGTGCGCGCGGTGGTCACGCCGCACGCAAGATACAGCCGCGGCGCGGTGATCGAGAGCTCGTTGTACTGCCCGCCCGCCGGATAAAAAAGATGCCTCGTGCATTCCCACCATGCCGGGCATCACTGAGTAGCCCGTCAAATCCATCACCTGTGCGCCTTGCGGGATTTGCGCCGCGGACGCGGCCCCAACCCAGGAAATCTTTCCGCGATCAACGATGATTGTTTGGTCGGCGCGCGCGGCGGAGCCCGTCCCGTCAATAATTTTCACGTGCGTCAGCGCGATAAGGGGCGCGTCAGTCCTGATGAACTGCCGCAATTGCGGATTCGCGCTGCGGCCCGCGCCACCACCTTGCGGAGCTCCGCCTTGTTGGCCGGACGCGGCCAACGCACCAATTAAAATGATTGCCACGCAGCACAGCAATTTCCGCATCGGGTTCACCCCCTACCAAGCATTTCAAATTGAATCGTAGACCGGCGGCGAGAATAATCCCTGAAGCTATCGCTTGCAAGCGGAGTGAGAGTTAGTTGTGTGCGTGGCTGGCGCGCAAATTCTCCACCCCATCGTGTGGATGCGAGTCCGCTCCGCGCGGCGCCATCGCACCGGCGCATGCGAGGAATTCCGCATTGAGGATGGCCGCGCCCGCGGCTCCCCGCCCGAGATTGTGCGATAGAAGCACGAACCGTATATCGAATACGGGGCAGCGCCGAATGCGTCCCACAACCACCGCCATTCCGTCTCCAGCATCGCGGTCCAGACGCGGCTGGGGCCGGTCCGGTTCTTCGCGGACCTCAATCGGATGCATGGGCGCGGAAGGCAATTCGAGCCGCTGTGGCTCCCCGCGAAATTCCCGCAACACAGCGGCAACATCCTCCGGCGCGGCCGTGGTGCGCAGCTTCAATGACACCGCCTCCAGATGCCCGTGGCTTACCGGTACGCGATGGCACTGCGCGCTCACGGGGAAATCCGCGGGCGCAATCGAATCGCCGCGCAGCGCGCCGAGAATTTTGCGTGGCTCGGATTCGAGTTTTTCTTCTTCCGATGCAATATAAGGAATCACGTTGTCCGTCGCGTCAAGCGAAGCAACGCCCGGATAGCCCGCCCCGCTAAGCGCCTGCATGGTCACGACGGACACCGCCTCCACTCCGAAAGCGTCGTCAATCGGCTTCAGCGCAACCACAAGACCCGCGGCGGAACAATTCGGGTTCGTCACGATGAATCCGGATGTGTATCCGCGCCGCGCGCGTTGCGTCTCCACCAGCGCGATGTGATCCGGATTCACCTCCGGCACAATCAGCGGAACGTCCGGCTCCATTCGATGATTGCTGCTATTGCTGATCACCGGATAGCCCCGCCGAGCGAAATTTTCCTCGGCTGCGCCCGCCACCGATGAATCCAGCGCGGAAAATACAAAGTCGCAATCGAGCATGTCATCCAGCGATTGAACCGGCAGCGCGCCAACTTCCGGCGGCAAAGGCTCGTTGCTGCGCCATGAAGCCGCCTCCGCATAACATCTTCCAGCGGAGCGTTCGGAAGCGGCGACCGCCGTCACGCGGAACCACGGATGCGTGCGCAGCCGGTGAATGATCTGTTGCCCGACCATCCCCGTCGCGCCAAGCACTCCCACACGGAAGGAATTCATTGCGCCGCGCTTTCTTCCGCCAGCGGCGCGGACGCGTCCGAGGCGGCCCTTGCATTTCCGCCGCCGCAGATCCGCGTGCCGGGATGCTCCGGACGAAATGTGTTGCGGATGCGCAGGACAATATCTTTTTCGCGCAGCGGCTCAATCGTCCTCGGGTGAATTACCTTCGCGCCGCGATTCGCCATGTGCAACGCCTCATCGTAAGTGAGTTCTTCAAGCAGCGTGAAATCTCCAGTCGCCGTGTCTTCATCAGCCAACCCCACGCGCCCGCGCGGATCGCTGTCAAACACTCCATCCACATCCGTCCAGAGCCAAACCTCATCCGCATCAATCACATCCCCTACAATCGCGGCGGAATAATCGGAGCTGTTGCGTCCAAGCGTCGTGGTTTCGCCCGTGATCGTCGCGCCGATGAAGCCGGTGACCACCGGTATCACGCCATTCTCGAGGAGTGGCAGCAAGACTGCGCGTCCGCGGCGACAAGTCTCATCACGCAGCGGCACGGCGTTCTGGAAATTGCCATCGGTCGTAAGAAATCGGGCCGCATCAACGGCTTCCGCGCGCATCCCTGCGCTCCGCAGCGTTCCAGCCACGAGCCGCGCGCTCGCGCGCTCTCCAAATGCAAGAATCGAATCCGTCCAGGCGCCTCCCGCATGGCGCGGCGATGTTCCGGCCACACTCGCGCGCATCCCAGCGCCGAGCTCCTCAAGTTCATTCCACACTCGCGCCCGCTCAACCCCCCATTCGACCGATTGTTCAGAAGACTGCCCTGCCTCCAATTCCAGCGAAAACAGAATCGTCCGATGCCGCGCACGCAGCCGCCAGACTTTCGCCAGCGCCCGAATGCCGTGCCCCGCGCGCACCAGCTCAACAATTTGTGCAAGTTGGTTCGTCACGCCCGCGCACGCCGAACAAACCAGCACAGTTTCATTCAACTCTGAATGTTCGCGGACGAGACGCGCAACGTGCGCAATCGCCGCCGCGTCCGCAAGCGAACTTCCGCCAAACTTCAGCACACGCATCAGCGTTCCTCCGCCCCGCGGCCGGTCATCCCAACGGCAGCGGCTCGGGCAGTCGAACTGGAACGCCCTGTATCAAAGCGCCCGCCTTCCAGTTCCGGCTCCAGCGCAAGCACGTTCGGCGCGGCTCCATGCGCGATGAAAGGCGCGGAAAGCAGATCCGCAATCTTTTCCTCATTCGCGCGCACAAACGCAATTGCCGCCGACCCCGATCCGCTCATGCACACGCCGAGCAGATCTTCGTGCCGCACCGCAAGGCACTCCGCCAGCCCCGGGACCGCGGGCGCGCGAAACGGCTGGTGCCAGGTATCGCGGAAAAGTTCCGGCTCGATGCTGTCGATGCTCGCGCCGGAAAAGCAAAACGCCGCAAGCAGGCTCGCCCGCTGAAGATTGTGCACTGCGTCAGCACGCGAATATTCACGCGGCAACATGGCGCGGGCCTCGCGCGTCAGCGTGGGAGTGTTGGGCACAACGGCAAGAATTTTCACGCCCGAGGGAAGCGCCGTTCGCGCAAAAAGAACACGTCCGCTCCCAGGTTCAACCGCCGCAAAGGTAAGCCCGCCGTGGACCGCGGCCGTAGCGTTATCAGGGTGGCCTTCAATTTCGGCGGCAACGCGAAGCATTTCATCGCGGTCCGGTTCCGCTCCGGCTAAAGCCGCTCCCAGAAATAACCCGCACACCGTCGCGGCTGCGCTCGACCCCAGCCCAACCCCTACTGGAATTTCGCTCTCGATTTCAATCTCCGCGCCGCGAAATTCAACTCCGCGCAGCCGCGCGTAGCGCAATATCCCCTGCACAACCAAATTGGAAGCATCGCAGGGCACGCGCTCCGCATGTGGCCCTCGATACGTCACGGCGAAGCCGGCTTGCGCGCGCAGCGTTGCCGAAGCCCGCATGCGAATGTTCAACGCCAGCGCGGCGCAATCAAATGCGCAGCCAAGATTCGCGGAGCTAGCCGGAGCCGATGCCGTAAACCAGCCACCTTTTTGGGGCGTTGTTCCGGGCATTTTCATCGCCCTCCCGCCGCGCCCGCTGCCGCGCTGTCCGCCGCGGTCGCCGTTTGCGCCGCGCCCATCTCGCGCTCGAAATCCGCCAATCGGGGCGCAATCGGTTCGGCCAGCGCGAATCGCCCCGCCAGCGCGTCCGTCGTCTTCAATCCATTTCCAGTGACGCAAATGACCGTCGTCTCACCCGCGCTGATTCTTCCCTGCGCGATTAGTTTTTGCGTCACGCCCAGCGTGACGCCGCCCGCCGTTTCCGCGAAAATTCCTTCTGTCCCGGCCAGCAAATCGATTGCATCAACAATCTCCGCATCGCTCACGTCTTCCGCCCATCCGCCGCTCGCTCGAATTGCCGCCGCGGCGAAATTGCCGTCAGCGGGATTCCCGATGGCCAGCGACCGCGCAATCGTGTTTGGCTTTTGTGGATCGAACTGGTCCTTGTTATTTTTAACCGCGTCGGAAATCGGCGAGCAGCCTGTCGCCTGCGCCCCAAAAAATTTCACCTGCTTTGGTTCGACGAATCCAAGCTCCGCTAATTCCCGGAAAGCTTTCGCGATTTTGGAGATTAACGACCCGCCCGCCATCGGGACGACAACGTTGTCCGGAAGCCGCCAGCCAAGCTGCTCGGCAATCTCAAATCCAACCGTCTTCGAACCCTCAGCGTAATAAGGCCGCAGGTTCACATTCACAAATCCCCAGGGATATGCATCCGCAATCTGTGCGCACAAGCGGTTCACCTGATCGTAGTTGCCGGCGATCCGAACCACACGCGCGCCATAAACCTGAGTGTTCAGAATTTTCGCGGCTTCCAGATCGGCGGGAATGAAGATGCACGCCTGAAATCCTTCGCGCGCAGCCTGCGCGGCCACCGCATTCGCGAGGTTGCCCGTGGAAGAGCACCCCACCACTTCAAATCCGAATCGGCGCGCCGCGGAAAGCGCCACCGCAACCACCCGGTCCTTAAATGAAAGCGACGGGAAGCACACCGCGTCATTCTTGATGTACAGATTCGTCGCGCCGGGCCCGGCGTCGCGAAATATCCTATTGCCCAGCCCATGCGCGCGCACCAGAGGAGTGAATCCCGCAGCCAGATCCGATTGGAATCCCTCCGGCAGCGGCAACAGCTCCGCGTAGCGCCAAAGATTCCCCGCGCGCCCCGCGATAATGTCGCGCGAAAGCCGCTCGCACACCTTCGCGTAGTCATACACAATCTCCAGCGGCGAAATGCAATCCGCGCAGTACGACCGCGGGATATTCCCCCAGAGCTTGCCGCACTCGCGGCATCTCAACTGGTAAAGTTCGCTCATCGCGCCTTCACTTTTTTCCAGCCGAGTCTGTAAATTGCGGCATAAAGGCATCCGCGGCGACGGCCATTCGCGCGAATTCAAGCGTAGCGCGCGAACATCCTGCGCTTTCGGTCCTTCAAGTCTGGGGAAGGAGTATTAGGTGTTCGCCTAAATTCCCATGTCCCCCCGCGACTCGGGGCGGGAATTGGCACCGGATGAAGAGCTGTGCGCTCCACCGGTTGCCGTGGCGTCTTCGGGCCCGTTCCCTCGGCCACTCTGCATGAAAACCCAGGCCCTTGCGGCTTGAGTTTTACAAACCAAAGATACGAAAACAATTACCTTGTGTCAAGAGACGAATCTCTCCGCCGCGCGCTTCATTTGTCTCGAAGAGTCCTCTAAAGCAAGGGCGCCACCGGAACACTGCCGATGGCGCCCTCGATCTTCCAACATTCCTTCGCACTTACTGCGTTGACCCGCGTTACTGGTTTCCTGAACCACTCGGCTTAATCGCCGCCTCGGTTGCGTTCGCGGTTGCCTGCTGGTTTTGCAAAAGTTGCGCTGCATTCGGGTCCGGCTGCATGGGCACGGGCCCGGTCGTTGTTGTCGTTGAGCCCGCCGGTGCTGCGGGAATTCCATTCTTGCCCTGGTTTGCGGCGAGCTGCTGCATCCCTGCGTCAATCCGCGCCGTAAATTGGTTCTGCATTTCTTGCAGATCGCTCACCAGGATTCGCGGCCGGTCTCCCGCTCGGCAGTCGCCCTTTTTGCTGTTGGTTACTTTTGTTTCTACTGCATTGTCCGGCCCCGGATTATCGTCTATCCGGACAATCACATCGCCGGGCGTGAGCTCGCACGACTGGCCGTTGTAGTTCACCTCGAGGTTTGACGACACGATGAACGTGCTCATCTGCGGGTCCAGCGCGGGAGGAACGTAGTTGCCGCCCGCCGGCGGAATGGCGCTCGCCGGTTGCGCCGCTTGTTGCTCTTGAAGGGCAAGCTGTCTTTGCACCTCATCCGCGATCGCCTGTTTCACTTCCGGGCTCAACGGGGTTGGATTCTGTTCCGCGTTGGGGTCCTCCGGAGGCGGCCCATATTGCCCTGCATTCGCCGCCGCGAGCTGTTGGTTCTCGTAGGCAAGCTGCAGGTTCTGGGCGATCAGATAATCCGTCAGCCAAAATGTCGGCCCAGCGTAGAGTGGATAGGGCTGGAAAAAGCCGGCGTAGAAACCGAACCACGCCGCTCCGCCCCAGCCCCATCCAAAGCTTATTCCCACACCCCAGGGCGCAAAGCCCCATGCGTAGAACGCCGGGCGGAAGTAAAACCCAGGCACGAATCCGTAATACGTCACACCGCGGTAGCTAAACGGCGCGTACACGCGCACGAAGGATCGCCCGCCGACCACGTAGGTCCGGCTGACGAATGTGTGGCCGCCGTAAACCACGTTGTGCTCCACGAACCCGCTCCGTCCCGTGGTCACAATGCGGCCGCCGCCCGCAATCGGCGTCACGATTTGCCGCTCGCCGTTTATGCCGTGCGTGATCACCGTGCCGTGGCTTTCAATTCGCGCTACTCCTCCGCCTGCGCGCGTTGTCACGACGGCCCCATTGCTCGCCGTATATTGGTGAGCCGGGCCGCCCTTCGTGGAGCTGCCAGTGTTCCCGCGATTCCCGGCATTCGTGGAATTGTTTCCCGTATTGCGCCCGCCGTTGCTCCTTGACCCATTCGTCGAGCCCGTTCCCGTCGTCTTGTTGCCCGGGGTGGCTGGGCCGCCCTTGGTATTGCCACCGTTCGGGTTGTTGCCAGTGGAGTTGTTCCCTGATGTCTTGGACCCGCCTTTATTCGAAGAGTTCCCGGAATTCTGCACGTTGCCCTTGGGCGGTGTCGTATTTTTTGGTTTTGGCGGCGTCTTTGATTTTGATGACGATGACGATGAAGTCTTTTTTGGCGGCGGTGGGTTCTGTTGTTGCTTTCCGCTGTTGGAGCGGGCGCCGGCGGAAATTGTGCACGCGCCAACCAGAAGCAGAGCCAGCAAAGCCGCAATCGTCGTGCAATACAGCCTAAAATATTTCATCGCAATCTCCTGTGATGTGCGAAGTCCGGTATGGTTCATTCATCTCTTGCGTAGATGCAACTTCTTGACTTCCAGGCAGTTTGGGCAGTTGCTCCTGTGGTGTACTTTACGCCGCGCTCTTCGGTGAGTCAACGGAACCGCCGCGATGCCGCTCCCGGTTGAGCACGCCGCGCAAGGGCCACGGGGCCCGCTACCTCGATTTCGCCTGTGCTAGAATTACCGCACCCCGTAGGCTCGTAGCTCAGTTGGTTAGAGCGCTACCTTGACACGGTAGAGGTCTGGGGTTCGAGTCCCCACGAGCCTACCATCCCTAAACTCGCATGGCTTTTCTCTACGTACTTAAAAGCGAATCCACTGGAAGATTTTACGTGGGCTCAACGACAGATATCCCTCGACGGATGTCCGAGCACGCGCGTGGTCACTCACCTGCCACGCGCGGCCGAGGGCCGTGGAAACTCGTTTATCAGGAGTTTTTCGCGGATTTGCCCGATGCGCGGCGCCGGGAATTGAAAATCAAGGTCTGGAAATCTGCACGAAAAATTGCAGAATTGATTCAAACATCGGTTGGTTAGAGCGGGCCGACGCCTTGAGTCGGCCAGGTCTGGGGTTCGAGTCCCCACGAGCCTGCCATCACTTTCTCCATTTCCCCCTCCGCCCCAAATCTGTGATAATGACCGCCGCCTAGCCCTCAGGCTGGGACATGAAGCTCGTCGTAACCGGGCCGGGCTCCAATACGTCACTTATATAGCGGACCTGCAGGCTGTTGCCATGTGACCGAGTCGGAGGGGGCTTCCTTTCCCCGGGAGCTGGGTCGGGCTAAGCAAGACCGAATTGTTAAATCTAATTAGGGTGCACCGTACATGAAAATCTTCAGCTTTTTTGGGAAGCACCGGATTGCCACTTTCCTTTGCCTTGTCATCGTCGTGGGTGGCACGCCCACTTATTTCTATTACAGAAGCAAGGGATCTGAGATTAGGTACACCATGGCCACGGTCAGCAAAGGCTCGATCACTGCGGTCGTCCAGGCCACGGGCACCGTCAATCCCCTCACCACGGTCCCGGTAGGCTCCTTCATTTCCGGTACGGTCGAATACGTTTTTGCGGACTACAACACCAACGTGCACGCCGGCCAGGTGCTGGCGCAACTCGACCCGGCCTACTACCAGGCGCAATATGAGACGGCGCTGGGCAATTTGAACAACGCAAAGGCTAACGTTCAAAACCTCATGGCGAACATCAACTCCATGCAGGCCACAATTGATTCCGATGTGGCCAACGTCGCAAAGCTTCAAGCCGAGGCGGACTACACCCGCGTGAACACCAAGCGTGTCCATGACCTCACCGTGGCGGGCATTGACACCAAGGACACCGACGACCTGGCGATCTCCAATTTGGCGCAGGCCGATGCAGCCGTCGTTGCTGCTCAAGCGCAAACGGCCCAGGCCCGGGCGCAACTCGAACAGTCCAAGGCCCAACTGGATGAGGCGAAGGCTCAGGTCGTGGCGCAGCAGGGCTCGCTCGATCAGGCCGAAACCAACCTCCGCTATTCCACAATCGTTTCTCCCATTGACGGCATCGTTGTCGCACGGAGCATCACCGTCGGTCAGTCCGTTGCCGCCTCACTGCAGGCGCCGAACGTTTTCACGATTGCTCAGGAACTCAAGCACATGCAGATTTACGCCAAGACCGATGAATCCGACACCGGTAACATCCACCTTGGCACGGAAGTCACTTTCGCCGTCGATGCTTTTCCCAACGAGCTCTTCCATGGCCGTGTGGACGTCATCCACTTGAATGCCACCACCGTGCAAAACGTCGTAACCTACGACACCGTCGTGGACTTTGAGAATCCCGATCAAAAAATTCTGCCTGGCGAAACCGCTTACGTCACCATTCCAACCGGCCAGGTGGATAACGCCATTATGATTCCCAATGCCGCGCTTTCTTACACGCCCGACATGCCCTACGCAGAACTGGTCGCGCTTTATAAGGCCAACAAGATCCCACGCACCGCATACACCTCGCACTTGCAGGGCATGCAGGTTGTTTGGAAAAGGTCCGCCGATGGAAAGTCGCTTGTCCCGCTTGCCGTAAAAACCGGAATCACGGACTACATCAACACGCAGATGATCAGCGGCAATCTGAGTGAAGGCGATCAACTTGTCACATTCCAGGAAGGCGGCAGTAAGTCCGCTGCCAGCAGCGGGACCAATCCCTTTCAACAACAGCCCGGTCGCGGGGGCCCCGGTGGCGGTGGTCGCGGAGGTGGGCGATGAAGTTTAGTGAAGTCATTCGCGTCGCCTTCCGGGCCTTGGCGCGCAACAAAATGCGCACCGCACTCACTATGCTCGGTATCATCATCGGCGTTGGCGCCGTCATCTGCACCGTTGCCATTGGCGAAGGGGCCTCGGCGCAGGTGCAGGATCAAATCAACAGCCTGGGTGAGAACATCATCACCATCAATGCAGGCAGCGTGAACCTGGGGGGCGTCCATCTTGGCAATCAGGCTACAAAGTCACTTACTCCCGCGGATGCCACTGCCATCCAGCAACAGATTCCGCTGATTAGCCGCGTTTCACCGGGAGTTAGCTCGGGCGCGCAGATCGTTTTCGGCAACCAGAATTGGAACACCCGGGTAACCGGAGCTTCGCCGGATTGGCTTCAAATACGTCATTGGCCATTGCAGCGGGGCAGTGCTTTTAGCGATCATGATGTTGATACGGAAGCCGATGTTTGCTTGATCGGTCGTACTGTCGCTCAGAACTTGTTTGGCGATGCCAACCCCGTCGGGCAGACCATCCGCATCTCTTCGCTTCCCTTCCGTGTGATTGGCGAGCTTGTCCCCAAGGGACTCAATCCTTATGGCCAGGATCAGGACGACACGCTCGTCGTCCCGTACACCACCGTAATGAAAAAACTGGCCGGCATTTACTGGCTCCAGAGCATCACGGTTTCCGCGGTCTCCTCTGAGGAAATGGATCCCGCGCAACAGCAGATTGCTGCGCTGCTTCGCCAGCGCCATCACCTCCGTTCCGATGAGCCCGATGATTTCATTATCCGGAACCCTACCGACCTTGCTCAGGCGCGCCAGCAAACACTCAATTTGATGGAAATTCTGCTCGCGGCAATCGCCTCAGTTTCTCTCGTCGTCGGCGGCATCGGCATCATGAACATCATGCTCGTCTCCGTCACCGAGCGGACCCGCGAGATCGGCGTCCGCATGGCCGTCGGCGCCACGGAATCCGACGTGCGCCGCCAGTTCTTAAGTGAAGCGGTCACGCTCAGCATGTTCGGCGGAGCCATCGGCGTCATCTTCGGCTTCTTCGCCTCCAGCGGCGTTTCTGCGATGCTGAAATGGCCCACGCAAGTTCCCGTTTCTTCCGTGGTGATTTCCGTCATCTTCTCCGCCGCTGTCGGCGTAATCTTTGGCTATTATCCGGCTCGCAAGGCCGCATCTCTCGATCCGATTGAGGCCCTCCGTTATGAATAAGCTCACAAAACAAATTTTCTTGGGCGCGTTTTGCGCCGCCCTGATGTTTCTTTCAATCTCGGTTCATGCCCAGACCACTCCGGCCAAGCCCAGCGACGATTTCTTCGTCGTCTCTTCTGTGGACCGCGTGCACAACGCGTTGATTCTGCTGAAACCTACGGAAATTGCCGTGGTCTATCAGCTGTCGGACAAAACCCAATATTTTGACGAAAACGGCAAGCCCTTGAAGCTGAGCGATTTCCACGCCGGCGACACGATTTTCGCGACCTCTCATTCGAATTCGGACGGAACTTTCACGCTCGATCGCATTCGCAAGGGAGACATGACCGTCAACGAGCTTCGCCGCCGCTTTCCGGATTTGGCCGGCCTTCCCGCCAACGCTGGCATAACTTCCCAGACGATGGCTCCTGCTAGGTCGAAATCAAGCACACCGCCCGCGGCTCCGAAGACGAATACTGGAAAGCCAGGCGCCGCAACCCCGGGCACGACGAAGAAGGGCGCAACAACTCCGAAGACCACCACAACAACGCCGGCGAAGCCGAAATCAGGCTCCACGACGCCGACGAACCCGAAGTCAGGTCAAACCTCTCACTAACGCGGTTGGAGTTCGAAATATTTTTGGCGGGATTTTTTCTCCGCGGGCCTGCAAGCTCGCGGATGCGTGTCAATCAATATCCGTCAGTTTGCCGGTGAATTTTCCGACGCGCTTGGGTAGTACATTCTTTCTCCGCAAGACAAGCAAAAAATAGCCCCTGCGGCATTCGTCGTCCCGCACGCAATGCAAAAGACCGTACCCGCCTGCGGAGCGCCTTGCGCTGGCAGGGAACCCGCGGCGGGTTGCGCCGCCGCTGTATTCCCGGAAGGTTGCGCGGGGGCGGTCTGCGGCGGAGGAAAAACCGCCGGCGCGGCGCCCGGCGCATTCTCCGGAATCGGAGCGCCGTGCTTTGACGCAAACATCCCGAGAATCCGGTCTTCCGTCGCGAACATCTTCATCCAAAATGGTATTGACGACGTCACGAAATCCGGAGGCTGCGGCTTTTCCAGATAATTGCGCACCAGCCCAAGCAGCAACTCCACCGCCCCCGCGAGCGCGAACACCACTTCCAGCAGCCCGCCAAACGTCCCCTCGCCGCTGCTCGCCGTGCTCACTAGAAGGCCCATCAACACCGCCACGCCCACACAAATTCCGCCCACCAAAAACGAATTGTGTTTTGGTGGGGTCGGCATCGCCTGCGCCGCTCCTGCCACGGGCGTCCATCCCTGTTGCCACGCGGGGGCCTGCGCCATTGGCTGCGCGGGCGCTCCGCCGCCAATAGGAGTGTTCCGCGGATAAATCGTAACCGGCGGCCCATCCGGCAAAATAGTCGGCGGCGAAACAACTCCCGGCGATCCATAACCCGGAGAAACAATCGGCGCCGGCGTGCGCTGTTGCGATGGAAATGCCGAACCCGCCGGTTGTTGCGCGGCAACATACGCAGCTCCGCCGTTATCCAGCGACGCCGCCCCCGCCCCGCCATGCAGCCTCTGGCTTCCCGGCGCAATCTCCAGCGCAACCGCCCATGATTCCACTGCCCACAGCGCGGCCTCCTGATGCAGACTGCGTTCGTCCTGCAGCCGGTTCGCCAGTTGTTCCCGCAGCAGCGCGTAAGGCTGGCTGCGCATGCGCCGTAAATCCCGCGGGATATCCTCATCCAGCGCCGCAAGGATCGCCGATATCTCCGGCTTGCATTCCCCGCAATAGTCGCGCAGAAACGCTTCAAACCGCTCCGAATCCTCCAGCAGCGCCGGAGTCTGCGTGTCCACCAGTTTCACCAGTTTTTGCCGCGCGAGATCGTTCATAAATTTCCTAAACATCGGCGCGGCTCACAGCCGCACCACTCCTTCCAGTGTGCCGAAATTAATTGTACTCCGGTCCGCAAGCGGCACCACCGCCCCGGGCAAAATATCCGACGTGCTGCCCTCGCTCGTCCGCATCACCCATTTTTGCGTCGAAAGATTTTTCAGCGCCTCCGGCGGCCCCGCGCTCACCGCCGCCACCGGCTGCGAAAAATCAAATGGCCGCCGCGTATCTACATGGTGCGGATAGAGCCGCGTATCCGGGTTCAGCACCACGCGGTTTTTCCCGATGCGGATATACGGCGGGATAGGAGGCACGCCGCCGCAATGCCGGCACGGAGCCATTTTTCCTCCCGCCGCCCGCACCGCGTCTCCATCCAGAAAACATTCTTCCCCGCATCCGGGGCAATAAAAAATGCAGTCGCGCAGACGCGCGAATTCCCGCCGCCATTCCGCGTCGCCCACGCGGCTATCCGGATCGCGCAGCCCGATCGTAAACGCCTGTGTGAATGAATCGCGCACAAATTGTGGGTAGATGGGCCAGTAATAAAGCGCCGCCTCGTATTCGCGGTAGCCCGGCAGCAACTCGTTGGATTTGTCCACCGGGTCGAACACAAACACCGGATTCGACCCGTAATAAATCGAGTGGTTGCTTCCGATGTGCAGCGGCATCTCCAGCTCACGCTTGCCCACCAGCGGATGCTGCACCATCAAAATCTGAAAGAGCACCACCGCCAGCGAGTGCAGGTCCGTCATCCGGCTGGGGCTCGCTTCGCGCCGCACCACTTCCGGAGCCATGTATCCCCGCGTGCCCGCCACTTCGCAGGCCACGTCTTTCACGCTCACATTGTCGTTGTCCGCGATCAGCACTTCGCCTGTTCCCGGATCGAAGAAAATATTTCCGTCGCTGATGTCGCGGTAACACAATCCCTGCGAATGCACCTGCATGAAGCAGTGCGCCAGGTTCATCCCCGTCGTCGAAAGCACGTGCATCGAAGGACGCGGCTCCTGGCTCCAGATCGCCGGCAGACTCTGGAACGGAGGCATCGCCGCCAGCGGCATCACGTATCCGAACGCAGGCACCCCCGGCGATTCCACCAGCCCAAAGGGCCATAGGAACCGCTCCGATGGCGACCCGATCCCGATCAAATCGCGCAGACGCGTGCGCAGCTTGTCCTGCTCCGGATAATTCGCGAAATACCATTTCACCGCCACGGGCTGTCCCGAAAAATCCGCGCGATACACTTCCCCCTGTCCGCCGCCCGCGATGAATTTTGCAATCGTGATGGGCTGGTGTTGGGATGCGGTGTATACGGCTTGGCCCGGACGCAGGATTTCGCTCATCGGCGGTCTTTCGTGGCAGGTACTCTGCTCGCGAAATATACAGCATCTACCCGCCCTCTTCAATTCCGGCGTTGCCTTAATCTTATGTAGGGCCGCTGCTCGCTGCACCCTCTTTTGCCCGCGCTATTTTCCCGCCTCATCCTCCCCACTCCCGTCACGCCGAAGCCTGCCTGCCGATAGGCACGGCACCCTTAATCCCCTCCCTCCAACCTTGATGGCGCGCTCTAATTGGTGCAGAATCATCTTTGACGCTGCGGTAAATGCGGCGGCAACCTCCCCAACTCATGGCTGGCCTCTTATTCACGGTAGGACACTCAGCGGCGGATTTTTCCGCCTTCTTGAATTTGCTCTGCCGTCCCGGCGTCTCATTGCTCGTCGACGTCAGAAGCAGGCCGCAAAGCGCTCGCTTCCCTCACTTCGACCGCATCGAGCTGGAGCAGGCGTTGCCCGCCGCGGGTATCCGATACTTGTTTCTCGGCGATGAACTCGGGGGCAGGCCGGATGATCCCAAAGGTTATCGTGGCGATGGACTCGTGGATTATCGCGCGCGCAGAAAATCGTCCGGTTTCCGGACGGGCATTGAACGCATTCAAATAGAATTGGAGCACAATTGCGTCGCGCTAATGTGCGCGGAAGAAGACCCTCTCACCTGCCACCGGTTCCTGATGATCTGCCCGGAACTCACTCCGTTGGGCATCGAGCCATCGCACATCCGCAAAGGCGGAATCATCGAATCGCAGCGCGACGCTGAAGACCGCTTGTTGAATACGCAAGGGTTTGGCGACGTAGCGACCGGCGCATTATTTTCCTCGGACCGCGAGACTGCCCTCGAAGAGGCCTACGTCGCCCAAGCAGAAAAGTGCGCCTTCCGAATCGATCCCCGCGTCCTTGAACCCTGGTAGCGTCGGTGGAAATCAATATCACGACCATCGGATTTGCAGGCAAGACCGCCGAAGAGTTCTTTGATCTCCTCCGCAACGCTGGCGTTCAGAAATTAATCGACATCCGCGAAAACAGAGGCGGCCAACTCTCCGCATTTGCAAAATATCCCGACTTATCTTATTTCTTGCGCGTTATAACCGACATAGTATATGTTCACGAACTGAAGCTCGCGCCCAGTAAAGGAATCCGCGAATCGTATCGAGCGACAAAGGATTGGTCCGAATATGAGACGCGTTTCATCGAGCTGATGCGCGACCGTGGTGTCCCGCGATCCTTGGAGCATTTGGATCTGAAGGGGACAGTTGCACTACTCTGCTCTGAACCGGGCCCAGAGAAATGTCACAGAAGATTGGTCGCGGACATCCTGGCCGAGTATTTACGCAGTCAGGGTCACGTCGTAAAGATCACACACCTCGTGACGCCAGAGGCCGCAAAGCCAACTCGCAAACGTGTCCGCAAACAGACCAATGACGGAATTGCTGATTAGCGAAATCACTCGGATGGAATGGGGCCTGTGCGTCATAGGGATCGAAAAGATTCAAGACGGTGGATACCGATCCAAGCGTCCAACTTCTCCTGGCACGGACAGGTGGGCAAGCTTTCCTTATTCGCGAGGAGATCTGGTCGGATGTGATGTATCCACATGCCCTGTGCTAACGCCTCACATTGAAGATCGCATTGTTAAGGACCATCGGAAGTTGGGGGCTTTGACGGAGGCCGAGTTAATTACTTGCCTCAATAAAGCGGAGACCGCAGGATCAGTTGAGGAGCTTTTCGGCTGCCGTCCACGTCTGAGCCCCAAGGGAGGGAGTGCAGTCTTTGTTGACCCAGACAGTGCGTGCAGATCTATTTGCGGCTGCGACATTCGCTCCGTCAGCTTCACGTTTAGATTTTTTCCACCCAAGATTCGTGTCGCCCTGGCACTTAAATCGGGAGATACCTTGAACAGTCTGCCGCTTATAGACCGTGACTGGCATGTGTTCATAGAGCGAATCGTTGGCGCAACTGGCGACCAACATGATCTTTCTGCACGGCTCGATAAATTCTTCAACTCGTTCATCGAGAAACAAATCACAAATTCTTCTCATCGATTCGCAAGAATTGGATTGTCACGCCCGTCGTGGGATGGGCGCTGTTGGCTGATGCTGGATTCACTCTTCCCGCTTCCACGTCCGGAATGGCGGGAGCCATTTGGATGATTTGCCTCCCGGACAAACGCCAAGGATATGAGCGCCAATTCTGAAAATTCGACTCAGATTCGTGAAACAATCAGGAAATGCCTGCGCTTCGTTCTTCCAGCGGATTCCAGACTTCCGGAGGATGATGAAGACTGGATCACGGGCAGACATCTCGACTCGATGGGGCATGTCGATCTCTTGCTCTGCGTCGAAAAGTCGCTGGGCTATCCTAACTTGTTTGGTCATGATGGTGCAGACCCTCCACGTACCACCCGTTCTGCAGTAGAAATTGTCCGCGGGGCGCTCGTCCGGTTTGAAGAAAGGGTCGCTGTGGGAGCCGCCACACGCCCACTGCAGGTGGGAGAGTTCGGCGCGCAAGCGCTGCTCGTTGGGTGGGGCACATCGCTTGGAGGAGTCGCCGTTCCTTCCAATCTCATCGATGCAGAATTCGGGCTGCCCGCGGGCACATTGAAAGAACGCGCAGGAATCGAAACTATCCGGCGCGCTGCACAGGGAGAAGACGAAGTGTTTCTGGCGATGAACGCGGCGCGTGGCGCACTTCAGAAATCGGGCTGCTCAACGGAGGAACTCGATTGGATCTTGGCAACCAGCGAAACATTTCAAGGATTTCCGGCCTTCGCAGCTTGCATCCATTCATCCCTTCTTGCTCCTCAATCTTGCCGCTCACTTGATATCGGGGGTGGTTGCACAGGTATCGCAAAATCTTTTGCCGTCGCTCAATCATTCCTCTCCCGGCCGGGCGGAAGGAATATCTTGGTTGTTTCGTCCGATGTGCACAGCCGCATTCTTGCCCCGGGGAAAGTACCCGGTGAATTCGGCGGGCTGTTCGGTGACGGTGCATGCGCATTCCTCATAAGCCGCGATGCTCCGGGTACGAACTATTTGCCTTATTCAATCCATTCGAGCGTTGGCGGGTGCGCCGGGATGTATTCATCAGCTCTGCAATTGCGCCGGGCCACAAACGAATCCATCGTTTTGGATTTTCATGGAGAGGCTCTGGCTCAGGCCGCCATCGACCTCCTTGAAAAGACCATCAGCGAACTTGAGATTCGGTCTGGGAAGAGCCGCGAAGATGCGAGTGCGTTCGCACTGCATCAGCCGAATCACCGCGTCACGGAAATTCTTCTCAGGCGCGCGAAGCTGCCGCGAGATAAGGTCCCTCTCATCACCAAGTTCTGTGGCAACCTCGGTGCATCGACGTCTGGCGCCGCGCTCGGCATTGCTCTTGATTTGCATTCAGGGAAAGCGCGCAATGAGCGAGGGCTCATATTTCTCGCGGCGGTTGCGCCGGGAATTGTTTGGGATGGAGTTTTACTTGACTAAGGATCGCAATCCTATCATCCCGCGTACGACTCAATGATCCGTTTTCCCTCGATTCTCTCATTCGAACACTCATTCGAATAGGTTTTGTAACAAATCTTCCCCTAATTCCTAAACAATTCTCTTGACATTAGTTTACCCTTATTGTAACATGCCCCATGATCTCGTCGCCGTACTTCCTGCTGGCCGTGAACCCGGGTAACACAGGCTTCAGCCTGTGCGGGGTTTCCCAGAATGGAACTCACATCGTGAAGCTCGCCTGCCGGCTAGGCAGGCCTGCGGTACGCAACCCGCGCCAGATCAAGGCCGTAACTACCAGTGTTTTCTATCACTTACGGACTACGCAGCAAATTGCCGCAAAAACGCCCCTGTGTTTTCTATCACTTACAGACCATGTCACACGTAACTACCAGTGTTTTCTATCACTTACAAAAAAGGGGGGTGGGGGTAGCGCATTTTGCCTCCCGATGGTTTCAATCGGGATGGCGCGCGTCTTGGTCTGCGCATTTTGCATCCCGATGCCCTGAATCGGAACCGACGCTTTCGGTCGGGAGGGGCCTGCCCTCCGAAGCTTCAGCATAGGAGGGTCACTTCTGATTCGCGCTGTTATGTAAATCGAGACCGAAGGCGGGATCGTGTCGGCTTCCCGTGACCTTGATTGGAACGGACGCACCGCCGGCGACGCTCTTGAAATACGAATCGGCAAACTTCAGGAAAAATGATTTTGCCCCGGTGGTCGCTTTCGAGAGCTTGACGTCCAGCAACAGGTGTCCATGAAGATCAAGATCATCGGCGAGCACTTTGTAGGTTCCGCCCAGTTGCACGATTGCGCCGGGCACGCTGAATGTAAGACTCGAGACCGTGACGACTCCTTTCCCAAAAGTAAAGCGGCCGCGGAGGTCTGAGATCACATCTTGAATCAACTCGTTCTTCGGTTGGCCTTGTCCGCCGCGGCTCAGCGAATCAAGTTTGTTCTGCGCGCTTGCGGAGGTAAGCGACCCGCCGGCGACTCCGAACCGGCCGCGGAGCGACAAGCTGTTGATGAGTGGTTCATCGCCCGCGGGAACGTCAATCATCATTTCGAGGCTGATCGCGCCGCGCATGGCAGGCTCTTTGCCTTTCGCCGCGAGAAGCAGGAAATCCTCGAGCCGCGCATCCTGCGAATTGAATTTGAGAGCGATGTGGCGCCCATTCACTCCGGGCGTCGGTGAAATTTCGCCGCTCACATTAATTGTTGAATGGAGGAGGCGCACTTCGATTGATTTCAGATATGTATTCCCGTTCGTTCCGTCGAGCGTGGCGAAATAATGCGTCTTGAGCGAGACGGAATTCCCGACGTCTTTCAGGGCGAAGTTGGGCGTGTCCGTAAAACCTTCCACATCAATGTGGTCCAGCACGCCGCCATATTTTCCCGTGGAAGAAAGAGTCCCGGATATCGCGCGGAGCGACGCCAGGTCTCCGGAAGCGAAACGATACGTCGCCTCCAGCGGCGTGCCGCCCGGCTCATCGGGATGCCAGGGCCCGAATTCTCCTTCGGATTCGATATCGCCCGGCGGCTCGAAATTTATCAGCGTCGCGTGAAATGGAGATGGGCGGTCAAGACCGTACGACTCGATAACGAAGCGGCGAATATGGAATTCGTGCGGAAGGATTCCCTTTTCTTGTGGCAGAGTTTCGAGCAGCGCCTCGCCGGAGGTCATTTCGTCAACCACCATCGGGATCGCAATTTTATTTGCAAAATTGACGTTTGCGCTGGCTGCGCGCTCCGTTCGCGATGGAACGCGCATTTGCAATCCCTCGAGGTGAACGCTGGCCACATGTTTCGGCGATCGAAGCAAGCCGATGAGACCCGTGGACAAAGTCATTTTGTCGATCGTGATCAGCGGCGGGATGTCCGTGCGCCCCTGATATCGGAGCACGATTCCCCGCGCGACAGCATGAACCTGCGGAAAGAGCGAGACCTGAAAATCACGGATTTCGGCGACGCTTTCGTAGCGGTCTTCGAGAGATCTTTTTATGCTGCTTTTGATGTCGCTGCGAATCCCGACCGCGAGCACGTTCGCCAGGACTGCCAGCGCAACGATAAACAGGCCCACAACGAGGAGGATTTTCCGCGTTCGACGTTGCGATAGGCGCTTCATGACAGAATAAGATTATCAAGAATTTCCGCTCTCGGGCAGAAGCCGTGGTTGGCGAAGCGGAATGCCGATCTGAAAATGGAAAGTTGCAAAAGCTGATGGAGACGCATATAGATTGAACCGGATTCGCCCGGAGATCCTACGATGAGAATTACAGCAACCCTGAAAATCACGCTGGCTTCGCTGATTGTGCTGTCCTCGGTGCTTGGCTCGAACGCCGCGCGGCCCGGCGGCGCAACTACCGCTTCATCCGCCGCGACACCTGCGGAAACTCCTTCGGAATCACTGCTGGCCCTTTCCAAGACGGACCGAACGCTGGCGATCGTGAATCCCGCAACGCTCGAAGTGATTGCGCGAATTCCGGTGGGCAATGATCCGCACGAAGTGATTGCGTCCACCGACGGGAAGACTGCGTACGTGTCGAATTACGGCAGCGGCGCGTACAACACGCTCGCGGTCGTGGATCTCGTGGCACAGAAGGCGCTGCCGAGCATTGATCTCGGCGCATTGCGCGGGCCGCATGGATTATTTTTCATAGGCGGAAAAGTTTGGTTCACGGCGGAAGTGGCCAAAGCGATTGGCAGTTACGATCCGGCGACGCAGAGCGTGGATTGGATTTTCGGCACGGGACAAAACCGAACGCACATGATTTACGTTTGGCCGGATCTGAAGCGGATTGCGACGACGAATGTAAGCTCCGCCACGGTCAGCATCATCGAAAAATCTGCGAGTGGAGCGCCAGGCCGCGGCGGGCCGCCGCAGAGCAATGCACCTGCACCTGGAAACGGCCTCGCCGGGCCGCCATCGGGCGCACCCGCCATGGCGCCACCCGTGGCAACACCACCGACACGCGGCGGTCCGCCGAATGGTCCACCGGCTTCACCACCCCCGCAATCACCACCCATGCAGGGGCCGGGCCGCGGGCCACAAGGTCCTCCCGGAGGTGATTGGAATCAGACGGTGATCACAGTCGGCAACGGCTCGGAGGGATTTGATGTTTCGCCCGATGGGAAAGAAATTTGGGTGGCGAACGCCGGTGACGGAACGATCTCGATCATTGATGTTGCCACCAAGAGCGTTACGCAAACTCTGGCAGCGGATGTGCGCGGTGCAAACCGGCTGAAGTTTACGCCGGATGGAAAGCGTGTTCTGGTCGCCGGTTTGGGCGGAGGGCCCGGAGCCGCAGCGAGCGGAGCAAATCCCGCGCTCACCGTGATTGACGCCGCGACGCGCAAGGTGATCAAACGAATCGCGGTCGGCCGCGGCGCCGCAGGCATTGTGATGCGACCGGATGGCGCGCGCGCATTCGTGGCGTGCTCTCCTGAAAATTATGTGGCCGTGATTAATCTTGCGACGCTGGAAATGGTCGGCCGCATTGACGTCGGCGGAAATCCCGACGGGCTTGCCTGGGCGGTGCGGCGGTAATTTCAGTGGCCGCCCGATTTTGGCGGCGTTTTCGGAGCGGACGCGGGGCTTTCGGGGGCCGACGTTGCGGGCTTGGTCGAACCGGAAGGACTCTTGCCGGGCTCCTCACCCGATGATTGCCCGGGCGAACTCGTCGTCGGATTCACAATCGGATTGCCCGGAAGAAATTTCGGCGCGTGAGACACAAGTCCCACAGCCAGCGCCGCGACGGCCAGCACCAGGGCGACAATCAGCAGCCACATTTGCAGCGCGATGCGGCGCTCGATGGTTTGCAATTTCGCTTCCAGCCGTGTGCGCAGCGAATCCATCTCGACTTTGCGTGCGTTTTCGCCCACGTCGTCCTCCCCGCCGTCAACATTTTCGCGGCGCATGATGCCGAAGGTCACGTCGTCTCCACTGCCTTTTTCCGAGGCCTCGCGCAAAATTCCCGGCAGCCGCTCGGCCACGCCGGGAAGACCGTGCTCGCGCGCCATGGCGAGGAAGTCCGCGCCGATCTGGAGAAAATCCGCGTCGCTGGCGAACGAGTTCGCGTACCCGTCGGTGGAGACAAGCACGAGCGTGGGCGCGCGCACGAGCGGCGCTTCAATGTGCAGGCGAAAATCGCGCGCGGCCTCGGGCTGGCAGAGTGAAGTCGTTTGATTGGCGATGAGCCGCGGATCGGGCGGCACGGGGCGCGAGGTCGCGCCGCCATCGTAAACAAAGAGGATATCGCCATCGCCGATTTGCATGCAGAGCGCGTAGGAAGCGGTGATGAGCACGGAGAGCAACGTCGCGCCATACGCGACAAGCGGATTTGCGGAAACTTCAGCGCGCGCTTCCGCCTCTTTTTCGCCGAGCCGCTCGAATTCTTCGTCGCGGAAAGGTTTTGCCGCGAGGTGCGCACTGACCTTTGCAATCCAAGTGTCCAGGACCATGCGCGGCAATTCGGCCGCCGCGGCTTGCAATTCGGTGAGACTTCGGCCGCCATCCTGGACGCCGGAAAACGAGAGCAGAAGCTCGTTCGCCGTTTCCACGGCGAGCCGCGCGCCATCCGCGCTGCGGAAATGCTGCGCGCTGCCGTGCCCATCGGCGATGGCCAGAATTGCGGGCGGGCCCACGCCGCTTTCCGGCAACCAGAATCCGAGCGCGTCCTGATTGGGAAGGCCTGATTGCAGGTGCGACGCGCCGCGAGACGAATGGCCGATGATGCGCCACTGGGTTGCGGCGGCGGGAGATTTTGCCGGAGGTGTCATTCCTTCAATGTGCGCCTTCGATTTGGGTGAAACGTTTCGCACCGGACTCTCCGATTTACCAGATGACGCTGGACGGCGGCGTCTGTGCGGGCGGCGGCGACGGCATCGAGCCGACCTTGTGCCCGCTCACGACAGAAGTGGAGACAAAGCGCATATATTCGACGAGCGCGTCCGTGTAGTCTGCCTGCAACACAGGAATATCGGAATTGTCGATGAACCGGCGCAGCGTTTTGTGCAGGGCGTCCGTGCCGATGCCGATTGCGAGGCGCGTGGAGGCTTTGCCCCACGGCTGACTTAGCAATGCCTGCAAGCCCGCTTCGAAATCGTCGGTGGGCCTGCCGTCAGAGATGAGCACCAAGGCGGGCGGCAGCGCGCGCGGACTCATCGGTGGCATCTTCAATTCGTCGGCCACCAGACGCAGCGCGGCGCCCATGCTGGTGTGCGATTCCGGCTCGGCGATCACGTCGGTCCAATGGAATTCGGAGAGCAGGGTGGGCTGCGGGATGTGCCACACCGCGTCCGTGGCGAACCGGACAGCACGCATCAGGACTTCGGCGCCGGAGTTGTCGCTGGCCGCGCGGCGCATGTGCGGAACCAATTCGCGGATGGCCGTGTTCAGCGCGTCAATTTTTCCGCGGAAGGCCATCGAGCCGGAACAATCCAGCAGCCAGATGAAATGCAGCGGGCGCTTGGCCATCACGCCGCCCGGGCGGCGGCCCGTCATCGAGGAATCCATCGTTGGGGTCATATCAAATTTCCCTGAATCAATTGCGCCGGTTATTCACGCCTTTTTCAAGGCGCGCGGCGCGCCGGCCAGAATTGCCCGCAGCGAATATTATCACCACGGCTTTGCCGGATTCGAAATCTCCTCGCGCGGCAGGCCCGCGACTATTGTGTGCGGGTCCAAGTCATCCCGTTTTGCCCGGTCGCGCTGTGAAATACGATCTGGTTCGCGCCGCTTGCCTGATACGTTCCCGAATCAACCACCGCGCCCGATGCCGAAAGGATCGAGTAGCTGCCACCCTTGGCCTTGATCTTGCCGCTGCCGCTGTAATTCGCGGTGACTTTGTAACTCGCGTCAGACGCGACGGTGAAAGTCATCGAGCCGGTGAGGCCATGCTGTGGGGCGGAAGTCAACCACGTTCCGATGAAAGTGAACTTGCCGGGACTGGGGACGCCGCGGCCCACCGTGCTCCAGGTCCACTCACGGTTGCCTTCGGGACCAAGAAGCGGCCCGGTGAAATAGACAATGTCCTGCCCCGCGAAACGATAGGTCACGTCAAGATTTCCCAGGCGTGGGGAGCGCAGGATGCGGACGTTATCATTTGCGCCCACGGCCATGACGCCGGCGTCGCTCGCGGACTCAGAATCCTGAAAGCTGCCGAATGAGGTGACCTGCCAATGGCGCGGCCAAATGACCGGGCCATCGGTGACCGTGCTTTGCCAATTGCCGGCGAGCGCGCCATCGAACCGTGACCTCACAATGAAATAAACGCAAAGCCCGACAACAGCGGCGAGCACCAACACTAAAGCAACCGGCCCCGTTTTTGCCGGCTTTGTGGGAGCAACCGGAGGAAACCCAGCGGGATAACCGGCAGGCGGCGCGCCATATGGAACCGCGGGGCTTGGTTGCAGCGGCGGGGGTTGAAATGGCGGAGCTGGTGGCGCGACAGGGGGAATCTGATAAGCACCGGAAGGCGCGAATGTCTTCGCAGACGCCGCAGAAAATGGAGCTATCGCAATCCCCAGCGCCATTGCCCAGGAATCCACTGCCCACGCGGCGTAATCCGGCGGCATCTGCTCGGCCGTTTGCAGGCGCTGCACCCAACCCGCACCGAACTCCGCCCATTGAGTGCCGGGATTCGCGGCAGCGGAGATTATGCTTCCGGGCAATCCCTGCCGCATTGCCGCCGAAAGCGCCATGACTTCGCCTGGGCAATCGGGACAAGCGGCCTGCAAGGATTCATGAACCCGCTTTGGATTCCCGAGGAGCGCAGACCCCTCCAAACGGACGAGCTCAACGAGTCTCGCGCGGGGTCGATCGTTCATTGCAAAATTTCTCCGCGAATGCTTGCGAATTGTACGCTTGTGCCCGGGGCAAGGCGGATCGTCTTGCCGCTGGGAATTTCGCGCGATTCACCCGAGGGGGTTGAGGCCATCCAAATTACGGAGGAGAGGTTGCGCAATCCCAGAAGGTTCGGGTCCGTGGGATGCCGCGTGACTTCGGCTACGACGCCATTTCCCGCAGACGCCAGAAGTCCCGGCATCTCCGCTTCCGTGAGGCGGCGGCCCGGAGTTAAGAGCAGGCGCTGGCCGGCGACAAAGAACGTGAGGGCGTGCGGAGTGGGCGCTGTTGAAAATGTTGGAGCAGGGGCCTGCGGCGGAGCGTAAACAGCAGGCTGAAAAGCCTGTGGTGGAGCAGCTTGTGCCGGCTGACCGTAGGCGGCGGGCTGGAAAGCTTGCGGGGGCGGAGCTTCCCCTCCGTGATAGATCTGCGTCGCAAAATTCTGCGCGCGCGACGGAGAAATTTGCCGCGCCTTCAAGATGGCGGCGCCAAGGAAAGCGTAGGAAACGATTCCCACGGCGAGAAGAAGCGGCACGGAGGTCACTGTGAGCGAGTCCCAAAGCGTGTGCAAGATTGCGGCGCAGAGCCAGCCGATTCCGATGGTGCGCCAGCGATTCTTCCGCATCATCATCGCAAGCCCGATGAAATAGCCGAAATAGCCGCTGTAAGCGATGTGGCCGGCGGGGTCGGCGCCCACGCGCTCAATCAATAAATTGAGACCCGCGGAAAAACCGCCGGAGGTCATGGCATTGGGCACATATTGCATCATCGTCTCGACCATTGTGAAGCCGAGGGCGGAACCGGTGGCGATGAGGATGCCGTCCAAAGGCTCGTGGATTTCCAGCGAGCGCGCAAAAGAGGCCTTAATTTTCGGGGCGAGAAGCGCGATCAGCAGGACAGGCACAGCTTTCATGAGTTCTTCTTTTAAGCCGACATCAAAGAAGACGTCATAAAACAAACTGGAAAACGGCATGGCCCCCCAATACTGAGTCGCCGGAAGTTGATTTCCTCCCAAGAAGACGCCGAAGATGCTGTTGAATGTGCCGAGGAACCAATAGCATATGATCGCCGCCATCACAGCGGGAACGAGCGGCAGCCAGGATGGTTTGGTCTTTCCGCAAAGCCTGTAAATCAAGTAGTAGGCGCCCGCGGCAAGAATGAAAAAGAGAATCCACAAGGCCGGATTTGGCAGCAGAAAAAGCGCGAGAAACAAAATGACAAACGGAATCAGATGGGCTTTGAAGAAAATCTGCTTCCATTGAGTGGAAAGAGGAATGAGCTGCGATTTTGTCGGGGTCTCGGGGTCTTTGATCTTGTAAGGCCCGCCGGGGCGTGTTGCCATCGTATGCTCCCTTCTTCTCCTGACGATTCCATGCCCGCTTCGTCAGGAGCGGGAATGGTGCTGCAAATCACCGGTCATTGTCCAGCGCTTCGGCGCCGCGCGCCGAATGCTGCGCAGGTGAAGGAATTCGCGCCGGGGTCGCGCTCGCCGGATACGGTGTCGCATCCTATACCGGCTTTGCGAGCGGGACAAGGCGGGGCCGGCAAAAAAGATGGACTGAAAACAGGACAAATTCGATGTAAGGTGTGAAGCGGCTCGACGCAATTTCTATTTTCGCGCCGCTGAATCAGCGGGGACGAAGATCGATTCGGTGGAAATGGACTGCGCAATCCTGATATTGGGAATGGAGGCTGCGATGCGGGGATCAAATATTTTGCCCGTGCTCTTTTCTGCGATTTTGCCGATGTTGTTGGCCGGAGCCGCGCCGGGGCCCTTTGGCGGGTTTGGGATCACGCTGGATAGCGCCAAGAAGACAGACTTTTTCACATTTTTCCATCTCGAGCAAACGGGGGAATCGCCCGCAAAAGACGGCAAGACGATCATGTTCCAGCCCTCCGGAGAGAAATTTCGCAGCCTCGTGCACGTGTACATGACCGTGGACAGTAAAGCGCAGATTCAGGGCGCGGAATTGGATTTGAGCCGGGCGTTTGTGGACAGCGCGAGCGACGGAATTTTCGCGCGGGACATCGCAAAGAGTTTTCTTCAGACGGCGATCGATCCGGAAGACACGGACAAGGTGGACAACCTCATAAAAGAGGTTGGCCAGCCTATGGGTACCGACAGACCCGTAATCGCGCACCCCGATGCTGTTCAGAAACCTGCGGGGGCGCCGTCAAAGGGATACCGCGTTTATTTGGGGCAAGAAGATGTTTTTGAACTGCAACTGACGCATGGACGAACACTAAAGATGGACAATCCGGCCAGCAAACCGCCGATGCTGAAGATTTCCATCCATTAATCCGGATGAAAAATTATTTACTCCAATTCGTTTTAGGCGATCCCTTTTTACCTGCCCAGCGAGTGCAAAAGTTCCGCGAGATAGGGTCCCCAGATTGCCGGAAGCGAATGCGTGCCGTGGCCGCGGGTCTGGTCGGTGATGGGCAAAAGGATGAAGCGGCCGTCTTTCACGCGGGTGATTTCGCGCTCGGCGATGCCGAGTTCGGGCGGATTGATCTGATCGTCGGCGGAATTGATGAAGAGCACCTTGGCGCGGATGCTTTCGAGTTTGGGATCGGGGTTGTAATCCCGGGAAGCGTCAAAGTAGTAGAGCATGTCATTCGGGTCGGTGGTGGCGATGCGCAATTTGCGCTGCTGGTCGAGATAAGCGTCGGCCTTCTCGCGCGTAGGGTAATTTTTTTGCCATTGGAGCGGCGAACTTCCCATCAGCAGGAGGATGTCAATCGCCTCCTGCATCCCGTGAATCGGACCGGTATATTCGCCGTCGTTCCATGCGGGGTCGCTGGTGATGGCGGTCGTAATCATTCTGCGCATCATGCGGTTGCGTCCGGCGATTTCGACCGGCTGGCAGGCAAGGGGGACGAGCGCGTCCATGAAGTCGGGATAGGTTTCACCCCACACCCAGGAGTGCATGCAGCCCATCGAGGTGCCCATCACAATCAAAAGATGATTGACACCGAGCGCTTCGGTGACGACGGCGTGCTGCAAGGCAACCATGTCATCGTAATCGTAATGCGGGAACTTCGCGTGGAGGCCGTCGCTTGGTTTGCTGGAACAGCCGTGGCCGAAGCCATCCGGAAGGATAATGAAATAACGATGAGCGTCAAGCAATTGGCCGGGGCCGAAGAGGACGCCAGCGAAGGTCGCGCTGAGAAATGTCCGGCCGGAACCGCCTGTGCCATGCATGATGATGACAGCGTTGGTGACGCGGCCGTTCGCGTCTTTTTGCGGCGCGCCGAGCGTGTAATAGTGGAGCTTCACCTCGTGCATGGATTCGCCGGAACGGAAATGGAAGTCGCGCACGATATAGTCGCCCTGCTTGAGCGTTTCGGCCCACGGCGCGCCCTGCAAACGCGGTGAGAGTGTGACCGGGCCGGGCTTGCAGGCCTGCGCGGCGAGGCGCATATCTTCCGCCTGCTGCGCCGCGGCCTGTTGCTGCGGATCCTGAGCGAGGAGAGGACCAGCGGCGGCGAGCGCAATTGCAATCGCGGGAATCACCCAGACGGCAAATCGTTTTCTCATTTTTCATTCTCCAAAAGCGCTTTCTACAACAAAAAACGTCCGGCCATAATACTTTCGAGGCTTGCCCGAGCTACCAGATGCGGCAGTGCTGATCTTCCGGGCGGACCATTGGATCCCCGGCTTTGCAATCAAATGCGGCCGCGAAGATGGCCATGTTTTGCAGCGGAGCAATCGCGCGGAACCGCGACAGCGGGTGCGGGTCCACGGTGACGAGTAATTTTTCAAAATCCGGGCGCTCGGCATCGCACCAACTGCGCGCGTAAGCAATGAAAAAGCGCTGTTCAGGAGTGTAACCATCGGCGCCCGGGGTTTGCGGCTTGCCCGCCTGAGTCTTCAAGAATGCGGCGTGCGCGATCACAAGGCCGCCGAGATCCGCGATGCTTTCGCCGAGGACGAGCTTGCCGTTTTCGTGCAAGTCGCCGGAAACGACAAACCCGTCAAACTGTTTTTCGATGCAGGCCGCGCGCTCATCGAAATTCTTGGCGTCTTCCGGAGCCCACCAATCGCGCATATTTCCTGTGGCGTCAAATTGCCTGCCCTCATCGTCAAAGCCGTGCGTCATTTCGTGGCCGATGATGGCGCCCATGGCGCCGAAGTTCAGGGCGTCATCGGCGTGGCCGTCAAAGTAGGGCGGCTGGAGAATTCCCGCGGGGAAAACGATCTCATTGAGCTGCGGGTTGTAGTAGGCGTTGACTGTGGGCGGCGTCATGCCCCATTCAGCGCGGTCCACAGGCTGGCCGATCTTGGCAAGGTCGCGATGGAATTCAAAATGCTCGGCGCGAAACGCATTGACGACATAAAAATCACGGTCCACCGGCAACGAGGAATAGTCGCGCCACTTATCGGGATAGCCGATCTTCAGGGTGATGGCATTGAGCTTGGCGAGCGCCTGCGTGCGGGTGGCCGGGGTCATCCAAGAGAGAGTTTTCAGGTCGTCGCGGAGAGCGTCAATCAAGGCGTGAACCATATCGAGCGCGCGGGCCTTGGCCTCCGGCGGGAAGGCGCGTTCGACATATTTCTGTCCGAGCGCTTCGCCCAATGCCTGGTCGGTAGCATGGACGCAACGCTTCCAGCGGGGTTGCTGCTCGGTGGTGCCCGTCAAGGCGTGGCCGAAGAAATTAAAATTTTCGTCCACGAAGGGAGCGGAGAGGCGCGGAGCGGCCAGGTGAATAAGATGCCAGCGCAAATACGTCTTCCAATCGTCCAGCGAAACGGAAGTGAGTTGTGCATCGAGCGCTTTGAGGAAATCCGGCTGTGCGGCGTTGATGACGCGGATGCCCGGAAAGCCGATGTCCCTGAAATACGCCGTCCAATCAAAGTGGGGCGTGAGCTTCTGCAAATCCTCCGCGGCCATGCGATGGTAGATTTTTTCGGGGTCGCGCAAATCGGTGCGGGTCATCGAAGCCGTGGCCAGGGCGGTTTCAATCTTCATCACCGTATCCGCTTCCGTGATGGAACGCTCCGCGGTATCCCCCATCAGGCCGAACATCTTGATGACGTGCTGGCGATAGCCGTCGCGAATCTGTTTGGAGCGGTCATCGTCCTTGAGGTAGTAATCGCGGTCGGGAAGTCCGAGTCCGCCCTGAAACGCCTCGCCGGTTTGCTCGGTGCTGTCGCGGAAATCCTGGGTGGAATCGAAGTTGAACATAACCTGTGCGCCAAAGCCCTGAAGGTGGGCGACTTCGGCTTCCAGCGAGGCGTTGTCCGAAATCTTCGCGATGCGATCGAGTTCCGAGTCCAGCGGATGGATTCCGGCGGCGTCAATCTTTGCGGTGTCCATGCAACTCCCGTAGAAGTCGCCTATTTTCTGTTCGACGGAACCCGGCGCGGGGCTTTTCATTGCAGCCGCTTCCTCAAGCACCTGGCGCAGGACATCGAGGTTGTGGTCGGCGAGAATATTGTCACGGCCCCAGGAAGGATAGGCAGCCGGGATCGGGTTGCGCGCGAGCCAGCCGCCGTTCACATACTTGAAAAAGTCATCGCAGGGCTTGCAGGTCTTGTCGAAATCCGCGGGGTCGAGGCCATGCACGTCCGGCATAGGCCTTGCGGCGGATTGCTGCGCGCGGCCCGCGGGCAAGCCCACGAAAAGAATTAGCAACGCCGCAATCGAGACAGTGCCAAAAATAGAGACTCGTTTCATACGCTAAGACTCCTTCCGATACGCGCCCTCGAGTGCCAATTCACGCCTACGCGTCCAAATTCGGGTGCTTGAGATGAAAGCCGGTGGCTTCCTGATACGCGCGGGCAAGCGTGCAAACCTTCGCGTCGCCATAAAGATTGCCGAGAAACGTCAGGCTGACCGGCGTGCCGGGGCCGCCGCCCTGATTTTCGTTTGCCGGCTTCGGCGCGTCCGGCCCGCGCAGTCCATTGGGAATGATGATAGACGGATTCCCGGTCAGGTTCGTGATTGTGAGCTGGCCGCCGCCGTTTGAGGGCGCGACGATGACGTCAAAATCCTTGAAGAGTTCGCCCATCGCTTCAATCAACAGGAAGCGCGCGCGATTGGCCTGGACGTACTCCACGGCGGGTATAAACCGCGAAGTGCGGAACGAATTCGGCCAGTCGCCGGGGCCTTGTTCGGTGAGGAGTTTGTCGCGGCCGGAGCGAGTTAACTCGTCAAACGCGGCGGCGGCTTCGACTTCCAGCACATTGCGCATCGCGCCGATGGTACCCTGCGGAAATTCAGGCATCTCAACGGCTTTCATCTTTACGCCCATCGCGCGAAGTTTGTCGAGCGCGGCGACGTCGAACCTGTGATCGTATTCAACGAACGCGAACCGGTTGCGGCGAGCTGTTTGCTGGCGCGCATAGGCCGCCTTCTCCGCGTCGGTCATTTCGGCAAGCGGCTTGGCCGGCGGCGTTTCCGTGAACGGCTGAAGCTGAAAATCCTTTTCGAGGAAGCCCACGCGCAACGTGCGCCAGCTCGCGGATGCATCCCAATTGAAAGCGGCGGGCTGAACGCTGCGGTCTTTTCCATCCTGGCCGTAAATGGCGCCGAGCACCATCGCGCAATCTTCCACCGAGCGGCAAATCGGGCCGATCTTGTCCATGCTCCAGGAAAGCGCCATCGCGCCCGTGCGCGGGACAAATCCAAACGTGGGGCGCAGGCCCGTAACTCCGCAGCGCGTGGATGGCGATGAAATGGAGCCGAGCGTTTCCGTGCCGATGCCGAATCCAACGCAGCCCGCGGCCGTCGCCGAAGCCGGGCCGGCGGAGGAACCACTCGAGCCTTGATTCGTATTCCATGGATTTCGCGTCATGCCCTTGAACCAGCGGTCGCCCTGAGCGAGCGCGCCAAGCGTGAGCTTTGCGACAAGTACGGCGCCGGATTTGTCGAGGCGCTGAACCACGACCGCGTCTTCATCAATCATCTGCGTCTCGAAGCCGCCCGCGCCCCAGGTGGTCGGATAACCCTTCACGGCGAGCAGGTCCTTCGCGCCCCACGGGATGCCGTGCAGCGGCCCGCGATATTTTCCCGCGGCGATGTCTTTGTCGGCTTCCTTCGCTTGAGTTTTCGCGCGGTCTTCGGTCAGCGTGATGACGAACTTCAAATTGTCGTCGTATTTTTTCAGCCGCTCGAGATACATTTCCGTAAGCGCCGTTGACGAAACCTTGCGCGTTTGCACCAACACCGCGAGTTGACGGACGGTATAGAACGCCACGTCTTCGATATTTTTCGGCGCTCTCGTGGCGACGGCTGGCGCTGGAGAGATGCGCATCGGCGCTTTCGTGGTCGAAACCTTCCATCCCATCGGCAGCGGATCGAAGACGAGCGCGGGCTGGACGCCGTTGTTCATGTGCATCTTATAGATGGCTTCATAGCCCTGCGCGGCGCTGTTCAACCCGCTGAGCATCGCGTCCTTATATTCATCTGGGATGGTGACGTCTGCTATTTTCGCCGCGGCGTCAATCAGGTCTTTGGTGACCGTGGGCCTGCCTTGCGCGAGCGTGTAAAGCACGCCGGGCAGCAGCGTTCCGGAAAGCCCGGCTCCAGCGCAGACCGAAATGAAGTGACGGCGATTCCACACAGACACACCTCCGTTTGGTAACAGGCGGATAATTTGGAGCGGCAAGAGTGTAATACAGGCGGGCCTAATTTTGCGCGCGGCAAGTGCGCCCGCGGATGAGATTTATCCCGGCTTGGTCATCAATTCCGCGCGGACGATGGCGTCAAATTCCTCGCCGCTCAAAAAGCCGAGCTTGATGCAGGCTTCGCGCAGGCTGATGCCTTCCTGATGCGCCACGTGCGCGACTTTCGCGGCATTGTCATAGCCGATTTTCGGGCTGAGCGGGGTCACCAACATCAGCGAATTCTTCACATAGAAATCGATCTTCGCCCGGTCAATTTCGATTCCGTTGACGAGGTATTCGACGAAGCCATGCGAAGCGTCCACGATCAGCGTGACCGAGTGCAGAAAATTGTAAATGATCACCGGCTTGAAGACGTTCAGCTCGAAATTGCCCTGCGAATCGGCGAACGCGATGGCGGCGTTATTCCCGTGCACCTGTACGGCGATCATGGTCATCGCTTCGCACTGCGTCGGGTTCACCTTGCCGGGCATGATGCTCGAGCCGGGCTCGTTTTCCGGGATGCGCAATTCGCCGAGGCCACAGCGCGGCCCGGAGGCGAGCCAGCGAATGTCATTTGAAATTTTCATCAACGAGCAGGCCAACGTGTTAATGGCGCCGTGCGCGTAAGTGAGTTCATCGTGCGCGGAAAGCGCGGCGAATTTATCCGGGTGCGAGCGGAATGGGAGGCCGGCGAGTTCGGAAATTTTCTTCGCGGCGCGCACAGCGAATTCCGGCGGCGCGTTTAAACCCGTGCCGACAGCGGTGCCGCCGATGGCGAGGTCGTAGAGCCCGTCGAGGGATTGGCGCAGGCGCGTAACGTCGCGGTCGAGCAGCGCGGCCCAGCCGCCCATTTCCTGTCCTAAAGTAAGCGGCACGGCATCCTGCAAATGCGTGCGGCCAATTTTCACGACGGTTTCAAATTGCTTCGCTTTGGCGGCGATGGCGTCGCGCACTTGCTCGACGGCGGGAATCAGCGCGTTGTGCACGCGCTCGGCGGCGGCGATGTGCATCGCCGTGGGAAAAGTGTCATTCGAGGATTGCGACATATTGACGTCATCGTTCGGATGGATCGGTTTTTTGGAGCCCATCACGCCACCGGCCATCTCTATGGCGCGGTTCGAGATCACTTCGTTGACGTTCATGTTCGTCTGCGTGCCGCTGCCGGTCTGCCAGATACGCAGGGGAAAATGCGCGTTCAATTTTCCAGAGATGACTTCGTCAGCGGCGGCGGCGATGAGTTTCGCTTTGTCCGCGGGGAGTTTGCCGAGGTCCTGATTCACCAGCGCGGCGGCTTTTTTCAGAATGCCGAAGGCGCGGATCAATTCCGGCGGCATGGTGTCGCGCCCGATGTTGAAATGGAGCAGCGAGCGCTCGGTCTGCGCGCCCCAGTAAACATTCGCGGGCACGGGGATCGTTCCCATGCTGTCGGATTCGATGCGCGTCGGCTGCTGGGGCTTGGTGGCGGACATGGGTGCCTCCAAATCCATTATAAATGGGTTGGGGCCGATTCGCCGGTAAACGATGCGCGGGTGTCGTTGCGCCGGTCGCCTCGTGCGGCTAACTGATTTGCCCGGTGACCTCGAGCGGCGGATAGACGATCACGCTGCGGCTGGAAACTCCGGCGGGCAGCCGGCGAAGCAGGTAGACGGTGGGCCGCGGGCCGGCCGATTCGCGGCAGGCTTCGATGCGATAGTAATTCTTGGCGTAACACAGCAAGCGTCCGGCCTGCCAATCGCGCTTCGGGCGCGCGGATTCAATTTTGAGTTGCCAATCAGCGCGAAGATCGTCTTGCGTCACAAGATCGGCAAGTTCCGGCATTCGCTTTCCACTGCGCTTCGTGAGGTACCGGTACAAAAGATCGGGGGCGACGAGCACCAGCGTCCCGGGCGTTTCGCCCAGCATTGCGGCGGCAAACGCGCGGCCGAAGCCTTCGAAAATCAGATAGACCATGAGCCAGGTGACGGGGTTCATCGCCGCGAGGACCAGCGAGAAAGCCTGCGTGGGGCCCGAGCTGCTGCAACCGAACCCCAGTGATTGCCCGAGTGAACAAACTTCCGATGCGGCCCAGAAGAGAAGTAGAAACGGCGCAAAGATGAGTTGCAGGATGCCGGAAATGATGGTGGCCGGCCGCCAGGCGATGCGATGCTGCGAAAACCGTAGATCGCGCCAGCGCTGCGGAAAAAAACTCAGGAATGGCCCGAAGACGTAGTTCCAGACAAACTGGCTGGCGTAACCTTGGGCGGATGGCGGCATTATGAATTCAGCTTAGCGCAGGTACCCGAAGAATTGAGGTAAAGTGGACTTCCTTGTGCGCATCGCTCACCCAGTGCGAAGCACGCTCGCCGCGGCGCTGCTATTCGGGATTGCAGCCGCCGCGCAATATTCGCCTGCGCTGGACGCGCAGGCTGATCAGGAAGCAGGGAAGGCCCGATTCTTTGCGAGCCTGCCACGGGGATTTCAAGTTCCGCCGGACAGTGATGTGGTCGGAACACGGTTACTTGCGTATTACGGCGCGGTTCTAGTTGCGCGGGGAGGCGCGACGCCTCCGCCGGTGGTAATGTTCGCCGGCCAGGATGCGGTGGCCGATTGGCAGGCGAGCCTTGTGACGGCAACGACGACGGTAAACAAAACTGTCGTCGAATTGCAAAGCGTGGCGCTCGGCACATTCGTGGCCGCAAGGGCGGAAGCACAGGCAGCGAATCTTGACATCACTCCGCAAGGCGAGGATCCAGCGAAGCGCGATTATTTGGAAACGGTGAAATTGTGGAAGAGCCGCGTGAATCTTGGGCTGGCCCACTGGTTAGCCGCGGGGCGGATTAATGCGAATGAAGCGCGGCGGATCCGGGATCTTTCGCCGGCGCAGCAGGTGCCCGAAATTTTTAGCCTTGAGAGCCACGGGCTTTTCTTTGCCATTAATTTCTCGCGCACGATACTTTCTTCGGTTTCGCCTCCGGGCGCGTCGCAACACATTTCGCTGCTTGCGATTGACATCCGCGAATACCAGAACGCCGCGGTGCGCGCGATCCTCGCGAAACACGGCTGGTATCAAACCGTGCTGCTGGATACGCCGCACTTCACCTATCTGGGAGTTTCGGAGCAGGAGTTGCCCGCGCTGGGGCTGCACCGAGTGAAAGTTGCCGGAGGCGATTACTGGATCCCCGATATCGGCATTTCCGTGGATAAACTTCTCGAGAGGCAGCCGCAACCGGCGAACCGGCGCGGAAGAGATAATTAGCCTCTGCCCCAGATATCGCCGACCGTGAAACCTTCTGGAAACGGATCTGAAGGATCCAGAACGTATTGAGCGTAGCCGGTGATCCACGCGCGCCCACTGATTGTTGGCACGACTGCTCGATAAGGGCCCACATTCGTTTCGCGGATCAATCGCCCTGTGAAAGTTGTGCCGAGAATTCCTTCGTGCACAAAATCTTTATTTAGCGCGAGCTGCCCTTTCGCGTGGAGCACGGCCATTTTTGCGCATGTCCCAGTGCCGCATGGTGAGCGGTCAATCGCGCCCGTCCAGGTCGCGGGCCGCGCCCAATCGAGCTGACCGGTGCTGACGACTACAGCGTTTTTCGCGTGCGCGCCGCGCTTTGTCGGCGGGCCGGAGAGCACCGCGATCGTTACTCCCGCGATGCCGGGATTTTCCGGATGCGCCACGGGCAATTGCTCGCGCGCCGCGGCCTTCACCATTTCGCCGACGCGAACGATGTCGCGCCCGCAATCCGGCGTGAGCTGCAGGCCCAGCGCCGCCGCGTCGGCAATCACGTAAAACATTCCGCCATAGGCCACATCCACCTTTACGGCGCCGATTTGCGGGACTTCGATGTTCTTATCGAGGTGCACGGCAAACGCGGGAACATTTTCAAACGTCACGCTCACAACTTTTATGCTGCCCGCTTCACTTTTGCGCGAGCCCTTCTTCCCTTTCTTGCCGCCTCTTTTGCGAACTTGCGCCTCCACGTGCACAAGCCCCGCCGGCGTATCGAGCGCGAGCTTTGTCACCGGCACGCGCGCGGGAATGATTCCAGTTTCGAGCAGCGCCGTCACCACGCACATCGTGTTTGTGCCGGACATCGGCGGGTATTCCACCTGCTCCATGATGATCATGCCCACGTCGGCATCGGGGCGCGTGGGCGGCAACACAATATTGCAATTTGCGGCGGGATACCCGCGCGGCTCGCGCAGCATCAATTTCCGCAGGCCGTCGGCTTTCGTTTCGAGATAGGTTTTCTTGGCGAAAATGGTTTTGCCTGGGATAGTCTGTTCGCTCAGCACAATCACGCGGCCCGGTTCCCCGCAGGCATGCAAATCCACCGCGGTGATCTTGTTCGGAATCCTCATGGGCTCTTTATCGCACTCCCTCAATTCGCGGGCAATCATAATTCCAAATGGCCGCCGCCGCGATATACTCCGCGCGACGGGAGGTTCCCATGTCGCGTTGGACACGCCGCAAGTTCCTGAAAACAAGTTTGGCCGCATCCGCAAGCGCGGTTGCCGCCAAGGCCGCGCTGCCGTTATCGCACGCACAAGAAGCCGCAAGCGGCGGACCGGGCACCGCAGCTGATCCTGCAGCAACCGCCATGCGCGCAGCGTCGCCCTCCGCAGCTATTATTTCGCCACGCTCGCGCCAGTTGCTCGATTTCGGCTGGCGATTCCACTTCGGCAATGCCGACGATCCCGCAAAAGATTTTAATTTTGGCGCGCAAAACCGCGAAGCCACTTTCGCCAAGTCCGGTGCGTTTCCTGCCGTCACACGCGTGAATTTTGATGACAGCGCCTGGCAAAAAGTTGATTTACCGCACGATTGGGCCGTCGAGCTTCTCTTCGAGAAGGGCAATCCGGTTCTCGGTCGCGACGGCAAGCCGACCGGCAGCTACGATCTTCCCGACCACGGCGCAAAACCAGTCGGGCGCAACTATCCGGAAACGAGCATCGGCTGGTATCGCCGCGTTTTCGATATCCCCGCTGAGGACGCGGGCAAGCGCATCTCCATTGAATTTGACGGTGTTTTTCGCCACGCCATGGTGATTTTCAACGGGCATTACATCGGCGAAGAGTTTAGCGGTTATGCGCCATTCCGGTTTGACGTGACCGACTTCACGAATTATGGCGATAAGAACACGCTCACCTTGCGTGTGGATGCCACGCTCGAGGAGGGATGGTTTTACGAGGGTGCGGGAATTTACCGGCACGTTTGGCTCGTGAAGACGGACCCGCTCCACATCGCGCCCGATGGATTTTATGTGCGGTCGGAAGTGCATGGCGACTCAGCGACGATTTTTTTCCGGACAGAAGTCCGGAACGAAAGTGATACTCCAAGGTCCTGCAATTTGAGTTCGACGGTGCGGATGAATTCCGATGAAGGCGGCATGGTTGTTGAGCCCACTTTGGCGACCACGCCTAACGCAGAAGCGACGATTCCCGCATGGGGAAGCCACACCTTTGAATCGCAAGCCACATTGATTCACCCCAACCTCTGGTCTGTCGAAGACCCGCATTTGTATTCCGCAAGCGCCTCGTTGGGGGGCCCTTCCGTTACGGATGTCGTGGAAATCACTTTCGGCATTCGTGATTTGCGCTTTGATGCAGACAAAGGCTTCTTCCTGAATGACAAGCCGGTGAAAATCAAAGGCACTTGCAATCATCAGGATCACGCGGGCGTCGGCTCGGCGCTTCCCGACCGCTTGCAGTATTACCGCATCGAAAGATTGAAAGAGATGGGCTCGAACGGTTTGCGTACGTCGCATAACCCACCGACTCCGGAATTGCTCGACGCCTGCGACCGCCTCGGCATGCTCGTGATGTGCGAGACGCGCATGATGTCCTCGAATCCCGAAGGGTTAAGCCAGCTATCGCGAATGATTCGCAAATACCGAAATCATCCGAGTATTTTCATCTGGTCGCTCGGCAATGAGGAACGCGAGCAAGGCACGCAGCGCGGCGCAAGAATTGTTTCCAGCATGAAAAGGCTTGCGCGGGAACTGGATCCGAGCCGCCTGGTGACGATTGCAATGAATGGAGGGTGGGGACAGGGCGCCTCCATGGTCTTGGATGTGCAGGGCTGCAACTACTCCGATGGAAAAATAGACGACTTCCACCAGAAGTTTCCGAAGCAGCCGATGATCGGCACGGAAACGGCGAGCACTGTTTGCACGCGCGGGATCTACGAAAACGACAAAGAGCGTGGATACGTCAGCGCGTACGACCTGAATTTTCCGCCGTGGGCGGCGACCGCCGAAAAATGGTGGACGGATTATGACACCCGGGCTTTTCTTGCCGGCGGCTTCGCGTGGACCGGTTTCGATTATCGCGGAGAGCCGACTCCGTACAACTGGCCATGCATCAGCTCGCATTTCGGAATCATGGACACTTGCGGCTTCCCCAAGGACAACTTTTTTTACTATCAAGCTTGGTGGGGCTCGAAGCCGGTGCTGCACCTTTTTCCGCACTGGAATTGGGCGGGCAAGGAAGGCCAGGAGATCAGCGTCTGGTGCCACAGCAATCTCGATAGCGTGGAACTTTTTCTGAATGGCGCGAGCCTCGGCTCGAAAAATGTTGACCGCAATTCGCATGTCGAATGGAAAGTGAAGTATGCGCCGGGAGCGATCGAGGCGCGCGGGTCAAAAGGCGGGCGCGTTGTGCTAACCGAAAAGCGCGAAACCACCGGCGCGCCCGCGGCGCTTCGCTTGCGTCCGGATCGCATGAAGATCGCAGCGGATGGCGAAGACGTTTCCATCGTCAACGTGGAAGTGGTGGACTCGAAAGGGCGCGTGATGCCCATTGCGTCAAACGAAGTCACCTTCCGCGTAACCGGCCCCGCGCGGATCATTGGCGTCGGCAATGGCGACCCGAGTTGCCACGAGCCGGACAAAGCCGAAAAGCGCAGCGCGTTCAACGGGCTGTGCATGGCGATTGTGCAAGGCCTGAAGGAGCCCGGCGAAATTCGTGTCGAAGCCTCTGCCGTGGGCCTTGAGAGCGCCTCCGCTGTAATTCAAGCCGAAAAGGCGACGCCTCGCGACGCGGTGGCATAACTCCCCCGAAACCAAGAAAAACGTCCAAAAGCCCCCAGCCCGTGTGACATTTTTTGATCCTGTGCGTCTTATACTGTGATATGTAGGAGGGCGAGGTATGCGATGGCTCTGAAATCGGATTTGCCGCAAGGCACATTGGATCTGTTGATTTTGAAGATTGTTGCGCTCGGCCCTGTGCATGGGTACGCGATTGCCCAGCGCCTTCAACAGGTTTCGCGCGATGTTGTGCAGGTTCCGCAGGGCTCGCTTTATCCGGCGCTTCATCGCCTCGAATATCGCGGCCTTCTGGCGGCGGATTGGAAGGAGACGGAGACCGGGCGCGAAGCCAAGTTTTATCGCCTGACCCGCAAAGGGCGCGCGCAACTTGAAACAGAAGCCGCGGATTGGCAGCGGCTCACCGAAGCTGTCGGCCTCATCCTTCGGTTGGCCGAAGTAGGCTCGCGATGAACTGGTGGCAGCGCCTTTGGCGGCGAAACAAAATGGAAGAGCAACTCGATAAGGAGCTGCGCTTCCAACTGGATGAACACACGAATGACTTGATTGCGCAAGGCCATGACCCCGAAGAAGCGCGGCGGATTGCGCGGCTCGCTCTCGGCGGCCCGGAACAAATGAAAGAAGATTGTCGTGACGCGCGCGGCACGCGTTGGCTCGAAGACATGCTGCAAGATGGCCGATACGCGCTCCGCATGCTCCGAAAAAACCCGGGATTTGCAACCGTCGCGCTTTTGACGCTCGCGCTCGGCAGCGGAGCGACGACCGTAATGTTTACGGTCGTTAATGGCGTGATGCTGAAGCCGCTGCCTTATCCGGATCCCGACAAACTCGTCTTGGTCCAGGAAAAGACAGAGAAGTCCAACCGCATGGGCAATATCTGGGCGTTTGCATACCCGAACTTTCTTGACTGTAAGCAGGAGAGCCGCTCACTCGATTTGGCGGCATGGCGCTTCGCCGGAGGTGCGATTCGCGAGCCCGACAAAGCCGAGTATGCGAATGGCCGCGAGGTTTCCGCGGATTTATTTTCCGTTTTGGGCGTGAACATGTTTCGCGGGCGCGCCTTCTCTCCCGATGATGACAGGCTTGGCGCAGCGGCGGTGATTATCATCAGCAATGGATTGTGGCAGCGCCTTTATGGCGGAAACGCGGACGCAATCGGCGAGACGCTCGTCCTGGATCAGAAATCTTATTCCGTTGTCGGAATTCTTCCCGCGGGATTCCAGTTGGAAGGCATGACGAATTTGGATGTGTTCACTCCCATTGGTCAAGACCCTTCGCCACTCATGCAAAGGCGTGACAGGCACCCCGGCATCAATGTTGTGGCGCGCATCCGGCCCGGTGCGACTCTCGCCCAGGCGCGGACGGAACTGGGCGTGATCGGCCACCATCTCGCGGAACAATATCCGGACTCGAATGAAGGCCGCAGTTTCATCGCAGATCCGCTTCGCCCTGATGTCGGCGATATCGGGTCCACGCTCTGGTTGTTGCTCGGCGCGGTCAGTCTTGTACTTCTGATTGCATGCGCGAATGTAGCGAATTTGCTGCTGGCGCGGGCGGTATCGCGCGAACGTGAATTCGCGATGCGCGCCGCGCTCGGCGCAAAAAGAAGCCGTCTCGTGCGCCAATGCCTCACGGAAAGCGCAGTGCTCGGCCTTTCCGGCGGCGCACTCGGAGTCTTGATCGCCGCGGTCGGCATTCAGCCCTTCGTAGCATTCTGGCCCGGAAGTTTGCCGCGCGCGGAAGAAATCCAGCTCGATTGGCGAGTGATGCTTTTTGCACTCGCGATTTCCCTGCTGTGCGGACTCCTTTTCGGATTGGCGCCGGCGCTGCGCGTTCCGGCGCGCGACCTCGAAAAAAGAATCCGCAGCGGAGGGAGAACTGTTGCGGGGCATTCGCGTCGCCTCCACGGCAGTTTTGTAATTTCCGAAATTGCGCTGGCCGTTGTTCTTCTCGTTTCCGCGGGGATTCTCGGGCGGACGCTGCTGCGCCTTTCCTCGATCGATCCTGGAGTCAATACGCAAAATGTGTTGACCGCGCGGATGGAACTTCCGCCCGCCACGCTCGCAGTCCCTGCGCAGATTATTCCGGCCTGGCAAGACGTGTTGGATCACGCGCGCCGCGTGCCGGGCGTGGAGTCCGCCGCAATTGTTGACACCGTTCCGATGCGCGAAGGCTACAACCAGATCGGTTACTGGCCCACGCCATCTTTGCCGCCATCGGACCAAATGCCCCTCGCTCTCGCGACCAGCGTTACGCCGGATTTCTTCAAAGTCATGGGCATCCCGCTGCTGCAGGGGCGATTCTTTGACGACCACGACCGCAAGGGCGCTGATCCCGTAATTGTGATTGATGACGTTTTGGCCCGGCTCGCTTTTGGCACTGAGGACGCCGTTGGAAAGCGCCTTTGGGTTTCCGATCAGGACAGCCCATTCTCCGAAGGCGCCGTGGGCCCCGAAGGGGTCCGCGTTGTCGGCGTCGTAAGGCATGTCCGGCATTGGGGGCCTGCCGGCGACGATCAGGCGAAATTGCGCGCGCAATTTTATTATCCGTTCGCGCAGGTCACGGACTCGCTTTTGCACCGCTGGTCCGACCTGATGTCTCTTACCGTCAAGACCTCCACGCCGCCATTGAATCTGGTTGACCAGCTCGAGCGGGAAGTACGCGGCGCGACGGGCGACCAGGTGATCACCGAAGTTCTCACAATGGAGCAAATCGCCAGCGCCACGCTCGCGCAGCAGCGCATGTTGATGCTCCTCTTCGGCGCGTTCGCCGCGCTCGCTTTGTTGCTCGCGTGCATCGGCGTGTACGGCGTGCTCGCCTATCTGACAAGCCAGCGCGTGCCGGAAATCGGCGTTCGCATGGCGCTGGGGGCCACGACACGCGATGTGATCCAGCTTGTGCTGCGGCAGAGCCTGGGAATGGTTCTCGGGGGCGGCGCTCTGGGCATCGCCGGGGCCCTCGTTGCCGGACGATTGCTGGAACGCTACGTGGCCGGTGTGCGATCCATAGAGCCATTCACTTTCGCCGCGATGGTCGCGCTGCTGGTGGTTGCCGCGCTGTTCGCCAGCTTTGTGCCGGCGCGCCGCGCCAGTTTGGTGGACCCAGTGAAGGCGCTGCGGCAGGATTAGGGCTGCAGGCGTTAAGTTCCAATAAGGCGCTCGGCCGAAAGATCTGTCGATGTGGCCAACCTGCAGCGGTGATTTCCACGGGGGGGAAGAGGAGACCGACAGACAAACTTAGTAGTTGATATTGTCCAAGCCTATGTCGATTGGGGAGCCGGAGGGGGGCAAGTTTCGAGCGCGAATTGTTCCTATCAGAAGCGTGAGATTGCTTATCAAGACGACGGCGAAGGCAAGTGAGGGCAGAAACGCGAAGTCGCTGCCGCGCGCCTCAAATACTTCAATGCCCAGGACAGCGGTGATTAGACCTCGGGGAACAAACCAGAACATCAGCTCGCGCTCGAGAGAGGAAAAATTGCGCCAAGCGAGGCGGCCCGCCTCCACCGCTATTACGCGAGCCGCCAAAATAGCCAAGAAACACATAGAAGCGAAGAGGATGTTTTTTCGCAGATCCGCGAAATCAACGAGTGCGCCAAGGAGGACGAAGAAAAACGTGCGCAATAGAAAAGCCAGTTCTCCGTGGAAGGTGAGCATCTGGTCGCGGTGATGATCGGCAGAGCGGCCGTCCGGCTGCTGAATGGGCATTTCGTTGAACCAGTCAGACCCGGAAGTTTCATTGAAGCGAAGGCGCTTGCGAACCGTTTGTAAATTACTGAGGGTGAGACCGAAGACGAGGACGGAAACGAGTTCATTGCCCGCGAGAAAATGGACGCCGGAATAAACGAGAAGCACGGCGGCGAAAGTTAAAACGTGCCAGAAACGTTTCTCGGAAAGAATGGGAAGCAGGTAAGACCAGAAAATGCCGGCGAGAATGCCTGCGGCCACCGCGATTATGAGACTGGAGCCGAGGGCCCACGCGACAGTTTTCGGGTCAGCGCTTCCGCCGGAAGCGACGTCCAGCAGAGTGGTAACAGCCAAGACGGCAAGGGCATCGCCCAAAGAGGCTTCGACCACCAATGTGACTTTGACTTCGCGGCGCAGATTTACCTGCTGCAGGACGGGCAGGACAATCGAGCTGCTAATGCAACCAAGCACGGCACCGACCAAGAGCGCATTGAGCCATGAAAAATGCAGAGCAAAACGACATACCCAGGCGACAGCGGCCATGGAAAGGACATAACTGAATAGCGCCAGGAAAAAGCCCGCCGCGAAATGATTGAGGATTTCGCGAAGCTTCAGGTCCAGGCCGCCTTCAAAGAGTATGAGGATCAGCGCGAGGGAGCCAAAGCCATGCGTCGCGCTACGGAAAACATCCGGGTTGATCCAATGGAGCACGGGACCGATCAAGACTCCCGTGGCCATCAGAATGATGACGTCGGGTACATGAGTGAAGCGCACGAGACGGTTCGCCACGAAGGCGAGAACAAGAAGGCCACCGAGAAGTGCAAAGAAGAGATTCAGATTCATTGGGTCGTCCGTCCGGCGCCAGGTGAAAGATGATCGAGTAAATCGGGGGATGATGCAACGCAAAAACGGATGATTCCCGTTCAGGTTTGAGGGAAAGAATGGCTCCCCGGGCTAGATTCGAACTAGCAATTCGCCGCGGCGAATTAGCAGCCGGCGAGAAGGCGGCGTCGGATCCATTCGCGGCCCTTCCCGGATTTGAGTTCCTTTTCGCGACGCATGGCCGCGGAGCGCGACGAAAACTCCTCGGAATGAATCAGGCGCCAGGGACCGGCGCGACGCTTGGTGTGGAGCGTCAATCGGTTGTCAGGGTCATTGTGTTGAGCGAGGCGACGTTCGAGGTCGGCAGTTTGCCCGACATAAATTTCGCCCCGAGGGTTCAGCAGAACGTAGGTAAAGAAGGCCATATGAAAATGGCTCCCCGGGCTAGATTCGAACTAGCAATTCGCCGCGGCGAATTAGCAGCCGGCGAGAAGGCGGCGTCGGATCCATTCGCGGCCCTTCCCGGATTTGAGTTCCTTTTCGCGACGCATGGCCGCGGAGCGCGACGAAAACTCCTCGGAATGAATCAGGCGCCAGGGACCGGCGCGACGCTTGGTGTGGAGCGTCAATCGGTTGTCAGGGTCATTGTGTTGAGCGAGGCGACGTTCGAGGTCGGCAGTTTGCCCGACATAAATTTCGCCCCGAGGGTTCAGCAGAACGTAGGTAAAGAAGGCCATATGAAAATGGCTCCCCGGGCTAGATTCGAACTAGCAACCCTTCGGTTAACAGCCGAATGCTCTACCGTTGAGCTACCGGGGAGTAGCGGGAAGCGGCGGAAAAAACGTCGCGAACCCGAGCGAAGGCAGTTTATCGGAGGGGTTCCGGGGTGTCAACGCGACCCCAATTGGCCCGTTTTCGCGCATGTTGGATTTGACAGCGGCGGCGCAAAAGGGATTGAATCATGCTGCTGACGCTCCATGATGGGCGGCCGGCAGGGGGATTTTCGATGAGAAAACTGATTTGTTTGTTGAGCGTAGTTGTGGTGGCGGCGGCGATCGCGACGGCGTATGCCGCGCCCGCGGTAAAACCGGTGGTCGTGCAAATGATGAACGGCCAGGGGCAGAGCGTGGGGTCAATCACAATTTCGCAGGGCAGCAGCGGACTGAACCTAAAGCTGGATTTGAAGAACTTGTCCCCGGGCGTGCACGCGCTGCATGTGCATCAAAACGCAAAGTGTGAAGGGCCGGCTTTCACGACCGCGGGGCCGCACTTCAACCCCGATGGCAAGCAGCACGGCACCCTGAACCCGATGGGCTCGCACGCGGGCGACTTGCCGAATATCACCATAGGCGCGAATGGGACACTTAAGAAAACGATTACAGTAAAGAGCGTCACGATGGGTGACGACTCACATTCCATTTTCACGAATGGTGGGACAGCGTTCGTGATCCACGCGAAACCTGATGACGAGAAGACCGATCCATCGGGCAATGCCGGCGACCGCGTCGCTTGCGGGACAATTACCAAAACCGTGATCTGAAGCACGGCGTGGCGCGTTCGGCGGTTTGCTGTGTGGCGAGGCTGGGCTGAATTACTGAATTCGTTGAAGCGCGGTTTCCGTCCCGATAAGCATCTCGAAGATGGCCAGGACGTGGCGGCGGTATTCCACGATGCGCGCCAGGACGTCTTTCAATTGCGGCTCGCGCTCGGCTTCGCGGTGCCATTTCGCAAGCACCTCGGGCGGAACGGCAATGTCGCGGCGAAGCTTTTCCGCATCGTGCCCGCGCAGGAATAATCCGTAAAAAAACGCCGCCTCGCGCTTCGGAAATTCAAGATCGCGCGCGACATCGTCCTGAGCGATGGGAGGGTTGACCGTGTTGGCGACGTGCGTTTGCATGGCCATGATCAAAGAAAAGGCAGTTTACCTGAACTCCTAAACGCGTCAAGGGGAACAAAGGTACTGGGACTCGAAGAGGTGACTAAGCGGGGTGGCGGGCGGCCCGTACGTACTCCCGCAAGGCAGCCACATTCGGGCCATAAGCGCCGATGCGCGCTGCGTCCACAGGCAGGCCGAGCCGTTCGGCCTGGTCAATGTTGATCCCGGCGTCGTCGAGCTCCGAAAGACTGAACCCTACCGCGGGCTTCACCCTGTTGGTCTCGGCCGCAAAGATGGGCCGGGGCGGACGGCGGCGGTTCATCGGACGCCGGGAAATCTCAAAGAATTGTTGCCAATCGCGTTTGCCCCACATTTTCGTTCTCCCGTCCCTTTTGCCGGGAGCCTCACTCCATACTGAGATGCGCCTTGGGCCGATTCGGTCGCTTTATTGCCGTGCAGCGCCGAAAGCCACTTGTACGCCAGAAACCGGAGCGGCGTCTATAGGTTGTTCCATGCAGTATTTCAAACCCGTTACGGGCTGATTAGTCTTGCGTGGAAATCGAGGATTTTCGGGGTGCGGCTGAGCTGGAGGCCCTCGCCGGGCTTCGCTGTGGCTGTTATACTCAGACCTCCAGCACCCCGCAAAAGGCAAAGGATTCGTGTCCAAGCACTATATCGTTGTCCATTACCATGAGCTTTGGCTGAAGGGCGGCAATCGCCGCTTCTTCCTCGGCAAGCTGATTACGGCGCTGCGGCGGTCGCTTGAGGATTTAGGGCTGGCCAAGTTGCACTGCCCCGGCGACCGAGTGCTGCTCGAATTGGCCGACGGCGCGCCGGTTGCGCCCGTGTTGGAGCGGGTCGGTCGAGTGCTTGGCGTGGCGAATTTTGCAGTTGCGCGCGAAATTCCGCGGGATGACGCCGACCTTTCGTTGAAAGCGATCTGCGCAGCTGCTTGGGAGGAAGTTGAGGGCGCGGCGTTTCAGTCCTTTGCCGTCCGCGTGAAGCGCGGCGACAAATCGTTTCCGCTGCGCACGTCGGAAATCGAGCCGATTGTCGGGCGTCATTTGCTTGAAAAGCTCCGCGCGGCGGGGCGCGAGGTCCGCGTGAAGCTGGACGATCCGGACATGACCTGCCGCATCGAAATCACCAAGCGCTCCGCGCTGGTTTACGCGCGCAAGATTCAGGGAGTCGGCGGATTGCCCGCCAATACCGCCGGGCGCTTGATGTGCCTGCTTTCCGGCGGATTCGATTCGGCGGTCGCGGCGTACAAGATGATGCGGCGTGGCGCGCACGTTTCCTTCGTGCATTTTTGGGGCGGTGGCGCGCTGCCCGGGGAATCCTCCGTGCACGTGGCGCGCGAATTGGTGCGCAAGCTCGTGCCCTACCAATTCACCGCAAAACTTTTCCTGGTGCCATTCGAGCCGCTCCAGCGCGAAATCGTGGATCGCGCTCCCGAAGAATTCCGTGTGTTGCTCTATCGCCGGCTGATGCTGCGGATTGCGGAGCACTTCGCGCGGCGCGACCACGCACTCGGGCTCGTGTCGGGAGACAGCCTTGGTCAGGTGGCTTCGCAGACCTTGCACAACATGGCTGCCGTGGGCGCTGCGGCGGAATACCCGCTTTATCGGCCGCTCGTAGGTGACGACAAGGAACAAATTATGGAGCTCGCCCGGAAGATCGGCACCTACGATATTTCCTCTGAGCCATTCCACGACTGCTGCCCGCTCTTCCTGCCGCGCACTCCCGCACTGCACGCATATGCCGCCGACTTAGACAAAGCCGAAGCCATGCTGGATGTTGCGGATATGGTGCGCCGTGGCGCGGAATCGGCGACGAAAGAGCGCTTCCGCTTTCAGGCCGGCCGCGTGGAATTGGTCGAATCTTTTAAGACGGCAAACGTATGAAGATTTTCGTCTGTTAGTAGATTCCTGGGACTAAACGCTTCACCCTAGCCGCGTAGTCGGCATACTCCGAACCGAAGGTCTCATTCAAAACTTTCTCTTCGATCTCCATTCGATAAAGCGCCGCCAAAAGGATCGGGACAAAAATCAGGATGAAGCTGATCCAGTTCTTGAAAACCATGCCGAAGCCAAAATTAGCCACAAGGGAGCCTGTATATGCTGGATGACGAGCCCACTTGTACGGGCCATTTTTTACGAGGTGGTGATCCGTTCGAATTGTGACGCGCCCAGTGAAATATTTGCCCAATTCATGGATGGCGATCCATCTGATTAGAATCCCGATAAGCATAATCGCGAATCCGGCGGTCTGAATCGCGCCCGTGGAGCTCAAAGTAAGCTTATTCGACCTGAAGCCGACGATCACACCAACGATGGTGATAAGGTGGCTTAAATCCCAGAGAATGGATGAGGACTTATCTTTTTCTCGACTGACACCCCTATCTTGGACTGATTCCCGAGTGAATTCAGCGATCCACCAGCAAGCACAAACGGTTGTGGCTAGGATGGGGATGGTCACGGAACACGCCCTGCCCGAGTATCGTTCCTAATATCCCACACCTTCGACAGGACCTTCCGATATTCGTATTCAATGATAGGATTCGCCAAGGTTTGCTCGGTATGTTCCGTTGTCAGAAAACCGGGCTGTATGGGGACACATGCGCGGATTAATGATGGATTTTCCGCTAACGCTGCCCGCGCTCCTCGAGCGCGCCCGGAGCGAGTTCAGCCGCGTCGAGATCGTCTGGCGGAAGCCTGACAAATCCATCGCGCGCTACACCTTTGGTGATTTCTACCGGCGCGCGCGTGCACTTGCGGAGGCACTCACGCAAGCGGGGATGAAGCAGGGCGACCGCGTCGCCACGCTGATGTGGAATCACGAAGCGCACCTGGAAGCCTATCTTGGTGTGCCGTGCGCGGGCGGCGTGCTGCACACGCTCAATCTGCGGCTTCATCCCGCGGAGCTTGCCTACATCGCGAATCACGCCGGCGACCGCTTCCTGATCGTGGACGATGTTCTTCTGCCGTGCCTTGAAAGCTTTCGCCGCGAAACTCACTTCGAGCGAATTTTTGTCGTGCCGTCCACTGACGCGCCCGTGCCCGCCGGCTTTGAAAATTACGAAGCTCTCCTCGCCACCGCGACAGGGAAATTTGCTTATCCGGCAATCGATGAGAATGACGCCGCGGCCATGTGCTTCACCTCAGGCACCACGGGCCGCCCCAAAGGAGTCGTCTATTCGCACCGCTCGATTGTGTTGCACTCTTTTGCGGAAGCGGTGAAAGACACTTTCGGAATCGGCCATCACGATACCGTGATGCCCATCGCCCCGATGTTCCATGCAAACGCCTGGGGGCTGCCTTTTACGTCCGTGATGCTCGGAACAAAAATCGTGCTGCCCGGGCCGCATCTGGATGCGCCAAGCCTGCTCGATTTAATCGTCAAGGAAAAAGTCACCATTGCCTGTGGCGTGCCGACCGTGTGGATTGGCGTGCTCGCCGAACTCGAACAGAATCCCGGCAAGTGGAAGCTGCCGAATCCAGTGAGTGCGCCCTGCGGCGGCACGGCGCCGCCGGAATCGCTCATCCGCGCGCTCGACCGTTTTGGAATCCACATCCGCCACCTATGGGGTATGACGGAAACTTCGCCGCTTGCCACCACGGGCGGCATTCGCCAGCACATGCGCGAGTGGACGGAAGATGAGCAGTACAAAGTTCGCGCGCGGCAGGGCTGGGCCTCTCCATTTGTTGAGTTGCGCGTCACGCGCGATGGACGCGAAGTCCCGCGCGACGCCGAAACTGCCGGTGACCTCGAAGTGCGCGGGCCGTGGGTCTCATCGAGTTATTACAACGCGCCTGAAGAGCAGAACCGCTGGACGACCGACGGATGGTTCCGCACTGGCGACGTGGCCACCTGGGATGAAGATGGCTACATCCGTCTCGTGGATCGCAGCAAAGACCTCATCAAGTCAGGCGGCGAATGGATCAGCTCAGTGGATCTCGAAAACGCGCTCATGGGACATCCCGCCGTGCGTGAGGCCGCAGTGGTCGGGGTAGCGCATCCGAAATGGCAGGAGAGGCCCCTTGCGGTGGTTGTGCTGAAGGAAGGCGCGAAAGCGAAGCCGGAAGAGTTGCGCGAATTCCTTGCCGCGCGTTTCGCGAAATGGCAGCTTCCGGAAGCGTTTGTGTTTTCGGACGCAATCCCTCGCACATCCGTCGGGAAATTCCTGAAGAGCAAGCTTCGCGAGCAATACGCCAACTGGAAGTGGGAATAGAAATCCGCCGAATGGATGAAAAATCTCGCGGGGCGCGTCCAGACTGCGAGGGCTACTTGAGCAACCTAAATACCGCGACGCCATTCACTGTACCGACATAAATACGCCCATTTGCCACCAGCGGCATGATTGACGAATTGACGGGGCCGAAATCATCCCGCTCACCGGGCGCCTGCTTCGAGTTGTAAAGCTCATGCGACAAATCCGCAGCGTCGTACGCATGCAGCACTGGTGAGTCGCCACCTTCCACCATCCACACAAGTCCACCCGCGGAAACATTCGCCGCTGAGTTTCCTTGTGAGCCGGCCGTCTGGGAAATTTTCGTGCTCGCGATGGCGAGATTTTGCGCGTCAAACCCGAGGATCCAAGACGCGCCACCGCCTGATGCAGAAACCGAGGCCGATGAACCGGACGTGCAAGCCGCTCTCCAGGTCGCGTACACGCGGCCATCAGACCCGAGCAGCCTGCCCTGGGCTTTGAGGCCAGCGGCATCAAACGCCGGGGCTCCGCCGGTAAGCGAAACTGGAATTGTAGTGGGGCCGCCGAAAAGTTCCGCGCCGGTGGACACATCGAGCGCGTGCAGCCGCTCGTAGGTTATCCCCGCGGCGTCGCGCGATTTCGCGATGAGATACATCGCGCCATTCGGCCCGCGCGTGGGATCAATCACGGGCGTTGCGGAAACGCCCGCATTCGGCGAGGCCGCGTCGCATGCCGTGTTGCCGCCGGACATTTCGCCCGCGCCCGCTACATTCGCGCGCCAAAGAAGTTCACCAGAGAATGCGTCAAACGCAAAAACCGTGTCGTTTTCCGTGGCGGCATACACAACATCGTGGACGCCCTTGCCGGGCACGTTCACCTCGGAGAGGTAGAGCGGCTGCGCGTCGACGGCGCCATCCACCGTGAAAAATCCTGTCTTGCCGAACCCGGCCGCGTTGACGTTGCCGGGCGTGAGAATCGATTCGGTCGAGTTGAGAGCCGTGGGCGCATTGGCAGTGTCGGCGGTTGTTGTGCTCGTGGGCGTAGTCACCGTCAAAATGACCACGTTGCTTTCGGTGCTGCCGATGGCGTTGCTCACGTAACAGAAAAAGAATGCGTTGTTGTCGGTACTAATCGCCGGCGTAGTAGTGTATGACGACGCGTTCGCGCCCGTAATAGATAGTCCGTTCTTAAACCATTGATAGGTCAGCGTTCCGGTTCCGGATGCGGTCAGGGTAAACGTGGTGCTCTGCCCGATGGTGACGGTCGCCGCCGCTGGCTGCGTGTCGATCACCGGCACGCCCGTATTCACAACGACCTTGCAACCAGACACGGCCAGCATCACCAGTGAAATCGACAGCCATCCCACGACTACCCGGATCTTCATTTAAGGGCGCCCTCTTTGGAAGCCATGTATCTTAACGCAATTTATGATGCTTTGCGGGCGCGAGGGTTTGCTAGCGTGGATCCCCCAGGAGCCGGCTTTTCTGCCGCACTCGCCCAGCACCGGGTGACACATCGCTGGCCTCGGTGCCGCCCTGCTGCCTATGTCCTGTAGCTGGCGTTGATATGGACGTATTCAGCGGTGAAATCGCAGGTCCAGACGCGCGCGCGACCCCGCCCGGCGCGCAAATCCATTACGATTGGCACCTCGGCGGATAAAAGTCTTTCGTGCGCGGCGCCCTCATCGAATGGAAGCGCGCGTCCGCGTTCATAGACGCGCAAGCCCGCCATCCGGATGGCGGCGCGCTCGGGGCGGAATTCGACTCCGGCGCGGCCCGCAGCAGCAAGGATCCGTCCCCAGTTGGGATCACCTCCGGCAAGAGCGGTCTTCACCAGCGGCGAAGTGGCAATCGTCTGCGCGACGATCTTGGCAGCGGCGTCGCTTGGCGCCCCGCGCACTTCGATTTCGATCACCCGCGAGGCGCCTTCGCCATCGGACACAATCGCGAGCGCGAGCTTCTTGGACACCTTTTCAAGCGCGGCAACAAAGGCTTTGAATGCAGGGCCCTTTATTGGGATTGCTCCTGCGCCCCACGCCTTCGATTCGCCGCTCGCCAGCAGCAGCGCCGTGTCATTTGTGGAAGTATCGCCATCTACGGTGATCGAGTTAAAAGTGCGCGCAGAAACCTCCGTCAGCGCTGCATGCAAGACGCGCGGAGAGGCCACGGCGTCGGTTAGTAGAAACGCCAGCATCGTCGCCATGTTCGGATGGATCATCCCCGCGCCTTTGGCGCAGCCGAGCAGGCGCACCGTCTTCCCACCGATGCGGCAGCTCGCCGCGGCCCATTTCGGCCGCGTGTCCGTCGTCATGATCGAGTGTATGAAGCCGTCGTAATTTGCCGGCACGGCGGCGGCAGTGCGCGAAAGTTCAGGCAGCGCAGCCACAATTTTTTCGACGGGCAGCGGCAACCCGATCACCCCTGTGGAGCAAACCAGGATTTGCGCGTCGCGGCATCGAAGCGCCCGCGCCCCGGTTTTTGCCGTGGCGCGTGACGCGCGCATCCCCGCGGGCCCGTTGGCACAATTGGCGTTTCCGGAATTTACAACGATGGCTCGAATTTCCGCGGCAGCCGCGGCGAGATGTTTCTCGCAAAGTACAACAGGCGCGGCCTTCACAATATTTTGAGTAAAAACTCCGGCTGCAGTGCACGGCTTGTCTGCGATCACCACGCCCAGGTCGAGCCGGTTCTTGCGACGCAGGCCGCACGCCGCCGCCGCGAAGCGAAAGCCTTTCGGCAGCGCCCGCGCCGGAATTGTCTCCGTCACGTTGATGGGTGTTGTGGTTGGCGCGGCCGTCTTGCTGGGTTCAGACGCTGGAACAGCATCTTTCTTCGGGGTCATCGTTCGGCCTCGAGGTTGGAAATTTTCTTGCGCCACGCGCCAATTGCCGCACGCACAGTTTCTGGCGCGGTGCCGCCCACTGCGCTATGCGCCGCGAGCGATCCTTCCACGGTCAGCGCGGCATGGAAATCCTCGCCGAATGCCGGAGAAAATTCTCGCAGTCGCGCCAGCGGAGTTTTCGTCCACGCCTCGCCGCGCTTTTCCGCGTCGCGCAACACCTTGCCTGTGATTTCATGCGCCGTGCGGAACGGTACCCCGCGCCGCACGAGATAATCCGCCGCGTCCGTCGCGAGAAGTGACGGATCGGACGCAAGCTCGCCGAGCCGCGCGGCGTTCACACGAGTTGCCGCGATATTGCCCGCGGCCACTTCTACAAGCGCCAGCGCCTGATCGTGCGCCGCGAATACGGGCTCCTTGTCTTCCTGCAAGTCGCGCTGGTAGCTCGTCGGCAGGCCCTTCATCGTCACCAGCAGCGAAACGAGCGAGCCTACGATTCTTCCCGTCTTCCCGCGCGTCAATTCCCATGCGTCCGGATTTTTCTTTTGCGGCATCAGGCTGCTTCCGGTCGCATATTCATCCGGCAGCGCGATAAATCCGAATTCCTGCGACGCGAACAGCACAAAATCTTCCGCCAGCCGCGAAAGGTGCGTCGCCAGCGCCGTAAGCGCGAAAAGATATTCCAGCGCGAAATCGCGGTCGCTTACGGCATCAACGCTATTCGCCGTCGCTCGCGCAAATCCCAGTTCGCGCGCAAGTGCTGCGCGGTCAATCGGAAACGCGCAGCCTGCGAGTGCGCCCGAACCCATCGGACATTCGTCCGCAGCGCGCGCTGCCGCGGCAAGACGCACCGCATCCCGATGAAATGCCTCTGCGTGCGCCAGCAGGAAATGCGAAAACAGAATGGGTTGCCCGTGCTGGAGATGCGTCATCCCGGGCATCGGCGTTCCCAAATTTGCTTCCGCCCGCGCCACGAAAGCGCCAAGCAATTTTGCGATGCCGCGCCGCAATTCCACGGCGGCATCTTTGATAAACATGCGGAAATCCGTGGCGATCAGTTCGTTGCGGCTCCGTCCGGTGTGCAGCTTCGCGCCGAGCGGCCCAAGCGCCTCGATGAGCGCCATCTCAACAAAATGGTGAATGTCCTCCGCTTCAGATGCGTCCAGCCACGCAGGCTCGCGGGCCGCGCGTTCCGCAATCGCATCCAGCGCGCCGAGCAATTTCTTGGTTTCATCGGCGGTTAGAATGCCCGCGCGTTCGATGGCGTGCGCCCATGCACGGTCCACCGCGATTTCGTAGGGCAGTAGCCGCCGGTCGAATGGAAACGAGCGCTGGAATCGGTCGAACACTTCGTTCGGGCCGCGGTCGAAGCGCCCGCTCCACATCCGGCCTTCCTTGCTGGGTCCCGGCGCGGTCACTTCGCGGACTCTTCCTGTGGAATCGTCACCGGCAGCGCGAAAAGGTTGATGAATCCTTCTGCGTCTTTCGGGTTGTAGCGCGTCATCGCGAAGCTCGCGAGATCTTTCTGGTAGAGCGAATGCGGCGAGGTGCGCTTCGTCACCGTAACATTTCCTTTGTAAAGCTGGAGGCCGATCGAGCCAGTCACTCGTTTCTGCGCGCTCGAGAAAAATGCGTCCAGCGCCGCGCGCAATTGCGTGAACCACAGCCCGTAATAGACCAGTTCCGCGTATCGCAGCGATAGTCCTTGCGCGAAGTGCGCCGTCTCCCGGTCAAGGCAAAGCGTTTCGAGCTCGCGGTGCGCCAGCACCAGCAGTGTCCCTGCCGGCGTTTCATACGCGCCGCGCGATTTCATCCCCACCAGCCGGTTCTCCACCAGGTCAATTCGTCCGACTCCATTTGCTGCAGCCAGATCGTTCAGCGTGTCCAGAAGCGCGACGGGCGCGAGTCGCTTCCCGTTCACCGAAACGGGATTACCCTCTTCAAATCCAATTTCCACGTCCGCCGGCTTGTCCGGCGCTTTTTCGGGCGCCACCGTCCATTGCCACATCGCCTCTTCGGGGGCGTTCGCCGGATCTTCCAGCCGCCCGCCTTCATGTGACAGGTGCCAGATGTTGCGGTCGCGACTGTAAATATTCGCCTTGCTCTGCTCGATGGGAATGTTGTGTGACTTCGCGTAGGCGATGGCGTCTTCGCGTGAAAAAATTTTCCATTCGCGCCAGGGCGCGATAATTTGCAATTTCGGCCCGAGCGCTTTGTACGTCAGCTCAAACCGCACTTGGTCGTTGCCCTTGCCCGTGCATCCGTGGCACACCGCGTCCGCGCCGTGCGCGACCGCGACTTCCACTTGCCGCTTCGCGATCACCGGCCGCGCAAACGACGTCCCGAGCAAGTATTTGTGCTCGTACACCGCGCCCGCCCGAAGGGTCGGCCAAATGTATTCTGTGATGAACTCCTCGCGCAGGTCTTCAATCGTTGCGGCGGCGGCGCCCGTCGCCAGCGCCTTTCGTTTCGCCGCTTCGAGATCTTCTTTCTGCCCGACGTCGCCGATCATGGCGATCACTTCACATCCGCCGTACGTCTCTTTCAGCCACGGAATGATGATGGACGTGTCCAGCCCGCCCGAATAGGCAAGTACGACTTTCTTCGGCAATTTGAAATCCCCTTAGCTTAGTAATTGCAGCAAGATGGCCTTCTGAATGTGCAAGCGGTTTTCCGCCTGGTCATAAATCGCGGACCGCGGCGAGTCAATCACATCCGCCGTCACTTCCAGTCCCCTATGCGCCGGCAGGCAGTGGAGAAAAACGCCGTCCGGCGCGGCCAGCTTCATCAACGGCTTGTTCACCTGAAATGGAGCGAAGATTTTCGCGCGCGCCGCTGCCTCTTCTTCCTGTCCCATGCTGGCCCACACGTCGGTGTAAATCGCCTGCGCGCCTGCGGCGGCTTCCGCGGCGTCATGGAACAGCTCGATTTTTCCGCGCGTCTCGCGCGCCGCGCGCTTCGCTTCCGCCACAATCTCCCCATTCGGTTCGTATCCGCGCGGTGTCGCCACTCTCACGTGCGCGCCGACTCGCGCTCCAGCAAGCAGCAGCGAATGGCACACATTATTTCCATCGCCCACATAAGCGAGCTTCAGCCCGCGCACGCCGCCGAAGCGCTCCTCCAGCGTGAAGAAGTCCGCGAACGCCTGGCACGGGTGATAAAGATCGGAAAGCGCGTTGATCACTGGTATTGACGCGTGTTGCGCAAGCTCGTCAATCGAGGTTTGCGCAAACGTGCGCGCCACGATCCCGTGCACCCAGCGCTCGAGGTTGTGCGCCACGTCAAGAATCGTCTCGCGTTCGCCGAGCCGCGTCATCGTATGGTCAAGGAAGACCGCGCCGCCCCCCATGCTCTGGATGCCCACCTCAAACGTCGTCCGCGTCCGCAATGACGGCTTCTCAAAAATCAGCGCGATGAATCGCCCGCTCAATGCCGTCCGGAAATTCTCGGGACGCGCCTTCACGTCCGCGGCAAGGCTCAACAGGTCGCGCACTGCCGCGGCGGAAAATTCCATCCCGGTTGTCAGGTCGCGCTTCAATTCCATCGAAGCTGGGGCTGCAATGCTCATATTCACCTCGCGACGGCCAGCGCACGCGCGCCTTCTGATTCCAGGTGCGCGCCGTTTGCGGTTTTCGTTTCCGGTTTCTTGGCCTTTGCAAACACTATTTCCATCCGCAGCAGAAAGTCCTTAATCTGCGCGGACTTCACATTAAAGGGGGGCAACAGGCGCAGCGTGGTCTCGTGCGTGCAATTAATTACCACGCCGCGCGCCAGCGCCTCCGCCACATACCCGTTTCCCTCCACGGAAAGCTGCACTCCCACCATCAATCCTTCGCCGCGGATTTCCTTGATGAAATCAAATTTCCTTGCCAGCGCGGCCAATCCCTCGCGCAACTCCGCACCGCGGGCACGCACATTCGCCAGAAGGTTTTCTTCCTCGACGATGCTCAAAAATTCCAGCGCCGCCGCGCAAACCAGCGGTCCGCCTCCAAATGTTGTCCCATGCATCCCGGGCGAAAGCACCGACGCAAACGATTCACGCGACAGCATTGCGCCAAGAGGCAGTCCGCCCGCCAGCGGCTTCGCGATCACCGCGATGTCCGGCGCGGCCGCAAATCGCTGGTACGCAAATTCGCGCCCCGTTCGCCCGAGCCCGCATTGGATTTCGTCCGCGATCAGCGCCGCATCGTGCCGCGTGGCAAGTTCCCGCGCGCGTCGCCAGAAATTCTCGCTGACGGGCAGGACTCCGCCTTCGCCCTGGATCGGCTCGATGATGATCGCGCAAATCGTATCGTCAAATTTCGCCTCGAGGTCCGCCACGTCATTGAACCGGACAAACTCCGCCCCGGGCACCAGCGGCTCAAATGGCTGCCGGTATTTCGCCGGCCATGTGATGGACACCGCGCCGAACGTTCGCCCGTGAAATGAATTCTCCAGCGCCAGGATGCGCGTCTTCCCTTCGCCGTGTTTCGCGCGGGCATAAGCGCGTGACAGTTTCAGCGCCGCCTCAACCGCTTCCGTCCCGCTGTTTGTGAAGAAGACGCGGTCCATCCCGGACCATTTCGCAAGCTTCTTCGCCAGCGGCCCCTGATAGGGGTTGTGAAATAAATTCGAGATGTGCGTCGCGCGTCCAGCTTCCCGGCGTATCGCGCGCACCATCCGCGGATGCGCATGTCCCAGCGCATTCACCGCGATCCCGCCCAGAAAATCGAGATATGCGCGCCCACGGTTGTCATAAAGCACGGCGCCCTTGCCGTGTGTGAACACAATCTTCGGCCGCTTGTAAGTATTCGCAAGATACTTCTCGGCGTCGTGGATCGCCGCCGCGCCGCTGAACTGAGCCGTCTTTCGGGAATGGGTCTTCCTGCGTGTTTTCATTTTCGTCTTGTTCTAGGGAAAGTCTCAGCGCGCCGCGCTGGCCGCCACCGGATACGCGGGCAATACGCGCGTGCCGGGGCCTTTGCCGCCGTTCGCGGCGGAAAGCAGCCCGTCCGTTTTCGTGCCGCCTACGATTCGCACCTGGCTCACACCCGCCGCCAGCGCACGCTTGCACGCCTCCAGCTTGAGGATCATCCCGCCGGAGACTTTGTGGTGCCGGATCAAGTCTTCCACTTCGTCGGCGGAAACTGCCTTCATCACTTTTTTGCCGTCGAGCACGCCCGCCACGTCCGTGAGATAAATTAATCGGTCCGCGTGAATAAATTCCGCGCACGCCGCGGCCATGTGGTCCGCATTAATGTTGTAGATCTCGCCGTCAGCGCCGAGCCCGAGGCACGACGCCACGGGCACCACGCCCGCGCGCCACAGCGTCTCAAGGAATTCCAAATTCACGCCGGTCAGATATCCGACAAATCCGAGACCGCCGCGCATTTCGTTGTAGCTCATCGGCTCCGCGAGAAACGCCCCCGCGTCCGACGCGCACAGTCCGATGGCCGGCTGCCCCGCCTGCGAGATGGCGCCCGCGACGCGCTTGTTCAGCAGCCCGCCGAGCACCATCACGGCGACGTCGCGCGTTTCGCGGTCCGTCACGCGCAGCCCGCCGACAAATTTGCTCTGAATCCCCATCTTCTCGAGCGTCGCGGTGAAAATTTTTCCGCCGCCGTGCACCACCAGCAGCTCGTGGCCTTCCTGCGCCAGTGCTGCGATCTGCCGCGCTATCGACGCAACGGTTGCAGCGTCGTCCAGCAGCGCGCCTGCCAATTTGATTACAAGTCTCATATCACTCCTGCCTGCGGATGGAATCCCCACATCGCGTTCAGGTTCTGCACGGCTTGCCCCGCCGCTCCCTTGCCCAAATTATCCAGGCAGGAAACGATGGTCAGCCGGCGCCCTGTGGCGTCCAGTGCGAATCCGATGTCGCAGAAGTTTGTATTTACCACGTGCTGAAGCTCCGGCAATTTCCCCGCGGGCCACAAACGAACCATTGGCCGGCCCGCGTAAAATTTCCGGTAAAGTGTTTCAATCTCGTTTGCCTCGCGCGGCTGATCCAGCCACACATAAAGTGTGGAAAGAATCCCGCGTGCCACGGGCAGCAGATGCGTCGTGAACATCACGTCGTCAAGCGATAGCCCGAGGTGCTCCGTCACTTCGGGAGTGTGCCGGTGCGTGAAAAGTCCGTACGCACGGAAGTTTTCGTCCACTTCCGCGAAGTGCAGCTCCTTTTTCGGCTCTTTCCCCGCGCCCGTCGCGCCCGATTTGCAGTCGCAGACGATCCCTCTCTCTTTCGCAATCCAGCCCGCATCCACAATCGGTTTCAACCCGAGAATCACAGACGTTGAGTAACAACCGGGATTCGCCACAATTCGCGCGCCGGGCAGCCGCTCGCCATAAATCTCCGGCAAACCATAAACTGCCTCGTCCAAAAATTCCTGTGGCGGCGCAGGCAGCTTGTACCAGTGTGTGAAGGTTGCCGCGTTGCGGAAGCGGTATGCCCCGCTCAAATCCACCACGCGCATTCCCACGGCCGCAAGTTGCGGAACGATTTCAGCCGATGCTTCGTGCGGTGTCGCAAGGAACGCTGTCCCGGCGCCGCTCGCGGCCACGGCGTCCACGGAAAAAGTGCGGCAGGGAGCTTCGCCCCATCCGCGCAGTTGCGGAAAAAGTTCCGTAAGGCAGTGCACGTGCGCGTTCGAGTCCCGCAAATAAAATGTTGGTTTTTGGATTTCCGGGTGCCGGAGCAGCAGCCGGGCCAGTTCAAATCCTGCGTAGCCCGTTGCTCCCACGACGGCGACCCTGCGCGGGTCGCTCATTTCAGGAGCTCCTCGATGCGCTTTTGCACCGCGCCGCGTGTTCGTGGCGTCGCCGTTATAATAAGGACCGTATCATCGCCCGCAATCGTGCCTGCGACCTCCGTAAAATGTTCCGCGTCCACGGCCGCGGCCAGCGGCTGCGCGCCGCCAGGAGGAGTCTTCAGCACCAGCAGGTTTCCCGCGGGGCGAATGTCCGAAAGGAATTCACTCAGCGCTCTCGCAAGCGCGGATAGCGGCGCGGACTCTGCCGGCGCCGCGGCCAGCGGTTTGTAGCCCGCCGCCGTCTTCACAAGCTTCAATTCGCGCAGGTCGCGCGAGAGCGTCGCTTGCGTCACCGGGAGCTTGATGTGACGAAGCCGCTTCCGCAGCTCGTCCTGGCTTGTGATCGGTTCGCCCGTGATCACCTTGAGGATCTGTCCCTGTCGATAGCGTTTCTGCGTGCTCACGGCGACTGCGAGATTATTCATAGCTATGTATATTTATACGAGCTATGGAAACACTCGTCAAGTAAAAAATACATTCCTGTGGATTTCTTGCGGCGCTTACTTTTGTCGGATAAAAAGAGCGACTCTTCAAGAATTGCCGCGCTTCAGTTGCGCCAGTTATGGCGGCCAATTTGAGACATCATCGAACCGGATGTTATTCTGCCATCATGGAAGCATCACCCGCGCCCGCGCCGCCAGCCCATTATCAGGTTCTTCTGGAAGTGGCTGAGGCGATCGCTTCGTATCGAGACCTGCGCGAACTATTTCACATCCTCGCGGAACGCCTTCATCCTGTCGTCGGATTTGATTACTTGAATCTCATTCTTCATGACGCGAAGCGCAACGTCATGCGCCTGCACATTTTGGAGACCTCACGCCCCACGCAGGTCGAGCCCGGCCTGGAAATTCCGATTGAATGGTCGGCGGCGGGATTGGTTTACGAAACACAGCAACCGTTAGTGATCCCCGATCTTGAAAAGGAGGAGCGCTTCCCGCTCATGAAGGAAGTCATGCAGCGTGAAGGGATCGTCTCTCTCTGCGTTCTGCCGCTCACATTCGCCCGGCACCGGTTGGGCTGCCTCGGCTTCGGCCGCGCGAATGTCCTTCCTTATGCCGCGGGCGAAATCGAATTTATGCAACAGGCCGCAAGGCTCGTCGCCATCGCGGTGGAAAACGCCGTCGTATTTGAGGAAATCGCCGCCCTCAAGAACAAGCTCGCCGAAGAAAAGCTCTACCTCGAAGACGAAATTCGCAGCGACCGCAACTTTGAGGAGATCATTGGCGAGAGTCCCTCGCTCAAGAAGATCCTCAAGCAGGTTGAGACCGTCGCGCCCACCGAGTCCACTGTCCTCCTTCAGGGCGAAACCGGCACAGGCAAGGAGCTCTTCGCACGCGCAATCCACAACATCAGCGCACGCCGCGAGCGCACCCTCGTCAAGATCAATTGCGCCGCCATCCCCACCGGACTCCTCGAATCCGAACTTTTCGGCCACGAGCGCGGCGCATTCACCGGCGCCATCGCGCAAAAAATCGGACGTTTCGAGCTGGCCGATGGCGGCACGCTTTTCCTCGACGAAGTCGGCGACATCCCTCCCGAGCTGCAACCCAAACTCCTGCGCGTGTTGCAGGAGCAGGAATTTGAGCGCCTCGGCGGCACGCGCACCATCCGCGTAAATATCCGTCTCGTCGCCGCCACGAATCGCGACCTCGTTCAAATGGTCGCCGAACGCCAATTCCGCAGCGACCTCTTCTATCGATTAAATGTTTTCCCGATTCAAATTCCGCCTCTGCGCGATCGCCATGAAGATATCCCCGTCCTCGTCCGCTATTTCGCGCAGAAATACGCGCGCCAGATGAACAAGCCCATCGATTCCATTCCCGCAGAAACAATGGCCGCACTCACCGCCTACCGCTGGCCCGGCAATATCCGCGAGCTCGAAAATCTAATCGAGCGCGCAGTCATTCTCTCTCGCGGCGCCATTCTCGAAGTTCCCCTCACGGAGCTTCGCGAATCCGCCGATCCCGAAAGCGGCGCCTCGGAAACTCTCGAAGCCGCCGAACGCGGGCACATTCTCCGCGTCCTGCGCGACTCTGGCTGGATCCTCGCCGGCCCCCGCGGTGCAGCAGCCCGTCTCGGAATCAAGCGCACCACACTTCAAGCACGCATGACGAAGCTCGGAATTAAGCGTCCCACCTAAACTCCGACGTATCCGAGCACGCTAACTTGTGCCCATATATGGGCACATGCCAATATATCGTCACGTCAGCATGTGGATTTACTATCGACTGAATGTAGGATAACTGACTTAAGTGTATCGTTTTCAATGGTTTACGATCTGGTCTCAGTGTTTCTTGCAATGGCCTCCGAAATGCCACCAGTGAGTGTTGCAGTTAGCGGGGGTGAAATGCTAAAGATCACTGTGAGTCATGATGAATCGACATCCATCCTAATTCTTGAGGGCAAGCTCGTAGGCCCCTGGGTGGCAGAACTCGAGACTTCCTGGCAAGCGGAAAAGGCGCAGTCATCTGACCTTAGTTTGGATCTCGGCGGCGTAACCTTCGTTGACTCCGACGGAAGAGCGCTCCTCAAGCGAATTCATAAGCAAGGGGGCAAGCTCGTAGCGAAGGGCTGCCTGATTCGCGCAATCGTCGCCGAATTAACGGATGCTTTCTCCTGCGAGAAAAAGACCTCATCATCATTCAGCGGGACGAAACTACTCATCGCATTTTTCCTGCTCGCTGCCACTGCCGCGCAATCCACTTCGGCGCAGCAGAGCGCTCCGCTCCGGCTCACGCTTCATGACGCCGTCACGCTCGCCCTGAGACAAAATCGGCAGGTTCAAATCGCTGGCATTCAAACTTCACAAAGCGTCCAGGACCAACGCATCGCGCGCGCAAGCCTATTGCCCCAGGCGCACGGCATTCTTTACGGCATGAGGCAGCGACAGGCCGCCATGCTCACTTTCGTTGACAACTTCCGCCTTCTTGAAATCGGCGTGACCGCGCTCATTCCATTCATGTTTTTGACGAAGAAGATCGCGCCGCAAGAAGGAGCCGCTCCGGCGCACTGATTTGTTGAATTTGCTTTTATACCGGCATCGATCGCCGGAACCCAAGGGGGAACAATGGCAACTCTCGCACAATCGGTTCGGCAGTTCGGCATCATGCAGGAGAACGAGCAGGAAGCGCCCGATCAAAATACGCTGGTCCGCCGCGCCATCCGCGGTGAAGCCGCCGCGTTCGAATTGCTTTACAAGCCTCATAGCCGCGCGCTCTTTCAGACGGCCCTGCGCATTATGGGCAGCCCTGAAGAAGCCGAAGACGCGTTGCAGGAGGGCTTGCTCGCCGCCTTCCGCAATCTGCGCCGCTTTGAAGGCCGCTCGCAATTTTCCACCTGGCTCACGCGCATCGTCATCAACTCCGCTCTCATGCGCCGCCGCAGCAAACGCGCGCGTCCCGCCGTTTCGCTCGACGAGTGGCGCGAAGATGAAGGCGCGATTCCTCCCGAAGAGCGCTTCGCCGCGGACGACCCCGGCCCCGAAGAGCTCTATGCCGGGCGCGAACTGGGAGGGCTCCTCGAAGCATGCCTGAAAAAACTTTCTCCGGTGCTCCGCTCAGCGTTTTTGCTGCGCGAAGGCGAGGGCCTTTCGACCTCTGAAGCGGCCCGTGCACTCGGCGTCTCCGAAAACACTCTGAAGGCCCGCCTCTGGCGCGCCAAGCAGCAGCTTGCCGCGCTTCTCGAGCCGTTAATTCGCCGCGGCCACGGCCCAGCGGGCAAGCTGACATTCGCCCCTCAATCCTGAATCTGAGAGACTGCAGTTTTGCAAATCGGAAGGTCGCTTTCGTTCAGGGAATCCTAATTTGAACCGCGAGCCCCCAGGCTCCTGCATGGGGGCCTGTTGCCGCCAAGAGAAAAACTTGTCATCCTGAGCAGAGGGCCGATGCTTTTCATCGGCCCATAGCGCGTTCGTTGCGTCCCGATGCCTTTGGTCGGGTCGAAGGATCCGTATAAATTTCAGACGCTTCATCCAACTAGGAGCTCTACCATGGACATCGCCTTCCTCGGCCTCGGCAAAATGGGACGCGGCATGGCCGCTAATCTTTTGAAGGCTGGGCACACCGTCACCGTCTGGAATCGCACCCTCGCCCGCGCCGACGAATTGCAATCACGCGGCGCGCGTGTCGCCGCCTCGCCTGCCGAAGCCGCCCGCGCCGGAATCGTCATCACCATGCTCGCCGACGACCACGCCGTCGAATCCGCCGTCTTCGGTGATACCGGGGTCCTCCGCGCTCTGCCTGCCGGCGGCACCCACATTTCCATGAGCACCATCAGCGTCGCTCTCTCAACGCGTCTCGCCGAGGCCCATCACGCTGCCGGACAATCTTACGTCTCTGCGCCCGTCCTCGGCCGCCCGGAAGCGGCCGCCGTGGCGAAACTTTTGATCATTGCCGCGGGCTCCCCTGAATCCATCGCGCGCGTCCAACCGCTTTTCGAAGCGATGGGCCAGAAAACAAATGTCGTCGGCTCAAATCCTCCCTCTGCCAACGTCGTCAAGCTCTGCTGCAATTTTTTCATTGCCTCGATCATCGAATCTTTGGGTGAGACATTCGCGCTCGCCCGCAAATCCGGCATTGAGGCCGCAAAGCTCCTCGAAGTCTTCACCGCATCGCCCGCCACCGCGCCGCTCGTCGCAACCTACGGCGGGATCATTGCCGAAGGAAAATTCACGCCGCCCGGTTTCAATCTGCCGCTTGGCCTCAAGGACGTCCGCCTCGTCCTCGCCGCCGCTGACTCTGCTGGCGCCCCGCTTCCCATCGCGAATCTGTTGCATGACCGGTTTCTCACGGCCATCGCACGCGGCCTCTCCGATAAGGACTGGTCGGCAATCGCCAGTCTCGCCGCCGCTGACGCCGGCCTTTGATTTCGTGCGTCAACGCGGCCCGCGCGGACGCGAAGCCTCAAAATTGGCAATTGGCAAGTGTGATTGAGTCCAATGCAGGAGAAGCGTAGAATGCGCGAGCCAGATTTCTAAATCTGAAACTCCCGTTGCTACGCTGACCCGGGCACAGAATGCCCGAATGACGGTTCCAGAGTACGCCGGGCCTACAAGGAGGAATTCCATGTTGCGAATCAATGACGAAGCCCCTAACTTCACTGCCGAAACTTCGCAGGGCACGATCAACTTCCACGAATGGATGGGCGACGGCTGGGCCATCCTCTTCTCGCATCCAAAGGATTTCACCCCCGTTTGCACCACGGAACTTGGCTACATGGCGGGCCTGCAGCCGGAATTCGCGAAGCGCAATTGCAAGATCATCGGGTTGAGCGTGGACCCGGTCACCAGTCACGGTAAGTGGGCCGCCGACATCGAGGAAACGCAGGGCCACAAAGTGAATTATCCGATGATCGGTGACCCTCAACTCAAAGTGGCGAAGCTTTATGACATGTTGCCCGCCGACGCAGGCGACACCTCCGAAGGCCGCACCGCCGCCACAAACGCCACTGTTCGGACAGTTTTCGTTGTCGGTCCCGATAAAAAAATCAAGCTCATGCTTTCCTATCCCATGAGCACCGGCCGCAACTTCGACGAAGTCCTGCGCGTGGTCGATTCGATGCAGCTCACGGCCAAGCACAAAGTGGCCACACCCGTGAACTGGAAACATGGCGAGGACGTAATCATCCTCCCCTCGGTTTCCGACGACGAGGCGAAGCAAAAGTATCCAAATGGTTGGAAGGCGCCCAGGCCATATCTGCGGATTGTCCCCCAGCCGAAGTAGCCGCCGGCAAGAAATAGGCTGCCACGAATCTGAGCCGCCGCTGTTGTATATGATGAGTTGCGTTAATTAATTTCACCCGAGCCCCCAGGCTCCCGCCTGGGGGCGTCCCGCGCTACAATTGAAATCCTGCAGGAGGAATGGGTTCCCATGGCCACGCAATCATCCAAACTCGCTCCCATCCCGCGCCGCCGTCTCGGCACCCTCGAAGTCTCCGCACTCGGGCTCGGCTGCATGGGTATGTCCGAATTCTATGCAGGCCGCGACGACGCCGAATCCATCGCCACCATTCATCGCGCGCTCGATCTCGGCATGAATTTCCTGGATACCGCCGACGCCTACGGCATCGGCCGCAACGAAACGCTAGTCGGGCAGGCCATTAAAGGCCGTCGTCACGAAGTCATCCTCGCCACAAAGTTCGGCAACATGCGGGGCCCCAAGGGTGAATGGCTAGGCGTCAGCGGCAAACCCGATTACGTCCGCAAATGTATCGACGAAAGTTTGCAGCGCCTCGCTACCGATTATGTGGATCTTTATTACCAGCACCGCGTGGACATCAATACTCCCATCGAAGACACCGTCGGTGCGATGGCTCAGCTTGTAAAAGAAGGGAAAATTCGCCACATCGGACTCAGCGAAGCAGCGCCCGCCACCATCCGCCGCGCTGCTGCCGTGCATCCCATCGCCGCGCTGCAAACCGAATATTCGCTTTGGACTCGCGACCCCGAATCCGAAATTCTGCCGCTCTGCCGCGAACTCGGCATTGGCTTCGTCGCCTACAGCCCGCTCGGCCGCGGTTTCCTAACCGGCCAGTTCCGCCACGCCGAAGCGCTCGCGCCGGACGACACACGACGCATGATGCCGCGCTTCCAGGCCGATAATTTCGATGCAAACCTCGCGCTCGTCGCGCGCATCGAGGAGATCGCCGCCGCAAAGCACTGCACGCCCGCGCAACTCGCGCTCGCGTGGCTCCTCGCGCGGGGAAATGACATTGTCCCCATCGCCGGCACCAAGCGCCGTAAGTACCTCGACGAAAACGCCGCCGCGGTAAGCGTTTCGCTCACCGCCGAAGACATGGAGCGCATTGATGCCGCCGCCCCGCGCGGCGCCGCGTCCGGCGAACGCTATCAGGCGCAAGCGATGGCCCGCGTCAACCTCTAGCGGTCACGCTTTTTTCAACAACCGCACAATAAACAGCAGGATGAGCGCGCCTACCAGTGCCGCAACCAATTGCCCAATCATGCCGCCCATCGCGATTCCAAGCTTCACGAAGATCCATCCGCCGATGAACGATCCAGCGATTCCCAGCAATAAATCCACGATCAATCCATACCCGGCGCCCCGCATGATCTTGCCGGCAAGAAATCCCGCAACAATCCCGATGACAATGATCCATAGCCACGAATTGTTCATTAAATTGTTCATCGCTGCCCTCCTGGTTTGAGCTTGTATGGTGCAACTGCCAAACCTTCAAGTAATTTCTGCTCCTTATGGCAACTTGGCCCGATGCAGTTGCGCGCGGCTCATCTGCGGAACTTGTCGTATCCGCACCGGCCTCCTCCGCAAGGGGCCTTTCCCGGAGACCGCTATAACGTAACCGTTGCCCCGCGTCAACCATCGGCAAGCCAAGAACTCGGGGGCTTGCCCCACCTTTCCCGAATCACGCCACTAAACTAAACTGAGGGTGCAATCATGCGAACGATGCTCATGGAAGCGCGCGGCAAACCCCTTGCAGCTCAGGATGTCCCCGCGCCAATTCCCTCCACCGGCGAAATCCGCATCCACGTCGCAGCCTGCGGAGTCTGCCGCACCGATCTTCACGTCTTTGATGGCGAGCTTCCCAATCCAAAGCTTCCCCTCATCCTTGGCCACGAAATCGTAGGCCGCGTTGAATCGATTGGCGCGGGCGTCTCTAATTTCCGCGTTGGAGATCGCGTCGGCGTTCCGTGGCTCGCTTGGACATGCGGCGAATGTTCCTACTGCATCGCCGGCATGGAGAATCTTTGCGATCGCGCGCTCTTCACCGGCTACACACGCAATGGCGGCTACGCCGAATTTACAATCGCCGATAGCCGCTTCTGCGTCCCCATCCCGGAAGGTTACTCCGACGCTGAAGCCGCGCCGCTCCTCTGTGCGGGACTCATCGGCTATCGCTCGCTCGTCAAAGCGGGCGACGCGAAACGTCTCGGCATCTACGGATTCGGCGCGGCTGGTCACATCCTCGCGCAGGTCGCGCTTCATCAGGGCCGCGAAATTTACGCCTTCACGCGCTCAGGAGACTCGGAAGCACAGCACTTCGCCCGCGAACTCGGCGCAAAATGGGCTGGCGCATCTGACGACCCGCCGCCCGTCGAACTCGACGCCGCCATCCTCTTCGCTCCCGTCGGCGCGCTGATCCCAGTGGCATTGCGCGCCGTCCGCAAAGGCGGAATCGTCGTCTGCGGCGGCATCCACATGAGCGATATCCCATCGTTTTCCTACGATTTGCTCTGGGGCGAGCGAACGCTCTGTTCCGTCGCGAATCTCACGCGTCGCGACTCCGCCGAATTCATGCGCATCGTATCCCAGGCGCGCGTCCACACAACCGTTCAAACACATCCCCTCGCAGGCGCGAATCTCGTGCTCGAAGATTTGCGCGCGGGCCGTGTCCAGGGCGCGGCCGTCCTTCTCATCGGAGAAAATTCCACCGGAAAACCAGCGCAGCTGTAGCCAGGATCCCGCGCTTTTGCCGGCGGAACATTTCTCACCTTTCCTTCGTCCTACCGTCTATACATTTCGGGAGGCCGCCATGCTCAATGCCCTTTCGCAGGACCTTCGCTTTGCCCTTCGCATGATGCGTAAATCGCCCGGCATCACCGCCATCGCGCTGTTGGCGCTCGCTCTCGGTATCGGCGCCACTTCCGCAATGTTCAGCCTTGTCTATGGCATTGCGTTGCGCCCTCTTCCTTATGACGATCCCTCGCGCATAGCCGCCCTTGAGATCGCCGGCCTCGACGGCCACTACATGACCGCCGATGGCAGGCGATTCCTCTTTTGGCGCGATCATCAAACAAGTTTCGAGTCTGTCGCCGCGTTCATGGGCGGCTCGCACGTCAATCTCGAAAGTGGAGACCAGCCCGAGCGCATCATGGTCCGCTCCGTCACTGCGGATTTCTTCCGCGTCCTGCGCGTCTATCCCGTAATTGGCCGCGCGTTCTTGCCGGATGAGGATCACCCCGCCCCCGCACCAGTTGTTGTCCTCGGTTATGGCATCTGGCGCCGCGCCTTCGGCGGCGATATGGGCGTGCTCGGCCGCCCGTTGATTCTCGGAAGCAAGGTCTACACCGTCATCGGCGTCGCTCCCTCAGGAATGGACTCGACCCTAGCCGCCGACGCTTACATCCCCGTGAATCCCGCCACATCTTCCTTCAGCGACGGCTTCAACTTCTCGGTTTTTGGCCGTCTTCGCGATGGCGTGAGTCTCCAGCAGGCCTCCAACAACATGAGCGTCCTCGCGGCACAGATGCGCGCCGCGAATCCAAAATCAATTGGCAACCATGAAACCGCCGGCGCCTATAGTTATATTGACGCCGTCTCGGGCGACGTTCGCCCGCGCCTCATGATTCTTCTCGCCGCCGCATCCTTGGTTCTTCTCATCGCCTGCGCGAATATTGCGAATCTCTTGCTCGCGCGCGTCTCCGGGCGCCGGCGCGAAATCGCCGTGCGCGTCGCGCTGGGCGCCACCGCGGGACGCATCGTCCGGCAATTGCTCGCCGAAAGCGTTACGCTTGCGCTCGTCGGCAGCGCGCTCGGTCTCCTCATCGCAAGATTTGCCGTGTCAGCCGCGATTTCACTGAAAGCGATCGACCTCCCGCGCCTCGAAGAAGTTTCCGTGGATTGGCGCGTCGCATTATTTTCCGCCGCGCTCGCCGTTCTCACTGGAGTCTTATTCGGCCTCGCGCCCGCTTTCCGCGTTCTCCGCACAGACCCGCGCGACGCCCTAGCCGAGGGCGGAAATCGCGCCGGCGAAGGCCGCGGCCATCGCCGCTTCCGCGATGTCCTCGTTGTTCTCGAATATTCCGTCTCCGTTTTGCTCCTCGTCGGCGCGCTTCTCCTTACCGAAAGTTTCGTTCGCTTGAATGGCGTCGACCCCGGCTTCAATCCGTCAAACGCAATCACGGCCCAAATGAGCCTCACCGGCCCGCGGTATGCCACTCCCGCGCAAGTCGCCGCCTTCGACGAACGCGTCGCCCAGCGCGTCCGCGAACTCCCCGGAGTTCTCGCCGCTGCCACAACGAACTATCTTCCGCTCAGCGCCGGCTTCAACATCCCGCTCGGTGGAATCGAAGGCCAGCCCAATCCCGATCATAAATTCCTCGGCAACCTCGAATGGTTCGGCATCACGCCCGATTTTTTCCCCGCCATGGGCATGCGTCTCGATGATGGCCGCGCATTCGACGAGCGCGACACCGCCGCCGCGCCTCCCGTCGTCATCGTCAACGAATCCTTCGTCCGAAAGTATTTGCCAAGGCAAAATCCAATCGGCCAGCGCATCACCATCGCGTGGGACATGACCGGCAAGGACGCCGGCGATGCCCTCCGCGAAATCGTCGGCGTCGTCAGCGACATCCACGAAGGCAGCCTGGCCGCCCTGCCCCGGCCACAAACATACGTCCCTGTCACCCAGATCAACGCGCCGGTTTCCACTGAAGTGAACAGCATCATGCCGACCACCCTCGTCGTGCGCATGGCGGGAGCAGCGTCAAGCAGCGGCGGTGCGGCCGGCAACGCCGGCGGAGTCCGCGCCATCGTGGACCAGATCCACGCCGTCGACGGAATGCTGCCTGTCTTCCAGGTACTCTCGATGCAGGATGTGGTCAGCGCGTCGATGCAAGAGGAGAGGTTCCTCTTGTGGCTCGTCGGTGGATTCGCGCTGGCGGCAACTCTGCTCGCTGCGATCGGCGTCTATGGAGTGATGTCGTATCTTGTGGGAATGCGCACGCGTGAGATGGGCATTCGCGCGGCGCTGGGCGCGTCGCCTGCGGCGCTTGTGCGCATGGTGCTCGGCGAAGCCGCGGCGCGCGCGGCCGTCGGACTCGCGCTCGGACTCGCCGGCGCATTCGCGCTCACTCGGTTGCTGCAGGCGTATCTCTTCGGAGTGCAGCCGCGCGATCCGCTCGCGTTCACGCTCGCGCCGCTGTTGCTGCTCGTTGTCGCGGTCGTCGCGACGTGGATTCCTGCGCGCCGCGCGGGACGAGTCGCTCCAATGACCGCGCTTCGCTACGAATAGCGCGCAGCTCGCGCGGAGCGCGGCGTTGTCGCGCGATTCGCGCACAATCGAAACGTTGTCATCCTAAGCGGAGCGAAGGATCTGCTTTTCTTTTCGCGCGCTGCCTCCACAAAAAAAGAGCCCCCAGGCTCCAGCCTGGGGGCTTCGTCATTCCAATTTAACCTTTTTCGTCCCGCAATTGCGGGACGGCCGCTGTTACCGCTTCGCTGGTTTCTTCGCGCGCTTGCGGATCTTGATCGGCTTCGCCGGCGTCTCGCCCATCACTTCCGCGGTCATAATCGCGGTCACAAACTTTTTCGGGCCGTGGGACTCAAAATGGATGCTGGTCCGCTCGGAATCAGCCTCGGTCACAATCCCCACGCCATAAACGCTGTGCTTGATGTATTGCCCTTCGGGAAGAATCTGCACGATGCCCTCCTCGGCTCACGCGCCTTTGCATTTACATATAAACGACAGGTTGCTTAGCGCTTCGGATTTCTTATTGCCCGCCCTAATTCCCCCTGCGTTTTACGGAAGACCTTGTTCGTTTACTGAATTTTCTTGCTGAAGTTAAAGGGGCGAATCGCTTCCGCCACGGCGGACGCCTCGCCCCATCCCATTTACAGGGAGCTGACGTTTTCAGCCAGGAGACCCTTCGGTCCCTGCTTTACTTCAAACTCCACCGCTTGGCCTTCGTTCAGCGACTTATAGCCTTCCGACTGGATCGCTGAAAAATGGACGAATACATCCTCCCCGGACTGGCGGGTGATGAATCCGAAACCCTTTGCGGCGTTGAACCACTTTACTGTTCCTTGTTCTTTCACTTCGTTATTTCTCTTTTCTTTTTAGTGTAGCTTGATGCGACTGCCATTCTCCCCATTGGGATGGGTACTTCGGCCTGAAACAAAAAAAGCCGCGGAGCGTGCCCCGCAGCCTAAATGCTTTTGATCCAAAGCAACGACAGAGCAACAAAGCACCCCAAGCGTACCACAAGCCCCTTGATTTGTAAAGGGGTGCAGGCAAGATTTATCAAAATATTTTCCGCTGTAAGTGATTGATTTTGCGTGGGTTATTGGGCGAGGCGAAAATAGTTTGGAATTGCCCGATCGTTTTTGTAGCCCGCGTTCCCCCGAACGCGGGGATTTTGATGGAAGGAAGGCCCCGGGTTCAGGGGAACCCGGGCTACAAGAATGGATGCCCCCCCGTCTTTTTTTCGTAAGTGCTGATTCTAAAGGACTTACAGCTGCGGTCCCCGTAAGTGCTGGGAATAAAGGAGTTACAGGTACAGTGGCGAGTGGCGAGTGATTAGTGGCTAGCATACCCCCACACCCCATATCTTTTCGTAAGAGTATGATTCTAAAGGAGTTACGGCGTCGATGGCCGCTAAGAGTATGATTCTTAAGGGTCCCGCACAACGGCGCGGGACGCATAAGTCGCGCTTACTGGGTTTAGCTTGTAGTATACTAAGCATATTAAAATCAGCGAGTTACAATGACCAGTGTCTAGTGGCTGCTAAGAGTGTGATTCTAACAGACTTAAAGTCGTTTAGAATCATACTCTTACGGCTGATCCCTGGATTTGCTCGGCGCGCGAAAATCACGCAATCGGCAGGGGCGACTTTCCCCCGCCCGAGGCGGGGAACTCCCGTACGAGCAGGGCGTCGCGATCAGCAAAATATATTACCTTAGGGTTATGGCGAATGTCAAGCGAAATCGTGACATCAGCCTGCATGGCCGGGTTGATCCCCCCAGTGCGAGAGAATTTGGTTTTCGGCTGCATTGAAGGTTGGGCGCGAAGGTAGCACAGGTGTGGTATATGGTCTACTTATAGATGGCGAGTACGTACTAGGCCAGACGAAAACTAGACGCTTGTTAGGTCGTTTTGGGGGGAATCCGAGATGCCAATGAATTTTCAGGAAGTTGATGCTAGGACGCGAGCCCACATGCTCGAGGAGTTTGAATCTGAGGAGGCGGGTGGTAACCCCTACCGGGGGACGGTTCTTTCTCAGGCCGGAGTCGCGGCATTTCCGAGCTTAATGCGTGACGCGATTCGGTCTGGTGATGAGCAAACGCTGACGGCGGCGCTGGGCGACCCTCAGTACTGGAGGCACACCGATTCAGTCGGAAAGACTGTTAATTTTCTCGCGGCTGCTGAACGCTTGGGTCTGACGGAGTTCAACACATGGTACGTCAGAGGTTTTGCGAAGCGCCTGATGGGGAGGGCGAAACTCAATGCCAGGTTTACAGAGCCGGGACTCCCATGAAGTATCCTTCAACATGCAGCGGGCATGAAGGTGCAATTTTCTCCGTCAAGACAATTTATGACGGACACAGAGCAAGATACTGGCCCGTAGGTAATCCGGCTGCGATCTCGATTCCGTTCGGCCCCAATTGTCACCATTCAATTTGTCGATTGAAAAAAAATGGTAGCTAGTCGAAATGTGCCCAGTCGACCTGGATTTCATCGAAATGGACGGGCGATTCTAGCTCAATCCCGGATTGGTTGTTGCAGATAGGATGACATCCATAAACGGTGCGGAAGGATCTGAGAAAAATTCCCTCGACCTCACCTGGTGTGCAATCGCCAAGTACGGTCAGAAAATCTTGGGAGAGGAATGTAAATCTCCCTTGACGGATGCGGATGTAATTAGTTAAGCCTGGATTACCTGATTGGCCTGAGGCATGATCACGAAGACGATTTCCGATACTGTTTTGCTTTGACTCGCTCATGCCGACGTAAACCAGGCGTGACGATTTGATGGGATATGGAATCTTGAGCTCCGGGAGATAGATGAAGTACAGACCTATGAGGCCTCTGACCGAACGGATATCGGTATCATCCAATTGTTTCTCTTCTGAAAAGCGGATTGTGATCTGTCTTTCCACTGGGCTTCTCGCAGAGATTCTAAAGGACGAATGATGACAGATAAACCAGAAAAAGATCCGACAGCGCCGCCGTCGTTTCCTTCCGGGCCTGAGGTTGTTAGTGACTTCATCGAGGTTATGAAAGGGCAGGAGGATCTTGATCAAAACACGGTCCTTGTAATCGCGAAATTACTTAGCGACAAGAAGCTTTCAGCTGTCAATCTCGTGAAGGGTTTGGAAGAGCAGCGAAGGCAGCAAAAGAAGCAATCATGAAGGAAATTCGTCGAATCGTCATCGAAGGGTTCCGTGCGGTGCTTGATCCTCTGACACTGGATTTCTCAAATGACTGCCGGTCGATGGCGGTTTTTGGAGAGAACGCTGCCGGCAAGAGCTCACTTGCGGATGCTGTCGAATGGTTCTATTACGGGCGGGTTGATCATCTCTGGAAAGAGAATTGTCACGAGGAATCTCTTCGCAATACTCTTTTGGCAAAGGCCGCGTCGTCAACTGTTAGGATGACTTTTAACGAGGGTCCACTGGACTCTGTAAAGTCACTTGATCCGGCTCTTTCGTCTTCGCAATCGAATAAGAGCAAAGATCTAAGTTCGTATTTGGATGAGTTTCAGGATGGGCAGGAGCGACTTGTCCTGCGTAACGCCGATCTCCTCGTTTTTGTCCTGAGTACGAAGACCGAGAAGCGGCAGTATTTGGCGGAGATTATTGGGTACGAGGCGCTGGACTCGTTTCGAGAGGCAATTCAACGAGCACAATATCAGATTGAGACAAATACGGAATATGTTACGGCTAAGAAGAATCTCCCCTCTCACCAAAAAGAAGTTGCCATGATGGCCGGCGAGACAGTTACGGACGACGGCCAGCTTTTTGCCGTTGCTCAAAAATTGGCAGCAAATGCAGGGGTCATGGTCAAGATTTGTGATGACGACTCCTATTCGTTATCTGTAGAAAACCTTAAGACTCAGATTGGACAACAGGCGGGGGCGACTCTAAAGCTTAAACTTGGACAGGCGGCTGAGAGCCTTCGTGTTTTAGGCAAGGTGGCGGCAAGTGCAGTTGATACGTTCGGCAGTTTTATTATCGACTATGAGGCTCTTCTGAAGTCAGAAGAAGAATTGCGCCAAATAAAATTGGAAGGATTTCTCGCCTTGGGGAAGAAGACCGTGGATGAGGGTCTTGGCGATGAGGGCGTTTGTCCGTTGTGTGAGCAGCCGAAGAGTCATGAGGAACTGAGGGAACAGCTGAGGGTGAGGTTGGAAAAGTTGCGCGAAAGTAGGAAGAAATCCGACGCTGCGCTCGCGAAAAAGGGCGCCGCGGCGGCCGATCTTGGTTCCGCTTCCCGCGCGGCAGAGAGCGCGATAGGTATGTGTGCAGGTTCTGGATCTGGACAAGCCGTGCTGGACATTGTTAGGGGCTACAAAGCTTTTGTGGATGCTCTCCTCTCTAGGCTAACGATTGCGTTCAACAATTACGAACCTATCGAAAGCAAATTGGAAACTGAGACGGCCAGCCTGGGAATTGAGATTGAAAATGAGGGATTGAGGCTCGCTGGCGAGATCAGGGCGTTGGAACTCTCCAAAGAGCAGCAGAAGCTTGTGGACCTTATTAGTCTGTTGGAAAAACTTAGGGATACGTATTTGCGGTGGCGAAGAGATTCTCTGAGTATGCAGTCCTTTGACGCACAAATTCGGACTTTGGCGACTATTAAATCGAGGTTTTCGGCCGTGTACTTGGAGACGCTCCAATCTGCCCTCGATTTGATGTCGGGGCTTATTAGTAGGTATTACATCGCAATGCATCCGGGTGAGAATGTGGATGAGCTCCAACTGCGTGTCTTAGAGGAGGGGGTTGAGTTTCAGTATAGATTCCGAGGACAGCTGGCCTATCCTCCTCGCAAATATTTGAGTGAATCGCACCTGAATAGCCTTGGGATTGCGGCGTTCCTTGCGGCTGCAAATTTGTTCAATAAATCAACGCGATTCTTGGTTCTAGATGATGTTGTGACGAGTTTCGATGCAAATCACCGGCTCCGTCTTCTCCGTCTCTTGACACGGCAATTCTCTGATTGGCAACTTCTGTTGCTGACGCACGAGCCGGTGTGGTTCGAGATGATCAAAAAGGAAGTGGCTCCGAAAGGTTGGGTCATTTCGGAAATCGAAATGCTACCTAGCGGTACCGTGCAGTTGTCAGGCGCTCCCGACGGAATGAAGGAGTTGGTGAACCAGAAGATTGCAAGGGGAACTGCTGTGGCGAGTGACCTACGGGTTCTTTTAGAGAATATCTTAAAGGAAATATGCTCGGAGCTTCAGGCAAAGGTTGAGTTTCGTTTTAATGAGATCAACGAGAAGCGAATGCCAGGTGAATTGCTTAGCGCGCTGAAGGCCACCCTGAATAAGCGGAGTCCGACCACGGTCGGGCTCTCGATATTCGGGAGGGTGGATACAGATTGCATGCTTCTGAACGTGGCATCCCACGATTCAAGTCCGGGCATTAGTTCGGGCGATTTTAGGGTGTGCCATCAAGATATCTTTGAATTTGACGGGGTGTTTTGTTGCTCAGCTTGCAAAAGCTACGTCTCAGTGGAGCGTTACTCGGATCCTGACCGAAAAGTATTCTGCAAGTGCCGCAAATTGGAACTGGCTTGGAAACAGTGAGGCACATAGTTCATCTCCTGTAAGGCTGCGCCATGTCGGGATCCGTCAGTTCTCAATTGAAGTGTTTATTTATTCGCCTTCTGGGCGGACAGGAGGCCGCTCACGCGATCCCTAGGAATTCCAAGTTTTTGGGCGATAGCGTTTAAATTGAGTCCTTTTTCTTTTAATTGTTTAATGTCCTCGGCAAGTTTTTCTTCGGCAGCTTGTCTGAATTCCATTTGGAAGATTGTTTCGGCCCGATCAAAAATTTCGTACACCGGAAGTTTCGTGAATTCTTCACCTGAGATCTTTTCGAGAAGGTATTCCCGTTGCGAGGGATTCTTGGAGCCGAAATACTTTGGGTTGGCTGCCAGCTCCCTGGCCCATCTGTCAACGATTGCTCTGTCCGCCGGCTCGCTTTCTTCGTCCGATTCACCGTCGTTTGTGCCAAGAAGGTTCTCAAACTCGTCATACCAGTCGGCTGTTTTTCTATAGGTGTGGGCGACTCCTCCAGTGACGAATGCAAGGTCGATTAGGCAGGTCGATCCGATCTTTGAAATAAGCGCATTGATGGCATTCATCCGGCTCTTTATTTCATGTGCCTCTTCGTCGTTCGCCTCAGCTTCGAGAAGTTCTGATTCTGCGGCTGAAATCGCCTGGTCAACATCGTCTTGCTCAAAAAGATTCCAATTCAAATAAATTACCTTCGTGTTGAGAGTTGTCGCACATGCTAAGAAGGCTTCCCAATCGCCGCCACGCGAATCATTCCATTGGGCCATTGGGCCGTTGAATTCACTGAGCCGACCGAAGAAAATTTGCAGGTCGGAGATCTTCGCCGCCTGACGAATTGTTTCAACGATTTCTAGGAGTGGGTCGCTCATGGGTTCGGGGGAGTGAATTCTAGTTGATCCCTTCATACTCCTTCTGCTACTCGCATAATACGCTGCGTTGGAAAAGCGCATCAAGGTGTGTTTGGCCTTTTCGGCCTAGGATCTACCCCGCCGCGTAAGGAGTGCGGGGGCGTGTAGGGTGTCGGGACGGGAGGGTGCCGGCGAGACTCAGAATTGTTTAGGCGTCCTCCGGACGGGCCGGCGCGGAGATAAGCACGCGATTTTTGGGCTGCGCCCGTCGTTTTTTATGGGGGATGAAATGAGATTGGGAGTGCTTCGGCGTGGAGGTTGGTCCGGATGAGAGGATCGGTCCCGAATGAAGACATCGGGATGCAAACGGCGCAGACGCAGAAGGCGCGGGGGACAGCGGGAGACGGAGTAAACCCCGGCACGGTGGCGCTGTGCCGGATATTCCTCGCCCCGACTACGGCTCGGAATGACGGGATTTTTGGAGGCGGGAGATCCTTCGCTGCGCTCGAGGATGACAAATTAGAGAGAGAGGCAAAGACCCCACGTTCGCCTATGAGACTGGGACGAATATGGGGCACCCGGAAAAGGCGGGCGGGGCAAGCGCCGCCCCTACGATGCAGGAGGGTCAGGAGTGCGGAGTAAACCCCGGCACGGTGACGCTGTGCCGGATATTCCTCGCCCCGACTACGGCTCGGAATGACGGGATTTTTGGAGGCGGGAGATCCTTCGCTGCGCTCGAGGATGACAAATTAAAGAGAGAGGCAAATGCCCCACGTTCGCCCGTTAAGGATGGGACGAACATGGGGCACCCGGAAAAGGCGGGCGGAGCAAGCGCCGCCCCTACGAGTCGGGAGGGTCAGGAGTGGGGAGGGATCCTTCGCTACGTTCTAGGATGACAAACTTTAATGATGAGGCGAGAAAAGCGCACAGACAGGAATTTCTGTGCCACTGAGAGGCAACGGCAGTAAGGCTAGGAGTGCTTCGGCGCGGCGGGAGTGTATTGGAGCTGATGGCCCCAGCGGACGATTGGTTTTTCAAAGAGGCGCCAGGATAGCGTGGTGAGGAGGATGGTCAGCGCGAGGGCGAGGAGAGTGACGGCGGCGTCGGGGAGATTCTGGAGATAGCCTTCGTGGCCGCGGAGATATGCCATGCAGAGGCCGTAGATGAGGTAATGAAACAGGTAGGCGCCGTAGGCGATTGTGCCGAGCGACCGCAGCCAGCTCCAGCGCAGCATTCCCGCCAGCCAACTTTGCGTATTGACGAGCGCGATGATCATCGCGGTCAAGTAAAAGAGGGCGAGCCAGTCATAGCCGACGGAGGCCATGGGAACGGAGAAGAAATTGGGAGTTGTGGCGAAGTAGGAGAGGCCGGCGGTGAGGACGCCGAACGCCGCCCAGAGAGTTTTTCGGCGCGCGTACAGTTTTTGCGTGAAGCCGGGCTTGCGAAACATGTACGCGGCGAAGACGCCGAGAAGGAGCGCGTCCATGCGGCACGGGAGGAGAACGTACAAAGGAGTTTGGTCATGCGGGCGCCAGATGATCAGCGCGATGCGCAGCAGCGGCGCGGCGAGGATGCCCGCTCCGAGGACGTAAGGCAACGCGGCGGAGCGGACGAATCGGATGAGCGCGGGGAGCGTGAGGTAAAACTGCTCCTCCACGGCGAGCGACCAGGTGATGGAAAGCGCCGCGGGGCCGAGGTAACCCCAATTCGCCATCCAAAGATTTTGCGTAAAAGTTGGATAGGAATACCAGCGCATCGGATTGGCGAAGAGCCAGTCCATTGCGAGCCGGTGGGACGGATAGATGAACCAATAACAGAACGCGACGATTCCGAGGAAAACAAAATAGATCGGGAAAATGCGGCAGAAGCGGCGGAGATAAAAAACCTTGAAATAATTGGCGGAGGAGCGCGCGTCAAGCAGGATGCCGCCGATTAGAAAGCCGGAGAGGACGAAGAAGAGGTCCACGCCAGACCAGGCGAGGTGCGTTGCCAACTGGATGTAAGCGATCGGATTCGGGCGATAAATTGCGAGGGCGGCGGTGAAGTAATGCAGGATGATTACGAGCGAGATGGCGATGCCGCGGAGGCCGTCGAGTTCGGGGATGCGCTTGGAGGAAAGAGCGGGGGCTGAATTCGCCGGGAGGCTGGGCGCGGTCGATGGCGGCGGTGGTGGCGCGGCTGGCATGGCGCTAGTAAGAATACTCGCGGGCCGGGGCAAAAGCGCGGGAGTGATTCGAGATTGTCACGCGGCGTCCGCCTTCCCGCGCGAGGAGACCGCGCGATCGAGCGCTTGTACGAGAGCGTCGATATTTTCGCGGATCGACCAAGTTTCCATGCGCTTGCGTCCGGCTTCGCCCATGCGCTTGAGCTTCGGCGCGTCCGAAGCGGCTTCGCGAAGAATGGCGGCGAGCGCGGCAACGTCGCCGCAGGGAAAAACAAAACCGGTTTCGGGCGAGACGAGATCGCGGCCCGCGCCTACGCGGTCACTTACGGCTACGGCGCGCGCGCAAAGCATCGCCTCATTGACGACGACGCCGAAAGGTTCGTAGTCGGAGGGAAGAACAAAGAGGTCGGAGGCGCAATACACGGCCGGCAATTGAGATTGATTGACGAAGCCGAGGAAGTGGACGCGGTCGCGCACGCCGAGTTGAGCGGCCTGCGATTCGAGAGCCGCGGACAGCGGGCCATCGCCCGCGAAGACAAGATGCGCGCCGGAGGCATCGGCCTGGGCGAACGCGCTCAACAGATCCTGCGGGCGCTTCCAGGGTTGGAGCTTGGCGCAAAAAAGAATGACGACGGAGGATTCCGGCACTCCCCAGCTCGCGCGGACTGCGGCGCGATCCACTTCGGTGGCGCGGGCGAGCCACCAATCGTTGTCAACCGGATAGGGAGTGAGCGCGACGCGATCCGGCGATAAGCCGAGCGAGCAAACCACTTCGCGGGCGGGCGTGGAGGGAACGATGATCTGGTCCGCGCGGCGGAAGAGCCAGGGCAAGAAAAACTTTTTTGCGCGGGCGCGCCACGCGCTGCCGGTGCGAGCGGCAATTGTGGAGGCATCCGTGGCGAAAAACATTCTTGTACCGGTGAGCTTCGCGGCGGTAAGCGCAATCCAAAAACTTGCGTAACGATAGCCGAGATAAAACACTACAGCGTCATAGCGGCCTTTCCGGATCAATTTCCAGAGGCCGGTGTTGACGAGTCCCAAGAATCGCCCGAGGCCGGGGCGCAACGAGCGATTGGGAACCTGAGTCCAGGGATATCCATCGAGCAGCGGGATATCCCATTTCACTTCGCGGCCAAACTCAGGATCCACTCCCCCCTCTTTGGCTCCTTGCAAGCTGCAATAAGCAACCTGCATATCCAAACGCGGGTCGCGCGCCATCTGACGGAAAACGGGAGACGCATACTGGACGGCGTGAGTCCCGATGAATAAGACACGGTGGCGGCGATCAGGCATGGTCATGCCTACCAGGAGGCAGGTTGAGCGCTTCCAAATAGCGATGGGCGATTGCCGTCCACGAAAAATATTTTTCCGCAGCAGCTGCGCTGCGCCGGCGAAGATCGTTGCGCAGGGCGGAATCGTTAAGGACGCCGAAGAGAGCACCGGCAAGGCCCATTTGGTCGCCCTCGGCTGCGAGAAGCACGCCGGCTTCAGTGATGGGCGGGCCGGTTTGGGCGCCGGAAAAGGCGACGACGGGAAGTCCGCAAACGATGCCGGCGATGGCGCTGCCGCGGCTGCTCGACGCTGGTGTTTCGCGAGAAGGCCGGCGAGCCCAGGCCGGCGTTTCTGCTCAAGCGTGGCGAATACGACCAGCGCGGCGAAAGGTCGAGCGTGCCGTGCCGGCGTTTCTGCCGCCTTTGCCTGCGGGGGCTCCGAGCAATCGGCTGGGCCTGGCGCAGTGGCTGGTCGCCCCCAACCACCCGCTGACGGCGCGCGTTGCCGTCAACCGCTACTGGCTGCAACTTTTCGGCACGGGAATCGTCAAGACGGCCGAGGACTTCGGAGCGCAAGGCGAGCCCCCCAGTCACCCGGAGCTGCTGGACTGGCTGGCCGTCCAGTTCCGTGAGGAACACTGGGACGTCAAGCGCCTCTTGAAGCGGCTGGTGATGTCGGCGGCGTACCGGCAGAGCTCGCGAGTGACTCCGGAGACACTGGCGAAAGACCCGGCCAACCGATTGCTGGCACGGGGACCGCGGTTCCGGCTCGACGCCGAGACGCTGCGCGACCAGGCACTCTTTGTGAGCGGGCTCTTGGTTGAAGAGGTGGGCGGCGCGAGCGTGAAGCCGCCGCAGCCCTTCGGGCTCTGGGAGGCCGTCGGCTACACCGACAGTAACACGGCCCACTTCAACGCCGACTCGGGCGCCCGCAAGGTGCACCGCCGCAGCCTCTACACGTTCTGGAAGCGGACCTCGCCGCCACCTCAGATGACGACATTCGACGCGCCCTCGCGCGAGGCGTGCCAGGTGCGTCGCGATCGCACCAACACGCCGCTTCAGGCACTACTGCTCATGAACGAGCTGCAATTCATCGAGGCCGCCCGCGGCCTGGCCGAGCGGACCCTCCGCGAAGCGGGCTCGCCGGCCGACGACCGCTTGACCTTCATGTACCGGCTGGTCACCGCACGAGCCCCGGAAGGGAACGACCTTTCCGAACTGCGGTCGACGCTCAAAGATTTGACGGCCCATTACACGAGTCACCCGGACGCCGCCCGGCAGTTGCCGGCAACCGGAGAACACCCGCCGAGCCCACACGATCACCCGGCAGAGCTGGCGGCCTGGACCATGATTGCGAACGTGATTCTGAACCTCGACCTTGCCATCTCCAAGGGGTGAGCCTGAGTCCGGAGTGATTCGATGAACCCGATTCGCGAACAGTTCGAGCTCTTGACGCGCCGCCACTTCTTCGGGCGGACGGGCCTCAGCCTGGGGACCGCTGCCCTCTCGACCCTGCTGGCTGGGCGCACGCAAGGCGGGCAGGCGGAGGGATCCGCCGCGGCCGGCGGCTTGCCCGGGCTCCCTCATTTCCCCCCCAAGGCCAGACGGGCCATCTATCTTCATATGAATGGCGGCCCGTCGCAGATGGATCTCTTTGACTTTAAGCCCAAGATGGACGCGATGTTCGACAAGGACCTTCCCGACTCGATCCGCAAGGGCCAGCGCCTGACCACGATGACCAGCGGCCAGGCCCGGTTTCCGATCGCGCCCTCGAAGTACAAGTTCGCGCAGCACGGCCAGGCCGGCATGTGGATCAGTGAGCTCTTGCCGTGGACTGCGCGGCTCGCTGACCAGATCGCCCTCGTCAAGACGGTCTGGACCGAGGCGATCAACCACGACCCGGCCGTGACGTATATCTGCACAGGACATCAGCTACCCGGGCCGCCCAGCCTGGGCTCGTGGCTCGAGCTACGGCCTGGGCACGATGAATCAGAACCTGCCGGCTTTTGTCGTCATGACCGCCTCGTGGTCGAGCAAGGCAGCCGCCCAGGCGATCTACAACCGGCTCTGGGGATCGGGCTATTTGCCGACCCGGCACCAGGGCGTGGCGCTGCGCTCGACCGGCGACCCGGTCCTGTTCTTGTCGAACCCGCCAGGCGTCGATGCGGCAACCGCGGCAGTCACGCTCGACGCGATGATAAGGCTCAACCACAGCGACTATGAACAGCTCGCCGATCCCGAGACCCTGACCCGGATCGCCCAGTACGAGCTGGCTTTCAGGATGCAGACTGTCGGTCCCCGAGCTGACGGATATTTCCAGTGAGCCCAGAAGCGTCCTCGACCTGTACGGGCCCGACGTGCACACCCCTGGCTCGTTCGCGCGCTGCTGCCTGCTGGCGCGACGCCTCGCCGAGCGCGACGTGCGGTTCGTCCAGATCTTCCACCGCGGCTGGGATCAGCACGGCAACATGGCCGGCGACCTTCCTCTTCAGTGCCGGGACGTCGATCAGGCGACGTATGCACTGGTGACCGACCTCAAGCAGCGCGGGCTCCTGGACGACACGCTCGTGATCTGGGGAGGCGAGTTCGGCCGGACCATCTACTGCCAGGGCAAGCTCACGCGCTGGACAACTACGGCCGCGACCACCATCCCAAATGCTTCCCGCTCTGGATGGCGGTGCGCGGAATCAAGCCGGGAATCGTGCACGGCGAAACCGACGACTTCAGCTACAACGTCGTCGCCGACCCGGTCCATATTCACGACCTCAATGCCACGATCCTCCACTGCCTGGGGATCGACCATCGCCGCTTGAGCTTCAAGTTCCAGGGTCTTGACGTGCGCTGACCGGCGTCGAGGAGCATAGTCCCGTCACGGGAATTTTGGCCTGAAACCGCACATTTCACGCACAATTGACTACGAATCCGGTCAGGCGTAGGATAGGGTTTCGGCGGCAAAGTCCGGCGACCCAATCAGACCGCTTCCGGGAGATGATCCATGGCCAGAAGTCCCTACCTCGAGCGTGGTCTTGAGCTGCTTGCCAATCTTGACGCAGACGTCAATGCGGGTCTGGCGGCTCTGGCAAAGGCGCTGGAAGTGTGCGTGCCGGCGATGCCCCTCAAGATGTGTGCATTTGAATACCAGGGAGGGATCTACGGAGCCATGGTGACGGAGCCCCAGCGGCAGGCGATTCTGAAGGTCGTGCAAGCAGGCGGCGATGTCTTCGGCACGATCGCTTCACTCATCGGTGCCGTGAACCTCGAGATTTTCAACGCATACAACGATCTGGCGGGATCGACCAGGGGAGTGTTGATCAAGGCCCCCGCTCCCCCCGTTCTGGGTTGCTGTGTTTGTGACAGCGGCAAGATCCCGAACCTGACGCAGACGCAATGCGATCAGTTCAACCCCATTTCCTGGGGTGAGCCCGCCGACTGTACGGGCGCCGAGCCGTAAACGGGAACGGTTGTGTCTTCCATTCATCGCGGCGAAAATGCTGACTACGTGGCTGCGTACGATGAGTCCAGCAAACCGGCCTGCGGCCGCCGGGCCGGGCCGATGCCTCGATCGGTGAGCGGCTGAGCCAGGAGAGAGCACGATGGGCGATAACCAGGAGACGCTGGGCGCCGGATCGGCGTCGACAAAGGCTCCTGGGCAGACCCGCGCCGAATTGGGGTCAACCCATGAGCTCGAGGCAGAGACGGGGCCCTTGTCGCCGGATCGTCTGATCTGTCCTTCCTGCCACCACACGTTTGCGACGGGCGACCTGCTGTCGGGAAACGTGTGTTGCGAGAAATGCGGCAACTCGTTTCGCCTGGAGCGAGCCGGGTATGGCATGCCGCTCGACGAGATTCGCGTGATCGGCCGATTTCAATTGCTCGATCGCGTCGGCCACGGATCCTTCGGCACGGTGTGGCGTGCTGCGCGACACGCAGCTCGATCGCGTCGTCGCCCTCAAGATTCCCCATCTGCACGCGTTTGAATCCGGGCTGGACGTGGAACGCCTGGAACGCGAAGCACGCGTCGCGGCCCAGCTTCATCACCCGGGGATCGTGCGACTCTACGAGATGGTGACACTCGAAACCGGCCGGTCCTGGTCTCCGGGTTCATCGACGGCCT
>CAVTRS010000023.1:0-73109 GCA_963737185.1 uncultured Acidobacteriota bacterium | reverse complement strand
CGCGCTCGCAGGGGTGGATCGGCCGCGGTAAGTCCGCCGGATCACCTTCCGCCCCCGCGCCCGCCGCGGCGGCCAAGTAGCTGCATCCGTGTTCGATCAGGCAGCGCTCAACGCCACATTAAACGGGACCAGCGCCATTTTGTTGACCGCCGGATACACGATGATCCGTCGACGCAAGATCCGGGCGCACCGGGCATGCATGATCTCGGCTTTCGTCTGCTCGACGGTGTTCCTGATTTCTTACGTCATCTACCACATTCGAGTCGGGAACGTCCATTTCCTGGGACAGGGGACTATCCGTCCGATTTACTTCACGCTGCTGATTTCACATGTTCTCCTTGCGATAGCGATACTACCGCTGGCGATCATCACGCTTTCCCGCGCGTTGCGCGATCAATTCGACAGGCATCGACGGATCGCGCGCTGGACTCTGCCGCTCTGGATGTATGTTTCTGTGACGGGCGTGATCATTTACGTGATGCTGTATCATTTGTATGCGCCAACCGCTTGAATCGGCCGCTTGACCGAACCTCATGAACGAATCCTCAAATCCGGGAAGGGAAGCGGCGGGCAGCTCGCCTGTGACCGCAAGGCGAACAGGCCCCGGCACAAGGCCGCCGGCGAAACCCATGGCAAAGCGCTGGCTTTACGCCGTGCTCATTCTTGCATTTCTTTTTGTGCTGATGCCGTATCTCTTTTGGCAGGCCACGTGGTTCGGACGGCCGCTGGACGACGCGCAAATGACCAAGGCTTTCGCCGATACGAAGCATCCACGCGAGGCACAGCACGCGCTTTCACAGGTCGCGGACCGGATCGTGAGCCAGAATGCGGACGTGCGGGCTTCGGCGCGAAATTGGTATCAACAGGTGATTGCGGTTTCCTTCAGTCCCGATGAGGCGCTCCGCACAACGGCCGCTTGGGTGATGGGGCAGGACGCGACCGCGCCGGAATTTCATGCGCGCCTCCTGCAACTCCTCGGAGATCCGAATCCGATGGTGCAACGGAACGCGGCGCTTTCGCTCGTGCGATTTGGCGACTCGAGCGGGCACGACATTATTTGCGCGATGCTGAAGCCCTTTTCCATGCCTGCGCCCGGGACGGGAAAATTGGAGGAGCGGCTCAAGCCCGGTGATTCCGTGAACCCCGGCACGCTTGTCGGGCGGCTCGAGGAATCCGGAGGCACAACGACTGAAGTGCGAACGAATGTGCCGGGGACCCTTGCCGGGTGGCTCGTTGGAGATGGCGCAGCTGTCAAGGCGGGCCAGCCTATTGCACAGTTGGACCCGAGTTCAGACGTGGTTTGGGAGGCGTTGCGCGCCCTGTACTTGATCGGGACCTTGCAGGACGAAGCAGCGATTGTCCCCTATGTGCGCGGCGTGCCGGAAATGCCGCCAAACGTTGCTCAGCAGGCGACCCTAACACTTACAGCCATCCGCATTCGCTCGGACGCAGGCTCGTCCAACCGTTAGTGAAATCCTGACGATGACGGATGTGAATTAGTACGGCAGACTGCCGTATTCGCCTTCCCATTCGGCGAGCGGGACCATGTCAATCGCGTCCCAGGGGCAACCCTCGAGGAACGCGCCGTCCGGCCCCTTGCTGGTGCAAAGCTTGCAGCCGATGCAAAGGAGCGGGTCCACAACAATTCTTCCGAAGGGCGGATGGTCCGCGTCCGGAACCCAATACATGCAGGAATCCACCGGGCAATAGTCCACGCACGCGGGTGAGCCGGAACAGCCAGTGCACTGGTCATTGATCACGGCAAGGATGTGCGGCTTGCGCTTCCGCTGCGTAGTGGTACCAGCGGAAATCGGGTAAGACTTCACCACTTCACCCGGCTCGTACTTTGCGGCTGTGACCGTTGCATCCGCCATGGATTCTCCAGTGTGCGCGAACAGCGAAGCTCTATTTTCGCCGACGAAGCGAGCCAAGTCAACGCGGCAATTGAGGGCGAGGCAAATTTCTGCAGGCGCGTTATAATTCCAGCCGGTGGCCTCAACTTGAATCACGAGGAACAGTTCTTAAAGACCGCAGGGTTGAAATCATGCGATTCGTCCAAATCACGATAATTGCGCTGTTGCTAGGAAGCGGATCGAAAGCGCAAACCGCGCCGGCAGCGCAGCCCTCGCGCGCGCAGGAAACGGGGTCGACTACTGATGGCAAATATACAAATCCGTTTTTTGGCTTTTCGCTGCCACTTCCGGAGGACGCGTCGCTACGCAACATAACGCTGCCCTACAATGACACCCGGAAGGAATTTCTCTTTGGCTTGCAGGGGCAGGACCATGGATTTGTCTCTTTCATCGTCACCGCCATCCGCGCTGACTCCGCTTCATCGGACGACGCCAAGCGTGAGGTATCGGACTCGAGGGCGGGCGTTCCAAACAAGGTCATGATTGGCGGGAGGCAATTTTGGAGGAGTGAGTTTTTGGATAAGGAGCCTGCGGGCAAGATGCAGAACGTGGAATATGCGACGCCGTTGGGGAATTCCCTCCTCAAATTCACAATCAATTCTCTAGATCCCAAAATCACACTCGAGCTCGAACATAGCGTGGAATCGATGACATTCTTCGACCCTACCAAAGGGAAGGATAAGGGTGGGCCGGGTAACAAGCAGGGAGGTCAGTTTCTTCCCATGGCAGCGATTACTTCGTCCGTGAACTCCTGGATTGTCGCATTCCCGCCTGCATCCGGCGTCAAATGTTTTCCCGCGCGATAGACGCCGTGCAATGAATTCTCTATCCGCCGCGCCGCGTCACTTTCACCAAGATAGTCGAGCATCATGATGCCGCTCATCAGAATCGCAGTCGGATTGGCGATGCCCTTGCCGGCGATATCCGGCGCCGTGCCATGAACGGCTTCAAAAATGGCCGCCTTCTCACCGATGTTTCCGCTGGGCACGACCCCGAGCCCGCCGACAAGCCCCGCAGCAAGATCACTGACCACGTCACCATAAAGATTCGGAAGCACGAGCACATCGAATTGATGCGGATTCATCACGAGCTGCATGCAGGTATTGTCAACGATCATTTCCCGGTACTCGATCTCCGGATAACTGAGCGCGACCTTTCGAGTTGATGCAAGGAACATGCCATCGGAGAGCTTCATGATGTTGGCTTTATGGATGGCATGAACCTTTTTGCGCTGCTTCTTGCGCGCGTATTCAAAGGCAAACTTCGCAATCCGCGTCGAGGCCTTTTCGGTGATGATCTTCAAACTCTCCACAACGCCGGGCACGACCAGATGCTCGAGGCCAGAATAAAGATCCTCCGTGTTTTCGCGCACGATCACGACATCCACATTCTCCCAACGCGACGGCACGCCTTGCAGGTTTTTGACAGGGCGCAAATTGGCGTAAAGCTCGAGCTCGATTCTCAATGCGACATTGATGCTGCGCGGGCCTTGCGCGATGGGCGTCGCTATTGGGCCCTTCAAGGCGATTCCGTTGCGCCGCACTGATTCGACCGCGGGCCATCGCGAAAAATCTGCCTTGGGACTGTCGGCGGGAGGGCGCGCGGGAACTTCCTCCCATTCAATTAAAACGCCCGACGCATCAATCACGCGCCGGGCTGCTTGGGCGACTTCAGGACCAATGCCGTCGCCGGGAATCAGAGTCACTTTTCTGGTCATAGAATCATTCAATTTTAAGGGAAAGAGGAGCGGTTGTCGAACGTGAAGGGCGGGAATCAAAATACGGCCGGAGAACATCAAATGAACAGGGAATTCGAGAAGGGAAGAGCGTTCGATAGAAATTTGCTTCTTCTGGTATAATGGCCTTATACCGGCCTTGTAGAGCTGGGCCGAAATGGCCACCAAAGGAGCTGAGGAACTCATGATCAGCGTTACACCTGTTGCGAGCACAAAAGTAAGAGAAATCATGGCACAGCAAAACCCTGCGCCAACTGCGCTGCGCGTAGCCGTGGTCGGGGGTGGCTGCTCGGGCTTCTCATATCACATGGCGTTCGAGACTCAGGTCAACGAGGCCGATAACGTGTACGAGTTTGAGGGCCTGAAGGTCCTCGTGGATCAGATGAGCGAAATGTATCTCGAAGGCGTTGAAATCGACTATATCGAGACACTTGAAGGCGCCGGCTTTAAGTTTAACAACCCGAATGTGAAGAGCACTTGCGGCTGCGGCAGCTCCTTTAGCGTCTAATCGAAGGACCTGCGTTAAAGTGCTTGGGGCAATTCTCGAAGCCTCCGGTAATCTTCGGAGGCTTCTCCTTTTGCAAAGGGAAGGGGATTGGCTTCCCTCCTTGTGCTTCCCTTCATTTGAAAACTGCGCTTGGTGACCGTATGCTTGTGAGCTGAATGAAAATCGCCCTGGCCCAGATCAATCCCACAGTTGGCGACTTCGCGGGCAATTCCGCGAAGATTATGGCAACCACAGAGCAGGCTCAGCGCCGGGGTGCGGAGCTCGTGGTTTTTTCCGAGCTATGTTTGTGTGGGTACCTCCCGCAAGACCTGCTCGAACGCCCAGGGTTCCTTCAACGTAACCAAACGGAGCTTGTCTGCCTGGCCCAAAAGCTGCCGATTCCGGCCATCATCGGCTACGCCGGCCGCGCCCATGAGTCAACCGGGAAGCGGGTCGCGAATTCTGCCGCTCTATTGTCAGGCGGCAAGATCGCATTTGAGCAGCAAAAAATGTTGCTGCCAACCTACGATGTGTTTGATGAGAATCGATACTTTCAGCCGGCAAAAGAGCAATTTGTATTCCCTCTCTCTGGGAGTCAACTTGGCATCACCATCTGCGAAGACATCTGGAATGACAAGAATTTCTGGACCAAACGATTATATGACCGCGACCCGGTCGCCGAGTTAGTCTCGAAGGGCGCGCAGGTAATCATCAATCTTTCCGCGTCACCTTACACAATTGACAAACGAAACCTCCGCACCGAAATGCTGCGCGCGCTTGCGCGCGAGCACGCCCGGCCCGTGGTCTACGTAAATCAAGTCGGGGGAAATGACAGCCTCATCTTTGACGGCAGCAGCCTCGCCGTGATGCCGGATGGCCGCGTCGCCGCACAGGCGCAGTCTTTCGAGGAGGACCTCGTTCTCTTCGATTCAGCTACGGGCCACGGGGACATCCGGTCGCAACCGGTGGAGGAGATCGACGCGGCGTACAAAGCTTTGGTATGCGGCACGCGTGACTACGTCGCGAAATGTGGTTTCCGCAATCTCGCAATAGGTCTTAGCGGGGGAATAGACTCCGCGCTAGTTGCAGTGATCGCGACTGACGCCGTCGGACCCGAGAATATATTGGGTGTCGCAATGCCCGGCCCGTACTCGTCGCCCGGAAGCGTTACGGATGCCCAACACCTTGCGGCCAACCTCGGCATTCGACTTATTGGCCTGCCAATCAATGAAGTTTTCGAGAGCTATCTTCGCGTTTTACGTCCAACCTTTGGCGACAAGCCCGTCGACGCCACTGAAGAGAACATTCAGGCGCGTATCCGCGGAAATTATTTGATGGCGCTCTCGAATAAATTTGGGTCGCTGGTTCTTAGCACGGGCAACAAATCCGAAATGGCCGTTGGATATTGCACCCTTTACGGAGATATGGCCGGCGGCCTCGCTGTAATCTCTGACGTTCCGAAGACAATGGTGTACGAACTCGCTTACTTCATCAATCGGCGCGACAAGAGCAGGGAAGTCATTCCCGCCGCGATTCTTACGAAGCCGCCCTCAGCGGAGCTTCGCCCCGATCAGACGGACCAGGATACCCTTCCACCTTACGAAATCCTCGATTGCATACTGAAAGCATATATCGAAGAGGTTCGCAGCCCGATCGAAATCGCGGACCATTATGGGTTCTCGCCGGAATTGGTGCGCTCTATCGCGCAACGGGTAGATCGGTCAGAATATAAGCGCAAACAAGCGCCCCCGGGGCTGAAAATTACGTCACGCGCTTTTGGGTTTGGTCGGCCGTTCCCAATCGCGCAAAAGTTTCAGCCCTGATTGTCGGATTCGATTTGGTACTTTGAATCGAAATTTCGGGGCAACGGAGACCAAAGTGAAATCAAAATTTCTATTGGCGCTGGGCGGCGCAACACTCTTTGTCGGCGCAATCTTCGCGCAACAACAATCCACGTCTGCGCCTCCGCGCCAATCACCTGCGCCAACGCCGTCAGCTTCGGCAAACGTTTCAACGTTAGCGATTCAACGGAAGATCGAAGCATACATGCGACACGTTTATGCGTGGGGACCCTCTTTCAAGCTCACATTTGGTCAGTTAAAGGACGCACCAGTCCCAGGTCTTTACCAGATTACGATGGACGTAGCTATGGACAATCAGTCTGACTCCGCAACATTTTATGTGTCGAAGGATGGTCGCTACCTAATCCGCGCCGAAATGGAGGATATGACTTCCGATCCATTGGCCGAGATCCGGAAGAAAATTTCTCTCGAGGATTCTCCCTCCGAAGGCCCGGCCAACGCGCGGGTCGTCCTTGTCGAATATGCAGATTTCGAGTGCCCGAGCTGCAGACAGATGGACACGATCCTCCGGGCTACGCTTCCAAGCTACCCGCAAGTCCGGTTGGTCTACAAAGATTTTCCGTTGTCCGACATACATCCTTGGGCCATGACCGCGGCTCAGGCGGGTCGCTGCGCCTACCAACAAAATCAGGCGGGATTCTGGAAGTTTCACGACTTAATCTTCGATCATCAGGACTTGATTTCGCCCAGTAATGTCTTTGACAAGATGCAGCAATACGCCACTGAGGCAGGACTTGACGCAGACGCATTGCGGGGTTGCATGGCGGATCCCCGAATTCAGGCCCAGATTCAGAAGTCGATGGCAGAGGGGGAATCGCTTCACATTGCAAATACACCGACGCTTTTCGTGAACGGTCACCGGCTAATCGGCCCCGATCCTACCACCCTCGAGCAGTTCATGCGCTACGAGCTCACCTCGACCGGCGGCACATCTCCAAACTAAGATGAGTTTAATGGGTAGATCCAAACGGCAGAAACAAACAAACCTATCGTCGCGGCTCCAATCGTTTCTCGAATCGACCGTGATACGGATTGCATCTCCCATAACAAGTGAGAGTCGACATGAGAAACTGCCAAGAAGAGCCACCCCGCTTCTTGCAGGACTGTCTTGCAACCCACATAAGAGGCAAATTTCTCTAAAGCGATATGATACCTAAAGTAACCTCCACTCTAACGTTCGATGGAACTCTCATTTGAGGGAGCCAGAGAGGCGCTGAGTTTGAGCCGGACCGACAACCGCAAGCGAGAAAAACGGCGAACAGAAAGCAAATTGAAACACCATATTACTGTTAACATAATATATCATATGCGCCTACCGAAATCAAGGCCTAAGGGCCGGGCGGTAGCGCTGGGTTCAGGCGGATCAGACGAGGCCGCGACATGCGTTGGGTAGACCACCCTCTTTTCAGGTGCTGGACAACTGTTTTGGGACCCCTCGTCGGTGGTCGGAAAACCCCCGCTGGACAATTGGTCGTCGGTGGTCCGTAGTTTGATCGGTGGTTGGAAAACCGACACTGCACAATTTGTCGGGATTCGTAATTTGATCGGTGGTTGGATGAACGATTTGGGATCGCCTGGCAGAACATCGGTGATTGGTTGAACGGTGGGAACAGGGCAGCTCCTAGCCCTGATCGTCTTGTTGATCGCCGGTCGCCAGGCAAAAGGTTTCAGCCGCTGCCTGCTCTGCTGCCTACCCTGGCTACCCTGCCTACTGGCAGACGGGCGGCTGGCTACTGTGCGAAACACGCGGCCAGCCGCATGCGGTTGACAAGCGGCAGGCAACCGAGCGAGACGGGCGGCAGGCGGCGAGCGGTCGGCACGCGGCTGGCAATCGTGCGAGACAGGCGGCTGGCGACTGTGCGAAACAGGCGGCCAGCGGCAGGCGGTCGGCAACGGCGCTGGACACGTGGCTAGCGACTGTGCGAAACAGGCGGCCAGCGGCAGGCGGTCGGCAACGGCGCTGGACACGTGGCTAGCGACCGCGCGAGGCACGCGGCAGGCAGGCCTCGCTTGCGGATATCCTGACAGCAGAGGTCGGGTTGCAAGTGGCGCAGCTCTGGACACTAGATTCTCTTTACGCGCTGCGAGACTCGAGCAAGGCTGAATCCTCAGGTCTGGCACGCAGAGTTCACGGCCGAGACCTGAGCACACGAACGCGCGAAACGCTAGGGAGTGGAGAGCATGTCGGCTTTGCCGGTGGTTGGGTCGACGGGGAACGAGACGTGCTCTTGAACGATGAGCCACTTCCCTGCTGACTTGCGCAGCACGTCGGTGAAGCGGACGACGAGGTGCGTTTTGGAGCCGTCGGCGGTGGATTGCGCGTGGAGATGAAGCGGTCCGACGGCGATGCCGAGCAGGACCAGAATCGCTGCGGCGGTGTAGACGAGCTTACGCATGTGAGAGTCTCCCTTTTGAAATGAGTTTGGTGATGCCTGATGGCGGGAGATTAATGCGTTGAGGGAGGGAGAGTCAAGATGTGGGGTGAGAGTGTTGAGTGAAATTGCGCTGAAGTGCGAACTGCTAGGCCGGTGGCTTTGGGACGTCAGGCGTTCCTGGAGCATCGGCACGCTGGGAGACCGAGAGATTCCGAAGTCGGTCTTTTGCCTGCCCAATATTCTGACGGTGCTCTTCCAGTGCATCATCGTCTAGGAGCCGCGCCCGAAATTTTCCTTCTTTCTTTTCGAGCACAGCGATTCGCACTGGCCCGTTGATGCCGCCCGGATTTACCTGAACCGCGTGATCAAGCGTCCACGTTGTGGCGAAAGTAGCATCCTGGACAGTGGGCAGGCCGCTGCCCCAAAAGACTTCGCGCATTAGCGCCAAAAAGGGGTCGGTGATCAATTGCCCACTCCCCATCGAGCAGAACCACATTTTCTCTGTTTTGAACTCAGGTTGAAAATCGTCGATAGCGAACTCGCACAAATTTGGCTTATTGTTGAATGGGAATGCAACGAGCGCCCCGTATTTGCCCCTATCCACACCAGTTGATGCAAAGTCAGCTCTGGCGCGTTTACAAACTTCAGTTCCCACCCCAACGTGGTGTGAGCCCGTCGCGAAGACCTTGTCTTGGTATGCAACATCAACTATCCGGCAGAATCGCTGTCCCAAACCGACTGCGCCCGTTCCAGCGACGATTATTGCATCACTGCAAATGTAAAGTTTTTCGGTAGGTTGTTCAATCGTTCGGAGGCTGGCGCCGGCCATGAATGTCGTAGAGCTATCCGTTCCGATTACAACGCCGTCACGGCATAGGACGCCAACAATAGCTGTCATGGAGGATTAGGATTGAAAGACGCTATTCGCGCGCATTTCTGGGTACGCTTTGTAAATTGCGGAGACAAGAGATGAAAAACTATTCGTTCGGACGAAATTGCACGTCTGCTCAATAAATGCTTTCACTTTCGGGTCCAGCTTATTGAGGAGCCCCATCCCACGCTCCAGTCCAGTCGGCGTGAGTGCATAAGTTCTTGGGGGGTATGAATAATCAATCGAAACGAGGCCAGCCGATTCAAGCGCTTCCAATGCATGGTAAACGCTCGAATCAAACGGACCGTAATGATAGGCCTCAAAGTGAAAATGTGGGCCGCCTACGTGTTCAGGTATTTGACGGTCAATGAGAAACAAAAGCTTCTGAACCTGCACAGGTGTAAAACGGTGGCCGCCTCCCGGGGCGAGCGCAGCAAGAACTAACTCATTTCGTTCCATATATTTTAGTATACCCCATTTCACCTGATAAATGCTTCAGGGAAGTCGCTTAATCCTAAAAATGCTCGGTGGCTTTCCACATCCAAACACGACCGCCTGATCAGGCGTGAGTGTGTCCGTCGAAAATTCACAGACAAGGTTGTGATGCGCTGTCTGTCGGCAGACATTAGAGTCGCCGCTAGTGGTAGCGGGCGATTACGGCGCCGGCGGCGACTCCTATGGCTATCCATTTTGCGGCGCTCCGGGCGCGGCTCCAAAAGGTGCCGTGCGCGGATTTTATGGCGGCGTCGCGCTCGGCGGAGGCCGCGTTGAATTTTGTGGTTTCGTCGGAGAGGTCGGCTTGCGCGGCGGTTAGTTTGGCGGCGCAGGCTTCGCAGTCTTCGATCGAGTCGTAGAGAGGCTTTAGGTCGGCGGGCGGGATGCAGATGGAGCCGGGAGTTGGAGGGGCGGGATTTCCCGGGGAGGCAGTTCCCTGCTGCGCGGAGGAATTGTCATGAGACGTGGCGAGCTGTCCAGGGGCGTGCGGAGGCGTGGAGGGGGTGGAAGGATTGTCGGGACCGGGTGGGAGCAATTTCAAATTTGAAATTTCAGATTTCAAAATGGAGAGAAAACCCGCAGAGCCCGGAGGCGTCGGCGTCGAATGAGATTGCGATGCCGATGGAAGGGCGGTGGCGCTTGAGGCGGAAGTCGTGGCGCTGGTTGTGGGCGGCGCAGAGGGATCTCTGCCTGCCGGCAGGCTAGGCTTCGCTCCGCTCAGGATGACAACATTTTGTTGTGGCGGCGCGGAATCTTTTTCGGAGTCGCCAGTTCCCTTCTGTGACGAATTCGATGGCGCGGAGGAATTTGTCGTCGGGAATGGAATGAATTGCAGGGGCGCGGGCAATTGTGCGCCAGTGGTGCTGTCAACGAATTGCGGGAGCGATTGCGATAGCGCGGCGGTGGCTTGCTGAGGCGTTTGGACCTGGCGCTCGAGCGCGGCAATTTCGGCTAGAGATTGCGTGAGGGCGGCGTCGCGCGCGGATTGGGCGTCGGTGGCGGCGGTGATGATTTTTTGCTGCGCCGCAAGAGTGGCGGCGAGCTGCGCGGCGGAGCGGCGCGCGTCAAGCCAGGAATAGATGAAGAGCGCGGAGGCGGCGAGCGAGAGGATGAACAGCGCTAGGGTGAGGTGTTTTTTTAGCGCAGCGAAAATTGTGCTGATGGTGGGGAAGATCGGCATGTTGATTCCCTTCCCTTTCTGGGACGGCTTGAATGTCGAACGGAGAAGATGAGACCAGTCGTGGGCCGGGGTGGCCACGAAAAGATTCCAAGTTGTTTGTATGGGGGTTCGTGCGTCTGCAGCTTATTCCAAACGACAACTAAGATCTATCATTCAATCCGTGTCCTGCGATAAACGCGCAGGCAGGTATCTAAAGCGGCTCTGTGTCTGTTTCGGTCTTTATATTTGGTGCTGTCACGGAGTTTAACTCTGGACGCACGAGGGAAGAACCCTCAAGTGGACTTGAGGTGCTATTAAAGCGGGCCGGCACAATTGATGGTTCAGCCGACCTGTCATTCGTGGATGGGATCAGGATAACCACTTGGGCCGCGTTTTTGATCTCTGTAGGCACACTACACGCTCAGTTAAAATATTACATCGTAATTCTACAAATGCTCACCCTAAATGTCAAGTGTTTTTTACTCCGCTGTCCAACCCTGCCGCCTGTAAATTGTGTTGACCTGGACACCGCCCGTTGTTGCATGCGGCTGACCATGCAGTTGGTAATCGACACTGAATACGTCGGTGCGCTTAGCAGATTCAATGTATCCGACTTTTGCCGTGGCAACAGGTGTTGCTTCACCGCCGACGGGTGGCATATCAGGATGTATGGCCGTGTATTCCAATGCCGACATGAAAGGTTCTTCCATCTTAATTTCCGCCTCATAGTCGAGGTAGAGCTTCCACATCAAGTCGGCCACCTTGGCTGGCGGCTCTTCGACGGTACGAAGCTCGATTTGATCTTTCGCCTCTCGCCGGTTTATAGGATGCCCATGATAAAAAAGCTTGGACGTCAGGCTATCAACAATCTCTTTTATTTTGTGTTCATCGTCAGTCTTACTCATATGAAGGGCTAGCAGCTTTTCCGCCATCATGCGCGACTGCGAGAGCGATCTCTTCACATTACCTAAAGCCAATGGGTGCACTTTGTCGGCGAGTATCTTGAATGCTTGAACCAGCTCGTCCTCGTGGTTTATTCCGGCATCCTCTTTGATAAGAGCGATGTAGGCGGTCACATCCTCAACGCTAATCCCGATCTGTTGGGAAGGATTTCTTGGGTCCGGCGGATTAAATGGGTTTGCAACTGTTGGGTCTGTCGGCCCAAGCATGCCCATTGGATGCATGACGATGGAATCAGCTCCTAGGGCGGTCAATGTGGCTGCGCTAAAGGCCTTATATGGAACCAATACCGAGAATTTTGAAGCGTGTTCCCTAATCAGTGTTACGAGACGCCATGGCACAGTGCCGTCGCCACCGTTGCTGTGCAAGAACAAATCCACCTTGGTTTCGTTCTTAGATTTTCCAATTAGTAGCAAGTGATCATAGATTTTCCGTATAGAATCCATCGCCATGGCGGTCTCAAGTCCCTGGCGCGTGCTTGTGATGTAGGTGATGACATTGGTCCCACGTATTTTCTGTAGACTGTTAATTAGCTTTACGCGATCAGGTTTGGCCAAGTCGATCCCCCTTGCGACGCGGCGAGCATATAACATAATCACTTGGCACGCAAGGTATGTGGGGGGTTCAACCTCGGGGAGGTCCACTGGGTTCCTATTATGATAGGCTGGTGTTGGCCTTGACAGGGACGTGCGAAGTTTAGCACGTCGGCGAATTTGGGCGGCCTTCGTGGCCGCCCTTTTGTTTAGAATACTGATTACCTTCGCGAGGACGGATTTAAGGAAAGGCTCGACTTCGGTCGGGCCTTTTCTTTTTTGTGGCTCGTGCAAAAGGAAGAAAGACCCCGCGTTCGGGCCTGCCTGCCGGTAGGCTGGGAACGTGGGCTACATGTAATTCTTTACTCGCGCGAGGACTTGGGCGGCGTAGTCGGGATTGGCGCCGCCGTTCCAGAGCTGGAGGGCTCGATAGATTACATCGGGAGAAAACCCACACGCAATTACGGCGTGTGGGGCACCCGCGACAGTGACACTGCCTCCGACAGACGAACCAACTGAGCCGCCGGGGACGGCGGCGCTACACATCGGGCAAACGGTCGTTGCGCCGTCGCCAGATTTGGTTGCGCCGGCGGATGCGAATTTGTGGGCTAGGACCGCGCAGCCGACGTCGAGGCCCGTGGCTGGATCGCAGAGTTGGGCGAGGGATGCGCCATTGGGGACAGAGAAAAGCAGGTCCCTTGCCTCGCTCGGAATGACAATCGTTTTAAGAGCGGGCGAACATGAGGCACCCGGGGACGGATCCGAGTGAGAAGATGCGCCTGTAGAACCCGCACCCTTATCACCGAAGGGTGCGGCACCCACATCATGCGGAGCGCCGAAGCCGTGTTCGCGGGCGACCTGTCCCATTATTTGCATTAGGCCCCAGGAAAAGCTGCGCGCGTAGGCTTCGGTGGCGGAAATTTTTCCCGCGGTGAAAAGCGGCGCGACGTAACGCGCGAGGAAGCCCGGCTCGTAACGGATGGCCCACGGGTTCCAGGCGGACTCCTGTTCGACGACGGCGCAGACGAGCGCGGGGTCGAGCGAGTGCGCTGTGGCGGCGGCTCGGGCGAGGGAGATTAGTTCGGCGCGGGTTGGGAGAGTGGCGGACATTGTTCGGTTCGTGTAGCCCGGGTTCCCCGAACCCGGGGTTCGCCGCGAACGTCACACGCGAGACGGCGCCGCCGTGCGAAGTGCAGTTCGCGTGACGCGGCAACACGGATAGCGCCGCATGCTGCGTGAATTCGTGACAACCTGCGCGATGCTGAAATTCAGTGGCGAACCCCGCGTTCGGGCCTTGCCTACCGGCAGGCAGGGAACGCGGGCTACAGGGAAATTTCTCTGTGGCGCGAATTATTTGTGGGGCGCGGGGCCGCCGTTGCCGTCGCCATTTAGGATTATGAAGCGGACGGGAGGCGGCTCGGGCAAATGCACATTCATGGCGCGGGCCAGCGCGTGGAGCGCTTCATAAATGTGCGGCAGGTGGTTGGCGGCCATGTCGCGGACGAAGGCCTGCTGGATTTCGTCGTCGCGCAGGCGACGATGTAGCCACCTGACGAATAGCGCGAACTGTACGAGCGCCGGAATTACGATGGCGGGCCAGAAGGGGTTCATTGATTGGCGATCAGGTGGTCATGGGTGCGAGAGAAGAGTTCAAAGTTGAAATTACAATTCAAGGTTGAAAGTTGAGAGTTAAGAGTTGGGCACGAGTGATGGAAACCCCCGCGTCAAACTGCGCCGCGGGATATCCCTCGGCTGCGAAACGCCTCGGGATGACGGCAAGAAAAAATCACCGCAAAAAAAACTAGAAGCCGAGATTCAGGCTGGCGGGGCCGAAACCTAGTTTGAAGGAGCTGGTTACGGCGGGCGTTACGCGCGAGCGGACGTTGAGCAGATCGGCGGGGATGCCGAGCGTGCGCGAAAGCTCGTCGGTGTCAATGCCGTAGAGGCCGCTGAGGCCCTGGAGCGCGTTGAGCTGATCCTGCTGCGCTTTGTTGGCGAAGGCGATTTGATTTTGGTCGGCGGCCTGCGACTGCTGCTGCGCTTGCGTGCGCGCGAGGCTGTCGAGCGAATCGGCGAAGCCCGCGGAATTATTTGTGGCGGCGACTCGATTGGCGGCGCGCTGCGCGAGCGCTCCGAACGCGCTGGCGAGCGAGCCCTGCGTGGCTCCGGTGATGGCGGCCTGCTGCGCCTGCGTGTAGCCGGGATTCGCGAGGAGATTTTGATACGCGGGCGTGATGGTGTTGCCGAGCGCGGTCTGCTGCGCGATGAGTTGCTGATTGGTCGCGTCGATGGAGGCGCGTTCCTGATCGGTGAGTTGAGCGGTTTGCGTGGATGCGCGGGACATGTGGTCTCCTTGTGAGGCAGGGATTAATTTTGGCGATGCGGGATATTTGTAGCCCGGGTTCCCCGAACCCGGGGGTTGCCGCCGATGTCACACGCGAGGCGGTGCGGGCGTGCGAAGTGCGTTTCGCGTGGCGCGGGATTAAGCGTGACGCGGCAATACGGATAGCGCCGCATGCTGCGTGAATTCGTGACAACCTGCGCGATGCTGGAATTCGGCGGCGAACCCCGCGTTCGGGGAACGCGGGCTACATAAACATTTTACAAGCCGGGCGTGGGGGCGGCGATGGTGCGCGAATAGCAGGGCCAGGGTTCGCGCGACCAGCCGAGTCGCTCGATGCGTCGGCCAAATGCGCGCGCGACCTGCGGCGGAAGCCAGGCGTGCGCGTCGTCGAGGCCGCGGCGGTTTGCTTCGCCGCGCGCGGCTTCGTGAAGCAATAGCAGTGCGCGCCAGCGATCGCGCGGCGTGCCGGCGGTTGGGTCGAGAAGGAAATAGGCCTCGGCGGTTAGGCGGAGGAAGACCGCGGCGATGGCGCAACCGTCATCCGATTCCGCTACGAGGCGCGTTAGGAAAAGTGGATTTGCGAGATCCGGGAACGCGTAGGGCATGCGTTGCGCGGAGTGAAGAGCGCGCAGGGATGCGAGGTCGGCGTTTGTGTATTCGCGGATGTGCATGAGTTGGGAGCGCGCGGGAAATGTTTGTGTAGCCCGGGTTCCCCGAACCCGGGGGTTGCCGCGAAATTCTCGCGCGAGACGGCGCCGCCGTGCGAAGTGCAATTCGCGTAAGGCGGAAGTTTGCATGGCGCGGCATTTCGCGTGGCGCCGCATTCGGAGTGAATTCGTGAGAACCGGTGCGGCGCTTGAATTTAGTGGCGAACCCCGCGTTCGGGGAACGCGGGCTACACGAAGAAATCCGTGCTACGCCGAAATAATTCCGGTGGGCGCGGGGGCGTTGCGATACAGATTTTTGCCGAAGCCGCTGCCTCCCTGCTGTCCGGTGCCAGAGGCGGTGCCGCTGCCCGCAGAGGGCTGCTGCGCGGGGCCGGCGCTCGTGCCGCCTCCGGTGACGGCGGTTGGCGGGCTGCCGAACGCGACGGGCGCGGAGGGCGCCGAGCCGAGATATTGCGAATAGGCGCGCCAATACAAAGTGAGATTGCCGAGAGTGAGGCGCGTGTTGCGCGATGGGCCGAGCGCGTAAACGTGCGGCTGCGTGAAGCCGGGCGTGGTGTCGGATTCGACGAAATAAGAAATTCCGCGGACGAGAGTTGAATTGTCGGTGATGGCGACGTCGAAAATTCCGTCGGCGGCGGTGACGCTGAGCGCGGCGACCGGAGCGGGCGCGGGCGTGGCTCCGGCGGGATCGACTCCAACGCCGCGGCCGAGATTGTTGACGGCGGTGACGATGGTGTTGAGCGCGTCGTAAAGGCGCGGGTCGCCGGATTCGAGATGCTTGAGTTGTGGGAGCTGGAGCATGAATAGATTATCCGTTGCGTAATATTACTCTACGTGTTATGTTGCGCGCGGAGAAGAAGCGGGAAAACCGAACCGCCTCCGAATGGGCAGGTGCTTTTCGTTGAGCAAGAAGCTTAATGGGCCCGTAGCTCAACTGGATAGAGCACCCGCCTGCTAAACGGGAGATGCGAGTTCGACTCTCGCCGGGCCTACCCCAAGTCTTTGTGAACACGCGGGTGCATTAAATGGTTTAGCACTATTGACAAACAACAATCCGCGCCGTAGTATTTTGTTAGCAGGCGGGTGCTCTAGCCATTTGAGCTAGGGTTGATTTTTGGGGCGGCTCCAAAAGAGCCGCCCATTTTTTTGCCTGGACAACCCCCAAACAGAGCGTTGTCATTCTGAGCGGAGCGACGACGCATTTTGTCGGCCCGCAGCGAAGCCGTGCCTGCCCTGCCTACCGGTAGGCAGGCGGCAGGCAGGAATCATGAGGCAACTCGCAAAATGTTGCCGATGGCTCGGGTTGTGGCGGGCGATACGGATCCTTCGCCCACAAACCGGGCTCAGGATGACGACCTTTCGTCCATGTCACCGATGTGCGCGCTAATTCCCTCCCCTTACTGGCGCCCAGGGATCCTGCGTCAGCGAGGGGACCAGGCGGCGGAGGCGAAACCAGGAGCCGGGCGCGGGTGGAACGCCGGCGGGCTCGGCGTGCGCTCCGGGGACCGCGGGCGGCGGGCCCGATGGCGGCCAACCGATTTGAAATGCTACGCGCTCGGCGGTCACGTTGATGGGCAGCTCGAGATCTTTCGGCGCGGGATTCGACATTGCGAGCGGCTGCAACACGAGCGCGAAGGCTTCGTTGTTCGGGAACGCGGTGAACGAGAGAAGGCCCGCGCCTTCCACATTGACCGCGAGATACGCGAAAAGTTTTCGGTGCGCGCGGAGCTGCATATCGGCTTCGACGTCGGCGGGCAAAAGGAACGCGGTGGTGTAGTAGGAAAAAATCGCGGCGCCGTCGTCGGTGAGCTGCGCATTCGATAGCTCGTAGATTTTTCCATTGGCGGCGGCGTTGCCGAGAAAGATTTGCGCGGTGCCGTCGGGGCGCTCGGCGAGAGTGGCGCTGCGCGCGGCGATATTCCACGGCGACCAGGCGCGCGCGTTGCCGAGCACGAAAAGTTTTTTCGTGAGCGTGCTGAATTGCACGGGCGCCGATTCGGCGATTCCGGTGGCAGTGGCGATGCCGCGGTAATCGAGCATCAGCACGATGTTCGGCTGAGTCGCGGTTGCGCCTAGCGGAACACCGCATAAAATGCGCTTATTTCGCGTGTCGACGCGAACCCAGAGCGTGTGGCCGTATTGCCAATTAATTTGATCCCACGTGGGTTGAATTTCCTGCGAGATTTTCACCGGCTCCGAGCCGGAAAAAAGATAGAGGCCTTCGCGCGCGGCGATGACGGCCCAATCTTCGCCGAGGTCCACTCCATGGACGCTGGGCGTGCCGACTTTGTTCGAGACTTCCGCGATGGACCATTTGTCGGGCTCGTTCACGCCGTCGTCCTGCGTCACATAAAAACTTCGTTCCTTTATTAAATACAACTGGCCGCGCAAGGTGAATGCGGCGCGCACGGCCTGTCCATTCGATTCCGCGACGCTCATGATTCCGGTGATGCCGTCAAAACTTTCCGGGTCCTCGGCGTAGCTGGCGCGAATCTGCGAAAGATTCACGGGCTGCGACGCCTGGAATATTTCAACGCAATCGACAACGAGCGATTCGGCGGGCGCGGGCGCGTCTTCAAATGTGGCGTAGAGGCGCAGCACCGCGTCGGCGGGAATGATGGCGGGCGTGGCCGCGCTGAACGCGACAATAAATTCCTGATACGCGGAAGTGAGCGACGCGCTGGAAACATTCGCGCTGGCGAGCTGGCCGCCGCCCGTCGGACTGAAAATATCCACAGTGAGCGTGGCCGCGCCGAGCGAAGAGCCGCGCGCGGCGCGCAATCGCACGGAATATTGCGTGCCGGGCTGAAAAATCGCGACGCTATCGGAATCGCGATACGCCGATTGCACAATCATTCCGCGCGTGGTGGGGCCCGATGGCACGGGGCCATGAATGCGATACGCGAATCCCCACACGACATCGGAAGTTTCCTGCGAGCCGCCGGCGCCATCGGTGGGATCGGCGGTCCAGCCGAGAGGAAACGTGCCGGTGGGATCGAAGCCGCCGTCAAAAGTTAGATTCAACAAATTATCGATCTTGGCGCGTTCGCCCCACCAGAAAACGCGCGAGGAATAATCGATCGAGCCGGCGCATTCGCCGAGTTCGACGAGATTGAAAAGGTCGTCCACATTCGCGCCGGCGAGAAGCGCGGCGTCGGAAAAATCCACGATGAGCGAAGTGGTGGTGTTATCGGGAATGAGCATCGCGGTGGCCTGCGGCACATTCGTGGGCACATAAAAAAAGTTTGCGCCGTTTGCGCCGGTGAAGGCGATGATACGCGCGATCACATTCGACGGGCCGGTGGGAATATTTGTGATTGCGGCGCAGCGCGAGCCGCCGGTGCTCCACGCAACGGGCGGCGATGGCGCGGTGAGATATCCCTGGCGCGTTTGAAAAATCACGCTGACCTGATGCACGCCCGGCGAAACTTGCGGCTGCAAAGTTGCGCTCGCGCCGGAGCCGGTGTCGCCGGAAGCGGAAGCGGCGCCGGGGTTATCGTAAGTGAATTGCGTTGCGCTGGGAACGGCGGTGACGATATAGACGCCGTTGAAGGTGATGTCGGCGACGTTGACGACGAGGACCGTCTGGCCGATTTGGTAGCCGTGCGGCGAAGTGGTGGTGATGGTCGCGATATTATTTGCTCGCACGGCGCCGGTGGGCGAAGACGCGATGGCGATGGACGCGGGCGCGGCGGCTTCCGCGATTTGCGGGCCTGCGCCGGGGCCGACCTGGCTGACGCGATCGAAATTCGTCGCGTCATACTGGCGCGGAAGATCGACGCCGGATTTTCCGTCGGAGATGGCGATATATTCGCGGCCGAATTCGGTGCAGGATTTTGCGATTGCGTTTTGCGCGAGGCCCGACGCGATTTGCGTTAGCGTGCCGGCGGTCAGCTCAGCCCACAGGAAGCCGGCGGAATCGAGCGCGAGCAGAATTAATTGTTCGGCGGGCGTGATGAACGTGCGCAAATAATTCACCGTGGGATTCGCGGCGATGGGCGTGAAAAAAGAAAGCAGGCCGGGGCGCGTGCAGACGGCGCCGGGAAGAAACGCGACGTCGGCGCAATCGGGCGAGACGCCGAGCGGGAGATCGCTGGCGGGCATGTCGGTGACCAGGCCGCCGAATTGATCGAGCGGGGCGTCGAGATATCCTGCTACGGACATTTAATTTTCCTTTGGAGGCGGAAAAGATTTTTGTAGCCCAGGCGCTTCGTAGCCCTGGGTTTTTTGTTCAGCGGGAGGCCCCAGGGCTACGAAGCGCCCTGGGCTACAGAACAAAATTCAAATCGCGCGAGTGACAACGGCGTGGGGGACGCCGTGGAATGCCGGGCCAGCGTCGCTTAATAATGTGTCGGCCCAGGAGTCGTAGTCGCGATCGCGGGCGGCTTCGCGGCGATAGAGCGCTTCCCTGCCCTGCCGCGCGCCGGGTGACGCGAAATTCGGGGCGCGGCAAGCGGCGCCCCTACGAAAGTCGGGCGTCGTGTTGCGCGCACCACTGAATGCGTGCGATGCGCTGCCGGCGCCGGTGATTGCGCGGCTGGCTTCGATCATGCGCGCCAGGCGCTCGGCGATTGTTGCGGTGAGCTGGATGAATTCGCCGCTGGCGGAGTCCGCCCCCAGCCGGGAGCCTGGGGGCTCACGGAAATTGTGATGGGGCCCGGCGAATGAATTTGGGCGCTCGGAGGAAGAGCGATGACGTGGCGGGCCTTCGAGCGTGAAAGCGTGCTCGTATTCGCCGCGCGATGGATAGGGGCCGAGGGCGGCGATGCTTTGCGCGCCTTCGATTTCGAGCGTGGCGCGCGCCCAATCTTCGGGCGAGCCGTAGATTTCGGGGGCGCACCAGCGCTCGATGTGCCAGCGATTGCGCTGAAAATATTTCGGCTCGAAGCGCAGCTCGATGGATTCGCGGATCAGGTTGCCCGCGGCGTCGCGGTCCTCGAAGCGTCCGCCGATCCACGCGAGGCGCGACCATCCCCACACGGCGCGGAAATTCGGTTCACCGAAACGGTTTGTGCCGCCGGCGCGAGCGAGAGTTTGCGCGATGGAGGCGGGCGCGGCGTGCGTTTCGCGGAGGATGCGGATCATGGTTGAAATGGTTGTGTAGCCCGGGTTCCCCGAACCCGGGGATTGCCGCTGATTTCGCGCGAAAGGCGGTGTGTCCGTGCGAATTGCATTTCGCGTGATGAGGAATTCCTCTTGACGCCGCATTCGGCCTGAATACGAGTCAGCCGGAACAACATCGGAGTTCAGTGGCGAACCCCGCGTTCGGGGAACGCGGGCTACACTTCTGTGCGTTGCGTTTAGTAGCCGCTCGGGCGGGCGAGCGCATCGATGTATGCGCCGCTGCGCGGCGAATCGTCCCAGAGCTGCATGCCGACGTCGAAATAGAAAATGTATGACGCGGCGATGCCGCCCGAGGCGCCGTAAATCGGAAACACCGTCTGCCCGCCGATCTCGAAGAAGTCGATATCCTTCATCACGGCGCGGCCCCAGTGCGAGAGGTCCAGAAAATCCACGCGGGTTTGATTCGCGTTGACGCTGGATTTGATCGGCACGCCGGACATCGTCTTGCGTCCGGTGAAGAGCAGGTCGAGATCGTTCGCGCCGCCCGCCGGACCTTCCTTGATGATCTGGCTGATGCTGATGCCGAGATTTTCCCAGGCGTGTTCCTGCTCGACGCTGGTGTAAGCGATGAGCTTTCCCACCTGGTTAATTCCGAGTGACTTCCTCACCTTATTGATGGCGAGGCGGACATTTGCCGGAGTGAGAGCGGCGTTGCCCGCGTTGACGCGCGGCGTGGCGAGTTGCACCGGATACGTCGCGCGGTTGAGGTTGAGCCACGTGCCGGTGGTGGCGTTGTTCTGATGGTAAGGAACGCCGAAGAGGCTGACCGGCTGGGCACCGCTCAATCCGTCATGAACGATCAGGTCGGTGGCGATGGTGCCCGCTGGCGGCGTGTCCACGGTGATGGTTTGCGCGGTGATGGGGTCGGCGGCAACAACGTTGCAGGTACCGCGATTGGTGGTAAGTGTCGCGTCATACACCTGCACGGTTTGCCCGACGTAGACGAGCGCGGCGCCGGGAGGCACGTTCATGGTGAACGCGCTGCCGCTGACGGAAGCGATCGAGCCGAGCACGCCGTTGCCGGCGGTCTGAATTAATTTGTCGAGGAACGCGCGGAATTGTTTCATGCCGTTGGCGACTTCCATCTTCGCGGCATTTTCAACGGCTTTTTCGCGCGCGTTTGTGGCGTATTCCACAAGCTTGGTGATCTCGACGGCGAAGCGGTAAAAAATCGGCGAGATGGTTGCAACGTCGTACGCGGTGCCGGAGCCGCGGCCGAGGTCGCCGCCATCGGCGTTGTAGCTGCCGGCTTTGCCGCCGGGATTGACTTGAAGTGGAAGGCGCATCGAGCGGCTGGAAACTTTCTCGACGTCGCCCCGCTGTTGAATCATGGAGAGCAGGACATCGTCGCGTTCGTACAGCAACGGTACTTTGTCCCGCACTTTTTCGAGTTGCAGAGCAATGGTCTGCGCATTGGACATGGCTGACATGGTTTATTTGTTCTCCTTGAACAAAAGTGGTGGGGGTGGAAAAGTGAAATGTAAGTTGCGCGGCATAATGTTTGTGTAGCCCGCCCCGAATCGAAGGGGCGGGGGTTCTCGTAGGCAAGCACCTGAACTGAAATTGTCTTCAGCACAGATTCTTGAAGTGGAAATTGTGCTGAAGACAATTCACGGATATCCGGTGGCGGCGAAGAGCCCCAGCCCTTCACACCGGGCTGGGCTACACGAACATTCGCGGCGCCGCATTCAGCGTGAATTCGTGACAACCGGCGCGAGAGTGGAATTCGGCGGCGAACCCCGCGTTCGGGCCTGCCTGCCGGTAGGCAGGGAACGCGGGCTACAACTTTTCGCGGCGCTCGATGTCGTCGCGGCGGTTGCCGTCATCGTGATGATCGGCGGCATCGCGCTCATCGGGAGTGCGTTGGCGCGATCGCGTTGCATCGCGGGACGCTTCTTGCTCGTCGCGCGGCGAATCGCCCGGCAGCGGCGATTGTTTCAGATAGGCGGCGACGCCGATGATACCGCTCATGCCCGCGCTGACCGCGGCGATGGACACGGTGTTGCGAAATCCCGCCTGCAAATTGAAATGCGACGGGTCAATGCCGACGGCGGCGAATCCGGTGATGATGCCGTTCGCGGCGCCGGCAATCGCCGCGGCAAGAATTCCTTTTAGCCAGAGTTCCCAGCGGTTCATGATTGCCTCGAATCGAATTCAGTTGCGCGCGCGAATAAATTGCACATCGTCACGTGTTCGGACTACAATCATCGCGCGCGACGTCTTAATAGGAACCGCGGTGCGCGATGGCCGGCGCTGCGCCGTGGTGGGCGTGCCGCGCGAGCAAAGTTGCACCGGGGTGTGGTTCTCTCAGGGGCTGCGGTGACGGTTTCCAATTTTAAATGCGAGCGGTGTTATGACCGGCGTCCCATTGTGTCCGGGCCGAAGGATATTCTGGACTTCACCATTCTTCCCTTGTTTTTGATCCGCCATATCCGCTGCCACTATTGCGGCGACCGCTATGCGACGTTTGGTTTCGGCAAGGGGCGCATCGTATTCAGCAGGGATACGACGCGCGCAACGCGAAAAGCCGCGCTGGTTTTTCTATGCGCAGTGGTGGTGGCGCTGGCGGTGACGCTGGTGATTACGCGAATTTGATTTGGGGACATGTTGAACGTCTTGTCATTCTGAGCGGAGAGCCGATGCCTTTTATCGGCTCGGAGCGAAGAATCTTTCGGCGATACACAAACCGTTGCCAATGGCACGATTTGTGGCGGGCGATACGGATCCTTCGTGCAAAAACCGGACTCAGGATGACAAACTTTTTGAACGCGGACTCAGGATGACAAGCTTTTTGGGCGCGGCCCAGGATGACATCCACAAATTGGCGCGTTACTGAATTACGCGGACGTTGTAAGCCGCGGCGGCGGGCGTTGCGGTTGCGCCGCTGACGTTGCACACGCGCACCGTGACCGTGCCGCTCGCTGAAACAAACGCGTTCCACGTAAATCCCGCGCCGGGATCGGCCGCGGGACTTGCGTCGGCAACCATCGAAGTTGTTGCGCCCGCGACGCTCGCGGCGCCCGTGGTGCACGCGCCCGCGGCGAGCGAGCCGCCGCCGATGCTGGAAGTCGTGCCGGAAAATGGAAGCTGCGCGGTCAGAGCGAGCGTGCCCGCGGCGTCCTGCAAGGTGATGGTGCGGTCCGCGGTGGGCGTGCCGGTGAAACGAAAACGGTTTCCGCCGCCGCGTTCAAACGCGAGATCGTTCGACGTGCTGAAACCTTTTGCGTAGCCGCCGATATCCTGGCCGGAGACGCTGCCGTCCACGGCGTTCGTGACGTGCGAAGACCAAATCCCGTACAAACTGTTGTAACTCGTGTTGGCCACGCAGCCGGCCGCGATGCAATACATGTCCGTCCACGTGCCGTTGGTGGGAAATTCGCGCACGGAAGAAGGATTCGCGTTCGCGGAATCGAGGCGTTCGACGAGCCCCGCCGAATAGGCGCTGAAAGAGATGCCGTTTCCGCCGCTCGTGCAATCAATGATGTGCAACGGCGCATCCTGCGCGGGCGGAACGAGGCTTCCGTTGCAAACCGTCACGCCGCCGTGAACCGTGCCGACGGCGACGTTCGTCGCGGACGGGCCCCAGAACCAGTTCTCGCTTCCAGCAAAGGCGTGGCCGACAGATCCCGTGGCATACACGCTGGAATCAGAAACCGTGCCTTCGATGTGCAGCCCGGAAATTTGATTCGCGGATTGATTTACGAGGGCGGGCGACGCGCCATAGGAGCTGCGAATCGTCACGTCCTGAATTCGATTGGTCCCGGCGGTGGTGACGAGCGTGCCCGTGCCGTCCGCTTGAATTGTCTGGTCGAGCTCGACGGCGTAGATGCCCGCGCCGGCGACCGTGTCCGCGTCCAGTGTGAGCAGCGGGCCGGTTCCGGCTTCGGTGAGAATGTCCTTGATCAAAATGTTCGCGACCGGCGCCGAGGAGGGATGCAGGTATTGGACGTAAACGTTGCAGCCGCCGAAAAAATCGTCCTCGAGATACACCATGCCCCAGTTGACAACTTTCAGCGAGGCGGTGCAGCCCGTGCCGCTGACAAAAGATCCCTGAATCACGTGCGCGAGGAATCCGCCGGGATTGGGAAGTCCGGTAAATTGCAGCGCGACGCCGGTGCCGGAATTTCCGACGTTCGTTGAGAGAAAATCCACGTTGGCTGAGGAGCCGGTGCCGTCGTTGTCCACGTTGACGCAAACATTCGCGCCGGTCACCGGGCCGCAGCGGACGTCGAGGCCCTTGAAAATCAGCGCGGTGCCATAGATGTCCAGGAACGCCGCGCCGCTGCCCGCGTTGTAATTTCGCAGCGTGGCCTTCACCGAGTGGCTGTCAAAAGAAGTGGGCGTGCCCGCGCCGATTCCTTCGAGCTGCACAAAACTCGTGTGCCAATTTTGAGTGGGGCATCCGCTGCCCCATTGGAGGAGCGGCGCGGCAATTTTTATCGTGAGCCACGCGGTGTGCGATGCCGCGGGCGTGAGGCAGGTGTTGATGAATCCGCCGGCCGCGGTCCACGGAATGTAAACCGTGCCGCCGGGATCGCCTTCGGCGGCGGCGATGCAGGAATTAATGGCGGGGCCGTCGTCCGTGGTTCCGTTGCCGGTGTAACCGTAGGCGGTGCAATCGCGCCACGGCACAGGGCCCTTGAAAAATTGCGAAGCGGTCCAGGTGTTGGCCGCGCCGGTGCTGGGCACGGGTCCGCCGCCCACGGTAAGCGAGCCGGTGATCGCGGTGCTGCCGGCGACGGTCAAATTTCCGGTGAGCGTGAGCGAAAACGCGTTGATGCCGCTGGTGGTGGTGAGCGAAGTGAACGTGGGCGCGGAGGGATCGTTCGGCAAAATCACATTGGGAATTTGGCGCGTGGTGATGCCCGGGCCGGAAATTTCGATTTCGTAGCGGCCGGGCGCGGCGTAAAAAGTGTAGTTGCCCATGCCGTCGCTGGTGGTGGGATTCGCGAGAGCCTGCGTGAGCGCCTCATCGGAATAGATCAGCGCGAGCGGCGAGCAGGGCTGGCCCGTGGCCGCGGAGGTGCAGACGCGGATGGTCGCGCCGGCGAGCGGGAGTCCGCGCGCGTTGAGGACGACGTCGTCCTTGCGCGAGCCGGCGGTTTGCGCGCGGGCGGCTGGGGCGAGAAGGGTAACCCCTAGTCCCGCGGACAAAATTACAGCGATCAATTTTACGAACCGGGAAGTTTCCGTCCAATTTGTCATACATTCTCCCATTTTCAATTTCATATGATCGCAAATTCATGTAGCCCGGGTTCCCCTGAACCCGGGGATTCTCACTGAAATCGGCGCACGGCCAGAATTCGGCGTGAAGCCTCCATTCAGCGAAAGACCCCGCGTTCGGGGAACGCGGGCTACATCTTGTACTTATGCGTTAGATTCTCTATATAATATCTTATGCCTCGATTTCGACGAATTGCGGACCGCGACCGCATTTTCTTTGTTACCACGAACATTCACAAGGGCGTCCGGCCTTTTGGCCCAGTCGAAATGGATCTATTTCTGAAAACGCTCGCTGCACTTCAGTCTAAGGCCTTCTTTCGCCTTTTCGGCTATGCCGTCATGCCCGACCATATTCACTTGCTCCTGGCGCCTTTCGGGAGCGGACTTGCTGCGAGCATGCATTCACTAAAACGCTCGTCGGGGTATGAGATCCTCCAACGCCGCGGGCAATCGGGCACATTGTGGCAGGCACGCTACTTCGACAATATTATCCGTCGCGTGCGACATTTTTGGGAGAAGCTCGAATACATCCACAACAATCCAGTTGAAGCCGGCCTCGCCACACGACTCGGTGATTGGAAATGGTCGTCATACGCGGCGTATGCGCCAAAAGATCAGCCTGCAACCAATGGCGCGCCGCCGGTTCCTGTTGACGGCGTGGATTTACCCGCCGATGGCGACGCATTATTGTGGCCCGCGCCCTGGCGATAAGTGTCGCCCGGGTTCCCTGCCTACCGGCAGGCAGGCCCGAACCCGGGGGTTGTCACTGATGTCGCGGACGAGGCGGTGTCACCGTCCAAGCCGCATTTTGCGTTGCGCGGTAATTCGTGTGGCGCCGCATTCGGGGTGAATTCGTGACATGCGTCGCAACATTGGAATTCAGCGGCGAACCCCGCGTTCGGGGAACGCGGGCTACACGTTCGTTGCGGCGCCTGATGCGGCGGGGGATGGCGCTTGCGCGGGCGTTGCCTGCGCGCCGAGGCCGAACTGCTGCGCCTTGGCGCGGTCGAGGACCGCGCCGCACACGCGGCAGACTGCGACGCCCGGCTTTAATTTTTCGCCGCACGCGGGGCAATCGATGCGCTGCTGCGGCTCGTAGGACCATTCCTTTTCGAGTTTCAATTCGCGGGCGGCGCGGCGCTGCAAATCGCTGATGAACACGACGTTGTGCGTGCGCTCCCATTCCTTATCGGCCGTGGCAACCAGGTTGCGATAAAACGCGCCGAGTTGTTCGCGCGCGATGAGCAGCTCCGCGTCGGAAGGCTCGTCGCCCTTGCAGACGAAAACGCCGAAGTAGCTCCCTTCCCCGCCATCGGAATTAATTTCGCGCGCGAGGTCTTCCGCGATTTCGCGCGCGGTGATGGGAAATTCGAGCGTGCGCTTGTCGCCGAGGTCGATCGCGCCGGTGCGCGCGCTGATGATGGTGAGGGCGACAGCTTCGCCGGGTTCGCGGCCGGCGACGACGAATGTGCCGTGCGTGCGATGCAGGATCCACGTTTGCTCGGCGATGTTGCAGAGGACCGCGGCGCCGCGTTCGACGTAAGAGGCTGGCCTATCGGCGTCGAAGGCATCAACTTCGGCGGGACTTGGCGCGTGGGTAGCGTGCGAACCCCCGGGCGTGGACGGCGAGCGCCCAGGCGACAACAGCGAGCCCCCAGGCTCCCGCCTGGGGGCGGATCCTGTGCGCGAGAATGCAGTACGCCCGGAGGCGGGAGCCTCCGGGCTCGGGGTGGAATTTGATTGCGGCGCGGGGGATTGTCCCGTGACGCCGCTGTCTCGCAGCGTGCCCGTGAGCGGGAGTTGGCGGACGACGCCTGAGGCGTCGCGCTGCGCGCTTTTTACGGTTCCGGATTTCATGATGTTCTCCTCAGTGTGCGATTGAAATGCGATTACTCCAAAGCGTTGTCATTCTGAACGGAGGCCCGACAAAATACGTCCGGCCTCCGCTCAGGATGACAAGTATTGGTGGGGGGCCTCATGTTGACGTCCCCAATAAATCAGGCGCGCTAAAACAGCGGGGCGAAGCCGGTGCGCGAGGAATACGGGAGGCGGCGGCGTCCGCCGCGCTGATCGCGGCGCACCGTGGTGGAAATTAAATCTTCGAGAGCGTCCGCGCCGGCGTCGCTCCATTTGTCGGCGAGCGGAGAGCCGCGCGCGAGCGCCGCCATCGCCGCGCCGAAATACGCAATTGCTTCCTGCGCGTTGCGGATCAGCACGCAGCTTGTGCCGTCGCTGAAATCCGGAAACGATTTCTGATAGCGCATGCGGATTTGCGTGTCCTGCGTCGCGCCCAAAAACCACAGGCCGTCTTCGCGCCATTCCCAAAATCGCAGCGTGAGTCCCTGCTCGACGGAAGGCAGGCCGCCGCGGCCGGTCATGTCCGTCATCTGCACGAAATCATCGGTGCTTCCGTTCGCGCGTTCCCACAAATCCTGCGGCGCGAGCAAATCGGTGGGCAATTGATTGGGCGGCGCGGTCGCGTCATTGAGCACAACTTGCGCGGAGGGATCCACTTCCGCGATCGCGGGGACGACGAGGAGCACGTCGTCAACGAGAAAAGTTTCCTGGCCGGCGGCGGCGAGCGCGCGCTGGACCTTGCGATACGCAGAGTTGACGTATGGAATCAGCACGCCGTCGGTGAAAAGATTTCCGGCGGCGTCATTCAAGAGAGAGCGGATAAGCGCGGTGATTTGTCCCGCGGTGTTGTAAGCGGATGAGCCGACGATGGGCATGGGAGGACCTCAATTGAAAAATGTAGCCCGGGTTCCCTGCCTACCGGCAGGCAGGCCCGAACCCGGGGGTTGCCGCAGACGTCACGCGCGATGCGGTGCGCCCGTGCGAATTTAATTTTGCATTAAGCAGGATTTTGTCTGGCGCCGCAAGCGGAATCGATAAGTGAAGGGGCGCGAAGCATCGATACGCAAAGTCCCGCCCGAATTTGTGATGACCGCGGCAACATTGGAATTCAGCGGCAGGCCCCGCGTTCGGGGAACGCGGGCTACACAGCTGCGAAAAACTACCAGCTCAAAATATCTTCGTCGCTGGTGGCGCGATAGTTGATGTCGCGCGGCGATACGGCGCGTCGCGGCGTGGGCGAATTCATTCCGCCGCCGGTTACGTCAACGCGCGCGGAGGCGGCCTGCGTTTTCGCGGCGCGATCGCGATGCGACGCGAGCACCGAGCCGGTCCATTCGCCGATCACGCGGCGCGCGGCTTCGGGGACGACGGTGCGCGCGCGTGTGGCGATGAGGCGCGCAACGGCGTCGCGCGTGGCGGAATCGAATCGCGAAGCGGAAAGCTGGGAGTGCGTGGAGGATGCTCCTGCGCGTGCAGATCCCGAAAAAGCCATCGAGCCCCCAGGCTCCTGCCTGGGGGCGCCCCCTGTGCGCGAAAATTCAGTGCGCCCGGAGGCGGGAGCTTCCGGGCTCGTGGTGAAATTTGAATGCGGCGCGCCGAACGCACCGCCGAATTGCGCCGAGGATGCGATTGCGCCGCGCAACATTTGTGCTACCTGCGCGGAAAGATCGCGGTCGCCGCGCAATGCTGCGTGGACTTCGGCGAGCGTGTCGCCGGCGATGCGCCGGCGCGCGCCATCGGAAATATTCGCGGGCAGCGCGCGGTCGAGCGCGCGCTCGATGGCGCGATTCACGTCGGCGACGACGGCGTCGTTCGTGGACTGCTCGAATTGCGCGTAGGCGGCGGGATCGAAATTGTTTGTGTGCGACGGCGCGCGGTCGGCGCCAGTACGCGAGAATTCAGTGCGCCCGGAGGCGGGAGCCTCCGGGCTCGTGGTGAAATTTGGATGCGCGCTGGAGGAATCGGAATGCGCGTCCAGGGAATTGTCCATCGAGCCCCTAGGCTCCTGCCTAGGGGCGGACGCGCCACCCGCGATGAATTGCTGCGCGGCGGCGACCATTGCGCGCAACGCGGCGGGATCGTCGGCGTAAAGTTGCGCGACGAGCGATTGCTGCGCGGCCGCGTCGGCGCCGTAATAGGCGCGGTCGAAAGTTTCGAGGGCGTTCGCGCGCTGATACATCGCGGCGAGCTGCGGCGCGGAGTCGGGCGCGGCGGCGGATGCGCGCGCGAGCCATTCGGGGGCGTCATTCGGCAAACGGGCGGGAAGCGCGGTGATTTCGGATGCGGCGCGCGCGCTCGGGTTTTCATCGGCGGCGGATTCATTTGCCCCGTCGTGTAGCCCGCGTTCCCCGAACGCGGGGATTGTCACTGATGCCGCGGCCGAGCCGGCGTCGCCGCGCGAATTGACTGTTGCGTTGCGCGCGGATTCGCCTGAATTCGTGAAATCCTGCGCAAAATTGGAATTTAGCGGCAAACCCCGCGTTCGGGGAACGCGGGCTACAGGCTCGCTGCCGTTCGCGCGGGCCTCGATGATGCGGCGCGCGTTCGCGGCGGCGCCGGCGAGAAGCGCGTCGAATGCGGATTCGTCGCCATTGTTGATGCCGAGGATTTGTTCGTCGGTGGGATACGCGGACGGCGCGTCATTCGTTGGCGCGGACGGTGGCGCGATTGTTGGTGCTGCGGTGTGGGACATTTTTCCTCCTCAAATTATTTGCGGCGATTCGTCAATGATGCGTTTGCCGCTTGCTGCAGCGCGGCTTGGGCGGACTGACGCGCGATCGCGGCCTGATGCGCGGCGGCGTGCGCTCGCACGTTTGCGAAGCCGAGCGGATTTTGCGCGCGCGCGATTTGTCCCGCGTCGCTCGAGGCCCAGCGGCGGATTTCGGCGAGCTCGGCGGCGTGGTCGTCGAGCAATTCGTCGATGGGCACGCTGGGGAGTTCGATGAAGTGTTGCGGCGCGGGCGATTGCGCGGCAGCGGATGGACGCGCGCCGGATTCGTGTAGCCCGCGTTCCCCGAACGCGGGGTTCGCCGCTGAATTCGCGCCTGAGGGGGTGTCGCCGTGCGAATTGAATTCCGCGTCGCGCCGCGTTCCATGTGATTCGGAATCAGCGCCCGGATTGGATTCAGTGGATTCGTGGCGTTCAGTGGGAACCCCCGGGTTCGGGGAACCCGGGCTACACGGAACCGTTCGTGGCGGCGGCAGCGGCACAACAATCGGCGCGGCGGCCAGCAGTTGCGAAATTTCGCGCAACTGTTTTTCGCGCGAATCTTCGCCGGGCACGGCGAGATCGCTCAAACCAAACACACCCTTAATGAACGCGATGTTGTCGGGATCGCTGAGCGCCTGCGTGATGAGCGGGTCATTGCTAGCCAGAAGCGATTGGAGCACGCTACGCTGCTGCGCCTTCGAGCTTGGAAAAGTTTCGTCGGCTTCGGGATGCGCCTGAATATTTCCTTTTAGATCGGCGAGGCGAATCCACTTCGATTCAAATTCGCCGCTCGCGCCGAGCAGAGGAATTTCCACATCGCCCGGACGATTTTGGCGGAACGTGTCCACGCCGAGCAGCATCAGGTCCGCATAAAATTGTTTTAGTCTGCGCCACACGAGGCCGAGGCGTCCCATGGCCTGATCGCGCGCCATCGCGTAACCGCTCGCGGTCCTCCCTGCCCCGCCCTGCGTGCCGCCGAAAACGGCGGGGAAAAGTCCGGTGAGAAATTGGGCGACGGGCCCGGCGAGTTCCTGCTGATGCTCGAGCATGTCCGCGGGCACCTGCGCGGGCGCGGGCTGAAAAAAACTTGCCGCGAGCGGCTGGCCGGGTTTCGCGCGCGCGGGATAATGCGCGGCGGGCTCTGCGGTTTGCGATTGAGAGCGCATCGAAATCGAGAACTTGCGGGTCGGCGTAAATCGGAGGGATGCCGAACTCGTAAGTTTCCGCCTGAATATTGCTGAGCGTGTTGTAGCGCTCCTGAATTTGAACCAGCGAATCGCCGACACTGGGGCGGTTTTGGCCATCGCCGGGAAGCGCGTGCATCACGCGCCAGTGGTCGTCCAGCGTTTCGTTGCGCGATTCGCAATAGGTTTCGCCGGCAAACGCGACGTAGCAGCCGCCGGGAAAAAGCGCGAGCAATTCTTCGCGCGTCTGCTTGTCATCGAGCGCGTAAAACGCCCACGGGCGGATCCACGTGCGCGTGAAGGTAATTAAATTGTAGAGCGCGTCGCCGGGCTGAGTGGTCGGCAGTCCTTGTGCAACAGCCACGCGCGACGCGCGCGCGTAAACATCCTCGGCCTCGACCGGGCCGCCCAAAATAATTTTGTCCGCGGCGTGCGGATACGCGGCGCGCAATTTCGCGAGGTGAACTTCCTGCTGCCATTGCAGGTAGGGGAATTCGTGCATCTCGTTGGCCCACACGGGCGTGTTTAATTCCAGGCCGCCGAGAATGCTGATGACTTCCTGTCCGTTGGGCACGCGTCGCACGCCGGTGACGCGCGGGATCGCGACGACGGGCGCGCGGCGGAAGTTTTCCGCGGAGAGTGCGGCGCCGCATTGCGGGCAGAGAGCGCCCGCGAGGAAGTTGGCGGCGGTGGCGGCGGATTGCGCGGGGGATTGTTGCGTTGCATTTTGTAGCCCGCGTTCCCCGAACGCGGGGTTCGCCACTGAATTCGCGCGCGACTCGGTGTCGCCACGTTCCTTGCGTTCCGTGTATCGCCGCGCGGCGCCAAAACCGACACCATCGCCCGAATTGAAATCATCGGAATCGTGGCGTTCAGTGGAAACCCCCGGGTTCGGGGAACCCGGGCTACACGGCTGTGTATCCGCGGGCGATTCGTGGCCGCATTGCGGGCACACGTAGGCGTCCTCGCCCAGCCGCACGAGCGCTTCTTCGACGATGTCCTCGTCATGCCAGCCGAAACGCTGCGCATCGGAAACGTAGCGGACGTAGCCGCCGATTTTTCCGTCGGTCCACAAATAATATCCAACGCCGGTGAGCAACTGCTGCACCTTATTATTTTCTTCGACGAGCGCGGCGACATCGCTCGCGGCGCGCGCGGTGAGCACGTCGATATCGCTTTGCGCGGATTGCGGATAGAAGCGCGTGGCCGGCGTATCCTGGCTGACGAGCGCGATGAAGCTGAGGCCGAACGCCTGATACAAATTTGTGACGAATTGATAGCGCGGCATTTCTTCGAGAGATTTGTCGTCGGGCATCTGCGCTTCAAATGGAATGTGCCAGCTCATGTCGCCGGGATTCCACCACGCGTATTGCAGGCCCTGCCAAAAAAGGCGCGCCTGTTTTATGCGGCGAACTTCGCTGCGGCGCGCGACGAGTCCTTCGCTGCGAAATTGCAGCATCAGATCGCGCAACGCGGCGACGACGCGCGGCTTTAGATCGTCGAGGCGTTCGTTGTTCGGGCCGAACAGCCCGGCGCCGATTGCGGCGACGATTTGCGCGGTGGGAGAGGCGTCCTCGTTTTGCGATTGCGCCGCGGCGGCCGCGATGGGATCGGTGGCGGCGAAGGCGGAATCGTCATGTAGCCCGGGTTCCCCGAACCCGGGGGTTGTCGCTGATGTCGCGCGTGAGCTGGTTTCGCCGCGCGAATTGCCTGTTGCGTTGCGCGCGGTTTCGCCTGAATTCGTGAAATCCTGTGCGGAATTGGAATTCAGCGGCAAACCCCGCGTTCGGGGAACGCGGGCTACAGGTGCGTTCCCGCGCGAAGTTGGGAGTGCGGCGCCGGCGCTCGCGGGGCCTTCCTTTTCTACGATGGAACCGGGAACCGGCGTGAATTCGGTTGTGCGTTTCGTGGCCATGATTTCCCTTTGTGATTTTGAAGATGAAATTTATGTAGCCCGGGTTCCCCGAACCCGGGGGTTGTCGCTGATGTCGCGCGTGCGGAGATGCTGGCGTGCGGACTGAACCCTGCGTTACGTGATGGTTCGCCTGAATTCGTGAAATCCTGCGCGGAATTGGAATTCAGCGGCAAGCCCCGCGTTCGGGGAACGCGGGCTACACGTGCGATTTCGTTTCGCGCGATGGCGCGACGGCGGCGCGTATTTGCATCGAATCGCGCGCGTGCATTGCGTTGCGCGTTTGCGCGGAGGCGCGCGAATTCGCGGCATCCCTCGACTGCGCCTCGAGCGTCTGCGCGATTTGCGGCCAGGAGCGGCGGCGCGTCGGCATCGCTGTGCCGTCCCGCCTTGCGGGACCGCCGGGAATTTCGAGCGGCGGAATTCCCGCCGTGCCGAGCAACGAGTTCAGCAGCGCGCGATTTTCCGCGCGCAGCCGCGCGACTTCCTCTTCGAGCGTGCGCACGTAATGCTCAGGAAACGACGCGCGGTGCGCGTCGCGCGCAATCGACTGAAATGGCGCGCGCAATGCGTTGCCAATGCGTTCAATTAACTCGCGAAATAAATTCATTTGCCCTCGCGTTTCGTTCGCGGCAGAATCAGTGCCGATTGGTGAAAGATGCTGCGCATGCCCTCATGGACGAAGAAACCTGCAGCCCGCGCCGCGATTTGGGCGGCGTCGATATCGCTCGTTGGAGGCATTTTGTATGGGCAGGCTGCTCGATACTTCGATGAGAACTTTATTTTTGGGCCTCCCACGTATACACGAATTGAAGCTATTTCACTTTTAGTAGGGGACGTCCTGATGTTGCCTGGAGCAGCAATTTCAGGGCTTATGACTGGAAAAAGCGATTTTGAGGCAACTGTGTGGCTTGGTCCGCCATTGTCGGCGGCGTTCTACTTTGTCGTTTTCTTTCTCATTTTTCGCTGGCGCGCGCGGCGCAAGGCGGCGCGGGAATCCGCTGCGCCGCAAGGGACGTCACCGCATGTTGCATAGCGCTTTACGACGGCTGCAAATCCGCGCGTCACACGCGAGCGAGAAAGAGCTGCGGCGCGCGGCGCTGTGGTCCGCGGCGCTGGTGCTCGGCATCGTCGCGATCACGGTGATCCCTTTTTATTTTGTGGTCCACAACAAAGCCAGCGATCCGCCGGTGGCATTCGATATTTATGTTTATGTGGTTTCGCTGCCGCTTTTTCCGGGAGAAATCGTCGGTGGCGGCATCCGCGCCTTGATTGAATTTCTTAGCGGGTCCCACGGCCCGATTGTGAATTGGATTGACGACGGGATAAGCTACGCCTTGAACTGGTATCTTTACTTCGTGCTATTTGCGATTTGGATCAGCCGCCGCAATCGCGCGAAGCAGCAGAGCGCCGCGGCGCAAGGGACATCTCCCAATGTTGCGTAGCATGCTGGGCCTGCCGAAATCCGCGGGCGGCGAGCTTTCCGAAAAAGAGCTGAGCCGCGCCGCGCTGTGGGCCGCGCTCTTTGTGATTTGCTCGCTGGCGCTGGCGTATCTGGTTTTTTGGCGGCTGCACGGGAAAACGGTTTATGGATACCGCCGGTATTACGCACTTCTCATGGCGGCGGTGATCGCGCCGATTATGCCCGGCGCAATTGTTGGCGGCGGCATCGGCGAGCTCTTCACTTATTTCGGCGGTGACCATGACGCGGCCGTGTATTGGATCAGCACGGTCGCCGGCGCGGCGTTCAACTGGTATTTTTATTTTTTGCTGATTGCCGCTTTCATTCGCTGGCGGAATAAGAGAAATTTGGCGCGCGCAACATGAGGGGTGCGCGATTGGTTTTTGTAGCCCGGGTTCCCTGCCTGCCGGCAGGCGGGGCCCGAACCCGGGGATTGCCGCTGACCAGGCGCATGAGGCGATGTCGCCGTGCAAATCTTATTTTGCGTCATGCGGAATTCGGCGCCGCGCCGCATCCGTCATGGATACGTGAAATCCTGCGCGGAATTGGAGTTTAGCGGCGAACCCCGCGTTCGGGGAACGCGGGCTACATGAACATGCGCGCGGCGGAAGGAGCGAGTCGATGCAACCAGAAAAGCGAAAGGCGCTGCTGCTCGCGTTCAGCTTCGCAACGGCCGTCACAATCCTCGGCCTTCTCCTGACCAGAAATGCCGGCGCCGAATCTGTGGGCTCGTATATTTTTGTGCCGCCCATCGCTCTACTTTCCGGCGTCGTTTGGATCCTGGGACATTTGGGCGCGCCGGAGTGGCTCGGCCAACCGATTATGTCGCATGTAAAAGTGGAGATTGTGATTCTTTCCTGGCTGATTTATTTCGCGCTGTTTTTGCTGGTCGCGTGGATTGTGCGGAAAAGTTCGCGCAAGGCGCGCGCTACCTAAATCCGCCATCGTCTTGGCGCGGGGCGCCGCCCTGCTTGCGGCGCGCTTCGGCTTCCACTTGGCGCATCCAGATCGCGCGTGACGTCGGATCTTCCGCGGAAATTCTTTCGCCGCGGCGCGCGAGTTGCGCGGCGAATCCCGCGTGCGGCGAATGGCGTGGATCGAGACGCGATTTAATTCCGTAGCGCGCGGCGTCGGCAACGTCATCACCGGCGCACTTTAACACGTCCTCGATATTGTGCTCGTCACGTGTAAGCGCCGGCAGCGACTCGATCAGCTGCACGCAATTTCGCGTGATCAGCCATGCGTCCTCGCGCAGCATTTCGTACATCAGCATCCAACCGCCCACGCGATCGTTGTCGGCGGGATCGGGACGCGGCAGGCCCTCCATTTCGAGTCCGCGCGCGAGCTGCTCGGCAATCGTGTCTTCGGCAGAGCGCTGCGCGAAGGCGTCGGGCGAAAGGTATGTCGCGCCGATGCGCTCCCCCGCGCAGCGTTCTGCAATCGCCGCGGCGAGCATCCGCGGCGAAAGGCGGTTCTGCACAAATTCGCGATACGTTACGACGCAGCCGTTGGGCGCGGCCGCGTGCCACAGGACCGCGCTCGGATGCTCGAAGCCCCAGTCGATGGAGATCCAGCGCGTCCACCAGGGTTCGAGGGAGACGAGAGCGAGGGCGGCGTCATTTGTAGCGCCGGGCCTGCTTGCCGGTAGGCTAGGCTCCGTGCCGGCGTTTTCATTCGGAGGAGGAGCCGCCGGGGACGGCGGCGTTACATGCGAGGCCGCACGCGCGTCGACGCGAAATTCGGACGCGATCACGGCGGTGTAGCCCGGGTTCCCCTGAACCCTGGGGTTTTCGTTTAATTCATCGCGTGAATCGGATTCAGCGCGAGATTCCTGTTCGGTGCGCAAATTACATTCAGTGGAAATCCCCGCGTTCGGGGAACGCGGGCTACACTCACGCTCCGAATCCGCAACATGGGAGTGCTTTGGCGGCGCGTCAAACGCGACATCCTGCACACCCGCAACGCCCCGCACTCCTAAGTTGCCGGACAAGAGACGCACTACATGGCGCGCGCGATTGAAGACGTCAAAATATTGGCCGGCGAAAACATTCCAATCGCCTTCGAGAAACGCGCGGCGCAAATGCGAAGGCAGCGAATCGAGCGTGCGGCGATATTCGCGGTCGTCGGCGTAAATCGGATTGTCGGCGACGGTGGCCTTGACGAAATCGTAGTCGAGTGGATTGTAATTGTCGGGGCGCTCCATTCCGGCGGGCGCGCGCTTGTCAATCCACAGCGCCTTCACCCACGCGTGGCCGATATTTCCGGGATTCGACGCGCCGGCCATGTTCGGAAAAGTTCCGCGCACGGGACACCGATTTCTGCTGGTGAGAAATTGCCACTGCTTCAGGGTGAAGTGCGTGGTCTCGTCGAGTCCGATGAAAAGATATTCGGCGCCCTGATATTGATAAATATCATTTTCGTGCGCGCAGTGGCCGAAGCGCGTGGTCGAGCCGTTGTGCCAGGTGACGACGTGCTTCGACTCGTTGTAGCTGCGATAAAGTTCCTTCGGAACGTCGCGGCGAAAATACGCGATAAGCGAAGATTCGAGTTCGGGAAACGTGCGGCGAAGAATCAGCGTGTCCACGCGCGGATAGCGATTCGCCTGGCGGATCGCTTCCCACAGAAGAGCTTTCGTTTTGCCGGGACCGGCTGCGCCGCCGAAGAGCCGATATTTCGCGCCGGATTCGTGGAATTCGCGCTGGCGCGGAAAAGGCGTGTACCAGTCGGAGATGATTACGGCGCGCGGTGCGGGCGCGATCTTTTCGGGCGCCGGCGTTTCGGGCGCGGCGGAATCGCCGGCGGAATTCGCTTCTGCGAAAGGCGCACAGCCAGGAGTGGCTGTGCCACGGGAATCGGCGCGCGGATCGAGCGCGGCGTTTTCGGTCGGCGCGGATTTGAGTGCGCCGGATTTTGCGGCGGATTTGCGTGATGGTGACATTGGGAGTGCAAAGGTTGTGTAGCCCGGGTTCCCCGAACCCGGGGATTGCCGCGGATGTAACGGTCGAAGTGGCGTCGCCGTGTGAATTGCATTTTGCGTTGCGCGGAATTTCGCGTGACGCGGCGGTCGGAGTGAATTTGTGAAATGCGTCGCGAGATCGGAATTCAGCGGCGAACCCCGCGTTCGTGGAACGCGGGCTACAGGTGCGGCGATTCGCCGCATGTGAACAATCGGGGGCCATTCGGCGCAGCGGCACACGCGCGGCGCAGCAACTACTCCGCGCGGAGTTTTTTGCCGATGAAAAAGGCGGCGGCGCCGCCGACTACGCACGCGGCGATCGCATAATGATGAATGCTGAGGACGGCTCCGGCGAGAAACGCGCCGATGCCGCAGATCTCAACGATGAGTCCGATTTTTTCGATTTGCGGATTGGATGTGGTGGTCATGGTGGGTCTCCTTGGTTGAATTTTGCTGACCGGAAAACGAATTACGCTGTCATCCTGAGGAGCGTTTTGTGCGACGAAGGATCTGTGTGAGGAATCATCGTCGGCTGAGCCATTGGCTGCATCACGGTGACGCTTGCACACAGATCCTTCGCTGCGGCCGAAGCGGCCTCCGCTCAGGATGACAACAGTATTTTTTCCGCGGCCTTAGGATGACAACAGTGCTTTTTCCGCGGCCTTAGGATGACAACAGTGCTTTTTCCGCGGCCTCAGGGTGACAACGGTTTCTTGCGCTGTCACGGGATGACGAGGAAGTGTCTTCGGCGAAAATATTTTACGGCGTTTCGCGATCGGGGCCGGGGATGCCGTCCCAATCGGCGGGCGGCGGGACGTCGCCTTCCGCGGAACCGGCGCCGGCTTTGCCGAAAAGAATGTCAATGGCGGCATGACAGGCGCGCAAGCGGATTGCGGCTAGCTTCGGATCGCCGTGTCCCCGCAAAACATCGCTGAGGACCTGCGCGACGTCGCGCTTGCCGAAGATGCGTGCGCCGAGCTCTTCGCGGGTCGCGGGGACGGTTGCGTTCGGGTCGTCGGGCGAGGGCGTGTAGGGTTCGGGCTCGTCGTTAATTTTCGCGTGCGCGTGTTTGGCGTCGCGATTCGGTTCAGGCGCGTGGTCCGGGATCAGGTCCATTTGCGATGTAACGGCTTTGGACTTTCCGCCGTGATTTTTTGATTTGCGATTGGTTGGCATGGAGTTTGCGATTCTTGATACGGGAATGCGATCGCGAAAACGTTGTCATTCTGTGCGGAGAGCCGACGATTTTTGTCGGCTCAGAGCGAAGAATCCTGAGGCGACAAACAGACCGTTGCCAATGGCTCGAGTTGCGCGGCGCACCATGATCCTTCGCTGCGGCCGAAGCGGCCTCCGCTCAGGATGACAACCGTCTTCTTTCCGTGGCCCCGGGATGACAACTTAAAGCGCGGTGTCATCCTGAGGGCATCCGACCAAGGATGCCCGAAGGATCTGTGTGAAAACTTCATATCGAGTGAAGCGACGTGCACCATCGCTCCTAAAAAACCTTACGGCAATATTTGCGCCGTGTAACCACTTCCCCCCGACGCGGAGTTGCACTTCACGCGCAGGAAATTCGCGCGCACATTCGCGACCGTGCGCGCTTCGCCGGCCGTCGCGGTGCTGGTATCAATCGTGGAATACTCGGAGTCGATATCGGCGGCGGCGGCTTGTAGCGAAAGGCTAACGCTCGTCGGCGCGGTGGCGAAAATTGTTTGCCACAGGACGGTGCGGCCCTGATTCGGAAATCCCGCCGGATTCGGCAGAGCGAATTGCGCGCCCGATGTGCCGCCCGCGGGCGATTCGTTTGAAAAACTGAAGCCGATGTCGCCGGGAAAAAGCGAGAGCGGCGGATTCGTGTTGCTATAGCTCGGCATGTTGCCTCCTGAGAGAAAATTGCGATGCGTGATGGGAAAATGATCGGTTCGTGTAGCCCACCCCGAATCGAAGCCGTGCCTGCCGGCAGGCAGGGGGTGGGGATTTTCGCATGCGACTGCGGAGATCTAAATTGTCTTCAGCACGAATTCACGCAATGCGGGCCGTGCCGTTGTCAGTGAAAGGATGAGTATCCGGCAGCGAAAGACCCCAGGGCTACGAAGCGCCCTGGGCTACAGGGGCCGCCCTACCCCAAAGAATCTTGCATTTTCCCGAAATGGGAATTTTGAAAGCGTAATTTCGTTACATCCGAAAATGGGAAACTCGGGCGTTTCGGAGCCCAAAGCGCAGCTTGGCGATCCGCGAAAACCATCAATTTGCTGGGAAAAACGCAGAAAACAGCCCTAAAACGAAAAGCCCGCCGAGTGGCGGGTCTGTCCACACTTCTTCCGTTAAAAAGAATAGCACAACTCAAAACTTTGTCAAGCGTTATTTTAATTTATTTTTAGGGGGCTGACCCGTTCAGTCCTCCAGGACCCTCATTCGCATCCGCCATACCCGTCTTCGCCGACGAAGTTCCTCGTAAGTGCCTAGCGATCGAAGGCTGTCCTTCTTCCGTGGACGGAGCTGGGAAAGATGGACGGTCGCCTCCTCTAGCACATGGAGGACATCCTGGTAGGCCCCTCTGGCCGAAACTCCGCGCGCATTGTGAGAGGCTGTTTCCTGTGCCAAGGTGTAAACGGTTTCGTCGTCCAGAAACACGACAAAGCTATTTGCCACAAGAAATCCCTGAAGCGCGAGAACAGCGGTACGTTTGTTGCCGTCGACGAAGCAATGGTTCGCGATAAGCGAGTGAAATAATGCCGCTGCCTTCCCAAGAATTGTTGGATAGGCGTCTTCCGCAAACGCCGATTGGAATGGCCGTGCGAGGGCTGCTTCCAGAAGACCTCTGTCTCGAAGGGATCCTTTCTCGACAGGTTCAGTCCCCGGCCACAGTCTGGACACCAATTCGTCGTGGATCACGACGACTTGTTCGACGTCGAGCAAATAGATGCGAGGTCTATTCCTTGGCAAGGCGATCCAGCGCGCCGAGATTCATCGCGGCAGCAAGTACCAATGCGGGGTCGGGTTTCACACCTGCGGCACGAAGTCTCTTCTCGATGATCGGAGTATTCTTCTTCACTCTGCGAGCCAATTGAAGCAAGGCTTTGCGTGTGCGGGCATCGAGCTTCGCGGTCTTGCCGTTTGCCCGGCCGTTCGTTGTGCCGTTGGACTTACGCTTGTTTGCGGTGCGTCGCTTAGTGGCCATGTGAAGACAGGTCGTTGGAAACCTACCTTCAAATTACAGCATGCGGAGACCTGCGCGTCAAATTTAGGTCTCATGCATGAACTCACGACGCCACCTTCGTGTTCCGAGTTGAATCGCGCACGAACAGCGGCTGCCCGCGCTTCAGGCGCGATTGCGCTGGCGGCGCTGCCTGCGGCGATTTCGGGGCGAAGCGCGGATCGAGATAACGCTGCGGCTTCGGTTTCGTTCCGACGCGATGGGTCTGCGAGGCGCGCGGCCTGCGCGGCTCATTTAAGTCGCGGAAATAATCGCGCGGCGGAAACATTCGGCGGCGCAGCAACTCGCGTCCCACGCGCGCCTTCACGTCATCCGACCACTGCTCCCACGTCAGCTCGCCGATGCCGAGATGCGCGCGCGCGGCGTGCAGCTCGGCGCGGCCCAGAAAATAAACTTTGAAGAGGACGCGGCGGCTCGCTAGATGCGGCGACGCCAGAGCGCGCTTCCCTGCCAATTCAAAATCCGCGACATATTCCGCCAGGCGCGGGCGCAGTCCGGGACGCCACAAATACTTGTCGTGCTGCACGAAATCCGTGGAGTGCAATTTTCCATCGAGCACTTCGCGCGCGACGCGGTAAAGGTCGTGGCACACGTCAAAAGCGAATGCGGGCTTCATCGGCGCGCTTTCAGGAAGATGGAGAACAATTGCGCGACCTCGCGTTTCTTGGATTGGACCGCTGAACAGCGCTTGTCATTCTGATGCCGCTCCGCGGCGGAAGAATCCTGAGGCGTCACGCAATTCATTGCCAATGGCTCGATCGGTCGCGTGTGATGCTGATCCTTCGCTCCGCTCAGGATGACAATTTGTGCGAATGAGCGGCGCGTCACGATTGCGCCTGGCGTTGCGCGGCGTTCGATTGCCCGCGCCGGCGGAATCGCTCGACGACATCCGCACGCATCGCGGATCGCATCGCGCTCGCGCCGGGCGAATGGCCCTCCGCACTCCCAGCTCCATGCGAAGCGCCCTCCGCACTCCCAACTTGCTGCATCGCGGCGTGGTCAATGCACGGGCCCGTGCCCACGCGCAATTCGCGCCGCACGGATTCCTCGCGTGCCGCGCGTTCCGCAATCCACTGCGGCGCGACGCCCCTCTTCGTAGGGGCGCTGCTTGCCGCGCACCCATCGTTGAATGATCGCGCGTGCGTTGCATCCTGCGCATTCGCACACATCGCGTCGCGTGCGCTATCCCCCGAATCGTACCGGCCCTCGAGGACCTTCAAATAATTCGTGTCGTTCGCGACCAACCAATCGAAATTCGCGCGCCAACCCGCCGGCCCCGCGCCCAAAAGAAACGGAGTCGCGGCCGCGCGCCGCACCGCCTCGCGAAAATCGTCGAAGAATTTCGAGAGCGCGGACCCCTGCTCCGCGTTTGTTTCGCCGCGCGCCGCATTCCGCAACCGCTCGCGACATCGAGCGACGCGTTCCGCCGTCATCGCGCGCAACTCCGGCAGCGATCCGCGCTCCGATTCCCAAATCTCCGCGAGCACCATCGGTTCGGTGTGAGCGCCACAGTCCCGCAACTGCGCGACCGTGCGCTTTTCTCCGATTGCCAATTCAATCTCGGAGTGCGATCCCGCGCGCGAAACCCCCGGGTTCGGGGAACCCGGGCTACACAATTCAAATTCGGTCGAACTGTAGCCCGCGTTCCCCTGAACGCGGGGGTTTCCTTTAGCCGCTCCACCGGCGCGATTTTCAGGCAACTCAGGAGTGCCTGGCATTGGGTCCACTTCTGGAGCCACAGGACTGGCTTTTTCGCGTATGGCCCCAGCACTCGCACAAACCCTCTCGTTGTCATGCAATGGAGCAATCAAACCAAATCCGTTGTCATCCAGAGGCGCGACGTTTGCGCTCCGCGTTTCTGGGCGGAGAGCGCCTTTTGCGACGAAGGATCTGCTTTGGCAGTTGGTTTGTTCTCCATCCGCAGCGATTTCTTTTTGTTTTCTTTCTTCCCCACGAATGGTTTTGCTTTTTATTTCTTCCAAGGGGATTTGGTTTTTGTTTTTCTCTTCACCGAAATCCGTTGAGGCGGACTCACACACGCTTTTGTTTTTCCCCGGGGGTGAATTTTCATCCACAGCCCTCAAACTTTCCTCAGGTCCCAATTGAAGGCACGGTGTGTGTGTTTCCCAATCCCTCTTCCCTACCAGATCCAAATCCAAATCCTGTGCTTGAGCCTCCTCAAGGCATGGCTTGAGGACAAAGAGTTCAGTTTTCTCGCTACGCGCCGACGCCGGGACGCCCGTGTAGCTCAGGTCCCCGGCGTTTTGAGCCGGGACCTGAGGGGTGCCACTGAACTCACCGTTGCGCGTCGTGCCTCGGGAAGCCTCAGGTCTGTCCGCAAAAAGCGCGGCCGAGACCTGAGCTACAGGTTCGACTCCGGCCAAGTCACTCCCACGTTGCTGTCTTGGCTGGTTGTTGCCCGGATTGGCATCGCATTGCGTCTCCGCGCGCCGAAACGCCGCAACATATTCCTCGAGCGCAGCGCGCGGCACCGGCGGGGCTAACCGCTCCAGGCGGTTGCGCCAGCTCGGCGGCGGAAGCCGCCCGGGAACATCGCTGCCCGTCCAGTGGCCGTAGCGTTTGCCGCCATCGCTCCACCGGAAAAGCAATCCCTTGTCGTGAAATTCGTCGAACACTTGCGCGACGCGTTCGAGCGAAAGATTTTTGCGGATCGCGGCGACGCGTCCCCAGATCACGCGCAGGTTCGTCAGCTCGAAGCAGCCGTTGCAATCCGCGAGGCCGTAAAGCCACGCGTACTCGACCTGCGCCCATTCGGCGCACGCCGCGAGTTTGTCGCTTGCCCACATCGCGTCAAAATCAATCACACGTTTCGGCATGATCGTCTACCTCCGCTCGTCCGTCGCTTATGGGACCTGTTCAAATTGTTGTCATTCTGAGCGGAGGGACGATTTTTTTCATCGGCCCGCAGCGAAGAATCCCGCGGCGGCACGCAAAGCTGTGCCATTTGCCACAGCTTGCGCCCGCTTCGTACGGATCCTTCGTCCGCCGCGGCGGACTCAGGATGACAACAAAAACCAATGGCGCAACCAGATGCAGGGTGCATAGTCACTGGTCCCCTGCATCTTTGCTTTCCGATTCACACGCGCGCGGCGATGAGCATCGGCGAAAGTATCGGTCGTTCGGCGCGGCCGAGGATGCGGTACTCCCACACGCCGCTCTTTTCCATCCCGCGGTGCCGCTTCGCCACCACAAATCCGCCGAACTCTTCCTTGCGCAGATGACGGATCTGCGCGGAGATGCTCGCCTCGCCGTAACCGGTCAGATCGCCGAGCTCGCGCAACGTCATCCAGCCGCCGTCTTCCGGAGGCAATCCCGCGCGCATCATGCGCACCGCGGCGGATTCGGCGCACTCCGCCGCCGAAAGGAGCACGTCGCGAATTACCTCGAACTGCGTGATCATGCGATCGCCGTCAAGCATCAAATCAAAAGCCGGACCGAATGTTTTCATCGCGCCCTCCAATTCATATCTTTCACTGACCCCCGAATATGAACTCGCAAATATTTGTCGGCGCCGCCCGCTACCTCAGCACATACCAAATCACCAGCGCCGCGGCCGCCGCAAAGAGTGCGTACACGCAAACCGCCCGCGCCACGCGTGCGCTCCTCGCGCGGATCTCTGCCCGCTGAAGCCAGGTCTCGTATTCATCGCCAACCGTCCACATGGGGCGCTGCGTGCCCTCGGAAATTCCGGGCACGGTATCGCATTCCGCAAGGCGCTCGCGCGCCACGTGCCGCAACACGTCCGTGCCGCGCACCTCGATAATGGCGTCGGCACTTACCCGGATCTCTAGCGCTTCGCCCGACGCGCGGGCGCTCCTTCCCCAAAACGTTTCTTGGCGCACAGAACCCTCCGTTTCACTCATTTCGCGGAATATCCCCGCTCGCTCTCCGGCAATGTCGCGTTTGTGCAAATGCGCAAACTCGTATGGCTTCGTCGTCCGCTGTAATCCCCGCACACGCGAAAACCCCTGTAAACATGCGGGTTTTCTCAGATCCGCCAAAAAGGTGAATGTCCGATAATATTTTCGCTTTTTGCCCTTGCCGGCGGCGAAAATCGGGCGGTCACCCGGCGAAGGCATGGCGAAACCACCTGTAATTTCCGGCCTGGGATCGTCATTTGAACAAGCGCTGCACACGTCCGTTAAACCGCCTCTCTCAGCTCACACCGCCATACACTTCCGCGGCACTTGGCGAGGTATGAGGATTTCCACAGGGTATATTGACACGCGTGATTACTGTACGATATATACACGACTGCAGTCCGGGAAGTCTGAACCAATCCAGGAGGCCGTCATGCCCCGAAACGACAACCTGCCGTATCAGTTTCTTCTGAAGGCGTCTGTGCCAACGTTGGAAAGCTTTGAACTTTCCCGATTGAACCATGCCGCCAATTTGAAAAAGCAAATTGCCGATCTGATTGAGCAGTACCTGGACGAATCCACTGCCGCTCTGCTCGCACGGGCCATGATCATGCGAATGAATTGCGTGCGTCAGAATTCTGTTGACCGGAAGCGTCAGCTCCCGGCGCCGCGTTCCGCCCCTCCCGCGCGAGGCATGCCGGCCACTCGCTCGATCTCGTCCGTGCGCGCGATTCTGCGCGCCAAGTCCGCGAAGGATGTGGACCTTCAGCAGGGACTGCCATTCGATTTGTTTGCGAAAAGCAATGCTCGATAATCCTGCTCCGCCACAGTTCGCCTCGCCTCTTTCGCGCATCGGGCGCGCGATTGCATCGCGAGAGCGCCCCTCGTGCCCGGGGACATCTATTAATGGTCTTTCGGTAGCGCGACTGAATTCGCCTGACGCTGCCCGTACACCCGTTGCAATCCGGTCGAAAGAGTTTAAGTGTTTTACCTTGATATTCATTTTGCTCATCAACATTTGGTATCTGCCCGTCGTGTTAAAAACGTGACTGGAAAGTCCCATTGAGCTCTCTCCATCAACCTCTTCTCTCAACTGTTCCTTCATCTCTGCTTTCTCTGCTTTCTCTGCTTTCTCTGCTTTCTCTGCTCCCTCGGCTTCTTCTGCTTCCTCTGATTCCTCTGCTCTCTCGGCTTTCTCTGCTTCCTCTGCTTTCTCGGCTTTCTCTGCTTCCTCGGCTTCTTCTGCTTCCTCTGATTCCTTTGCTCTCTCGGCTTCCTTTACTTATTTATTGTTCCATTTAGCTATTTTCCTCTTCTATGATCATCATCTCTCTTCGATTCTCAGCCCCGCTCTGCTTTGCCCTGCCCTGCTTTGCTTTGCTCTACCCTGCTCTTTTCTTTTTTCTTTTTCTCTACTCTGCTCTTCCCTACGGACCGTTTCTTCCTATGCGCTGCTTCTCCCTATGCTCTGTTTCTTTCAATGCTCTGCTTCTTCTTATGCTCTGCTTTTTCCTACGCTCCGCTTTTTCCGATGCTCCGCCTTTTCCGATGCTCCGCCTTTTCCTATGCTCTGTTTGCTTCAGTGCTCTGCTCCTTCCCGTGCTCTGCTTCTTCTTATGCTCTGCTTTTTCCTATGCTCTGTTCTTCCCAAGCTCTGCTTCTTTCGATGTTCTGCTTCTTACGATGCTCTGTCTCTTCCGATGCTCTGTCTCTTCCGATGCTCTGTCTCTTCCGATGCTCTGTCTCTTCCGATGCTCTGTCTCTTCCTACGCTCTGTTCCTTCCCATGCTCTGCTTTTTCCCGCCTCTCTCTTTTCTCTCTCTTTTCTCTCTTTTTTCTTCTTCCCTTCCTTCTGTTTTCGATGCTGTTTTCCTCGGTTCTCTTTTCAATTATCAATTGCAACCAATATATTCACTGAAATCCGGAATTGACTTCTCAGAACCAGTCCTAGTTACCCTCATTCTTAAATGCGCACCCCATGGCCTGTATCTTCCGAATATATCGACTGCCAAGGCGTCCCACGAATAAAACCTCGATATTCAAACAGCTCTGGGGGGCTCGCGAAGGTTCAGGTGGGGCAGATCCCTGAGAGAACAGACCGGGCGCATTCCTGACACTATGAGCCAGTGGCTAGCGCGTGTAAAAAGGGGCTCATGCATGGAAGGCGAGCAGTGTTATGGCAGAGAAGTTTCGATTTGTCTTTGATTATGAGAGAGATGAACAGACCATGACCGAGCTCTGCCAGCGCTACCAGATCGCGCGCGAGACCGGCTATGTCTGGCTGCGGCGGTACCGGCAGACCGGAGTGGCCGGGTTGATCGAAGACAGCCGTGCCACGCGTCGGCAAGCGAACCAGACCCTGGAGGAGATCGAGCAAATGATTTTGGAACTCCGGCAGGCGCACATGCGCTGGGGTCCGCGGAAGCTCAAGCGCGTCCTCGAAGGGGATGAGCCGGGACGAACTTGGCCGGCATCTAGCACCGCCGGGTCGCTCTTGAAGCAGGAAGGGTTGGTGGCGGCGCGGAAGAAGCGCTTGCGCGCCGCGCCGTACACGGCGCCTTTGGCGCACGCCGATCAAGCCAACCGCGTCTGCTGCGCCGATTTCAAGGGCTGGTTTCGCACTGCGGACGGCGAGCGGATCGATCCGCTGACCCTCTCGGATGCGCACAGCCGGTATCTGCTGCGCTGCCAGGCAGTGGAGAAGACCAACACGGCCCGTGTGCAGGCGATCTTTGAAGCGGCTTTCCGCGAATACGGAATGCCGCAGGCGATTCGCACCGACAACGGACCGCCGTTTGCCCCGCAAGCGATCAGCGGGTTGTCGCGACTGACCCGACGGAATTGCCCCAATGTGTCCAACCCGCTTTGAACTTGTTGGGGCTTATGAGAGTGATGAACCGACAAGACAAGTACAAACGGCTTCTTACGTTCTAGGTTGGTTGGAATTGAGGAGCTGCTCCTTGCGATAGAGAAGCGCATTGACGTCGTAGGTGGCTAGCTCGAATCCGTGGCCGTGAGTGATTGCGTCTGTGGGGCATGCTTCAACGCAATAGCCGCAGAAAATGCAACGCGAATAGTCAATGTTGTAGACACTCGCGTATCTTTCTCCCGCTGAAATGCGCCGCTCAGCGGTGTTGTCAGCGGCTTCAATGTAGATGCAGTTCGCGGGGCATGCCGCCGCGCAAAGAAAACAGCCAACGCATTTTTCGAGGCCTTCCTCGTCGCGCTGCAGGACGTGAATTCCGCGATATCGCGCCTGGAAATGAACGGGCTCTTCCGGATAATTCTCGGTGACCGGCTTCCGAAACATGTTTTCCAACGTGACTCGGAAGCCCTTCGCAAGAGTGGAAAATGTGCCACCAATGTCAGACAACGCTGAGGCCATAAGCAATTATTCTAACAAGCCGACTAGCATGCCGCAAATTGCTGAGCGCTGAATAAATCCTGGTGACGACCAATGTGTGAGGATGCGACTTATTTGACGGGGACGGGTCGCCCGGTTATCGCAGCAACAATCTGCTTGCCGTGAAAGCGACCATTCTCGATAAAAATTTCGCTGGTCGCGTTTCCGCCGATGACGACGCCCGCGAGATAAATTCCAGGGACATTACTTTCGAGCGATTGCGGGTTGATCCTGGGTTTGTTCGTTTGGGAATCCAATTCGATGCCGAGCCGGCGCAGGAAATTAAAATCCGGATGGTAGCCCGTCAAAGCGAAAACTTGGCGCGCGGGCAGGGCTTGTTCGCCGTCATTCGTTTGGACGTAGACACATCCCGGCTCGAAACGAGTGACACTCGTTTCAAAGAGAGCTCGGACTTGGCCTGCGCGGATGCGATTCTCGATGTCCGGACGGACCCAATATTTAATATTCGAGCCCAATTCTTTGCGGCGGTGGACGAGAGTAACGCGAGCGCCACTTCGGTACAGGTCGAGCGCCGCTTCGGCAGCGGAGTTCTTTCCGCCGATAACGACGACGTCCTGCTCCCAGAATTCGTGCGGTTCTGTGTAATAGTGCGATACGTGGGGCAAATCTTCTCCCGGCACGCCTAACGGATTGGGGAGGTCGTAATAGCCGGTTGCGACCACAAGCTTATTTCCTTCGTATTTCTTGCGAGATCCAGATTCCGAACGAACGTGAATCTTGAAATGACCGTCGTGGCCCTCTAGGTTCTCGACGGTTTCAAAAAGGGCCAGCTCCAATTGATAGTGCTCAGCTGTTTTCCGGTAATACTTTAAGGCTTCTGATCGAGTTGGCTTTTCGGAAGGACTGGTGAGGGGCAGATCACCAATCTCAAGAAGTTCCGGGGTCGTAAAGAAAATCATGTTGACGGGATAATGGAAGATTGAATTGCAGAGGCAGCCTTTGTCAATTACAAGCGGGCGCATTCCGGCGCGCTTGGCTTCGATAGCGGTGGCGAGGCCAGTTGGTCCGGCGCCGATGCAGATTAGGTCGTAGTTATTGCTCATGATTTTAGTCTGCAACGAGCCGTGTTGTGATTGCAAATTCGCTGCAGGCGGATTGCGACTAACCCTCGCAAATTAAACGGGCACAGTCAATCTAGAACGAAGGGAACGGCCCAAATTAACTACATCTTCTGGCCAAGTGCCTAATAATTCTAAGCGTTCGAGGCGCGACGCGAGCAATTGCGCCTCCGCTTGGGTTAGGTCGAGCGAGTCGGAATTATCTTCTGTCCCGACGCGGACTTTGATAAGCAGGAGTTCGTCGGGTGAAAGATCTTTCTTGCCTTCGAGCGGCGCGAAGTCAACGGTGAAGCCGTCAGTATCTTGCTTCAGCATGCGGGGGTTGATCGCGCGCACGAGTGCAATAATCGCAAGAACGGCTTCATCGCTGGTGAGTTGAAGAACCACTTTCCTGTTCAATCTCAGCTAAGAATTATCGAATCGAGTTCGCGGCGGAACTGCGCGAGCTCTTCCAGGCGTTCGCTGGTCGCAGCGAGGTGCTTCTTCTTCCAGACGAATAAATCCGCACCCTCTCGGCGGATTCGTACACTAAGGTTTCCTTCAATCAAATAACAAGGGTCGCCAAGTATGGTCATGCGGTCTGCCGCGCCGGAGGCAAGAAGCGCCGCGCAATTCCCTTTTTTGACGCCGACCGCTGATGCATACAATGGGAAGGCGACAATACTGAAACCGGCCGCGGCGCACCGCTCCAGAATCTCAATTTGTTTCGGGGAGAGATCAAGCATTGGAAAGCAGCAAGCGTCAATTTGGCCGAGCCCAAGGATCGCATCTGTACCGTACGCCGCGAAACTTCAAGCGACCGCTGAGTCCGACCCCAAGTGCGATTCCTCAATCGCCGCGAGAACGGCACGCAATGTGGAGGCCAATTCTTCGCGCGAAACATGGCTCTTATGGAATTGAACGCGAATCCGGAACGCTCCGCCTTCGGGTTCGTAATTGAAAATGAACGGTTGCGGCCGGGGGCCGAGCGCGCTTTCCTGGCGCCGCTCCTGACGTGCTTCGTCGCGAGTAAGACCACCTTGAATAATGCGCTGGACTGCCTCCAGCATCTTCTTCTCATTTGGTTGCCGCGATACTTGAAGCAGCAAAGACTTCGACACGATACCGCGGTCGATGCAGCGCCTGCGAACCGAATCGGGAATGTTACGTAGAGAAAGGGTCTCGGTGACAGAGGAGCGTGACCTGCCGATCTTTTTCGCGATGTCATCGTGCGTGTAGTCGAATTGCTCGGCGAGGCGGAAGAGTCCGTCGGCCTCCTCAAATGCAGTCAAATCCTTCCGTTGAAGGTTTTCGATCAGCGCGAGCTCGAGCGTTTCCGCATCATCCGCGATTTTTTCGATGCAGGGCACTTCGCGCAATCCCGCGGCGCGTGAAGCGTGGTAACGGCGCTCACCGGAAATAATGTGGTAGAGATCGTCACGCGGGATATAACGCACCAGCAAGGGCTCGAGCACGCCCTTTTGCTTGATCGATTCAATCAGTTCGCCGAGATCGCCAAGCGTTTTGCGAGGCTGGTCCGGGTTCGGACGAATTTTATCTACCGGAATCATGCGGCCGATGGCGGCACCGCTGAACGTCGTCAGTTGCTCCACGTAATGCGCGTCATGCCGCATCTTGAGAGTGACGGGCAATCCGATCCTCTTCGACACGTTTTATGACCTCCAGGGCCAGCTTGCTGTATTCCAAAGCGCCGGGCGACTTGGGCGCAAAGCTGAAGATAGTTTCTTTGTACGCAGGACTTTCTTCCAATCTCACATTCTTGGAAATGCGCGTCTTGAATAAGACAGAGCCGAAGACGGAGCGAATCTGCTCGTCCGTATCTCTCGAAATATTCGTGCGCTTATCAAAAAGCGTGATGAGGACTCCCAAAACCTTCAGAGCGGGGTTTGGCCGGGCGCGAATTCGCTCATAGGTCTCGAGCAAATCGTCTGTGCCTTCGATTGCAAAGTAAGCGGCTTGGATTGGCACAAGGAGATGCGTTGAGGCAACCATCGCATTGACTGTAAGGATTCCGAGGGCGGGGGGAGTATCAATCACTACAAAATCGTAATCCTTCAAAACCGGCGAGAGCGCGTCTTTCAATTTGTAAGGTGCATCGAATTGTCCCGCGAGTTGCTGTTCGAGTTTTGCGAGCGCTAACTTTGCAGGCGCGACGGAGAGAAGAGGCGACTTGGTTGGCTTGATGATGCCGGCCAATTCCGCGCGGGCCTCGCCAAAGACGTCATACATGGTCTCCTTAACTTCGGAGGAGTCAAAAAACGCGATCGTGGAATTGGATTGTGGGTCCAGATCAATCAGAAGTGTACGTTTCTGCCGCAAGGAAATTGCGGCAGCGAGATTGATTGCCGTTGTGGTCTTGCCGACGCCGCCTTTTTGATTCGCGACAGTAATGATCTTCGTCATTTTAAGACTGAAGAGCTATCCAAGAAAGTCTCCAGCGCAGTCTCCCCCCCGGCGACGCGAGAATTCTGTTACCCGGCAAAACAAAAGCCAAGGCGTCCCGGCAAACGCACACCAACATATAGAGGCCCTGGGTCCGCCTACCCGTATGGGTAGACACAATCTACCCATCCCCTGACGGATGCGCAAGCACAAAATTCAATTCTAGCGGGCTGGGGAACCGCTACATTTTATAGCGGCCGAGGTCTTCATCCGAAAGATTCTCAAGCCATTTCCGCAACTCTTCACTCGTGTTCTTTTCAGAGAGCGTGTTCGATACCTTTGAATTCTTGAGAACCTGGTCTTCCACAAAAATCGGGCAATCCACGCGCAGAGCGAGTGCAAGCGCGTCACTGGGCCGCGAATCAATGGACATCAACTGCCCTTCTCGCTCAACCCAGATCAACGCATAAAAAGTGTCTTCGCGCAATTCGCTGACGACCACTTTTTGCACACGGACGTTCAATCCGAGGAGCACATTCTTCAGTAGGTCGTGCGTCATCGGCCGCGGCATCTGCACTTTCTCAATTTCGATGGCAATGGCCTGTGCTTCATAAGCACCGACCCAGATGGGCAGAATCGAGGATCCCTGCGTATCTTTCAATACGACGATCGGAGTGTTCGTGGAAGGATCAACCATTAGCCCCCGGATTTTCATTTCGACTTCCACGATTGCCTCCCCCGCCTGCGCCGCTGAATCTTAGATGATGTGATCGCCGACAAGGCTATGCGTGCTCGCGCCGGTGACGTGTACTTGAACATATTGTCCCAAAAGGCCGGTGCGCGGCGAAGCGAAATTAATCACACGGTTGCCGGAAGTGCGACCCGCCCATTGGCCTTCGCGGCGCGAGGCGCCGTCCACGAGCACTTCGAGCGTCTGGCCGATTTGGGTTTCGTTGCGCGCAGTCTGGATTTGGCGCTGCCGGTCTTGCAAAATGGCCAGCCTTCTTCCCTGCTCTTCTTCTGGGATTGCACCCGGCATGTGTTGGGCTGCGGTGTTTGGCCGCGGCGAATATTTAAATGAGAACGAACCGTCGTACTGCGCCGCGTCGAGCAGGGTCAATGTTTCCTCAAATTCGGCTTCAGTTTCACCGGGGAAGCCCACGATAAAATCCGTCGTGATGCTGATGGGCCGTCGTGCGGTGCGGATCAGCGCAATTTTTTCGAGGTATCCTTCGCGCGTATAGGTTCGCTGCATAGCGCGCAGCACACGCGTCGAGCCGGATTGCACCGGCAAATGAACGTGATCGCAGACGCCGGGATGCGCGTCAATTGCCGCGACGATGTCGGGGCCGAAATCGCTCGGATGTGAAGTGGTGAAACGGACGCGCCGGATTCCCGGCGTGTTCGCAACCGCGACAAGGAGTTCACTGAAATTCATTTGGCAAGATGAGGGGTCCCGATAAGAATTCACAGTTTGGCCGAGTAGCTGGATCTCCGTGTAGCCCGAATCCGCGAGACGGCGCGCCTCCTCAAGGACGCTCGCGCTCGCGCGACTCCGCTCCGGCCCTCGCGTGAACGGCACCACGCAATAAGTGCAAGCCTTATCGCAGCCCTCGATAATCGTGATGTAGGCACGGAAGGGATGGTCGCGTCTCGTAATTTCGGTTTCAAAAGTTTCGTCCGTGTCTTTATCGAGACCGGTGACGTGGCGGTTGCCGGATTCCAATTGATCGATCATGCGGGGCAGATTTCGATAGCTCGCGGAACCGCATACCAGACTAACCCACGGCGCGCGCTTGAAGATGGACTCGCCCTCCTGTTGCGCGACGCAGCCAAGAACTCCAAAAAGCTTGCCTTCCTGTGCAAAACGGAATTCGCCGAGGCGCGAGAATAATTTTTGGGCGGCTTTCTCCCGAATGCTACAGGTGTTGTAGAGCACGAGTCCCGCTGCTTCAGGCGTCTCTACCTGGCGATAGCCCTTTTCGAGGAGCACGCCGGCGACTTTTTCCGAATCGTGGACATTCATCTGGCAGCCAAATGTCTCGAGATAGAACGTTGGCCCACTGGCCGTAATCTCGGCAGACACAACGGCATTGGCCGCCCGCCCTCGCGTTAAGGCATCCAAGCGCACGTCAATCCGGGAATTGATTTGTTCAGACATTAGGTTGAATCCACATTCTAACACAGCGCCGCCGGCGGCCCGCGGCAGGCAAACGCGCTTTCGCCGCCGGACCCGATGTGTCGCACTGTACATCAGAAAAACACAAAGCCGCATCGAATCCTTTGTAGGCTTTGCAGCCGTATGCTACGTTTATTTCGGGGCATCTGGATGCAGAGGGGGGGACAATTCACGCCATCGCAAATCTGTTAATCAGCGGACAAATCGGCCAATTGCTGGACCAAACGGGTTGGGTCGCGCGCACGGTCCTATTGATTCTGCTGACCTTTTCCCTTTTTTCATGGGCGCTCATTCTCCAGAAATTGGGGCTTTTCAGTTCCGTTCAGCGCGAGACATCCCAATTCCTGCGAGTCTTCCGCGCCACTCGCGGCTTGCCCGATCCCAAAAGCATGGGCGGCGGCAATTCACCGCTTGAAGTGGTTTATTCCGCGGGGTTCCGCGAACTCCAAGGACAGATTTCGGGCGGGGCTGCCACAGGCAAGATTAAGAGCCTGAGGTCCGTCGTGGTGAGCATGCAACTCGCTTCCGCGGATCAGGTGCGCCGCGTGGAAAGATATATGACGTGGCTCGCTACAACCGCGTCAGTGACACCTTTCATTGGACTCTTCGGCACGGTGTGGGGCGTGATGGACGCATTCTCCGGACTCGGCACAGCCGGCGCAGCGAGTTTGCGCGTCGTCGCTCCCGGTATCGCGGAAGCGCTGATCACCACCGCGGCCGGACTCTTTGCGGCCATTCCGGCCGTTATCGCTTACAATTATTTTGTGCACCGGATAAGGGACCTGGCCGCGCGAATGGACAACTTTACCGCCGAGGTTTCGGCGCAAATAGAGAAACTGAATTCCTAAAGCAAGTGGCTTAAGCCATGCCGCAAATCGCCAAGCAAACTGAGACTTCATTAGCCGAGATCAACATCGTCCCGCTTGTGGACGTCGTCCTCGTGCTGCTGATTATTTTTATGATTACCGCGCCAATCCTTCAATCGGGAATTGAGGTGGACCTGCCGCAAACAAAGACGGTACGCGATTTGCCGGAAACGCGTGTGATCGTCACGATTGACCGCGCTCAGCTTATCTACCTTGGCGACAAAGCTGTGAATATCCATGATCTTGGGGCAAACGCGCGGGCACAGATGCACGATCCGCAGAAGGATTCCGTTTATCTGCGAGCCGACGAAAAAGTTCCTTTTGGCATTGTTGCGATGGTGCTGGATACGCTCAAACAATCCGGCATTGCAAACGTCAATATTGTTACGCAGCCATTGATTGACAAGGGCAGTTCGCATTAAACGAAGAACGACCATGGAATTTGCCACTCGATACCCCGCCGAACCCAGCTTAAAGGCGACGCTTGCATGGTCCGCGGTTTTTCATGCGGCGCTTGCGGGGACCATGCTTGCCTCGGCTTTCTTATCGAACCGCGGGGATAATTGGGGCGGAACTGGCGGCGGGTCCGTGGAAGTTGGCATTGTGGGCTCCATGCCGGGAATCCCTTTGCCGAAGCCAGCCACTATTACAGAAAGCCGCGTAGTGGATGAATCCGGGGGACTCTACAAGGCAGAGCCGAAGCCGAAAGAGATACCTCCGCCCCCGGACGCGCAATCGCTCCCGGCTTTCGATAAAAATAAGCCGACGCCCGTCCCGTCACATCCATCGAAAGTTCTTGAGGATAAAACGCCGACTCCATCAAATGCCGTTCCTTATGGGGGCGGAGGACCGCCGACGCTGCCCTATTCGCAATTCACAGTCAAAGGCTCGACGCAGGGCGGGATGGATTTTACAGGAGCTGGCGGCGATTTTGGCTCGCGATATCCATGGTTTGTGGAAGCGGTGCGCAACCGCATCAGCAGCAATTGGCTTCAATCCATGGTGGACCCGTCGGTCAGCTTTGCGCCGCGCGCCGTGGTTTCGTTTCAAATTCTTCGCGATGGCAGCATCGTGAACGTGCAGATTGTACAGCATAGCGGCAATACGTCGGTGGATAATTCCGCGGTCCGCGCGATTTTAGCTTCGAGCCCGGTCAATCGGCTGCCGAATGATTACAGTGGCTCGAACGTGAATGTCGAATTCTGGTTTGAGTTTCGCCGCTGACGATTACGGCGGGAAAAACATGGCAATTATAGTATTGAGAAGGTGAGGTCCGGAAAATTGAAAACGAAAGCAATGATTCCCATCCATCCGATTCGATTCTTTGCCGGTAAGATTGTCCTCGGATTTGGCCTTGTGGCCCTCACGTTGCTTGCAATTGCATCCGCACCCATCGCATCCGCGCAGGATTGGTTCAAGACGGGCACCGGTCTCGGCGTGCAAAAAGCTCGAGTAGCGGTCGCAGACTTTGCCTCGTCCGGCACAAGCGGTGCGGGCGCACAACCCTTCGCAAAGGAATTCAGCGACGTCGTCCGCGGAGATCTCGACTACAGCGGAATCGTAGAAATCGTTAGCCCGAGCATGTATCCCACTCAGGTGCCGAGTCAACCTTCGGAATTGAACTCGCAAGCATGGTCTGACGCTCCCGCATCTTCGCAATTCCTGGCCTTCGGCAATCTTTCCACAACCGGGAGTGCGCTCGCAATTCAAGCATGGTTTTTTGATGTCCGCGCGCCTTCGGTGCCCGCGATGATTACAAAAATTTATCGCGGTGATGCGACGGAGAATCAAGTTCGCCTGTTCGCTCACCAGTTCGCGGACGAAATCCTCATGAAGCTTTCAGGCGGCGTTCCCGGCATTTCCACCACGCAGATTGCCTTCACCAGCGACCGCACCGGACACAAGGAAATTTGGGTGATGGATTACGATGGCGCGAATCAGCGCGAGGTCACTTCGCTGAAGGGCATTTCCCTCACACCGCGCTGGTCGCCGGACTCTTCGCGCATCGCTTTCACGTGCTTCGAGCCCGCTCGCAACGGAGTCGTCAGCCCTCAAATTTGCATGTTCTCAATGGTTAGCGGAAAGATGATCTCCTGGCCCCGTTGGTCGGGAACGAATAGCTCTCCGGCTTGGTCGCCGGATGGATCGAAAATAATGTTCATGTCCAGCATGCAGGGGAATCCCGATCTTTATGTCGCCGACTCAAACGGAGGCCACCCGAAGCGGTTGACGTTTTCCGTCGGCGTGAATACGTCTCCGGCGTGGAACCCGAAAACCGGGCAGGAGGTGGTTTTCGTCAGCGACCGCGCTGGCTCAGGCCATCCGCAACTCTACACGATGAGCGTGGACGGCACAAACATCGAAAAAATCGCGCTCGAAGACGCGGGCTATGTGATTGACCCTGCTTGGTCGCCGAATGGTCAGCTGATTGCCTTCAGTTGGCAGCGGCCCGACGGCAACTATGACATTTATGTGATGGACATCTCTACGCATTCGCTTGTTCAGCTTACGCGAGACACCGGTCGCAACGAGCGTCCGTGCTGGGCGCCCGATGGGCGCCACATTGCCTTTGAATCCACGCGCACAGGTTCGCGGCAGATCTGGTCAATGCTGGCCGATGGCTCCGAGGCGCGCCAGTTGACTAAGACAGGCTCGAATGAGTCGCCAAGTTGGTCTGCGCCACAATGATTTGAAATGCGTGGCCGGCGTCGATGTTGGGCGATGAAACTTGAAATCGGCGAGGTACAATTTACGAAACACAATTTTTTATCGAGGGTATTTCACCGCAATACCCGAAGTGGTAGGATTTCAGTTGTCTTTATGCACTTGCACGGCAATCATCGCTATCCAAATCTAGGAGGTATTTAAGAATGCGCAAACTCTCGTTCGGCAGGTTCACCCTGCTCAGCCTGCTGGCGATGTCCTTGATGGCTGCCGCGTGCCATAAGCCGCCCGTAACTCCGGCGACGAATCAGACACCGTCCTCAACTCAACCGCAGCCGACCACAATGCGCCCGACGGTGACGCTGCAAGCGTCTTCGACCTTCATTCAAAAAGGTGACAGCGTGACGCTGACATGGTCATCGACCAACGCCACTTCCCTGGTGCTCGCGCCGAGTGTTGGCAGCGTCGCCCCGGAAGGCAACACAAAGGTTTCGCCGGAGGGCTCGACCACTTACACAATCACGGCGACGGGCCCGGGCGGATCGGCGGACCAGAGCGTCCGCATCACTGTTGGCGCGCCCACTGTGGAAACGCCGGCCACGGCGACGCCCGAGGAAAGGCCATTTGATCAGGGCGTCCATGACGCGTTCTTCGATTACAACAAATTCGAATTGCGCCCGGACGCCAAAGCGGCGCTTTCAGAGACAGCGCAGTATCTGCGGCAGCATCCGGATATCAAAGTGGTGATCGAGGGGCATTGTGACGAGCGCGGCACCACCGAGTACAATCTCGGGCTCGGCCAGAACCGCGCCGACGAGACGAAGAAGTTCCTCGTATCGCTCGGGGTCCCGGAAAACCGCATTTCGACCACCAGCTTCGGCAAGGAAAAACCGTTCTGTTTCGCGCACGATGAAGACTGCTGGCAGCAGAACCGCCGCGCGCATTTCGTGCGCGTGCCGTAGTTCGAGTTACTTTGTCGGCATCCGGCGCGACGCCGGCCATTTTGGGATCGGCCTTATGCGCTTCCCTGGAATGCTTTTCGGGCGCGCCTGGGGCCGGTTCTCAGCGCGGCTGGATCCCAACCGGCCCTCATTCTTAGGAGGTTTGTATGAAGAAAAGACAGGTCGCCTCACTTTTAATCGCGGGCATGTTCACCGGCGCAATCGGCGGGATGCTCCTCTCTCCCGCGCCCGTCGGCGCGGTGGCCAAAGAGATGATTCAATTGCTTACTGGCGTCGACAATTTGCAGCAGGGCCAGAGGGACATGCAGAGCTCCATCGACACTAAATTCGCCGAGCTCCACACCTTGATCGCCCAACAAACCGACACCGTGAACAAGCTTAACTCCACCATCGGCGCGCTCCAAAAAACCATGCAGGACTTGCAGGCCAACACCGGCGCGCAGCTTTCCACAATGACCACGCAGGTGCAGGGCGTGACGGACAACGTTTCCGAAACTCAGACACGCCTTTCAAAAATCAACACGCAACTTGTGGAAGTGCAAAATACTTTGCAAACGCTCGATGGAAAGGTTTCGGCCCTCGCCGCGCCTCCGCCTGCCGCGACAAGCCCCGTGCCTGGCGGAACCACCACACCAGGAGCACCTGCCGGCTCAATGCCTGCCACCCCGCCACCTTCGCCGCAGGTGCTTTATGACTCCGCCCTGCAGGATTTATCGACCGGCAAATATGAGCTCGCGCAACAGGAATTTCAGGACTTCCTAAAGTACTTCCCCGATACCGACCTCGCCCCGAATGCCATTTTTTATCAGGGCGAGATTGCTTACATCCAACAGAGGTTTGACGATGCGGTGAAATTTTATACCGACGTAATCGACAATTACCCGAAGAGCTTCAAAATGACGGCATCGTTATACAAACGCGGCCTCACCTACTTACAGACAGGCAAGCGCCAGAGCGGAATCACGGACCTGCGCAGGGTTATACAACTTCGCGGCGATGAGGAGCCGCAGGCTCGCGCCAAGCTTCATGAACTCGGCGTCCCAGTCACCGCAGGCAGATAAGGCATTTTGAAAGCCGGTTGATTACCGCGCATTTTTGTTCTCACGGCTCCTGAGTGTGTTCTTCGGTAATCAACCTCTTTAGGAATCATCCCCGTATTTGCGTCCCGCCCGCCCCCGTGCTATCGTGCGGCCAACCGTCGGCAAGATATAGCGGTGCGATAGCGTGCGGCGATTTCTGTAAGTTTTGGTGAATGTTAGGGGGAACGATGTCCGTCAATAAAGCGATTCTCGTTGGCCGTCTCGGCAAAGATCCGGAGACACGGTACACGCCATCAGGCCAGGGAGTCTGCAATTTCAGCCTCGCGACCGACGAATCTTTCAAAGACCGCAACGGCGAACGCCAGAAACGCACCGAGTGGCACCGTGTCGTGCTCTGGGGCAAACTCGCGGAAATCGCGCAGCAATACTTGAAGAAGGGTTCGCTCGTTTATATAGAAGGCCGCATTCAAACCCGGCAGTGGGACGACAAAAACTCTGGCCAGAAGCGCTATTCCACCGAGATCGTCGGCAGCACCATGAAGATGCTTGGGTCGAAGAGCGAATCCGGCGGCATGGCCTCCGCGGCGCATGCGGGTGGCGGCGGTTCTCAGGACGCCGAATTCAATCAGTCCGGCGCTGATGATTCCGGCTCCGGCGCCCCCAGCCCGGACATCTCCGACGAAGATATTCCCTTTTAATTCTTGAAGTGCTGATTTCGCTGAAAGAACTGCAAAGAGAAGGTAGAGTGTAGTTCGAAAAATCCGTGCTAGGTTGTGTGCGGTTCTGCGTCCGGCGCCGCCCCGGGCACTTCTTCATCTGGTTCTTCGCCGACTTCGGGGAGCGTCGGAAGCACTTCAGACGCAATCAATCTGTCCGCCACCCTGACGTCGCGCTTCACTTTTCCGTCGCGGCACTCAATAATCCGCTTTGAATAGCGCGCGATATCCGGCTCGTGAGTAACGAGGACGACGGTCAATCCCTGTTCATTATTCAGCTTCTGCAGGATGTCCATGATTTCCACAGAGGTCCTGCTGTCCAGGTTCCCTGTGGGCTCGTCCGCCAAAAGAATCGAAGGCCGGTTTACCAGGGCACGCGCTATCGCCACGCGCTGTTGCTGGCCTCCGGAAAGTTGGCTAGGGAAATGGTGCGACCGGTCCGCCAAACCTACGATTTCAAGGGAATGCTTCGCGCGGGACTCCCGCTCTTCCAGGCTGATCCCGGCATAGATAGTCGGCAACTCCACATTTTCGAGCGCCGACGTACGCGACAGCAAATTGAATTGCTGAAACACGAATCCCAGTTTCCTGTTGCGAAGATGGGCGAGAGCCGTCTTTTCCATCCCAGAGACGTCCACTCCATCCAGGAAGTAACGGCCGCGCGTGGGCTTGTCAAGGCAGCCCAGGATGTTCATCAGTGTGGATTTGCCGGAGCCGGAGGCGCCCATAACCGCAACAAATTCGCCCTTTGTAATCTCCATGGAAATTCCGCGCAGCGCGTGCACCTGAATTTCACCCAGATCGTAAGTCTTGTGCACATTTTCCAGCCGGATTACAGCCGTATCGGCATTCGGCGCGCTTGCGCCATCCATCGTCATGGTCACTGTCTCCGCCATCGTCGTTTCATCTTCCCGCGGCCGGTATAGTGTACTTCACATCCGCCGAATCGCCCACAATCATTCCCGGATCGCACAAAAATAAACGCTCGCAGGCTGGCACAATCCTCCCGCGGGCGTTTATTCCTAAATTCAATTATTTTGACCTGGGTTCGAGGGTTTCCACCGTATTTAATTGCCGCTCGATCTCTTTTTCCGTTCTTCGTCCATTTGGCGCAGCTTGTCGTCAAATTTGGTGATCTGATCCGATGTTAGGATCCCGCGAATCTGATCCCGGCCTTCTTTCCTGATTGCATCCATCTGGGGCGCAACTCCATCGTTGACGGCCTTATACTTCGCCCGCGTCTGTGCAAGAATCGCGAGCATCTGCTTCTGCTGGTCCGGCGTCAGTCCGAGGTCCTTCGTAAAACTGTCCACGACATGCGCATTGCGCTCAGCCGCAGTCTGCGGCCCGGGGCGCCGAGTGGGACCGGCCATTACGCTGCGGCCCGCCCAATACATCCCCAGTGCTCCAAGGGCGGCGCCCAGAACGAATACCGCCAAAACCAATCCGACTGCCGCTGTTTTCGTCCGTTCACCTGACATTGCCGCGCTCCGAAAGTGAAATCAAGACCTCATCCGGGGTCTGTGGTTGTTGAATGTCCGGCTGCTGCACAAGTTCTGTGATGTCTTGTCCCGTTGTTCTGGGAGCGACATACGAGAAAATGTAAAATGAAACGACCATTACGACCGCGCAAGCGGCCAGCGCCACGCGCCCCGCCAAGTGCTCGAGCGGGCTCCAGAAAATCGTCTTCTGGGCGGCGCGCCGTTCTTCCTCTGCCCGGATCGCTGCGGCCACGCGCGTCATAAAGCCCGGCCTCGGGCCTTCCGCGGGGTCCAATCCCCAGCGCAGTAGCGCGCGGCTCAATTCCGCGCTTTCCACGCCTTCACGGCAATCCGCGCAGCTTGAAACATGCAGTGCCAAATCGGCGCTCAGCGAGAGAGTCTGTCCGCGCTCTGTCGCGCGTTCTACTGCGTCGGCAAGCCTCGCTTCATACAGCTCGCACCCATTTTTGGTTTTCAAAACATTCCACATTTTCTTCCCTCCAACTGGCATACTTCACAAATTTCTAAGGAGTTCCATCCTTGCTCTTGTTATCTACCGTCGTGCCTCGCAAGCGCCGTCTATAAGTTTCCACCAGCCGCGCGCGAGCGCGAAACAACCGGACCTTCACGGTATTTACATTGATACCCAGCGTCTCGCCAATTTCCTCCACCGAAAACCCTTCGATCTCTTTCATTACCAGCATGGCCTGATCTTGTTCGTCCAGTTCCGATAGCAGCCGTTCAACCAACTGGCGCTGCTCAACCCGCTTCGCGGCGTCATCGGGGGATCGCAGCGCCCCAAATGGCTGCTCGCTTACTCCCTGAAGCTGCCGGGTCTGCTCTTCGCTCATGTCCGCTTCGTACACCAGCCTGCGGACTTTTTTCTTCCTTAGATAGTCCCAGCACTCATTGACCGCAATCTTGTAAAGCCAGGTCCCGAATGCCGACCGTAAATCAAAGCGCTTCAGCGAAAAATACGCCTTTACAAAAACTTGCTGGGCTACGTCCTCAATATCCTCCCGCCTCCGCAGGACCCCGGCCACCACTGCAAACACACGCTGCTGGTGCTTGGCCAGCAATTCCTCATACGCAGCTACATCGCCTTGCTGCGCTCGACGGACAAGCTGGCGTTCCTGAGCCGCTGCGTTTTCCACAGCCGCAGTCCGCCTGACCTTTTCTCCCAATTTTAAGACGTGGTCCATGGCCATCCGGTTACACCTTCATTTTCCAATGTGCCATATTTTTTCTCTTGCGTACCCAATAATCGTCTGGAATAATGCCGACATGATTATTGGCGACCGTCTTCGCGCTCTGCGCGAAGAAAAAAAGCTCTCACAAGGGGACATCGAGAAGCGTACAGGCCTGTTGCGCTGTTACATCTCCCGCGTCGAAAACGGCCACACGGTACCGGCCATTGAGACGCTCGAAAAAATGGCACGCGCTCTCGAAGTTCCACTCTACCAACTTTTCTACGACGGCGAAGAACCGCCTGAATTGCCCAACCTGCCGAAGCGCAGGACAGCCGACGAAATCGTCTGGGGCAGCCATGGCAAAGAAGCCCGCTATCTGGGCAAGTTCCGCCGCCTCATGGGAAAAATTGACGAACCTGACCGCCGCCTCTTGCTGTTCATGGCGCAGAAGCTGGCCAGCCGTTAATTCAGGACAAGGGCCGGCTCGAATCCCTCCGGCCCGCGTCGCTTCCCGGCAATCCTCCAGAGCCTTCCTGCTCTCAGTCCTTCACGGTTCCTTATAGTAAGACACATCCGGGGGGACTTTGGTTTCCCTCTATTACCTCCAATTGCAAAGGCTAAGTCCCCTCTTCCTATTCCCACTCAATCGTTCCGGGGGGCTTCGAACTGATATCGTAAACGACCCGGTTGATTCCGCGCACCTCATTTACGATTCGCGAAGACATGCGCTCAAGTACATTCGCCGGGAGCCGGCACCAGTCCGCCGTCATCGCGTCTTCCGACTCCACGACGCGTACCGCCGCCGTCAACCCGTAGGTCCTCCCGTCGCCCATCACACCAACACTCTGCACTGGCAGCAAGACAGCGAATGCTTGCCAGGTCTTTTCATAAAGCCCCGCGCGCCGAATCTCTTCCACCACGATCGAATCCGCTTCGCGCAAGAGCGCCAAACGCTCGGGCGTAACCTCGCCCAAAATGCGCACCGCAAGCCCCGGCCCAGGGAATGGCTGCTTTGTCAAAATTTCCTTTGGCAATTCGAGGTCCGCTCCGATCCGCCGAACTTCATCCTTAAACAAATCCCGCAGCGGCTCGATCAATGCAAATGGCATATCCGCGGGAAGCCCGCCCACGTTGTGGTGCGTTTTGATCGTCGCCGATGGCCCTTTCACAGAGACCGACTCGATTACGTCCGGGTAAAGTGTTCCCTGCACCAGATATTTCAGATTTCCCGAGCCCGCCAGTTTCCGGGCCTCGTCCGCGAACACTGCGATGAACTCCCCGCCGATTCGCCTCCGCTTCTCTTCCGGGTCGGTCACTCCCTTTAGGCGCGCCAGAAATCTTCCCGATGCATCCACTCCCGTGACGTTCAAGCCCAGTCGCTTCAATAAGTCCAGTGTGTCCTGATACTCATTTTTCCGCAGCATCCCCGTGTCCACGAAAATATTTGTCAGCTGGTTGCCGATCGCCTTGCCGACAAGGACGGCCGCGACCGTCGAATCCACGCCGCCGCTCAGCGCGCAGATTGCGCGGTCATCGCCCACTCGCCGCCGAATCGCTTCGACTGTCTCCGTGATGAATGCGGACCCGCTCCAATTCGCCTTTGCCCCGCACACTTGGAATACAAAGTTACGCAGTATTTCATCCCCTCCTTCGGTGTGCCTCACTTCGGGATGAAATTCCACCGCGAAGATTCGCCGCTCCGCATTTTCCACCGCGGATATCGCGTTGTCTGTGCGGCCCGTTACGCGGAATCCATCCGGCACCGCAAGCACATGATCCCCATGACTATTCCAAACACGCAGTTTTCCCGGCAATCCCTTGAGCAGCCCTGAAGAATCGCTTATCTCAAGTTGCATGGGCCCGTATTCGCGGTGCTCGGCGGGCATCACCTTCCCGCCCAGCGCGTTCGTAATCCATTGCAGGCCGTAACAAATCCCGAGCACCGGCACTCCCAACGCCAGCACTTGCGGGTCGCACTTCGGCGCGTTTGCGTCGTACACCGAACTCGGCCCGCCGGAAAGGACGATCCCCACCGGCTCGAGCGCGCGAATTTCCTCGACCGAAGCCGTGCATGGCAGGATCGCCGAAAAAACCTGGTTCTCACGGATCCGTCGCGCAATCAGTTGCGTGTATTGCCCGCCGAAATCCAGCACCACGATTCCGCCAAGTTCGCTCTTCGGTGTCGCCTTCGCCATTCCCGCTCCCGCTGACGTCATTGTGCCCCCGTTTGGATTATCGGACGACAATATTCACGAGCTTATCCGGAACCACAATCGTTTTCACAATCTGCTTCCCGCGAATCGTCTCGGCAACCTTCGGGTCGCTCAGCGCCCGCGCCGCAAGCGACTCCTCATCCAGTCCAACTTCCACAGTAATTTTGCCGCGCAATTTCCCATTCACTTGCACCGGCACCTCCACCTTCTCCTCCGCCGCCAACTCCGCGCGATATTGCGGCCACGACGCCTTGATCAGCCCGCCGCTGTGCCCCAGCATTTCCCACAACTCCTCCGCGAGATGTGGCGCCATCGGCGCAAGCATCAGAGTCAGTAATTCGAGCACTTCCTTCAGCACTTGCGGGCTCACGGACACGGCAAACGGCTCCTGCGCGTGAATTTCGTTTACCAGTTCCATGATCAATGCAATTGCCGAATTGAAATGCCAGCGCGTCTCGAAATCAAATGTCGCGCGCCGGAGCGTCTGGTGCGTCTTCCGCAACAGAATTTTTTCCTTCTCGCTTGACTTCCAAAGCTCGCCCACTCCCGCCGCGTGCCCGCGCACCGTCGCTGCGTGCCGGTCGACCAGCCGGTGCACGCGCTTCAAAAATCGCGCGCAACCCTCGACGCTCTGCTCGCTCCACTCCATGTCTTTTTCAGGCGGCGCCGCAAACAGCGTGTACACGCGTCCAGTGTCCGCGCCATATTTCACCGCCATTTCCATCGCGCCCACCACGTTGCCCTTCGACTTCGACATCGCCACCCCGCCCTTCTGCACCATCCCCTGCGTGAACAGGCGCATAAAGGGCTCGCTCGCCTTCAGAAATTTTAAATCGCGCAGCACCTTGCAGACGAATCTCGCATATAGCAGATGCAAAATCGCATGCACAATCCCGCCGATATATTGGTCCACCGGAAACCAGTAACGCGCCAGTTCCGGCTCGAATGGTTTCTTGCTGTTGTGCGGGTCCAGGTACCGCAGGAAATACCACGAAGAATCCACGAACGTATCCATCGTATCCGTTTCGCGCCGCGCCGCCCCGCCGCACTTCGGGCATTTCACGTTTACAAATTCCGGCACGCCCGCGAGCGGAGATTGGCCTTCCCCCGAAATCGCAACATTCTCCGGCAACCTCACGGGAAGCTGGTCATCCGGCACGGGCACGATGCCATCGCGCTCGCAATAAATAATCGGGATCGGCGTGCCCCAATACCGTTGTCGCGAAATCCCCCAATCACGTAAACGGAACGTGGTTTCGCAGCGCCCGAATCCCCGCGTCTCCGCATCCGCAGTCATTCGCTGGATCGCGTCTTCCGAGGAGAGTCCCGTGTAATCTCCCGAATTCACCAGCTTGCCGTATTCCGGCCAAGCTTCTTTCAGCTTTCCCAAGGGGACTGGTGCCTCATCCGCAGGCTGTATGACAACCGGGATCGGCAACTCGTACTTTGTGCAAAATTCAAAATCACGCTCGTCGTGCGCGGGCACGGCCATGATTGCACCCGTTCCATACTCCATCAGCACGAAATTCCCTACCCAAATCGGAATTTTCTCTCCATTAAATGGATTCACCGCGTGTCGCCTTGTCGCGAATCCAATTTTTTCCGCCACAGCCAAATCCTCCGCCTTCACCGACGCCTTTTTCATCTGCGCCAGCACTGCCTCAGACTCGGCACGCCCCGCCGTCCCCTCCAGCAATTCCGCCACCAGCGGATGTGTCGGCGCCAAGATAAGCGCCGCCGCGCCGTAAATCGTGTCAATCCTCGTCGTGAAAATTTCGACGCTCTTCCCAGTCAACTCCGCCACCGCAAACCGCACGCGCGCACCAACCGATTTCCCAATCCAGTTTCGCTGCATCGCAATGACGCGCTCCGGCCATCCCTCGGCCAGACCATCCAAATCCTTTAGCAACTCCTCCGCGTACCGCGTAATCCGAAAAAACCACTGCGCGATCTCGCGCTGCTCCACCTGCGTATCTTCATGCCTCCAGCAGCAGCCGTCGATCACCTGTTCATTCGCAAGCACCGTCTGGCATTTCGGACACCAGTTCACCCGGCTCTTTTTGCGATACGCCAGGTCGCGCTCCAGCATCCGCAAAAAAATCCACTGGTTCCAGTGATAGTACTCCGCGTCGCACGTTGCAATCTCGCGCCGCCAGTCATAGCTGAATCCGAATCGCCCGCACACCATCTTAAACTCGGCCACATTCCCGAGCGTCCACTCCCTCGGATGAATCCCCCGCTGGATCGCCGCGTTTTCCGCGGGCAATCCAAACGCATCCCATCCCATCGGATGGATCACGTTGAATCCGCGCATGCGGCGGTAGCGCGCCACAACATCCCCAATCGTGTAATTCCGCATGTGGCCCATGTGCAATGTACCCGAAGGATACGGCAGCATCTCCAGCGCATAATATTTCGGCCGGTCCGGATCCGGATCAGCCTCAAACGCGTGCTGCTCCTCCCAGATTTTCTGCCACTTGGCCTCAACTGCCTGTGGATCGTATTCCGCCACTTCCCCTAACCCCTCTTCCCTTTTTTCCGCGCCCTTCGCGTTTTCCTTTTTCCCTGAGACGTCTGCCTTGAACTTTTTTTGTTTTTCTTGCTCTTTGCGCCTTTGCCGGCTCGGGTCGCGGGCCTTGTCGCCTTCAGCATCGAAAACCCATCCTCCGCGTCCGGCACCTGCTCCACCGCGACTCCCACCAGCTTCCACACTGCCGCGACATTCCTCCGGTCATCTCCCGGCACATCAATCGGCGTCTCTAGTAAAAACGCCCTCCCCGGCAGCCGCTCAGGCGCTAACATTGGATGCCGCAGTACGCGTCCCAGCGCCTCCGCTCCAATCTTTCCCTTACCGACGTGCTCGTGCCGGTCCACGCGCGACCCAAACTCCGTCTTCGAGTCATTCACATGCACCACAAACACGCGCGCAAGCCCGATCGTCCGCTCCATCTCCGCAAGCGTCTGCTCCAACCCCGCCGCCGTGTGAATCGGGTATCCCGCCTCAAACGTGTGCGCCGTATCGATGCACACGCCCGCATCCAAATCCCCCGCAGCTTTCAAAATTGTCGCCAGCTCCTCAAATTTCGCACCGACCGCGCTTCCCATCCCTGCCGTATTTTCCACCAGCACACGCAGGCCGCCCAACTTCAACCCGCGCGCCGCCGCTCTCAGTGCCTCGCCCACCCGCACCGACGCCTGCTCCTTATCTCCGCCCGCTCCCGCCGACCCCGGATGCACAATCAAAAAGTCCGCGCCCAGCGCCATTCCGCGCACCATCTCATCGCGGAACGCCTGAATCGCGCGCACCCGCGCCACCGGCTCGGCCGCCGCCAGATTAATCAGGTAATTCGCGTGGATCGCGACTGGTCCAAGCTCCAGCTCGGCCCGCACCGCGCGAAATCTCTCCACATCCGCGGGCGCAATTACGTTTCGACCGGGCCGCGGCCACATTCGCGGACTCGCCGAAAAAATCTGCAGCGCGTTGCACCCAAGTTTCTTGGCTATTTCGAGCGAACGCGCGATGTCGCCCGCAATCGTAGTGTGAATTCCGATGCGATAGCTGCCGTCAAGCCACGCCGCCGGCGCCGGCTGTGCCACCGGCTCCGGACGATATTCGTCCTCGGCGTCAAACACCAATCCACCAACATGAATTTCGTCCGGCATGACCTGGAGCCCGCTCGCTGTAATTTGAATTGCTTATTCTATCCGACCTTCGCGCACGCGCAAAGCGGCCGCTCTCACACCTTCTGGGAACCAATTCAAGGCAATCAAGAGGGGCGCAGCGACCGGGGGCCGAACCGCGTCTCACTGCGCCGGATGGTGCAGTGCCGTTTCTAGCGCCGGATCCCGCCCAGCAACCGCATCCGCAATGGATCGGTTCACAGGGATCTCGGGGTAATAGGAATCCGGATCGGAACCCTTCACGAGAGTGTAAAATTCCGTCGAGTACGAAACCTTTATCTTCGAATTCGGAAGCGTCATCATTCGCATTTCCCCGTACGCATTTGGCTTCTCCCCGAGCGGCTCTCCAACCACAATGGCGTGAAGTTTGTCGCGGAAATCTTTCGTCGCGTCAACCGCCGCGGAGGCTGTGAACCGTCCGACCAATACATAGAGATGCCCTCGCGCGCTCAAGGCCGGGCGAGATTCCAGCCCCGTTCGCAGCGGACGAATCACGAAGGTGCTTCCCCCGGGATTGAATCGCAAATCCACAATGGTGCGCTCCACAGGATGCTCTTTCGCGAATTCAAACACTTCGCTCGTAAATTCCCCGAATGGTTGCTTTGGATCGTTCTCGCATACGTTGAATTGAATGTAGAGCGCTTTCGATTCCGGCAAATACTCGTACCAATAGTAAGAGGAGCGCGCCTTGTTGATCGTCGGAACCGGATGCCCAAATCCGTCTTCCACAGTGATGAAATGCGCGTCACGAAGTTGTATTGGACCCAACGTAGGAAGCTGAACTGTAAGCGGCTCCCCATCCGGCTTGATCACGCTCACTTCCGTGTTGCCGTCCGCTCCGGTGAGTTTTAGTTGCCTCAGAAATTCCGTCTCAACCATCCAGCTGACACTCTCGGAATGCAGCCAGTATTGATTCTCGTAGGAAATGTACGGCGCGGCAGCGGCCTCGATCTGTTCCGGCGTCATCGTTCCGATGCGTACCACTCGCGCACCCAGCAATTGCCGGAATTCCTCCGTGGCGGAGGAGACGCCCAGCCCATCGGAATACCAGTAAAAAGTAATCGGGAGCCGGTTGTATTGGATTTGAGTGGGAAGCCAGACGCGTGTATGCGTCGAGTGGGCGCTCGCTACCAATTTCGTCAATGCAAGTACTATTTCCGTCCCGGAAGTATTCGGGATCGATTCGCGAATTTCCGCCAGTTCGCTATCAAATTTATCTTTCTGGTAGAGCTTCTCGAAGTCATCCTGGAGTTCAGGGAAGTGAGTCGCGAAATAGTGCAAGTCCTCTTGCCAGCTCTTGTTGTGCTCGGCCGATTGAGCTTGGGCCGCACGTAGGGAGTGCCCCGGCAGGCCAACACAAATGATCGCGCAGGCTAGGATTACGAGGGGTGCGCCAATCCCAGCCTTCCTTCCAATTTTTGCGTGCCACCAGCCGAACAAATGACTCATCATCCGCCCCCCGGAAGATCCCAATCAAATATACGGGAGGTATGGGTTTTTTGTTCCCGATAAGTTGCATGCAGGTGGCCGGATTTCCACCGCAACGATGAACAGGTTCCTCAGGAATACCCCGGCGCGTCTGGACGCAATCGCCGAAGGCGCGCGCCAAACCACTCACTAGGTCCCACAGGAGCGTCGATTTTCCTTGCTTTTCAGTTTATCCTGTGGTACACTTATTCGTGAACTACAATTGCCAATTCGAGTACAAATCACCCTCCGCGCCTTTTTCGGAAGTTTTCAGCGGCGCCGCGTCCGCAAGTCCAATCAATTCATGCACTTACAGACCAAATTTTCAAAACACCCGTAAGTCCTTTGTTGCACTACTCTTACCGCACCTTTTTCCCGTAAGTCCTTTATTGCACTACTCTTACAAAAAGATGGGGGGTGGGGGCCTGCCTGCCGGTAGGCAGGATATTCCGAATGGATTCCGCCGATTCGCGTAGAATTTAGACGATTTCGGGACCACTCAAACCCTGAGTCGCGCTGCCATTTGCCGCGCCATCCGGCCGTGAAGTACACTGATCTTTCCACTCGCGCCTCTAGGGGGAGTTTTCCATGCTTGTCGTAATGGACGCGCACGCAACCGAGGAGCAAGTCCGCTCTGTCTGTGCGCGTATTGAATCTGCCGGGATGAAGGCTCATCCGATCCCCGGCTCGAACCGCACCGCCGTCGGCATCACCGGCAATACCGGCGCCGTGGACATCGGCGCCATCGAAGCCATGCCTGGCGTGATCGAGTGCATTCCCGTCAGCAAGCCCTATAAGCTCGTTAGCCGTGACGTCAAAGAGGAGGACACCGTAATTCGCATCGCCGCCCCCGCGGGGACTGTGCAGATTGGCGGCGGTGCCGTCGCGATCATTGCCGGGCCTTGCGCCATCGAGTCGCGCGAACAGGCCCTCACAATTGCGGGGCATGTCGCCAAAGCGGGAGCCAAACTTTTCCGCGGCGGCGCTTATAAGCCTCGCACTTCCCCGTATGCCTTTCAGGGTCTCGGCGAAGATGGCCTGAAAATTCTTGCGGAGGTTCGCGAAAAATTCGGACTCGGCATCGTCACTGAAGCTGTGGACAACGAAAGCCTTGACCTCGTAGAGAAATATGCTGACGTCATCCAAATTGGCGCGCGCAACATGCAGAATTTTTCTCTTTTGAAGCGTGCCGGACGCGCCAAAAAACCTGTCCTTCTGAAGCGCGGCTTGAGCGCCACGCTCGATGAATTCCTGATGGCCGCCGAATACATCATGTCCGAAGGAAACTACAACGTCATCCTTTGCGAGCGCGGCGTCCGCACCTTCAACGACTATTCGCGCAACACCCTCGACCTCACCATCGTCCCGGCCGTGAAAACGCGCAGCCACCTTCCGATTGTCGTGGATCCAAGCCACGCCACCGGAAAGCGTCACAAGGTTCTTCCGCTTTCTCGCGCCGCCGTGGCCGTGGGAGCCGATGGCATTCTTGTCGAGGTCCACCACGACCCGGACCACGCCCTCTCCGACGGCATGCAATCCATTCTTCCCGATGAATTTGTGCAATTGTTGGAAGAGGTCCGCCAGATCGCCGCCGTGGTCCATCGGCGGACCAACTGAGACGAAAGTCTTTCGCCGGGCCAACTGACATCCTGCCGCAAAACAAAAATTGTGATCCTGGCGCGAAGCAAGCGAATCAGTGATGGGCAAATATAAAGATTGTCATTCCGAGGAGCCCCGACAGTTTTTGTCGGAGCGGCGAGGAATCTGCTTCTTCCCGAATTGAACCGTGTATGACCAAAAGGCTCTTCCATTTCCGATTCGTTTTCATTCTCGTAGTCCTCCTCTGCTTCGCCGTCCGCGAATTGGCTTTCGAGCATCGCCCGTCCTGGCTGCCCCCACACCAGAAACTCTGCGCTTACGTCGCCAACACCGCAGATGGAACGGTAAGCGTCGTGGATCTCGTCAGCCTGCACGTCCGCGCCACAGTTAACGTCGGCCCAGCCCCTTCGGGCCTGCGCGCTCATCCGCAGCACAAAGAAATCTGGGGCGTCTCGACGCAAGGCGGCTACGTCTGGGTCCTCGACGCGCCGACCAATGCCGTTGTCGCGCGCATCGTGGTAGGCGCGCAACCCTTTGCACTTGACTTCTCTCCCAACGGCGCGCGCGCATATGTCGCAGCTTCCGGATCTAATTCCGTTGTGGCAATTGATTGCTCGACAAAACAGGTGATCGCTCGCGCGCGCACCGGGCGCCGTCCGTGGATCGCACGCGCGACTCCCGACGGCCGCAGTGTCGCTGTAACGAATCGCGATGACAGCACACTGCAAATCTTTGACGCCGCCACCCTCGCCCTGCGCGCGACGATTCCAACCGCAGCCGCGCCCGAGCAATTTATCGTCACCGATGACGGTGCAACCGCGTACGTCGCCGCCACCGGGGCAAATCAACTTTCTGTCGTGGATCTGCGCCGAAATGCCCTGCTCACCGAACTTCCGTTGCCCGGCAAGGCCGAGGCGATGTTTCTGAAGCCTGATGGCGGCGAACTTTACGTCACAGTGCCCCAAGCGCATGGCCTCACCATCATCAATACCTACACGCACGAAGTTGTGGACTCGATCATTCTCGGCGCATCGCCTACTCGCGGCGTACTTGACGCCGATACTTCCGTGCTTTACTTGAGTGACGCCGCCGCCAGCCACGTGATTCCGGTTGATGTGGACTACCGCTACGGGGAAACCCCTATTCAGGTAGGCGAGCGCCCCGGCGCTTGCCGGATTGATCCCGGTGAAACCCATGATCTGTTGCTCGTCGTTGACGAGGGGTCGAATAGCAAGACCAACGGAACCAGGTACAGGGCA
>CAVTRS010000022.1:0-480325 GCA_963737185.1 uncultured Acidobacteriota bacterium | reverse complement strand
GAGCAGCACCATGCGCTCCGGGCGCTCCATGAAGCCGACCTTGCAGAGCGGAATCAGGGACTCGGCGCGCGCGCGAGCATAGCTAGACCATCACCGAACCGGCCGTCGCGACGGCGCCGAGGATTACGTAAGAGGTCCGTCCGTTCACAGCGTGATCGACGAGCAGGCCCATGTAAGGGCCATGTCGGAATAGCGGTCGAGCGTTGAATCGTAGAACGCGCCGAACGCAGGTACGCGATTCTGGCGGCGCGCCACCTGCCCATCCAGCATGTCGAGAAATCCCGCGAAGAAAATCACGATGGCGGCGGTCTTGAAGAGTCCGGTTGCAAAGAGCGCGGCGGCCCAGAAATTCACTACGAGGCCAATCAGAGTCAGAAGATTGGGATTGATTCCAGTGGCCGCGAGCGCGCCCACGATTTTGTCGAGCAGCCAGCGGCTGCCAGTGCCAATTGCTTTCGTTATCATCTGTCCGTCAAGACCGCGAGACATTCGCCCCGAGAAAACTACTGGTGGGAATCATACGACACGGTTGCGCGCTCCTCAAGCTCGGCGTCAGGATCGGCGTGAGGCGAACCAAGATTTCGGCTGCATTTGACGGGCGCACATCGCGCGGCTAGACTCACGGAAGTTGTCACAAGAAATCCCGAAGTCAGGAGCATTTATGCCTGCAGAGATTGATCCCCAAGTTTCCGTGCTGCGCCACACGTTAGCCACTGTTGCGTATCGAGGTGGGAAGACGGTGCGCGGCGCGCCAGCTTCGTTCGCCAGTTTCCGCGCCGCCGAATCTACTCGCACTCCCGGGGAAATCCTTACTCACATCGGAGACCTGTATGATTGGGCGCTGGCGCTTGCGCAGGGGCGGCATGAATGGCACAGCTCCACACCGCTTCCGTGGGACGAAGAGGTGAAGCGGTTTCACCGCACGCTGGGCGCCTTCGACGGCTATCTCGCTTCCGGCCTTCCGCTGGGCTGCACTGTCGAAAAATTATTTCAAGGGCCCGTCGCGGATTCACTTACACACATCGGACAGATCGCGCTCTTAAGGCGGGCGGCGGGGGCTCCAATTCGCGCGGAAAACTATTTCAAGGCGGATATCACGGCTGGACGCGTTGGCACGGACCAGGCAACGCCACGAATGGAATTCGATTAATCGCCGGAAGAACGGCGCAGCTGCTTCCTGGACTTATTTCCGGTAAACCACACCGCCCTTCATCACGAAGGAAACTTTACCTGTCACACTGATGTCATCCAGCGGATTGCCGGGAACTGCGATAATGTCCGCAAAATAGTCCTTTTTGAGCGCACCGATTTGTCCTTCCCAACCAAGAAGTTTCGCGCCGTTCAGCATGTCCGCCTGCAGCGTTGCGAGCGGCGCCATCCCGTACTTCACCATCAGGACGAGTTCGCGCGCCTGCGTTCCGTGCGGGAAAGGCCCCACATCGGACCCGACGGCCATCGGCACACCCGCCGCAAGTTGCTTGCGAAATTCCGCCGCGTGGTAATCGAGAGTTTGATACTGGCGCGCAGTTGCCGCGGGCGAGCCCGCGTGGTCTGCGAAATATTCGGAAATGGTGAAGGTCGGCACGGCCGGGATGCCCTTGTCGTGCATGATGCGCATCGTCTCTTCGCTTAGCTGGTCGGCGTGGTCAACCGACGCCACTCCCGCCCGGGCGGCATAGAGAGTGCCGGGTTCACCCGTCGCGTGCACGGCAACTTTCTTGCCGACGCGCGCCGTCTCCTGCACTGCTGTCGTCAGCTCCGCTTCCGTGTATTGATAGGGCGTCGAAAATTGACCATCACGAAACGAGTCGCGCCCGGTCTCGTAAATCTTGATGAAGTCCGCGCCTTCCTTTAGCTCCTCGCGAATCACCGTTACGAGTTCGGCGGCATTGTTGGCATAAGTTGCGTTCGACAGGATGTGCTGCGCGGGGTTGTAGTTGATGGCGTCTTCGTGCCCGCCAAGAATTGAGATCGCGTTGCCGCTGATGCGCAGCCGCGGGCCCGGATACATTCCCCGATTGATGGCGTTGCGAACGGCTGTGTCCGCGGAGCCGGCGCCTTCGGTACCCATGTCGCGTTCGGCGGTGAAACCGGCCATCAGGTCGGCGCGCGCGTTCGAAAGGGCGATGATCGTCCTCTCGGGCACGGATTCCTGCACCGTCTGCAAATCCTCGGCGCCCGGATGGAGGAAGAGATGAACGTGCGCGTCAATCAAGCCGGGCATGAGCGTTGTGTCTCCAAGGTCAATGACTTCCGCTCCAGCGGGACGCGCGACGGATGTGCCGACATCGGCGATGCGCTCGCCCTGCACGAGAATCTCGCCCGGTGTGAGCAGCTTGCCCGTCTCGATATCCAGCAATCGCGCGGCGTGCAGCACGGTTGGGTGGCCCGGGCTTGTGGGCATGTTGCCGGATGGTTGTTGAGGCGCGGCGAAAATCAGCGCGCAAGAAAGCAGTGTGACCGCGAATGCGGCGAAGATGCGTCGGTTTGTCATGGCTCGTGGCGGGATATTACCACTCCCAAAGGGAGGATTTCGAGGGCGCGCGAATTTGCACCGGGAGCAATCGCATGGAGGCGCCGCGCTAGGCAGTTTGCATTTGGGGATGATAAAATTGCGCTCACTTCGTAAGCCGTGGGCCTGTAGCTCAGGTGGTTAGAGCGCACCCCTGATAAGGGTGAGGTCGGTAGTTCGAGTCTACCCAGGCCCACCATTTCTACCTGGACATGCTCTCCTTCTCTCCTCCGGGCTGCTCCTATCTTGCACACCGTAATTCATTCGCCACCGAAATTGCGGGGTACTACTGTAAAAGCCCGTTCGACGGCCCACACTCTATGTTCCGGCCGGCAAGGCCCTTATCCCCTCCGGGATGGATCGAAAAAATGGAAAACTCTCACCCCACGGAAACACACAAGGATTCATTCCCGACGACCGCAATCATCACTGCAATGTTGCGTTCGGCCAAGCACGTCAGCGACCTGATTTTTTCGCCGGGGCGCGCGCCGCAAGTGGAAACGAGCGGACAGCTCAAAGAAGTGGTGATCCCGGAGGTGGGTTCGCTGAGCGCCGAAGATACCGCGCGGATTGCCGGCGATTTGATTGGCGGTAATGCATTAGCCGTGGACAAGCTCCGCCAGCAGGGATCCTGCGACATTTCTTATAGTTTGGCGAAGCTCGCGAGATTCCGCGTAAACATTTTCACTCAGCGCGGGAGCTGCGCGATCGTAATGCGCGTGATCCCCACCCGGGTGCCGACTTTCGCCGGCCTGAACCTGCCCCCGCAATTGACGGAAATCACGGAGTTGCGAAACGGAGTCGTGCTGGTCACCGGCCCCACGGGCTCGGGCAAATCTTCCACACTGGCCGCCATCATTGACAAGATTAACGACGATAAGGCCTACCACATCATCACCATTGAAGACCCCATCGAGTTCCTTCACCTGCACAAGAAGGCGACTATTCACCAACGCGAGCTTTACAGCGATACGCCGTCTTTCTCCCTGGCCTTGCGCGCGGCGCTACGGCAGGCGCCGAAAGTCATCCTGGTGGGCGAGATGCGTGACAAGGAAACAATTGAAATCGCGCTTGAAGCGGCGGAGACCGGCCATCTCGTTTTCTCGACTCTGCACACGATTGACGCCTCGAAAACCGTCGAGCGCATCATCGGCGCTTTCCCGCTGAGCGACCAACAGGTAATCCGCACGCGCCTTTCGAAGGCATTCCGATTCATCGTCTCGCAGCGGTTGGTGCCCCGGAAAGACGGGGAAGGCCGCGCGGCCTGCATGGAGATTCTAAAATCCACGATGCGAACACGCGAATACATTGAGCGAGGCGAAGGCGAAGGGAAGTCGCTGCTCGATGCGATGCGCGATGGCGCGAACGAAGGCATGCAACATTTTGATGGAGAACTCGAGCGCATGGTCCGCGACGGCACCATCGACATTGAAGTGGCTTTTGCCTATGCCTCCAACTCGGGAAACTTCCGCTTGCAGATGATGGATTTCATGCAGGCACAAACCGATGCCGCCAAAGCGGAGCAGCCCGCGGAAGTCACCTCGAAGGGATGAACCACATCCCCCGTTATTGCTTCACGCGGCTTGACGACTTGGCCTTCACTGACCCATCGATGATCTGTTTCAGTGCCCCTCGATCCACACCTTCGAGCCCCTTGAGGTACAGGCACCCTTTTCCAGCTTTGTGTTTGCCAAGCCGGGCCAGCAAGGCCTTAAATTTGCCGGACCCGAGTCCGACATAAAGCGTGAGATCATTTTTGCGCGGGCTAAATCCGATTGTGGGCCACTCAGCCTCTTTCCCGCTCGCATATTTCATCAAGCTGCGGCCAAATCCGACGATGCTGCTCCCCCACATCTCGGGTTCTTCGCCGGTCGCGGCTTTCATGAGCTTCACGATTTCGAGGCAGTCCTGGCGGCGCTTCACGTCGGGAATCTTTCGAAGGAATTGAGCCACGCTGGCTTTCGTTGCTTTGGTTTTCGGTTCGGACATTGGATCTCCCTCTGGGCGACCTGCCTCAGAATGCGGCTTCCGCCGAATAATAGCATTTCGCCGGAGCAGACCACCGGATGCAGTCCCCCCGCCCCCATCTCTAGCTTGACTTTCAGACCTGTGTTAGGCTGTACCTGCGTTTGCTGCTCTTGTAAGACCTTTGGATACGTATCTCAAAGGGGCTGCAGGCCAAACCGCTTGCGGCCTTTTTTGTTGCGGCTAGAGGTGGAGCAATCGAACGGCAGAAGTAACCAGACCAAATAAAGAAGAGGAAAAGCCGTGAAAGAACAAGGAACTGTGAAATGGTTCAACGCCAGCAAAGGGTATGGATTCATACAGCGCCAGTCCGGCGAAGACGTTTTTGTGCACTTTTCCGCCATTCAGGGAGATGGGTACAAGACGCTCAACGAAGGCCAGGCAGTTGAATTCGAGGTTACCCGTGGCCCCAAGGGCCTGCAGGCGGCGAACGTAACCAGCCTCTAGTCCGCAAGGGCGGGCCGGTCTTCCGCGTCCGCCCTTTTCCTTTTCCAGGCGCGAACCGCCAAAAGGTGAATCTCGATGGCCAAGCTATACGTAGGTAATCTCTCGTTTGATACGACGGACGAGAGTCTTCAGCAGCTTTTCACAAGTCAGGGATTCCAGGTAGCTTCGGCCCGGGTGATTCGAGATGCGGGCACAGGCCGCTCGCGCGGGTTCGGGTTCGTCGAACTTGGCCCCGGCGAGGAAATGGAAAAGGTCATTTCGCAGCTCAACGGGACCACTTTGGATGGCCGCGCGCTTCAGGTTAACGAAGCCCGTCCGCAGGCGCCGCGTGGCGGTGGCCACGGTGGCGGTTTCGGAGGCCGTGGTGGTGGCGGAGGCCGTCCCGGTGGAGGCGGCGGTGGCCGTGGCGGCGGTGGCCGCGGCGGAGGTGGTGGTCGTGGCGGCGGTGGCCGTGATGGTGGCGGCGACCGGGACCGCGGAGATCGCCGGCGTTTCTGACGGGGATTCCCCAGCGTTAGTTCCTCACTTGCATTTGAGACTTCTTTGTGGAATTTCGCCCGATTTATGCCTCGGCGATAACTTCAATTTCCACTTTCACATCACGGGGCAAACGCGCCACTTGCACGGTCGCGCGGGCGGGCGGCGCTTCGCCGAAATACTTTCCGTAGACAGCATTCATTGCGGCAAAATCGCCCATGTCCGAAAGGAATACGGTGGTCTTGAGCACTTTTTCCATCGATGACCCCGCGGCCTCAACGATTCCTTTCAGGTTTTCCATCACTCGCTCGGTCTGCACGGCGATATCGCCTTCGACAAGCTGCTGTGTCCGCGGATCAATGCAAACTTGCCCGGAAATAAAAATAAGCCCGTTCGCCTTGGTGGCCTGCGAATAAGGGCCGATGGCTTTCGGCCCGCGGTCTGTCGCAATAATCTGTTTCACTTGTTTCCTCCTGGGATTTAATTAGTTCATTTCAAAGAATATCGTTGCCGTTGCTTTCAATTTAGATGATTGCATTTCTCCGGAGTCTTCATACCTCGGGCAAATTCTCCGCCAGCTAGTTATCGTTGCCCGCCGGGATCGCTCCCTGAGCGCCCGCGTAACGCGCTCGAAAACTATCCGGAATTCCCGGCCGGATCAGCCATTGGCGAAAGAAATCGGCGAGGTCGCCGCCGCATTCCGCTTCCATCGCCGAGCGCAAATCGTTCACGCCCCAAGTCTGGCCGCGCAGGTCGCGCACGATACGCGCGAGTGCGTGGTGCACATTCGCCGCGTCGCAGCGGTCCTCTAGCGCAAGATAGAAAAGCTCACTCCGGACGCGGGCAGTTTCAATTTTCTTTGTGAACTCAAGACTTTCGTTTGGCCCCACCAGATCAGCATTCACACGTCCAATAAGCTGCCGGATATAATCCGCGCGCTTTGCAGGGTTCTTCGATATTGTAAATGAAATGGCCATATAGTCCGGGGTCCCGGACATCGGAAACCACGGCCCATCCGGCGCATCGTGCACGGCAAAGGGAAACCATGTAGCGGCCAGTTGTACATCCTCAGAAGGCCAGTGGGATTGTGTCTCCGTGGGGTCTACATGCGGGGGCGTGGCAAATAAATCCGGCACACTTGGGTGATCGCTCAGTAGTGGGCCGATGACCGCGTTTGGCACGGTCAAGCAACTCATACTGGGCCCCCAGCGCCCGTCTAAGCCGTCCGCGAAGAATCGGCCAGGTTCGTCATTTTGAATTGGCGCCCCTTCGGGGCATCCAATCCTCCAGACCTGCCCTTTCGTGGCATCCTTCAATCCAAATTCCCGCGTGAAATACGCTGCTTCTTCGCCGAATCGCTCGCCGATTTCTTCAACGCGAGCTTGTGCTATGGGACCTGCCGACCAAATATGAACCGTTTCAGTTCCCAGACGTCCTTTCTGTTCCACGTAAGGACCGGCGACGACAAATGGATCAAAATCCGTTGCTGGTTTCTGTTCGAAGCGGTAAGAAGCGCCCGATTTATCATGATTCCCTGTATGGTCCTGTCCACGCTGCGTGCCGCTGGCGTGAACCACGTAGCCTTGCGGAACGCTCACGACCAAATCCCATTTATCAGGGGGCGTACCTCCCTGGGAAAGCGTCGCCCGTGGAGGCTGAAGATACGGGTACCATCCTCCACTCGGAAGAAAGAATAATGGTCCGCGTCCTTCGCCAAGCGAAAGTTTGGGATTCACGACACTCAGATCGAAGCTCAGGACAAGCTCTTTGCGATCTTTCAATTTCCAGGGCGCGCTCAAATGGGTGGAGAATTCCACCTCAGTCCCCGCGACGGATTGCGCTGCGATTGTTTCGCCTCCCCATTCGACGCGCAGGTTCTCGACCCGATCTCTGTGCGACAACAGGAAGTGAAGTTCGTCGAGCGGCTGAGATCCTGTATTTCTCATCCGGTACCACGCTCGCACAGATACTCGATCAGCTGCCGTCTCTGAATAGGTGACTTCAATCCTCTGTCTTTCGATGGTGTAACCAGGGGCGACGGAGGGTGCGCACCCCGCAGCCGCCAAGGCGAGTGCCCCGGCAACGACGATCAGAAGTGATTGTTTCAGCGCATTGTGTAGCAATGTGAAGTGATTCTACTGGGGTAAGAGGATGCGCGTCAAAAATCTCACGGAAGAAAATCTATGCCGCTGCGTCACTGCTGTTTTTTGCGGGGCGCGCGGCGGACATACACAACCTTCGGCATTTCGGCCGCCTTGTAAGCGGCCACCTTCTCCCCCACCTGCTCATCGGTCAACCCGCGCGAGATCATGTCAATCACCTGCTGCTCGGTCACGCCGGTATTCTTCAGTTCCACAAGCGAAGCCGCGGAAGCCACCGGCAAGAGTTCGGCGCGGCGTCGCGCCGTGGCCAGAACCACTTGATCGGTGTAGCCAGCCAGACGAATGGACTGCGCCTCTTCCCACCAATTCTCCATCAGGTTAAGCCGGGCAAGTTCCATCACCGTCGGCTCCGCGAGACCGGAACGCAGCAGCCCCGCGGCCTTCTCCCCGCCCGTGAACATCTGCTGGCGCGCCCGGGCCAAGCGTACAAATTCGACACAATCATCGTCGGAAAATCCGGCATTGCGCAATGTGATCAGATCAGACACCTCCGAGTCGCTCACATTCATGCCGCGCAATTTTTCGATGGTGTCCGACCAGAACCCGGAGTTGTAAAGCGGCTGCGTATCCGTGTGGTGAAATTTTTGGCAGCCGCCAATGCAAAGTGCAGCCGCGAGAATCGCAGCGAGGCAGAGGGAACGGTGCCAGCCGGGGAAGCGCATCACTCTTATTCTAGCGGTGCGAAGCACTCAAGGCGCCATGCGAAAGGGAACGCGTGCCGGGAGGGTCAACGTCCGGAGTGACATATTTGTTCAGGGGCGCTTTTCCAGCAGAAACGCATCAGACGCGGTAAACGCGCTCAACGCTGAACACGCCGGAGATCTTTTTTATTTTTTGGACGATACGTTCGAGTTGTTTGCGGTTCGTAATTTCAACCGTTGCGTCCACTCTCGCATGCAGATTATCGGGCTGGCTGGTCAACATCCGGATGTTGCAGCCCTCTTCGCCGATCACTTTAGTCATGTCCGCAAGCATTCCAGGACGGTCCACATTTCGGATGATGAGACTTACAGTGAATTGCGCGTCGGATGACGTTGCCCAACCGACTTCGATCCTCCGATCTGTGTCATACAGCAGGTTTTGCACATTCGGGCATGAAGTGGTGTGCACCGCGACGCCGCGCCCTCGCGTAACGTAGCCCACAATATCGTCGCCGGGAATCGGATTGCAGCATTTCGCAAGATAGGCCAGCAAGTCGCTGTCCCCGCGCACCTGGATCGAGCCCGCGTTCATCCCCAGCATGCGCCTGACGGTGGAAACAATCCGTCCGGGCGCGCCCTTGGGCTGCGGCTTTTCGGCCGGCTCGCCGAGCGCCTGCCCGAGCGCCTTGCTCAACACCTGCCGCGCGGAATACTTGCCGTACCCCAATTCGGCGTATAGATCTTCCACGCGAGAGCAGCCATATTCTGAGGCAACGCGAAGCAGGTCCGCTTCCGGCACTCGCTTCAGTGAATGGTCGAACTGGCGCGCCTCCTTTTCGAGCAGGCGCCGCCCGACATCCATCGCCTCGCGATGTTCGTTCAGGTGAATCCAATGGCGGATCTTGCTCCGCGCCCGCGACGTCCGCACGAAGCTCAGCCAATCCCGGCTGGGCACGTGCCCCTTCTGCGTCATGATCTCCACCACGTCGCCGTTCGCGAGCGGGTGCCGCAGCGGCACAATCTGTCCATTCACTCTCGCGCCCGTGCACTGATTGCCGACCTCGGTGTGCACGGCGTAGGCAAAGTCCACCGCCGTCGCTCCCCGCGGCAGTGCGATCACGCGGCCCTTCGGAGTGAACGCGTAAACCTCTTCCGGGTAAAGGTCCACCTTCAGCGTGGATAGGAATTCCCCCGGCTCCTGCATTTCCCGCGCCCACTCGATGAGCTGCCTCATCCAGACGATTCGCTGGTCGTCGGCCTCGGAAACCTGCCGCCCGTCCTTGTACCTCCAGTGCGCCGCTACGCCCTGCTCTGCGATGCGGTGCATCTCCTGCGTCCGTATTTGCACCTCGAAGGGCTGCCCTTCGTGGATCACCGTAGTATGCAGCGACTGGTAAAGATTCGGCCGCGCCATCGCGATGTAGTCCTTGAACCGGCCCGGCACCGGCCGCCACACCTGGTGCACAATGCCCAGTGCGCCGTAGCAATTCTTCACATTGTCAGTAACAATCCGCACGGCCAGCAAATCGTAAATTTGATCGAGGCTGCGCTGCTGGCGCTCCGTTTTTTGATGAATTGAGAAGATCCGCTTCACGCGGCCTTCCACATCCGCGGGTATCCCGTTTTCCACGAGCTTCTCGCGGATTGTGTTCTGCACTTCCGTCAGGAACTTTTCCGACGTTTTGCTCCGCGAAGCAACTTTCTTCTGTAGTTCCAGATACGAGGGCGCTTCCAGGAACTGGAAGGCCAGGTCCTCCAATTCGCCTCGGATCAAGCCCATGCCGAGCCGGTGCGCGATGGGCGCGTAAACGTCAAGCGTTTCGCGCGCGATGCGCTGCTGCTTTTCCGGGGGCAAAAATTCGAGCGTCCGCATGTTATGCAAACGATCGGCCAGCTTGATGACCACCACGCGCACATCGTTCACCATCGCCAGGAGCATCTTGCGCAAGTTCTCCGCCTGGCGCGCTTCCGGCGCGAGCAAATCCAGCCGGCTTATTTTTGTCACGCCTTCCACCAGCCGCGCTGTATCCGCTCCAAATAGCTCAGTTATCCGGCTGATGGGGATTTGGGTGTCTTCGACGGTGTCGTGCAGAAGGGCCGCGGCCAGCGACGTCACGTCCAATTTCATGTCCGCCAGCACATGAGCGACTTCCAGCGGGTGGGAGAGGTACGGCTCGCCGGACTCGCGCTTCTGAAGGCGGTGCTGCTCGGCCGCAAAATCATACGCCCGGCGAAGCAATTCGACATCATCGGTGGGGCGGGTGTGCCGGACCTTTGTTACCAGCGCGGCAAAGCGATTCTCCAGCGCCCGCGACGAGCGGTCAAAACGCAGCAGGTTTTTCCCTTGTGCCGGCATCGGATTCTATTCTACGCCTGCGGGAAACATGCTTGCTCGCGGGCGGTCGCAAGAGGCATCAATCCCGGGCTCGCGGTGACACCCGTCCGCCGGAGTTTGGCGCCGGGTGTGGAATTCTCTGAAAGAGGCCCTAGGAATTTGTCTGTGCGCTGGCCTTTTTCTGCTTGATCTGCTTGACCTGCTCCAGAAGCGCATCGGCTTGCTTTTCGAGATCGTCGCGCTCGCTTGGGTTGGCAACCATGTCCGCCTTCTGGCGGTATAGAAGACTCAGATAGGCCATCGCATCGTCATAATCCGGGCGCCGGTCAATGGCTTTCTTCATGGAGCTGATTCCGTCCTCCACCAACGCCGATTCCTGATCGCTGAACTTGTCGCGACTATCCGCAGGGAGAGGTTGGTCGTCTCTGATTTGCTTCGTGAAGTGCGCCTTGTTGTAATCGGCGCGAAATCCCTGATTGGTGTGGTACACCAGCGTCCAGTCAATCAGCCCCACCCAGTAGTACGGCTCCGGGTCGTCCGGTTTCAGAGCGATATGCTGCAAATGATATTTCTTGGATTCTTCAAGTTTTTCCGGCGAAAAAGGTGTGGACGCCATGGCAAATAACAGCGCGCCCATGCGATCAATCGCATCCAGATTATTCGGATCCTTCTCCAGAATATTCGTATACTCCTTGATCGCCTCATCAGCCATTCGTTGGTTTTCTTCCGAAGGCGCCCCCGGAATGTACTGCGACTGATACGCCGTTGCCAGATAGAGCTGCGCAACCGTCAAGCCGGGATCGAGCCGGATTGCTTCTTGGAAATCCTCGACCGCGCGGTCATACCGGCCGTTCTTGTACTCCTGCGCGCCTTCGGCTAGCCTGTCGCGGGCCTTCAATTTGTTGCAGCCGGAGACACCGGCAATGGCTATCAGCCCAAGGGCCAACGCAACAAGCGAGCGGGAAGTACGGTTCCCTTTTTCCCAACGGGGTGCTTTCATCGGTCGCTTTCCATTCTGCCGGAGATGTCCTTACTGGTTGGATTCCATTCTGGGCGTTAGCAATCCCACCTGTTCTATTCCGGACTGGCGCATGATGTCAATCGCTTTCGCTACGTCGCTGAAACTGACCTTCTCATCGCCCTTCACAAACGCGACCTTGTTCCCGACCGCGCGCAGGTTGAAAATCTGCTCCAGCCGGGCGCCCATTGTCGCCCAAGACGAATCTTCTTCATTAATCTTTACAGTGCCGTTCGTGAAGATCTGGACCACGATCGTCTTGTTGATCTGCGAAGTATCCTCTTTTTGGTTCGGCGGCGAGGGCTGCGGCACCAGGGCTTCGAGACCCATCGGGGTGGTCGGAGTGATCACCATGAAAATGATCAGCAGCACCAGCAAAATATCAATCAGCGGCACGATGTTCATTTCCGCGAGTGAGCCGCCCTTACTTCCGCCTACTTGCATTCCCATTGTCGAACTCCATTCTGAATCGAGATCGATCTAAAATCGAGCCTTAATTCATTCTACTCGGGGCATCCACGGCCATGGATTGACGCTCCGCTGCTGTCCTCGTGTTAATCGGCACTCTGCGAAAAACGCCGCCTCGCGCGTACTCCGCTAGCCCTACGCGCCCCCACGGACCCGGAGCCAGGGGTCCGTGGCCTGAAAAAAGCTACTGCGTAGGGGGTTTGGGGGCCAACGGAGCCGCCATTTGTTGTTGTTGACGTGTCACGCGTTCCGTCAAAAGCCCAACTTTGTCCACGCCCGCCGAACGGATATCGTCGACGACCTTCGTCACGTCTCCGTAGTGCGCGCGCCCATCTGCACGGATGAAGACAGTTTTGTCAGTCCGGTCCGAAACGAGGTCTCGGACTTTAGTTGTAAGCTCTTCTTCCGTTGTCTTGTCATTGCCCAGATAAATTACCCCATCGCGCGACACCGCAACAATGATGGCGTCATCACGATCCGCGGCGGGTAAATCATCAGGATGTGGAACGGTGGCCATATTCACCGGCTGGCCCTTCGTCAGCATCGGCGTGACCACCATGAAAATGATCAGCAAGACGAGCATGATATCCGCCATCGGAATCACGTTCGGTGCCGCCATTGTGGGTCCTACTTGTGGTTTATAAGGCATGGCTGGCTACTTCTTTGCGCTCCGCCGCGTGATGAAATAGTTCACCAACTCCATCGAGGAGTTTTCCATCTCGACGTCAAACGCCTCCACTTTATTCGTGAAGTAGTTGTAGGCCCACACCGCGGGAATTGCGACGACCAGACCCATTGCGGTCGTCACCAACGCTTCAGCGATACCGCCGGCCACGGCCGAAAGACCGGTGGCGTGCGTCGTTTCAATGCCTTTGAAGGCGTTGATGATGCCCGTGACCGTTCCGAACAAACCCACGAACGGGGCCGTCGAACCGATCGTTGCCAGGCCGCTCAACCCACGCTTCATTTCCGCGTGCACGATGGCAACCGAGCGCTCGAGACCGCGTTTCGCCGCCTCGATGACCTCTTCATCTGGCACCTGCGCGGAGGCCGATTGAAACTCGGATAGGCCCGTCGCCACCACCTTCGCGATGTGGCTCTTCTTGTTCCGCTCGGCGATCGAGATTGCTTCGTCGAGTTTCCCCTCCCGCAGCGCGCCAGCCACCTGCTGGACGAACAAGCGGGATTGTTTGCGCGCCGCGGAATACATCAGCGCGCGGTCAATCATCACTCCAAATGACCAAACGGAAAGAAAGAACAGCAGGATGATGATGCCCTTGGGCAGCCAGGTCATCCTCTTCCACATGGCCAGCAGGTCCCACGTATTTCCCGATGCAGCTTCTGCTTGTAACATTACGCTCCAGATTGCCGCTGATACGGTTGCAAACATTGAGTTGGCTCCTTTTTCCTTTCTTTGGATCCCGCAGAGAATGCCAGTGGCTACCCTCGGGTCGCCTCAGGCGGAAACTTGCAGCGCGGACAAAGCCCGCGCCGTGCGGTTTCACTACAATACGAATTTCACGTCAAAAACGCAGTCCACTTCTACCGGCGTGTTGTTGAGCGTCGTCGGGCTAAATCGCCATTGCTTTACTGCGTCCATCGCCGCCTGAACGAGCTGCGGTGGTCCCGAAACAAGCGTCAGTTCCATTACACGCCCGTCCTTCGATATTGTGGCGTGTAACCGCACTGTCCCTTGGATGCGCATTTGCTGTGCAAAGCGCGGATAGATCGGCGTAACCTGGTTAATCAGTTTTGACTTCTGAACATCGCCGCCCACAGGGATGCGCGTGGGAATCACTTCCTTCGGCGGAGGTGGTGGCGGCGGAGCAGATGGTGAACTGTTGATAATACTTCCCATCACGCCGCCCGTGATCCCGCCGGGCACTCCGCCCTGTACCCCGCCGCCCGTTCCTCCCGTAGTCGGAAGATCCGGCGGCAACTCTTCTTCTTTTACAAGCGCGACCTGCTTGGGGATGGATTTCGGCGCAATGAGCTTTCCTTGATCAATCATTCGTGTCGGCGGCTTCTTTACTACAATCGGTTGCACTGTAGGTGGAGGAGGAGGCGCTGCCGGCGGCGGCGGGGCGAGCAACATACTGGAAAGCAGCGTCTTCGGCAAAGCTGGCGTGACCAACAACGGAATGATCAAGATGATGGCTATCACCCCCGCCTGCCCTAGAGTGGATACGATTACAGTCCACCACTTATTTGTTTTCCCCCGGCCACCCGGAGTACTTTCAACCAGATCTTCAAACATGACTCTTGCCTCCTCCCGGAGTAAGTCAGGCGGGTACTCGCCTCACCTGTCCGGGTTTATTGCCGGCTGCGGATCCGGCCATTACTGTTCCCTTGGGCCCTCTCCAGCGGTTCCAAGCCACCACCAGAGGCGCAGCAATACCAAAACTCGAATAAGTTCCTACCACAATACCAATCACCAACGCAAAGGAGAAGCTCCGGAGCGCGGGCCCGCCCATCACGAAGAGCACCAGCACCGTCAGGAACGTCAGACCGCTCGTCAGGATGGTCCGCGAAAGCGTTTGATTGATCGACCGGTTCACAATGTCCGGAAACGGTTCGCGCCGCATCAATCGGATGTTCTCGCGGATGCGATCAAAAATAACGATCGTGTCGTTCATCGAATAGCCTACCAGCGTCAGGAGCGCCGCGATCACCGTCAGCGAAATCTCGAAGTACCCGCGGAACAATGAAAAAAGCCCCAGTGTGATCAGGACGTCGTGGAACACCGCAACCACGGCCGCGATTCCAAATATCCCCTTGTCCATCAACCGCAGGAACCACTCGATGATTCCGCTGGATTCCCCGCCGCTCCTGCCCGCGCGCAGCAGTGAATCGCCAGCGAACCTCAGGGCAATATATAACAGCATCCCGCCCAAAGCATAGAGGGTCACGTACACCGCCTGATTGCGCAACTCCCCTCCAACCTTCGGCCCGACAATCTGTGCGCTCGGCAATCCAAACGGGCCCGCATAAAAATCTGTTCGCAACGCGGCGACAACTTGGGGTGCGACGCCGGCATTGCTCAAATCTCCAATGTCGGAGACAACGCCGTTGCGGCTCTTGTCGCGAAAACTCGCGAGCTGCTGCGCAATCACCCTGTACCTGTCTCCCGCGGCAACGCCCAGCCCAAGCGGATCGCGACGCACCAGAGCATCGGCAATGTCCGAAGCAGTCATAAAATTGAAATCCTGCTTCCCGGCTTCGGAGGAAGGAAAACTCAGCCGCAGAGCGTTAATGATCTTTGTCTTGCCCTCATCCAACGCCTGCTCACCGCTGCCTGTTTCTTCAAGGCCGATGACCACGTTGTTCGCGCTCGGGTTTGTGATGTCATGCAGAGACTGAATCGTGCTCTTGCCAAGCCCTTGTGCCGTTAGGTCTTTGCGGATGTTGTCAATATCGGGAGGTTTCGCGAAGGGCACTGTCACCAGCGTGCCGCCCTTGAAATCAATTCCGTAGGTCGGGCCCCCATGGTAAATCGTGGCCGCGACCCCAATCGCCAGCAGCGTCAGGGAAAGCGCCACGAAATACTTCGCCTTCCCCATCCAGTCAAGGTCGACTTGCTTAAAGAAATTCATCCCTGTCCTTACCCGTCCCAGTTAGACACCGGCGAGCCTCTCCGGGTTCCAATTGATTGCTCTCGAAGCCTATATGCTCAATTCCGCCTGCCGCGGCGCCTTTGCCAGGTGCCAGTCAAAAATCAACCGCGACACATAGACCGAAGTAAACAGGTTTGCCACCAAACCGATGACCAGTGTGATCGCAAATCCTCGGACTGGACCTGTCCCCATGAGTCCCAGGAACGCCGCCGAAACCACCGTCGTCACGTGCGTGTCAATGATTGTCAAAAATGCCCTTTTGAATCCCAAATCCACTGCGGAGGCAGGCGCTTTCCCTCCGCGCAACTCTTCACGGATGCGCTCAAATATAAGGACGTTCGAATCCACGCCCATGCCGATTGTCAAAATAACGCCCGCGATGCCGGGCAACGACAGCACCGCCTCAAAATAAGCCAGCGCAGCAAGCAAAATCACAAGATTCAGGAGCAGCGCGACCACCGCGTTTACTCCCGCCGACCGGTAATACACCACCATAAATATCAGCACCACAATCAGGCTCGTGACCGAGGCCTGGAATCCGTGCCGAATCGAATCCGCGCCGAGCGACGCCCCTACCGTGCTCTCCTCCAGGTACTTGACGCTTGCAGGAAGCGCGCCCGCACTTAGAATCAGCGATTCGTCGTTTGCCTGCTCCTCCGTGTACGACCCTTCGAGGTCTCCCGAATCCTCAATCTTGGCTTCAATCACTGCAACTGTCTCTACCTGGTGGTCCAGGATGACCCCCAAATACTGGCCAATATGTGATTCCGTGAATGGGCCAAATTTGTTGCGTCCGGCGTCGACCGTCAGACGGAATTCCACCTCGTAATAGGGGGGCTTCCGAGGATTTGGCACCGGCGTGGCGCCGCGCAAATCTGTCCCGGTAATAACCGGAACCCGGTTAACGATAATGAAGCACCCGCCTGCGGCGCCTGCCGCAGCCTGTCCGCCGCATGCACTACCCGTTCCGGGCATCAGTTCTGTTCCCGGCGGAAGAATTCCGTTCTTTGCCGAAAGTGCCGCCGCCTGTGACGGATAGGGCGTGGCGTCCGGCACGTATCGGATTTCCAATTGCCCGCCCGCCGAAATCACGTCCTTTGCGCGAATCGGATCGGTCTCACCCGGCAATTCCACGATGATTTCGTTGTCGCCCTGGCCGTAAGGTGCGACAAACGGTTCCGTCAAACCAAGTTCGTCAATACGCCGCCGGATGGTTTCCACCGATTGCGACATCGTGCGGTCCTGGATCGCCACGACCTCGCTCTGCCGCATCGTCAGCAAATAACCGTTCACTTCGCCCGGCGCGGGGCTCAAATCCCACGTTTGCGCGTAATCGCCGGCGATGGTCCGAAAATCGGCAATACTTGCGGGCGGGACATTTGAAATTCTGACTTGCGTGTCTGAGACGAGCACTGGCTGATCGGAAGAAATATTCTTGGCGCGCAGCTTGGTGACGATGTCATCCGCCAGCGACGCGGTTTCCTGGCGAATCGCCTCGTTCACCTGCACTTGCAAAATCAAATGCGTCCCGCCCTGCAGATCCAGCCCCAGCTTGATTCGCTGGGCAAAATTATCCTTGATCATCGAAAACGATTTTGGAAAATCCGGCAGCCCGAATAGGCCGTAGAAACAAATCACCACCACGGTTGCTACCGAGATTGCCTTCCATTTCAAGTTCGAGTTCATCGTTGCGTTAGGTCCGCGTGCTTCGCGACCATCAACTTTCCTTGTTTTCCGGTTGGAGTCCCGCAATCGCCGACCGCAGCACCTTCACCTTCACTTGATCCGCGATCCGCAGCTGCACCGCTTCGTCTTCCAGTCCGACAATCGTTCCGAAGACGCCGCCGTTCGTAATCACCTTGTCGCCGTTTTTCAGTGCCGCGAGCATCGCCGCCGTCTTCTTCTGCCGTTTTTGCGCCGGCAGAATCAGCAGCACATAGAAAATCACCATGATCAGGAGGATCGGTAGAAATTGCGCTATTGGCCCTAAGTTCATCTTCTCCACCCCACTCGCGTTTCGCTTGCCGCCACTCGCCTCGCGGCCCCACTCGAGAGCCGCCCCAAGGACATGCCTAGAACAGCAATCCTGCCACGCCCGGGCAAAGGGAGGGCAGGACGGTTCCGCGTCTTACGGGGAACGCCTGGTGGGCCAACCCTACTTTCCCGCGGGAACTATCCGGGGCCCGCACCCAGACGCAACCTTAACTCGGAGGAAAATTCCGACAGGTCCCCAAACTCAATAGCCTGCCTGATTCGACCCATCAGGTCAAGGTAAAAGTGGACGTTATGGTGGGTCGCCAGGACTGCTCCCAGTATCTCGCCCGCCATGAATAGATGCCTTAAATAGGCTCGCGAATACCGCTTGCACACCCCGCATTCGCACGCTTCGTCGAGCGGCCGAGCATCCTCAGCGTACCGCGCCTGTCGGATTAGCACTCGCCCAGTCGACGTATAGATGCATCCGTGCCTCGCGCTCCGCGTCGGCAGCACACAATCCATCATGTCTATCCCAAGCCGCACGTAATCAGGGATGTCTTCCGGCTTCCCCACGCCCATCAGGTAGCGCGGCTTCCCCGCTGGCAAGAGCGGCGTCACCTCTGCCGTCATTTCGCACGTCAACGTGTGCGGCTCCCCGACCGCGAGCCCCCCCACTGCATACCCATCGAAGCCCAGCTCTGCTAAGTCGCGCGCGCTCTGCTTTCGCAACTCGGCAAACGTCCCGCCCTGCACAATTCCAAAGAGCGCCTGATCCTGTTTCCCGTTTTGCTTGCCGGGTGCCCCACACGCCGTCCTTGCGTGTGGGTTTTCTCCTCCGCGTGCACCGGATATTTTTGCGAACGCATCGCGCGACCGCCGCGCCCAGTCCAGCGTCCGCGCCGCCGCCTTTCGCGCGCGCTCCTCGCTCGCGGGATGCTCGATGCACTCGTCGAGCACCATCATGATGTCCGAGCCCAGCGCCATCTGAATTTCGAACGCCTTCTCCGGTGTGAGCAAGTGCTCCGCGCCATCCAAGTGCGACCGGAACGTCACGCCCTCATCCGTGACCTTTCGCAAATCCGCGAGACTGAACACCTGGTAGCCGCCCGAATCCGTAAGGATCGCGCGCGGCCACGCCATGAATCGGTGCAGCCCGCCCAATTTGCGAATTACTTCATGCCCGGGACGAAGATATAAATGGTAGGTATTGCCCAGCAGAATTTGCGCGCCCAGCTCTTCGAGCGCTTCTTGCTTCATTCCCTTGACGCTCGCCGCCGTGCCCACCGGCATGAATGCCGGTGTATCCACCACTCCGTGCGGCGTGTGCATCCGCCCCAGCCGCGCGCCGGAGCGATCTGTTTTCAGCACCTCAAAGCGAAACCCCATCGCGCCAGTCTACTAGCAAGGCGCGACCTCTGCGAATCTTCGCACACAAGAAGATAGATTCGCGGAGAATGTCGCTTTAACTAAACGCTGCGGCCCATCCAACCTTCGCGAGCACCCACACCAGCCAAATTCCGATTACGATTGCAAACGCGCTCCCCTTTGTAATTTTTCTCGGGTTTGCGGCTGCAAATCCAATCCCAAGAAGTGCCAGGCACCAAATCCAGAAAATATCCAGCGAGCCGCCCAGCGATACAAGCCACTTCGGCGCCGACGATGGGAGAAACGCGGCCAGACTCGTCGCCGCCATCCTTGACGGATCGGGATTTATTTCATCCGCCGGTTTTAAATACAAGATTATCCCCGTCAGAATGAACGCCATCATTGTCGGCACCAGCGCGTGGACCACAATCCCAAACGCAGTCGAGAATCTAAGTCCTGCCCCCTTGAAAAGGTTGAACCCCAGCCAGTACACCAGCGCCATAACCAACGAAACGATTGGTATCCCGAGGACTCCGCCCACCCACGCAATGTAGGGAGCCAATTTGACTCCCATAGCGATTTGCGTGTTTTTCTGGTCATCCGTCAACTGCGCGGCTCGGGGATTACTTTCGATTTGATCCCGGATCATCGTGGCCCAATCCAATTTCTTCACGACGAGCGCCGTGACCCCGAGATTCAGAATCACGAGGATCACCATCGGCAAAAGCCAGCTCGGCTTCCGCGCGATATCTTCAAACGTCGCCCCGGGACTGAACAGCACGCCCGTGATTCGACCAAACGCCCCTATTTTCGCTGGCTCTCCCCCGGGTGGTGGTGCAGGCGCAACCGCAGTGGTTCCCATGGCAATCCCTCCATTGTGAATGTGTACGAGCCGTCCGCTGCCCGGTATTACGGCCTACTTTCGCGAAAGTTTCAAGTAGGAACCATCCTGTAGCTCAGGTCCCCGGCGGTCTTTGCCGGGACCTGAGGCGCGGCTTTTGCGCTCCGCGTTTCTGTGCGGAGGTTTCAACTGAATCAAAAATTTTCCCCCGATCATAATTGGTTCATGCCGGCAACACCGGAACTGCCGCCAGCAACGCCTGTGTATAAGGGTGCGCCGGCCGCTCAAGCACTTGCTCCACCGGCCCTTCCTCCACAAACTTTCCCGCCCGCATGACCGCCACGCGCGTCGCAATCTGCGCAACCACCGGCAGGCTGTGCGAAATCAGCAGGTAGGTCAGGGAAAACTCGCGTTGCAATCGCGCGAATAATTCCAATATCTGCGCGCCCACCGACACATCCAGCGCTGACACCGGCTCATCCGCTATCACCAACTTCGGACGCATCACCAGCGCCCGCGCAATCCCGATCCGTTGCCGTTGCCCGCCTGAAAATTCGTGCGGATACCGCGCCGCGGCCGCGCCATCAAGTCCCACCGCCGCAAGCGTCTCATCCACCCGCCGCCTGCGTTCTTCGATATCAATGTCCGGCTCGTGAATTGCCAGCGGCTCGCCCACAATCGCACCCACCCGCATCCGCGGATTCAGCGACGAAAACGGATCCTGAAACACCATCTGGATCCGTGCCCGCAATCGCCGCAACTCTTCCCCGTGCGCCGCGCGCAGATCCGCTCCCTCAAATCGAATCTCCCCACTATCCGGCTCGATAAGCCGCAGTAGCATCCGCGCGAGCGTCGTCTTCCCGCAACCCGATTCGCCCACAATCGCGAGCGTCTCCCCTTCGCGCAGCTCGAGGCTCACTCCATCCACCGCAAGCCTGCGCTCCCGCTCCTCGCCCGCGAATCGCTCCTCCGCCGAAGCAAAACTTTTTCGCAAATCGCGAGCTTCCAAAAGTGGCGTTGTCATAGTACGGAGTATTTCCTGTAGCTCAGGTCACGGCCGCCGTTTTTCGGCGGTCAGACCTGAGGCCTCTAACGCCTCACACTTTTTCCCCAACAATGCACAACGTCGTCACCGAGAATTCCAATCCCCCATTTTCTTTCCGCCGCGGACGCATCCCCGCCGCATCATTCTCGATCGTCGCCTCCAGCAATCTCCGCACATCGTTGTACATTGCCGATCCCGGCTCCGCATTCACCACATGCATCCAGCTATCGAAACCACGCGGACGCGCGGATAACTCTTCCTTCCGCACGCGCAATCCCGCCGCCCCGAATAGCTCGCGCATTTCGCCCACGCCAAGACATCGAGTGTGCGAAGGATCGCGCGCCTGTTCGATCCGCGTGTTCGCTTCTGAGCTGGCGCCTTCCGGCACAATGATGTCCCGTATCGCCACGCGCCCGCCCGCTCGCAAAATCCGCGCAAGCTCCGCAAGAATACGTGGAATATTTTGCATGTGGTGCAACGCAAACCCGCACGTCGCCGCGTCAAACGCGCCGCCGCTAAACGGCATCCGCCCCGCATCGCCGCACGCAAACGCGCACGCATGCGTCACTTCGCCCACCGCCTTTTGCGCCCGCGCCAGCATCGCCGGAGTCAAATCCAGTCCCGCAACGAATCGCACCCGCGCCGCCATCGCCCGCGCAAACGTCCCCGGCCCGCAAGCCAGATCCAGCGCGCGCCATCCTCGCGCATCCGCGCCTTCCGTCGCCAGCTCCGCAAGGCGGCTCGCCTCCTCCACGCGCTGGTTCAACACAAACGCAGAAAAGTTTTCCGCCGTCTTCGTGAACCGGTCCCGCACCAAATCGTGTTGTTCCGCTTCTTTCATTTCAATTCCCCTGCCTCTTATTATTATTGCTTGTCATTCTGAGCCCGCCGCAGCGGGCGAAGAATCCTTCCAATAAGCCGCCGCCTCCACCTACGCCTCCTCACTCTCACACTAAAACGCACCGAGCCTCATGTCCCGCCCCCGCCGCGCGCATCTCCGGCACTGCGCGCACACACTCCGCCACTCTCTTCGCGCACCGCGGTTCAAACGCGCATCCCGGCGGCAACGCACCCAGCGCAGGCACCGTCCCCGGAATCGCCATGAGGCCGCCGCGCTTCAGCGTCGGCGAAGCGCGCAGCAATCCTTCCGTGTACGGATGCCGCGGCGCGCGCAACACCTCCGCCGCCGGCCCTTCTTCCACAACGCGCCCCGCGTACATCACCGCCACGCGGTCCGCCACTTGCCCCACCACCGCAAGATCGTGGGTGATGAACAGCAGCGAAAGCCCGAGCGTATGCCGCAACTCCGCCAGCAATTCCAAAATTTGCTTCTGCACCGTCACATCGAGCGCCGTCGTCGGCTCATCCGCAATCAGCAGTCTTTGCGCGCCCCGCAATCCTTGCTCACCTTCCGCATTCGTTTCCCCCGCCGCGATCGCCATCGCGATCAGCGCCCGTTGACGCAGCCCGCCCGATAGCTCATGCGGATATTGCCGCGCGCGCAACCCCGGCTCCGGCACCGCCGCGCGCTCAAGCGCCTCAATCGTGCGCCGCTTCACTTCTGCCCGGGCCATTTTCGGATTGTGCGCGCGAACAGCTTCCGCCACCTGCTTCCCCACGCGCATCACCGGATTCAGCGCCGTCATCGGCTCCTGGAACACCATCGCGATCCGCCGCCCGCGAATCGCGCGCCACTCTTTTTCTCCACGCCTCGCCGCAAGATCTGTGGTAGTCGCCACGGGTGCCCCAGACGCCGTACTTGCGTCTGGGTTTTCTCCCGTCTCCGCAAGCATCGCCTCGCCGCTCACCCGCGCCCCATCCGGCAGCAACCCCATCAACGCCAGCGCCAGCATCGTTTTCCCCGACCCTGATTCGCCCACCAATCCCAGCGCCTCGCCCGCCTCAATCCGTAGCGATACTCCATTCACCGGACGAACCCACCCACCAGCCGTGGGCAGCTCCACCGTCAGTTCCCGCAACTCCAGGAGCGCCGCCATCTGCCCATCATAGAATCCTTTCGCCCCGCCGACATCCCATTTTGTTAATCCCCACCCCACTAATTCTTGCAGAGCCCCCAGGCTCCCGCCTGGGGGCGGACTCGCGAATCTCGAATGAGTTCTCGTCAAATGAAAATCGGAAGGGCTAACAGAGCATGATAAGCACTATTTATTCGAGCGCTCGGCAACCGGTATCACAAATTTCAGCGCCGTGTGCGTCGCCGAAAATCCCACCACCTTCACATCCTCCAACCCCGCCGCGCGTCCGGCATGAATCACGCCCACTTCCGTAATCTCTTTGCGCCCCTTCGGATAAATAATCCAAAGCGCCGCTGCTGGCGCCAGCCGCTTCGCCAACCCCTCCACACGCTTCAATTCCGCCGCGCTTTCCGCGCCAAAGAAAACCAATTCGCCCCCGCGCCCCAACTTTTCCGAACAATCCGCCACTGCGCGCAACTTCTTCAGGAAGTCCGCATCCTTTACCCCCAGCACAACCGCCTTTGCCTCCGCCTTCACGCCAATCTTTTCAATCACGCTCTTCGGATGAAGTATTTTCTCCGCCCATTTCTCCGCCGCCGCGCCAATCTCGAAAATTGCTTCGCCCTCAGCGAACCGCACCCGCAATTCCCCATTCACGGCTTTCGCCGCCGTGATATCGGCAAACGGAATCTTCAACCGGAAATCCCCGCGAAAAATAATCTCGCTCGTTTCCAGCAGCGCGCGCCCTTCGCCCGATTGTTTCTCGAATCTCACTCTGCATTTAATTTCCGCGCCCATGCAATCTCCCCGTGCAGCGATTTCGACGCCCGGATTATAGAAGATATCTCTTTGCTTCCGCGCCTCGTCTGCGCCAGAATCGCTCTTCGCCAATTTGGCGCAATAATTTCGACGCGCCTCGGCCCGCGCCCGGAGGCTTAACCATGTTTCCCGGAATGAAAGCCATGCTGAATTACCATCCGCTCTTCGTTCATTTTCCTATCGCGCTCTGGCTCGTCGCCCTTCTCTATGAAGTCCTCTCCGTGTGGCGCGCCCGCGACGACTGGCACCGCACCGCCATCCGCCTCCTCTACCTCGGCACGCTCGGAGGATTCTTCGCCGCCGCATCCGGCTGGCTCGCGCAATCTTCCGTCCCGGAACTCCCGCACGTACAAGACGTCCTCGAAATTCACGAAACCATCATGTTCATCACCACCAGCCTTGCGTTCGCTCTCTGCATTCTCTGTTACGCGAAGTGCGGCGACTTCACCGCCGGACTTCGCCGCATCTTCCTTGCCGGACTCATCGCGCTCGCCATTCTCACCGTCGTCGGCGCCGACCGCGGCTCCCAGCTCGTCTATCAATACGCCACCTCCGTAAATCTCCCAACGCCAAAATAATTGAAGCCGGGCTTCGTGCAACATCATCGAATTGATTTGTAAGGCCACGCCTATGCAAATTCCGCCAGTCCCGATCAATCCATCCCAGAATCCCAATGCTACCCAATTCTTGGATTACTTCGAGAAAGTCCGCGCCCGCACCCTCCGCGTTGCCCCGTGCATCCCAGCCGATAAACTCGAATGGACCTTCAAGCCCGGCCGTTTCACCCTCGGCGATCTTCTACGCCACCTCGCCGGCACCGAGCGATACATGTGGGCCGAGAATGCGCGCTTCCTTCCGAGCCGTTATCCGGGCCATGCACGCGAACTAGCCAACGGCTACGACGCCGTGTTCGCCTACGCTGATCGCCTTCACCGCGAGTCCATGGAAATTTTCGGCGCGCTTACCGACGCCGACCTCCTCCGCAAATGCGAAACGCCAGACGGCGCATCCATCACTCTCTGGAAATGGCTGCGCCTGATGGTCGAGCACGAAATCCATCATCGCGGGCAAATCTATCTCTATCTCGCGATGCTAGACGTTCCCACGCCGCCGCTCTACGGCCTCACCGAAGAGCAAGTCCGCGAACGCAGCAAGTGATTTGCAGTAGAATCAAGGGAACCAATCTGGCAGGACGAATAAATGGCCGACAATCAGCAATCACCGCGTCAAACTTCAAACTCGCCGCAGCAAAAAACCTGTGAAAAATGCGGCGCGAAATTTGATTGCCACGCACCCTGGGGCCCCTGCTGGTGCGATGACATAAAACTCAAGCCCGATACACTCGCCGCCCTCCGCGCTAAGTACAAAGATTGCCTCTGCCCCAATTGCCTGAAAGCCGCCGCAGCAGCGCGATCCACAATCGCCTGAGCGCGAAAATCTCCCCGCATTTATTCCGATCGCAGCATCTTCACCGGATCAATCCGCACCGCATGGATCACCGCGGGCAGCGCCGCCAGGAAAGCCGCCGCAAGAATCGTCAGCGCGGGCAGCGCCAGCATCGGCAAGCTCGTCGCCCTCACTTCATAGAGCAGCGACTCGATATATTTCACCGACCCAATCCCCAGCGCGATCCCCGCAACCGCCCCGCCCAATATCATGTACAAAACTTCCTTCGTCACCAGCCGCGCCACATCGCTCGTCTGCGCGCCCACCGCAATCCGAATCCCAATCTCCCGCTTACGTTGCACCACTGAGTAGTACAGCACGCCATAAAGTCCGATCCCCGCAAGCAGCAGCGCCACTCCCCCAAAAAATATCGCCAGCGTCGCCAGCAATCTTTCGCGCACCGTGTGCTGCTCAACCAATTCCTTTTGCGTCCGGATATTGCTCACCCGAAACTCCGTGCGTGCGCGCGCCACTTCTTCCCGCAGAATTCGCCCCATCACCATGGGATTCGCATTCGACGTTCGCACAATAAACGTCCCCGTCTTTCGTGGCACCGATGCGCCATTTGCGTCAATCATCCTTTCTTGGTCCACGGTTCTAAACGGGACGTACGCCGTCGCCATGATTGGCTCGCGCATGTCCCGATAGCGCGCGTTACCAACCACTCCCACAATTTCAAAATGGATGTGGCCTTTTTCTCCGTTTGCTTTTTCAAAAGTTTTCCCAATTGGATTCTCGCCCTTGAAATATTCGTTCGCGAAGGCCTCGTTCACGATCGCCGCACCCGGAGTAGTGTCGCTCGGCCGGAAATCTCTCCCGGAAACAATGGGAATCTTCATCACGTCCAACCATCCCGGCGAAACATTCAGGAAATAAGCGAGGTCCTGGCTCGGCGGGCCGCTGTTGATGGAAATCAATCCGTTCCACCCGTTTCCGGACATCAACGCCCAGCCCGAAACTGCCGCCGCCTCCACACCCGGCACGCTCCGCAAATGATCCGCCGCTTGTTCCCAGTACACCGGCAACTGCGGTTGCTGGGCGATCGTTTCGAGAGTCAGAATTCGCTCGGCGGAAAATCCCGTGGGTTGGTTTTGCAAACGTTCAAACGTCGCCACGAACAGCCCTGAGATAAAAAGCACCAGAATACAAAATGCAACTTGCGCCGCGATCATCGCGTGCATGAAACGCCGTTTCGAGTGCGGGTCCTCCCCGCCTTTGAGCGCGCTCACAGGCTTCACTCCCGATGCGCGCAGCGCCGGCGCTAGCCCAAAAAGAAACGTCACGCCGAACGCGAGCGCCACGCCGAATCCAAGCACGCGCCAATCCGCTGGAAGCGCCAATCGCGCCGGATTATCCGGCGGATTAATCATTCCCACGACAAACGGCGCGGCCCTCCACGCAAATATTCCGCCGATTGCCGCCGCGGTGATCCCGAGCAGCGCGCTTTCCACCAGCACGAGTTGCACCAGTCTCCAGCGTCCCGCCCCAATCGAAACCCGCAGCGCCATTTCGCGTGCCCGCGCTGCCGCCTGCCCCATCATCAGGTTTGCAACATTCGCGCACGCGATCAACAGTACCAGCATCACCAGCACGCCCAGTGCTGCCAATGCGCGCTGATAATTCTCCTGCAGATCGGACGCGCCGGAGGCCGCCGGTTGCAGCACCATCTTCTGGTTCAGAACGTTGTCTATGAGCCGCTGCGGCATTTCTCCGAACTCCTTCACCCTTTCCTCGTTGAAGGCCCTCATCGCCGCATTCAACTGGCTGCGAAGCGGTTCGGTGCCAACGCCATCTTTCAATTGCACAAACGTCCGAAGCCAGCTCCAATCGTTGTGCGTAACTCCCTCATACATCATCGTCGGGGCAAAAATATCCGGAATCGTTCCTGGTTCAGTCCCCGTGAATTTCTCCTCTGCGACGCCGACAATTTCGTACAGATCAGTACCTGTCTGAAACGTTTGTCCGATTACTTTCGGATCCTGTCCAAACCGGCGCGTCCAGTAGCCGTAAGAAAGCACCGCATACGCATGCGCGCGCGGCGTCAGGTCATCGCTTTCCGTCAACACCCGCCCCAATGCGGGCTTAATTCCAAATGAACCAAACATCCAGCCCGACACATATTGCAGATACGCCTTTTCCATCTCCCGATCCGATTCGAAGGTCACGTCAACATGGTTGGCGTCTGAAATCGCGATCATCTCCGCTTGCCCTTTGGCCACCGCGCGCATTTGTGTAAAGAGCGGATACGCAAAACTATCAGATATTCTCTGATGTCCGCCCGGATCGATTCCCTCGCTGCCCGCCTCGTAAAGCCGCTCGGGATTCGCCACCGGCAATGGCCGCAGCAGCACGGCATCAATCAACCGGAACGCCGCTGTGCACGCACCAATCGCCAACGCCAGCGATAGGATCGCCGCTGCTGACGTAACTTTATTCTTCACAAGTCGCCGCCAGCCGAACACCGCATCCGCGCGCAGCGAATCCAGCCACGCAATAATTTTCACGTCGCGGCTTTCTTCTCGCGGTCGCAGCGCCGAGCCAAACGCCCTGCGCGCTTCATTCGGATCGCGACCCTGCTCGATCGCTTCCGCGACATGCGACTCCAGCTCCTCATCAATCTCGCGGTTCAATCGCTCCCCGCGAATCAAATTCCCGATGCGCGTCCACAATCCCATTTCAAGCCGTCCTCAACACGCGATTCACCGCCGCCGTAACCACGCGCCACCGCGACTCCTCAGCAGCGAGCTGCTTCTTACCGGCCGCCCTCAATTCATACACCCGCGCCCGCCGCCCGTTCTCCTTCGTGACCCACTCCGCGCGAATCCACCCGGCCTCTTCCATCCGGTGCAGCGCCGGATAAAGTGAGCCTTCCTCGGCCCGCAGCACTTCGCCGGAAATCGATTGGATTGCGGACATAATCGCGTACCCGTGCAATCGCGCCCGGCGCGAAAGCACCTTCAGCACCAGCAAATCAAGCGAGCCTTGCAGTGAATCCGTTTTCGGCATGCCAAGACCTCTGAATACCTAGACGTCTAAACATACGAAAGGTCACGAAATAAGTTCCGCAAAAATAAGGAATTAGGAGGCAACGATCGAAAGGTGAGAAAAGGTGGGGGTAATCTTGTAAGCGACCCGTATCAGGGCACGGCTTCAGCCGGGCCGGACGAATGCAGAATTCCGCGGGCTTTAGCCCCTGGGATCGGCACGACAGCCTGTCAAACCATTTATGAGACGGGTCAAGCTAGGGCCGGTCTCGCGGCCCCAATTCTCATAAATAATCGCGCGAGGGCCCTTCCAGGAACGCCCGCAACTTCCGCGAGCGCGAAGGATGCCGCAACTTGCGCAGCGCCTTCGCTTCAATCTGACGGATACGTTCGCGTGTCACGGCGAACGACTGCCCGACTTCCTCGAGCGTGTGTTCGCTCCCGTCGTCTAGTCCGAACCGCATCTTGATAACTTTCTCTTCGCGCGGCGTAAGCGTCTTCAGCACCGACGAAGTTTGTTCCTTCAAATTCAAATTGATCACCGCATCCGAAGGCGACACCACGGCCTTATCCTCGATGAAATCTCCAAGGTGCGAATCTTCCTCTTCACCAATGGGCGTCTCGAGCGAAATCGGCTCCTGCGCAATCTTCAAAATCTTGCGCACCTTCGAGACCGGAATATCCATCCGCTTTGCGATCTCTTCCGACGTAGGCTCGCGCCCCAATTCCTGCACAAGCTGCCGCTGCGTGCGGATCAGTTTGTTGATCGTTTCGATCATGTGCACCGGGATGCGGATGGTGCGCGCCTGATCGGCAATCGCGCGCGTGATGGCCTGCCGGATCCACCAGGTCGCGTAGGTCGAAAATTTATATCCCCGGCGCCACTCGAATTTATCCACGGCCTTCATCAACCCGATGTTGCCTTCCTGAATCAAATCCAGGAATTGCAAGCCGCGGTTCGTATATTTTTTCGCGATGGAAACCACCAACCGCAGGTTCGCCTCGATCAATTCCTTCTTGGCGATTTCCGCTTCCACTTCGCCGCGCACAATCACGCCCTGCATGCGCTTCAGCTCGACGAGCCCCACCTCGCTCGCCGATTCAATCTCGCGGACCTCCGCGCGCCGCTCGCGCAATTCCTTCCGCGCTTCCGCTGCGTTTTCGCCCTTGCTCGCTTCCGCGCGCCGCTCGAGTTTCCCGGCCTCGCGCTCCAACGCCTGCAAGCGGTCCACCGTGTGCCGGATCGTGTCAATCAGCCGCTTGCGCTCAAAAAGGTTGTAATCGAATGAGCGCACCACCACGGACATCTCAATCCGCGTCCGCGCCAAATGGTATTTCGCGCGAAGATACGTCCGCTTCTTCGCGCGCGGAATTTTCGCCAGCTTTTCCGCCTGCTTTAGGCTGTCGTCGTAAAGTTTTTGGATTTTGTCCAGCGTCTTCAGCGTCGCGCGGGTCTTCGCTTCAATCTTTTCTTCGGTCAGCTCTTCATCATCAAACTGGACGATCTCCTTGATCGACCGGTTCCCCTCGCGCAAATCCTTCGCCACATCCAGCAATTCCTTCAGCACGATGGGCGAACGCGAAATTATTTTCAGGACGAGGTTTTGCCCGCGCTCGATGCGCTTGGCAATCGCAACTTCGCCTTCGCGCGTCAGCAGCGGCACGGTCCCCATCTCGCGCAGATACATCCGGACGGGGTCGTTTGTTTTCTCAAGCGTCCCCGGCGTCAGGTCCAGTTCGCCTTCATCCGCCGCCGTTCCTTCTTCCTTCTCCTTCACCTCGACTTCCGCTCCGCCGTCGTTCTCAGCTGCGGCGCGCGCCGCCTTCGCGGCGTTCACGTCCTCGTAGATGTCAATCCCGTAGCGCTCAAATGTCGAGAGCAGGTCGTCAATTTCCTCGGATGAATGCACTTCGGGCGGCAGGAGGTCGTTGACCTCGTCGTAGAGAAGGTACCCCCGCTCCTTGCCCATGCTAATGAGCTGGCGTACCTGATCGTATTTTTCTTCCAGTAGAACGGCCAAACTATCCTCCCGCGATACCGCGGCCAATTTCACGCCAGGCGGCTAAAAAAGACCCTCTATATATAGGCGGCGCGGCGGCCCGAATTCTGGCGACAATTTCGGCCCCGGAAGGCCTCTTTGACGCATTGCTGCCGCAAAATTGTGTCCTGCGCGCCACAGGAGACACCTCGGCGGCCTCATTTTCTTCAAAGCTTACAAGATGGTGGAAACCCACCGGTGAGATAAATCCCCTCGTTGCCGCCTCTGATCACCCGCGCCCTGCCCCGGTCCTGCCTGCCGCCTGCCCGCCGGTAGGCGGGGTAGGCAGGCTGCCTGCCGGAAGCATACCCCTGCGCGCACTAGATTAGATGCAGCGGGCCACCTCTGCGTCACCAAAACCTCGCAAGGTTACAAAGGAGGCACGCCCTGAGTCAACCTCTTTATTCACAGGTACATCTGCCGCCAAAGCATCGCCAATCCTTACGTATGTATAGACGCCGGAGAGCGTGATTGCGTTCCCGATGATGTTTCGGGCCCGAGACGTTTTCATCTCAAAGTGGTGCCATAAAAAGCTTGTCATCCTGAGGCCGGTTTGTGGCCGAAGCCTGCCTGCCGGTAGGCAGGGATCCGTATAACTCGCCACAACTCGAGCCACAAGCAATGTCCCCCACCCCAATTTGCCCGAAGCCTTTCGCCCCGCATCCAATAAACGTGCCAGCCCTCGAACGCGCCAAAAAAAAGGGACGAAAATTTCAGAACCCCGTTCCGACCAAGCAGGCCATGTTCGGCCTGATCTTCAAAGTCCTGAAGCTTTATAAAACAAATAAAGAAGAGCGCATCCCGCGCCGCGCCCTAGGTCCATTCCGCACGGATGCGCATGTATATGACCGCCCTCCCGCCAGCGGACTCCGAATCACCTGGATGGGCCACTCCTCAATGCTCATCGAAATCGACGGCCTCCGCGTCCTCCTCGACCCCGTTTGGGACAAGCGCGCATCGCCAGTAAGTTGGGCTGGCCCAAAGCGCTTTTTCGAATCCCCTCTGCCCTTGAACGAGTTGCCGCTGCTCGATGTCATCCTGATCTCCCACGACCATTACGACCATCTAGGCGCGCAAACCATCCGCAAGCTTTCGCACCTTCCCGCGGCAAGCAACGCGCGATGGATTACCTCCCTCGGCGTAGGCAAGCGGCTTCGCCGCTTCGGCGTGAAACCGGAAAAAATCACGGAGCTCGATTGGACCGAATCCCTGACCGTCGCCTGTACGCGAAGCGACACAGAATCCAAGCCCGCGCCGGAACTAAAAATCACCGCGTTGCCCGCGCGCCACTTTTCCGGCCGTGGAATGTTTGACCGCTTCGATACTCTCTGGTCCTCGTTCGTCCTTCAAGGCGCGCGCCACAAAATTTATTTCGGCGCTGACTCCGGCTTGTGGGATGGCTTCGTCGAGATCGGACGTCAGCCCGGCCCCTTCGATCTCACGATGTTGGAAGTCGGAGCCTACAACCCGCTGTGGAAATCAATTCACATGGGCCCCGACGGCGCCGCCGAAGCCTTCGCGATGATGGGCGGCTCCGGCCTTTTGATGCCGATCCACTGGGGCCTCTTCAGCCTGGCTCCCCACGCCTGGCGCCAACCAATTGAGCGCATCACCGAACTCGCCAATCAATCCAACATCAAGCTATGGTCCCCCGCCCCCGGCGTCCCCACCGAGTTCGTCGCCGGCCAGCCGCATCTCTCCAGCTGGTGGCGCCCAACATAAGGCAGGCAGATCCTCTACGCCATTTTTCGCCTCAAGCCTTGCGTGGCACAGCCACTCCTGGCTGTGCGATTTTCCTCCTCTGCCCAATCCGCCGCCCACGAAAAAGAGGCGCGCTCGGCCACTCTCGAGACGCGCCTCAATGCTAGTTGGTCTTAGGATTTGTCTCCCGGCCCTTTCGCCTTTGGGTGTTGAGCGCAAACGTGAGCAGCAAATTCCTTTTGGCCTTGGCTCTCGTAGTTCCGTTTCATCTCCTCAATGGTCTTGCCAAGTGGAGGCCCCGAAGGTTTGAACACCCAGGCACAAACCGAGCAAGTCCAACCCCTCCTGGTTCCCGTTTCAACCCAAATCATTTCTCTCATCGGTCGTTTTTGGATGGGGCGCCTCCTTTTTCCTCCACAGGCTCAGACGGGACTCCGCGCTCCGGCAATAAATCTGCCGCGGGGCCCCTCCCCACTTTTTCTTCCGCCTCCGCGGCCTCGCTCAGAATTTTCTCCACTACCTCAATTGGCACCTGCTCGAAATATTTTTCACCGGTTCGCATGGCAGCCTCTCCTTCGGCTGCATGCAACGTAGCAGCCGCCGTTTCATACGGGGAGAATCTTCTAAATTTCTGCACGTTAATGCGGCTGGCCTTAGCGCGAAGCGGCGCGGTGTTAACGCGACCGCGCCGGATTCAAATCACGTGCAGGAAGGGAAGGCGGCAGGATTATTTCTGTTGTACGCTGCACTACGTTTATGATAATCATACGCTGCGTTAGTTATACGTTTGCGGGCAGGGAGACGAAAAGTGAAAACAAAACGCGCGTCGGCCAATTTCAGGACCATGGAACTGGGGGATGTCCCTCACTCACGGAATGGCAAACACAAATTGATTGTATCCATGATTATGCGCGACCTTGGCCAGCTCAAGGACGGCGCGGCCATCCGGATCCCTCTCGCCGAACTCGGTGATACAAAGGAAAACGTCCGCTCGGCGCTGAACCGCGCCACTCGAAACGCCAAATTGAATGTCGCAACCGCCACGGACGAAAACTTCCTCTACGTTTGGAACGCAACCAGAGCCTGATCGGCCGCGCGTCTCCCCCGCGCCAAAAAAAACGCGCGGGGATTTTGCCTTTGTCTTTTTGTGTAGCACAGACATTCCTGTCTGTCCGGTTTTTCTCTTCTGCTCTGTCCCGCGCTCCCGCGAAAATGTGGCGCACCCTAATTCCCGCTCGGCTTCTCCACATGGTCGATCACAATCAAGTCCACATTTCCTTTCGCGGGCACCAGCTTCAATCCGAGTTGCTCTTCCAGCGCCTTCGCCATTGGCGGCGAGGCATCCGCCGGAGGAGCCGGCACGCCATCCGGTCCCGGTGGCGCTGCATTCAAATTCTCGTGAGAGTATTTCAACGTGAATTCGTACTTGCCGGTCAGACCTGTCTTGTCAAACACGGGACGGCCCGCTTCGTATGACACTTGGCCCAACAGAGTGGCAATTTGGGTGGCGTGAGCTTCCAGCACCGTTCCGGATTTTGATCCCATGACGGAGAAGCCGCGATCAGGAATGGCCGGGTCGGTCACTTCCTTCAATTTCGGCCCATTCTTCGCGATAACAAGATCGTAGGACGCAACTTCATTGGTCTCGATGTGGACCGCGGCCTTTAGGTATTCCCGCACAAACGCCTGCATCATGTGTCTCCGCGCGATTTTTTGATCCGCGGGGCTGAGCTTTTGAAACGCGTCCGCCACTTCGGGCTCCATCTTCGCGTCAACATCATAGCTCTCGCTCGAGGCCCAGTTCGGCAGGCGACTGAACTTGCTGTACTGGTTGCCAAACGCGGCGCTGAGCATCATTTCCACTCCAACCCTCCTCATCGTCACGCCGTCTGTCTCGTTCTGCATCCCCATCCAAATTGACCGCGCGTTTGGATCGTCCTTGTGCGGCTTGATTGAGACGACGTCATACACAAACGCGGCAAACCTCGGGTCATCCGGCGAAGGAGCCGTTGTTTGCGCTGACCCCGTTTGCGGCGCCGCGTTTTGCGTCGTTGCCGACTGCGTCGCCTGTTGCGTGCAACTCGCCCCCGCAAAAAGTCTCGGCGACGCAGCGCATGCAAACATGCCAATAATCGTGCAAGCAAGAATGGTTTTCACGGTATCTCCACTCCTGGCCGGTTAGACGTTCGCAGCAGGTCTCGGTCTCACACTTGCTGTAGGTCTATATCTGCTCATATAACAGACCATTAAACTCGACGTCAATTCTCACTCCGCCCTAAACCAAAATAATGATCACCGAATTCGCCCGGGATATTTCAACAAAGATGTGGCACATTTATACGTTCTTGGATTGGTAAGCCCAACCAGCGAAAGTAAATCGATGCCCGACCTCGAAAAATTAATCAAAGCCATAGAGTTGCGCGATCTGAACCAGGTGAAGGCGATCCTGGACGCGCACCCCGAGCTCGTGCATCAGCGCGACAAAACGGGCGCAACCGCCCTTCACTATGCGACGTTTGAAGGGCATCGCGAAATCGCCGAGCTTCTCGTGGATAGAGGCGCGGACATCAACAGCAGAGACGACAAGTTCGGCGCCACGCCAGCCGGTTGGGCAATCGAATATTTGCGGGAGAGAGGCGGCCTCCTTGGCATTGAGCTGGCAGACTTTGCTTATGCCATCGAGATCGGAGACACATTATGGGTTGCGCGATTACTCGAACGTTTCCCCAAACTTCGCGAAGGCAAAGACATAAGCGGAAAGCCATTTCGACAACTTGCGGACGCATCAGCCAACACGGAAGTAATCGCCCTCTTTAACGCTCGGCCAAAAGCGTCTTGATATTTGCTTCCACATCATTTTTATTTACCACGCCCACATACGTCGCCGCGATCTTGCCATTCCCGTCGATGAGATAAGTTGCCGGCAGCGCGTCTATCGAGAAATCCTTGATCACCTGATCGCCGCCCATCAGAATCACGTAATTAATTTTTTGCGCTTGAACAAACGGCTTCACCTTGTTCCAGCCCTCTTCCGCGTTTTTCAGGTCTTCATACATAATGTCCATCGACACGCCGACAACCGCGAGCCCTTTGTCCTTGTAAGCGTGGTCGAATTCCATGAAATAGGGGATCTCCTGTTTGCATCCGCCGCACTCCGTCGCCCAGAAATCCAGCAGCACGACCTTCCCGTGAAAATCGGCGAGCCGCACCGCCTTCCCGGTCCCATCCATGAGACGAAACGCCGGAGCCGCCTTCCGATCCTTCGCCGGTTGCATGGTCGCGCGCACATCATGTTGCGCCGCCACGCCCGCGATCGCAGCGCCCACCAACAACAAGCCGCACGCAACCTTGCATCCAGCTGCCAATCTTTTCACGGTTAGATTTCCCTTAAACAATTTCCCTTCTCCGATCTGGCCGGAAGTCAGCGGGAGGACACCGGCAAAACTAGTGGCGCACCCGGAGGGATTTGAACCCCCAACCCTCGGTTCCGAAGACCGATGCTCTATCCAGTTGAGCTACGGGTGCGTCGCAGCTCATTTTACAGCATCCACGATTCTTTTCATTCCCGGCGTCTTTCAGTGGCTGCCCGGCCCGATTTGCACCAGCTTGTCGGGGTTCGGCGGGCGCACGAGTTTGGAATTCCACCGTGAAGGATTGGCGCGGCTCGCGCGAAGCCGGTTCATAAATCGTCCGACCCTCATCGAGCTTTGAATGAAGTGATCAATCTTCAGCGGCCCCGCCACTTTCACGGTCCGCACCCAGTGCAGCCCGCTGCTGATCGCGCATCCGCATTGCGAACAATCCGGCGTCCCGCCGAAAACGCACGGCTCGACCACGCTCCGCAAATCCGCGGAATAATTCGCGGACATCCGCGCGAAAAGGCAATCCCCCGGATTTTCCGGCGGGTTCAGGAACGCCTTCGCGAGGTTCTCGTTAAATAGGAGCTTTTCGTACCGATTCTTCAGCAGCGGCAGCTCGCGAGCCAGGGTCTCGCGGTCGCCGGCCTTCAACATTTCGTCGCTCTGCTCGCCAACCTGAGGAGTGTAAACGCTCACCCAAATCCGGTTCACCTCCGGTCGCGCGCTCCAGAATGCGACGTACTCTTCCAGATATCCCGCGCGCTCCAGCATGGGTCGCGTAATCGTCCAGTGGATGTTCACTTCGCGGCCCGGTAAATTTTTCAGAATGTGCTCGTAGGTCGCGGGCTTGCGGCGAATATCGTGATGCTCCGGCAAGCCATCAATCGAGACGGCCACGCGCACGCGCGGCAGCTTCATCCACTCCGTCGGAATGGGAATCACCGCGCTCGTCACCACCAGCGAGAACACTTCCATCTTGCTCAACGCGGGAAGAATCCTGCTCAACTCGCGATGCCGGATCAGCGGCTCGCCGCCAACCAGCGAAACGTGCAGCGGTTTGTGTTTGCGCACAAGCCCGAGCACGCCATCCACAAGCGCGTCGCCGCGAAGATCGGAAAGTTCGCGCAGTGTCGCTCCGCCGCTCAGATGCGATTCGCCGTAGGCATAACATCCGGGGCAACTCAGCGGACATTCGCGCGTAATTTCAATCGAGAGCAGCGGCACGCTCCCGCCCAGCACTCTTCCCCAGGCGGCAAGGATCATGCCGGGTCTCACACTCGGATTTGGTGACGTTGCCATCGCTTAGAATTCGCCGGCCGGGGCGGGAGCCAACATTCTACTCCTTAACAGCCTCGGGGTCGCGTTACATCCGGCCTTTGACTTCAGTCTCCGCGCTCCCAACATCCACGTTGTCATCCTGATCCCACGCCAGAACCCTTGTCATCCTGAGTCCGCCGCGGCGGACGACGAAGCCTGCCTGCCGCCTGCCTGCCGGTAGGCAGGGTAGGCAGGGTAGGCAGGGATCCGTATCGCCCTCCACAACTCGAGCCATTGGCAACGTTTTGCAAGCCAAAATTTCTCCATCAACTGAACAGGATCTCCCAAAATTCCATATCGCCACCGGGGTTTTCACGCGCAATGGCGACAAGCGCGGCGACTCTATCGGCTTGAGAGAGCGGATTATTCTCCAGAGCGGAGGGAGTCTCGCGCCCCTTTGAAAGTTCGGCGACAATCGAAAGCGCCCGCCCAAATCCCTCGAGCGAAGTCGCAATTTGTTTCGCGTCCCATCGACCCTGGCCATGCATTGCGGTAAACACTGGAAATCCCGCCAACGCTTTGTCGATAAAGATCGGGTCGCCGCAAGTTCCTTCGTACCCGATTGCAATCCAATTCTTCTGCCAGTCCCCGCCTTTATTGCCCGCTAATGAATTCCCCGCTGGATCGCCGGCATATCCGATTTGCGCGGATCCAATTTCCGCAGATCGAAAAATGTGAATCGTCGAAAACCCGAATGCCACCTCAGGCCTTACGCCTTCTAATATTTTTTCGTGCGGATCCATTTCTCGACGCTCAGTATGTATTTCTAGGGGGTTGTCCCCGGCCCCTTCTTCCCCACATTGCTCGCGGTAATACCCCCCACCGCGATCGCATCCTCGATCTGTTGGCGCAAATTGCTCAGCGCATCGGGCGCATGTGACAGCATCAACGTATTCGTATTCGCCCCCGCGCCAATCTCCTTCAACGTGTCCAGATACTGCGTCAGCAGCACCAGCGTCATCACATCTTTCGCCGTCGCGCCTTCCACCACGCGCTGGAAATCTTCCACAGACTCCTTCAGCCCGGCGATAATCGCCTTGCGTTGCGCCGCGATGCCTTCGCCCTGCAACCGCTTGCTCTCCGCTTCGGCCTCGGCCTTTTTCACCGCGATGATTTTGTCCGCCTCGCCCTTTGCCATCGCCGCTTCCTGCTCGCGCCGCGCGGCGTTGATGTCATTCATCGCGGCCTTCACGCGGGCGTCCGGCACGATGTCGGTCACCAGCGCGCGCACGATCGCGAATCCGAAATTTTCCATCGTCGCGTCGAGTTCGTCCTTCACGGCTTTCGCGATCTGATCTTTTTCCAGGTAGGCCTCGTCCAGCGCCAGCTTCGGCACATGTCCGAGGATCACGTTGTACACGTACGACTCAATCTGCTTCTGCGGGTCGGTCAGCTTGTAGTACGCCTCGCTCACCTTGTCCGCCAGCACCTGATATTGCACCGAGACGGGGATCACCACGAACACGTTGTCCTTCGTCTTCGTTTCGATTTTAAAGGGCAGCTCCTGCACGCGCATGTCAACCTTGTGCACCATTTCGATGAACGGGAATTTCAACGACAGCCCGGGCCCCGCGATGCGCGAAAATTTGTTGAACCGTTCCACCACGCCGCGCTGCGCCGTATTGATCGTGAAAAATGAGCCAAGCACCGCCCCCAATCCAATCAGCACAACAAACGCCACAAAAATTAAGAACACGGTAGACATCGACCCCTCCATTTCAACCTCCTCCGCGCATCCCCGGGCAGCGTCCGCAGCCGCCCCAGCGCCGGGATTATGCTACAGAAGGACAAATTTGGCGTGCCCGTGACTCACGCGAACGGCCTGTCATCCTGAGGGCATCCGACCAAGGATGCCCGAAGGATCTGTGTGAACCCTTCACCTTGAGCTAACCACCGCTACTCATTCAACCTCACCCGCATTTTCTTCCCGTCTCTCGCAACTCCCTCCACACCTCCGCACACCCAACATCGAATATCCCACGCCGCGCTTGACACACCCTGTACAACCTTCACATCCCCACTCGCAACAAATGATGTATTTCCTGTATCTTATATACGGGTTAACAAATGTCTCGAATTCGCATCGCCGGAGCTCTTGCTGTTACTGCTTCTCTCATCACAGCATTTGCACCGGCCCGGCCTCAAGAAACAGCAGGTGTTGGCGCCGATGCGATACTTGTCTCGCACCAGGAAGCCAGATCCCACCGCCTGATTTCCCCTACACCCATCCGGACGACGGCTCGAGTATCGTTCGACTCAGTAGAAGTCGACGTCGTGGTCAACGCCGAAGGCTATGTGGTCTCAGCCAAGGTGGCCCGCCCATCAAATGCCATTGACCCTGAAATTGCCCAATCTAAACTTTGGAGATACAAACCCTTTCTGAGAGACGGGAAACCTGTAGTCGTGAGATTCACTGAGTCCATACCCATACTGCCAATAGAGAGGATTCCGAAGAAACGCGTTCCTTTCCCCGATGTTCTCGACATGAAAACAGTCCGCATCACATTAACTCGGACCGGGTGCTATGGGACCTGTCCTTCCTACAGTGTCGAAATCGATGGTGACGGCACTTTGCTTTATATAGGAAACAGCTACGTCACCATTCGAGGCAAGCATCACGACCACATATCGATTCAATCGGTAGCGCAGCTCTTGGAACTGTTCCGGTCAGCCGATTATTTTTCGCTGGACGACATCTATCGCCTCAACGCTACCGACTTGCCCACATATGGGACGTCCTTGACTATCGGCACAAGATCTAAGTCGGTAGACGATTACGGAGGCGAAGAGGACGGAATGCCGCAGGCAGTTTCCGATCTCGAAGATGCAATCGACAGGACTGCAGACACTGATAAATGGGTCTCTGGAAATGCAGCCACAGTTCAAAGTCTCAATAACGAACATTGGGATTTCCGCACACCCGAGAGCGCAGCAATTTTGATTCGCGCAGCGATGGATGGCAGTGCCGACTGTATTCGCGATTTAATTGCAGCGGGCGTTCCTCTGGACGGTCGAGATAATGAACAAATGACAGCCTTGTCTCGGGCTGCTTACTCGGCGAATGATGAAATCGTTCGCATGCTTGTTCAAGCTGGCGCCGGCAGAAATGATCCCAGCGAATTGACCGAGGCACTTGCGGGCGCCGCGATGAACGGAAACCTCGACCTAATGCGCTATCTGATTCAAGCCGGTGCGGACCCGGCGGGACGTTCTACGAATTCTGTGACAGTCCTCATGGAGGCCGCTTCGTCCGGAGTGCCAAAAATTGTTGAAGAAATCCTCATGCATCATCCCCAAGTAAATGCAGCTGATAACTCGGGGAAAACGGCTCTCTTTTATGGCGCAGACTGGCGTTATGAAGACGACGTGCGTCTAGCTGATCGTGGGGAGGTTGTTCGCGCCTTGGCGAAATCTGGCATCGAGCTGAATCATCAGGACCGGGACGGCAACACGGCGTTACACGATACGTTCGAACTCGACGCAGTAAAGGCCTTGGTAATGAGTGGAGCGAATCTCAACATTCGCAACAAGTGGGGGGAGACTCCGCTCTTGATGACCGTGGCCAGAGACGTCGCGGAGTATCTCGTTAAATCCGGTGCCGATACCACAATTCGCAATAAGGAGGGACAGACAATCTTTGATGTTGCACCTCATCGCGGATGGGGTGATCTCAGCTTCCTGCATCCTTAACAAAAATAGCTAAGCGCGGGTGCCCCATGTTCGTCCCGCATTTTGGGCGAACGTGGGGTCCCTGACTTCGAATATGAATCTCTAATCCCAATGTTTCCCACAGTTTCCTCTTATCCATTCGAATTCCCTTTTTCACTTTTCCACAGTCATTCGAAATCTCTTCCAAAAATTTCCTACATTTTTCGTAATTATCTATTGACAAACTTTTTCAATCCGCGCTAACTATCTATGTAACTTAGTTCTCTCTGGATCGCACCTGACGTTCTTATGACCGCAAGTCCCGCAGCACCCAAAATGAGGAGACCCGGCACAACTGCGCCCTGCTCTCCAAAGCCTTGGCGTCGGAGGGCCTGCCCCTCGCCCGCTGGAGCTTTACGGCAAGAGGGCCTGCCCGCCGAACCTTCAGCGCAAGAGGGCCTGCCCGCCGAAGCTTTAGCGCAAGAGGGCCTGCCCGCCGAAGCTTTAGCGAATGCGGGTCTCTCGCGCTCTGCCACAAGCGATCGCAATCCAGTAAGTCCTTTATTTTCATGTGTCTACGAACAGATTTCCCGTAAGTACCTGTGTTTTCAATTTCTTACGACCCCCTCCCCCCGTAAGTACCTGTGTTTTCAACTTCTTACGAAAAAAGGGGGGTGGGGGATACCCACCGGGGTGGTACAGACCGGGCGCATCCCTGACAGATCCGAACCGAAGCCCCGCTTCAATCCATCAATCGAGGAACACGAAAAATGTCACCAAATAAACCAGCCCGCTCAACACTAAATGAAGAAACTCGCTGCACGCACTTAACGGCAGGTGGCCGCCGCTGCCGGATGCCGTTCGCTCCCAACCACACTTCACTCTGCGCGCATCACGCCCTGCAGGATCTCCAACTCCATAACTCCAAACTCGTCACCGAGGAAATCCTCGGCCCGTTGGGCGACTTCCGCTCCGCCTTCGCCATCAATCGCGCCCTCGGCAAACTCTTCACTGTCACCGCGGAGAATCGCATCCCGGTCCGCAACGCCGCCGTCTTGGCCTACATCAGTCAGTTGCTCTTGCAGACGCTTCATCCGCTCCGCAGCGAAGCCCTTGAAACAGGGGGCCAGGGCCGCATGGACGCGATCGTCAATGACACCGTGATCCGTCTCGGCAATGAACTTCCCCCTATTCCGTTCGGCCCGGACGATCCGCGGCTCAAACCGATGAGCGTGCAGGTTGCGGAAAGTCTCGCCACGCTGCGCCGCGCCGGATTCAATCTCCCCGCGGAACTAATGCCGAAACCGGATGATTCCGACGACGGGGACACTGAAGAGGAGGAAGATGACGCTGAGCGTGACGACGGCAAAGCAGATGCCGACAACGACGGCGACGGCAAAGAACCTATCGACAATGAAAATTCCGGCGATGCCCAGACGCCAGCCTGATACCTCAGGAAAGCCCGGCGCGGACGAGTCCGATCCCGAGAATCAGGACGGCAATCGCGAGGACGATGGCTCCGAGATAGACGAGGTTAATCGCGCCGGTTGGACGCTCCACGCGCGGCGGCGCCACGGACAAAAAGAATCCGAGCGAAATCAGAATCGCCGCGCCGGGAACACCGAGGCGCACGAACCAGACGAACGGCGGCGACATGTAGATGGAGTCAACGAGGACCTGGCAGATGAGCGAAAGAATCACGATCACGCCCGCGTGCGCGTGGCCCGCGCGGAAAAGATTCTGGCGCAGCGGGTTATCCATGTAACCGGGTTCGCGCGAGCGAATCATTTTCAGGAGGAAGACGCCACCGAATTCGATGGTGGGCACAGTGATCAGGGTAATTCCGGCGATGAGTCTGGCGTCATTCGAGATCATGAGCATGGGGGCCTTCCTTTCGTGGTGGCGCGATTTTACTGGAGGGAATCAGAGACGCGCAATCAGGAGAAGGATGTAGAGGGGCGGGGCCGAGGCGCAAATCAAAGTTCACCGCCCCTGCAAACATATTTGTCATTCTGATGCCGCCTTGCGGCAGAAGAATCATGCGGCGGTACGCAAATCGTTGCCAATGGCTCGATTTGTGGCGGGCGATACGGATCCTTCGTCCGCCGCGGCGGACTCAGGATGACAATCGTTTCCTCCGCGCGGATTGCCCGGAATAATTGCGGGGGTCAGTGGTCGCCGAGGCGCTTGCGCAGGTCGTGCTTGCGGGCGAGGAGTTCGTTGAGGCTGGCCGCGGGCGCTTTGGTTGCAGGCTCCGCGGAGAATTGCTCGATATCTTTCTGCACCTGCGCTAGTTCCTGTTCTACGCGGCGGCGGCGGAGTTGAGTGAGGCAGCTTTCGGCTTCCTCCCACGTGGGCGGCGCGCCTTCCTCGAACGCAATCTCAAAAAGCAATTTGCTCGCGGAGGGTTCCAAAGTTGTGGCGAGTGTGGTTGCGTCGGGGCGCGAGCCTTCGGCACACGCGGGAAGCAGCGCGGCGAAAACGGCTTCGGTCTCGAGGCCCTTGTGCAACTCTTCGGCGATTAGCGCCTTCGCGAGGCGCGCGCGGAATTCGTCGGACTCGATGAGCATCTGGACGAGGCGGCGCTCAGCGGGGCGCGCGCTGCGGGAAATTAATTCGGGCTTGGTGTGGACTTCGCTGCGGCGCTCGGCGGCGGATTTGCGCAGGGCTTCGCGGAGCACCGGCTCCTCGATGCGCAATTGTTGCGCGATGCGCGTGGCCCATTCGGAACGCAACAACGGATTCGCGATGCGCTGCACATGCGGCATCAGGAAATTTACGGCGGCGAGTTTTCCCTGTGCGGAGGCGAGGTCCATTTGTTTCGCGCGGGAGATCAGGTAGTCGATGAACGATGGCGCTTTTTCTAGGAGCACGCGATACGCGTCGGCGCCCATTTTCTGGATGTAGAGATCGGGATCGGCGGGCTTGCCGTCAACGGGCGGGAGCGCGAGGACGCGCGTATCGAAATCATTTTCGAGCAGCAGAGAGAGCGAGCGCTCGGTGGCGGCCTGGCCCGCGGAATCGGGATCGTAATTGACGATGATTTGTTTTGTAAAGCGCGCGAGGAGTTTTACCTGCGGCTCGGTGAGGCTGGTGCCGCAACTCGCGACGACATTGCCGATGCCGGCGCGCGCGACGCCGATGGTGTCCATGTAACCTTCGACGAGGACCGCGACATTTGCGCGGCGAATGGGTTCCTTGGCGCGATCGAGATGATAGAGGACGGCGCTCTTTGAATAGATGGGAGTTTCGGGCGAGTTGAGATATTTCGGCATGTCGTCGCCGAGAGAGCGTCCGCCGAACGCGACGATTTTTCCGGCGTCATTGGCGATGGGAAACATGATGCGGCGGCGAAAGCGATCGTAGGGGCGGCCTTTGTCGTCGCGCGAGGCGAGTCCGGATTGCGCGATGAGCGCATCGGGAAATTTCTGCTTCAGGTGGCGCAGAAGCGATTCGCCGCCGGAGGGCGCGTAGCCGAGGCCGAAGCGCTCGATGGCTTCGGCGTCAAGGCCGCGGTCGGCGAGATAAGCGCGCGCGGCTTTGCCTTCGGCGGTGGAGTTGAGCTGGCGCGCGAAAAATGCCGCGGCTTCGCGATGCATCTCGACGAGCGCGTTGCGCTGCTGATTGGCCTTGCGCTCCTCCGGCGTGCGTTCGCGCTGCTGGGGGACGGGGATGCCGGATTTTTCGGCGACGATGCGGACGGCGTCGGGAAAGCTCACCTTGTCCATTTCCATGATGAATTTGAAAACGTCGCCGCCGACGCCGCAGCCGAAGCAGTGGTAGATCTGCTTCACGGGATGCACGGCGAAGGAGGGAGTTTTTTCGGAATGGAATGGGCAAAGTCCGGTGAAATTCTGGCCTGACTTGCGCAGAGGGACGTATTCGCCGATTACGCGGACAATGTCCGCCTGCTGCTTGACGCGATCCGCGAATGATCCGGGGTCAGCCATGAAATTCGAAGCTCGAAAATGGAAAATCGAAATTCGTCACACTAGCTCGATTGTGCCAGCCACCAGATCTTCCGATTTGTTTTGGGCCGTTGACGAGAAAGATGAACCTCGGTCATTTCTCCGCTCTCTCGACCTGCTACGATGAAGCCAGCCTTGAACGGGTGGATCGAATGTAGCCATTCAGAACTTTGATCGCGCGCTGCGCGAGAGCGTCCAGCCGATTCCAAGCTTCCCGGTTAATGTAGCCGGCATCCAGAGCAGCATACAGATGATCTCGAACCTCATATGCCGAGCCCCTTGCTTGCCGACAATACTGCAAGTTCTCCCGGTATGAGTAGCGCCCAAACCCCTCTGCGATGTTGGCGGTGACGGAAATGGCCGCCCGACGTATCTGCGCGACCAAAATATGTTTCTCATTTGAGGGGAAACTTCGCACTAGATCGTAGATATTCATTCGCAACTCACGCGCAAGCTTCCACGTTTCGAGATCGGTGAAATCCTTGACGGCGACGCGGTCTGCCCCAGCGAGTTTCGAGTTTCCAGTTTCGAGTTTCACTGACATTCAATCGTTCCGCAATTGTACTACCGTGATGGCTTGGCCGCCGCGGTCGTCGGACTCGTGGGAGATTCGCTCTACGAGCGGGTGGGCGGAGAGGAATTCGGCTAAGCCTCGGCGGAGGGCGCCCGTGCCGTGGCCGTGGATGATGCGGACGCGGATTTTTCCGGCGACTGCGGATTGGTCGATGAATTTGTCGACGAGGCGCGTGGCTTCCTCGAGGCGCTGGCCGATTACATTGATGTCGTCGGAGGCAGAGGCGTCGGAGGGTTGGGAATTTACGGTGATGTTGCGAGGGGGCGCAGCAAGCGGCGCCCCTACGACACCACCCGCGATATTTGATGTCGCGGCGCGCCCAGACCCAGCGACACCGCCGGTTGCGCCGCGTCCGGTGGCACCGGAAGATGCAGCGACGGCGGGTTCGACGATTGCGATTATGTCGTCTAGGGAAATTTTCATGCGCAGGGGGCCGGCTTCGATTTCGGCGTGACCACTTGGCGTGCGGGAGTTTGCGGAATCCTGAGCCGTGCGATCCGATGCCGAGGCGGAATCGCCTTGGCGCAGATCTATGCTGCGCAAGATTACCGGCGACGGGAAACCTTTTACGCGGATTTTCACGCCGGGGATTAGGCGCGCGGGCTCGACCGGTTTTTCGGTGGGCGCGGCGTCGGGGCCGAGGTCCTGCTGCGAATCGGAAAGCGCGTGGATCACGACGGCGTCCACGGCGTCACGAGCTTCGGTGCGGGATTTTGCGGCGCTGCGGCCGGTTTGCTTTTCGATGCGGGCGCGGAGCTCGCGGTCCTTGATGGATTCGAGAGCCTGCGCGAGCGCGGACTCGTGCTGCTTGAGCGACGCGGTGAATTGATGCTCGAGTTCGGCGATGCGTTTGCGCTGGCGCTCGATCCATTCGGTTTGGAGATTGGAGCGCTCGCGTTCAAGTTCGGCGGCTTGCTCGCGCAATGCAGAGCGTAGGCGATCCACATCGTCGCGCGAGGCGTGGAGATAGGCGATGAGGTCGGCGGCTTCACGCGCGGCGGGAGTGATTTCGGCGCGGGCGCGAGCGAGGACGCGCGCGGGAAGGCCGAGACGCTCGGCGATGGAGATGCCGCTCGAGCCGCCGGGCACGCCGACCATCAGGCGATAGGTAGGGCGCAAATTTACGGTGTCAAATTCGACGGCGGCATTGAGTACGCCGGGCGTGGTGCTGGCGTAAGCCTTCAGGCGATCGTGATGCGTGGTGGCGAGGGTGAGGCAGCGGCGAGCGCGAAATTCTTCGAGCAGCGCAACGGCGAGGGCGGCGCCTTCTTCGGGCGCGGTGCCGGTGCCGAGCTCGTCGACGAGGACGAGAGAATTTTCCGTGGCGGCTTCGAGCATGGAGCGCAGGTTGAGCATGTGCGCGGAAAAAGTGGAGAGATTTGCGGCAATGGACTGCTCGTCGCCGATGTCGGCGAGAATTTTGTCGAAGAGCGAAAGCTCGGCTGATTGCGCGGCGACAGGGATTCCGGATTGCGCAGCTAGCGCGGCGAGACCTACGGTTTTGAGGGCGACGGTTTTTCCGCCGGTGTTCGGGCCGCTGATTACGAGGATGGTTTCTCCGCCGGACTTATCTCCAGACCCAAGAGCGAGGGACATTGGGACGGCGTGAGCGCCTTCGCGGCGCAACGAGGCTTCGAGGACCGGATGACGAACGGAGTCGAGACGAATGCGCGCGGCGCTTGAAAAAACTGGAAGCGCGCAATCGAATTCGCGGGCGAAACGCGCGCGGGCGAATAGCGAGTCGAGTTCGGCGATGGTTTCGGCGGCGTGGCGGAGCGCGGGTTCCTGCGCGCGGAGAAGGTCGGTTAGTTCGGCGAGGATGCGCGCGATTTCGCCGGCTTCTTCTTCGGCGAGCTCGACGAGTTTATTATTGAGCTCGATGGCGGCGAGCGGCTCGACGAAAATTGTTTGCCCTGTGGCGCTGGCGCCGTGGACGATGGCGTCGCGAACGCCGGACTGGCGGCGGTCGGCGGCGCGGACTGGGATGACGTAGCGGTCGTTGCGGAGGGTGACGTAGTCTTCAGTGGATTCGGCGCCGCGCGAACGGAGGATATCGCGCAGAGTTTTTTGAATGGAGTCACGCGCGCGGCCGAGCGCGGTGCGAATGCGGCGCAAGGCTGGCGACGCGTCGTCACTGATGGCGCCATCGGGAAGAATGGCGCGGCGAATCGCGGTTGCGATGGGGCGGAAGTCGCCGAGGGAGGATGCGCGCGCGGCGAGAAGCGGGAAGGGCTTCGGCGCATCGACGAAATATTCGCGCAGCCAACGCGCCGTTTCGAGGAGAGAGGCAGCGTCAAGCAACTCCATGGGCGCGAGGACGGCGGTGGACGCAGCGGCTCCGGATTCGGGGCCAAGACGTGAGAGCCAGGGCTCGGGGTCGGCAAGCGCGCCGAAGCCGAGTTCTACTCCTCCCCGGAGCCATTCCATCGCTTCGCGGACGAGCGCGAATTCATTTTCAAGGCGGGCGCGATCCTGCGATGGCGCGAGAGATTCGGCGGCGCGGCGTCCGGGGGCGCAGGTGGAGTAGCCCCGGACAAGTTCGAGGAGGCGGTGGAATTCGAGAAGGTCTGTGGCGGAGCGGGACATGGTTGAGCCGAGAAGTTTAGCGCGGAAAACGTCCGGCTGCCTGAGAAACGGCGGGCGCGATATCCTGGTAAGACGAACTCAGGGGTTAAAACCCCTGAGTTTATGGCGCTTATCGGCCCGGCTGAAGCCGGGCCCTGATACAAGGGATTCCTGATAAAGGCTATTTCGGGCGCTGGACGGTCATTTAATGACCTCAGGTGTGCGAGACGACGGGTTGCGTTAGTTTTTTCCGCAGCAGGATTTGGCTGTGCCGAGATCTTCGATCATGGCGATAGCGATGGCGTCGATTGCGTCGGTGGCGGCGCGGCCCTTGAGATTGTGGTTGTTGAGCATGAATGAAAAGACGAGATGCGCGCCGCGCATGGTGGTGGCGTAACCGGCGAGCGAATCCACGTGGGTGAGAGAACCGGTTTTGGCCCAGATGCGTTCAGCGGCGGAAGTGTGCGCCATGCGGTCGGTTAGTGTGCCGTCGACGCCGGCGATGGGAAGCGAGGCGCGAAAAATTTCGAACCAGAACTGCTTCGCCGCCCATTGAAGAAGCATGACCTCGGATTCGGGCGTGACCATGTCTTTGCGGGAGAGGCCGGAAGCGTCGGTCATGACGGCGTCGTCATCTGTGATACCGATGCTCTTGCGGAAGTCTTCCTCAAATTGGATTGCCGCATCGGCGGAGGCATCGCCGGTTTTTTCGCGCGCGGCGGTGCGGAGATACATTTCGGCGTGGAGGTTCTGGCTGACCTTGTCCATCACGCGGAGAGTTTCGGAGAGCGGCTGAGAGATGTGTTCGGCCAGGACGGTTGGAGCGCCGACTTGCGTGCCGACGGGCGAGGAAACGAATTCGGCTCCGGTGTCACCGGAATGGCGAGCGCGGGCGCGGCCGGAGATCTGGATGCCGCGCGCTTCCAGCAAATTCTTTAGGAGCGCGGCGGCGTAGTCAGCCGGACGGTCATTGGCGACGACGAGCGTGCGCGGCGGCGCGCCGACAGCCACCGTGCCGCGAAGAAAAATGTCTGGCGAGCCGGGGTCGCGTTCGACGGCGATCTTATGTTCGGCGCCGCGCGGGACGGTGGTGACGAGATTGTGGACTTGAAAGATGCCGGCCAAGGGATCGGATGTAAAGGTTGCGGGCAGTCCGGCGGAATCGGCGGGAACAATCTGGATATTGAGCGCGCCTTCATTGATTTCGATGGCGGAAACGGGCACGCCGTAACTCCAGAGCATGTCGTCAATCGCCCAGCCGGAAGGATAGGCGCCGCCGGCAAAATAACTGTCGTCGGCAATGACGTCGCCGGCGATTTGCTTTATGCCGCGTGCGACCACGGCGTCGGCCAATTCGGCGAGAATTTTTTCCGGCGGGCCGTCGCGGGCGGTGCGGCTTTCAAAAGGAACCTTTCGATTGGAAAGATTGGGATCGCCACGGCCGACGAATACGAGGTCGCCCTGCAGCGCGCGATTCGCGTCCACGGCGGCGCGAGTTTCAATGGTGGTGTGGAAGCGATAGTCGGGGCCGAGCGTGGCCATGGCGAGCGCGGCGGTAAACAATTTTGCGTTTGAGGCGGGGAGAAAATAGCGGTCGGCGTTTTGGGCGAAGAGGACTTCGCCCGTGTCGGCGTCCTGCACGAATAGACCCCAATAGCCCTTGCTGACTTCTGGCGCGGAGAGAATGCGCGCGACGCGATCACGGAAGAGGGCGATATCGGGGCGGGTGGCGGGTTGGTTTGACGGATGGCGTGGCGCGGTATTTTGCGCCGCCAATTGAATCGATAGTGGCGTCGCGAAGGCGGCCAGTAAGAGGGCCGTCGCGAGAATCATGGGGAGGGAATTTTTGCGCGCCATGGATTCAGTAAGACAATCGGTGCCTTTGCCTCGAACGCATCGAACCTATCGTTTTCCTGCGAGCGCGTCAAACGGCGGCAGTGAGAACCATCAGAGGACAAGCCAGGGTCTTGCGAAATTAAAAGGGAGGCAATAGGATTTCTTCACAGGGACGGGCTATCTGGAGGGAATATGCGAAAAGCGATTGCGTTCGTGATAGCGATTGCAATGGTCGCGTTGCCGGTGATTGGCGCCGATGATGATCGAGAGGCCTCTCGCCTGGCAAACAGCGCAAAGGTTTTCGACGAGATCATGAATGTTCCTGAGACAGCGCCGCGGTTTGTGCTGGATCGGGCGGATTGCGTGATCATCATTCCCGGAGTGGTGAAAGGCAACGGCTGGATCCTTACGCTTGGGTTCGGCGGATCGTTCGGGCGGGGGGCGATGTCCTGCCGAACGGGAGAGCATTTCGATGGGCCCTGGGGCGCGCCGAGCATGGTGGCGCTGGAAGGGATGAATTGGAGCATCATCGCGGGGGGCGGGGAAGTAATGGACATACTTATATTCGTGATGAACCCCCACGGAGCCGACTCGATACTTACCAGCAAGGTGAAAATTGGAGGAGATGCGTCAGCGACAGCGGGCCCCGTGGGTCGCGACGTTGCGGCGGAGTCTGATGCGATACTCCATGCCGAGCTGCTGACATTTTCGCGCGCGAAGGGACTTTTCGCGGGGGTGGCGCTGACCGCTTCCACCCTGCGGGCAGACGGGCCGGCGAACACAAAGATTTATGGAAAAAAGGTGAACGCGAAAGATGTTGTGTTGCATGGTGCCGAGCCTCCCCCGGACGCGGCGAAAGCGCTGATTGATGCGTTGGATAAGTGGTCGCCAAAAAATCTTAGGGATCAGAAAAACCAATAGTCCGGATGCGCGAAACGCGTGCAAAAGAGGTCCGGCTGGCCCGGCGTGCACAAGTTGCGCGCGAAAATGGGAAGAACTATCATTCTAGCCGCCTGGCCATACTTTGTGAGAGGAGACAAATGCGAAAAGCCATCGGGTTGTTACTTCTTGGGGCGATGGTAGCCCTACCACTTCTGGCCGCGGACAAGGACAAGGACGAAGAACGGCTGCGCAATTGCGGCATGGTGATGAAAGAAATTTTGGACATACCGGACGACATCCCGCCGATCCTGCTCAACAAAGCGGAATGCGTGATTGTGATGCCATCGGTGATCAAAGGCGCGATTGGGATTGGCGGGAGTTACGGACGCGGAGCGATGACGTGCCGCAGCGGCGACAATTTTGACGGCGCCTGGGGCGCACCGACGGCGATGGCGCTCGAAGGCGGAAGCTTTGGAGTCCAGCTTGGCGGACAGGCGACCGATTTCGTAATCCTGGTGATGAACGACCGTGGCGCGAGCAGCATTCTGAACAGCAAAGTGCAATTGGGAGGCGACGCCTCCGCTGCAGCGGGCCCGGTGGGGCGCGATGCTTCGGCGGGGACCGACGCCACGATGCGCGCGGAATTTCTGACGTACTCGCGCGCGCGCGGGTTATTCGCGGGCGTTTCGCTGGAGGGATCCACGTTGCGTCCGGACAACGATGCAAATGACCGGCTTTATGGAAAGAAACTCTCGGCGAAGGACATCGCGCTGCATGGCGCGGTTCCGGCTCCGGGGGCCGCGCAGATGCTTTTGAGCGTGCTGCAAAATCATTCGCCAAAGAATCTGTCGAAGTAAATCTCCGCAAATGTTTATTTGCACACACCGGCTTCGGCCGGGGTGTGTCCGGATGGATTTGCGCGGCGGCGAGACATCCCTTACATTGAATCGTCAAGAGTGAAGGCGGTTCGTCAAAAGCAACGGCGATTCGTCGAGACAACGAACAAAATGACACCGGCAGCGATTTGTCCGATCTGCGAGAAGCGAAAGGCGGAGCGATTCTGTCCCGCGAAGGGCGCGAAGATTTGCGCGGTGTGCTGCGCGACGGAGCGCGAGGTGACCATTGATTGTCCGGCGGATTGCGGATACCTGATTGCGGCGCACCGTTATGAAGCGCAGCATCGGAAACCCTTGGCGGTTTCCGACATTCCGTTTCCGGATGTGGAATTTTCGCCGGATCTGATTCACGAGCAGGGGCCAGTGGTCTCCGGGCTGGGATTCGCGATATTAAAAGCGGCGGCGGAAACGCATTCGGCGACGGACGCGGATGTGCTGGCGGCGTTGCAGGCGCTGGCGGAAACGTATCGCACGCTGGGATCGGGAATTATTTATGAGAAGCCTCCGGCGGGCGGGCCTCCGCAGGCGATTTACGCGGGGCTTGTGAAATTTCTGGAGGATTACAAGAACGCGGCGGCCGAGCGCGGCGGGGCGGCACGGCTTAAGGAAACGGACGTATTCCACTTGCTGATATTCCTGCTGCGCGTGGGGCGTCAGCAGACGAACGGGCGGGCGCGGTCGCGGATGTTTCTGGAATTTTTGCGTTCGCAGTTTCCCAAGGAAGCGGCGGCGCAGCAGGAAGCGCCGAGAATCATCGTTCCCTGAACATTTCCGAAGCAATTTCAAAATCATTAATGGCTGAATCTTCGCTTGAATAAAACCGAGCTATGAATGCGTGTCTACGGTGGAGTTTGCACACAGATCCTTCGCTCCGAGCCGATGAAGGTCATCGGCTCTCCGCTCAGGATGACAAATTTTATTGGGGGGCGGAAACCGATTAGTTTTCGCTCAGGATTACAAGCTCTGCGTTAGCGCGAGGGAGAGCTGCGGTTTGGGCGGGCCGGGATGCGCTTGCGAGGGGCTGGCGCCGAGGTTGTATTTGCGGCGGAGCGCGGCAACTTTTTCGCCGATCTCCTTTTGGTATTCGGCGGGGGGATAGGCGGCGCGGCTGTACCATTCGCGGTAACGCTTTATCAGGCGCGGAAATTTCTTTTCTACAAACGGCAGAAAATGTTTGGCCGACGAGGGCATCAGGAAGAGCGGCGCCGCGAGGAACCACTGCGCGCGGGCTTCGGCGGCGGCGCAAGCCATGGCTTCGAGATGCTCGTTGCTGTCGGTGAGGCCCGGCAACACCGGCATCGCAAACATACCGGCCGCGATTCCTGCTTCTCGCAGAGCGCGCAGGGCTTTCAGGCGCAAATCGGGACGCGGGGCGCGCGGCTCGAGCATGCGCGCAAGGCGCGTGCGCAGGGTGACGATGGTGACGTTGATGGTGAGGGTGGATCGCGCGGAGATTTTTTGCAGCAATTCAATATCGCGCACGACCTGATCGGATTTCGTGGTGATGGAAAGGCTCAGGCCATCGCGCTCGGCCATGCGTTCGAGAATGGCGCGGGTAACGCCGAATTCCTTTTCGGCGGGCTGATAGGGGTCGGTGGCGGAACCGATGGCGATGTGCTCTCCGCTGGCGCATTTTTCGGAAAGATCCCGGCTGACAATCGGGCCAGCGTTGGCCTTGGCGTAAATTTTCCGGTCGAAATCGTGGGAGTCGAGCTCCATGTATTCGTGGGTGTAACGCGCATAGCAATAGAGGCAGCCGAATTCGCAGCCGCGATAGGGATTGATGGTCCAGGGAAAAGGGACGCGCGTGGATTCACAGGCGTTCAGGATCGAGCGAACGGGAAGGACGAAATATTCGGTGCCGCGCTTGGCGTCAGCGCAAGGAGAAGCAGCGGCGAGCCGGGCGATGCCGACGGAGTCGGCAGCAGGCTTCCTTTGTGAGGAAGCGGGTGGCTCGGCGCCCCCGTGGCAGGGGGCATTGGGAAATAAGGTAGGTGTGGGAAAAGTGGCCATCGCCCGGCTCGCAGCTGAATTTGCTTCTCAATGCGGGTTAGTATATTCGCTTTTATTTCGCCATGTCAAGGGAAATCTTTCGCTATTTGTTCGCCAGTGACAACTCACTGGTTTTGCGAGGGAGTGCGCAGGAGGGGGTCATTCGGCTGCCAGGGTTCAAGCCAATAGTCCACCGCTATCCAGACGGCGCGGCAATGATGGAATAGGGCTAGTGAGACGAGGATGGAAGCGCCCATCCAGACGGGGATCTTGGTTTCGGGAGTTGCGTTCCAAATGGGCGGGACGAGGAACACGACCAGGAGGTAGATGATCAGCATGAGAAGCGCGGTGGTGGCGTAGTTGATGATCATCGCGCCGACGTAATAGCCGGATTCGCGGAAGTAGTCGAGGCCGCAGACGGGGCAATCGTGATACATGCGGAAGAAGCCGCGGAAGAGGCGGCCGAGTCCGCAGCAAGGGCAACGCAGGCGCAGGCCTCTTGCGAGAGTGGCGAAGAAAGCGGGGCGGGCGCGCTGGTCGGAGATTGCGGTCATGGCAACCAATACTGTACCTCGTAACAGTGTCCGATATGCGCCAAGAATGCGCATGGCGGATTGCGGGCGATGCGCGGGGAATATACTGAATTTGAGGGTGGCGTGGACCCCATCGGCATACTGATTCTTGACGACGACGCTGTGAGCCAGGCGGCGCTCGAGCAGGTGCTCGACTCGGAAGGCTGGGAAGTGCGCGTGGTTGGGCGGCCGCGCGAGGCCATGGCGGAACTGGCGCGCGGGTCGGCGCGGCTGGTGATTGCAAACGTGGCGATGGCCGGGTTCGCGGGGCCGGTCTTCGAAATTTTGCGTGAACTTGCGCTGGGGACGGCGACGGAAGGAGCGCGGGCTCCTGCGCGGGTGCTGTTTTTGGTGCCTGCGTTCGCGGCGTCGGATGTGCAGCCGGTGCTCGAGCGCGCGGGGCTGCCGTATTTGCTGAAGCCGTACCACTTGCACGACTTCCTGGAAAAAGTGAGCGATTTATTGTTGGAAGGAAAGGCGATTGATGCGCCGCTGCGGAATGTGCAGTTTGAGTTTCACGCAGCGCCGCGGCCGCTGGCGCGACGCACCACGCGTCTGGAAGGCCGGCGAAATGAGATGTTTGCGGCGCGCGAAGATTACATGATGACCGAGGAAGAGATGCTGGAATACGAGCGGACGGAAGCGGAAGAGAAAGAGCGGAAGAAAAAGAAGACGAATAAGCCCGGGGAATCCTTGTGGTGATGCGGGCGGGCGAACACCTCCAGTTACAAAATCAAAATTAAATTCAGACTTAAATTCAAAACCAAATTGAGATTTATGGCTGCCAGCGAAAAACCTGGCTGCGGTCCGCTGTACATGCAAGCAATTCGAGCATAGTGAGTTTCAGGACGGGATGGCGCAGGTTGGGCGCGAGCTCGGTCACGGGAACAAGGACGAAGCGGCGCTCGGCCATGCGCGGGTGAGGGATTTCGAGTTCGGCGGTGCGTACGATGCTGGTGCCGTAAAGCAGAATGTCAATGTCCAAGATGCGCGGGCCGGCGCGGACGATTCTGCGCCGCCCCATCTCCTGCTCGACGTTGCGGATGGCGTGAAGAAGCTGGCGCGGCATGAGTCCGGTTTCCACTTCGACGGCTAAATTCAAAAACCATCCCTGCGCGGTAAATTCCACTGGTTCCGTCTTGTAAAGCAACGAGCGGCGAATTGTGCGAACGCCCGACGTGGCGAGGAGCGCGAGGGCGCGCTCGATGTTTGCGGCGCGGTCGCCGAGGTTGGAACCGAGGGAGAGATAGGCTATGTGAGTGGACATGACGGAGAGAGGATTCTATCTTTTGGCGCGGCCAACGCCAAATCTGAGTGAGAAATAATAAATACTTCAACAAAAACTTAACAACAAGTAGTATCGCGCGTGGAGAACATGTATGCCAGTTGAGGGTGGACTCTCCACGATTATCGGGCAGAGCGCTGTAATCGAAAGATTGCGCACGATCTTAAAGCTCTACGCCTCCAATCGAGAGGCAGCTGAACATGTACTGCTGGCAGGTGCGGATGGAATGGGGAAACGGACAATCGCGCTCGCTTTCGCGCGCGAGCTTGGCGCTCAAGTGAAAACAATTTCGGCGCGGACAATTGAAAGAATTGGAGACGTAACGGCGGTGCTCACATCGCTTGAGAAGGGCGAGGCTCTTATCTTTGAGGAGGTCAACCTTCTTAAGGGGCCGGTGGGAGAGACGCTTTCCACGGCGTTAGAAGACTTTAGAATTGATTTAATGATCGGAAAAGGACTGAGGGCGCGAGTCCACAAGTTTCATCTAAACCGTTTCACATGTATTTCGACGGTACCAAAAGAGAAGAATTGCCCTCCGATTCTGGGCAACGCTTTTTCGCTGACCTGTTCCCTTCAACCTTATACCAGCGACGAGTTGGGACGTATTGCGTATCTCCTTGCTACTGCGGCCGGGGTTAACGTAACAAATGAAATCGCAGATTTGATGGCCAATGCTTGCGACGGAACCCCGCACCAACTCGAAATCCTTGTGCGCCGTCTCACGAAGTCTGGTTCCGATATCACTTCTTGTGAGGGAATCGTCAATACACTTGCCGCATATGGGGTTACGGGACCAATGCCGGCCAAGCCTCTTCCCGAAACTATCCGAACTCTTTCAGGCGTGGAATTCGAGCAGGCCATCGCCGATTTGTTGCGAAAAATGGGTCTCCGCGCCGAAGTCACTAAAGCAAGCGGTGATGGAGGCATCGACGTTATCGCCGCCTGGGACAAACCCATACTTGGCGGGCGATATCTGATTCAATGCAAACGGTTCAAGGAAAATACGGTGATCGGAGCAGCGGTGGTCCGGGAGTTCTATGGGGCGATGATCGCCGATCGGAAAGCTTCCAAAGGCATTTTCATTACAACTTCCACGTTTAGCGCTCAGGCGCGCGAGTTTGCGTCGGGCCTGCCGCTGGAACTGATCGACGGACAACAATTGCAGCGCCTACTCCTCGAATACAGTGATTGATCCGGCGCCCACGAATAAGATGGTGACTAGCCTTGAGACGCGCCAAGTGAAAGCTGTTGGCCGCCCACCATGGGAACACCGAAATATTTGTAAGCAAGCGGCGTCGCAATGCGGCCGCGTTGCGTCCTTGCGAGAAATCCCAATTGCATCAGATACGGCTCGTAGATCTCCTCAATCGCATCCTCTTCTTCACTAAGGGAGGCTGCAATGGTGTTCAATCCAACCGGGCCCCCGGAATACTTCTGCAAGATGGTCAACATTAAGTTGCGATCAGTTTCGTCGAGGCCATATTCATCTACCCCGAGCATCTGAAGGGCTTCGCGTGCAACTTCGCGTGTGACATGACTGCCGGCGCGGACTTCGGCGAAATCGCGGGCTCGGCGCAGCAAGCGGTTTGCCACTCGCGGCGTGCCACGAGCACGCTTTGCAATTTCGGCTGCGCCGTCTTCATCAATAGAAATGTTCAGGATCTGGGCGGAACGGTGGACGATAACTGCCAGCTCATCGGGAGTATAAAAATCCAATCTGTGAATAATTCCGAAGCGAGAGCGCAGTGGGGCTGTAATAAGTCCGGCGCGAGTGGTTGCGCCGATCAACGTAAACATATTGAGCTTTAGCAAGTGTGTACGAGCCGTAGGGCCTTGGCCAACAATCAAGTCGACCCGGTAATCCTCCATTGCGGGATACAAGACTTCCTCGATGACTGGCATGAGTCTGTGAATCTCATCCAGAAATAAAACTTCCTGAGTTTCGAGATCCGTCAGGATGGCAGTGAGATCCCCTTTTCTCTCGAGTTGGGGGCCGGAACTAATCTGGATTGCAACGCCGAGTTCATTGGCAATAATCTGCGCAAGCGTGGTCTTGCCAAGTCCTGGAGGGCCGTACAAAAGTACATGATCTAAAGCCCCACCTCGGCTACGAGCGGCTTGCACGGAAATAGAGAGGTTTTCCTTAATGCGGGACTGTCCAATGAAATCTGCGAATCGCTTCGGGCGGACGCTTGATTCGATTCGTGCGTCCTCGTCAAGAACTTGACCGGATATGATTCGGTCTTTGTGGTCATGCTCTAATGGCTTTGGCATTCGACCTCACTATCCAGCACTGGCAACCTTTCTCGTCTTGCCGCGAAGATGGCGGAGTGCGCCGCGGACAAGCTGATCAAAATCCTTGGTGCTGCCTGCTCGCTGCACTTCCTCAACAGCCTTTTCCGCCATCAAAGTTTCGTAGCCTTGATTCTCCAACGCGGCGACTGCTGCTTTTTCAATACTGTCTAGCTTCACAGATTTTGAACTCTCCTCGATTACGACCGACGGGCCGAGCTTGTCGCGCAGCTCGACGACGATGCGCTCGGCGGTCTTTTTGCCTACGCCTGGGATGCGGGTGAGGGCGGCGAGGTCGCCGCTGCGGATTGCGGGGATTAAATCCTCAACATTCATGCCGGAAAGAATTTTCATCGCGAGGACGGGGCCCACGCCCGACGCGCCGATCAAAAGCTCGAAGCACTGCTTCTCGCGCGATGAAAGAAAGCCGTAGAGCGAGATGCCGTCATCGCGCATGTGCGTGTGGATCAAAAGCGTTACAGTGCTGTGGAGATCGCCAAGGGAATAATAGGTGGAAAGCGGAATGTGCACCTGATAGCCGACGCCGCCCACATCCACCAGGACTTGATTGGGGCGCTTATCGAGCAGCGTTCCGCGAAGTTGGGCGATCATAATTGACGGGCGAAAGCCCGGCGAAAGGATTATTGAGCACGCTTGGCGGCGTGTCAACGCGTGGTTTTCAAGCGATTCGCGCTGCGCCCGGGTGGCACTCGCTCGTGCACCCAATTTGGCGGAATGATTTTGGGATTGACGCCATATTGGGTGTTTGCCCGCTCGGCTTCTTGTGGCGTCCTTATGGCGAACGAGCAACTTTCAATGCGAGGAACCTTGAACAGATTACCTGGAGTGCCGACCGGATATGAGCAAGTCTCGGAGTTAACGCTGGCTCAAAGAGATGACCTGCACCGGCTCTACGGCCAGACCTGGTGGGCACGCGGGAGGAAATTGCAGGACGTCGATCGAGTGCTGCGGAATTCCAAGCCGATTATCGGCATCTGCGAGAGTGGATCGCGCCGGCTGATTGCATTTGCTCGCGTTCTGACGGACTTCATTTACAAAGCAACGATTTACGATGTAATCGTGGATGAGGAATTACGCGGCCGCGGGTTTGGCCGAGTCCTTGTCGAAGCGATCCTGGAGCATCCGGAATTGCAGAATGTGAGGGACATCGAACTCTACACGCGCGACGAGTTGATTCCATTTTATGAAAAATGGGGATTTACGGCGGAGCTTCCGGAAGTTCGCTTCATGCGCAAACGAAGATGATTCACGGAGCAGATCTTGGTCTACGCCTTGCGTTCCGGGCCAAAGATGGAGAGCCGGTGCCCATCGGGGTCGGTGAAATTGGCGGCGAACATGGGGCCGGCCACGGCGCGCGGCTCGTGAGTGAATACGACGCCTTTGCCTTTTAATGATTCATAGGCGGCGCGAACGTCTTCCACGCCAAAAACCAATTCGGTCGCGCCGACGCGCATATCGGAAGCCTTTGCGAGTCCTTCGCTCAATGCGAGCGTGAAGCCGCCGGCATCGAGAAAGGCGAAGCCGGGATGTTCGCTCTGAAGGGAGAGGCCGAGCTTATCACGGTAAAATTCGACAGAGCGAGCGGCGCTCTCGACGCCGAGCATTACGTGGCTAATCTTCATTGTGTTCTGGGTGGCGCTCATGAAAACCTCCACTGAAAATGCTGTGTTGCGGAAATCTACTCTATCTAGGGGCAAGTATCCAGCGTAGGCGGATTCAGCGTTTCCTGAGATTTGAAAACTGCGACGGGGCAGCGGGGCACATGGAAGAGTTATTCCACGTCGTTGACTAAATCCACGGAATCAATCACGCCGATGACGGCCATATCGATTGGGGAGTTCGGGCGGCCTACGGATGTCATCGCGGAAAAACCTTCGGTTGTGAGGAGCACGCGGTCACCAGCGCCCGCGTCCACGGAATCGAGCGCGAGTACGGGTTCGCCGCGATCGGTGCCATCGAGATTCAGCGGCTGGACGAGAAGAATTTTGCGGCCGACGTGCGAGGGTGTCTTCTGCGTCGCGACGATGTCTCCGACGACTTTGCCGATCAGCACCGAATCACCGCTTTCCGTGCTTTCACTAGGTACTCGCTTTCGCGTGCAAATTAATTTCGTCCACAATGCCGACAATGGTGGCTTCCGTGGGCACTTCATCAGGAAGAAAAGGAAAACTGGCCTCTTTGCCGCGGCACCAGTAAATCGTTTCGCCCGCGCCCGCGCCGACAGAATCGAGGGCGACGAGAGGCTTTCCTTTTTCGCGGCCATTGCGGTCAATCGGCTGCACGACGAGGAGTTTCTGCCCGATGAGTTGCGCATCTTTCATCGTGCAAACGACGGTGCCAATGACGCGACCTAATTGCATTCTTATTTCCTGCGGGAAGAGACGAGCTCGGCTTCGTGGGCGGAATCAAGCTGGACGGTGTCCACAACGCCGATGATGGCGGCGTCCACCGGACGGTCCTTACATTCGGCGGCCATGCGCGCGGAGCTGCCGGAAACCACGAGAACAGTTTCGCGGAACCCGGAGTCCACGGTGTCAACGGCGATCAGATAGCCGGATTCGTCCGCGCCTTCCGGCGAAACAGGTTTTACGATGAGGAGTTTTTTTCCTTCGAGGCGCGGGTCTTTGCGGCTGGAAACGACGGTCCCGACGATGCGGCCGAGAATCATTTCAATTTGTGCGCCGCCGCGCAACCTGCAGAGCGTTCACCGCGCGCGGCGCGCGATTAATCTCCCACTCCAGCGGCAGCAGCCGATTTTCCGATGGGCAGCACTTCCTCGAGCGACGGATGCGGACGTGGAATCACATGAACGGCAATCAATTCGCCGACGCGCCGCGCGGCAGCGGAGCCGGCATCGGTGGCGGCTTTGACGGCGGCGACATCGCCGCGCACCAGCGCCGTGACGTAGCCCGAACCGATTTTCTCCCAGCCCACCAGAGTGACCTTCGCCGCCTTCACCATCGCGTCAGAAGCTTCAATCATCGCCACCAGGCCCCGCGTCTCGATCATGCCGAGTGCTTCGCCCATTCTTCATCCTCCGCGGCCGGCGTGAGCCGGCGATGCACGGCCGCCTAAAATTTCTGGCGGGGGTGCCCAGCGAGCAATTTTTCCACATCGCGGCTAGAAAGCAAGCATTGTTTGCCAAGAAGATCGGTGACGAGGGTAATCCGTGCGAAGTGTTCGACGCATTCCATCCGGCGGAATGCGGTGAGCAGGTCCGGACCATACGTGACGACACCGTGATTGGCCATCAAGATCGCGTCATGATGCGCGACATATGGTTCGAGCGCAGTGCGAAGCTCCGTCGTGCCGGGCTGCCCATAGGGCGCCAGCGGCACCGGGCCGAGGTTCACGACCATTTCCGCAACCAAAGGTTTTTCGAGGCTGACTCCCGCGGCGGCAAAGCCCGTGGCAATCGGCGGATGCGCGTGGCAGATGGCGTTCACATCGGGCCTCTGGTGATAGATGAGAAGATGCATCCCCAATTCGGTGGACGGTTCACAGCGGCCCTGAAGTCTGTGTCCATCGGGGTCCGTCACCACTATGTCGCTGGGATCGAGTCTTCCTTTGCAGGTGCCCGCAGGAGTCGTAAGGATGCGATTGTCGGAAAGGCGGACAGAAAGATTGCCGTCGGTGGAGGGAACCAATCCCTGTTCATAAAGCCAGCGGCCCACGACACAGATTTCGTGGCGGTGCTGTTCTTCGGTCTTGTGGTTTCCAGGTGTAATGTGTTCCGTCCAGATACCGGAATCCGGGATTCTACTCAACACAGCCGCATTTTGCATATCCGAGCCTCCCGGTCAGGCGTAAATTCCGCGGTGCTTCAACGCGACGGCAACCCGGTCAATCGCCAGCATATAGGCCGCGATGCGGTTGTTCACCCCATGCGTTTCCGCGTATCGTACCACTTCATCGAAGCTACTTTCCATAATGTCTCGCAGGCGCTCATTGACTTCGCTCTCGCGCCAGAAAAAGCCCATGCGGTCCTGCACCCACTCAAAGTAACTGACGCTCACGCCGCCGGCGTTCGCCAGGATGTCAGGTATCACGAAGATTCCCTTTTCATCAATGATTTTATCGGCGGCGGAAGTGGTGGGCCCGTTCGCGCCTTCGCAAAGGATCTTTGCCTGCACGCGGTGGGCGTTCTGCGTGGTGATCTGGTTCTCGACGGCGGCGGGAATCACGAGGTCGCACGGCTGGAACAACACCTCCTGCGAAGTGAGCTTTGTTCCGCCCGCGGGAAATTCGGGCAGCGGTTTCTTTTGCACGCTGACCCAATCGATCAGCTTCGGGACGTCAAAGCCCTTCTCATTGTAAAGCGCGCCGAATACATCCGCCGCGCCAACAATTTTGTAACCGGCTTCATGCATCAGCATCGCCGCCATCGAGCCGACGTTTCCAAATCCCTGAATGATTACGCGCGTCTGCTCACGCTTCATGCCCAGCCGCGCGATGGCGCGGTCGCACACCATCAGGCAGCCGCGCCCTGTGGCCTCGCGCCTTCCGCGCGAACCGCCGAGATCGAGGGGCTTGCCGGTCACCACCGCGGTCGTCGTGTGGCGCACATGCATGGAATAGGTGTCCATCACCCACGCCATCGTCTGCTCATTGGTGCCGAGGTCCGGGGCGGGGACGTCGCGCTCCGGTCCGATCCATTCGCTCATCTCCGCCGTATAGCGCCGGGTGATGCGCTCAATTTCGCCCTGCGAAAGTTTGGCGGGATCGCAAATCACACCGCCCTTTGCGCCGCCGAAAGGAATGTTCACCACCGCGCACTTCCACGTCATCCACGCGGCGAGCGCGCGCACTTCGTCAAGAGAGACATTCTTGTCAAAGCGGATTCCGCCCTTGCAGGGGCCGCGCACAATCGAATGGTGAACGCGGTATCCGACAAAAATTTCCAGCCGGCCGTTATCGAGAGTCACCGGGATATAAACGGTGATCTCCTTATTTGGATACTTCATGTACTTATAAAGGTCGGGCGCCAGACCCAGCCGCTTGGCCGCCTCTTCAAACCGCGCTTCGGCGGATTCGTAGATGTTGAATTCGTTCGCGGCGGCAATCGCCATTTCTTACTCTCCTAGGAGTGTGCTGCCAGGGTCCTTTTTCTGAAGCCCTTTTCTGAAGCCCCAATTCGGAGGCATTATATCGCGGGATCGGGAGGCGCCAGCGCCTCGCACCCCTGCTGGGCGGCGGAGGAAGTATACGAGGCTCGATGCTGCGGCGCAAGGAAAGTGTGAGCGCGGAAAGCTCAATTCTGTCTTAATTTGAAACTGCGGGTCTTAGTAACTTTGTGTGTACCGCCGTACGCGAGGAAAGTCCTTACTAAAAGCTGCGCAAGCCGCGCGGAATTGTGCCGGATGACTCCGCGCTCTTCGAGCAGTTCGCCATAAATGCATCGCACACCAAGGCGCGCCAGTTCGCGCGGATCATTTACAACCGGCTCTGCGCCCTCCGTGCGATAACGCTTTTCGACGCGCGGCGAAATCTTTCGCCGGTTGATCACCACATAATCGAAAAGCCTGTGTCCGGTGTGCCGGTAGATGGCACGGATATGATCCGCGGTGGACATTCCATCCGTCTCACCAGGCTGCGTCATGAGATTGGAAATGTACACGCGGGTTGCTTTCGACTGCGCAATCGCTTGCGCCACGCCGGAAACCAGCAGGTTTGGAATCACGCTGGTGTAAAGCGAACCCGGCCCGACCAGAATTACATTCGCACATTGAATTGCGCGCATCGCTTCGGCAAGCGGGCGCACGCGCCGCGGGCGCAAACGCAGCTCGCGGATGCGTCCGCGCGCACGGGGAATCCGCGTTTCGCCCGCGACCACGCGCCCATCTTCCATCGTCGCTTCGAGCGTCACGTTTTGCAGCGTTGAAGGATAAATCCGTCCGCGGATTGCGAGCACCTGGCCGCTCTCGCGCACCGCCTCAGCGAAATCGCCGGTGATATTCGTCAGCGCGGTGAGAAGCAGATTGCCGAGGCTATGACCGCGCAGCACGCCGCCCCCGGCAAACCTGTAACGGAATAATTTGCTGAGTAGATCTTCGTCATCCGAAAGCGCCACCAGGCAATTGCGGATGTCGCCCGGCGGAAGAATCTTGTATTCGCGGCGCAAGCGCCCGGAGCTGCCGCCGTCGTCCATCACCGTTACGACTGCTGCAAGATCCTCGATCGGGTGCCGCGCGTCCACCTGGCCGTGCCGCGGCACAAATTCCTTCAGCCCGCGCAAAACGGTGGAAAGCCCCGTGCCGCCGCCGATGGCGACGATCCTGGCGGGCTCGGCGCGCCACGATTTGCGAAATAAAGTGTGAGATGGGGCGCCCGAAGATTTGTGCGATGAAGGTTTGCGTTTCACTGGCGGCGCACAGCACGCGCGGATAAATTATCCGCCCATGCCTTCGCGTTCGGGGTAGAGCAATTCCGTAAAGCGGGGGTCTTCCTGCAGGAACGCGAAGTCTTCGTCATTGCGCGCGTGGTAGCGGTTTTCCGGCTTCAATTCAATAGCCAGCTTCAAATTTTCCATCGCGGATTCCGCCTCGCCCGTCAGGCAATCAAGCGCGGCCATCGCATAAACAATGTAATCGGATTTCGGCGCGAGCTTGCGCGCGCGGACAAGATGTTCACGCGCTTCGTCCCAGCGGCCGTGGTTCATCATCGCCACGCCATGTTGATAATATTCCTCGGGAGTGCGCAGAGAACTGGAAGGCTGGCGGCTGATGCGCTGGTCGCAAATGCTCAGATGGACGCGTGCGCGGTCGGCAAGCTCCTTGCTTGGAGCGGTGATTACTTTTTCAAGCAACTCTTTGGCTTTGTGAAATTTCTGCTGATGGAACTGGCGCAGCGCCTCTTCATAGTTCTTATATTGCTGCTGGACTTCGGGATCCACCATATTAATGGGAGGGGTGCGCGGCGGGGCTTTCTTCTTAACTATCTTTCTTTTCAATAACTTAGCGCGCCCGGAGCCGCCAGACGATGCACGCGCCGAGCGGCGCTTCGCGGACGTCTTCTTTCCGGCCATGAGCGCATCGTAGCAAAGCGGCACGTTTCGGTCAAACTGGCCGGAAAAGTGCGTGTCGAAGCGTTCGGCTGCGGAAACCGCCGCGCGCATGCGCATTGGTCGCCCTCTCGCCGTGTGCTATAACGAGAAAGAGAAAGTCCGGAGCCTCCATTGCCATTTGTCAATTTCCCCGCGCGCGAGATTAACTGCAAGCTGGTCTATTACGGTCCGGGCCTCGGCGGCAAGACCGCCAACCTTCAGTGGATTTACGAAAATACCGGCTCAAATCAAAAAGGGAAAATGATTTCGCTCGCCACGGAGACCGACCGCACCCTCTTTTTCGATTTTCTTCCGCTGGACCTCGGCACCGTGCGCGGATTTAAGACGCGTCTGCATCTTTACACCGTCCCCGGCCAGGTGTTTTACGAAGCCAGTCGCAAGCTGATCCTCAAGGGCGCGGATGGAGTCGTGTTCGTCGCCGATTCGCAGGAAGAGCGCATGGACGCGAATCTCGAAACGCTCGAAAATTTGCAGGAGCATCTCGCCGAGCACAAACTTTCCTTTGACACGATTCCCTACATCCTTCAACTGAACAAGCGCGACCTGCCGGATATTCTTCCCGTCGAAGATTTGAAACAGAAGCTGCAGAAGAAAGGCGAGCCGGTGATGGAGGCCGTCGCGGTGAATGGATTGGGCGTGTTTGAGACGCTGAAGGAAGTTGCCAAGCTGGTGCTCGCGGAACTGCGGAAGAACTCCTAGACCTTACAATGCCCACCGAACGCGAAGAGATGCTCGCCCGCATGGAAGCCCTGAAGGCATTTGGGGAGCAGGCCTACGACGACATGTATGAAAAGGCGCACTCGCCTTCCGCCGCCACGGGATATTACAGCACCGCCAAGGAAGCGTTCTACGATGCCATCCACATCGCCGGCGAACTCGGCCTGACCGAGGAGAAGGAAAAACTGAACGCGCGCCTTGCTCACATCAAGGCGGTGTTCCGAAGCCAATTCTGCTAGCTGTTTCCTCCATATATTGACAAAACCGAGCGGGCATCCTCAATATTGACCGGAGGTTTCCCTATGTCCAAGCCTCGCAGGGATTTTTTTAAGGATTTGCTGGCAATTGCCGCGTTTCAGGGCTTTGCGGCTTCCCCCGCTTCGGCGCGAACCATTGCCGCGTTGTTCGAACAATCCACTGCGCAAAGTCTGAATCCCGATTTTGACGCGAAAGCATTCGCCTTTTGGTCTAACTTCTTAGCTTCCGACGCGGAGCCGATCCTCTCCGCCGGCCCAGCGCGCGGAAGCGGCGCTTCCACTGGGGCCGTCAACCAGGCTGCGAACCAAGCGCTTGGAAGTAGTGCTGCCTCCGGCGCTACCAGCCAATCTGGAAGCCAGACACAAGGAGGCGGTGCTCCTCCCGGGGATCTCAACCAATCAGCCCTTCAACAGCTTCAGAGTGGCGCATCCCCCGGGGCCAGCATGCAAATACAATCTGCCTTTGCCACACGTGGGAGCGGCGGATCCGCGGACAGCGGTCTGCGCCCTGTTTTCCTGCACTATGACGCGGATGGTTTCAAGAACGCCGCGGCATTGGACGCCAGCAAACACATCCCCGAAGGCGACGTGACCGTGAGTTTCAACTCTTCGACAATAAAGATTTGTCCGGAAGATCAGAGCGCGTTGGACAGTCTTCAAAACGCGCAGGTCCGGCTGGACGTTTTGCAGAAGAATTCAATTCTGCCGGTGATGGAAGCGATGGCTTACACCGTCGTTGCGGGGATGCTTTCCTCTGAAGGGCAAGCAGGCACGGCAAGCTCGTCCGCGAATCCTTCATCGGTTCAGAATGTCAGCATCAATTCCAATCCGGCTTGGCAAAAAATGCGAAACATCATCCTGCCCGGCGGGGAGGGCCGCTGGGCGCTGAACCTCGAAGCGCAAAAGAAGGATTCCCCGTTCTTCAAACTGATGCAAAATGTGATAAGGGATAACGGCAGGTTTGCGCCCGTGATTGGATTTCCGGGCGTCGCCATGTCCGCGCTGCAATCATTTAATGTTCTTTACGGCGCGCTTCATACCGAATCCGTGCCGATAATCAAATCCAATCCGCTCCGCGTTTTCGCCACGCAGGAAGCAATCCAAAAAACGGGCGCGCCCGGATCCGTCACCGGCATCATGCTGAAAACCGGCCAATATATATTGATGCGCGCCAACCAGGCGCCCGCCCTGGACGATTTGAATAATCTGACCGTCATCCAGGGCCGCGTAGTTCCGCAGAATACGCCGAGAGATACCGCAAGCCTTGACGCCGCCGCTGCCGACACGCTCAAAGGCGTAACCTACGTCAGTTTCGACGTTCAAGTTTCTCCCACAACGCTCCTGAACGGCGGCTCGCAGAAAAAATCGTCATGACGCTTGGAACCGCGCGCGCGTCATCCTCTCCAAAGCAACGCGGTTCCATTTTGCGCGGCATCATCATTTTGGCGGCCGCGTGCCTCTTGGGACGTATCCCAGCTTGGGGACAAAGTCCAAATCTGCAAGATCAAATAGCTCAGCATGAGCAAAAACTCGCGGCCGCTCGTGCCGCAAAACGCACCAGAGATGAAGTGCCGGAGCTGAACACGCTTGGCTCGTTGTACCGGCAAGCGGGAAAGCCGGAGAAGGCGCTTGTCTATTACAACCAGGCGCTCTCCATCGAAAAAAGTTCAAATGACGTCAGCGTCGAGGCGCTCACCCTGAACGATATCGGCAGGGTCCTCACCGATCTCGGGCAGGAGCAGAAGGCGCTGGATTTCCTCAACCAGGCGCTTCCGATTTGGCGCGACACCAAGAATCGCCGGGGCGAAGCGCTGACCCTCAACAATATCGGCAGGGTCTATTCCGATCTTGGCCAAAAGGAGAAGGCGCTCGAATTCCTGAATCAGGCGCTCACGATGTCCCGTGAAGCGGGAAGTCTGCCCGTTGAGGCGAGCGCGTTGACCAATATCGGCCGCGCCTATTCCGATATGAGCCAAGGACAGGAAGCGCTGAAATTTTACGATCAGGCGTTGCCCATCTGGCGCGAAGTGGGTGACCGCAGCGGCGAGGCCCTTGCTCTCAATAATATCGGCAGGGCCTATTCGTTTATGGGTCAGCTTCAGAAGGCAATCGAATATTACAATCAGGCGTTGGTGATTTGGCGCGCAGTCGGCAATCGGCAGGGCGAGGCCAGCACTCTGAGCACGTTGGGCCGCGTATATTTCGATCTGGGGCAGACCGAGAAGGCGCTGGATTATTACAATCAGGCTTTGCCCGCCTGGCGCGAAGTGGGGAACCGCAGCGGTGAAGCGCGGGATCTCAACGACATCGGAATCCTCTATTCCGATCAGGGCCAGAATCAGAAGGCTTTGGATTTTCATAATCAGGCGTTGCCCATTTGCCGCGAAGCAGGAGATCGCGCAGACGAGGGGCTGACTCTCACTTACATCGGCAAGGTCTATTCCGCTCTGGGCCAGAAGCAGAAGGCGCTGGATTATTACAATCAGGCTTTGCCCATCTGGCGTGAAGTGCAGAATATTCGCGGCGAGGCCTACGATCTCAGCAGCATTGGCAGAATCTATTCCGATCTGGGCCAGCAGCAGCAGGCGCTCTCGGAAAAACTTGCCGGCTTGTCTCTGGCCAAAACCGTCGGCGATCCCGATATGCAGGGCGGCATTGAAACATCGCTGATGATGGACTTCCGCGATCTGCACCGTCCGGAAGAGGCGATCTTCTTCGGCATGGAGGCGGTGAATTCCTACCAGCAAATCCGCAAAAACATTTCCGGGCTGGATAGCGGCTTGCAGGCCGGATTTGTGCAATCGAAGTCGGCAACCTATCGCGAGTTGGCGGAACTTTTGGTGCAAGCCGACCGCCTCGGCGAAGCCGAACAGGTCCTCGATCTCCTGAAGGAGCAGGAGCTGAAGGAAGTGGTTCGCGGCGCCTCGGATGATGCGGCAAAAAAAGTCGAGCCGCTGAGTCTCACGGATGCGCAACAGAAGGCGCAAAGCGATCTGGCCGCGCCCGAAAAAACGGCGGAGGCGCTCACAGCGTTGAGCATCGAGTACAGCTCGTTGCAAGCCAAGGACAAGCGCACCGCCGACGAAGACGTTCGCATGAAAACGCTCGAATCGAGCATTGAAAAAGCGAACGCCGACGTTTCATCCTTCTTCACCAACACGCTTTTCCCGGAGCTTGCGGAGCGCGCGGCCTCGCAGCAGGATGCGAATAAACTCCTGCGCGCGGAAAAATCAGAAGTAAGCCAGTTGCAGAACACGCTCGCGGAACTCGGGCCCCGCGTGATGGGCATCCGCTTGCTCTTCGGTGACGATCACGCGTACGCGATCGTGGTCACCGCTCGCACGCGCGAGAAATTTGAACTCAAAGCCACGCCGGCCCAGTTGCGCGATAAAGTTTTGCAGGTGCGCGATGAATTGCGCACGCCTTCCTCGAATCCCAAGCCGCATCTCGCGGAGCTTTACACGATGGTCGTCGCTCCGTTTGCGGACGAATTGAAAGCGCTCGAGCAGCCCGCCGCAACCGCGCCGCAGAAGGGCGTCCCCATACTTCTCTGGTCGCTCGATGGCGTGCTGCGCTATCTGCCGATGAACGCGCTCTATGACGGCCAGCACTACATGATCGAACGCTTCAACAGCGTCCTCTTCACTCCCGAAAGTTATGGGCACATGGCGGCTGCTTCCAAGAACAGCGCCGGTGGTATGCGCGTGCTGGCGATGGGGCTCTCCAAAAGTTTCGGCGGCCTGCCCGCGTTGCCCGGCGTGATGCTGGAGCTGCAATCCGTCGTCCACGATCCATCGGTGCGGGATTCTCACGGCCCGATGGAAGGAAAGCTGTTGCCGAATGAGCAGTTCACGTTCGCTGCGCTGAAGACGGAGCTTGGCTCCGGCAAAACATTTCCCGTGGTGCACATTGCCAGCCATTTCATCGAGGAGACCGGCAGCGGCGAGGAGCCCTATCTGATGCTCGGCGGAGAAGACTCCGGCGGACCAAATGGCTTTCAGTTGACGCTATCCCGGATGGAGGATTCCGCGATCAGTTTCCAGGGGACGCAGCTCCTCACGCTTTCCGCCTGCAGCACGGCGAAGGGAGACGCCACCCGCGACGGCCAGGAAATGGACAGCCTCGGAATGATTGCCCAGCAGAAAGACGCCGGAGCGGTGCTCGCCACTCTGTGGGACGTGAGCGATGCAAGCACCAGCCAGTTGATGAGTGATTTTTATGCGCGCTGGGTTGCGCGTCCCGCCGACGGCAAATCGGAATCCTTGCGCCAGGCGCAGCTCGCGCTCTTGCACAGTTCCACCGCCGCGAACGCGAAGAATTCAGCCGACTACTCGCATCCATTTTTTTGGGCGCCGTTCGTTCTGATGGGGAATTTCCAGTAATCGCCGGTTGGCTCTGGCACGCCCTCCACGCCGAAGCACTCCTCTTGCGCCCCGATGCGCTAAATCAGGGCACCGCCAACTTCGCGCCGACCCATACACGTCATCCCGAGGCGCTTCGCAGCCGAGGGATATCCCGGCGAGCAGTTTCCGCCGGGGGTTTTTCTGCTTCCGAGTGGCACGAAAACGGCTCGGGTGCCGCCTGCCCGCCGGTAGGCAGGCACAGACATTCCTGTCTGTGCGCTTTTCTCCCCGCCCCTGCAGAGGTGAGGCCCGCCCTAAGAATTTCTTGCGATCCGCGTCGCCAACGAACTCGGCCTCACCGTAGAAGCCGCAGAATTAAATGCGCGCCTCGCTCACATTAAGGCGGTTTTCCGCAGCCAGTTCACGTAAAAGCTCCTCTCCGTGACGCAACCGCATTTGGCTGTTGATCTCGCCACTTCGTTAGCCGCGCTTTTTTCGCGTGGGCCCCAAGTGCGGCCTCCTTATTACGTCCGCCCTTGGATGGGGATCTCTTGCACGCTTTGACGACGAGAAGGTCCCGCGCTGCTTGTTCAAGCTCCTGAGAAAGAACGGCAAAGAACTGATAAGTAGTGCCTCTACCTCCTTTTGGAGCTTTTCATCCTCGATTTCATACCATGAAAAATGATCCCAAAATCGCCCCTTCGACCGGCTCAACATATGCTTCCTGACCCGACCCCAAATTCTGCCTCGACCTATGTATAGGGGTGTCGAGCCATCGAGGAGCATGTATACGCCATGCGGATCGGCCTGCCCTTTTTTGATCTCCTTCAGATTTTCTTTGTTGCGTGCCCATCGCTCGCCATAATTTGTCACAAGACTCACTATCGTGTCCTCCACTTACGAGGATTATTTCACTGGATCCTCAGGGGCCCTAGGTATTACGACACGGTGTTTCCCGACAAGGCACTATCCTTCCGCGTTATGCTGGCGCAATCGATGGACATTCCTCAAGATGCAAGTGTGGAGGGCCATCCTGTGTTCTGTATGAAGTGTGGGAAAGAACTGCCCGACGATGCTCAGTTCTGCTTAAAGTGCGGCACTACACTTTCGCCAACTCCTGCAACGCCCGCAAATCCCCCGCCGATCCAGAAGAGAAGCTCGCCGGCAGGAAGAATTATTGGATGGGCGCTCCTTGTAGCATTTCTGGCTTTCGCGGCATGGAGGATCTATGTCTTGTTGGACACGGCTCCGCACGCCCCGGGCACTCCAACAGCTATCCAAAGCATACTCGAACAAAATGTGCCCATCACGAACTCCACCATTGTTGTAAAGCCCGTGCAACTCACTTCGTTCACAATCGTGGTTCCGGAAAATGCAGTACATGTATCAGTTGACGGCCACTTTAGTACGACAGGCGGACTGGGGAACGACATTGAGGTCTATCTTCTTACCGTGGATGGCTTCGCCAACCTGAGGAATGGCCATCCAAGTCAACCCTTGTACAGCAGCGGGAAAACTACTCAGGGCAGCATTAACGCGACACTGCCTTCCGGAGCCGGGACCTACTACCTAGTCTTCGATAACGGATTCTCAATATTTTCAGCCAAAACCGTCCAAGCGAATGCAATGCTTCATTACATGAACTAGAAAAATGCCAACTCTTGTCTTCTTGCCCGGTGCGTTCATTGATGAATCCGACGGACCCTGAGCCAAGACTATGAGATTCGTTGCAATCGACGTGGAGACCGCCAATTCCGACCTCTCAAGCATCTGTCAAGTCGGTGTCGCATCCTTCTGCGACGGGATACTTGACGGCGTTTGGGGAACTCTAGTTAATCCTGAGGACGACTTCGACGGGATCAACATTTCCATTCATGGGATCGATGAACGCGCTGTACGGTCTTCGCCAACTTGGGGCGTGGTTTATTCGAAGGTTGAGACACTTCTCCGAGGGAGCATCGTCGTTAGCCACACCGCCTTCGATAGAGCGGCACTACTCCAAGCCTGCGAAAAATACAAACTTACGAACTGCGAGTGCCAGTGGCTTGATTCTGCCCGAGTTGTCAGGCGCGCATGGCCAAGGTTTTCTCATTCCGGCTATGGACTCGCAAGCGTAGCATCCGATTTGAAAATTGCCTACAAACAACACGACGCACTGGAAGACGCACGCTGCGCGGGCGAAATCCTGCTTCGGGCAGTCAACGAAACCGGACTGAACGTCGAACAGTGGCTTGAGCGTGTGAAGCAGCCCATCGATCCATCCTCTACTCACTCAATTACGCGCGATGCGAATCCAGAGGGACCACTTTACGGCGAAGTCCTTGTTTTTACCGGCGCGTTGTCAATTCCCCGCGGGCAAGCGGCTGACAAAGCTGCGCTAGCAGGCTGCAAAGTTGATGCCAGCGTGACACGCCATACAACCTTAGTAGTCCTGGGAGATCAAGATCTGCGAAAGCCTGCCGGCTATCAGAAAAGCTCGAAACAGCGAAAAGCCGAGGAGTTGATCGGCAGCGGCCAGAGCCTCCGCATTATTAGCGAGAGTGATTTCCTTCGGATCGTTAGAAACTAGAGGTTACTCTCACGCGCAAAAGCTCAGGAAGAAGAATATGAATTCTCGATTCGCATTGCTCGTAATTTTAGAGCCAATGGCACACTTGCTTTCGGGTTTCTGGTTAGCACCGCGGCACACCTCAGGCGAGCTTTTAGTCAGGTGTATTTTTTGTTTCATATTTGGCTATCTCGTAGCAACTATTGTCGCGTATGAGAGGCAAAAGAGCGCCGCAAAGCGAGCGTCCGACGCCCGCGAGGAAACGCTTTTCGAGGAGGAGATGCGAAGAAGAGGGCAACAACCAGGCCAGTTGAAGCCCCCTTGCACCAAATCGAAGACGAACGCTTAGGACGTGGCCAGACGAGACGCTCTCTGAAAATGGCCACCTGGCACAGCATTTGACAAGTGAGCGGTCACCCATGCGTGCGGTGGGCTAAAAGAAAACCTGGAATCTTGCAGCTCTGGTTCAATCACCGAAAAGCTTGCCCTGTCCGTTTAACGGATGACGTCGCTGACTCCTTTTGCCTCGTCTGCGACGGAGATTTAAGCTTGCGCTTCTTGCCTGAAGATCGTACCGCTGAACTGTTTGATAGCGACAGGGTTCCACGCTTTCAGGTAGCCGCGGATTTCTTTTTGGATCTGAGATCCCTTGGGGTTGCTCACCTCTGACGAAGCGAGTGATTCTCAGAAGCGACCGGTAGAATTTGGCGAGTCTAAAGGCGATGAAACGGAGGAGGGCTAGCGCCTCGACAAGCGCAATAGCAAACAATAGGAGTCTTGAAACTAAATCGTGCATTACGCCTCCCCAGAACACACCGATTCATTTATCGCTTCTGCTGAGGAGTATCAGGTGAGGCTCCTTAAAGAAGAGCACGGGCGGGATAGGTGGTCAAGGGCGTAAGTTTCTATAACTGAGATTGTCTGTGGGAAACGAGGAAAACTGTGGATATGTTGCAAAGAGTGGCAATGCAAGGGATTTCAAGGGAAACGGGGCTGTTTTCGGCCGGCTAATTTCCGTACCTTCGCTACGCAACCGGTTTCGACGTCTTCCTGCAAATTGCACTCGACTTACTTCGACCGCCCAGCGCGCGAAGAGCACCGCGGCTACTTCTTCAAGTGAGACAATTTCTCATCGAGCGTATTGCCCACTGCATTTTCCCAGGAGCCATACATCGGATTGGGAAGCTGGAACCAGCGCTCGCCCCACATTGACTGGTGGGCGTCATAAAGCTTCTGGCGGCCATCAAGGGTTGCGGACTCGGACGGAATCTGAAGAAAATCGCCCAGTTGGTCTCCGAACAAAAGGAGGATGCGGAATTTGGCGGCGCACATGGCGCGGCGCGCGGACTTATCGCCGCTTTTGCCTTGTTGGCAAAAGAGGCGCCCGGCAATCGGCTCCGTGGGAAGCTGCAGTTTGCGCAGAACGATTACGAGCGGATCATCCGGGTTCGTCGCGTCGCATGCGCGGTTCGTGATGTAGATTGCCGCCACGCCCTTGGCGCGGGCAAACTGCAGAAAATGTTTCGCCCCGGGAACGAGACCGGCGTTTTCCTCGTTCGCCCATTTTGTCCAGGCTGCATCCGTATACGGTTCGCCCGTGGCGACGAGCCGCGCTTCAAATCGCGAATTATCCAGCACGGTCTCATCAAGATCGAGGATGACGGCGGGAGGGAGCTTTTCAAAATTTGAAGTTTGCTCGAGCGCCGCCGTCCAATGCGGATCGCGGAGCCCACGAAGCAGCGCGCTCTCCGCGGAATGATACGTCTGCGCGGCGCTGGCCTGATACTCGACCGAAGTTTGAAACCACAGGACCGCGGTGAGGTTTTCATACGTCGGCCCGGCAGGCGAAGCAAGAGCCAGCGAAAAAAATGAACTCATGATTGCGGCGTATGTGGCAGTGCGATTCATGACACGCTCCAGGCGAAGACTAGACGCAGAACATTCTACACAAGCTCAGCAGAGGGTTCGCTTTTTTCATCGCGCCGCCTTCATTCTGTTATTCGAACACTCATTCGAATAGGTTTTGTAACAAATACTCCCCTAATTCCTAAATAATTCTCTTGACATTAGTTTACCCTTGTTGTAACATACGTCATGAAGTTCTCGCCGCATTCACGATCCAAATCCCGTAACTCCAATGTTGCACTACTCTTACGGCCGACGTTGCACAACTTTGGTGCACTCGCACCCATAAATCATTTAAATGGAATCACTTACCGGCGAAATGGTCAGAAATCCCGTAAGTCCAATGCTGCGTTACTCTTACCGCATGTTTTCGCCGTAAGTCCTTTGTTGCGTTACTCTTACAAAAAGATGGGGGGTACCCCCTCTCAATGAAGGATCTCATCGCTCATATTCATAACTCCCAGTGTTTACTATCACTTACGAAAAAGGCGGGAGGGGTAACACAGGCTTCAGCCTGTGTGAGTTGAGTGCGCAGGAAGATACAGGCTGAAGCCTGTGTTACCGAAAGCGCTAGTTTGCGGCTTTGGCTTGGAAGCTGCCGAGTGCCGCGGGGAGCGTATTAAATGTGGGGATGGCTTCGAGGAGGCGCGTGACGCTTAGCGCATCGTGCACGCGGCCGGCGGGCACGACGAGGCGCAGGCTGCCGCCTTTGCGAGTCAGGCCGGTGCACTGGCGCACGAGCGCGCTGATGCCCGAGCTGTCAATCTGGATTAGGCCGCTCAGATCCACGAGCATCTTCTTCCAGCCTTCGGCGGCCAAGCGCTGCAGCTCATGGTCGAGCAGTTCGCTGTTTTCACCGAGCGTGGCGCGGCCGCTCGGGGTGACGACGATGATGTCGCCGTCAGCGCGCGAGGAAATTTCGAGTTTTTGATGGTCCGTGTTCATGGTTCTGCATCCGATTCGACCGGGCCCGCATGGTTTCGGCCTGCCTGGGCCCGCTGCGCGGAGCCTATGCTGTATGCCGGACGTTGTCCAGCGGACAATGTCCACCGTTCGCCGCCCAACAAACGGCAGGGGGTATTATACGTCGGCGCGGCCCGAAGGCTACCCGCTCCTTGCGTCAAAATATTTGACGCTGGCGGATGCCCGGAAGTAAGCCCATTCCCCGCATTGAATCGAGGGTTTCGCGAGGGCTTCCGCATCCCGCGACCGACGCGCGAAGCAGATCACTTCGTCGAAGCTGTGAAGGGCCAAGGTTCAATGTGAAAAGGGAGGTGAATTCGGAGTAGTACGGCTTGCAGCGAATCTGCTACTAGAAGTGGATTGCGTTTTGGCCGCATTCGCACGCCGGGCACTTATAATTGTAGCGGACAGTCTTGGGCTCCAGTTGAGGCTTAAGAGGGAGTCCACCGAATCATGAATACAATCCAGCCTCCATTGCCGGATTCACCGGCGAAAGCCCCAGGGAACCTGCCGACGGAATTGACGCCCGGTGTGATCCCGGAAGCCTCCGCGGATGTGCCCTCGGTTGACCGCCTGACGGAAATTCAGGCCAGCCTGAAAAAGTTGGAGCGCCGCGACTGGTGGCTCTGGGTGATGGCCGTCATCGTGATGCTTCTGCTGACGGGCGCCGTCGTCTCGATGAGCTTTCCGGAATTGCTGAAAACCGACGACGCGCTTTTCCGGTTCAGCCTGAATCAAGCAGTCCGCGGGCTCGTTGGGTTGGTCCTGCTCTTCAACACCTACACGATTTACCAGCAGGTTCAAGTGAAGCGGCTGCGGCGGCAACTTTCCGAGCAGTTGGAGGCGATGGGGCGATTGCGTGTGCGCGCCGAGGAATTCCACCGGCTCGCGACGATTGATCCGCTGACCGGGCTTTACAACCGGCGGTTCGCCGAACAGCGGCTCGCGGCGGAGGCGTCGCGTTCGCAGCGGTACGGCCACCCGCTCACAGTGATCTCATTTGACCTGAACAATTTTAAGAAGATCAATGATAAGCACGGCCACCCCGTGGGCGACGAAGTGCTCAAAGCATTTGCCGACCGGTTGAACACTGCGATCCGCGTCTCCGACTGGGCGGTGCGCATGGGCGGCGACGAATTTCTGGCGATCCTTCCCGAGTGCGCGATCGCACAGGTGCAATCGCTGATCAACCGCATCGCGAAAGTGGAAGTGGAACACGACGGCGCGCGGATTCCCGTCGCGTTCTCTTACGGATGCGTGGGGTATGAGCCCGGCGAAACGCCGGAGCGTTTTCTGGAGCGCGCCGACGAGTTGCTATACGCCGACAAACGCAGAAGCAAGAAGGCCGCTCCGCAGCTTTCCTACGCGCACCAGTAAGATTATTGCGCGCGGTTATTTTCCAGAAAAAGTTCCGGAAAAAATAAAGGAGGTGAAAGCCTGGCGGCGATCACCTCCCGGGGTGGGGTGTTGCTAGAAAAAACTCCTTTTCACAAAAACCGTTAAGCCTCGCGATCTTCAATCCGCTGTTGATTCCGGCGGTTCGCCGCGTCTGCCACACGCAATTATATTTGCGAAATATCACAGCCCGCATGAAAGTGTCAAGAGACCTCGGGCAATTCGCCGAACGCAAACTCGAGAATTATAGGTGGTTTAAATATCGCCGATTATTTCCAGTTTCCGATGAGGATGAAGGGCGCCCAATAGTAGGGGTTTGAGTAAGGCGATGATGCGCCGCGCAGGAGCGTCAACTGCGCTTGCCGCAAGGCTTCGGCTTTTGTCATTCCCGGGTTCGTGGTCCATGTTTTATAGAATGCCGCCATCAGCAACCCAACGCTGGCGTCATCCACCGGCCACAGCGTTGCCAGCACTGCTTTGGCGCCTTTTCTTTGGGCTGTGATTCCCAGGCCGTCAATCTCGCGTCCATCGGAATCAGTTGAGCCCGAGGCTGTGAGACAAGCGGAAAGGGTCAACAATTCAACACCCTTGAAATCCATTCGCTGATCATCGCGCAGATCCGCCAGTGTCAGGTGGTAGCCCTGGCCGCCCGTCTCCTTGCCACCCAGCAGCAAATAGGATTTCTTGTCATCGCCCGGCTGGAAAACATAGTGGCTGGCGATGTGGACCAAGGGAGGGTGCTGTTCGAGCGCCGCCTCCATGCTTGATTCGGTGAAGGAGTCATTCAGCAAGATCGTTCCGGGAACGGGACCGTGCGAGGCAGGAGTGTTGCTGCTGCGGACGACGGAATCCAGCTCACCGGGAACGGCATCCAGCTGGCCCAGACCGTCATAATTCTTGGAGACGCCCATCGCAAGGCCGCGCCAGTTGGCCACTTCCGGCTGGTCCTTCAAGTTTCCGACGCTGGCCGTTGTGATCACCACGTCGCGGTAGCGTTCCACCAAATACTGCTTGCCATCGTAAAGCGCGGCCACCGGCATGTAGCGCAACACATCGTCGAGCGACCAGACGAGCGTTTGCGCCTGCGCGCCCTGAAGATCTTTCTCGATTGGTTTGATGAGAATGTTGTAGAGATCCTGCGCATTCGCTTGAATAACTTGGTCTGATTGGTGCTGCGCGAGTGCATTCACGAATGCAAACACTTTGGTGCGCAGGGCGAGCTTCATAATGGGGAATTCGCGGGCCACCCTAGTTGCGGGCGTGATTACCATTACGACGCACTTGTCGTCGAGCACGAGAGTGTAGACCGCGGCGGTTCCGGCGCCGAGATCTCCGACAAGCGTCTCGAGGGAACTCGTCTGCTCATTGATGGCTTCGACCCTGGCGTTTGCCTGATCGCCCTTGCCAAAGCTGCCGTATAGACTGTCGAGAAACACTTGCAAATGTTGGTTGGCCGCGGTCAGCTTGTTGGATAGTTCGCTGTATCGGGTTTCTTCATCCGGGGATCTTGAGGACTTGGCGTGAAGTTGCGTCCATTCCGAACCGATGGCTGTGATCTCGGCAGTGATTTGTTCGTATTCTTTATTGGAACTCTCTTCGAGGGGAGTGAGCGCGACGGGATCAGCACCGGAACCAGTGCTCCCACGGCGCTCGGTGAACTCCGAATACTCCTCCGCCTTCAGCAGATCCAGCACTTGTTGGGCTTCTGGAAGGCGACCTTGAGAAATGAGCAGTTCCGCCAATTCACGATAATCGGCTTCCTTCGATTTCAAGAAGCTAGCCTGCGTTTCTTTCTCCAGTCCTCCGATGTTGCGCCTAATCTCCTGGAAGCGATCAATAGCTTGCTTGCCGAACAAGACAGCCAGATCTGGATTCTGGAGATTCTTCCAATACTCCATCAAATCCGCCAAGGTGTAGCCCTCCTGGAGCGGGTCTTGGATGGCCCTGGAAAGCGGCAAAGATTGGTTGAAGTAATCAAGCGCCTTCTGCATTTCACCCAGGGAGCGGTAAACTGCACCGATGTTTCGGAGCGTAATCGCCTCAAACCTGCGGTCCCCCACGGCGCGCTCGATCGGCAGGGCCTGAGCGAGGAAATCCAGGGCCTTCTGTTCATCTCCTAACTCGAGGTAAGCCTTACCGATATTATTCAGCTCCATCCCCTCACCCGCGCGGTCCCCCGCAGCGCGCCTGAGCACAAGGGCCTGGTTGTAGTAGTCCAGCGCCTTCTGCTTTTCCCCCAACCGATCGTAGACGTTACCGATGTTGTTTAGCGTCGTCCCCTCACCTCTGCGGTTGCCGACGGCACGCCTGAGAGGAAGGGCTTGATTGAAGTAATCCAGTGCCTTTTGTTCATCCCCAAGATCGTCGTAGGTTATGCCGATGTTGTTCAGGGTAATACCCTCGGCCCTTCGATCCCCTACGGCGCGCTCTATCGGAAGAGACTGATTGTAATAATCCAACGCTTTCTGCCATTCCCCCATGGCGGTGTAAACCAAACCAATATTGTTTAGCGTAAGCGCTTCGCCTGCGCGGTCTCCGACGGCGCGCTTTAGCAGGAGGGCCTGGTTGTAGTAATCCAATGCCTTCTGTTTTTCCCCAAGAGCGTCGTAGACGAGACCAATGTTGTTCAGCAGACCGGCCAAATCCGCGCGGTTCCCATATGCGCGTTCGATCGGCATTGCCTGGTTGTAATACTCGAGCGCCTTCTGTTTTTCGCCCAAGCCATCGTAGACCAGACCGGTGTTGGCCAAGATAGACGCTTCATCGGCGCGGTTTCCTATCGAACGATCAAGCAGCAGAGCCTGGTTGTAGAAATCGAGAGCCTTTGAGTTCTCTCCGAGGTAATAATTATCGAGGGCGATATTGCCAAGCGTAGAGGCTTCACCGGGAAGATCTGCGGCAGCGCGCCAAAAGGCGAGAGATTGATTGTAGAATTCCAGAGCTTTCTGAGAGCCGCGCGTAGAATCAAAAGCAACCCCGGTGCTGAAAAGCGAAAGAGCCTGGCCATATTTGTCATCGATTGACTGCCACAGGGCAAAACTTTCCTGCCATTTCGCCCCAGCTGCTTTTGACGAATCCGCGCCGCCTTTCAAGAGGAGCGAGTTGCCTTCCCGATAGGCTTCCTCGGCTCTCATCCGCGTTCTGTCCGTCTCTGTGGGGGCTCGTAAATCAGTAAGTTTTATCCGGTAACGCCCTGCCGGGGCGTCACTGGAGCCAGCAGCGACGTCTAATTGTAAGTCGCCGGAAGATTCAGCGATGATCGAGACGGGTTCGGGGCCGTAGGATCCATTTTGCGAATCCGAGGTCAGAATCCGCTTTCCGGTGGGATCAAGCAGCGCAACGGAGACATCAATTCCTTCCTTCGTTATAACGACGTGAACAAATTGGCCCGCTTCCGCGTGAACAATGAACGAATGTTTTTCGCCGCCGCGCATCTCGCGTTCAATCGGCTTACCGAGCTCGAGAGAAGTTGGCGCATTCTGCGGAGAAGCTGGAATGAGCGAACTGGGTAAAGAGTTCTGAACGAGTGCCGGTCCGGAGTGCACCAAACTTGTGCATGCCAAACAAAAGGCGAAGCGCGCAACCGCGTTGTTTCTTTGCCAACGAAATGGAGAAGATGCAGCCTTGATCATCATACTGACTTCTTTTGAGACACGTTGGTGCGCAGCGTTGCGCGTTGAGCCTCAAGGCGGAAGGTAAAACAGGTAATACCTTCGAGGGATTCCGGTACGGATACCTCGAAACCTTCCATTTCGCACTTCTATCAATATTCGAGATGACTTGCAATCCGAGGACTGCGCGGCTAGTAACGACAACGCGTCAGAGTCTCAGTTGCGGTTCGCGACAGCTTCGCGGCGGAGGGGCGCTACGGGGCAAGGGCTTGGGCCTCGCGCCGTGGCAGATGATCGCCGGTGACGACTTTGTCGCGGCCAGCCTGCTTGGCGATGTAGAGGTGGCGATCGGCGCTGGCGAGCAATTCCTTCGCGTTCATGCCGTCCTGCGGGAGTGCGGCGACGCCGAGGGAAAGCGTGACCGGTTTGTGGGCGCGGCCATTTTGCTTGAGGCGAAGGCGGAGGGCTTCGGCGCGCAACTCCTCAGCGCGCTGGCGCGCGACAACGAGCGGGGCTTCGGGAAGGATCATGACGAATTCCTCACCGCCGTAACGGCAGGTGACATCCTCGCGACGCGTGCGCGATTGCAACATGCGCGCAAGAGAGCGAAGGAGCGCGTCGCCCGCGGGATGGCCGTGCGCATCATTGAAAAGCTTGAAGTGATCGACATCGAGCATGATGACGCAGAGCGGGCGATTCGATCGCGAGGCGCGATGGACTTCGCGGTCAAGGACTTCATCGAGATAACGGCGATTGAAAAGGCCGGTGAGGGGGTCGCGAATAGAGAAACCGCGAAGCGTCTGGCGAATGCGCAGATTGACGAGGGCGCGGCCGAAGTGCCCAGCGACGGTCATGGCGCGTCGGCGAATGGCGTCGGCGAAATGGACTTCCGTGGATTGCTCGTGCGGAGCGGCGAGGACCAATTCGAGCGAGCCGAGGATTTCGCCCTGGCCTGTAACCGGGAGGCACAGAGAGTGCGCTGCTGACGCGGCAGCGGCGTGACGGCAAGGAAAGATGCCGCTCTGAAGTCCGGTGGCGCGACCCGCTTTGATTGCAGAGCAATTTTCCGAAGGGAATGGTTTTTGAGCAGGAGGATTCTCTCCCCAGACTACGGCTGTTTCGAGAAGGCGTTTCCTGGAGCGAAGAAGGCGGAGCGCGCCGGAATCTTCGACGAAAAGCTTTTCGGCAAAATGGGCGAGGAGACTGTAGGTTTTTTGCGGGGAGTCGCAGACCTGCAACATATCTTCCATTTCTCCGAGCAGGGTCAATTCCTGCAAGCGCAGTTCGAGGGTCTGGGCGCGGCCGGCGAGTTGATGGCATTCCGAGCGCAGCGATTTTTCAGCGAAGCGGTGTCCGGTTAAATCGCGCAGGACGGCCACGCACCCGCGCGAGCCATCGGGCGCGAAACCGCAGGGTGAAGCAGCCATCTCAAAAGTTTTTTCCTGAGAGGCATGGGTGCACTCACCGCGCTCGGCGTGTCCGGTCGCCTGCACGCGGAGGTGGGGGCAATCGGAGGGAGGAGCGGTCGCGCCGTGAATGACCTCGTAACACGGGCGGCCAATAATGCCGGGCAATTTCTTGTCGAAGGCGGCGGCCGCGGCGTGGTTGGCGCGATAGATGCGGCAACTCCCGTCCAGCCAAAGGACAGGATCGGGGAGATCATCCAGCGCCAGTTCCAGGCTGGCGTTTTCCTCGGCAAGTTGCACGACCAATTCTGCGGAAATCTTCAGAGGCGCAGAAGCCTGTGCCGCCGAAAGGGCGGACTCCTGGGCGGAGATTGCGCTTGCGCCATTTGAACGGACAGGAGGGCAAGCAGATGGTTTCGGGGACACCGGACGGCTGACAGGCAAGTTGCGCCTGCCGGAAGAAGTAGTCATTACAAAATCCAAGCGGAAGAGACAGGCCCGAAGGATCGGGCTCTCGGAAGGGGGCCTGACCATTTTCGCTTTGCAGAGAATAAAGTCAATCTGAAGACAAGAAAAAAGTGCCCTCAATGGCAATATGTGATGTCGAGAAGCGGCGGGGCAATGGCCGAGGGGAGGGCGCGTCCGCCCGGGGCAACAGCCTTTTGCCACCCGGAAACCCCCAGATATAAAGACTCCAAAAACTTGAAGAAGTATTCCGAGAAGATGCGGGAAATTTCGTCAACCACACACCGCAAATGGAGTTCAGACCGGCTAAACGCGATCCGCGAGAGGAATGTAGGACCTTTCGTCAGCGCCGAGATAGATCTGACGCGGGCGGGCAATTTTTTGCTCGGGGTCGAGTAGCATTTCCTGCCACTGCGCGATCCATCCGGAGGTTCGAGGGATGGCGAAAAGAACGGGGAACATCGTCATCGGGAAGCCCATGGACTGGTAAATCAGGCCGGTATAGAAATCCACGTTGGGATAGAGCTTTCGCGAAACGAAATAATCGTCTTCGAGAGCGATGCGCTCGCATTCCAGAGCGATCTCGAGCAAAGGATTTTTCCCCATCACTTCAAAAACTTCGTAAGCCACATGCTTGACGATCCGTGCGCGAGGATCGTAATTCTTGTAAATGCGGTGGCCGAATCCCATCAAGCGCACTTCGCCGGACTTCACCCGTTTGATGTAAGCAGGAACGTTTGCGAGTGATCCGATTTGCATCAACATACGCAGCACTTCTTCGTTGGCGCCACCATGCAATGGGCCGTAGAGGGCAGCGGTGGCAGCTGCCGCGGCGCAGAAGGGATCGGCATGCGAACTGCCGACGCAGCGCATGGCGTTGGCCGAGCAATTTTGTTCGTGGTCCGCATGCAGGATGAAAAGAATGTCGAGGGCGCGTTCGAGGGTGGGGTTAGGGCGATACTTCTGCTCGGTGGTCTTGAAGAGCATGTTGAGAAAATTCCCGGGATAGCTCAGCTCGTTATCGGGGTAGGCGTAAGGCATTCCGAGGCTGTGACGGTACGCAAAGGCCGCGAGCGTTGGCATTTTACCGATGAGACGCCAGGTCTGCTTGCGGCGCGATTCCTCATTAAAGATATCTTTTGCATCGGGATAAAAAGTGGAAAGCGCGGCGATGGTCGAGATCAACATGCCCATCGGGTGGGCGTCATAGTGGTACCCGTCGAGAAATTTCTTGATGCTCTCGTGGATAAATGTGTGGTGCGTGATGTGATAGGCCCAATCATTGAGCTGCTTTTGGGTCGGCAATTCGCCATACAAGATTAAATAGGCAGTTTCGAGATAGGTGCTTTTCTCCGCGAGATCCTCGATGGCGTAGCCGCGATAGCGAAGGATGCCTTTGTCACCATCGATAAAAGTGATGCGGCTGATGCAGGCGGCGGTGTTGTTGAATGCCGGGTCGTAAGACATCATGCCGAATTCATCGGGGCCGGTCTTGATCTGGCGAAGATCGGTGGCATGGATGGCGCCGTTGGTAATCGGCAGCTCGTAAGTCTTGCCGGTGCGATTATCGGTGACGGAAAGGGATTCCCGGCGGGCTCCTCCGGCGTTCTCCGCGGATTGTGGCGCTTGCGACTTTTGCTGGACAGGATTCATGTGGGCGTCCCGGCGGCGGCCACATCCAATGTACACCAACTGGGAGGGCAGGGGGAACCCGCGGAAAAGCGAGAGGAAATATGGATAACAGGGGGCTGGGGGCGCCGAACCACCGGGGCGAGGGGTTGAATTCCCCGGGGGGAGGATGCACGGGGACTGGCTAGATGTACCTCTTGACAACTGTCGTTACAACGAGTATAATGATCTCACACTCGAGATTCAACGGGAGAAATCCATGCCACAGACCACGCAAGGCACACAGATCATCCGAAGCGAGGATCGTTTTCATCTCGATGCCGACTGGCTTTCGACGTACTGGCACTTCTCATTTGACCACTACCACGATCCGGCGAACATCTCTTTCGGGCCGCTACGCGTGTTCAATGACGACGTAATCCGCGGCGGCGGGGGATTCCCGATGCACCCGCACCGGGAAATGGAGATCGTCACGTATGTGATTGAGGGCGAGCTGGAACATCGCGACAGCATGGGGAATACCGGGCGGATTGCGCCGGGCGAAATCCAGCGGATGAGCGCGGGAACGGGGTTGCGCCACTCGGAATACAACGCCTCGGAACAAAAGCCGGTACACCTTGTTCAGCTTTGGATCATTCCCGCCGAGGCTGGACTTAAGCCGTCATGGGAGCAGAAGAAGTATTCAGAGGAAGCGCGGAGCGGCAAACTGCTGGCCATCGCCGTGCCGGAAGAGACCCCCGAGGGTGAAGCGACTGGCGCGGTGCGGATTCATCAGGATGCGACCATCTACACTTCGCTGCTTGCACCGAAGCAAAGCGTGGAGCACGCGCTTGCGGCGGGACGGCGCGCGTACATCTTCGTTGTGAAAGGCGAGCTGAATATGCGGACGCGCAATGGTTCGGCCAAGGACGCGCCCATTACGCTTATGGCGGGGGATAAGGCGCGAATTACTGATGCGAATTCGCTTGAGTTGTCGGGTGGCGCAACCAGCGCGGACTTTCTATTGCTCGATTTGCCATAAGCAAAATGTAACGTGGAAATCCCGTTGCGAAAGTGTGTGGTTGGTCGAGCTAGAAATTTGCGGCTTCGCGAGCAAGCGCGTGGAGCAGCGTGCGCATTCGGGGATGCTCGCCGACCGGTTTAAGAAGTTCCACGGTAATTTGCGGCACCTGCGCGCGGACGACGGAAACCTGTTCGGGAATCTCCTTTTCGAGCGGGCCGCCGGGCGTTAGAAAGAGCGGCAGGATTCGGAGCCGCGCGACGCCGTCGTCGGCGGCTTCCGCCGCGACATCCGCCAGGTTTGGGGAAGCCGTGGAGACATAGGCCAGCCGGACGCGGTCCCTTCCCAATTCATTCTTCAAGCTTTCCTCCAGTTCTTCAAATGGTTTTCGCAGCCGGGCTTCCGCAATTCCCGGAGCGAAAAGCACGATACGAGTCGAGTCCTTCATGGTGAATTTCCCAAAACGCAGGATAGCAACAGGGCGGGGAATTGGCCAATCGAGACTTCCACGTCTTAGTCCTGCGTGACACCATTCGCCAATCGTGATAGAGGATGATGCACGAATGAATCGGCAGGAGGAGTCCCAATGCGAACCGCGAAAATGATTCTGGTCATGCTGGGCATTTTTGGCATCTGTTTTGTGGCGCCATTGATATCTTCACAGGCCCCGGCGCAAGCCCCCACAGAGGCAAAGCGCATCGTAATTGCGGCGAGCACGGTGCTTGATGGCAAGGGCGGCGTGCTGCACAACACCCGCATTGTCGTTGAAGGTTCGAAGATTGTGGCGATTGATCCGAAGGCCAGCCCGGTGGATTACGACCTGCGCGGACTCACGGTGTTGCCCGGCTGGATTGACGCGCACGTGCACATTACGTGGAGCTTTGGCCCGGATGGGAAAAATGCGGGCGCGGGAGGGACGTCGCAGCAAGCAGCGTACCAGGCGGCGTCGAATGCGTGGGTCACGTTGATGGCGGGATTTACGACGGTACAAAGCGTGGGCGCGCCAAACGATGTCCCGCTGCGCGACGCCATCGCGAAAGGATTGATTGCGGGGCCACGGATACTTACGGCCATCAACCCGCTGCAGGGACGGGGCGAGCGTACCGGAACGCCCGACGATATTCGCGCCTATATTCGGAGACAAAAAGCAGCGGGCGCGGACCTGATCAAGATTTTCGCTTCGGAAAGCATCCGCACGGGCGGGGGGATGACGTTGTCACAGGAGCAATTGAACGCAGCCTGCGATGAGGCTCACAAGCTGGGGCTGCGCACGCTTGTGCACGCATATAAGGATGCCGTTCGTGCCGCGACGCTTGCAGGGTGTACAGAGATCGAGCACGGGACGCTGTGCACCGACGACGACCTGAAATTGATGGCGGAAAAAGGGACGTATTTTGATCCACAAGCCGGATTGGTGATTGAGAACTACCTGCTGAACAAGGAAAAGTATCTGGGCACACCCGGCTACACGGAGGAGGGTTTTGCGGCGATGGCGGGGATCCTACCGATCAACCACGAGTTGGTACACCGTGCGGTAAAAACGCCGGGGCTGAAAATTGTCTTCGGCACGGACGCGGTTGCGGGCGCGCACGGGCGCAACGCGGAGGAGTTCATTGACCGAGTGCGCGACGGCGGGCAGGACCCGATGCAGGCAATGATGTCCGCGAATTCGATTGGCGCGGAAGCAATGGGTCTGGCGGATCAGATCGGGTCGATCGCGCCGGGGCTGCAGGCGGACATCATCGCGATCGATGGGGATCCGGTGAAAGACATTACGGCGGTCCGGCGCGTCACATTCGTGATGAAGGGCGGCGTGGTCTATAAGAACGTCTCGCGATTAACATTTTGAGGCGAGACTAAAACGCGACGCTGATTTGTGCCGCGAATTCAGTTGATAAGTCATTTCTGTCGGAGGATTCCATGAGGATTTTGTGTAAAGCTGCGCTCGGTGCGGGCGCCGCGATGGGGCTGGCATTGCTTTTTGCGTTGAGCGCCGTGGCGCAAGAGCCTGCGGCAGCACCGGCCGCCACGCCCGTCGCCGCGGTGCCGGGCGCGCCTACAATTGACCAATCGCTCGAAATGCGCAGCGCGGGCGCGCCACGGATTTCACCGGATGGGCGCTGGGTGGCGTATGAGATTACGCATACCAATTGGGATGCGAACGAATTCGAACGCGAATTATGGCTGGCGGAAACCGGATCGGGCCAGCGCATACGATTGACGAGTGGGAAGGGTTCGAGCTATGACGCTCAGTGGTCGCCCGATGGGAGATGGATCGCGTTTCTTTCGGACCGTCCGGCGATACTTACGGGCGCGAAAGAGGGCATGACGCAACTCTGGCTGATCGCCGGAGCGGGCGGAGAAGCGCGCGAGCTCACAAAAGTGGAAAACGGAGTGAATTCATTTGCATGGGCGCCCAGTGGGAAAACCATTGCGTTTACGAGCACTGATCCTGATTCAAAAGCACGGAAAGATCGCACGGAGAAGTATGGAGAGATTCAAATCATCAGCGGCGATTACTCGATGACGCATCTATGGCTGCTGGATGTGCCCGGCGCGGATGCTGATGCAATGCATCCGCCGGACCCGAAGCGTCTGACGGAGGGGAACAATTTCACTGTAGAAGGATTTTCCTGGGCGCCGGACAGCGCGCGCATCGCATTTTCGGCGCAGCGCGACCCGGACCTCGGTTCCGCGGACACGGCCGACATTTATGTTGTGATGCTTGGCGACAAATCAGTGAAGAGGATTGTGGAGACAAGCGGGCCCGATACGGATCCAGTATGGTCGCCGGACGGGGCCGAAATTGCATTTTCCACGGCAAATGCGAATCCCAACTTTTTTTATACTGACAGCCGAATCGCAATCGTTCCGGCTGGCGGCGGGACACCACGCGTGGTGACGGGGCAATTCGATGAAGATGCCGCGCCGCTCGCATGGGGTCCCGATGGAATTTATTTCGGCGCGTTGCAGCGGACTTATTCGCACCTGTTCCGGTTGAATCCGAAGACTGCGGCGATTGAACGCGTTACTTCACCGGATAGTCTGATCGCCTCGCAATTTTCATTCGCGCGCGATTACAAGCAGGTCGCGTTCGTCAGTTCGGCGGACAATACTTTTCCCGAGGTTGCCGTTTCCACGCTCCGCGGATTCACTCCGCGCGCGCTGACGGACATGGGAAACCAGCTCAGAGGATTCAAGCCGGCGATTCGCGAACACGTCGAGTGGACATCCAACTTTGAGGGGACGGCCTCTAAAATTGAAGGAATACTCCTGAAGCCCGCCGATTTCGATCCCACGAAGAAATATCCTCTGCTGGTGGTAATCCATGGCGGGCCGACGGGAGTGGACCGCGGGAACCTCGCGCCGACCGCTACTATCCGATTGAAATGTTCGTCGCGAAGGGCGCGCTTGTGTTGAAGCCAAACTACCGCGGCTCGGCCGGTTACGGCGAAGCGTTCCGGTCGCTCAATGTCCGCAACCTTGGCACGGGTGATTACAACGACGTGATTTCCGGCGTAGATTACCTGATCTCGAAGGGCTGGGTGGACCGCGACCGCGTCGGCTCGATGGGCTGGAGTGAAGGGGGTTTTATTTCGGCATTTATCACAACTTTCAGCGACCGTTTTAAGGTTGTCTCCGTCGGCGCGGGAATCTCTGATTGGATGACCTATTACGTGAACACGGACATTCATCCATTCACGCGGCAATACCTTCATGCGACGCCGTGGGATGATCCGGAAATTTATAGGAAGACATCGCCGATCACCTACGTGAAGCAAGCGAAGACGCCGACGCTCATACAGCACGGCGGCAGCGACCGCCGTGTGCCGATCCCCAACGGCTTCGAGCTTTACCAGGCGTTGCGGGATCAAGGCGTGCCTGTGCGAATGGTGGTCTATCCCGGCTTCGGGCATCCCATCAACAAGCCGAAGCAGCAGCGTTCGGTGATGGAGGAAAATCTGCGCTGGTTCGGACATTATATCTGGGGCGAACCGCTTGGGACCGATGCCCAATGATGAAGGATATCCAGTGACTTGCATTCGCGCGGCCGCGTTGGGGGCATAAAACTCGCAAGATGAGAATCGATCGGCATTATTAATGACCGAGAATCGGCGCATCCCATCAAGCGCACCGGGGTTCCTCCGCGACAGACGGATTGCCGCGGCAGTGATTGTGCTTCTTGCGGCTGCGATCCTGCTGCCGATTTGGAGTGTCCACTACCCGGCGCTGCTTGATTTTCCCAACCACCTGGCAAGCAGCTTCGTACTCGGGCGCCTGCACAATCCTTCTTACACCTTTAACCAGTATTACGCAGGCGAATGGGGGCTGAAGCCGTACATCGCGACCGATTTCGTGATGATGGAACTTGGCCGCGTGGTGCCGGCGCTCGTGGCTGGAAAAATTGTGCTGAGCATTGGCGCGCTGGGGTTGCCGCTGGCGGCGTGGTTCTTCCTGAAGCAGATTCATCCGGGCGAGACCGCGCTCGCATTCTGGTTCCTGCTCGTCGCGCACAATATTTTCTTCCGTTATGGATTCGTCGGCTATTTCTGCGGCATGGGCCTGATGTTTCTTACGGTAGGCCTGTGGATCCGCTGGCTGAAAGCGCCGTCACTCTTGCGGTGGTCGCTCACGTGCGCCGCGATGACTGCAACCTATTTCACGCACATTTTTGGATTCGCGTTCGCGATCCTGATTATCGGGTTGTATTCGCTCACGCGGCCGCAATGGCGCGAATGGCTGCGGTCCGCCGCGCTCGCAATCCCTGGGATTGTTTTCTATTTCATTTCTTCAAGAGCGGTTGAGCAGCAAAGCGGAATTGAATTCCGGACTGTTAGCGATAAATTGGACGCGTTCACACTGATCATGCACAGCAGTTCTTTTCTGCTCGATATGCTCACCCTTGCGGGCGTCGCGGGTCTAATTCTGGTCGGATGGGCGCGCAACCGTGAGTTCCATTGGGACTGGCGTTGGTTGGTGGTCTCCGCGGGACTTTTTGCCGCGTTTATAGCGATGCCTGTGGGTTACGGCGAAGGATGGAACGTGGATTTCCGCGCGTTGCCCGTGTTTTTTGTCGTGGTCTTTACAACGGTCCGCCTGGGCAGGCGCGGGTGGTACCTGGCCCCGCTGGCACTGCTGATTTTCGCGGTGCGAACTTATAACGTGACGCACGCTTTCCGCGCGGCGCAGCCCGAACTGGAGGGACTGGCGCGGTCATTTTCATTGACGACGCCGAACGCGCGCGTGCTGCCTATTGTGGAGAGCAATGACGAGGATCCGATGGACCAATACTATGCACACTTCTGGGCCTACGGGGTGATCGATCGCGGGTGGTTTTCACCTTACCTCTTCACACTGCCGGGGCTTCTTCCATTGAAAGTTACCCGGGACGCGTTCACCCTGGATGGATTTTGGGACCTCAGTTACAACGAAAAAGTGGATTGGGCGGGGATGCAGGACGATTATGACTATGTGTGGGCCTTCGACGCTCCGGTAAGATTCGAGCCGGGGCTGCACAGCATCGGGGACGTAATCTACACCGACGGCAAACTTGATCTATTCAAGATCGATAAAAAGAAGAAAGCCGCACCGCCGCTGCCCGCGGAACATCCGCTTCCTACGGGAAACCACTAGCGCCGGTCGGGCGAGGAGTGGCGCACGTCGCTGCCGGCGACCATATAAATGACATCCTCGGCGATATTCGTGGCGTGATCGCCGATGCGTTCGAGGTTCTTGGCAACCAGGATTAATTCAAACGCGGGGAAAACGACGGCGGAATCGCCCATCATGTAGGAAAGAAGTTCGCGGAAAATTTGATCGCGGAGCTGGTCCACCTCGTCATCGCGCTTCAAAATTTCCTGCGCAAGCTCGGTGTCTTTGCGGACGAGCGCGTTCAGGGAGTCGCGGACCATCTCCTCAGCCAGCTCGCTCATGCGCGGCAAGTCTACGTAAGGCTTCACGCGCGGGTGGCGCAAGATACGCTGTGCAGACTGCGCGATGTTGACGGCCTGATCGCCGATGCGTTCGAGGTCATTGTTGATGCGCGCGCAGGCGAGGACGAAGCGAAGGTCCGTGGCCATCAATTGGTAGAGCGCCAGCAGTTGGACAACTCGGTCGTCAATCTCGACCTGCAACTCGTTGATGGCCGGTTCTTCGTCTAGAACCACGTGCGCCAGCTTCTCGTCGCTATCCAGCACGGAATGGATTGCCTGATGGACCGCTCGTTCGGCGAGGCTGCCCATCCAGAGAAGCCGTTCCTTCAGCTCTTCCAGGTCTTTTTCAAAGTGACGTTCCATTCAGGCTCCTCTAGCCGAAACGGCCGGTGATGTACGCTTCCGTGCGCGGATCGGTGGGCGTTGTGAACAATTGCGGTGTGGGGCTGAATTCCACAAGCTCGCCCATCAGCATGAAGGCTGTGAAGTCGCTTACGCGGGCGGCCTGCTGCATGTTGTGCGTAACGATAACGATGGTGCAATTCTCTTTCAATTGAATGAGCAGCTCTTCGATTTTCGCGGTGCTGATGGGGTCAAGCGCCGAGCACGGTTCATCGAGCAAAAGTACTTCGGGGTCCACTGCCAGCGCGCGCGCGATGCACAGGCGCTGCTGCTGCCCGCCGGAGAGCCCGTAGGCCGAGCGATTCAGACGATCCTTCACTTCATCCCAGAGCGCGGCGCGGCGCAGGCTGTGCTCGACGGCATCCTTCATGGAACCACTGTGACCATTGACTTTCAATCCGTAGGCGACATTGTCGTAAATTGATTTTGGAAATGGGTTCGGCCTTTGGAACACCATCCCAATGCGACGGCGCAGGCGCGTTACGTCCTGCCTTAGAATGTCATCGCCATCAAGAAGGATATTCCCGGTCAATCGCGTGTGGGCGAGCGTTTCGTGCATCCGGTTGAACGTGCGCAGAAGAGTCGACTTGCCGCAGCCGGAAGGGCCGATCAGCGCCGTGACTTTGTTGGAGGCAATACTGATGTTTACGTGGAAGAGCGACTGCGCCTTGCCATAATAGAAGTCAAGGTTGGAAATCGCCATACGCGCCGGCGTTTCCGGCGCGGTTTCCTTTGAGATTCCCTGCGGTATGGATGGCACCGCGGTCATCGGCTCCTCCTTGGCAAACGCGGACCCGGTTGATGCTGACATATCCTCCACCTTTTACCTTCCCTGCATCGTCGTTTGTCTGGACAGGACAAGACGCGTAGCGATGTTCGTGAGCAGCACCAGCCCCAGTAATACAAGCCCCGCTGCCCAGGCCTGGCGGTGCAGGTCATCGTATGGTGACATCGCATAATCATAGATGACCATCGGAAGCGCCGCCGTCGGTTGATTCAACCCGCTGGACCAAAACTGGTTGCCAAAGGCCGTAAAGAGCAGCGGCGCCGTCTCACCGGCCACGCGCGCGAGGGCGAGCAGGATGGCGGTAATAATACCTCCGGAAGCAGCCGGGATTACAACCGAAACAATCGTCTTCCATTTGCTTGCGCCCACGGCCATCGCCCCCTCACGCAGGGATCGAGGCACCGTTTTCAGGAATTCCTCGCAAGTACGCAGTATGATCGGGATCATTATAACGCCAAGAGCGAATCCTCCAGCAAGGGCCGAGAAATGGTGCATGGAGACTACGACGACCGCGTATGCGAAAATGCCGATAACAATGGAGGGAACACCATTCATTAAGTCAGCCGCATAACGGACGAAAAAGGCGAATGTGGGGCCGGCGTATTCTGCGAGGTAGACCGCCCCGATCAAGCCTATTGGCACTCCGATGCAAGCCGACACGACCAAAATCTTTGCGCTGCCCAGAATTGCATTCGCGATGCCACCGCCCAGTTCGCCCGTTGGCCGGGGCAGATTGGTGAAGAAGCTCCAGTGAAGGTTGCTGGCTCCTTTCCACGCGAGGAATCCGAGAATCACGAAGAGCGCCGAAACGGCCACAAGCGCGCATGCGCCCGTAAGGCTTAGCATCACCCCATTGAGACCTTTGCGCCAAGCGGTTCGAACGGTCATCGCGTAACCCCCGCGCCGCGCCGCGCCGTCGCGACGATAAGAAGCCTTGCCAGTCCGTTCAGCACAAGCGTCAAAGCGAGCAAAACCAGACCCAGTTCGATGAGCGCGCTGAGGTGCAGGTCGCCCGCAGCCTCGGCGAATTCATTGGCGATAACAGCCGCGATGCTGTATCCGGGCGAAAGGAGCGATGCGGAAACCTTGGGTTGATTGCCGATTACCATGGTTACAGCCATGGTTTCACCCAGTGCACGTGCCATGGAAAGAAACACAGACCCCATGATGCCCGCTCCGGCGTAGGACACGACAATCTTCCAAGTTGTCTCCCACTTTGTCGCTCCCAAGCCGAGCGAGGCTTCACGCTGGTCTTGCGGCACTGCAAGCAGGACCTCGCGCGAAACCGAGATGATATAGGGAACAATCATAACGGCCAGCACCATGCCCGCCGTCAGGAAGCTGACTCCATATGCAGGCCCTTTGAATAGCGGCAAGAAGCCGAGGGTCTTCTTTAGAAAGGGTTCGATGGTGGACCGCATGAGCGGCACAAGCGTAAAGAGCGCCAGCATTCCGTAAACGACGCTGGGGACCGCTGCGAGGAGGTCGATGATGAATGACAGGCCACGCGAAAGCTTTGGTGGGGCAAGCTCCGAAAGAAAAATCGCGGCGCCGATTCCCAGAGGGACGGCGATGAAGAGCGACACGGCCGTCGTGATCAGCGTGCCATAAATGAAGGTCCAAGCCCCGAAATCCCCAGAAATTGGATCCCACGTGGAAGTGTAGAAGAAATGCCACCCGAACTTAAGACGGGAAGGGGCCGAGTGAATCCATAGCTCGTAGATGAGAAGCGCGGTGAGGAGCAAGATGGACGACGCGAAGATCAGAGTTATCGCGTGGGCAATCACATCGCCGCTTCTGAGACGGCGGATCAGGGCCTGAGTGCGCGACTCCACCGCATCTGGCCCCGCGACTGTGGATATCGTTCCCATAAATTAGTTGGCCGGAGTCTACCACTCCTCTTTTATTGAACCAATGAGATCTGCTTTATCTCTTTGGTTACGACAGCAGGTGGCAGCTTCGCGTAGGCCAATCCTTCGCAATACCCCTGCCCGTCTTTCAGCATCCAGGTCAGGAATCCCTTAATAATGTCGCGCTTGCCAGCATCTGAAATCTTCGCGGGGATCAGCAGCCACGTAAAGCTGGAGATCGGGTAAGCATTTTTTCCGGGGGCATTGGTGATCGATACGCGAAAGTCCGCAGGCATATTCGCCGCCGCTCCCGCAGCCGCCTCGGAAACGGTCGCCAGGCTCGCCTTCACAAATGTGCCCGCGGGGTTCTGGACGTCCCCATACGCAATGCCGTTTTGGAGCGCGTATGTCAGCTCAATATAGCCGATGGAGTCCGGGGTCTGCTTGATCAAGCCGGCCACGCCGTCCGTCTTTGCTCCGCCCAGCCCGACGGGCCAGTTCACCGATGTACCCGTGCCTACCTTTGCCTTCCATTGAGGACTGGCCTTGCTGAGAAAATCGGTCCAGATGTAAGTGGTGCCGCTACCGTCGGAGCGATGGATAACAACAATATCGTCAGCGGGAAGTTTAACGCCGGCATTCGCCTTGGTAATTTCCGGATCATTCCACTTCGAGATCGTGCCCAGGAAAATCCCAGCGAGCGCCTTTTGGGTGAATTTCAGCGAGCCCGTCACCCCTGGTACGTTGTAGCTCGCGACAACTGCCCCGAGAACCGTCGGAAAGTGCAAGATTTTGAATCCGGCTTGCTGCATCTGTTCGTCCGTCATCGGTCCGTCTGACGCGCCGAAGTCCACTGTCTTGGCGATCAATTGCCGGATGCCGCCGCCCGAGCCAACGGGCTGGTAATTCACCTGAATGTTCGGATGGATCTTGTTGTATGCGTCAAACCACTTCGTGTAAATGGGAGCAGGGAATGTTGCGCCGGCCGCTTGCAACTGTATGGTGCCCTGGGCGACTACCACTCCGACGATTACAAGACACAGCCACACAACCAGTAACATCCTTTTCATGGTAATTGGCATCCTCCGTTTCGCAACTCTTGCAGGGGATTGTTACAGTCCTGTTACAAAGGCAACAAATCGGAATGAATCGCACAAGCACTTTGATTTCAATGGGTTAAATGTCATTCCGGGGCCTCTAATCGTCATGATTTTGATGATTTTGCGCGATCGATTTGTATGATTCCGAAATACATCGGTGCTTGCCGCTTGCTTGTGGTTGAACCGGGGCGCTATCATTGGAGTCAGTCATGAAATTGGAGCTGAAATCGAACCGCAATCTCTTTCGCGCGTCCAGCGGAGGAATTTCTCTGGCGATTTTTCTTCTTGTCCTTTGCGTTGGCGTGCAGGCGGTTAGGGCAAAGTCGTCTCACTATGCCTCACGCACTGCGCAATCAACGTATTTCTCAGCATCGGTCAAGATTGCAAAATTCATCCCACTTGAGGTCGTTGCGCTGCAAGTTGGCGTGATCCCGGCTGCTCCTTTCTCCTTGCAGGAACCGCAGTTTCAAAGCTTTCTACCCGTTGTGGAATATACGCCTGCTGAGACGGCGCCTCCCGCTTCCACGCTCCTGCTTCGCTCGCCCCCTTACAAATCCTAACCGTTCCTCTCTTTGTTTAGATAAAAGCACTTCTTGTCGGCCCTGATTGGATTTACCACTAACCCATTTTGAATTCGATTTAGATCCTGAGGAGTTGAAAATGACAGCACCGCTTGCAACGAGCCAGATTCAAGCCCTGGCCGAACTGGATGCTTGCACCGTTGCGAATGCGATTGAATCGTTTGATGTCCGCCTGCGAAACGCGGGGTTTGCGGATTCGAGTGTCCGCTGCATCTTCGAGGATCTCCCTCCGATGGTCGGATATGCCGCGACGGCGCGCGTTCACACTTCCGAACCGCCGATGGAAGGCTCGAATTACCTTGACCGGACGGACTGGTGGGCCCACATCCTGACGATCCCCACGCCCCGAATTGTAGTGGTGGAGGATACGGACCCGCATCCCGGATTGGGCTCATTTATTGGTGACCTCCATGCAAACATTCTTCTCGCGCTGGGGTGCGTCGGAGTAGTGACGAACGGGGCAGTGCGCGATTTGCGGGCGGTTCACGCGACAGGTTTTCAAATGTTTGCGCGCAACGTTGCCGTCTCCCACGCCTTCGCTCACATTTACGACTACGGTCGCCCCGTGGAAGTGGGCCGGATGAAGGTGCCGGCCGGGTGATCTCCTCCACGGTGATTTGCATGGAGTCCAGACCGTCCCCATTGAGATTGCCGGAAGGATTCCCGCTGTGGCACACGAGATGGTCCGGCGGGAACGACACTTGATTGCGCTGTGCCGATCGAAGGAATTCACGATAGAAAAGCTTCGCGAAGCCGTTCGGAGTTCGAAAAAATTGCGGGAGCCGGAATGATTCCTAGAAATAATTCAGGTGAACTTATGAGACGAACAAAATGGCAGTTGTTTCTAACACTTCTGATTTTCGCCGTATATTGGGCCGGCTGCGGGGGATCGCCTACATCAAGTTCCGGCGATTCAGCCAACGCTCCGTCCGCGGCGGTGGTCAAAGTCACGCGGCGCGATTTGACCAGCAATCTGGAAATCGCCTCGGAATTTCAGCCCTATCAGGAAATTCAGGTTTACGCAAAGGTTTCCGGTTACATCCAGAAGCTTTACGTAGATTGGGGCACGCACGTCAAGCAGGGCCAGCTCATGGCCGTGCTGGAAATCCCTGAGCTTCAAGAGCAACTCCTGCAGGATGAAGCCGCAGTTAAACGGGACGAACAGGGCCTCGAGGGCGCCCGTGATGAACTCAAACGGGCCGATTCCGTTTACAGCATTGCGCACCTCACATACATGCGGTATGCCGATGTGCAGAAAACGCGTCCCAACCTGATTGCTCAACAGGATATTGACGTCGCCCAATCCAAGGATACAGAGGCAAGCGCCGGAGTCGCCGCCGCCAAGGACACTCTTGCCGCAGCGGAGCAGAGTGTCCTCGCGGCTAAAGCGGCGCTCAACAAGGACAACGCGATGTTTGCGTATGCGCGAATCACCGCGCCGTTCGACGGCGTTGTCACGGAGATGTACGCTTACACGGGCGCGCTTCTGCCCGCCGGAACATCCTCCAACAAGGATACGCTGGCGCTTTGCCGCCTTTCCCAAAATAACCTTCTGCGATTGGTGATTCCTCTGCCCGAACGGGCGGTCTCGGACGTTCACATTGGCCAATCTGTTGCGGTCCGCTTAATGGATCCCAATAAGGAGTTCCAGGGGAAAATCGCTCAATTTTCCGATCAAGTTGACACGCAGACGCGGACGATGCATGCCGAAGTCCATGTTCCGAATCCCAATGACGAATTAGTGCCGGGAATATACGCTTCGGTTGTAATCCCACTTCACACAGTGCAAAACGTCCTCACACTCCCCATTCAAATCGTTCAGTCCGCCAAAAACAATCAGGCTACCGTACTGGTTGTAGACGGCAACAACCACATAGAGCAACGCGCTATCACGCTGGGACTTCAGACTTCCACCCAGGCGGAAGTTGTCTCCGGCCTCCGGGAAAATGAGCTGGTGGTTTTTGGCGAACCGGGCCAGTTCCAATTGGGAGAGCTTGTTTCCCCCAAGCTCGTTGAATCGCCGGGGAAGGAGTAGAGGCTGCCATGCCTACATTCTCTCTGCGGCATCCGTATTTCATTATCGTTCTTTGTTTGATGATTTTCGCTATCGGAATCATCAGCGTCAACCAGATGCCCGTTGACATGTTTCCGCCCATCAATATTCCCGTCGTGCTCGTGGCTACTTTTTATAACGGGATGCCGCCCGAGCAAATCGAAGCCGACATCACGGACACTTTCGAACGCTTCTTTACGTTTGCGAGCGGTTACGACCACATTGAATCCCGCTCGCTTCCCGGCGTCAGCCTCATCAAGATCTATTTTCAACCCGGTACGGACGCGAATGCAGACTTGACTCAAATCTCCAATCTGGCCATGGCGGACCTGAGGCGATTGCCCGAGGGCACCCTGCCGCCGGTCGTCATGAAAGTCGATGCATCCAGTTTGCCGGTCTGTCTGTTGACCGTGGAAGGCAAGGGGCTCGACGAAACGCAACTCCATGATTACGCGCAATTTCAGATTCGCAACCAGATTGCCGGCGTTCCGGGTGCAACAGTTCCCCAGCCTTACGGCGGCAAATACCGCGAAATCATGGTTTACGTGGACCCTGTGAAATTGCAAGCACATGAATTAAGTCCGATGGACGTGGTGCGAGCCACCAATTCTTCCAACCTGATCCTGCCTGCGGGTGATGTGCGCATTGGCCCGATGGATTACAACATTTATTCAAACGCTCAAATCATAGATGCCCAGGCGCTCAACAACCTTCCGATAAAAACGGAAGGCTCAAAATCGGTTTTCGTTTCCGATGTCGGCAGGGCTGTCGATTCCTCTGCTCTGCAATACAACATCGTCCGCGTGAATGGCCAAAAGTCCGTGTACATACCGATCCTGAGACAGGGCGGAGACTCGAACACGATCTCGATTGTTCAGGGAATCAAAAAGGTGATCCAAACGCTCCGGGACATTCCACCCGAATTGCGGACCCGCGTTGTATTCGACCAGTCCGTTTTCGTGAAGGCGGCTATACAGAGCGTCATTCGGGAAGGTGGACTCGGACTCCTGCTGACGATGATCATGATTCTGATTTTCCTCGGCAGCCCCCGCGCAACGGCCGCAATTTTCCTCTCGATTCCGCTTTCCGTTCTCATCGCCTTTATCATCCTTCATTTCGCCGGAAGGACGATTGACAGCATGGTCCTCAGCGGGCTTGCCATCGCCTTCTCACGATTGATTGACGACTCCGTGGTCGTGCTCGAAAACATCTACCGTCACATTGAGTTGGGGGAAGAGCCCGCCATTGCCGCCGAGAATGGCGCGAATGAAGTCGCCTTTGCCGTGCTGGCGATCATGCTGGTTGCCGTCATAGTGTTTTTCCCGGTGACATTTCTATTTGGCGTCAGCAAATTCCTTTTCTCAGCGCTGGCTCTCGGCGTCGTGCTCGCTTTGTTTGCGTCATACTTCGTAGCCGTCACTGTCGTCCCTCTATATTGCGCCCACGTCCTCAAACCAATTCATCTGCACGGCGCGGATCCGGAAGGTCGGCTAAAGTCATGGGGAGCGAAATTCCACGCGGGGTTCAACGCACACTTCGACCGCATGCTTGACCTTTACGAGCGCTGGGTCCGCAAAGCCCTGCTACATCCCCGAACAACCATTCTTGGATTCGCCACTGTATTTCTTCTCACTTTTCTCCTGACTCCGCTCATTGGAGTCTCCTTTTTCCCGCGGACCGATGCCGGACAATTTACGATCCACGTAAAAGCCCCCACAGGAACCCGCATCGAGGTCACGGAAAATTATATCCGGCAAGTGGAAGACATTATTCGCAAAGTTGTCCCGACAAAGGAACTCTCCACCATTGTTTCCAACATCGGACTTCAGGCCGATTTGTCATCTCTGTTTTCCCCGAACTCGGGGATGCACACAGCGTTTGTGCTGGCCGACCTCAACGAAGACCACAAGGTGAGCAGCTTTACTTACATGCGGGAAGTGCGTGAGCAGATTTCGAAGCAGCTCCCGCAATTGCGCACTTACTTTCGGTCCGGCGGGATGGTGGACGCCGTCTTGAACCAGGGAATGCCGGCGCCCATTGATGTGCAGGTGAGCGGTATGGACCTGAACACCGACGGCGCCATTGCGGAAAATCTTGCCCGCCAATTCAAGGCCATTCCCGGAGTGGCGGATGTTTACACGCCGCAAGATTTGAATTATCCCACTCTGGAGATTGACGTAAACCGCGAACGCGCCAGCGAACTCGGCGTCACGCCGAAGGAGGTATTGGACAACGTCATCACGGCGCTCACTTCGAACGTAATGATTGCCCCAAGTTACTGGGTCGATCCCAAGACCGGAAATAATTATTTTGTCGCCGTGCAGTTCCCGGAGAATCAGGTGAAATCCATCGAGGATCTGAAAGCCATGCCATTGCACTCTCCTAATCTGAAAATGCCCACGTATCTGAATCAGGTCGCGGACATTTCTACAATTCTCACGCCGACCGAGGTGGACCATTATCAGTTGCAAAGATCAGTGGATGTTTATGTAGCTCCTGCCGGCCAAGACATCGGAGGGCCGGCCAGAGCGATATCCAAGATTCTTGATATCACCAGGACACAAATACCACGGAACATCAAAGTGGACATGCGCGGCTTGGTCATCACAATGCAAACCTCATTCAAATACATGGGGCTTGGCCTTCTCTTATCGGTCTTTCTCGTTTACCTGATCATGGTCGCTCAATTCTCTTCCTTCAAAGACCCATTCCTTATCATCCTCGCGGTGCCCACGGGTCTCATTGGCGTGATTCTTACTCTGGCAATCACTGGCACAACTCTGAACATTCAATCCTTGATGGGAATACTGATGCTGCAGGGAATGGTGGTTTCCAACAGCATTTTGATTGTGGATTTCGCAAACGTATTGCGCGGCGAAGGCCGCAGCGTGATGGAGGCGGTTGCCCACGCTTGCCGGATTCGTTTGCGTCCCATCTTGATGACCTCGCTCGCAACGGTTGTCGGGCTGATGCCCATGGCTTTCACCCTCGAAATGGGAAGCGAAGCGTATGCGCCGCTGGCGCGCGTGATTATCGGAGGTTTGCTTGTGAGCATCGTGCTCACGATTTTTGTCGTTCCCGCTGCATACGTGTTGCTCTACGGGCGCAAACAGCAGCCGGAAGTTATTCCGGGCTCACCGGACGCTCAGGAGGCGTGATGATTCAACAATTACGAACCGCTTTGTTGCTGGTGTCCTTTGGAATTTTGGCGGGAGTCGTCAGGGCCCAGGCGCCGGCTCAATCTCCGTCGCAGACCCCGCCGCAAATTCCCGCGCACCTCACGCTCGATGAGGCGCGCCGTATCGCTCTACAGAATCATCCGCGGATCGCCGCCGCGCAGGCAAATGCCAACGCGTTTTCCGAGCAGGTCACTCAGGCGCGCTCCGCATACTTTCCAAATCTCTATGGCAGCGTCACGGGTGCGGAATCCGAATCCGGCACCCGGATCTCGGCGGGCTTGCTGAACAACCCAACCGTCTATGACCGGTTCGCCACTGGTCTCACGGTCGAGCAACTCGTCACGGACTTCGGGCGAACGCAAAATCTTGTCGCCAGCGCTCGCTCACAAGTTCAGGCCGCCCAGGCGGGCGTGAATTTCTCGCGCGCTGATGTGTTGCTCAATGTGGACCGCGCGTTTTACGGTGCGCTTCGCGCTCAGGCGGTGTTGCGCGTCGCTCAGGAAACTGTGAACCAGCGGGCGGTTGTCAGCGAACAAATCACTGCCCTGGCAAAGAATCAAATTCGATCAGGGCTTGACGTCAGTTTCGCCAATGTCAATTTAGGTGAAGCAAAGCTGCTTCTCATCAAGGCGCAGAATGATGCCAAGGCTTCGGCGGCCGTCTTGATGGAAGCGCTCGGTCTCACTGGCACGCCGCAATTTGAGCTCATCGAACCCGCCGACGCCCAGTCTGCTCTTCCCGGTCTCGATGATGCACTCGCGGCGGCCGCACGTTCCCGTCCGGAACTTGCTGCCGCAAGATTCGACGTGGATTCCGCACGGCATTTCGAAGTAGCGGAGCGGGACCTCTCGCTTCCATCGATTTCGCTCGCGGGCGTGACTGGAGTTGCACCGTTCCGTCAGACGCCAATCCCGGAGGATTACGCCGCCGCCGGATTCAACGTAAACATCCCCATTTTTAACGGAAGGCTCTATAGCTCCCGCCGCGCGGAAGCGGATGACCGCGCCCGCCAGGCCTCCGCGGAGCTTTCGGATCTGCAGGATCGAGTCGCCCGCGACGTTCAAATGGCCTGGTTCTCGGCCACCACCGCGTTGCAAAACGTCGCGCTCACCGCGCAGATTCTCGATGAAGCCAACAAAGCGTTAGAGCTTGCGCAGGCGCGCTACGATCTTGGCTTGGGCAACATCGTCGAACTGAGCCAGGCCCAGCTCAATCAGGAGCAGGCCAGCATCACCCAGGCGACGGCAAAGTACGATTTTGCTGCACAATTATCCGAGTTGCTCTACCAAGAAGGCGCTCTCCACTAAGAGTTTGGAAGAAATTCAAAGCCTAATGGTTGTGGGGAAAACGGCGGGTATTTTCAGGGCCGGAGGATCATGACCTCCGTGGACTTGATGAGCGCGGCGGCGGTGTCACCAACTTTAAGGCGCAATTCGCGGACTGCATCGGCGGTGATAATTGCTGTAATTGTCTGGCCGCCGATAGAAAGTGCGACCTGAGCCATGAGGCCGTCGGTCTTGATTTGCGTCACGCGGCCGAGAAGTTGGTTGCGGCCGCTTATGTGTCGGTAACCCTCGCGCCGCTTGGGAACCGGCCCGCGTTCCGACTTGATGTGAAGGAATTTGTCGAGTTCGGATTCGGGAATGCGGTGGTGCCCGCCCGCCGTCTTGACCGTGCGAATCTTATCCTTGTAAATCCATTGTTTCAGCGTGGGGTAACTAATGCCGAGGATCTTTGCGGCGTCGCGAGGGGCAAGAAGATTTGTAGATGACATGGCAGAAACAGTTCTATATCCGAGTGGAGGAAAATTGCAAACCAATTCGTTTTTCAGGCGCCAGCCCGGTAAAGGCAACTCCGTGTCACATTATTTTCGTGCGAGCAGCGGCTGATCATCGCTCTCCGGTTTGCGTCACCAAAGAAGCTTTAAGCCAAATTGGACCTGGCGCGACGTGGTGGAAGTGCTCGTAACCGCTCCCGCCGTCCCCGACACACCCGAAGGCGTAAACGTGATCAGGTTGGGGGTGTTGAAATTTGAACGGTTCAGGAGATTAAAGATCTCGGCGCGGAATTGGAGCTTCATTGATTCGCGAATGTTGGTGTCTTTGATCGCCGAAAAATCCCACACGGCAAGGCCGGGGCCGATCAGCGTGTCGCGGCCAAGGTTGCCGAAGAACCCGCTATTGGCCGGCGGCGCGATAAACGCCGCGGGGTTGAACCACTGAGTGGGGCTGCCTTCAATGATTGGGCCCGTGAAATCCGGATTCAAGAATGGACGAACCGGATTGCGAGTGTCGCCGTCGTTTGACGGGTTGTAGCTCAACTGGGGAGTAAACGGCAGGCCGCTTTGCACTGTGACGATGCTGCTCGCAGCCCAGCCGCTGACAAGTTCATAAGCCCAGCTTTTCCCGTTTGCATATTTCTGGCCGTTGCCAATCGGCAGAACGTAATAGGCGCTCATAACTCCGATGTTTCGGACGTCGAAAGTCGCCGGGCCGTAATCGGCTTTCAGATTAAACGGGTTGGAGACGAGGCCCGGCGCATTGTTCGCGGTTGTTTGATTTACGGAGTCGCCATCGTCAAGAGTTTTTCCCCAGGTGTATACGCCCCGGATGGAAAGGCCGTGGGAGAAGCGATGCTTGAAATCAATCTGCATCGCGCTGTAGTTGCTGGTTCCAACCGAGAACCAAGTCCAAGTCGGGCCGAGCGACGAATTTAATTTCGGCGTACCCACAGGGATGTAATAGGTCCCCGCGGGGACGGGCTGGCCCGCGAGCGGCGCGGAAAAAGTTGAGGGGAAGACAGCCGGGCACGGCGATGCGGGACAAATCACGGCCGGAGAAGGGTTTCCGTCTATGCCGATGATTTCATGGTAGCCGTGCGAGCCAACGTAACCCACGGTGAGAGAAGTGTTGGGAGTTATCTCTTGCTGAACACGGAGCGAATAAGAAACAAGCGTGGGCGTCTTCATATTGGGCTGAACGCCGCCGGGCACGAGCAAAGGAGTCAAGGGGAAGGGCCCAGCCGGATTGATTGGAAGCGATGAGACGGGAAGGTTGGCAATGCTGTAAGTGGGGTTGAACGGCGCGTTTTGATCGGCGCGGTAACCGAGCGCGTCCTGCAGGTCGTTATACATTCCAAATCCAGCGCGGACGACAGTCTTGTCCTTGAGCGGACTCCAGGCGATCCCGATGCGAGGCTGGGGAAGAAATCCAGCATTGTTAACGGTGAACAAGGAGTTGCCAATCGCCGGCTGCGACGAGATGATGCCGTTCGTGAAGGTGTAATCGGCGGCTCGGCCGTGAGCTTCATTCCATCCAGTGGTGAATTCGTCGCGGAAACCGAGTGAAACTTCAAGCCGGGGCGTCACGTGAATTACATCCTCCACGAACCATGCGCCGAGCAGCGAACGCCAGTTCATTTCTGTTGGCGCGGGGTCGAACAAGAAGGTTGCCACTGTCCCGGTTAGGAAAGTTTGTAGGCTTGTGAACGTTGCCTGGCCGAACTGGCTGAGGGCAAGCGTTTCATTGGATTGGAATGGCTGAAGCCACACGCCGAATGTAAGTTGATGGCGGCCGCGAGTCCAAGAGAGATGGTCGTCAAAAGTATAGAGATTGCGCGCGACGCGCAGATTGCTCCCATTGTTGCTTCCTGCAAGTCCCACCGCTGCCTGCGGGTTGGAGGCTGCGCTACCACCGACAACAACAGCTCCGACCGGAAGTCCATCCAGAAAACCGGGAACGCTGGCCGCGGGAGTGCCCGGAGTCGGCTCTCCAATGAAGAAATAGCCCGCGCGGGAATATCCAAAGCGGAAGTCGTTCAAGAAAGCCGGCGAGAAGATATGCGTCTCTTCCGCGCTCAGGACTTGCTCGCGGAGCTGGAGGATGTCCGAGGAAAAAGGATCCGCGATCGTCGCGGTAAGGTCGCCCCCGTCATCCACGGTATAGACGGCGCTGAAGTTGTCCCGCGACGAAAAAACGTGATCGAGCCGGGCGGTGCCGAAATCCTCGCGGATGGTTTGCAGCGGGCTGCTGAAGACCTCCGCGATGCCGTTGAAATCGGGCGCGCCGGCGGGAGGCGTGGGCCACAAGTTGAGAAGCTCCTGAACGCTCGGGACGGCCGCGGCGCGTGAGGCGGCGTCGGGGACGAATGCGACTGAAGTTTGGTGCAGGCTTTGCCGCAGGCCTTCGTAGCTTACGAATAGAAACGTCTTGCTCTTCGCGATGGGTCCACCAGCGGATCCGCCGAATTGATTTCGCCGAAACGGCGGCGCGGAACCCTGGTCGAAGAAGTTTGGCGCGTCAAAAATGTTGTTGCGCAGGAATTCGAATGCCGAGCCATGCCACTGGTTCGTGCCAGACTGAGTGACGATCTCGACCTGACCGCCGGGGCGCTTTCCATAACTCGCGCTGTAAGAGTCGCGCAGCACGTTGAATTCGCGGACGGCGTCTACGCCCAGCAACTGTCCGCTGGCTCCGCCCGGCTGCATGTTGTTCTCAGCCGCGCCGGTGAATTCCATCCCGTTGAGGAGAAAGAGGTTCTGCTGCGGCCGGTTCCCGGAGACGGAGAAGTTGTTCCCCGTGGATGAATTGGAGACGCCCGTGCCGCCCGTCTTTTCAACCGTGAAATTGACGATGCCGGGGTTCAGCGGAAGAAGCAGGTCAAAGCTCCTTCCATTCAACGGCAAATTCTTAATCTGTTCCTGCGTAACAAGGCCGGAAACATCCGCGTTCGTAGGGTTCACAACCGGCGCGTCCGCAACTACTTTCACCTCTTCGGTCATCTGGCCGACCCGGAGAGTGAAATTGACGACCGCGTTCTGGCCGATGGCAAGAGAGATCCCCGATTGAACGGCAGCCTGAAATCCCTGTTTGGTGACTTTGATTTCATAGCGGCCGACAGCAAGAAAGGGGATTTCGTAATACCCGTCCCCGTTGGTGTGTGTGCTGCGCACCGCGCCGGTCTCCAGATTCCGGCTCGTGACTTCCGCGTCCACTGCTATCCCTCCGGAGGGATCCAGCACCCGCCCCGAGATGCCCGAGGTCATTTGGGCACCGGCACCGCGATTACAGAATGATGCGAGGGCAAGAGCCAGCAGACCTGCAATTGCCGCTCGAAAAGCGATTTGAAAACGACTCGCAAACACCTCTGTGCGCTTGCAAGAGTTCATAAATCCCCCGGATGGCGTGGCGAACCTGAGGCTGCCGGCGAGAACTCCACCAGCATGTAAAATTGAATTTTGCTTTTTAATACGCTTGGATGCGTATAGTCAAGTTGATTTTATACGAATTTGAAGGCTTCGTTCGCGAATGTCGGCGCAAGAGGAGGGGAATTTGCTATCCCAACGAGTCGAACTGGCTGTAACACAAGATTCACACGCCTCTCACATACGATTGACGCGTCCCCCATACCCTCCCCCATTCACAGTCTAGGTGTCGCTCAAGGAATGGCCCGCTTGCAGTGCGCGGGTGCGCTCATGTCTAGTCGGGGGCCACGTTCAAGGTGAATTTTGATTCCAAGGAGGAATGAATGCGAAAGTTAGCAATCTGGTTTTTGGCACTGGGTCTCATCGCCGCGCCTGCGGTATCGGCCCATTCCAGTAAGGACGACAATAAGCCGGCAACATCAGACAACGGCAAATCAACAGACAGCACCAAGCCGGCGTCCGCGGACACGGCGAAGACGGATAAGACGGATGGTAAACCCGCGAATTCCACAGCGCCTCCTTCGACCGCCGAGCTTTCCTCGCAAATCGAAGAATTGCGCGCTTTGATTCTCAAGCAGGCCGACCAACTCGAAAAGCAGCAGCAGGAATTGGCCGAGATGCAATCAAAACTCGCCAATCAAAACTCCGCATCCAGCGCTCCGGCAGCCAACGGTCAAGTTGCTTATGCTCCCGCGGGAAACACTGTCCCGTCGGCGGCAAGCAGCGTCGCCCCGCCTGGAAGCAGCGTCCCCTCTGCGCCGGGCAACTCTGGCCCGGCTCCTGCGGGAACCGCCTCCGCGGCGGCGATCCCGCCTGCTGCCCCTCCCGCCCCCCAGACTGGCGGCGGGCCCGAGCACTCGCCGCTTTCGTTTAAGATCGGCGACGCCAGTTTCACTCCCCTCGGCTTCATGGACTTCACGGCCGTGTACCGAACGGAAAGCACCGGCTTTGGCATCGGGACCACATTCGGGAGCATCCCCTACGTCAATACCGTCAGTGCCACTGCGGGTCCCGCTGACGTCGGCGAAACCCGCTTCAGCGTTCAGAACTCCCGGATAGGAATGCGCGTGGATGCCCCTGTGGGGGGTGGAACCATTTCTGGTTACCTCGAGGCCGACTTCCTGGGCCTTATCGCCGCCAATGCCAACGTCACCAGCAACTCCGATTCTCTCCGCATGCGAGTCTATTTCGCCGATTACCGCCGCGGGAAATTTGAAGTTCTGGCTGGCCAGGATTGGAGCATGCTGACCCCGAACCGCAAAGGTATCAGCCCCTTCCCCAGTGACATCTTCTATTCGCAAGACATGGACACGAACTACCAAATCGGCTTGACTTGGAAGCGCACACCGCAAATCCGCTTCATCTATCACCCGAGCGACAGTTGGGCGTTCGGTGTGTCGGTGGAAAACCCGGACGTACTCGTTCCCAGTTCCGTCACAACCCCAACTCTATTTGCGGGTACTGCAGGACAGGTTGATACAACCAGCGGCGGGACGCTCTCGACTCCTCCGACCCCGGGCTTCTTTCCCGACTTCATCTTTAAGGTTGCCAATGACACCAAGGTCGGCGATAAAACCATGCACATCGAGGCTGTCGGGTTGGTCCGCGACTTCAGGATCTTTACGCCTGCCTCCATCACCGGAACTAACATGACAAGCACAGCGGTGGGAGTTGGCGGCTCTGTGAATGCCAACCTCGAGCTGTTCAAGAATTTCCATTTGATTGCCAACACCTTCTGGAGCGACGGCGGCGGCGTCTATATCATCGGCTCCGGCCCCGATATCGTTATCCGTCAAGCGACGACCACGTCGCCTTTCACTCCTTCTCCCGTACATGCCGAATCCGGCATTGGTGGCTTCGAATACCAGGCGACCAAGTCAACCATGCTCTATGGTTACTATGGCCTGGCTTACTACGGCCGTGATTTCAGCGTGAACCCGTCCTCCACCAGTGGTGCGCTGGTCGGATACGGATACGTGGGATCGGCGAACACAAACAACAAAGCCATCCAGGAAGGCACTGTCGGATGGATACAAACCTTCTGGCAGAACCCCAACTATGGCAAGCTCCAGCTCATCACACAGGGTTCGTATGTCACGCGCGATCCCTGGTACGTTGCAACGACTGCGGGGACGCCGAAGGACGCGAAACTATTCCAGGTTTACGTGGACCTTCGGTACGTGCTGCCTTAGCGTCTGAGAGTCAACCGGAAACTAACCTGAGCTAATTTCAACCGGGCAGGAGTGCAACGCAAGTTGCGCTCCCGCCCGGTTCGCTTTTCAGCTTCAAAACTCCCCCGAAAATTTCCTGTGTAGAATACCAGGGAGAATGGCTTGTCTGCTTGGGCTGTGCAGGGTTGAGTGGGCAAAAAATGAGGCCGGCGCCAGGGGAACGCCGGCCTCGAGGCAGGTTAGGACCTGAAGTACTCTCACTTCACGGCCGGGAGGCCGCGAAGGATTTTTTGTTGCCGCGAACATCTTAAGCCCGCGGATTCAACGGTTTGTCAACGGATTATGAATTCTGCGTGAGACCGGCTTCGCCCGAATTGTTCGCCGCAAGCGTGCGCCCGTGGCGCACGTCCAGCCCTCGCAGCCAGAAAATCGTGTCTTCGGCGATGTTCGTCGCGTGGTCCGCAATCCTCTCCAGGTATCTGGTAGCCAGTACAAATTGCAGCCCCGCCGCAATCCTCGCCGGGCCTTCCAGCATCCCCGCGAGCAAATGCTCGAAGATCTGGTCGCGGTACCGGTCTACGATGTCGTCCGATTCCAGCACTTCGCCCGCCAGCACCACGTTGCGGAAAATCAACGCCCCGAAGCTCTTGGACACCATTGCGCGGACGGCCGCCGCCATCGGCGCAAGGTCCGCGGGAGGCTCGGCGGCCTCCATCTCGCGCAACGAGATCACTCGCTCCGCGATATTTACAGCCAGGTCGCCGATCCGCTCAAGGTCATTCGTGATCTTGAGCGTTGCAACGGTCAAGCGGATCTCCTCGTCCGGCAAGTGCCCTGAGCGCAGGACCCGCACTGCCTGCTCGTCCATCAGCACTTCCATCTCGTTGATGCGGGGCTCTACGAGAAAAATTTCGCTGGCGAGCTGTCCCGAGGCGGGGTCATGAACTTGCACCAGCGCGTGGAGTGCCTTGTTCAGGCTCCCTTCCACCGTTCGCGCCATCGAAATCAAATAGTTGACGAGCGCCTCTTGATAAACCTGTTCCGTGCTGCGTGCCGCCGACGCCATTGGGTTCTCCTAAGCCGGTTGCCTGACCCGGCACACCTAGCATGAATGGGATTGGTTACAGGACTGTGAAGCTGGAGTGAATAATCCGCAATGGACTCAGCCCTTGCGGCCGTCGCACTGAAGGGGAACCACCGGCGCTCATTTGAGGCTCTAGGGCTCGAGCCGCTCGTGAAAGATTAGTTGGGGAGCAAGCCGTATACGTCAATCTCCGTCGCCGTGCCGATGTAGACCTTTCCGTTGGCGATCGTCGGGACGGTGAACTCAATAAATCCGCCTGCCTGGTCGCCGGCTACCATGCTGCTGTCCCACAGCTCGCTCGCGACGTTGGCGGCGTTATAGGCGCGCAAAGTCGCCGCACTGGAAACCGTTGGATCGATCAGCCAGACAATTCCATTGGTCGTTCCCTGAGCGGAGATGGACGTGGTTGCCCCGCGGATTCCGAAAATGGACGGGGATTCCGATTCGGCGGTTGTGGTGAATAGTCCCGTCGAAAGATTGAAGGCATATGCCTGGAGCGGCGTGAACGCCGGAGCTATATAAAGTGTGCCGTTCCAGAAGGCTGGAGTGGACAGGATTTCGTTACTGGAAGGCGCAAAGAACTGGACCGCGGCATTGTTATTGCTCGGGTTGTATCCCCCAAGGCTGGCGCGATTCAACAGATAAAGTACTCCTTGCTTGCCTCCTTGAATCAACAGATGCGCGTGAGGACCAGAGGCCGGATCAATCAGAGTCACTCCGCCGGACCCAAGGTCTAAGTCGTTTTCGAGGGACGTTTGATTGTCGGGGGTGAAGTAACTGGACACCGTCAAGCCGCCCGAAGTTGAAAGCTGCAAGATACTGTCTCCAAAATTCTGAACACCGTCGAAAGGACCATCTCCCGTTGAAAGGTAGAGGTTGTTGCTCGCGTCAATTGCCGGAGCGGCGCCGGACATCCAGATGCCGCCGCCTTCTCCGTTGCTTGTGGCACTTGGGTCATCGTTGAATACGGCGACCTGCGCGAGGCTGGAAGCGCTGTACGCCATCACCCATCCAAAAATCGTGCCGCAATTCCCTTGAAGTGCGGAGTAACCGACATAGACGACGCCATTCACCAGCGCCAACCCCGGCCGCTGGTTTTGCACGATTGGGGTAAAGGGAATGCCCCCGAACGTGGCCGTAATGTCCACGGGTCCGCCGAATTTTTCAGAGCCGTCGATAATGCTCAGAGCATGTATCCGTGAATGAATTGTCGTGGGTCCACCGGTGGTCTTCGATTCAGCAACCAGAAACACGGTGTCCGTCGTCAAATCAATCACCGGCGTCCCGACAATTCCGACCGTCGCATAGTTCCCGCACGGGAGATCCGTCGAAAGAACCCAGGTCTCTCCGGAGACAAGAGCGCTGGTCGACCAGTAGGTCACGCACGGGGATGCGTCCGCATCGAATGCAAACACGGTGTCATGCATGGTCGCGGCAATAATAATGTTGTGTGCCGCGCCCTGGATGATCACGTTCCCGACCCACAATGGTTGCGCGTATGCCGGCGCATCGAGCGCGCAGGAGAATCTCTTCCCAAATGAAGCAGTGTTCACCGTCGCCGGTGTAAGAGCGTATTCCTGCGTGTTCGCGCCGTCGCGAGACGCGTCATTGTGGTATGTCGCGACCGCTGTGAGATTGGTGACCGCAACACTTGCCGTCCCAATGACCGAGGGATTTGCCACGCTGACCGCGCCAACGGTGTGTGTCCCTGCCGACGTGGGAGGTGTATAAACCCCGTTCACGTTGATGGTGCCCGTGGTGGCGCTTCCTCCGGTCACTCCATCCACTTGCCACGTCACGTTCGTGTCGGCGTTCCCCGTGACCACCGCCGTGAAGGTTACTCCTTGTTCCACGTTTGTCGCCGCGCGCACCGGTGAAATCGTAACCACGACTCCTCCGGTCGCGCTAACCGTGAACATGATTCCGTTGCTGGCCACCCCGCCCACAGTCACCACCACGTTGCCGGTCGTGGCTCCCGCCGGCACAATGGCGACAATACTTGTCGAGCTCCATGACGTCACTGCCGCCGCCGTTCCATTGAATGTGACGGTGCTGCTGCCTTGCGTCGCGCCAAAGTTTGCCCCGGAAATGCTGACGGAAGTTCCCACCGCACCGGAAGTTACACCCAGACTGGTGATCGACGGCGCCACCGGTTCCGTGGTGCCGCCATGTGAGCACCCGGCGAGTGCAACCACAACGCAAACGCCAAAAAAAAGTGTCAGCAGCCGAACATGATCCCCGCGAACTGGTCTTGCTACAAAGGAGGCGCTCGATTTGCGCTGAGAAGAACCTTTCCCACGCGAGCGGGATTGGTGGGGTGGGACAGGGCGGGGTGTTAACCGCATTTTCGACTCGCCCTCCGGTGGAATCCCAAGCAACCGGGCATTTGCGATTCAACTCCCCAGAGCTTTTTTTGCATGGAAGCGGTCAGCGTTGGAATCGTAGCTGGGTATGATTGCGATTTCCAAATTCAATTTCCTGCCGCACAAGAAACGTACAACCGTTTGCGAACCATTGCAACTCACGTTCCGCAGCTTCGCGTGCGAAGTCGGCCCGTTTTTTAGATATCGGCACCACTCCCGGAGCGAAGATCATTCGGTTATCCCGGGCGATAATCTGCGCAAAAGGATTCAGCGTGGGCCCGCAAGCTTTGGAAGGTTTGAGATAGAGGTGAATACTGCGCGATCTCTCGGGTGTCCGTCTCCGGTAACAAGTTCGTTGTCCCAAAAGAAATAAGGGCGTAAAATGGAGAGGCCGAATAATTAAATCGATAAATACGGATAAATATGAAAATTCTGTTATATAACCCTGATAATGGCGTAACCCGCAACTTCATGCCTCATCTTTGGATGTTCCTCCTGCAATCGTTGACCCCCCCGGGCCATGAGGTAATCCTGATTGACGGCAACGCGCAACCAATGGATGAGGCCGGGATCGCGCGGTTTGTCCGTGAACAAGGGATCGGCCTGGTGGGCATTGGCGCGATGACGAGAATGGTCGCAAAGGCTTATTGCATGGCCGACGCAGTCCGGGCGACGGGAGTGCCGGTAGTGATGGGTGGGCCTCATGTGACGGAAGAATTCGACGAAGCTCTCGGACGAACTGGCGGACCTCGACATGCCGACGCAGTCGCGCTGGGCGAAGCCGATGAAACGTGGCCGACGATTGTGGCGGATGCGGCGCGCGGCGCGCTCAAAGATATCTATGCTCCCGTGGACGCATTTGGCCAGGAGCGCAAACCCACTTTGCAGGACTATCCATCGATTCCCTGGGAATCCATGAATCTTGCCCAGTTCAATCTGGTTCCGAAGTTTCTCGCTCCGCTCCTCCGCCACATTCCGGAGAAGTGGGGCACGTTTCGAATTATTCCAGTCGAGTCGGGTCGCGGGTGTCCTTACGGGTGCGAGTTCTGCACTGTGACAGGTTTTTTCGGTGACTCCATTCGTTTTCGCACCAATGAAAGCGTCGTGGATGAGCTGTTGCGGCTCAAGGCCCGCGCGCGCCGCGAGGGCGGCCAGATCGCCGTATTTTTTATCGACGACAATTTCGCCATCAATGTCAAACGCACAAAGTCTCTCCTCCGGGCCATCATCGCCGCCAATGCCCAGGTCTACTGGGTTGCGCAGATCAGCGCGAATCTTTTGCGCGATGAGGAATTGATTGATTTGATCGCGGCTTCAGGTTGCGTTTGGATATTTATCGGCATGGAATCGATTGATCCTGCGAATCTCGCATCCGTTAACAAGGGCTTTAATAAGCCCGGTGAGTATGCGGCTGTGCTCGAGAGGCTCGCCCAGCGACACATTTTTGCAATCACTTCTTTCATCTTCGGCATGGACAACGACACACCCGGCGTCGCTGATCGAACTCTCAAGGAAATTCGCACCTGGGCGCCTGGCCTGCCCGTTTTCGGCTTGCTCACACCTTTGCCGGGCACACCTCTCTACACAAAGCTTGCGGATTCAGGCCGGCTGACCAGAGCCAAGCACTGGCTCGAGTTCATACCATTTGCGATGGCCCACACCCCGCTGAAAATGACCATCGAGGAAGCTCATGCCGAAGTGAGGCATGCGTGGGACCACGCTTACACGCCGGAGGCGATCGCACACGCCGTCCATTCTTTTGATCACAAACCGGTTTGTTTTCGCATCAACATTTTCATCGCACGCCTATGTTTCCGCGGAATCTACTTCCCACAGATGGGTCCGATGGCGTGGATAAAGCTGCTGGTGCAAAATCGGAGGACAATCTATGAACTCGTGAAGGAAGGGTTCGAAACCGACTGGGGCGCAAATCCAAAAATACCATTCCATTCACTCATCCCGGCCCCGGCCGGAAATGGAGAGGCAAGCCTTCCCAGCTCCACCGCTTGAATGCCCGTCACGCGGGACATCATTCTAATCAGCAATGGGAATGGAAAAGTGGAAGCTGGAGCCTTCTCCGATCGTGCTCTCTACCCAAATCTTGCCCGAATGCGCTTCCACGATGTGCTTTGATATCGCAAGCCCCAGCCCCGTCCCGCCGGCTTCCCGAGAACGCGCGTCATCCACTCGATAGAACCGCTCGAAGATCCGCTCCAGGTCCGCCTGCGGGATGCCGATGCCGTTATCGGTAACGTCGAACACCACATCGCCGTTCTTCGCAGTCGCGCTCACTACAATTCGTCCGCCGGGCGGCGTGTATTGCACCGCATTGTCCAGCAGATTTTGGATTACATCGCGAAGCCGCCCCGCGTCTCCCCGCACGGGGGGCATTTTGTCGGGGCAATTCAATTCAATTTGCAGTTTTTTCTGTTCCGCGCTAAACCGCGCCGTATCCATGCAGGACGTAAGGAGTTCCGTCGCCTCGACCGGCTTGAACTCCAGCGCGAACTGGCCGGCCTCCATTTTCGAGAGCCGCAGCAAATCATCCGTCAGCCGGGTCAACCGCTCGGCGTGTTCGCGAATAATTTCCACGAAGCGCGCCCGGTGATCGGCATCCTCCAGCGCGCCGCCGAGCAGCGTTTCCGCGAAACCGCGAATTGCTGTCAAAGGCGTCTTGAACTCATGCGAAACGTTGGCGACAAAATCGCGCCGCACACGCTCCAGCCGCCTCAATTCGCTGATGTCGTGCAGCACCAGCACCGCCCCGAGCGTTTCCCGGTGCGCATTGCCTTCAATCGTGTCCACTCTCGCCGCTTCCACGGGGGCGGCCGTCACCGCAAATGTCCTCGGTCGCAACGTTCCCACCGTTACATCGCTCTCCACTCGCCGCCGCTCTGCCAGTGCCTTTTTTACCAGCACCAGCAGTTCGCTTTGCCGCACCAGTTCGACCAGCATCAGCCCCTGTCCTGCGGATGGTTCGCTTTCTCCGAGCCCCAGGATCTGTGCGAATGCCGCATTCGAGAAGACCACGCGTTCGTCTGCTCCAACTACCGCGACCCCCTCGGCCATGCTCTCCAATATCGCCGCGGTCCGGCTCTTCCCCTCGCTCAGCGATGCTATGGTCTCTTTCAGCCTGTCAGATGTTTCGCTCAGCGCGCGCCCCAGCGCGGCCAGTTCATCATTGTGCGAATCCGGTTCGACCGGCGGAGAATCTCCGGCTGCTACGCGACGGCACACGTCCACCAGCCATTGGACACGCGAACGGTAGGATTCACTTGATATCGAGGAAAGAAACGCCATCAGGAGGAGTGCCCCGCCGATTCCGGCAAGCGCGAGCAATTCTCCCTCGGAAACTCCACGGCTTGTTGCGAGGCTCAATCCAAGCAGAACGACGAGGAGCAATCCTCCGATGGCGAGGATCCATTGCCAGACAAGATTAGTTCGCACGGCCGGCGCGGTCCGTCCGGGTAGTTTCTAGTGCAAGCTCGAATAGGTATCCGGCGCCCCGCACCGTCTTCAAATGGAAAGGGCGCTCTGGATCGGGTTCCACTTTTTCGCGCAGGCGTCTTATATAAACATCCACGCTTCGCGGCGTCACGAACCGGTCAGCTCCCCACACGGCATCCAGCAAATGGTCGCGCGAAAAGACTTTGTTCGGCCGCGATGCCAGGTAGTGCAGCAACCGGAATTCCAGCGTGCTCAGTGTCACCGGCTTCCCGCTCCGAGTCACCCGATAGGAAGAAGGGTCGATCAGCAACGTCCCTGCTTCGACCGTGCGGTCCGGCTCGCCCTGTGGCGTGGCACGCCGTAGCAACGCCTTCACGCGCGCCACCAGCTCGCGCGGGCTGAAGGGCTTCGTAACGTAATCGTCCGCGCCCATCTCCAGCCCCACCACGCGGTCGGCTTCTTCACCGCGCGCCGTGACCATCAGGATTGGCAGCCGGTTCAGCGAAGTGTCCCGCCGGATCTCCTTGCAGATTTCCAGCCCGGAAAGCTTCGGCAGCATCAGGTCGAGCAGCAAAACGTCCGGCGGCGATTTCTTTACTTGCGCAAGTCCAGTGGCTCCGTCCGAAACCGCCGTCACTTGAAATCCCTCGTGGGCAAGGTTGTAGCGCACCAACTCCACGATGTCCCGGTCGTCTTCGATGATGAGGATTCGCGTCATCTTCCTCGATTCTACATGCAGGCGTGCCCGCGGTGCGAGCCTCGTCAAATTCACCTGCTGAAGGCAGGCCGGAATTGATGGCGGCCCGAACCACTCAAGTCTGCCAGTAACACTGTTACAGTTTGATGAAAATGCGTTTGCGATAGAGCAGCCATATCGGAAGAAAGCAAACCAGCACAAAGAAGATTGCAAATAGCAGCGAAGCATTCTTCGGCGTTGCCATGTTCGCAAAAAAATGGTTGTACACGTACCCGTGCCACGTGGTCACCCGCCCGCCCGTGCGGACGTGGAAGAGCCCGCTCAAAATTGCCAGCATTGTGGCGAGGAAAAATGCCGTGATAGCGTTGCTTCCAAATACCACGAACGGCCAGCCCCATTTCTTCCAGCCCTTCACGTCCACAAGCCAAACGCACGCCGCGAGCAAAACCATCGCGAACCCGCTCGTGAAAAGCACGTAGGTGCTCGTCCACAAATTCTTGTTGATCGGAAACACGTAGTGCAGCAATCGCCCCGCAATCATCGCCGCCGCCCCCACGGCGATCAAGCCGGCGATCTTCCGCATCTGCGAATATGCCGACCGCAGCCACTCCCCCACCAGCACGCCGGAAAGCGCCGTGCCGATTGCAGGCAGGGTGCTCAGGAATCCCTCCGGATCGCGGACTTGGTTTAGCTGCCTCCACATGTGGCCCATAAGCAGTTTTCGGTCAAGCCACGCAGCAAGGTTTCCCTCCGGCGTCAGGTTCCCCACGCCGTATCCGGGCACGGGCATAAACCGCATCAGCGCCCAGTAGCCGATCAGCAGCACGGCCAGCCCCGCGGCAATCGCTCCGATATTCGCCGTGAATCCTTCCGCGTTCGCGCGGCGGGCCGTTAGCAGGACAAAAAGCCCGGCGATCAGGTAGCACACCGCGATGCGTTGCAACACTCCCGAATACCGGACTGTTGACATATGGAAGTGTGGGAACGCGTTCAGGAAAAATCCCACCGCGAAGATCGCGATCGCGCGCAGCGCCACATGCCGTGCAAGCCCGCTTCGCGTTGCGCCGCGCCGCAGCCGCGCCGCGAAGGAGAGCGTCATTGCCACGCCCACAATAAAAAGGAAAAACGGGAAAATCAGGTCGGTCGGAGTCCACCCGTTCCATTCAGCGTGATCCAGCGGCCAGTAGATCGCGCTCCACGTTCCCGGATCGTTCACCAGAATCATTCCCGCAATGGTCATCCCGCGGAACACATCGAGGGAAACCATCCGAGTCCCGGTTGTTTGGGGCGTCGTCGCTGTGGGCGTCGTCGCGCTCATTCTTTCTCCACCGCGCCGACACTAACGTACGCCTGCCGCAAAAACAAGCGCGGCCCCGATCTTCCGGGACCGCGCTGTATCTCCCCTTCGTTTGGCGCCGCAGCGATTTACCGCGGGACTTTCTCGCTCGACGCGCCAATCTCTCCGAACTCTTTAGTGCATCATCGTGTTGTGCACGCCGCCAAAAATCGACGCCGCCGCGCTCGCCGACTGCGGCACCCACCAGAACTTTCGCATCCACGGGTGCTCGCTGTGCAGCATCCTCAAGCCCACGTAGTCAAACACCAGCGGCGCAACCTGCACCGCGCCGTAGAGCGCGTTGGAATTCGCAAACGGCTTCAGCAACGGATTCATTTCGTAGCCGGTCCCATTCTCAATCACACGTCGCGTTGACCATGCGTCAAACGTCGCCGCGCCGTGCTCGACCGCGCCCAATATCATCCAATTCTTCGGAAATCCATGCACGCGCCCGGTTTCCGAAACTCGCGAATAAGGCGCGGGCTTGAAGCTCGCCGGCGCACTTGCCGCCGCGGCCGTGCTGCTGCCATCTGCGCGCGAGGAAGACTCGCCCGTTTCAACCGGCTCCAATTGGCCCGGCATGAACGACCCAAAAGTTTGCGTCACTGGGAAGTTCGCTTGCGCGCCGCTCGCGTTCGCGGATGCATCTCCCGCGGCAGGCGCCGTCTTCTGCGTGGCCTTGTCATCATCCAGCGGCGCCGATTGTTCCAGCATCATCCCCCACGCGCCCGAAAACGTCCGTGCAATTGGCAGGTTCGCCAGAGCCGGGTTCACCTGCGCATTTGCCGCTGCGGCGGCTGAATTCGTATCAATCTTGTTTGTTGCAACGGGAGATACTCCGCTATCCGGGATAATGGCTGGCAGGGGAGCTGGGGAAGCTGCGGATTGGAACATCAGTACCGCTAGGGCAAAAAGCATTTGGTTCTCCTCAGTAGCTGCGCGAATGCCATGCGCAACGTGTGAGGAGATTAGCCGCCGGCTCCGCTTTTCCCCTATGGGCGAAGGGTAACAAAACCGCTGGGAGCAGCGTTCTAGAACTTTTCTCGCACCCCACTGGTACTTCGCCAAACTTTAGTTCTAGCCCTGAATTGGCAGTTGCTTCGCGGGCTCTCCTTCATCGCTGGCGACGCTCTCGACGTCCGCACGCGTCCCGGTTGGCACTCCCCGGATTGCCGGGAAAAGCCGGTCGCGCAAATGAAGGATCGGATATTCAATCAGTTTTGACATAGCCACACCGATAGCAAGGCTTCCCGCCAAATACACCGAAAACCGGCCATATTCGCTCGTTGGGAACCCGGTCGTACGCCGCACCAGACCGGGAAGCCAGGCTCCCGCAGGCCCGTGCCACAAGTAGATGGAATAAGAAAACATCCCAAAGTACGCAAACACGGTTCCGAACCGCCCGGCAATGCCCCGAATGGCGGCCGGTAGAAGCCCATGCACATACAATCCAATCAGCAGAACGCCGGCGCACCCCAGGTACGTAAACGTATATCCGAATGTGCCAAAAACCCGGTTGTTTTGCGGGATGAAGTAAGCGGTGGAGAGCAGTCCCGCCGAAACCACCGCAATCGCAACTCGATTCGCGGTGGGCCGCAGAAGTCCTTCCAGAATGTGTGGACGGAAATGATACAGGTACCCGAGAAAGACGCCGAAGAAAAGCGCATCCATCCGGTCATGCGTCGCCAGATAGACCATGTCGTAGTTCGGCTTCCCGACGTACACGGAGATCGCCCTCGACACAATGCAAATTGTCCCAATGGCCAGACACGCAAATGGGATTGCCCGAAACGGATCTTCACGGTTCGCGGAAGTTCGAATCAGCAGAAGGAGAAAAATGGGCAGAAAAATATAGAAGTGTTCCTCAACTCCCAGCGACCACGTGTGGTCCCACACTCCCGGCCAGTAATTCATCACGAAAAAGATGTCATGAAGAAACCGCGCGGTGGAAGCAACGTGATGAAACACAAAATACGCTGTGGCTCCCGTCAGCAGCAGGAATGCGTAGAACGCGGGATAGATCTTCAGTCCGCGCCGGATGAAGAATCGCTTAAAGCTGATCGCCTTGCGCTTCTTGTACTCGCTGAAAAGCAGTCCCGATATCAGGAACCCGCTCAAAACGAAAAACAGGTCCACTCCCACCCACCCCCACACCGCGAAGAAATGCGAAATGGGCGAATGGTGGATGATCACGACCAGGACCGCGACAAATCGCAAAATGTCGAGCCGCTTGTTCCTCATTCCCCGGTAAGCATATCTCTCGTCACCCGCCGAGGGAAGCTCCCACCGCCCGGTTGTTGCATTCCATTTCCCCCATCTTGTCGCTTATGCAATCGCTCCATGTTTCGGCCCCCATTTGTGCGAAAATGCTTTTCGCGTGGCTACTCTCCGGCTCACAAATGATTCATCCGCCGTACCCAGCGATAATAATTGCATCCCTCTGAGAGTCCTGATCTATTCTCACGCCTTCGCGCCCCATGTCGGCGGAGTTGAGACCTACGCCATGCTTTTGGCTCAGGGGCTGGCCCGCCGCGTCGCCACACCGCGTCCGCCCCTGCCGATGTCGCAGCCGGGATCGCAACCGGATCAGGTCACGGTCGTCACTCAATCCTTGGCGAATTCATTCGATGACGCCGCCCTGCCGTTCGCCGTCGCCCGCCGTCCGGGTCTTTTGCGCCTTGCAAAACTAATCTTCTCGTCCGATGTCGTTCTTCTCGCAGGCCCGGCCATCGGCCCGCTTTCGCTCGCTCTCCTTTTGCGCAAGCCCGTTGTCGTGGAGCACCACGGCTACCAGGCAAATTGCCCGAATGGCCTTCTCCTGTTTGAGCCCACGAAATCTCCTTGCCCCGGTCACTACATGCTGCATCATTATTCTGAGTGTCTGCGCTGCAACGCAGGTCAGGCCGGCTGGTTCACCAGCCTTCGCTGGCTCATGCTCACCGCGCCGCGCCGCTGGCTCTGCGCGCGCGCAAGCGTCAACCTTTGCATCACAGAACACGTCGCGCAACGCGTCCAACTCCCGCATTCAACGGTCATCTATTATGGTGTTCCCAAACCTCCCGCTGTTGCAATCACGGCCCTAGCGCAGGCAACCGCTCCCAGGCATGCCCAGGGTCAATCCCGTCGCTCATTATCGGCCGCTTACGTGGGCCGCCTCGTTCAGGAAAAAGGTGTCGAAACTCTCATCCGCGCCATGGGGCTCGTGCGCGAACAGGGTTACTCGATCTCTCTCAAGATTATCGGCGATGGCCCGCAGCGCCAATCTCTTGAGGCGATGGCGGGCAATGGCAAAGATGCCTCGCCTGCGATTCGGTTCACGGGATCGCTTCAGGGTGGTGCGTTGCACTCCGCCTTGCAGGGCGTTGCGGTTGTAGTGGTTCCTTCGCTGAACGAAGAACCGGCGGGCCTCGTTGTCATGGAGCAAATGATGGCCGGTCGCCCTGTGATTGTCACCGATCACGGAGGCGCAGCGGAAATCGCCGACGGCGCGGGGCTATCTTTTCCTCCCGGCGACGCCGCTGCTCTCGCCGCCTGCCTCCGCCGCCTCGCGGATGAACCAAATCTCTTGGCGGAATTGGCTGCCCGCGCACGCAGCAGGGCCGCAGATCTCTTTACGCAAGCGCGCATGGTCGAGGATCATCACCGCGTTTTCGAGGGCCTGGTCCATAAGGCATTGTCTTGATACGACTCGCGCCCATTGGATTCGCCGTTGAAATACTGCTATTTTTTTATCCGGAGAATTCCAAATGAATAGATTCTCTGCCGGGTTTTCACGGAGGGTCGTCTTCGCTTTGCGAAATCCTTGGTACGCAGCCAAGGTTTTGACTCACGAAGCGCTCGGCACCGACGCAAAGTTCTTAGCTGCGGTCTCCGGGTCGGAAAAGAAAAAGATTCAGGTCTTTTTGAATGAACCCCTGAACAATCGCGACTTTTATGAACACCTTCGGCAGTCTGAATCAACCTTCCATGAAACCAAAACCGTCACAAGCGCGGATCCCTACGCCACCAAAGTTGTGCTGCAGTACGCACTCGTTCGCGCGCTAAAACCGGAAATCATTTTGGAAACCGGTGTGGCAAGCGGCGTTTCGTCTTCCTATATCCTCCTGGCACTGAAGGCAAACGGCAAAGGCACACTCCATTCCATCGAAATCGCCGACACTAGGTTTCTTCCGCCCGGCCGCCAGAATGGCTGGATTATTCCCGATTGGCTTCGCGAGCGTTGGAAACTCCACGTCGGTGATTCGCGCGTTCTACTTGGGCAAATCGCCGCCCAAATCGCGCCCCTTGACATGTTCATTCATGACAGTCTTCACACGCACGATCACATGTCATTCGAGTTTGAAACTGCTTTTCCATTTTTGCGGCCCGGCGGCCTCCTTTTGGCGGACGACGCCCTCTGGAATTCCGCATTCTCGAATTTTGCCGCCCTGGTGCACGCGCCGATCTCTCGGATCGTTCACGGCGTAGGCGTCATGCGCAAAGGCGGGGGATGAGGCTGTTTTCTCGATTGGCGCCCGCGTTGCCCCTGCTCCTAAATCGATGAATAAGCTAATTCGGTGGACAGTTAACGGATCACGTCTCGGACTGAGATCACTCCTTCCGGGCCCGAAGGAACCACGAGTTCTTGCCCGTAGGCAGATCGCCCTGTTTTTCCTGCGTCATTTTCGGAAGGAGATGACTTTCCGCCGAAACGGTTTCACCTGGACTGGTGCTCCTTATTGTCTTGTGTCGGAATCTATTTTCCTGAATGACCATTACCAGGACCTCTCCATTGAGCCGGTACTGAAACATCTGCGACCGGAAAAAACGGTGGTGGTCAACATCGGGGCGCACCTTGGGGATGTTGCGCTCCCTCTCAGTCGCACGGGAATGCGCGTGATTGCAATTGAACCTGATGCAAGATCATTTGCCAGGCTTCGGAAGAATGTGCGGCAGAACAATCTCGATGGGAAAATTGAGTGTTTGCAATTCGCGATTTCGGATGTGGAAGGACTTGCACAGCTTGTCGTGTACCCGAATACAGTGAGCTCGGAACTTCTCGGTGAAGAATCCAAGGTTGGCTATGGCCTGGGTCCGCAATCCTCACTCGTTCCTGTTTCCACTGTGCGTCTCGATCGCCTGCTGAAATCGCTGCGAATTCCACCTGACAAGGTCGCGCTGGTCTGGTCTGACACGCAGGGATTTGAGTCGCACGTTATCGAATCCGCCCCGGATCTTTGGCTGAAGGGAACGCCGCTTTGGGTGGAAATTTGGCCTAGGGGCCTGGACTGCCATGGCGGAACGGATCACTTCATCCAACTTTGCAAGCGACACTTCCAGCGTATTTTGAGTGCGGACCGGTTGCACGGAGACCCTGAACCGATTGAAGCCATCGAATCCATCGTTGGAAAATTGAGATTCGGCGAGCATACCGACGCACTTTTGATTCCGTGACCTAACCCCCCGCGTGAGGCTACGTCTTCGTCCAACTAATCCTTTCGCACCTTCCCTAGAGGAGATTCCCCTTGACGTTCGCTGTAACTCTATGGTATATATAACAACAGACTCCGGCGAACTGTTCGATCAAGAGTTCCAAAACGGGAAAGGCCGCCCCTGCCGAAAGCGAGAATCGCCTGTGTTGAAGGCTTTTCGTAAGAGTATGATTCTAAACGACTTTAAGTCCATTAGAATCACACTCTTACCAGGCACTTCGCAGCCAGGATCCTAAGTCCTTGAATCTACTATGTTTAGTTTACTCAAAGTGAATAATCGTAAGTGCTTTAGAATCATACTCTTACCGGATTTCGTCTCCGTAAGTCCTTTAGAATCATACTCTTACGAAAAGATAGGGGTGGGGGGCGGTCTTTGCGTCACCGCTCCCTCTGTCGGGAAGCAGGTGCTGCCCCGAGAATGTTAGCCACGCAACACCCTGCTCCAAGCAGCGCCGTTCGTGCGAGAATACTTCCACATGGGGGAAGGTCTTGATTCGTTATGGCCGCTGGACGCTTCTGACTCACCGCGTGGCGTGGCTTGGGTCCATTGCGTACATCGGCGAAGGGCATAGCTAATGCCGGCGCAAACCGCGAAAGCCGTCGAGATTCAAAGAGACTACTACTCTGGCACCGCGCAGAAGTATGACTCCATGCACGCCCATGAGGGCGCGGACGATCCGCACACCTTGAAGTACGTGACATTTTTTCTGAGAGCTGCACAGGCAGAGACCGTTCTTGACGTGGGTGCCGGAACCGGACGCGCAATCCTGAGGATACGGGAAGCAATGCCCGGCCTTTCGATCTCCGGAGTGGAACCCGTCGCTGCTCTCGTCGAACAGGGTGAGCGGGAAAACGGACTGTCGGCGGGCACCTTAATTCAAGGCGTCGGCGAAAAGCTTCCTTTCGCTGACGCCAGTTTCGATGTGGTGTGTTCCTTCGCCATCCTCCATCACGTGCGCAGCCCGAACGCAATCGTGAAGGAGATGATGCGCGTTGCCAGAAAGGCAATTCTAATCTGTGACGGCAATCGATTCGGGCAGGGAAGCTTTCCCATTCGCCTTCTGAAACTCGCACTTTACAAGACGGGGCTGTGGGGCGCGGTTAATTATTTAAAGACCGGGGGAAAGGGATATGCTGTGACTCCGGGAGATGGCTTGGCGTATTCGTACAGTGTTTATGATTCATTGGAATGTATCTCCGCATGGGCGGAGCAAGTGATTCTCTTGCCGTCAACGCCATGCAAGCCGAAAAGTTGGTTGCATCCGCTCCTCACCAGTGGTGGCATACTTGTCTACGCATCCCGGGGCATAAACCAGGCGTTGGAAACAACTAAATGTTGAACTTGCAATCACAGTTGCCTCAGGCAAGGGCCATAAAGTCCCTCGCGCTCTTGATTGGATTCTTCATTCTCATTTGGTATGTCTCCGGATGGGTAATCGAGGGCTCGACTTCCAATCTGCTGATGGCACTTATCGCCACAATCGGGTTCGTTGTGGCGAATGCGATCCTCAGGGATTGGCGCATGGGCGTTTTTCTTTTTCTTATTTGGCTCGTCTTCGAGGATCTGATTCGCAAGTATGCTGGAAATGGCTTGTACATTTTCTTTGCCAAAGACATCATCGTCGCGTTCACCTTTTTCGCGATGTTTGTCGCCTACCGGAGGAAAAATCTCCTCACTTTCAAGCCTCCCTTTCTTTTCTGGTTCGGAATTTTCTTTTGGTTGGCCGCCATGCAGATTTTCAATCCCAATTCCCCCAGTGTCGCTTATGGCCTCTTTGGAATGAAGACGTATTTCTTTTATTTCCCGTTGATCTTCGCCGGATATGCCATCCTTCGCAACGAGACCGACCTTCAAAAAGTCTTGACCCTGAATATGTGGATTGCGGTGGTCGTTGCCGGCATGGGCATCGTCCAATCTGTTTTTGGATCGGACATCCTGAATCCCGAGGATATGGCGCCGGAGCTTTACACCCTGGCGCATGACATTCGCGGCGCCCGATCCGGCGCGTTGTTTACACGCCCGAACTCTGTTTTCGTGAGCGATGGAAGATTTTCGCTCTTCCTCGTATTCGTGTTCATTCTGGCTTTCGGTACCGCTGGCTATCTCTTGATGCGGACCAGAAAAGGCCGCCCCCTTGTTTTCATCGCCGTTGGCGTTGTCGTTCTCGCTACGGTCTTGAGCGGCGTACGCGGCACATTTGTTCACCTGATCATCAATGGGACCGTCTTAAGCTTGGCGCTTCTCTGGGGCGCCCCCTGGCGTCAGAGGCAGGCCTTCCGTTTGGGTAAGGCAATCCGCCTCGCCGCCACTTTTGCCGGCATAGCGATTCTGATTGGTGTCACTTTTTTCCCTCAGGCCGTCCAGGCGCGCTGGGCCTTTTACGCGGAAACACTTTCACCTACAAGCGAGACTTCCGAATTGGCCTATCGTGCCTGGGAATATCCATTTCTGAATCTTAAGCAAATCTTTGATCAGCCGAATTGGCAATTGGGCAACGGCGTCGGGACTGGCTCTCTCGGCGTGCAATATGTCGCTCGCTTGACAGGCGTCCCACCGTTGAACGTTGGTACGGAAAGCGGCTACGGCCTCTTGATCGCTGAGTTGGGCATCATCGGCCCGATCGTTTGGACGGTTTGGACGGTCGCTCTATTTATTTCCGCTTGGAAGGTCGTGCGAAAATTGAAGCAGACGCCTCTTTTCCCGATCGGCTTTGCGATTTTTTGGTTCACCTTCATGTTGCTCGGCCCTTTTACCTTCTATGGTCTCAGCGGCTATCAGAATTACCTCACCAATGCTTATCTCTGGTTGACGCTCGGCATGTTGTTCCGCTTGCCCGGCCTCCTCGCCGAACAGCAGGCTCCTGTCGCCACTCGCGATGCCCACGCCACCTAGGCCGCGCATTGCCGTCATTTCGCCGTTCATTGATAAGCGTCACGGAACCGAGCGGTGCATCGCCGAGCAGATCGAACGCCTCGCGGAAACTTTTGAAATCCATCTTTATAGCTCCCGCGTCGCCGACCTCAACCTGACGAATATCACTCGGCATCGCGTTTGGATTCCTCCCGGCCCGCATCTACTTGCTTTTCTCTGGTGGTTTTTCGCGAACCGATTCCGCCGGTGGTGGAACAGCTTCCGCGGCCTTCGTCCTGATCTAGTTTATTCCCCCGGGATAAATTGCTTTGACGCCGATCTGATCAGCGTGCATGTGCTCTTCGCCAACGTTCGCCGCCAACTCCCTGGCGGACGCAGCACTTTGCGGAGTCCATCACGTACATGGATGCAATCAATGCACCTTCGGATTTATTATCGGCTTTTGGCCGGTATGGAGAGAAAGATCTACAGCGACAAACGAGTCACTCTAACCGCTGTGTCTCGGAAAACCGCCCGCGAATTGAGGCAGATTTTCTGCCGTGACAACCCCATTGAAGTCATATATCACGGCATCGACGGCGCGAAGTTCTCGCCCGCTCGCCGCCTAGAACTCCGCCGGGAGGCGCGCCTCGCGCTGCAATTGCCAGATGATGCCTTCGCGGTATTGCTCATCGGGAATAATTGGCGCAACAAAGGGTTGCCTTGCCTCCTTGACGCGGTGGGAAGATTGCGAAACCGCGCCATTCAAGTTCTTGTCGTCGGTGAGGATTCTCCGCGTTCCTACAGCGAATTAATTGGAATGCTTGACTTGAAAACCCAGGTGCGTTTTCCCCGGCCGCGCCATGACGTCGAGTTTTTTTACGCAGCTGCGGATGTTTACGCAGGGCCTTCTCTTGAAGACGCGTTTTCATTGCCCCCAGCCGAAGCGATGGCCTGCGGCCTGCCGGCAATTACGGCCCGCGCTGCCGGTGTGAGCGAGATCATTCGTCACGGAGTAGACGGAGTAATTTTGGAGGATCCCTCGGACTCAAATACACTCTCCGATTGGATTGCGCGCCTGATGAGCAATCCAGAGTTGCGCAAACAAATTGGAAGTGCGGCCGCAATGACCATGGCGCAATATACATGGGACCGGAACGCTCTGCAGTTGAAGGCCATCATTGAGAAACTGCTATCGGAAAAGAAAGACAGACGCGTGAGTTAGATTGTCCGCGGTAGTTGGCGCGAAGTGCACTCTAGTCGCTGCAATTCTTGCCATCCAAATCGGAAAGACACATAATTGCCCCCCTCATTTGGAGTAGACTGCCGTAAGAAATCACAGGGGGAAAAGACATGCCCCGCGTTGTCCGATCTTCTTTAATTCAAGCGGCGAACGCTGCCCCGCCGGATGCTCCTCTCGCCAAAGTGAAACAGGCGATGATGGATAAGCACGAGACATATATCGCTCAAGCGGCGCAGGCCGGCTCGCAAATCACCTGCTTGCAGGAGATTTTCTACGGCCCATATTTCTGCGCCGAGCAGGAAACCCGCTGGTATGAATTCACAGAGAAGATACCCGATGGCCCGACAATCAAGCGCATGCAGGAGCTGGCAAAAAAACACGGCATGGCGCTGGTCGTTCCGATTTATGAAATCGAGCAGGAGGGAATTTTTTACAACACTGCGGCGGTGATTGACCGCGCCGGGAACTACCTCGGCAAATACCGAAAGACGCACATCCCGCATGTTGCGCCGGGTTTCTGGGAGAAATTCTATTTCCGCCCGGGAAATCTCGGCTATCCGGTTTTCGATTTGGGCTTCGCAAAGATCGGCGTATATATATGTTACGACCGCCATTTTCCGGAAGGCGCACGCGCGCTCGGCTTGAACGGCGCGGAAATTGTTTACAACCCCTCCGCCACCGTCGCCGGGCTGAGCGAATATCTCTGGAAGCTCGAGCAGCCCGCGCATGCGGTGGCGAACGGATATTTTGTCGGCGCAATCAATCGCGTCGGAATTGAAGCGCCTTGGAAAATCGGCGAGTTTTACGGCCAGAGTTATTTCTGCAACCCGCGCGGCCAGATCATCGCGCAGGCCGCGCGCGATAAAGACGAAGTCCTCACCGCGGACCTCGATCTCGATCAGATCAAAGAAGTGCGCCAGACCTGGCAATTCTTCCGCGATCGCCGCCCGGACGCCTACGGCGATCTTGTGAAGGCCTGAACGATGCGCGACGCGGCCCCTTCGCTTTCCAAAGAAGAATTTGCGGAGCGGTTCGCGGAGATCCACCCTGCCTTCGCGCCGCAGGCCGCTTCCGTGGAAGCGTCACGCTGTCTTTTTTGTTTTGACGCGCCCTGCACGATTGCCTGCCCAACTCACATTGACGTCCCTCGCTTCATCAAGAAGATCGCCACCGGAAATTTGCGCGGTTCGGCGCTCACAATTCTTGAATCGAATATTCTCGGGCTCAGTTGTTCGCGCGTTTGCCCCGTGGATGTGCTGTGCGAAGGCTCCTGCGTGATGCATCGCTACAACAAGCAGCCGATTGAGATTGGCCGCTTGCAGCGGCACGCGATGGACTACTTTTATTCGCACGATCCGGCTGTGCCCATCGCGAAAAGCGCCACTCGCGGGCGAGTCGCGTGCATCGGCGCGGGCCCGGCGTCGCTTGCGTGCGCGGCTGAATTGCGCCGGCGCGGCATAGGCGTCACGCTGATTGACAAGAACCCGCTGGCCGGCGGCCTGAATACTTACGGCATCGCCGAATACAAATTGCGGCCTGCTGACAGTCTGAAGGAAGTGGAACTCGTCCGCGCGATGGGCGCTGAATTCAAGCTTGGCGCGGAAGCAAAGCCGGAATCGCTCGAAAAGGAGTACGACGCCATATTCATCGGCGTGGGGCTCGGCTCAACGCACCGCCTGAAAATCCCGGGAGAGGATTTGGATGGCGTGGTAGACGCGATTGACTTCATTGCGCGCTACAAGACGGCGACCATCCCCGTGGGCAGGCGCGTGGCAGTGATCGGCGCGGGGAACACGGCAATTGACGCCGCGACTGCGGCGCGGCGGCTCGGCGCGGAAGAAGTCCACATCCTTTATCGTCGCGGCGAATCTGAAATGCCCGCCTTCGATTACGAATACGAAATCGCAAAGCTCGATCGAATCGAATTCCATTGGAATTCACAGCCCGTGCGCATCCACGGCAAGCAGGCCGTGGAAGGAATCGAATGCATGCGCGTGGATGCGAAGCTCGCGCCTGTTGCAGGCTCCAATTTCCAAATCCCCTGCGAAATGGTGATTCCGTCCATCGGCCAGACGAAATTCGTCGAATATCTTTCGCGTTGCCGCGGCGTGGAATTGCGCGACGGCTGCGTCGCCATCAACCGCGAAACCGGCCAGACGGCCAATCCGAAATATTTTGCCGGAGGAGATTGCGTAAACGGCGGTCGCGAAGTTGTCGATGCAGTTGCAGACGGCAAGCGCGCGGGCGCGGGGATTGCGAAGTGGCTGGAGGCTCACCGTGGCTGATCTGACCACTCTTTTTGCGGGCAAGATCCGCTGCCCGAATCCATTCTGGCTTGCCTCCGGGCCGCCCGCGAATTGTGGGGATCAAGTGATGCGCGCGTTTGACGCGGGCTGGGGCGGCGCGGTGTGGAAAACGCTGGGCGATCCGATCACCAATGTGTCGTCGCGCTATTCCTCGGTGGATTTGAACGGTGTGCGCATGATGGGCCTGAATAATATTGAGCTCATCACCGATCGCCCGCTCGATGTAAACCTTCGCGAAATTTACGAAGTGAAGAAGCGCTATCCGCACCACGCGGTGATCGCATCGCTGATGGTGGATTCAAAGCGCGAAGCGTGGCACGAGATCGTGCGCCGCTCGGAAGACGCGGGCGCGGACGGCCTCGAACTGAATTTCGGCTGCCCGCACGGGATGAGCGAACGCGGCATGGGCAGCGCCGTGGGGCAGGTGCCTGAGTACTGCCAGATGATCACAGAGTGGGTGAAGGAAGCGGCGAAGACTCCCGTGCTCGTAAAGCTGACGCCGAATATTACTGACATCCGACACGTCGCACGCGCGGCAAAAAAAGGCGGCGCGGATGGACTGAGCGCCATCAACACCATCAACTCCATCACGGGAATTGATCTCGATACATTTGTTCCGCGTCCGTTTGTGGACGGGAAATCCGCTCATGGCGGTTATTGCGGTCCGGCGGTGAAGCCCATCGCGCTGCACATGGTCCAGCAGATTGCGGGCGATCCCGAATCCTCGCTCCCGGTTTCCGGCATCGGCGGAATTTCCGGATGGCGCGACGCCGCGGAGTTTTTGCTTCTCGGCTGCCAGAGCGTGCAGCTCTGCACCGCGCCGATGCATTACGGCTTCCGGATCGTGGAAGACATGATTGACGGCCTGAGCAACTGGATGGACGAAAAGGGTTTCCGCACGATTGACGATTTCCGCGGACGCAGCCTGCCGAACGTGACCGAGTGGAAGCACCTGAACCTGAATTACAAAATCATCGCGCGCATCAGCCATGACAAGTGCATCGGCTGCGACCTCTGCTACATCGCCTGCTGGGATGGGGCGCATCAGTGCATCCACATCGAAGGATTCAAGACGCCGGAGGATTTGCTGAAGGCCAGCCGCAACCGCATCACTCACACGCCTGTTGAGAAACATGAATTGGCGGGATTGCAGTCCACTCCGCCCATCCGCATCCCGCGCGTGGACGAAGATGAATGCGTCGGCTGCAACCTTTGCTGGCTGGTCTGCCCGGTGGAAGATTGCATCACGATGGAGCGCGTGGATTCCGGCGTGCCGTCACAAAGCTGGGAGCAGCGCACGGGGGCCTCGAAATGCTGATTCGCAACGGAAAAGTTGTGACCGCGAAGGAGACGCGCGCGGCGGATATTCGCGTGGAAGGCGAACGCATCAAGGAGATCGGCGCGAATCTACAGCCGGCCTCCGGTGAAAAAATAATTGACGCCACAGGAATGCTCGTTTTCCCCGGCGGCATTGACGTGCACACGCACCTGGACATGCCCTTTGGCGGCACAACCTCGAGCGACGATTTTGAAACCGGCACAAAGGCCGCGGCCTTCGGCGGCACCACCACGCTGATTGATTTCGCGATCCAGCCGAAAGGCACGCGCATGCGGGATGCGCTGGACACCTGGTGGAAAAAAGCCGAGAACCGCGCGTCGATTGATTACGGCCTGCACATGATCGTGACGGACCTGGGCACGGCGGGCCTCGACGACATGGATGACCTGGTCCGTGAAGGCGTGGCCAGCTTCAAGCTATTCATGGCTTACCCGAATGTGCTGATGGTGGATGACGCGACGATTTTTCAGGCGCTTTCGCGCACGGCGAAGAATGGCGCGCTCATCTGCCTGCACGCGGAGAATGGCGGCATCATTGACGTGATCGTCCGGCGCGCCATCGCCGAGGGGAAGACCGCGCCGATTTATCACGGGCTCACGCGTCCGGTGGCGGCGGAGGCCGAGGCGGTTCATCGCGCCGTGGCGATGTCCGAGATCTCCGGCGCACCCGTTTATATCGTGCATCTTTCGTCGGAAGAAGCGCTCAACGAGGTGCGTGCCGCGCGCGATCGCGGCGTTCCCGTTTTTGCGGAGACCTGCCCGCAATATCTACTGCTGACAATTGAAGAACTCTCGCGGCCAAACTTTGAAGGCGCGAAATACGTTTTCACGCCGCCGCTGCGCGAAAAACATAATCTGCCGAAACTGTGGGACGGCTTGAAGGACGACCACCTTCAAGTTGTCTCGACCGATCATTGCCCATTCTGTTTTGAGGACCAGAAAATTCTTGGCAAGGACGACTTCACGAAAATCCCCAATGGCGGCCCGGGTGTGGAGAACCGCCTCCAGCTTCTTTTTCATCACGGTGTGAACGAAGGCAAGTTTAGCGTCAATCGCTTCGTCGAACTTGTCTCGACCACGCCAGCGAAACTTTTCGGGCTTTATCCGCGCAAGGGCGAACTTGCCGCCGGCAGCGACGCGGATATCGTCATCTGGGACCCGAACGCGGCGCTCACTATCAGCGCGAAAACGCACCACATGCGCGTGGACTACTCGATGTTTGAGGGCTTTCAGGTGAAGGGCAACGCTCGCACGGTGATTTCCCGCGGCGAAGTGGTTGTGGACGGTGGGAAATTCCTCGGGCGCACGGGCCGCGGAAATTTCCTCAAACGCGTCGCACGCGGCGGGGCGTGGCAATAGTCGGACAATAGCCGAATGGTCCCCAGCCAAGACCGCACTCTCTACAACGAAGACCTCGCACCGATTTCTCTCGAGCGCCGTACCTGGGGACTCTACAATTACGCATCGCTCTGGGTCGCCATGAGCGTTTGCATCCCTACCTACATGCTGGCTTCCGGATTAATCGCCGGAGGGATGAACTGGTGGCAGGCGGTCGGAACGATCCTCCTCGGCAATTTGATCGTTCTCATTCCGATGCTGCTGAACGCGCACGCGGGCACGAAGTACGGAATCCCATTTCCGGTTTTCGTGCGCGCTTCGTTCGGGGTGCGCGGGGCAAACATCCCTGCCGTCCTGCGCGCGCTGGTTGCTTGTGGATGGTTCGGCATCCAGACGTGGATTGGCGGCCAGGCGATTTACACGATGCTGGGAATTGTGTGGCCCGCGGCGCGCGCTTCGCAGGCGGGATTGTGGATTTGTTTCTTTGCGTTCTGGGCGCTCAATGTCGCGGTGATTTTGCGCGGCATTGATACCATCAAATTTCTTGAAGGCATCGCCGCGCCATTCATGCTCGGCGTCGGACTGCTTCTGCTCTGGTGGATCACATCGCTGGCCGGCGGGCTTGGCCCGGTGCTGAGCGCACCCAGCAAATTCCATACGAATGGCGAATTCTTTCGCTTCTTCGTGCCGTCGCTTACGGGGATGGTGGGATTCTGGGCGACGGTCGCGCTGAATATTCCCGATTTCACGCGGTACGCAAAGTCGCAACGGGCGCAAATGCTGGGCCAGGCCATCGGCTTGCCCGCGGCCATGACGCTTTATTCCTTCATCGGCGTCGCGGTCACTTCCGCATCTGTCGTAATTTTCGGCGAAGCGATTTGGGATCCGGTCACGCTGCTTGGGCGCTTCAACCGGCCGGTGGTTGCGATGGTGGCGCTTGTTGCGCTGCTCATTGCCACGCTGAATACCAACGTGGCCGCGAACGTGGTCTCTCCCTCAAATGATTTCTCGAACCTGAATCCGCGCCGGATTTCTTTTCGGACCGGCGGCCTGATTACCTGCGTGGTCGGAATCATGATGATGCCGTGGAAGCTGCTTGGCAGCTTCAGCGCTTACATTTTCGGATGGCTGGTGGGCTATTCGGCGTTGCTCGGCCCCATCGCGGGGATCATGATTGCCGATTATTTCGTGCTGCGGCATTGCAATCTTGACGTCAACGACCTCTATCGCGCCGATGGCGTCTACACCTATTCGAGCGGCGTCAATTGGCGCGCCGTCGGAGCGCTGGCCGCGGGAATAATTGTTGCGCTCACAGGTTTGGTGATCCCGCTCCTCCGACCGCTTTACAATTACGCCTGGTTCGTCGGCTTCATTGTCGCGGCGCTTGTTTACCTGGGGTTGATGCGCCGATCCCGCTAATTCTCCTGGCTCCGGGCAATCCCGCCATCCTGAATTCGTGCACGTTGCGCGGCTTGTGAGCAGGGAAATTTAAATTTGGCTATTGCAAAAAGGAGGGTTTTGCGAGGAAATGTCGAACCAGGGCACGGAAGTAAGTACCATAACCGGCAAGAAGTCAGGGGCTTTCCGGTGTGGACGGCAATACCCACCGGATGAGAGACAGGGGTGAAAAAAAATGAGAATCCGAATACTTTCAGCGATTTTCGTTTGCCTCACATTGGCGGCTTTCACGGTTCACGCGCAGGGCGTGGGCGCCCAGGGTGAAATCCAGGGCAACGTCCTGGATCAGAGCAACAAGGTTGTCCCGAACGCGGCCGTGACCGCGACGGATATTGAGAAGGGCCTGAATCATCCTACGAAATCAGATAACAACGGCCATTACGAAATCAGCGGCCTTTCGCCCGCGATCTACGACGTCAAGATTGAAATCTCCGGCTTCCAAACACAGATCCAAAAGGGCGTCGTCGTGAGTGTGGGACAGAGCGTCACTCTGGATTTCCACCTCAAGGTCTCGCAGGTCTCCGAAACAGTGGAAGTGACGGCGACGCCACCGGTCGTGGAAACCACGCGCGGTTCTGAAGCGAACACCATCAGCGAAATGCAAATCCAGGAGTTGCCTATCAACCGCCGCGACTATCTCACGTTCAGCTTGCTCGCGCCGGGCGTCTCAAACTCCACCAGGGTTGTGGATTCGCAGGATTTTCGCGTTGTGCAAACGCCGCAAAGCGGAATCTCCACCTATGGAAGCAACGGCAGAGGCAACAGCGTGACCGTGGACGGCGGCGAGGACAATGATGATTCCGGCGGCGTCCGAGTGAACTTGAGCCAGGAAGCTGTCCAGGAATTTCAGGTGAACCGCAGCGATTATTCAGCGGAGCTTGGATCCTCGAGCGGCGCCTCGATCAACATCGTCAGCAAGTCCGGCACGAATCATTTCCACGGCAGCCTTTTCGGACTCTTCCGGGATCAGGCTTTGGATGCGCAGGACCCTTTCTCCTTCACGCCGGCCCTCGCCGTTGGCGCAACATTTAACCCTTCGAACCCGGACGTCACTGGCGTGCCGGTGAAAGACTCCTTGAGCCGCCAGCAGTTTGGCGGTTCCTTGGGCGGGCCCATTCATAGAGACAAGACATTTATCTTTGCATCTTTCGAAGGGCTGCTGCAGAGTTCACAGAACGGCGTCCCGATTTTGAAGAGCACGGCTGTGCTCCGTCCGGACTCTCTTGCGACCACCGGGAACAACCAGCTGGGCATCATTCAAGGTCTGGCAGGGGAGGGAGCGGCGATGGTCCCCTGCTTGACGGGCATGGGCGAGACCACAGCCGCGGAGTGCGCGGGGATACTCACGGATGCGCTAACAATAAGCCCCTTTACCGGACTCACAGCCGGCCAAACAGCGGCCAACAGTTATCTCCTGAATCAGTTTGAAGCCAACGGCGGATTGGCGCCCTTTAGTGAGGATCAATATCTGGCGAACGTCCGGCTGGATCACACCTTCAATGATAACAACCAGGCGTATCTTTCCTACAGGTATGGGTATGACAACGAACAGAATTTGGACTCATTGGGATTGACGGGGCTTTCCGCCGGCAACACCATTACCACATACGATCACACTCTACAGGCAGCCTGGTTTCATCAGTTCAGCCCCGAGATGCAAAATGAGTTGCGCGGACAATTCAGCTATTCCACTTTCAACGCCATTCCGAATGTGACCGGTGAAGTGGGACTGGACATTGAAGGATTTGCCTCCTTTGGCAGCAACATCTTCCTGCCAAGCATCACTATCCTGCGCCGCTATGAAGGTACGGACAATTTCACCTGGATTCACGGCCATCACACCATGAAGATGGGCGCGTATTTTCTGGAGCGTGGGAATCACACTCAATCCGACACTTTTTTCCCCGGCAGATTCGTGTTTGGCGACCTGCCCGGAGGCCTCCTGAGTCCGTGCCTGGAGGAGCCCGCGGCGTGCGGCCTTTCCGCAAGCACGCTGCCCGCGGAAATCAACTCTCTGCAATCTGCGTCACTCGGGCTGCCGCAGTTCTATCAGCAGGGATTTGGGAATCCCGTTTACAACTTTTCGCGGCCGTTTGGCGCTCTCTACTTCCAGGATACCTGGCAGCTCCGGCCGAATTTTTCGCTTACCTACGGCCTTCGGTATGAAGCCGACATCGAATCCGGCCCGTTGGCTTCTGACTACCACAACTTCGCCCCGCGCGTTTCGTTTGCGTGGGACCCGTGGAACGATCACAAAACCGTGGTTCGCGGCGGATACGGAATCTATTACTCGCCCATCTACGCGCAAATCGCCGACGTGGTTCAGACGCTCGGCATCGTGAACGGGAATCAGCAGATTGCCCAAGCCTTCGTTCCGTTGACCGGCGCGCCGGAAAACCCGTCCCTGACTTCGGCGGCGATCTACCAGACGCTCTTCGCGGAGGGTGTGATTCAGTGCACAGCTCCCGCGGCCGGGCAGGCGGCCTGCATCACCCCGGCGGATTTGACGCAGTTTGGCATCACGATTTCGCACTCCACCCTCGAACCGCTCAGCGTAGTCTTCGCCGGCCAGCCCGGATTCAAGAGCCCTTATTCGCAGCAGGCTTCGCTGGCCATCGAGCGCGAAATTGCCTCGAACTGGGTTGTTTCCGTGAGCGGTGTCTATGTCCACACGCTCAGGCTGCCCGTGTCGATTGATACAAACGATCTCGCCACGGCGCCCTTCACCACGGCGACATCGCCGTTCAATGGGCAGAATGTAACTTTCCAGAACTGGGGCGCTTCCGCCTGCACGTCGAATCCCTTCCTGTGCTTCGGCAATCCGCTGGTCCTCCAGAACAACGTTTACTCATCTGAAGGAGAAGCGCAGTACGCGGGCGGGATCCTCGAAGTGCGGAAGCGCTTCAGCGACCATTTCTCCATCATGGCCAGCTACACCTACAGCAAGGCAACCGATGATACGACGGACTTCAACAGTGATTATGGGCCACAGAGCAATGCGGACCTGAACCTGGAAAGGGGTCTTTCCGAATTTGACCAGCGCCACAGGGTGGTTTTCTCAAGCGTGATGCAAAGCCCCTGGCACAACCGGATCCTCGCGGGTTTTGAACTCACGCCCATCATCAGTTACAACAGCGGGCATCCTTTTAATGTGCTGGCGGACGGGATGGACATCAACGGCGACCGCCATTACACGAATGACCGCCCGCTCGGCGTAAGCCGCGACACGGGGATCGGCCCGAATTTCTTCGATTGGGATATGCGGCTGAGCAGGAATTTCCATTTCGGTGAAAGGATGACTCTCACATTGACGGCGGAAAGTTTCAACCTCCTCAACCGGACAAACTACGCCAGCGTGAATAATGAAGTTCCCACGATCGGCGGGTTTTCTAGTCTCACGTCATTTCAAGGAACCGCGGCGTTTTTGCCCAACACTCCTCTCGCATTCACGTCGGATTACAACCGCCGCCAATTCCAGCTTGGCGGACATTTCACTTTCTAATTTTATTTCTTTCGAACGCCCTACTCTCCTTCGGGAGGGTGGGGCGTTTTTGTCCCGCCGCCCCGCCCCCCCCGCGAATCGTTCGCAGATTCCGGCCATCGAGCCGCCCTTTGTTTGCCGGGAGCCCCGCCGCGATATCCACAGAAAAAGCACTTGACATCGAATGAGTATTTATCTATAGATATATACTGTAAATAGATAACTTGTGGAGAATTCCCGTGCCCACCCCATCCAGCCCGGTCTCCATCGCCCGCCGCTCTTTCTTCCTCCACAGGGGATTGGCTCGTCCCGCTGATCATTTGCGCCGCGATTCTCTGCCGTCAATCAACGGCATTCCGTTTGGTTTTTTCGGGAGGAGAAATTGAGAATTCATCCTGAATTGGATACCGCCCCGGTCCGGCAGGCGAGTCTTGTGGCCCGCCAGCCCGCCCCGCTCCAGAGCTTTGTCCCCGAAAGCCGCATGCCTGTTTTGTCCCACAGCCACCTGCTTTGGAAGGGGCGCTGGACGATTTTTCCGCTTACATTCGGCTTCACCCTCCTCGCACTTTTTGGCACGCTAAAGCAGCGGCCCTTATTTCACGCGCGAGGCACCCTGGAAATCGAAATGCCAAAGAGCAGCGTCGCGAGTCTTGGTGAGCTCTTCCAGGATCAAGCGGTTCCCGATAGTTATCTCCAGACGCAGGTTGCAATTCTCAGCAGCAGCCAGGTCGCTGCCCATGTAATCGATCATCTTGGATTGCTCGCGCCGGTGGCCCGCGGCGCCGCGCCAAATCCCATGCAGCCGCCTGAATTCCTGCACCGCCTTTCCGTCACAATCATGAAGGGGACCCGGCTCATTGAGGTCGGCTTCGATTCCGAATCCCCGGAATTGGCCGCAAAGACTGTGAACCAGCTCATGGACTTCTATATTGATCAGGTCCGGGATCGCCGGTCCGCAAACGCACAATCCGCGTCCACCTGGCTGCTCGACCAGCTCAATCAAACGAAAGCGAAGCTCGAGCAGGATACCGTCGCTCTCCAGCAATATGAGCAGGATCATCGTCTCCTCTTCGTCGAAACGGTGGACGGCGTTCAGCAAAACGTGGATAGCGAGCGCCTCCAGCAGCTTCAGACCGAACTCACGCGCGTGCAGACAGTGCGAATCGAAAAAGAATCGCTTCACCGGCAGACGCAAGCAGGCGATCTTTCCATTCTTCACAGCCAGTTGTCCGATGATCTGCTCCGGAAAGAGACGGACCTGAGCGCGCAGCTCGCCAACCTTTCCGCAAAATTCGGCCCGAAATTCCCGCAGATCCAGCAGCTTCAGGAAGAACTCAAGCAGGTCCGTGTCGCGCGGGATGACGAGCGCAACCGCCTGCTGCAGCGCGTTTCCGCGGATTACGAAACATCCGCCCGCCAGGAAGCTCTTGTTTTACAGGCATTTCAAAAACAGCAGCAGCTTGTCAGCAGCACGACGCAGCAACTCTTGCAGGACACTTTCCTGAAGCACGAAGTCGATCTCGATAAGCAGCTCTGCGAGGGTCTCTTGCGGCAAATGAATGATGCCGGCATCTCCGCGCGATTTGACGCGCCCAATGCGCGCATCTTCGAGGCCGCGCGGCCGCCGGCCGTCCCCACGCAACCACGGCTCGCTTTGAACCTCATCCTCGGCGGACTGACCGGGCTCACCATCGGCATCGGATTCATATGCGCGCAGGACTATTTGCGCGACACTTTTCAAAATCAGGAGGATGTTGAGGCTGCTCTCAATATCCCGCTGCTTGGCGCTATTCCCGCTGCTCCCCGCGTGCGCTATGCCGCTTCCAGCCGGAACCATCCCAGGATCCGCGTCATTATCCGCCTGGGAAGCAATGGCATCGGGGCGGTTGGTCCGCAGGTTTCGGATGAATGGTTCCGGCTTGACAGGTCCGGGCCGGACCAATTTGTACTCTCCGAATCAATCCGCAACCTGCGGACCTCATTCCTTTTCGCGCTGGATGGCTCGCTCCCCCGCTCCGTGCTGATCAGCAGCGCCGTGCCTTCCGAAGGGAAGACGACCATCTCCACGAATCTCGGCATCGCACTCGCGCAGCTCGGCAAGCGCGTTCTTCTTGTGGACGCCGATTTGCGCCGCCCCAGCGTGCACAAGATTTTCTTCGGGGATTCCGGCACCGGTCTTGCCAGTTACCTCGAAGGCCCCGGAGATTGGCAGGAATTCGTCCGCCCGTCGGGTGTCTCCGGCCTGGACCTCATCGCCGGCTCTGAGAAACCGCTTCGCCCCGCGGAACTTCTTTCCTCGGCGCGGATGGAAGAATTCCTGCATCAGGCGGAGATGGTCTATGACGTCGTGATTCTGGATTCGCCGATTCTTCTCAGCATGGCGGATAGCCGCGTGCTCGCCTCCCACGTGGAAGCCGTCATCCTCGTCGTCCACAGCGGGCTTACTCCCCGCAAACTCGTCGTGCAGGCGTGCGCCAATCTTCGCAATGTCCCGGGAAGGGTGATTGGCGTCGTCCTGAATCAGGTGGATGCATCAGACGAAGATTACGCTTACGGTTACTCGGACGATACGGAAGTTTCGGAACAGAATCTTCGCGTCCGCCGCGTCATGGCATGAAATCACGCCGGCCCATTCGGCCGCGAAATCCAAATCAAGATGAGAGTTTGCTGAGCAGGTCTAATAGACGGTTCTGTCCTGCACCGTCGCCTTCGTGGAAATTGAGAATAGAAGCTCCTGCGCTGCGTTGCCCATTACTCGCGCGGCTACGTGCTCTCCCATCGCCGGGCCGTGCTTAAACCCGTGCCCGGAACCGCCGCCCACCAGCCACACGTTTTCATGCTCGGGATGGCGGTCCACCAGAAAGTCTCCGTTGGATGTATTTTCGTACTGGCACACGCGAGCCTCCACGAGTGGCGCATCCGCAAGCGCGGGGAATCGCCGCGCGAGATACACGCGCATTGCGGCGATACCTTCCGCGGTTGGCACGCGGTCTCCGGTGTCCGGGTCAAATGGTGGTCCGTGTTGATCGAACGCGATCTTGAATCCCCGGCTCTCCAGATCCGGCATGCCGTACACCAATTCGGTCCCGCAGAGCCATCCCGGCATTTCGGGCGGCGCGAAGCGCGAATCTCCAGGGGGTGGGCCGAAAAAATAAACCTCTTGCCGCGTGGGGAATATCCTCCGGCTCAGCAACTCCGGAAAAACCTTGCCCAGCCACGGCCCGCACGCAAAAACAAATTGCTCCGCGCGAATCCCGCGCCCTGATTCGGTTTTCACCTCCGCCGTTCGCCCCACTCCCTCGGGCGCAAAGACGCGCCCGTTGAAGTATTCGGCGCCGTGCGCCACGGCCGCTTCAGCCACCGCCTCCACGGCGCGCCTCGCCATCAGCACGCCGCTCTCCGGCTCGAGAAATCCCCAGCCCTCCCGAGCGAACGCAATTTGCGGATATCGCCGCGCAAGCTCCGCGCGCGGAAGCTTCTCGTGCGGCACGCCAACGTGCGCAAGAACTTCGAGAGTGGCGCTCATCCACGCGTCTTCTTCTTGGTTCGAAATCCAGAGGATGCCCGTCTTATGGAATAATTTTTCGCCGGCGGGCTTGCCGGGTCGCGCGAAGAATTCCTTCCACAATTCCAGTGATCGCATCGCCCATCGCGTGTACATCTCATCCGGCCCATATCCCATTCGGATTAGCCGCGATTCACCGCCCGAACTCGCACGTGCGTTCCCCGGCCCATATGCGTCCACCAGCGCGACGCGTTTGCCTGCGCGCGCAAGATGCAGCGCCGTCCAGGAGCCGAACACGCCCGCCCCGATCACCGCAACGTCGTAAGTTTTACTGTGTGCCATGTTTTTCGCGCCGCCCCGCGTCCTGCGGTTGCATTCCTTCCGCCGCGGCAGTTTAATGTACCCCGCCCTACGGCGCTACGGTTCACTGCCGTCCTTGTGGAAACCGCGCCGGAGGATTGCTCGTCTTTCTGCCCGAGTGGTTTTCCGTCCGCGAAGGCCTGCACTACAGGCCTGCGCCGGACATCCTCGGAGCAAATCTTTTCAAAACATGCGGAGGTGTAAGTTGCGTAAGGCATTTCGTTGTGCAGCGGTGGCTATGCTCGCGCTCATGGTGCTGCCGATCGTGGCGCAAATGGATCGTGACGCGGTGGATCTCAACGCCGTTTACAAAATCAAGCGCGAGGCCATCAACAATTCCCAGGTCATGGACACTCTCAGTTACATTTCAGACGTTTATGGCGGACGCCTCACCGGTTCAACCAACGTAAAGCTCGCCGGCGATTGGGTTCTCGCGCAGATGAATGACCCCAAGAAGTGGAATCTCTCCAACGCTCATTATGAGTATTGGGATTTCGGCAAAGGCTGGGTCAACGAGCGCTTCTACGCCAACGTGATTTCGCCCGTCAGCTATCCGCTGATTGCCTACCCGCTTGCATGGACCAAAGGCACGGACGGCCCCGTCACCGCTGAAGTGAAGCTGATCACTCTTCCCGGCACGGAAGAGCAAGCCGACGCGATGATCGCGAGCCTCAAAGGCACGCTCAAGGGCAAGATCATCATGATGGACCCGGCGCGCGAAATCCCGATGAGCACCGAGCCGCTTGCCCATCGCTACACGCAAGCCGAACTCGATGAAATCGCCCAGCAGGATTTTCCGGGTGGGCGCGGAGGCCGCGGTGGAGCTGCCGCTGCGCCGGGCGCTCTTCCTCCTGCGGTGCAAGCCGCGGCGACAGCTTTGGCAGCGCGCATTCGCCAGAAATTTAACAATTTGTATTTGAGCGAAGGCGTTGCGGCAATTTTCCAGGAAGGCCGCGGTGACGGCGGCCTGGTGTACGTGCAGTCGGCCGCGGGCGTTTTGCCCGTTCCGCCTCCCGGCGAAGGCGGCGGTCGCGGTGGACGAGGAGGTGGCCGTGGGCCCGCGGTTTATGCCGAGCAAAACGCTCCGCCGACGCTGAATCAAGTCATGCTCGCAGCGGAGCATTACAACCGCATCTACCGCACGCTTCAACGAAACGTGCCCGTCACCGTCGAACTCAACATCCAGAATAAATTCATCGACAACAACGGGAAGTCTTTTGACATCATTGCCGAAATCCCCGGTTCCGACCCCAAGCTCAGAAATCAGATCGTCATGATCGGCGGCCACTTCGATTCCTGGCATGCGGGCACCGGCGCCACGGATAATGGCGTCGGCTCCGCCGTCATGCTCGAAGTCATGCGTGTGCTGAAGGCTTCCGGTCTCGATATGCGGCGCACGGTTCGCGTCGGCCTCTGGACCGGAGAAGAGGAAGGCTTGCTCGGTTCCCGCGCGTATGTCGCCGACCACTTCGGCAGTTGCGACACCACCGCGGGGAAATGGGACCTCAAGCCGGAGCAGGAAAAGTTTGACGTTTACTTCAACATTGACAATGGCAGCGGCAAGCTCCGCGGAATCTATCTGCAGGGGAATGACGCCGCCGAGCCGATTTTCCGGGAATGGATGAAGCCCTTTGAATCCATGGGGATGAATACGATCACGATTCGCAACACCGGCGGCACCGATCACCAATCCTTTGACGCCGTTGACTTGCCGGGCTTCCAGTTCATTCAGGACCCGCTCGAATACGACACGCGAACGCATCACAGCAATATGGATCTTTGGGATCGCGTGCAAGCCGACGACCTGAAGCAGATGGCCACGATTGTCGCAACATTCGTGTATCAGGCTGCGAACCGCGCAGACCAGTTCCCGCGCAAACCGCTCGCCCCGTGCAATCAGGCTGGAGCTGGCGGCCGCCGCGGCGGGATGTAAGACGACTAGTTTTTGAGCTGTTCGATAAGAAGGAAAGGGGCGGGCTGAACACCCGCCCCTCTCGCTCTCTCTTTGGCTTCACAAAACTCTTATTTCAATCGGCGAGCCCACAGATAAAAAAACGAGCCCCCAAGCTCCCGCCTGGGGGCGCAGTCAACCGCCGGGGGATGCGCTAATACGTTCCGCCAGCCCCTACTTCAAATACGACCGCACAATCTCAATCAAATCCTCCGCGCCTTCTTCCGCGCTCTTCGTTCTTTTTCCGATGTGATATCGGATGTGGTCTTCCATTAATTCCGCCATCAGGCCGTTGATCGCTCCGCGCGCGGCCGCGAGGCGCTGCAAGACGTCCGCGCAAGGTTCATCCTGATCCAGAGCGCGCTCCACGGACTCGAGTTGCCCCACGATCTTTTTCGTGCGGTTCAACAGGTCTAATTTTTCTTTCGATAGATGTGACATTGTTCTTGACTACCCTAGGGGGGTATGGTATCAAACGTTTGGAAAATTTACAAGCCTGTAATCAAGTCTGGTACAAAATGAAGGACGATCCACATGAAACCCTCACTTGCAGCGCGGCTGGCATCAGCCGCCCGTTGGATTGTCCTCTTGTGTTTTGCGTCCGCCTTTGCGCTCCCATCCCACGCCCAGGACACTACCACAACAAACCCGCCTCCGCCTCCGGACGATAATTCCAGCGGGCCCGAATCCCTTTTCCCCCATCCCAAAGACACGCGCTGGTGGATCTCCGGCCAGGCGAATATTGTTTTTCAATGGCATCCGGCATTTCCCGCGCTGTATAGCGGGCCGAACAGTTTGACGTCCCCCGCCCAAAGTGCGACCACGCATGTCCTCACCCTTTACACCGGTTTCGAGCTTACCCATACGACTGAGATTCTTGCTGATTTGGAAGATGCGACAGGCGACGGAATCGGCACCGCCGTCGGGCTTGGGGGCATCACCGACCTCGATGATGTTCGCACAGTGCAGGGCGTGCAACTGTCCCGAGCGCCTTATCTGGCGCGGCTGATGTTGCGCCAGATCATTCCGCTCAGCAGTAAAACTGCCCCGGCCGAACGAGGCCCCCTAGGCCTCGCAACTTCGCTCCCGGTCCGGCGCATTGAAATCCGCATCGGCAAATTCGACCTCGCGGATTTCTTCGATAACAATTCCGGCGGCGGCGACGACCATCTGCAATTTCTCAATTGGACCGTCGACAATAACGGAGCATGGGACTACGCAGCGAACACGCGCGGATACACCGACGGCGCCGTAGTGGAATACGACGACCACAACTGGGCGGTGCGCTTTGCGGAAGCCATGATGCCCAAAGTCGCCAACGGAATTAATCTCGATGCCGACCTGCTCCGCGCGCACTCGGAAAATGTGGAAGGCGAATACAACGGCAGCTTGCTTCCCAGGCGTGCGGGTGTTTTGCGCCTGCTTGGGTTTGTGAACCACGCCAACATGGGCGATTACAGGGAAGCAATCATAGAGTATCTGGATGGAGAGACATCAACGCCAAACATCGTTGCCACCCGCGAACAGGGCCGCGTGAAATATGGATTCGGTGTGAACTTTGAGCAGGAGTTGACTTCACAGATTGGCGTGTTTGGGCGATATGGATGGAACAACGGACGCACAGAATCCTTCGTTTATGCAGAAGTAGATCAAACAGTTGAGATAGGTACGTGGTTACGCGGTGAAAAATGGCGCCGCGAGCTCGATAAAGTAGGATTAGTTTTCACCAGCAACGGGATCTCTAAAGATCATCAGGAGTATCTAAGATTGGGCGGGCTGGGTTTCTTGCTGGGAGACGGGAATCTAAATTACAGCCGCGAAGATATTCTGGAAACTTTTTACAATGCCCACCTCTGGCGCGGGTTGTACGGCGCTTTCGACCTGCAGTACATCCAGAACCCCGGATATAACCGCGATCGCGGCCCGGTTCTTGTTCCGGGTCTGCGGGGTCACGTTGAGTTCTAACGCTATTTAATTTTTGCGCCGGGGCGCGCGAGTTCTTTCGCCCAGTGTGATAGGTGATTGAGCGATTGCGTGTGCGTCCGCTCGAGGTGCAGCGGCGTCACGGAAATATCTCCGGCAAACACCGCCATGTAATCGGTGTCTTCGCCGAGGCCTTCGGTAATTTGCTGTTCGTGCAGCCAATAATAGGTGCGGCCGCGCGGATCTTTTCCTTCCTGCAAAATATTCCGCGTCACTTTTTCGGATTGCCTTGTGAAGCGCACGCCGCCCGTCCATTCGAGCGGCACGTTCACATTTAGGAGCACGCCTTCCGGCATGCCGTCGCGCAAAATGATTCCCGCAAGGTCGCGCGCAAACTCAGCGGCTTTTTCATACCGAAACCCTTTTCCGCGATGCACCACGGAAATTGCAAAAGAAGGGATGCGATTAATCGCGCCTTCCGCGGCCGCGCCCACCGTGCCGGAGTAATAGATGTTCTCGCCCATATTGCCGCCGCGATTAATGCCGGAAATCACCAGGTCCGGCTTTTCCGGAAGCAATTTGTTGAGCGCGACGATTACGGAGTCCGCGGGCGTGCCTTCCACAGACCACTCGCGTTCGGCGATCTGGTCGCAGAAGATGGGCTGGCGCAGCGTCAACGCCTGCGCGGATGCGCTGCGCTCTTGCGATGGGGCGACGACACTGAGCGTTGCGGTGCCGCGCAGCGCGTCCACCAACGCGCGCAAGCCTTCGGCGTGAATCCCATCATCGTTAGTGATCAATATGTGTGGCATGGCGAATATCCAGAATAACAGGAACAGCGCGGGCGTTCATTGCGGGTATCGCGGCGCGTGTCTAAAAAATCCGGCTGATGCGAATCCGTGAGGCGGCTGAGGCGTTCCAAAAATTCGGCACGGAAAAAATGGTCGGGACGACTGGATTTGAACCAGCGACCTCACGCACCCCAAGCGTGCGCGCTACCAGGCTGCGCCACGTCCCGACCGGCTGCGCCGCCCAAGGCGGGCGGCATCGCACGCTGCCGCCGCGCGAAAAATCCGCGGAAACAGCGTGAAAATCAGGGTATCACTCGGTTTCAAGCAGCGTCAAGAATGCGCGCAACGCGTCGCGCAAATCCAGGAGCACTTTGCGGCTCACCGCGGGCAATGGATCGCCCGCGGAAACGCCCGCGGCACCCGCCAACCCGCTTGGGGAGCCGCCTATCTCCGCGGAATGCTCTGCACCATTGCCGCCATTCGCATGCGCGCCATTGCCGCCGTTGTGCGAAGGATCATGGCCGGCGTGCTCGCGCAAATGGCGGCGCGCGCCGGCGATGGTGAAGCCCTCATCGTAAAGCAGGCGGCGGATCTCCATCACCGTCTGCACGTCTTCGCGGCGATAGAGGCGATGTCCGCTCGGACTCTTCACCGGCTGGAGCATCGGAAATTCCGTCTCCCAATAGCGCAGCACAAACGTTTTTGTGGCCGTAAGGCGACTCACTTCGCCGATGCGGAAAAAACTCTTATCCGGCAAAAAGGAGGCCGCGTGGCCGTTTCCAGTTTCAGACATGGTTTGCGATACCCGCGCGACGGGGGACTGGTCCGTTCGCTATTATCGTATCGCCTTTTCCGGCGCTGTCAATCCAGCCTTCCACAGGCAGCGAGTTACTCATTTTGCGCAATTCTCAATGCCTTGTCTTCGTTGGTTTGCCGTGGCGCTTAATTCGGCCGCTGGCGCGGCTTCGCTGGTTTCCTGCCGCGTTCGCGGTGGCCACGCTCTTTCATCCGCTGAAGGAAGCGCATCGGCGCGGCGGTGAAATCAAATTTTTCGCGCAGGCGGTTTTCAAGGAAACGTTCGTAGCTGAAGTGCAAACGCAGCGGCTGATTTGTGAATAGAACGAATGTCGGCGGAGCGCTCGAAGCCTGGGTGATGTAAAAGATTTTTACCTTGCGCGTGGCGGGCGACGTGCCGCGCTCGAGATCGACGGTGGCGAGCCAGCGATTCAGTTCACCAGTTGAGATTCGGCGGTTGCGTGCGGCGGCGGCGCGGTCAATCATGGGGTAAAGACTGTCAAGGCGATCTCCGGTCAGCGCGGAAAGAAAAACGATGGGTGCATAGGCGAGGAATTTCAGTTTGTCGCGCACCAGCGTTTCATATTCCTTCATGAGCAGGGCGGGATCGGCGAGGGCATGCAAGATTCGCTGGCGCGGCTGATCTTCGGTTCGCTTGCCGGCTGGCGTCCGCGCGGGCCGCGCCTTCACGCGCATTTGACCGCCACGGGAGCGTTCTTCGACGATGGCGCGCTTTGCCGCTTCGAGCGAGAGGTCCCATTTATTCATTACGATGATGACGCTGCAGCCGGACTCCTGCGCGTAGCCTGCAATCGTCGCGTCACTTGCGGTGACGCCGAGCGCGGCATTCACGATGAGGAGCGCGATATCGGCGCGCTCGAGGGCCCTGCGAGCCATCATCACACTCAATTTTTCGGCGACGAGATTTGTCTTTCCCTTGCGGCGGATTCCGGCCGTATCCACGAAGCGATAGAGCTTGCCGTTGTGTTCGACGACGGTATCCACCGAATCGCGCGTGGTGCCCGCCGTTGGCGAGACGATGCTGCGCTCTTCGCCCGCGAGGCGGTTCAGCAGCGCGGATTTTCCGACGTTGGGGCGTCCGATTATGGCGATTTGCAATTCGCCGGACTTTTTGACGAGATTCTCATCGGAGGCCGAATCGAATTTCGCCGGCTTGCGATCCAAGGGTTTCGCGCTTTCCGGCTCGCCTGTTTCATCTCCCGCGTCACCTGTCTCCGCCGCTGAGGCTTCAGACTGCGCATCATCACTGGATAACTCAGCGGCGGGGATTTTTTCGCTCACGTAGTCGAGCAGGACGTCAACGCCGAAGCCGTGTTCCGCGGAAAGCGGAAATACGGGAAGTCCCAGCGAATGGAGCTGGTCGGTAAGCGAAATCTGCTGCTGTGAATCTATTTTGTTTGCCGCGAGGACGAGCGGCTTGCCGGTGCGGCGCAGCAGGCGCGCCAGCTCTTCATCGAGGGGAGTGAGTCCTGTGCGCGCGTCCACAACGAGGACGATCATCACGGCCGTCTCAAATGCGAATTGCGCCTGGCGCAGAATTTCGTGTGGAATCGTGGCGCGGTCATCGGGCACAATGCCGCCCGTATCCACGACCTCAAACCTGCGGCCCTGCCAATTTGCGATGCCGTAGATGCGGTCGCGCGTGATGCCCGGCTGGTCATTGACGATGGAGCGCCGCGAACTGGTAAGGCGATTGAATAGCGTGGACTTGCCGACGTTCGGCCGCCCGGCGATAACGATGGATGGTAGGTTCGTAGCCATGTTCAGCATGTTTGCCAGTTAACTTGCGCTCGCGCTTGAATCATCGGTAGACTCGCGGCTGTGTTTCCCATTTGCGCCAAAGATACCGTAGCGGTTTTCGGGCACGACGTCAAAACGGTGGCAGCTGGCTGCGGCGGCGGAAACTTCCGGCTCAAGGTTCTCTGACCGATGGCGATAAACGAAACCCAGCGAGTTGAAGCATTTTCAGACGGCGTTTTTGCCATTGCGATTACGCTACTGGTGCTGGAAATCAAAATCCCCACGCCGGGCGCCACACCCCTCGCGCACCAGTTGTTCCGACAATGGCCGATGTATGTGTCCTTTGTGATCGCCTTCATGGTGATCGGCATCATGTGGATCAACCATCACCGGATGTTCACCAACATCAAGAAGTCGGACACGGTGTTGATGATCCTGAACCTTACTCTGCTTCTCGGCGTGACGGCGCTGCCATTTCCGACCGCCGTGCTGGCGGCGCATTTGGGCACGCCGGGCGAACGAACCGCCGTGATGCTGTTCAACGGCACCTGCGTGTTTATCGCCCTCGCATTCAACGTGCTGTGGCGTTACGCGGTGTCAAAGAAGGGCCTGATGCTCGGCGCTGAAGTGAACCTCCAAGCCACGAAGAAACTCTCGCAACAATATGCGTTTGGACCTGTTCTCTACCTCGCGTGCTTTGCCCTGGCCTGGGTGAGTGTGCCGGCAAGCCTGGGACTGAACGCCTTGCTGGCGTGCTTTTTTGCACTGCCTCCGCATGTTGCGGTGCATCACATCGCGGAGGGATGATGCAAGGGGGCAGGATTGCCCCCGATCTATTCTGTCAGGAATGTGCCCGGTCTGTACCCCTTGCCCTACCCCCCTCCCCCTTTTTCCGTAAGAAGTTGAAAACACAGGTACTTACGGGAGAGGGGTTCGTAAGAAGTTGAAAACACTGGCAGTTACGGGAATGACGGTCTGTAAGTGATTGAAAACATTGGGGCATTTTGGGGGAATTTGGAACTTGGGTCGTAAGAAATAGAAAACACATGTACTTACGGGAGATCGGGTCGGCTGAGATTGAGAAGAAAGGATTTAGCGGTTTCGATGATCCGGGCAGCGCGAGCGAGAAGTTCATAAGGAATGTTACCACAACGGTATATTCGTGTCAAGAGTTATTTATTGGGTATTTGAAATGGGCATTCGAATGCGTGTTCGAATGGGTATTCGAATAGGCATCGGCGGCATCTGAGAAGGGAATCAAGTATCAGGGCACGAGTTCACTCGTGCCGCAAGGATTCGTGGATTTTGGCTTCAGCCGCTGCGGACGTTTGGTGTTTGAAGTGCGCGGAGCCATAGGGAAAGTTCTCTGGTGAGTGAACGATTCCGGCCGCCACTGGATTTTCATTGATGTAAGCCCGGTATTTGAGAAACCCCTCCCGATCCTTCACGCGAAGTTCTGAGAACCCCTGCTGCCAAATCTCACCCTGATGTCCTAATTCCTTCTTGGCACGATATGAAAACCCTCCTTTGACGAACTGGACGGCCTTCTCAATTGTTGTTGATTGATCCACGCTGAGGAGCAAATGGACGTGATTCGGCATGATCACAAAATCGTGGAGTTTGAATTTTTTGGCTGCGACGTACGAGCGAAGGACGTCAATCAACAGGTTCGCCATACGATCGGATTGCAATATCGCGCGACTGTTGTGTGTTCTTGAGGTAACAAAGAAAGTGCGCAAGCCGGCCTGAATATTCGCTGGGTCTGAGTTTCTCGACGGTCTTGCCATGAGCAGGGGCTAAAGCCCCGTCCTTTTCATTCGGCCGATTCGGCACGACTGGAAGTCGTGCCCTGATACAAACCTTCGCGTACGGCTATTGACCCGAACTGGAAGTCGTGCCCTGATACAAACCTTCGCGTACGGCTATTGACCCGAACTGGAAGTCGTGCCCTGATACAGACCTTCGCGTACGACTATTGACCCGAACTGGAAGTCGTGCCCTGATACAAACCTTCGCGTACGGCTATTGACCCGAACTGGAAGTCGTGCCCTGATACAAACCTTCGCGTACGGCTATTGACCCGAACTGGAAGTCGTGCCCTGATACGACATTCGCATCCGACTATTGAGCCGAACTGGAATTCGTGCCCTGATACACAGCTCCCTGTTGGCAATTGACGTGCCGCTGAGCTTTGCGTCTGGATGGTGGCCATGACAAAATCTAAACTATTGTACTATACAGTATATAGCGAATAGAAATCAAAGTTGATATATTCGCTTTGGCTTTCCATTGAGAACCGCCTCGTATCTCCCTACGTTTGGAAAACTTTGAACTCCGACGACCTTTGATGGTGTACTTTACCGCTGGAGTGCGGCGGCGTAGGCTCAGGTGCATCACGGCTCGGCAAGAAGGACAGGGGGAAGGGAACCTCTAGATGGGATCGCGAGTTTTTCGGGAGGCATTGTGAAGGGTAAATGCATTGTTGTCTTGCTTGGAGTCATAGGTTTGCTGGTGTCCCGGCGTGATTCCGTTCGAGTGTTTGCACAGCAGTCCCCGGCGCCGGAGATACGGTACCGGTCGGTGGCGGATTTTTTGAAGATGCCCGCGGATTTGTATTTGGGGGAAGTGGCGGGCGTGGCGGTGAACTCGAAGGGGCACGTGTTTGTTTTTTCGCGGGGGAATACGACGGGGCCTGCGTACGCGGCGAGCGCGGCGCAGTTATTGGAGTTTGGGGCTGATGGAAAATTCATCCGCGAGATTGGGCACAACCTGTACGCATGGTCGTACGCGCACTCGGTGAAGGTAGATCGGCAGGACAACATCTGGGTGGCGGACAAGGGTTCGGACATGGTGGTGAAGTTCAACCCGGAAGGGCGCGTGGTGATGGTGTTCGGGCGGAAGCAGGAGGCGTCGGATGAAGGTACGGGGCCGGTAAAACACGCGAGGCCGCCGTTGCCGCCTGTGGACGGATATTTCCGGCAAGTGACGGATATGGCTTGGGATGCGGCGGGGAATACGTATATCAGCGACGGGTACATCAATTCGCGCGTGGCGAAGGTGGACAAGAACGGGAACTGGATCATGTCATGGGGCGAGCCCGGCTCGGGGCCGGGACAATTCAACGTGCCGCACAGCATCGCAGTGGATGCGCATGGAAATGTGTATGTGGCGGACCGCGGCAACCGGCGGATCCAGGTGTTCGATGGCGATGGTAAATTTTTGAGGCAGATGACGATTGACGTGCCGGTGGATCAAAACGCACATCCGGCAATCGGTAACAAACCAACCGCGACGACAGGGACAATGGCGCCCGGAGCGCCATGGGCGATTTGCATTACGCCGGGGCCGAAGCAGGTTTTGTATGCGGCGGACGCGTTTCCCGGGCGGATTTACAAGATGAGCCTAGATGGGAAAGTGATGGGTATGTTCGGCGAATCGGGGAAACAGCTCAAGCAGTTTGGGTGGATTCACGAGATGGCTTGCCCAAGCGAGAATGAGATCTATGTGGCGGAAGTGCTGAACTGGCGGGTGCAGAAGCTGTTGCTGGAGCCGGGGAAGTAAGATGGAAGGCGACGGTCTGTGGGACACCCCAAACGCCACAAAAATCGAATATTGGCCCGCCAATCGGGATAGCCTTCCTCAGGCGCACCAGCCGGGAAGGTGCCTGCCCGGGGTGAAAGATTCGGGGAGGGCGGGGCGTATCACTATATGGAAGCGGGAAAGCGGCCGGAGGGGATGAACGCAACGGACCAGCAGAAGCTGGAAGATTGCATCGCCCGCGCCCGGACGGGAAACCTGGAAGCGTGGGGCGACCTGTACCGGGAATTTGCCGGGCCGATTTTTCGTTTTTGCCGGCGTGCGCTGCCGGCGCGGGAAGACGCGGAAGACGCGACGACGGAAATATTTATGAAGGTGCGCGAAAAACTCGGGCAGTACGATTCGAGCCGGCCGTTCCAAGCGTGGCTTTACAAAGTGTCGGCAAACCACTGCTGGGACATTTTGCGGAAAAGGCGCATCCGTCAGGATCTGGAAACCGAGGATGTGGATGAGACTCCACTGGAGCATCCGGACGCGAGCGCGCTTGACCGGTTGCTGGAGGAGAGCAGCAGCAAGAACGTGCGCGGGGCGCTGGGGAAATTGCCGGCGCGATCGCGGATGGCGCTGGTGCTGCGGTATTACTCGGACATGAGTTACGACGAAATTGCCGAATCGCTCGGGGTGCGGCGCAACTTTGTGGGCGTGGTACTTTTGCGCGCCCGCCACCAGTTGCGCGAGGCGCTGGCCGGGCAGGATTCCCGCGGAATGGCCGCGGGGAGGACGCCATGAACGCAGATCCAAACCAGCAAGAAAACCATTTCGATGAAATTGCGTGTCTGCAATATCTCGAAGGGCAGCTTGAACGCGCGAAGGCGCTGGAGCTTTCGGCGCACGCGGAACGTTGCGGCGATTGCAGAGCGCTGCTCGGAGCGCTGGAGCGCGAATCGCGCCTGCTGACGCGCTCGATGCGCGAGGAAGAGGAGCCGGTGCCCGCGCGGCTGTTTACTCCGGTGCGCGAGCGGATGCCGTGGGCGTGGATCATTTCGTTTGGGATGGCGGCGGCGGGAACGTACTGGTTGTGGACAACAATTATCGATCCGTGGCAGGCGCAGTTGAATGAAGCGGGATTTGGCGGGACGAACCTGGTGACGATGCTTTTCTTCCAGGGCGCGCTGTGGAAAGGATGGGGATCCATGTGGACTCTTGTGCAGGCGTTGGCGGTGATGTCGATGTGCGGGGTGGGCTATATCCTGCTGCGGCGCGGATTGAGGCGGATGAACACGATCGCGCTGGTGATGAGCGCACTGGCGGTGGCGCTGCTGCTGCCGGGCGGGGTGAGCGCGGCGGAGGTGCACAAGAACCAGCCGAACTACACGCTGCCGAGCGGAGAGACGGTGAACAACGATTTGATTATTTTTGGCAGCGTCGTGCGGATTGATGGGACGGTGAACGGGGATCTGATCGCGTTTGGAGCGAACGTGACGGTGAACGGGCACGTGACGGGCGATGTAATTTTTGGCGGAAGCAATCTTCTAATTAATGGAACGGTGGATGGAAATGTGCGGTTCGGCGGGAGCGTGCTCACGCTGCACGGGAAAGTCGGGAAGAACGTGTTGGTTGGTTGCGGAACCGTGCTTACGGATTCGAGTTCGGAGATTGGATGGGGCGCGACGATCGGGGCCGGGGACGTCACATTGGACGGGCGCATCGGGCGCGATTTGATGGTGGCGGCTGGGCACGTGCAATTGGATGGGTTTGTGGGCGGGAACGTGAGGATTCATACGAGCGAAGAAGGCATGATCGGATCGAGCGCACAAGTGCAAGGAAGAATTGACTACGACGGGCCGAAACCACCGGAAGTGACGAGTGGAGCAAAACTTGCGAGCGCGCCGGTAGTGACGATTACGAAAAGGGAGATGGATACATTTGCCGGCTTTTCCTGGTGGCACAAAGCGCTGGCGTGGGGCGCGTCGTTCGTGTTCGGGCTTGTGTTGATGCTGATCGCGCCGGGATTTTTCAGCGATTCAGTCCGGAGCGCGAACCGGTATGGGGCTTCAATTGGGATCGGCTTTCTGCTCGTTTTCGGGATTCCGATTGCCGCGATTATCGCGTGCATCACCGTTGTGGGGCTGTCGGTGGGGATCAGCACGCTATTCCTCTATGCGATTTTCATGAATGGCGGCAAAGTGTTTGTGGCCGTTTGGCTGGGACGCATGCTGCTGGGGAAGGGCGGATACGCGGGAGCTTCCGCGTCTGCAGGGGAATTTGTATGGAAGACGCCGGAAGCGGTGGGCCAACTTGCACTGGGCTTGCTGGTGATTTACGGATTGCGAGTGATCCCATACGCTGGATTTTGGGTGGCGGTGGTGGTGACATGTTGGGGGCTGGGGGCAGTTGGGCTTACGTTGTATGGAAAAATCGCGAACCGGCACGCGATGGTAGCAGCGGCGTAAAGCAGAAAATGGCGCGGGGAATTGTGGCTTCGGTAGCACGCCCCGCATCCTGAAGAAAACCAAATCCACCGCATGTTTAGATGATGCCTAGCTGCTTGCCTACGGTGGCGAGGATGTCACAGGCTTGCGTTAGCTCGGCGCGCTTATGAGTGGCGGTGACAATCGTGCGGAGGCGAGCTTTGCCTTCGGCCACGACCGGAAAGCCGACCGCTGGCGCAAACACACCTGCTTCAAATAATTTCGCGGAAAATTCATGGGCTTTGTTGGCGTCGCCGACGTGAATCGGGACGATGGGTGTTTCGCTCGCGCCATATTTGAAGCCGCGCTTCTTGAGCTGGCGTTTATAAAACTTTGTGTTGGCCCACAACTTCTTGACAAGGCGTTCGCCTTCGGGCGAGTCGAGCAGAGTGAAGGCAGCCATGCAGGCCGCAGCGGAAGCGGGCGGATGCGAAGTCGAGAAAAGAAACGGGCGCGCGCGCTGATGGAGGAAATCAATGAGGTCGCGGGAGCCGCAGACATAACCGCCCATGACGCCGATGGCTTTGCTAAGCGTGCCGACCTGGATGTGGACGCGGCCGTGGCAACCGAGGTGGTCAACGGTGCCGCGCCCACCGCGTCCGAGGACACCGGAGGAGTGCGCGTCATCAATCATCATGATGCAATTATATTTTTCTGCGAGATCGCAGAGCTGCTTGAGCGGTGCGATGTCGCCGTCCATGGAAAAAACGCCGTCGGTGATCAGGAGCTTGTGTCCGGGCCAGGATTCGGTTTCCTTGCAGATGCGCTCGCAATCGGCGACGTCACGATGCTTGAAAACTTTGATGGCGCCGCGAGAGAGGCGGCAACCGTCAATGATGGAGGCGTGGTTGAGTTCGTCGGAGATGATGAGGTCGTCCTTGCCGAGGATGGCGGAGACGGTTCCGGCGTTTGCGGTGAAGCCGGATTGGAAGACGACGCAGGCTTCGGTGCCCTTGAATTTCGCGATCTGTTCCTCGAGTTCCATGTGGAGCGTCATGGTGCCGGAAATAGTGCGGACGGCTCCGGCGCCCGCGCCATATTTGCGGATGGCTTCGATGGCGGCTTTCTTGAGCGCTTTGTGCGTGGTGAAGCCGAGATAATTGTTTGAGGCGAGGTTAATGACCTGTCTGCCGTCAACGACGGCGAAAGGCTTCTGCTCGCCTTCGAGGACGCGCAATTTGCGATAAGCGCCCTTGGCTTTCATGTCCGCGAGTTGGTCATGCAGGAAGGCGAGAGGGTTCTTCGTTGCTCCCATGGTTGCGCCCGATGTTGTGGCCATAAAGCCTCCTTTACAGCAACAGAATTGAAAATATTATACGCATAGCCGCCGCGGCGAATTTCACGGTCGCACGCCATTTGGATAGAGAAGAATTTTTCCCGGCAGCCCCTCGCGAAGCAGGCGGAAACCTTCTTCAAACTTTTCAAGCGGGAATTTTTCGCCGAAGAGGGGATCCAGGTTGAGCTTGCGCGACTTCAGGAGCTCAGTCATCTGAATCCAGGTCTCGAAAATTTTGCGGCCGTAGATGCCATAGACCGTGGCGCCTTTGAAGATGACGTCGTTCACGAGGTCGAGGGTGACAGGTTCGGAAGGAATGCCGAGCAGCGAGGCGCGTCCGCCGGCGCGCAACATCTGAAAGCCCTGGCGGATACCGGCGGGATTGCCGCTCATTTCGAGGAGGATGTCCGCGCCCGCGCCGCCGGTGGCCGCGCGAATGTGGGCGACGGGGTCGCAGGAGGCGGGATCGAGGGCTTCGTCAGCGCCCATCCGGAGCGCCATCATGCGGCGGTGCGCGTTGACCTCAGTGGCAAAAATTGTAGAGGCACCGCAGGCTTTTGCGACGGCGATGGCCATGAGTCCGATGGGGCCGCAGCCGGTAACGGCGACGGTGTGCGCTTCGATGGGGCCGGAAAGTACGGTGTGCACGGCGTTGCCGAGGGGATCGAGGATTGCGGCATAATGTTCGGGGATGGCCGGGTCAATTTTCCAGATATTCGCGGCGGGGATGCGGACGAATTCGGCGAAGCAGCCATCGGCGTCAATGCCGATAATTTTCAAATTCTGGCAAACGTGCGGCTGGCCCATCATGCACTGGCGGCAGTGGCCGCAACTGACGTGCATTTCCGCGCTGACAAATTCGCCCGGCTTCACGGTGGTGACTTCATCGCCGACGCGCTCGACAAGGCCGCAAAATTCGTGGCCGAAGGTCATGGGCGGCTTGATGCGCGAGGCGGACCAGCGGTCCCAGCCGTAAATGTGGAGGTCGGTGCCGCAGATCGAGGCGGCAAGGACGCGGACGAGAACGTCGGTGGGGCCGATCGTGGGGATGGGAACTTTTTCGAGCGCGGCGCCGGGTGCTGGGCGCGGCTTTCGAAGGGCCTTCATCATTTGAGTGGTCATTCGCGGGTTCGAGCCGTGTGTTGCAAGTGCGCAATGCTAGCACATGGTGAAGCGGGCACCCAAACTGGGTGTGATTATTTCACGCGGCGAAGGACGCCGAGTGCGAAAACGCGGGGCAGTCAGATGGGGGACCTGTTTGCACGCCGCCCGAAAGGAGATTTGAGCGGCGCAATACGCCCGCTTCCGCTACAATCCGAGTGATTTACGGGGGAATCGCGTGAGCATCTCCGAGCGCTGGCAGGAAATCCGCGCCGGGTTCGAGCGGCCTTTCTGGGTTGCAAACATCACGGAGCTATTCGAGCGGCTCTCTTACTATGCCGTCTTCGCGTCGCTCGCGAATTACCTCCACGAGTCACTATCCTTTTCGACGCAGAAGACCGCCAGTCTGACGGGAATTTTTGGCGGGATGGTTTGGTTTTTGGCAATTATCGGCGGAACAGTGGCAGACAAGCTGGGATTTCGCCGCGCGCTATCCGTCGCCTACCTGATTCTGGCGACGGCCTATTTCCTGCTCGGTTCGATTGCTGCTTCCTGGATGGCGCCGATTCGCAACGCCATGCCGCTCGGAGTTCTCGTATTCATAATTTTGATGCTTCCGGCTCTGGGAGTTGCGCTGGTGAAGCCCAGCGTTGTGGGCACGGTCGCTGCGTCATCCAAAGAAAATGTGCGGAGCATCGGCTATTCGATTTACTACACCCTGGTGAACATCGGGGGGAGCGGCCGGGCCATTCGTGGCTTCCTATGTGCACCGGCATTTGAGCGTTGAGAATGTGTTTCGAGTCGCGGCCCTAAGCGTTTTGCTGATGATGTTTGGCGTTCTGATTTTTTTCCGCCAGCCCCGGCGGATGGAAGGCGAACGGCCGCCCACAATTGGCGAGGCAGCCCGGAATTTGTGGACCGTGGTGACAAACCCAAGATTCATGCTCTTCCTGCTGATTTTTTCCGGATTCTGGATTGTGTACTGGCAGCAGTACATCGCACTCCCGCTTTATCTCCACAGCTACGTGAATCCGCACGCCGACGTTGAACTTATCCTGATGACGGATGCGCTCGCGGTGGTGTGCTTCCAGCTTTTGATCAGTTTTCTTACGAGAAAAATCCCAGCTTTCCGCGCCATCACACTCGGCGTTCTGGTCTCATCGCTTTGCTGGGTCATTATGGCGGTTCACGCCTCCGTGGTGAATTCCGTGATCACGCTGCTGGTGCTGGCGCTGGGCGAGATGATTCTGTCTCCGCGGTATTACGAGTACGTCTCACGCCTTGCGCCGCCGGGCCAGCAAGGCACTTACATGGGCTTTGCATTTGTGCCCATCGGGATCGGATCGCTGGCGGGAGGGTGGATTGCGGGCCACCTGATGCATCATTTTGGGGAAGTGATTGGGAAGCCTACGTGGGTGTGGTGGAGTTTCGCCGCGCTTGGAATTTCCGCATCTATTCTGCTTTTGATTTACGACCGCGTGGTTCGCCCCGGGCAGGCTGCACCGCCAACCGCGTAATCGTATTGCTTTAAATAAATCGAAGAAAAAGCCCTCGCGCTTCCCATTGAATAGCCGCCGAACCTTGTTGCTACGGCTACTCCATGGGGAGCCCGAGGGCTTTCGAAACCGCGACGCGGATTCAGATGCGGAAAGATCCGCGCGCAAGGCCCACAAATTCTACTCTTGGCGCCCCATTCGAAGGATGCTGCGACGGAGCGCTCCGTCAAACTTCTTTCAAGCGCCGCGGGGCTGCAGTCCCGCAGTTGCGGGACACCCCGTCGGCAAAGACGACTTATGCCAGAACCGCGTCCTTGAACGCCTTGGCAGCGCGCAGGCGCACAACGGTCTTCGCCTTGATCTTGATTGCTTCGCCGGTCTGCGGGTTGCGGCCCATGCGCGCCTTGCGGTGAGCCTTGACCGCGCGGCCGATGTTTGGAATCACGAATTTGCCCGCGCCGCCCTTACACTCTCTCACGGCCAGGTTGAACAGCTCTTCAAAAAACGATGCGATTTGCTTCTTCGACACCGGCTTTTCTTTGGTGCTGCACTTCTCAGCCAGGGTGGCGATGATCTTCGACTTGCTCAGTGGTTTTGCCATCTAACTTAAATCTCCTTGTTTTGTGTTTGAATTTTTCCGGCTCGGCAGGACGCCGCCCTGGAGCCGAATGGACTATAGCTGCTGCGAAGCGGCAAGGCAAGCAAAAAGCTCAAAAAAGCCGCAGAAAATGCGGCTCCGCGGAGTCCCAGTTCGGAACGGCCACGCGCACTATGATATTCTTCCGACACAGAACGAATGGAGGAAAAAAGGATGAGTAACTGGAAAGAGATCGAGAAGAAATTTCAATCGAAACTCACAGGACTCCGGCGGCCCATCGCTGTGACGTATCTAGACACTATTCCATCGGGAGTGAAGCATTTCAGCGGCACCGTGCCATCCGGCTGCAGCTTCTGGAGGATCGCATCGGAGGGAGGCGCGTTTTACACTTTGCCGGGCGACCACTTCAATTGCGCCGTCGGCGCTTACACGCACAACATCCCGCTTTCCCCGGAACGCGAGAAGGAAACCGAGCAGACGCTCAAGCTGATGTTCAGCGTTGATTACATCAAGCCCGAAGAAGTGATGCGAATTCCGCGACTTGCGAGGACGCCCGCAGCGGTGGTCTATGCGCCGCTGGGGGAAACAACATCGGAGCCGAGCGCCGTGCTTTTTGCGTGCAAACCCGCGAATGCCATGCTGCTCAATGAAGCCGCAATCCGCGCGGGCGCGGGAGGAGCGATGCCCGCGCTCGGACGGCCGACTTGCATGAGCCTGCCGCTGGCGCTCGAGCGCGGGACGCAGACGAGCCTGGGGTGCATCGGCAACCGCGTTTACACAGGACTTGCGGACGACGAGCTATACATTGTTGTGGCGGGAAAAGACCTGGAAAAAGTGGCAGGTGCGCTGGACGAAATCGTGTCGGCAAACCAGGCGCTACAGAATTATGCCACGGAGCGGCGCGCGCAACTCGCTACGGCCTAGTACCAGGAGCCCCCAGGCGGGAGCCTGGGGGCTCCTTTTATTTAAGATCCCAATTAAACCTACAGCGCTGCCAGCCCCTGATAAAACTGCGCCATCGCGCGGATGCCACCGAAATAATTTTCGAGCGAGAGATGCTCGTCAGGCGCGTGGGCGTTTTCATCCGGCAGTCCAAAGCCGATCAGGATGCACGGGACCTTAAACGTGTCGTGCATCTGGGTGACAAATGGAATGGAGCCGCCTTCGCGGATAAACACGGCGCGCTTGCCGAATCCCTTTTCCAGCGCCTTATGGGCCACTTCAAAATAAGGATGGGTGAATGGCGCAACCCAGGGCTTACCCGTACTCAGGACTTCGAATTTGCACGTGACTGTCTTCGGGAGCAGCTTTTTGATGTATTTTTCGATCTGGCGGGTAATCATATCCGGGACCTGATTCGGCACGAGCCGGCAGGAAAACTTCGCGTATGCTTTTGCAGGGATTACGGTCTTCGAACCTTCGCCCATGTATCCGCCCCAGATGCCGTTTAGTTCAAACGTTGGCCGGCACCAAACCTGCTCCGCGACGGAAAATCCTTTTTCTCCGGCCAAGCCTGGTGAGCCGACCGTCTTCTGAAAATCCCTGGGCTTGAACGGGAGATTGGCGAGCGACTTCCGCTCCGCCGCGCTGAGCTTTGCTACATTGTCATAGAAGCCGGGGACGGTCACGCGAAAGTTCTTGTCGTGCATTTTCGCAAACAGCTCGCAGAGAATCGTGAGGGGGTTGGGCGCGGCACCGCCGAAGACGCCCGAGTGCAAATCCTGCGCCGCGCCAGTGATCTCCAATTGATAGTAAACGAGGCCGCGCAGGCCGTAGGTCACCGAAGGTACGCCCGGGGCGAGCATGGAAGTGTCCGAGACAACCAGCGCATCGGCCGCGAGGCGAGACTTATTCTGTTGGACAAATTCCCACAGATTTGCGCTGCCGACTTCTTCTTCGCCTTCGATCAGAACCTTTATATTGATCGGGAGTTTTCCGGTGGCCTTCATCAGCGATTCAAATGCCGCGAGATGAATGTGCACCTGACCCTTGTCGTCGGCGGTGCCACGCCCAAAAAGATTGCCTTTGCGGACGGTGGGCTCAAACGCGGGGGTGGTCCATAGATTCAGCGGCTCGGCGGGCTGTACATCGTAGTGGCCGTAAAAAAGCACGGTGGGCTTGCCGGGGGCGGCGAGAGATTCCGCATAAACCAGCGGGTGCAATTTCGTGGGAATGATTTCGACGTTGTTCATCCCCACGGTACGCAGCTTGTTGGCGACCCAATTGGCGGCCTTTTCGATGTCGCCCTTGTGCTCGGATTTCGTGCTCACGCTCGGGATGCGCAAGAGTTCGCAAAGCTCCTGCAAATGCGCGTCGCGATGGGATTCGATGTAACTCGACAGGGCGTCCTGGGCGGGGTTCAAGTGCGCCTCCTTGAAATTGAGCGATTTCAAACGCAGCCGAATAACCGGGGCTGTACCCGGGGATGGCGCGCAAGCGTTGGCCGTGGCATCCGGAAACCCCTGCATTCTAAGTAGTTAGGGGATGGCGCCGCAAGCAGGAAGAATGTGCCAGGCGGGGGTGATGCCGCGGGCAATTGCCACCCGTACTTTTATGAAACAACTGTACTCAAGTTCCGTTGACCGGGGCGGGCGCATATCCCACCATGTTCATGCGATGACACCAGTCCTAAACGAATGCCCCCGTCGAAGTTCCCGCGTTTTCATGCGGATCCGTGTGATTGCTGAAGGGAAAAACATCCACGGGCGCAAATTCCGCGAGTCGTGCCACACGATTGTGGTCAACGCGCACGGCGGCCTGCTCTATTTGAATCAGGAACTAGAATCCGGCGCGATGGTCGTGCTGGCGAATCTGTTTACGCAGGAAGAGCTGGAATGCCGCGTGGTTTTCCTCGGCGAGCTCGGCGAAAAAGGACAACGCGTGGGCGTGGAATTCCTAACACCAGCGCCGCATTTCTGGGGCGTTGAATTGACGCCGGCGGACTGGAATGCGTCCTCCGGCCCATCTGCTCCATCACCCTCCGGCGCCGCTTAGGGGCGCCGTCGGAGTCCCCCCTCTGAAATCTCAAAAGAAGAACGGGGTATTTCCGCGGACAGGCGTGAATTCAAGGTTCCGAGGTAAAATCAGAGGCGGAGAGGTGGGTGAGTGGTTGAAACCGGCGGTCTTGAAAACCGTTGGGCCCGAAAGGGTCCCGGGGGTTCGAATCCCCCCCTCTCCGCCAGATAGTCATGCGTTTTCGCTATCTCTCCGTTGGGTTCTCTCCACTTTTTCTAGGAAGTTGAAGTCCCTAGCGGAGGAGATCTTCGAGTTGAATCTTTGCGTCGGTCTTGGCGTCGCGGTATTTGACGATGACGGGGGTGTAAAGCGAGAGGCCCCACTCCGCGCCCTTTCCTTTTGGGACAGCGCGGCCACCGGCAACCACCACCGCGTTCTCAGGAATTACGAGGGACTCTGACGCGCCGGCGGTGTGGATCTCACCGCGCACGACGTCATAGACCGGCGTCGAGCGGTTTAGGATTGTGCCCGTACCGATTACCGCGCGCCTCTTAATGACGGTGCCTTCATAGACGCCGCAATTCCCGCCGATGAGCACTTCATCTTCGATGATTACAGGCAGCGCGCCGACCGGCTCGAGCACTCCGCCGATTTGTGCGCCCGCTGAAATGTGGCAGTTTGCGCCAACCTGCGCGCAGCTTCCAACAAGAGCGTGCGAATCCACCAGCGTACCTTCGCCCACGTGCGCGCCAACATTGATGAACATGGGCGGCATACACGTCACGCCCCGGGCGACGAAGCAACCATCGCGGATACTCGAGCCGCCGGGGACAATCCGTACGCCGCTCGCGACGGTCAAAGGCTTGAGCGGGTAAGTGTCCTTATCGAAGAACGGCAGACGAGCGGGGTCAACGGAAAAATCCACAAGCTTGCCCATGCGGAAGCCGAGGAGGATGCCCTTCTTTACCCAACCGTTTACGCGCCAGCCGCTTCTTTCGCGCGAATCGGGCTGCGCGGCGCGAACTTCGCCCGAATTCAAGGCATCCTTGAATGCGCGGAAGATTCGCAAGTCTTCCTCCGAATACCGGGCCGGATTTTTCTCAAACAGCTCCTCAACCTGCGATTGCAGCATGCGCCGTCCCCACGAGATGGAGTGATTCGAGGATACTTCGTATTTTTGCGAGACTTTGCGCGCCCGGCGGCACCATCGGCAGACGCCATACGGGCTCAAGCAATCCCATCAATCCCAATGCCGCTTTGACGGGAATGGGGCTCGACTCAATAAAATTGATTTCCATCAACGGAAGGTATACGCGCTGCAGATCGCGCGCAGTAGGAAAATCATTCCGCAGACAAAGCTGCGTGAGGCGCGTCATTTCCGCGGGAATTTCATTGGAGACGACAGAAATAATTCCGCGGCCGCCGAGAGCGATTAGCGGGAGCGTGAGGGCATCATCGCCCGAGAGCACCAAGAAATCCGCCGGCACTTTTTGGATGACGGCGGCCATCTGGCCGACGTTTCCCGATGCCTCTTTGACGCCGACGATGTTTTCGAATTCCGTGAGCCGCGCGAGCGTTGCTGGCTCGACGTTCGCGCCCGTCCGGCCCGGCACGTTATACACGATAATGGGCAGTGAGACGGCTTGCGCGATCGCGCGGTAATGCTGGAAGAGGCCCTCTTGTGTGGGCTTGTTGTAATACGGCGTTACGGAAAGGATTCCGTCCACGCCCATGGCCTGCAACTCACGGGCGAGCCCGATTACGTCGGCGGTGTTATATCCGCCGGCGCCGGCCAGCACGGGGACTTTCCCTCGCGCGTCTTCCAGCGTGATCTCGACGACGCGCAGGTGTTCCGCGCGCGTGAGCGTCGGGCTTTCGCCGGTGGTGCCGCAGGGCACAAGAAAATTGATTCCGGCTTCGATCTGCCGCCGCACCAGTCGGCGCAGGGTTTGTTCGTCAAGCGATAAATCCTGGTGAAACGGAGTGACCATCGCGGTGCCGCATCCTGTAAACATTTCTTTCCTCTTTCTTACAACTGTATCTGCGAATTTCCAAGCCGTCGGATGGAATATGAGTTACGGCTATTCCAAATCGGCAATAATTTCGCGAAACTCAACAATCCCTTTTTTCCCCAAAAGCCATCGAGCGGCGCGCAGGGCTCCTCGCGCGAACCCTTCGCGACTGCGAGCCACGTGGCGAAGGGTGATCGTGTCCGCCGGAGAATCGAACCCGATCTCGTGCGTTCCCGGCATCTGGCCGGCGCGGTTGGAGCTGACAGAAACCGGGCGCTGGTATCCCGCGCTTCGCATCGTTTCGACGAGCTGCAACAGCGTGCCGGAGGGCGCATCTTTCTTCCCCGCGTGATGGATCTCCCACGCCCAGGCGCCGTACTCTGATTCCCCTGACATCGCTCGCGAAGCTTCCGCGACGACACTTTGAAAAATATTTACGCCAACGGAAAAGTTGGCACTCCAGACGAGACCTGTGCCATTGCGCTCAACCGCCGCGCGCACGCGATCCAGATGCTCAAACCAACCCGTGGTGCCGGCGACGACATTGACGCCGATGGATGACAGCCGCTCGATGTTGGCGGGCGCCGCACCTGGCGCGGAGAACTCCACGGCGACATCAATTCCGCGGAAAAGTTCCGGCGTGATGCCCGCGGCATTCTCGTTGGTCTTTTTCGTGAGCTTCAAGGGCACGGAGAAGCCGCATTCAGGCGCGAGCCTCTCGATCAGCCTTCCCATTTTTCCGTATCCGACAATTGCGAGATTCATATCAATCAAAGACCATGGGATCGAGTTCGGTGAAGAATTCCCGGTGCAATGCGGTCACTGCCCCCGGCAAGTCCGCGGCGGCAACCACGAAACTTAGATTCAATAGCGAGGCGCCCTGCGAGATTGCTCGAACGTTTAATCCGCGAATCGCACTGAAGACTCGCGCGGCAACTCCCGGCGTGTGGCGGAGGTTCTCTCCAACTACGCAAACAATGGCTTGATCTTTTTCGACGGAGACCTGTGAGAACGGACGGAGTTCCTCGCAGATCGCGTCAAGCAGAGCGGGGTTGTCGATGGTAAGAGAGACGCTGACCTCTGAGGTTGCGAGCATATCCACGGGCGTCTCGTAGCGATCGAAAATCTCAAAGATGCGGCGCAGAAAACCGTGCGCCATCAGCATGTGAGTGGAGTGAACGTTTACCACGGTAATGTGGCGTTTGAACGCGACGCACTTCAGCATGTTCGAGCAAGCAACGGGCTCCGCAACGATCAGAGTGCCCGGCAATCCCGGCCTGCGCGAATTGAGAATGCGCACAGGGATCCCCTTGCGCATTGCAGGAAGCACGGTCGAAGGATGCAAGACTCTCGCGCCGAAATAGGCGAGTTCGGAGGCTTCCGCGAAAGAAAGCATCTTGACGCGATGGGCGTCCGGAACGAGCGACGGGTCCGAAGTAAGCATGCCGTCCACGTCCGTCCAAATCTGAATTTCCTTTGCGTCCACGGCCGCGCCCACGATGGACGCGGTGAAATCGGAACCGCCGCGGCCCAAGGTGGAAGTAATCCCTTTTTCCGTGGCTCCGATAAATCCACCAAGCACTGCGACCTGGTCCTTTCCGATGTGTGCCATTGCTCTTGCCAGGCGCGAGGCTGTTTGCGGATAGAGTGGCGAAGCCTGGGTGAATCTTTCATCCGTTATGATCAGCTTGCGCGAGTCGAAATGTGCTGACGGGATCCCGCGCGCGCGAAGCGCCAGCGCAAGGATTGCGCTGGACATCCGCTCGCCAAAACTCGCGACTGCGTCAGCGGACCGGAGTGTGAGTTCGCCCAGAGCCGCGAGCCCCTTGATTATTTCAGCAAGCTCCTGAAAATTGTCGTCGAGAATCGCACCGAGTTCATTCAGATCATTTGAAGCGACAGCGGGACGAGATTCCCGACGGTGAAAGTCTTCGAGTGCGGTAAGTTGTGAGAGAGCTGCTTCCCGGTTCCCGTCGGCCGCGTCCTTTGCCATGGCGAGAAGCGCATTCGTGGTTTTTCCCATCGCCGAGACCACGACAATCGGCCGGCAAGGAACGTGTTCCTTAACGATCTCCGCAACACGCTCGATCGCGGAGGCCGATTCAACCGATGTCCCACCAAATTTCATTACGATCATGAGTCGAGCAACCCTTCCGACTTCATAAGTTCGGCATTCAGGACCGCAGCGCCGGCTGCGCCCCGGATTGTGTTGTGACCGAGAGCAACAAATTTGTAGTCGAGCACGTGACAGGGGCGCAATCGCCCGACGAAAACAGCCATACCGCGTTCACGGCTTGCGTCCCTGCGCGGTTGAGGGCGATCCGGTTCGGGCATGTAAATGACGGGCGCGGCGGGTGCGCTCGGAAGCTTGCGCTTCTGCGGGACTCCTCTGAACTCCTGAAACGCGGCGATAACATCTTTCTCGCCGGGCTTGGCTTGTAGTTCAACGGAAACCGTAATTGTGTGGCCATCCAGCACAGGGACTCGATTGCAATGCGCGCTGATTTTAAGAGATGCAGGGATCAGGGCGCCGCCGGAAATATCGCCCAGGATCTTTTGCGTCTCGCGTTCCATTTTTTCTTCTTCGCCGCTGATGAATGGAATCACGTTGCCGGTGACGTCCATGCCGGAGACGCCGGGATATCCGGCGCCGGAAATAGCCTGAAGTGTGGTTACGACGGCGCGCGCAACGCCGAACGCTTTCAAAGGAGCAAGGGCCATCGTGAGGACCACGGTTGAACAATTGGGATTCGTCACCACACAGCCGCGCCACTTGTGATTTTTCTTTTGCGCGCTCAAAAGATGCAAATGACCGGGATTGATCTCCGGAACGAGCAGCGGGACATCGGCATCCATGCGATGGTTCCGCGCGTTGGAGACGACAACGTGGCCCGCGCGGGCAAACGCGGCCTCAATTTCACCGGCAACAGAAGCGTCAAGCGCGGAAAACATGAGCTGAGGCGCGCGCCCGGGCTTGCAGTTCTTGACCACCATTTGGGCTGCGGATTGGGGCATGGAGCCATCGAGCCGCCAGGCCGTGGCGTCACCGAATTTCTTGCCGCTGGAGCGATCGCTCGCTCCGAGCCAGGTCACATCAAACCAGGGATGCCCTCGCAGGAATTGCAGAAAGTGTTGGCCGACAACGCCTGTGGCGCCGAGGATGCCGACTTCAATTTTGGACCTGCCGCTCATGATATTATGGGTGATCCATCGAAAAGTGTTCTCACCATTCTCTGATAAATCTCGACGGCTTCGCGCATCTCCTTTTTCGAAATTCGTTCCTCCTCCGTGTGAGCAACATGAACGCTCCCCGGTCCAAATAAAAAGGGCTGGCCCCACGGGCCCGCAAGAAAAGGAATGTCCGTGGTGTAGGAGACTACCGTAGCTGGCAGACCATCGAGCGCGCCCAGGCGCACGATAGGCGTCTGCAGGACCTTCTTCAATTCCGCACGGCCCGTGACGGCACGTGCAACCGCCGCGTGGACCGGCGCCGCCTCGCCTGCAAGGCGAAACATCAGTTCCGCCCGCGCGGAATCGGGAATCACGTTGGGTGCGCGTCCGCCGGAAATCGTTCCGATGTTGAGTGTGCTGCTGCCGAGTAACGCATCTTCCGGCAAGGGTATGCCGCGAATATCCTGCAACACATCGAGCAGCCCTTCGATCGCGGAGCGCCCAAGCTCCGGGTAGGCCGAATGAGCCATCTTGCCGCGAACAACGACTTCATAGCGGAGCGACCCTTTGCAGCCCAGAGCCAACTTATTCTCTGTAGGCTCACCATTGATCAGGTATCTTGCGCCGCGCGGGGTCTTGGCGGCGGCCATGGCACCGGCGCTGTCGCGTTCTTCACCAACAACAAATAGCAGGCCGATATTCTGCACACCAGCGCCCAGCAGACCTTCCGCGGCCGAAATCATTGAAGCGATGATCCCCTTGGCATCGCAAGCACCGCGGCCCCAAACAAAATTGTTGTCCTCCCGCGAAGGAATGAATGGAGGCACCGTATCCATGTGAGTGCTGAGCGTGACGGTGGGTTCGCCCCACTTCGCGAAAACATTGAAGCGATTCTCCGCAACCTCCAGCCTTTCAACACTTCCCGAATGGAGCCTGGCCATTTCTTTTAGCAAACCAAGCAGGAATTCACCCACGCCTTTTTCGTTCAGCGTGATGGACTCAATGTCAATAAGGCTTCGCGTTAGTTCAAAAAGATCCATCGGCGACTTTCTTGGGATGGAGGCTTAGAGAAGGGAAGACTACGAGGTCTAATTACTCACACTCGGAGTTTCATCGCTTCTCGATAGCGCTCCATCCGTTGTAAACGGATGACAGTGGGCGGGTATTAGCCGCGCCCCCCAACCTTCGCGGAACATGCTTCCGGCGAAGATTTCGGCGGAGAATTGACCGATTGCCCCTTTCGCACAGGCCCCGAAGCTGCTCGGGAAAAGATGCCCGGCTACTGATGGCCTCCGCACCTCTACCAAGAAAGTAAAAAGGCTAGCGGAAAAGGAGTAGAGAGTCAAATTCGGAACCTTGCAGACGCCCGTCCCAGATAAAAAATGGAAAGCAGTTGGAATTTTCTCTCTTTCCAAGTGTAAATGGCATCGCAGATTGTGGATTCAACGCGGCACGCAACAACTTGATTGGACTTTTCATGCGTCGATATCAAAGACGGATAGATTTTTTTGGGTGGATGAAAGCTATGCTAATGGCCTATCGGAGAGCGGACCCGTCAGATCTGATTCAGTTATTGGTGGAGTTCCGATATTATCCGCCCACAATCCTTCTTGCCGCTCAATACCCAACTAGCAGTAGAGACAACTACGAATTATCGCGAGTCACCCGAGGATGACAGGCTTCAAGTTATAGTTTTCATAGGCGGACGGAGTCTTGGCGAGGCACAGGTGCAAGAAGTCCTGTAGATCCACGTCCACGACAACGTTGACCGGGATTGGGGGGACCGCAGGGATCGGAGTGGATGCGGCCGCAAGTTCTTTGGGAAGCGCCCTGTAGCGTTCCCCGCGACTACAGTAGCGTGTGCCGTGTCATCCTCTGGCGCTCGGTACGCATGTCGTCTCCGCGAAGTTCACGAAGCGCGTGGGTTACGAATTCGACTGCGACTTTCTTGCGCCAGGTCATGTCAAAATCCGTGTTATCAAGAGGTCTGGCGATTCCAGCGGCGAGCACTGCGGCTTGCTCGATCGTCTCCCGGTCAAGCCGGCGACCCACAAGATAGTTTCCCGCGTCTATTGCCAGCAAAGGGCGCGATGCCACAGAACCGATGACGATCCGCGCGTGTTCAATTGTCCCACCCTTGCCAAGCTTCGCCGCCGCTGCGACAGAAAGCACAGGAAAATCGAATGATCCGCGGCGCCGCAATTTCCAATACGCGCTTTTCCATTTGTGTGCCGAATCTACCCGCACTTCCGTCAAAATTTCTTCCGGCCGCCGCGTCAGATAGTTCATGCCATCGTTCTGAAAGAGGTCCGAGAGCAACACTTCGCGCTCGCCCGAATGCGAAACAAGTTTCACTCGGGCGCCCAAGGCTATGAGTGTGGGCGCCGTGTCTGTGGATGAAACGGCAACGCACTTCGGGCTGCTCAAGGCAACCCAACATTTTGTCCCATCTTTCTTCATGCAAAAATTAATCGCTTTCCGCCACTCGTAGCTTTGATCATAATAATTGCAGCGCGTATCCAGACAAATGTTGCCGCCCAACGTAGCCACGTTGCGAATGTGGGGCGTAGCTACTTGAGCCGCCGCCTGCCACAACGCGGAATAGCCATTTCGGAATCGTGCGTCCTGCGCGATTTCGGTTAACGTCAGGCACGCGCCGAGCCTCAAGCCTGAATCGTCCGAATGAATTTCGCGAAGGCCCTCCACCTGTCGCAGGCTCATCAACATGCGCGGCACTTGTTGCCGCCGCTTCATGTTTGGCAGCAGGTCCGTGCCGCCAGCCAGCGCCATCACATTTTTGCCCTCGCCATCCAAAATGCGTGCCGCTTCCGCGATTGTCCGCGGCGAGCGAAACTCAAATAGCGGTAATCGCATCATGACCGGTTGGCCTTCTCTTTCTCCTGGCGTTCGCGCGCGCGCCGCGATTTTTCATTGATCGCATAGCCGTCCCCGCCTTCCCATGGCGGAGGAACCAACAGCGCTTCACCCCAATTCACTATTGGAAAGTGATCGGGACCGTAGCGCGGTTCGCGTCCTGCCTGTTTTTCCGCCAAGGCCTTCAAGATTTTTTCCGGGGTGATTGGGGATTCATCTACGCGAATGCCGACGGCGTCATAAACGGCATTCGCTACGGCAGGAATCACGGGAAGCAGAGGCCCTTGTCCCACTTCCTTGGCACCGTACGGACCCTGCGGATCAGGTTCTTCCACCAATTCGGTTATCACGTCGGGCATGTCCAACGACGTCGGACTCTTGTACTCCAGAATTGACGGAAACTTGTGGATCAGAGCGTTGGAAAACCTCTTCGGGAGGCGACGAAATTCCTGCTCCTCCATCAGTGCTTCGCCTAGGCCCATGTACACGCTGCCTTCGATTTGGCCCCGCACAAGTGTTGGATTCAGCGCGCGCCCGATGTCGTGCGCAATCCAAACCTTCAGGACAGTGAGCCACCCGGTGGCCGGATTCACTTCCACTTCAATCACTGCGGCCGAGTAAGAATAAGTGGGCGACGGTCCTACGCCACCGCCTTTATAAAGCGCGGGAGATTTCGGCGGGGTGTACGAGCCCACCGTTCCCAAGGTTCCAAATTTCGTTTCCGCCAGGCAGATTGCATCCTGAAAAGAAAGCCGCCGCTCAGGGGCGTCGATATCAAACACTTGATGATCAGCGAAGCGAATTCGTTCAATCGCTACTTCAAATTTGCTTGCCACGGCTTCCGCAATCAGCGATTTCGCGCGGGTCGCCGCTTGCAGAGCGGCATTGCCCGCCATGATTGTTACGCGGCTCGAATACGACCCTAAATCCACTGGGCCCAGATCAGTATCGCCCGTATAGAGTCGCACGTCGAAAGTATCGATGCCGAACACTTCAGCGACAATCGCCGCGAGCATATCGTCGGAGCCTTGGCCGATTTCACTCGCTCCGCAGAACACTGTTACCAGACCGCTGCGGTCGAGTTTCAGTTGCACTCCGGATTGCGGCATCGAATTCCAATAGATCGGCAGCCCTGCGCCCGTCAGATAACAGGAACAGGCCAGACCGATGCCGCGCCCGTGCGGCAGCTTATGAAACTTCTGATTCCATCCGGAAATTTTCACAACGCGCCGGATGCATTCGGGCAATCCGACCGTTTCGAGCTTCAAAAAGTTTGCCGTCAATGAATTCGGCCTCGTCGCGTTCTTCAGCCGGAACTCCGCCGGGTCCATTCCTAATTTCTCAGCGATCTTATCGATTTGAATTTCCTGCCCGAATCGTGGCTGGACCGTCCCGTGTCCGCGCTTGGGACCACAAGGAGGTTTGTTTGTGAACATGCGGCAGCCCTGAAACTTGTACCGGGGAATGTGATAAGTGGTAGTCTGAAGCGCGCCGGTATAGAAGGTACTCGCCACTCCATACGAGCCATACGCGCCGCCGTCAATTAACGTCTGCAAGTGCATTGCAGTGATGGTGCCGTCCTTCTTCACCCCGGTCTTGAATTTCATCAGTACCGGATGTCTCCCACGATGACAGTAGAAAACTTCTTCACGCGTGAGAGTAATTTTCACGGGCCGATCCAAAATGAGCGCCGCCTTTGAAACAACAATTTCATGATTGAAAGGATCGCTCTTTCCGCCAAACCCGCCGCCATTGGGAGTCGCGATCACCCGGATGTGTCCCGCGGGCATTTGCAGTACTTTTGTCAGCGCCTTGTGCAAATAATGCGGCGTTTGCGTGCTCGACCAAATCGTCAGTTTTCCTTCGGGATCTTTCGTGGCCACCGATGCGTGCTGCTCAATCGCCAGATGCGTATTGCCTTGAAAGAAAAAAGTGTCCTCAAAAACTTCGTCTGATTCCGCAAAGCTCGCGTCCACGTCTCCAAATTGCAGCGAAACTCGCTTGTGAACGTTGCCCTCTTCCCCGTATTCATGAATCCGTGGAGATAGAGTCGCCAGAGCTTCTTCCGGATCGGATACAGTTGTCAAAATTTCATAATCTACGTCGATCAAATCGATCGCCTCGAGTGCGATCAACTCCTCACGTGCCACCACCGCCGCCACTGGATCGCCGACATGCCTGACGTGATCCGAGCACAGGGCCTGCTCGTCCTGGCTCACGGGAATAATTCCGTATTCGATCGGCAAATCCTTGCCAGTAAGAACCAGATAGACGCCGGGAAACGACTCCGCTCTCGCCGTGTCAATGCGGCGGATGCGCGCGTGCGGATGCGGCGAGCGCAACAACTTGCAATACGCCATCCTGGGGAGAGTGATATCGTCTGCAAAACGGGTCTGCCCGGTAACCTTTGCACGCGCGTCAACTCGCCTTCGCGGCGCGCCGATCACTCGCAGCGCTTCCGTTTCTTTTTTTTCCTCGACGTTTCCAATTGGCGGTTCTTCGACCTTCTGCACGTTAACTCCTGACTTGCTCGATGCGTGGCACTTAAATTTGCCGGAACGCCGTCCTGATGAACTTCTATACGTTTGATTTGGTTTTTGTCGCTGCGGCAATTCTCAAGACAGCAGATTCGACTGCTTCGAAAATTTGCAGGTACCCTGTGCACCGGCACAGTACTCCTGAAAGCTCTTCGCGAATTTCATCTCGCGTTGGATTCGGGTTCTTATCGAGGAGCGCCTTTGCGGTTACCAATATTGCCGGCGTGCAATAACCGCACTGCGCAGCGCCGAGATCAGCGAACTCGTCTTGTAGCGGGTGCAACTGGCCGTCCTGGCTCAAGCCTTCGACCGTCGTCACGTCCGAACCGTCGCATTCGAGGGCGAGCATGAGGCACGACAGCACCGGCTTGCCATTCACAAGCACCGCGCAAGCGCCGCACTCGCCCAATTCGCAACCATGTTTTGTACCAGTGAGGGCGAGGTCTTCGCGCAACACTTCCAGTAAGGTCTTATAAGGGGCGAAGGAGACGTCAGTTTTTTCTCGGTTAAGGGAAATTGCGATGCGAGCTGTCTTCCTCGATTCGGAAGGGAAGATGGAACTGACGGGTACCAAGGACACGTTGCATTACCTCCGGGAAGAATCAAAACTTCGACGCTTGCGTTCCGATCGAACGCGGAACCAGACTTTCTGCCATATGCCGCAGGCTTCGGGTAGATCTGTGTGTGCGAAGGGCCGATGGCTTTGCAATCAGTCCACGTATCAACAAGTACGTAAACTCCTCCGCGATTTGCGTTGCGGATAGCGGGCCTTCCGGACTAAACCATCGTACGCTCCAGTTCAAAGCTCCCAGGATGGCACGAGTGGAAAGCGCTGCGTCACATGTTATGAATTCACCCGATTCGATCCCAGCAATAATCAACTGCCGGACACCTTCTTCGTAGCGATCGCGCTTAGCGATTAGAGGACGTTGGAGTCGAGGCGGCAAGTGGGACGTCAAGAGATGCGCCGCCGATCCTTCGACTTCGTCGAGCACACAGCGTAGGTGAGATTCAATAACCAGTTTCAATTTCTCGGCTGCGCTCTTTTTCACTGAGCGCGCACTTTTCAGTGCGGCCAGCATCCGGTCGAGTGAATTGTCCTGGCAGAAGAAAAGTAAATCGTCTTTTCCCCTAAAATAATTATACAGATTCGCTGGCGAAAGATCCGCCGCCGCCGCGATATCGCGCATTTTCGTGTCCGAGAATTCTTGCATGCGGAAGACTTTTCCCGCAGCACGCAGGATTTGCAGGCGGCGCGCAAGATAGCGCCGCTGGGCGCGGGGGGACACGTTCTTCGAGGCTCGTCCAACTGGCAAGTTGCTTCTCCGAAGCTCAGTCGAGCAGGGCGTTACACCCGACACAACTCCGCTATTCGTACCACGATTGCAGATAAGCGTCAATGGCATTCTGAACAGCGGTTCATTAAATGAACAGATATTCAGGCCATCTTCCGGTGACAAATTTCTTTCAGTGCGCTGAAATCGACTTTGGCGATGTCCGGACTGCCGTAGAAGAAGGCGAAAGCATAGCTTCGGAAAAAATATGGTAAGCCGGCCCAAACCACTCCACTCCTCTCCTTTTGGTTAGCTCACCAGTTTTCCTAAGACGATTAACGTATAAGTTTCAGATGCACAAAGTATTGGCGAAGTAAGCCGACCGGCACTATGAAGTAGTCAACCGCTTACACCATTGAGGTGCTTTAGTAGGGTGAGGGGTTAACTTCAATCATGACTATGCGGAATCTTTGGGAAGGCGTCGAAATGCTCAGAGACTATCGGGCACCGATGACGCCACCCGCTGTGCTCGTATCCGGCGCAAACGGAGTACGCGGATACAGGAAGCTTGGAAGACGCAAGCAGTTTTGAGTGCGTGCGCAATGGCTTGCAAGCTTCGGCAGGGGAGGGCTTGACGCCAAGCAAACGCATCGAGGGTTGATGAACATTGCCGACTAGGTGGATGGTGAAAGGGGGCGGCGCGATTCATGAAAATTGCTAACATGTCATTTCCGACCAGATTCTCGTTGCTGTTTGGAATTCCAGTCGCACTTATTATGTTGTTCCTTGTCCCAGCTTCTCCAGCTCAGACGCGGTCTTGTGAAGGACTTGCGAGTTTGAAACTTCCGAATGTCGAGTTAACGGCGATGGCAACTCCCGCGGGCTTACCTATGCCGACGGGAGCCGGGCGCTCCGTGGGCACACGCGGAGACGAGAACGTGAATGGACGAGGGAACGGGCGGGGAAATGGACGCGGGAGCACGAGCGTCATTTCGGTCCCTTATTGCCGTGTTCAAGGGATCATTGAGGGGACGATTCGCTTCGAAGTCTGGCTCCCGGACGAGTGGAATCACAAGTTTTACACAGCCACGGTGGGCGGCTATGCAGGAAGCATCGGCTACGGAGGGATGCTCCCGGCGCTCCTGAAGGGTTATGCCACCGCATCAACCGACACAGGACATCAAGGCGGCGGATCCAGTTTCATGAAGGAGAACATGCAAGCCATCACCAACTATGGCTATCGCGGCGTCCACTTAACCACAGTGACCGCTAAAAAAATCATAACAGCCTACTACGGCAAGGCTCCTGTGCATTCCTACCTTTGCGGATGTTCCGGGGGAGGCTACGCGGGGCTGGCAAATGCCCAGCGCTTTCCGGATGACTACGACGGAATCGCCTCGGGAGCCCCCGGCACTTATTTCACCCATCATGCCGGTCGCGCAATTTGGTCATGGCAAGCTAACAAGCCAGGAACGCCAGGGTATATTCCTCCGGAAAAAGACAAATTGCTTTGGCAGCCTGTTGTGGCAGCTTGTGATGCGTTGGACGGCGTCACCGATGGCTTGATCGAAAATCCCTTGGCCTGCAAGTTTGATTTCAAAAGCATTCAGTGCCAGGACGGCAAGGACCTCGACACCTGCTTGACGCCCGCGCAGGTAGTTACGGCCGAGAAGCTCTATGGACCGATGAATGATGCCTCGGGAAGAGAAATCTATCCGGCTACGGCTTTGGGAACCCCAGTGTCCGACGACGCCCTAGAGACACGAGCAAAATTCTACGCCGCATTTTGGCGGGATGCGGTTTTCGACGACCCACAGTGGGATATGAGCACCTTTAAAGTTGAAGACGTGGCAAAAGCCGATGGGATGTTTGGGTCAGCTCTTATTTCGGCCAACCCTGATTTGAGTGCCTATAAAAAACACGGCGGCAAGCTGATTATCTATCACGGATGGGACGACCCGGGAGTCTCGCCTTTGAATAGCCTCGAATACTATCAGAGCGTGGAAAAGCTGCTTGGACAAAAGGCCACCGACGAGTTTGTCCGGTTGTTCCTCATGCCAGGAATGTTTCATTGCGGCGGCGGGCCAGGTCCGAACACATTTGACATGCTAAGCCTTCTGGAAAAATGGGTCGAGGGCGGCGACGCTCCGGAGGCGGTCATTGCTTCTCACATTACGGACGGCAAAGTGGATAGAACACGGCCCGTCTGTCGGTACCCTGAAACTGCCCACTATGTCGGATCCGGAAGCACCGATGACGCTGCGAATTTTCGCTGTGAATCCTCTGACCGGAGGTCAGGCGCCAGCTCTCGGTCCGCTCCGCCCGGCCATTGAGAGACACAAGTTTCAGCAAGGCTTTCTCACCTATTGCCCTAACGCGACTGACGCCTAGCAACGTCTATTTATTCGGAAGTAGGCGGGAAGGAATTCAAGGACAAGGACAAAACGCGAATGAAAATTGCGATTACGATTCCCTTGGCCGTGGCGCTTTTTGTCAGCGCCGCGGCCGCACAACAGAATCCTCCCACCAATCAACAGAGACCCCCGCAACCGCCTCAGCCCGATTACGGGCCTTGTGGCACACCGTCGTTTCCATGCCGCCAACTGCCAATCTCATTCGGTTCGGCACTTAACGCCGATAAGCAGATCGCTGACTCGGAGGCGCTTGCGAAGAAAATTGAGGACCCCAAGAATCCGCAGTGGCGGACTAAGGGCGATCAGCATCGGACATACAAGTTCGCGGATCAGGACCTACCTTATCGGATCTACGTTCCCCTTTCGTGGGATGGGCAATCGAAGTTGCCTCTTGTATTGATGCTCCACGGCGGGGGTTCCGACGAGAACCGGTATATGGATGGTAATGGCAAACTGCTTTTGCACTTGGCGGAGGAGCACGGATATCTATTGGTGTCGCCTTTGGGCTACAGGCCGACAGCAGCCTTCGGCACTCCGCTCAAGTTGCCAGCGGTATTCGGGCAACCGGAGGCCGCCGCCAAGCAAAGAGGTGACGTTACACAGAACTGGGAGCACACATTGGAACTGAGCGAACAGGACGTCATTAACGTGCTCGAGTTAGTTATGAACGAATATCCTGTTGATCAAACGCACGTTTTTCTAACCGGTCACTCAATGGGTAGCGGGGGCACGTGGTATCTGGGTGCAAAGTACCACCAATTGTGGCGCGCCATCGCGCCGATGTCGGGTCCATTTGTCGATGAGACGAATTATCCCTGGGATAACATCCGGACGATGCCCATTTTGATGTCCGAGGGTACGAAAGCTTTGCCGTCAGTGAAGGGCAGCTACCTGATGCGGGACTGGATGATAGGTCACGGCTTTGATCTGGAGTATGTTGAGGTCAACGCTGATCACCCAGGTATGGTGCCTTTAGTTCTACCTGCAGTCTTTGATTTCTTCGATCGTTTTCGGAACAAGTAATGGCAATTTGAGGGGTTTAGGCTGGTTCGATTTGAAAAGGAAGTGTTCGTGGACCATTCCCTGGCCAGCGGAACCGCCGAATCGGAGCGCCATCTTTCAGGGAAAAGTGCCTCGTCCGGGCCAGAAACTCTTCCAGTGCGATCCGCAACTCAAGTCTAGCTAAGGGGGCGCCGATGCAGAAGTGAATGCCGGCTCCGAATAGAAGGTGACGGTTCCCCTTGCGATTGACCAGACATTTCTCCGCCTCCGGAAATGCATCCGGATCACGATTGCCCGCCATGAACATGAGAGAAACTTTGTCACCAGCCAAGATTGTCTTGCCCCGAATTTGGGTGTCACGTGTCGCACGGCGCGGCATTGAGACCAGAGGCCCATCATGACGAAGAATTTCTTCGGCAGTGGAAGGAATCAGGTTCGGCGATGCTCGCAAAAGATCCTGAACATCGAAATTGCGAGCGAGATACAAAAGACATATGGCAACGCTAGCGGAAGTGGTGCCGTGACCGGCATGGAGCAACAGGCGGAGGATACTGATCTTCGCCTCGTCATATAGTGGTGCGCCTTCACGTTCTTGTTGCAAAAGCCAACTGGTCACATCTTCGCGAAGGTCCGTCCTGCGGGCTTCAATGAAGCCATTAATGTATTCCCGCCATGCTTTCCATGTTTGTTGTCCCAATCTGACATCGTTGCGCAGCGCGGCTCGCTCAAGATCGGAGGCCCAAACCCTGATTTGCCTCCAATCATTTGCATCCCAACCCAGAAAGGCGCAGAGCGACTGAATCGGGTAAGGAGCTGCAAAATCCTCCACCATTTCGCCTTCCCCGCGAGAGATCAGCTGTTCCATTAAATCGACTGCAAGCTTTCGGCTGATCGGTTCAAAATCAAACATTCGCCGGGCGCTGAAATAGGGATTTAGGAGCTGCCGATACACCGTGTGGTCTGGTGGATCCAAATTCAGCGGAATGGACTTGCCGCGATCCTGAAGTGCGGCGGGGGGCGGGACGTCGTTACTAAATATCTCCGGTTCGTGAATTACTGCCAGGATGTCGTCGTAGCGAAAAACCGACCAACCGAGGAAGTCGCTAAATGCAATGGGGCATTTTGAACGCATGGCGTCGTTTGCCGCCTGCTGGTTTTCCAAGACGTCGGGAGCAAGAGGATTCCAGTCGTTAGTCCGCGTGTTTTGCTTTTCCGGTTCTGCTGATTGCGCTGAATTGGGCGCACGCTGGAAATCACCCATTCGATTTCCCTCCAACTGGCGTTCCCGCCGACTGACTTAGCCAGAACGGTACTCATGAAGACGCGAATTTCACGACCGTGTCGGTTCTGAAGAATCTTTCTGCCAGCGCCTGTACTTACCTAGCAACAAAATTTCACTGACAGTAATAGCAGCAACTGCAGCCATGAGATACCAACCAGCGACGAATCCTCCGGTCCAATCGCGCAACGCGCCGAGCATCTGTGGTCCGAAATAACCGCAAACTCCAGCGCCGAGACTTACGACGCCCATGACGTTACCGGATTGTCTGCCGCGCAAGACGTCACCCGCAATTCCATAAACTTGGTTGGTTGCAGTAAATCCAAGCGCCAGGATCAACGCCGTACTGATTCTGAAAGTTGTGAGATTCTTTACAGTCATAGCTAGGCATGCCGGGACTACGAATCCGACCAACGTCGCCATGACGCGCCACTTGTTGAACCGATCCATCAGATATCCGACAAAAAGATTGATGAAAATCGCAGCGAGATAGCCGCTGCTAATGATCCAAGATGCGGACAAGGCATCAAGTTTGAACAATGATCTAGCGGCAGAAGGCACGAAGAAAGTGACGCTAAAACTCGGCATGCCTACGATCCCGAGCAGCAAGGCCAGCGCCCACACGATGGGCATGCGAAATGCACTCTTGACCTTTCCACTAATTGGAGTTGCCCCCCCGAGTGCGTGGCTTTCCATGCGAGTTGAGTCTAAGGGAGGATGCTTGTAAAACAGGGCGATGATTATCGATCCAAGAACAGCCGCACATCCAAATGCGAGGATTCCGCCACGCCATCCAAAGTGATTGCCAATCAAACTGCCGAACGGTGCTCCAATCACGGAAGCCAGCGACGACAACGCCCCGACGACTCCCATCGATCTTCCTCGAAGTGATGGCGGGCATGTCAGCGCGAGCGCAGTCAGTATGCAAACAAATGCGAAGCGATATCCTCCAATCCAGACCGCGCGCCCAGCAAAAGCCCCAATAAAACTATTGGCTCTGCTGAGTATTGCCAGACCTAGAGCAACCACGATCAAACCGGAAACGAGAACAAGCTTTTCACCAAAGCGTTTTGCCGTTAAACCGGCGGGTACGCTGAGAATCATCGCCAATAAACCGTAAATTCCAGTGAAAAGCCCTAACTGCGTGTAGGACATACCAAATTCTTTTTGAATGGCAGGCAGAAGCGGAGAAAAACCAAGGCTCGACATCTGAAGAGACATCATGCCGACGAGCGTTGCCAGAAAAGGCAGAACCCATTTGCGGTTTGGAACGTCAGGCACGGATTGAAGCGTGGGAATCGCGTTCAAGACAAACGCTCCTCGATAAATTCTCCAACGCGACGGCGCATGTCTTGGGCATCCCAAGCTTGCGCGTCAACCATGTCGGCGTAGACGGGAAGTACCGGCACCCCAGCTTGCTCCAGGGCGCGTTCAATGAAGCGATTCCCGGTGGCCATGGATCGGCTTCCCAGCGGCGTGAGCACCAGTGCGGCGTCGATGCGATGCTGTTTTGCTTGATGAACAATCCATTCATTCGCCCACGGCGGATTGTGCAGCTGCTCATTCATATTGACAGTACGGCTTGCGAGAGCTCTCATGGGGTCGTCCAGGCCGTAGCGGATATAACCATCCGGGCCGAATGCGAGGTACATAGACCATACAAAAACGGCACCATATTTTTCTTCAAAAGCGGTATAGAAATCCGTATCGTGCCACAAGCCCGCGCCCACCCACATCAGACGCAGCCGCTCTGACGGACAAGCGGCAATACCCTGATCGACGCGCGCCTTCACTTCATCGCGAAACGTCCGTGCATGATTGATGGCCCACTCACTACCGCGCAGCCACTGTGCAGCCATTACATTTGAGATTTGCTCGTTCATCCGCACCGGCGTTTTCGGTGCGGTGCAGATCAGTTCGCGAACTTCTTCAAAGAATTCTTCCTGACGGTTCACGCCTTCCATCAAAGTGCGTAGAGCGGCCAGATCGAATTCGCGTTTGGTAATACGCTCCAGCGCGGCGATTAGAACATTAAACTGTGCAACTGTTAGGTCCAGCCGGTGTGCTTCAACCAATTCCTTCCATCGATGTCGGCTGAGTTCCCACCAGCGCGGTGGAAGTTCCGTTGCACCGGGATTGTCAATCGGAATGAATTCCGTACCCCACGCCTCGGCCCAAATTTCAAAAACTCTCTGGATACAATCGCAAGTGAGTCTCGCGGAGATTAATGCGGGCTTTGGCAAGCCGCCCCATGGAGCCTCATTGGTCTTTGCCCCGAGAGTGCAAGCCATGGAAAGACTGCAGTAGCGGCAGAGCCCTTCATGGAAACCGCGTGAATTCAACTCATTTATGTAGCGTTGCGCGAGCCGTTTAGCGGAAATAATCGCGGCCCACCACTGGTTACTCACCACGGGCACGTCCATCGCGTGGAACAGTTCAAAAGGCATGTCCGCTTGAACTACTGCATAGGGCTGCTGCTTCTCGAATACATCATGACGCAATCGCGAAAACCATTCCTTTTGGTATTCACCCGCCGCAAGTGTGCATGCCAATTGCTTTTCAGCCATCAGTTGTTACCTTATGACCGCGATTCCGTGTATCCACGCCGCGATACGTCCGGATTCTCTTGAATCGAGATGCGCCGTGTCGGATCTTATGAGCAGGTTTGGAATGCCGAGTTTATCGAGGAACAGTTTCTGCCTGGGATAGTCCCATCCAGCGACGTAGTCATCTTGGGGAAGATAAAACACGACGCCATCAATGCCTTTTCGCACTGCTGTCTCAAACCATTCGTCTGCGATTCCGGGTGGAAACACGCGAATACTCGGCGAATCGATATAATATTTTTCAAACACAGCTGTAATCCCGTCTTGCAGATCAGCAATGTCATCTCCGGCGCATCGCGTTCCCCACCAATCATCTTCTGCGACCACAACGGCACCGTGGGATTCGAGCATCCGGTGAAGTCCATTGTGTTCGAGCGGCAAACCCTTCACGATGAGTCTGGCCCCTAGGAGTGGAGGTCGTCTTTCGATGACGATGGCGGCTTCTTGCGCGACATCCGCGTATTCGGCACGGTCCATAAACCAAAACGCGCCGACCAGTGGTAGCGCGTCGCTGCCGCCGAGCCGCGGCGTGCCTTCGCGAAGGCGCAACAAGGATCGAGCGGCAGCGCGGCCAGCATTGGATTCGGCAATCGCCCGTGACAAAGCATTCGGGGCAATTGTGTGTCCAGCGATCTCTTCGATCTGCTTTTTCAAAGCTTGCGTTCTGTTCAAGCCATAGGTATGTGACTCGGCTGTCCGGTAGTGAAGGAGGTCGTAAAGGTAGACGGGCGGCATACGTACATCAGCGCGCGCCACTTCGCGAAGGTAGAGAAACAGTTTATATTCCTGCTCTGATGTGCGTGGGATGATGATGGCGTCTAGAAATTGCGCTTCTTCGGAAATAACCTGGCTGAAAATGTTGCGAATTCGCGGCTGAAAAACATTTTCCTCCATGAATTCATCCGCGAGCGAGGTTGCCGTCACCGGAGGGCGAAGCATGACGGGAAATAATCCGGCAGCAGAAATAAGTTCCCACGGAACCGTATTTGAGGTTACGCCGACGATCGGGATGCCAGCGTTGTGACGCTCCAGCGCCTGCGCCATTGGATTTTGATAATGCCATACAAGACGTGCGACGGAGTCGGTAGAAGCGGAAGTCATCGCCAGCGATCAGATCACCTTTTTTGATCTTAACTCCTGAATCTTTTCGGAGGAGTATCCCAAGATTCCTCCGTACACGGCTTCGTTTTGTTCACCCAAAGCTGGCGCCGGGCGATCAAATTCCGCTGTCGATCCTGAAAAGCGAATCGGCAACCCCATCCCGTAGACATCACCCACTGCACCGAATTTTGGATGAGTCAAAGGCACAGTTTCACCTCGCGCGATCACTTGTGGGTCGCGAACGGCAGAACTTGTGTCTCGCACCTCGGCCGCTGGAACTCCTCCCGCATCCAGTTTGGCCAGCGCGTGTCTTGTCGTCATCGATCTTGTCCACCGCTCGATTAGGCAATTCAGTTCTGAAACGTGCTTCACACGCAAATCCCGCGTCGCGAATTTCGGATCGGTGCCTAGGTTTGGCTGGCCCATAACGACGAATAGAGCCTGGGCAAATGTTTCCGAAGGGGCACAGATCGCGATGAAACCATCCTGAGTGGGATGGATGCCAAATGGTGCCAACCTTGGAACCGTTTGCCCTGTTCTTTGGGGCACTCCGCACCGTTCGAGTATGTCAAAGGATTCCCCAGACACAATCATCGTCATAACCCCCAACATTGACACGTCCAAGAATTGACCAACGCCAGTCCGTTGGGCCTGGTGCACTGCGGCCAGGATGCCTATGACGCCGAATAGGGGTGCGCATAGATCAGCGAACGGCACGCCGATACGGATGGGGGGGTCTTCAGGTCTGCCCGACGTATACATAATTCCACTCAGAGCCTGGATGATGGTGTCCATCGCCTTACCAGAGCCCGGATCCCCTTCGCTGCCAAAACCGTTGATGGAGCAATAGATGATTTTGGGATTGATTTCACTGGCATATTTGTACCCAACGCCTAACCGGTCCAAAGTTCCGCGGCTGAAATTCTCAACAACTACGTCGGCTTTCTTCACCAAGTCCGCGAAAATTTCGAGTGCTCCGGGATTTTTCAAGTTCAGTGTAACGCTAAGTTTATTGCGCAGGCGGTTGAGGGCCGAAATGGAGATATCGTCCTCGTGCTGTCGCGTGAGCGTCGTGCCATCGGCTCCCAAATAAGGCGCGTTGCTTCTGCACGGATCTCCGCCTGCCGGGTTTTCGACCTTTATTACTCGCGCGCCTAGTCCCGCAAGCAGAAGCGTTGCGAACGGTCCGGCTAGCGCAATGGTCATATCAAGGACGGTCAGGCCTTCAAGAGGACGAGGTAAATTCTGTGATTTCAGTGGAGTCACCATGGCTGCCCCCAAAGTTGATCGGGTGACTTCCCGAGTCCACGGGAATTGTTTCGCAAGAAGCCGCTGGCGTCCGCCGAGATCAGCCAGTCAGACATACAACTGGTTATCACACGACTTTGTTTGTTGAGACTTCGGCCAATTCCCATGAATCCGCTTGAGCCTACGTAGCCGGAGCTATCAGGGAAATATTCGAAGTCAGCGGTCTTCATTGAATTTCGCGGCGCACCTTTTTGTTCGCATTCTTGAGCCGCGCGATCACTCCCTCCGTTGCGCAAGGAAAGTCATTCTCTCGGCTAGATATAGGTCATTGGCTGAATCGGCGCAAATACTTTGCCCGTCCATAGCCCAGATGTCACACGTCTAGAACCGAGGAATCGGTGAGGTCGAAATCGATTCAGGGCGTGACGGAAAGCACTCATGGAAGACTTCCTTAAACGCGTTCAATGAAGGAAGTTTGTCATTTGTCCGATAGACCATGGCCAGACTGATGGTGGGTAAGGGATGATAATCCAGAGGCTTTGAGATAACATTGCGGGGTAGTATCCACTTGACGTATTCTGGCAGGAGTCCATAACCAAGTCCTGCGGCAACCATATTGAGGTAGCCCAACACGCTGTCCGCTTCCTGAACGGATCGGATTCGTAGCCTCGCTTGCTTATATAAGGAACCGACAATGTTTCGCAGAGGAACTGCTGACCCGTGCGAAAAAGTGACGCATGGCAGATCGTCGAGCATTCGAAATTTTATTCGTTTCACCTTAGCAAGACGATGTTTCGCAGGCAGAACGACGACGATCTTTTCGCGGAGGATTTCCTCGGAAGTCAGATCCGGCTCGTCGATTGGGCCACGAAGGAATCCGACGTCGATTGTGTACTTTCGCAGTGCTGCAATCTGCTCTGCGGTCGACAAACTGTGGAGCATGAGCGTAAGGTTCGGTAGCCGCTGCTCCATAAGCGGCAGGATTTTAGGCATCACGCGAACCTCCGCCGGGGGACTTACTCCAATCGATAGTTCGCCGGTCTTGGCGTTAGAAGCTCTAATCGTTTTCTCGATCGCATGATCAACTCGCTGCAGTATATCCCTCGCCTCCCTTAAGAATGCGCGGCCGCCTGCGGTCAGATGCACGTGGCGTTTGTTGCGCTCGAGAAGCGGAGTTCCGACAAATTCCTCAAGCTGCTTGACTTGCTGTCCGAGGGATGGCTGAGATGTATGCAGTCGCTTCGCTGCACGCGTAATATTAAGTTCTTCGGCGACAGCAACGAAGTAGCGAAGATGGCGCAATTCCATAAGCGCCATCTTAGACTTGCCACGACTGATTGTTCAACCGATAAAGTCTAATCCCTCAAGCCCGCCGGTAGGATAAACTTTGATCACTGCCCTCTCGGGACCGCCGAATACACTCGATTCGCCGGCCCTGGGTAAATTTGCCAGCACAAGAAGATTCGTTCTTGTTGCGCGAGCATTGCTGGGCGGCGAGCTGGCAGCCCCGAAAGGGTTCGATGCGGCGAGAAAAAGAAAATGAAATTCGAATGGCGCCGCACAGGGATAAGCTTTTTGGCGATCCTACAGGAATGTTTGTTCAGGACTTGCTGCTGCAGGCATGTCAGCGATTCGCAAGCCGAACGTTTTTAATCGACACTTCCTGCGCTGAACCCCGGCACATCAGCTATGGAGATCTTGGGGCACTTGTTGAGAGTGCTGCTCGAGGCTTAGTTGCGTCAGGGTTACAACCGGGCGAGCGTGTGGGCATCCATCTCTTTAACTCGTGGGAATACGTGGTCAGCTATTACGCGATTACGATGGCGGGCGGCGTGCCCACTCCACTCAATCCCAGCTATCGTGAAAGGGAGATCCGCCATCAGCTGGAGAATTCGGGCGCGTCAATTCTGATAACAGATGGCGCGCTGATGTCAGAAATAATTCTTTCCGGGCTCCTTACGCTGCGCCGGATTTACGCTACACGCGATTTTACCTTTTCGGGTGCAGATGGTTTTGCTGAGCTTTTCCACCCCAAAAAGGTTTCGCTGCCCTCGCCTCGAAGTTCGAGCGATTCCGCGATTGCCGCCTTGCCCTACTCGAGTGGAACCACGGGGCTACCGAAAGGCGTAATGCTGACGCATCGCAATCTTGTTACTAACAATTATCAATTGTTGGGTCCCGACTGCGCCCCATTTTCGGACGGCGAGATCATCCTCTGTTCGATTCCGCTCTATCATATATATGGGTTGAACGTGTTGTTGAACCCAGCACTATCGCTTGGGGCCACTCTCATACTTCTCCCGCGATTCGATGTGTCTAAGACATGTAAATTCATTCGTGAGTTCGGAATCACCTTTCTTCCGGTTGTGCCTCCAATGTTGAAGTCGCTTTGTGAAGCTTGTGACCGGGGCGAATTCCCGTCCGAGAATCGTGTCCGTTGGGCTAAATCCGGCGCGGCACCGCTTTCTGCTGAACTGGCGCATCGCTTCACTTCGTCAACGGGCGTTCGCATTGGACAAGGTTATGGAATGACGGAATGCTCGCCCGTGGTGTTTCTGGGATCTTGGGAGGATGGCTCGTTTCACTCGGACTCAATTGGAACTCCCGTGCCTCTTACGGAATGTCGACTTGTAAATGGGCAAGGCAACGAAGTTTCATACGGCGAAATCGGCGAGATCGTAGTTCGAGGTCCCCAGGTCATGCTCGGTTATTGGAATGCTCCAGACGCAACCTCTGAAGTTCTGAGATCTTCGGCCGAAAAAATAACCGGCTCCAACGTTCACCCTCGAGGAGCGAAAGATCCTTGGTATTCGACTGGCGACTTGGGCCGCCAAGACAAAAATGGACTCTATTATGTGGTTGGTCGCCTGAAGGAGCTGATTAAGTTCAAAGGCTTTTCGGTTGCCCCCGGCGAAGTGGAGTCCGTGCTCCTTGAGCATCCTGCCGTTCGAGATTGTTGCGTCATCGGCCGGCCGGATGCCGTTGCTGGCGAAGTTCCGTGCGCGTTTGTTGTCTTGAAAGATGGCTTCACTCCGGGGCCGCAAATCGCAACTGAACTATCTGGCTATGTTGCGGAACGTCTCGCCACATACAAACAGCCGCGCGATGTTCATTTTATTGACTCAATTCCGCATAGTCCCTCCGGCAAGATTCTGCGGCGAGCGCTCAGCGAACTTCTCTGAATATTCTGATCGAATCGAATCAGACGTGAAACATCTTAACGAAGGATGAACAAAGTATTTGGCTGGCCCTGAATAAGTACGTTATGAATCCCCCACTTCGCGCGCTTTCGTCTGTGCGATGAGTACAGGGATCCCGCTTTTGCTTGATGGACACTTGAAATTAGAGAGGGGGCACATGCGTCTGAGCGTTCAATGCGCGTGTGTGTTCCTATTTGGCGCGCTGCTCGCTCCGGCGCTGCCGGCGGGTATGCCTAAAGTGCCCAAAGTGGTTGGGCCTATTCCGGTTACTGCCGATTCCCAAATTTTCGGCGCTGAAGATGTGCCCGGGGGACCACCTTCAGCAAATTTGCCGGCGCACGGATACGTTGAAGAAGAATATTTTGTCTCGGGTACTGCAAACATCTATCAATACGATTCGAGTTGGAACCGCACTCTGAAGCAAGCTGATGTGCCTTATACCACCCGCATGGTCATCCGGCGCCCGACCGATCGCGCCAAATTCAGCGGGACCGTGCAGTACGAATGCGGCCATCCACAACTGGGAAACACAGGAAATTGGAACGCGACGAAGGACTACATTCTTCGTCACGGGGATATCTATGTCGGAGTGATGTGTGGAGCAGACTTGATCACACGCAGAACTCCCGCCACCGCGCCCCCGATCGGCGCGCCCTTTATTTTGAAGTGGTTTGATCCGAAGCGGTACGCGTCCATCAACTGGCCTGAGGACGACGGCATTCGTTACGATGTGATCGCTCAAACCGGCGCGTTACTTAAGAGCAAAGACAAGTCCAATCCGCTGGCTGCGTATCAGGTGCAACGAATCTACTGCGCGGGCTGGTCTTTTACCGGCAGCTTGTGGCGAGTTTATATCAATGAAGGATTCCACGATGAATATCGAATGCCCAATGGAAGTCCGATATTCGACGGATACCTTCTTGGAATTTCTTCGAGCACATTCAGCGGGGGTTATGATCCCCTGAACAACGATCAAAATCTGCCGGTGGGCAATCCACGCCGCGTAACTAAATCCGTCGACGTCCCTGTGATTGAGCAGATGAGCGAGAACGAAGCTGTCACAAATTTTGGCCCGCAGGCACCTGAAAGCGATGACCTCAAGAGCCGCCATCGTCTCTACGAAGTTCCGGGACTAACGCATGGTAATGGACTAGGCGGCGGAGTCAACAGTATGCGCTTTCAACTGACCCAGCACGGGTACCCTGCTGCCGGTGGCCTAGGTGGCGGAACAGGTCGAGGAGACGTCAACCCTGCATGCCGACCGGCTCCAAGCGATGTTCCGATGGGAGACCTTGCAATTGCCTCGCTTTCCAATATGGATGCTTGGGCTCGCAAGAACATCCCTCCGCCGCGTGCGCCACGTATGAAGATTGATCCAGCAACAAAGTTCGGTCTTAAGGATTCTTATGGAAACACGGAAGGTGGCGTGCGAACCGCGCAATTGGATGTTCCGCTGGCGCGATATGGGGAAAATCTTGATCCCGCGTGTTCAGTCCAGAGGCCGCAGTCACCCGCAGGCTCAGGATTTATTTCAGTTTGGCGGTTTCCGCTCTCCAAAGAACAATTGGCTGCACTTTATGCAAGCAAAGACGATTATCTTGCAAAGTTCAAGAGGCGGCTCGACGAGATGGTGAAGGATCACTGGCTTCTGCAACCCGAAGCCGACAAAGAGTTTGAGGCCGCCAAGGCTAATGCGGCGGCAGCATTCAAATAGATTTAAGTGCCAAGGGTGCTTGTTCTCGATGCACATGAGTTCAGCCTTAAGGAAATCTTTCGGATGATTTATCGGGTGCAAATCTAGGCTTTGAAGAGGGGGTGGACCATGTCGTCCAAATTATACTGCGTGGTATTGATCGTCCTCGGTTTGGCCGTGAGTGCATCAAATGCATCGGCTCAAAACGTCTACGCATCCGTGACAGGTAATGTGAGTGATCCTCAAGGGAAAGCGATGGTCGGAGTGAAAGTCACGGCGACGAATGCGGGCACGGGGCTTGTGCGGACCGCCATTACGGACACCCACGGAGTCTATCTTCTAAACATTCTGCCTGTGGGGACATATAGCATCTCCGCGAACATTCAGGGGTTTCGGGAAGAAGTTGTCACCGGCATTGTCTTGCAGGTTGACCAGCAGGCCCGCCACGATTTCACTCTTCAAGTCGGAGCGCAAGCTCAAACCGTGACGGTGCAGGGGGGGGCGCCTGTTCTACAATCGGAGACATCTTCGATCAGTCAGGTCGTAAATAACCAGGAGATTGTCGAGTTGCCGATGAACGGAAGAAATCTCAATCAACTGGCGTTAATCGTTGCGGGAGTCTCACCCGCAAACCAAACCGAAGCAGAGGCCGGAAGCGCGTCCACTGTCCAGACGTTTTCGGTAGCGGGGGCGGCTTCCAATTCGAACTCTTTTATGATCGACGGTGTAGCGAATACCGATGACGCCATCGATAACAGCTCACTTCACCCTTCACTCGAAATGGTTCAGGAGTTTCGAGTGGAAACGAGCACTTATAGCGCTGAATTCGGACACTATGCCGGCGGTCAAGTAAATATCGAGACGAAAGGTGGCTCTAACCAATTTCACGGTTCATTATTTGAGTTCCTACGGAACGATGACTTGGACGCCAAAAACTATTTTGTTCTCCCTACCCAAGCGAAGCCACCCCTAGAACGAAATCAATTTGGTGGCAGCGTCGGCGGTCCGATTTTGAAAAAGAAACTGTTTTTCTTTTTTAACTATGAGGGGTTGCGTTACAGAGATGGGGAGACTGGGACAGGCACCGTTCCGACGACAGCCATGATCGACGGCAATTTCTCCGCGCTTCTAGTGGCGGGTAATCCTTACACTCATACGGTGACTCAGCTTATCAATCCCTTCACGAATGCGCCGATTCCTGGAAACATTATTACTTCGCCTAATTCGATCGGGGCCGCAATCGCCGCTTTATTTCCAACGCCGACGATACCTGGAGCGGCTATCAACAATTACGTGGTGAGCCCCGTTCTGATGCAGAGAGACGATACATACAACGGCCGACTTGATTACCAGGCCACCTCAAAAGATTTGATCTCAAGCCGCTTTACGTACCTCTACGAGAACGTGAATCAGCCATATCCGCTTGGATCGGCGGTTTCCCCGCTTGTGGGATATGGATCAATTCAGCCAAGCAATCAGGACAATGCGTTCGTGGGTGAGACGCACTCTTTCTCGCCTTCTCTGATAAACGACTTGAAACTTGGCTTTAGCCGCATCGTTCTCTCCGTCGCCAATCAGAATTCCTCAAACGTTGCCGGATCGCTTGGAATCACCGGACTGGATCCCGCCGCATACGCGAGTTACTCTGGAGTGCCTACATTCAACATCAATGGTTTCGCTGAAATTGGTGCTGTCAATTTCTTCCCTCAGATAAGAGCCGATACTACCTACCAGTTATCTGACTCATTCTCCTGGACCAAAGGATCGCATGCGTTGAAGTTTGGAGTCGATTGGACTCGGTTTCAACTCTATCAAGATGTGAACACTAACGTACGCGGAACGTTTTCATTTAACGGCCAATATAGCGGATTCGGCTTGGCGGATTTGCTGTTAGGCGCCCCGTCTTCGACGAGCAAGCTACAGCTTCCTGGGCCCCTCTGGAATTATGGTATCAACACGTCGCGCAGTTTTTATGCCTTGGACAATTGGACCGTTTCCCCAAGACTCACTCTGAATTTGGGGATACGTTATGAAATGGATCCACCCGTATTTTATAAAGGGGGTCAGCAAGCGGGATTTAACCCGTTGTTGGACGTAATCCAAGTTCCTGAACAAACGAATCCAACCATATCTCCTTTCCTTAACCCAGCTCCGATCCCAATTCCTGTCCCCATTCAACAGGTCAGCAGCAACACCATCTGTAATGAGGACAAGACAGATTTTGCGCCGCGAGTCGGTCTCGCCTACCGCCCATTTAAAGACGAAAAGACAGTCATTCGCGGGGGGTATGGGATTTTCTATGATCTGCCTCCAACAAACTCGAGTTGCGGTAGCTCCAGCGAGCTCTGGCAATACAGCGAAAGTTTTATCGGTGCGCTGAAAGGATCCGTGCCAAATATATCTTTGACGAGTCCGTTCCCGACATCGTTGCTCAGTTCGGTGTTCACTCCGACGGCGAACTATCCGCTTGCGCATAAAACTCCCTATATAAATGAATACAACTTGGATGTTCAAAGAGAGATAACGCCAACCATGGTCCTTGAGGTCGGTTACTTAGGGTCGGAAGGCGATCATTTGCCACTTTCTCTCAACATCAATCAGGCAGTCCAGGGCACCGGAACGGAGGTCTCGCGCCGGCCCTATTCTTCGCTGGGTTTATTGAATACCGTCACATGGAACTCTTACGTCGGGCACTCAAATTACAACGCGCTGATAACTCGTTTTGAGAAGAGAACCAGCCACGGCGCCACTTTCCTGGTGAACTATACTTGGAGTCACTCGCTCGACGATTATTCCGGAGGCGTGCAAAACGTTTACAATTTGGCAGCGAATTGGGGGTCTTCCAGTTTCGATATTCGCCAGCGATTCGTGGCTAGTTATACATATCAATTGCCTTTTGGCAAAGGGCGTTGGAAGGGATCGAGTTGGTCGGGGGTTGAGCAAGCATTCTTCGGTGGATGGCAAGTAGGCGGAATTTTCACGGCGCAAACTGGCTTCCCTCTAACCGCCACGATTTCTGGTCTCGACAATTCACTCACGGGCGGTCTTAAGGATCGCCCAAATTTCGCTGGTGTTTCCTCTATAGCTAACCCGTCAGTAACAGACTGGTTCAATACAACCGCATTTTCGATGCCGGCATCCGGACAATTCGGTAACGAACCAACTGGCGCCATTGTAGGCCCAGGCTATGTAGATTGGGATGTGTCGTTTGCCAAAAATTTTCAGTTTAGGGAAACGAATAACATCGAATTTCGGGCGGAGCTTTTCAATGCATTAAACCACCCAAATTTCTTGAATCCATCGACAGCTTTTAATAGTCCCACTTTCGGTGTTATCACGACGGCGGAGCCCGGACGTGAAATTCAATTTGGATTGCGGTACGGGTTTTAGTTGCTCTTTTCAGCGGTGACAATCGGTCTCGAGTGATGGAGCGCTTGCATGGGAGGTTCGAGGAAAGCGCTCTGTCACTCAATCGCGACGATTTGCCGCCCCGGTTGAAACACGGTACTTTGCACGCAATCGCATAGGAATATGCCGCGTCTCTTGTATTGACAACTGATACGACGATAGCTAATTCCTCCGAGCCATTTAGTGCAAGTTGACAATGGTGTTTACCTTAATTAATCAAAGTTGTTGCCAATAGCGTTGCTCACAAGCAGCAGAATTTGCGCCATTCAACGGAACGAAATTTCGTGCCTGGAGTGTGAGTATGAAATGCAAAAACCACGCAACGCATAAGGCATTTCTGGTTTTAGTCACGATAACGATGGCATCAGTGGCAGGTCTTACTTGTCTATGGATTGGCACCTCCGCCAGAGCTCACGAACAGCGCTCTCCTGCGATGACCGATTCAAAAGACCCACTTTCGTGTGCATCTCTAAAAAATATTAATCTGCCTGAGGTCCATATCACCGCGGCCGATACGGTAGATATCCAGAGTCAATGGGGTCCGGGCGGGCGTTCGCGTCCGTTTGATGTGCAACATCCCTTTTGTCGTGTGCAGGGAGTGATCGAAACTGAAATTGGTTTCGAACTTTGGCTCCCTGCTAAGGAATTCTGGAACGGCAAGTTCCTCGCCGGGGGGGTGGGGGGCGATGCGGGCACTTTCAACTATGGCGATCTATCGCGCGGAATCTTGCGCGGTTACGCGGCGGCTACCACCGATACGGGTCATAAAGCGAGCGACACGAACTGGATGCTTGGCGATCCTATGCGACTAACAAATTATGAATTAAGAGCAAACCACTTACTGGCGGTGGACTCGAAGTTGATCATCTCTCGGTTTTATGAAAACCCCATTCGATATTCCTATTTCATCGGGTGTTCCGGCGGTGGGCGGCAGGCCCTTAAGGAGTTGCAGCGGTTTCCTGATGACTATAATGGCATTATTTCGGGCGCCCGGGTCCTAAGACACCTGAAATGACCACGCGGCGCATGTGGGAGATGAATCTTCGCGATGCCAATAATGGCCTTATGTCCCCGGCCGATTGGAAACTGATATCAGAAGCGGGCATCAAGGCGTGCGATGCCTCCGATGGTGTAGTGGATGGTGTGATTGAAGACCCGCGTAAGTGTCATTTCGATTTGCAAACCTTGCAATGCAAGGCAGGCCAAACCAAAGACTGCCTCAGTGCCGCACAAATTACCTTTGCCAGATCGTTCTATGACCCGCTGAAAGACAGGAATGGCCGTGCGATTGACAACGGATTATTGCCTGGCGTGCTCGTCGATTCAGGACATTCTCGCCTTGCACCAGCCACTTTTGGTCAGGCCATTCGACATCAACCTGATTGGAACGGCAAAGATTTCGATGCCACGAGCGACCTGGCTGCTATCGACAAAGTGATGCCTGAATTGCGCGCCGATGACCCTGACCTTTCCGCGTTCAAGGCGCACAAAGGCAGAGCCATTATTTATCAAGGCTGGATGGACCCTGCCGTTGCCGCATTGATGACGCTCGGTTACTACGAGGACGTCGAAAAGAAAATGGGGGGCGAAAAGAAGACGGAAGATTTCATCCGCTTGTTTATGGCGCCCGGCATGTTGCACTGCGGCGGAGGAGACGGCCCGAATCAATTTGGCGGCTCAGGGAACAATGCTCCGATTGTTGACAAGGATCATGACCTTTTGAGCGCACTAGAGAATTGGGTTGAACGCGGCCAGGCCCCCGATCAAATCATCGCTTCCAAGGTCGTCGACAATAAGGTCGTCAGAACACGCCCGCTTTGTGCCTATCCCGCATTTGCGCGTTACAACGGAACCGGGAGCACGGACGATGCAGCCAATTTCTCGTGCGTCCGAAAGTAACGGCAATATGTATTGGACTTAATGGAGCTAGACTTGGATATTTTCCCTACTGAAGCTGTGATTGTTGCCGGAGCACGCACGCCGATCGCCCGATACGTCGGCGCATTCAAGGATACTTCAGCGATTGAATTGGCCGCGGCGGCGGCGCGCGAGGCAATTCGGCGCGCGGAGACTGATCCTGCAGAATTCGATCATTCCATTTTTGGCAACGTGATGCAAACGAGTTCGGATGCGCTTTACGGCGCCCGGCACGTCGCTCTGAAGGCCGGGCTGAGGATTGAAACGCCGGCCGTCACTGTGAATCGCTTGTGTGGCTCGGGAATTGAAGCGATTGCTCAGGCGGCGCAACGAATTCTACTAGGCGATTCGGCGCTGGTTCTCGCCGGTGGCATGGAAAATATGACGCAGTCGCCGCATGTAATCCGGGGAGCGCGCAGCGGTTTCCGACTCGGCGAAGGCAAACTGGAAGACTCGCTGATGGCGGGCCTACTTGACACGTATTGCGGTTGCAACATGGCCGAGACGGCGGAAAACGTTGCAGCGGAATACGGCGTGACGCGCGCCGCGTCGGATGAGTATGCGCTTCGCAGCCAGCTAGCCGCGGAAGCGGCAGCGAGGGCGGGCCTCTTGAAAGAGGAGATTGTACCGGTGGAAGTGAAGGCCGGGAAGAATGTGAAGTTGGTCAGCGAGGACGACCACCGGCGTCCCGAAACTACACTCGAGACCCTGAACAAACTTCCTTCTGCGTTTCGCAAAGATGGAATTGTTACAGCGGGAAACGCGAGCGGCATTGTCGACGGGGCGGCAGCGGTGGTCGTGACGCATGCAAAAACAGCGCGCGAGCGCGGGTGGAAGCCGCTGGGAAGGATTATTTCTTGGGCAACAGTTGGAGTCGAGCCGCGGCTAATGGGAATTGGGCCAGTGCCTGCGACGCAAAAGGCGCTGGCCGCCGCGGGACTAAAGCTTGAGCAGATAGATCGGGTGGAAGTGAATGAGGCGTTTGCCCCGCAATATCTAGCCGTGGAAAAGGCACTGCAACTCGACCGAGGAAAAACAAATGTGAATGGCGGAGCGATTGCGCTCGGTCATCCGCTCGGCGCGTCGGGCACGCGGTTAATTCTGACAGTGCTACTTGAATTGCGGCGGCGGAATTTGCACTACGGTCTGGCGACGGCATGTATCGGCGGTGGCCAGGGGATTGCCATGATTGTTGAATCAATGGGCTAATGCGTCGCTGAGATTGTTCGTACCGACCCTATCGCAATATGAAGTTTTACTTTGCAGATCATAAGGGAAAAATGTGAATGCCGGACCGAACGAGATTCATTGTAAATACACTATTGGTTCCGTATTCGATTGACGCAATTCGTGCGATGGTGGAAGGCGTCGCCGATGTCGCGGACATCGAAATTCGGTGAAGCTCAGTTCCGGCCACACGATGAGACCGCTCACTCTGTTGGATTTTGTGAGCCTAGATACGACGTACTACGTCGCGCAGATCAGGTTTGACGAATTTCACGAGAATCGCTTCGCGTCACCGCTTCTGTTGAAGCGCACGGTGTTGGCGGGCGGGAAGGAAAAAAAAGCCGGCGTCGGATTCTGCGATTACGCCAATCCACAAAATCCCAAGCCGCTAAATTTGACCAAGCGTATGAATTCGACCCACTAATTTGAGCTCTGGAGACTCCACCCATGAATTTTGAGAACTTGTTGTACGAAGTCCGCGACTCGATTGCCTACATCACTTTCAATCGTCCGAGGGTGCTGAACGCGCTGAACCGGCAAACGGATCAAGAATTATCGGCAGCGCTCGGGGCAGCCAGAGTAGATCCATCCGTTCGTGTCCTGATTCTTACAGGCGCGGGCGAAAAAGCATTCGTCGCCGGCGCAGACATCAACGAACTTGCGGTTCAGACGCCAGTTAACGGCAAGGAGTTTTCGATGTTAGGCCATGGCGTGTTGCGAATTCTGGAGACGCTGGGCAAGCCTTCAATTGCCGCAATCAATGGCTTTGCTCTCGGCGGTGGTTGCGAATTGGCGCTGGCGTGTTCAATTCGCCTTGCGAGCCGGACCGCTCGTCTCGGACAGCCCGAAGTGAAGCTCGGTATTCTGCCAGGCCACGGTGGAACACAGAGATTGGCGCGTCTGTGCGGAAAAGGCTTGGCGCATGAACTCATCCTGACCGGCGATATGATTTCCGCCGAAGAGGCCATGCGAATCGGACTCGTCAATCACATTTTCGAACCGGCCGAATTAATGCCCGCCGCGGTGGCCGTTGCCAGGAAGATAATTGCGAACGCGCCGCTTGCCGTCCAGTATGCGATGGAGGCAATCGAGCGGGGTGTTGAGATGCCACAGGAAGAAGGATTATTTCTCGAAGCGACACTGTTCGGTCTTTGCTGCGCTACAGAGGATATGCTTGAAGGGAACTCGTGCGTTTCTCGAGAAGCGCTCCGCGCAATTCAAGGGGAAGTGAAAGCGACCGAGATCCAATTACTTCTCAGAGGGCAAGATAAGACGAATCGCGTGATCTTCGATCAAAGCGTGCGATGACACAGGTGCCTGGAGGACATGGCTCGTCGCCGCAGCCGAAGGACCCGATCGTGTTGTTCCCGCTATTCAGCAAAGATGTTGTTGCGAAGATCTCGGAGCGTCCTGTTTGGCGGGCGTTGTCGTCCTGGTTGGATTAACCCGGAAAGCAGGACATGAGTATCGGATACTTTGGAGTGTTGCTCCTCGCCAAAATGCGAAACGGCCCGAGAAATATGATTTCGTTTCTTTTTCGGTGGACACCTTCTGTGATCCCCCATTGAAAAGATTCTATTTGTGCTCTTCCACAACTTGACCCGGAGCAATGGCCCCGAAAAGCGATATTGGTCACATGCCAAAGTGACCCCCGTCACAGAGTCGCGCCGATGCCTGCGGCTATCGTATGACGGTAAGCCTCCCGGTGGCTCGAATGGACCAATTACTCGCGAAATGTTCGGAATTACTGGAAGACATCAATTTCACCTCTATCCGTGATTGGAAAGAGGCGCACGACGGCGGCAAGGCCGTCGCCTATTTTCCTGTCTACGCCCCCGTCGAACTGATTCACTCTGCGGGAATGCTCCCGGTTGGTTTGAGCGGGGCTGGCGACCGGCTCGATATCCAGCACGCAGATTCGCGCTTTGGATCGTTCATTTGCTCGATTGTTAAGACAACCATGGAAATGGGAATGACGGGGCACCTGAAGCCCTTTGACGCGTTCCTGTTTTCAACGATTTGTGATTCGGCGCGCAATCTCTGCTTTGTAATGAAGAGGAATTTCCCCCCGATTTATATCGACTTCGTCCATCTACCGCAGAACCCAAGCTCTCCGGCTTCCAGCCACTTCCTATCCGAAGAGTATCGACGAATCCTCCATGGCCTCGAGGAACTCTGCGGTCACAAGATTGGAGACGGGCAAATCCGGGATTCGATTTCAATTTACAACCATGACCGGGCTCTGATCCGTGAAATTTGTCAGCTTCGCGCGCGTGAGCCCCACACGGTTCGGGCATGGGAATCGTACTTACTTGTGAGAGCCGGAAATCTACTTCCGGTTGAAGCGCACATCGTTCTCATGGAAGACGCATTGTCGAAATTGCGGACACGACAAAATAAGAAACGGGACTCGATCCGGGTCGTTATCGAAGGTTCCTTTTGCGAGCAGCCGCCGATTGCGCTTCTGAAACTGATTGAGGAGGCCGGTTGTTACGTTGTCGCGGATGATTTCACCATTGGCCAGTCGTGGTTCGATAGCGATGTTCCCACAGAAGGGGATCCCGTGATGGCATTGGCGAATAGCTACAACGAGAGCTCCGTCTATTCTTCGGTCCGTCACGATTTTCGACACCCGAGATGGTTTGCCCTGCCGGAAAAAGTGAAAGCGACAAAAGCCGATGCGGTGCTATTTCTGATCGCAAAGTTCTGCGAACCCGCCTACTTCGACTACGTTCCGTTCAAGCAGGAATTGGAGCGGGCCGGCATACCTCATTTGCAAGTGGAATTCGAGGAAAAGCTATTCACTTTTGATCGCATCCGCATGGAAGTGGAGACCTTTGTTGAATCGCTGGTATTTGACTAGGACCTGACTTATGGCCGAAAAAACTGAATATCGCAGCAGCGTTCATCAGAGCCAGAAGGATTTAATGCTCGCGTGGTACGAGAAATTAGACCGCGCGGCAAACACAGGCGATCCACCCGCGGTCTCCATGATGATCTCCGGCAACTGTGTCGAATTGCTGGAGGGATTCGGGGCGGTGCCTCTTTATCCCGAAGTGAACGCGTTGCAATTGGCTATCCGCCATCAATCGCTCGAACCAATTCTTGCGGCTGAAGAATTGGGATATGCCGCGGATAACTGCGCATATGTGAAAGCGGATATCGGTTGCTTGTTGAAAGGCATCACGCCGACCGGCGGAAAACTCCCAACTCCCACCTTGATTCTCTGCAATTTTGTTGGGTGCAACACTTATCTCAAATGGTTTGAACATACGGCGAAGCTCTCCGGCGCTCCATTGTATGTGATTGACATTCCCTTCATGCGAACCGATGAACCGATGAAGGCGGATGTGGAATATGTGGTCCGTCAACTGAAGGAAACAGTTGAAAAATTCGAGAAGCTAATCGGCCGGAAATTTGATTACGACCGATTCCGGCATGCAGTCGAATGTTCCAGTCGCACCGAGGATCTGTGGTCGCAGATCAAACATCTTGCGCGAAATCGTCCGTCGCCCTTCGACGCGTACTTCGACGCAATCACATTAATGGGTCCTCTTTATGTGTATCGAGCAAAACCAGAGGGAGTGGCATTTTTTGAGGCTGCCCTGGCTGAAATGCAGGCCAAGTGTGATGTCGGGCAAGGCGTCTACGAGAAAGAGCACTTCCGTCTGGTCATGGAAGGCCCTCCGCCATACCCCTATTTCCGAACGTTCCGGGACATGTTTGCGAAGTGGCAGGCCTGCGCGGTGGCGTCAACGTATTCAACCGTCGGCGGATTGTGGGAGTTTGGTTTCCGGCATGACCCGGACAGGCCGTTTGAGTCCGTGGCTCTTCACATGATCCAGCAGAACGTTACGAACAGAAATTATTTGCAGCGCTACGAGCAGATCAAGCGTTACGTCGAAGAATGGAACGCGGACGGAATCATCATTCATTTTGTAAAGAGTTGCAGGTTGTTTTCGGCCGGCCAGGGCGATATGCGCGACTATTTCACCAAACAGCTCGGAATCCCCACTCTTTACATCGAGTCCGATTTGGAAGATCCCAGATATTTTTCCGAGGCGCAAACGAGGACTCGCGTTGACGCCTTTTTCGAGTCACTCGAACACTCTAAAGCAGCGGCAGCCGCCCAACACTGGACATAGGTTGGAGTCATTATGCGAATCGCAGCAGGAGTAGATGTTGGCTCGACACAAACGAAAGCCGTCATCCTTTCGGATACCGGCGGGATAAAGATTTTGGGGCGAGCTCTTGTGGACACCGGGGCAAATGTACAAAAGGCGGCCGAACGGGCATTCGACAAATGCTGCGCGGAAGCAGGAATACCTGCGGAGGAAGTCGGGTACATCGTCGGCACAGGCTATGGCCGCTACAAAATTTCATTTGGCAATGCACAAATGACTGAGATTAGTTGCCACGCAAAAGGCGCTCAGTTCCTGTGCCCGGGAACGCGCACGGTAATTGACATGGGAGGCCAGGATTCCAAGGCGATCAGCGTTGGCCCGAGTGGCGAAGTCCTGGATTTTGTAATGAATGATAAATGCGCCGCTGGGACGGGGCGCTTTCTCGCAAATGCGGCTGAAGTGATGGGGATCGGCTTGCACGAGATTGGACCTCTCTCACTCAAAGCAACGCGCCCAGTGAAGATCGCAACCGTGTGCACGGTCTTCGTCGAATCCGACATCCTTTCCTATCTCGCTCAAGGGAAAAAGGGTGAGGACATACTCGGAGGCGTGCATCTGGCCATTGCAAAGCGAACGGTATCGTTGGCGCGGCGGCTCAATATAGAGCCGGAGATCACGATGACAGGCGGCGTGGCGCGCAATATTGGAATGGTGCGCGCGCTCGAAGAAATTCTGGGGCAAAAAATGGAAATCAGCCCGGATGCCCACTTCATGGGAGCGCTAGGCGCGGCGCTTTTCGCAATTGAAAAGCTCGATGAAAGTTTTGAGTTCGGTGTTTGGAAAGGCGACCATGCCAATCGTAGCGGGCATTGATTGCGGGACGAGCTTCACAAAAGCTCTTCTGCTGCTGCAAGAAGATGGCACGCCGCGGGTGATCGGCAAAGGCCGAACACGAAGCGGAGTGAATGTGGATGACGCCGCGAACGAAGCGTTGCAACAAGCCTTGACTGACGCGGTAGTGGATCGCTCCAGAATCGAATACGTTTCGAGCACGGGATTCGGTCGCTACGGTGTCGGTTTCCGCGACATTCAGGTCACGGAAATCACGGCCGGAGCACGCGGAGCGCATTTCCTCAACCCGGGAACCTCAGCCATCTTGGATATCGGTGGACAATGCACGCGCGCCATAGGGGTGACCGAAACGGGAAAGGTCAAGCACTTCAAGAGCAACGATAAATGTGCCGCGGGATCCGGGATGTTTATTCAACGCGCTGCGAAATACCTCGAGATCCCTTTGGAGGATGTGGGAGAACTTTCCCTGCGAGCAACGCACCCGCAGCCGATTTCAAGCGTCTGCGCGGTTCTCGCCGAAAGCGAAATCATCAACCATGTTAGCGCGGGCGTAGGCGTGGAGGATATTTTGCGGGGCATCCATGAATCGCTTGCGGACCGCGCGGGTGCGCTGCTCAAGCGCGTGGAAATGAAAGCGGAATTGACGCTCATCGGGGGCGTCGCGAAACAAGCCGGAATCGTGCGAGCGCTTGAAGACCGGTTGAAGGTTCATGTCTATGTTCCCCACGATTGCGATTTCGTCTGCGCGTTGGGTGCAGGGTTGTTGGCGTTCAAGAGATTAGCCAGCCTGCAAACCACAGCGGAGGCCAGGTAATCATGCGAATCGAAGGCGCGCACGCTTTTCAATTGACGACTTCCGGTATGCCGCTTGAACTTTTTGAGCTGCCCCCGCTGGAACCTCGACCGGATGAGGTCGTAATTCAAGTAATGGGATGCGGCGTCTGCCACACCGATGTTGGCTTTGCATATGAAGGCGTTCCCACGCGGAAGGCGCTTCCAATCATTCTCGGGCACGAAATTTGCGGAAGGGTTGTCGCTGCCGGGGAAAATTCAGGCAAATGGGACGGACGGCTGGTAATCGTTCCTGCTGTAATTCCGTGCGGGAATTGCGCCGCTTGCCGTGCAGGCCGGCCAACAATTTGCCGGAACCAATTTATGCCGGGCAATGATGGGGACGGAGGATTCGCAACGCACGTCCGTGTGCCTGCGCGGGGATTGTGCGCGGTTCCAGAACCGCTGCCAACAGGGATTCGCCCCGAACACCTTTCCGTGATAGCCGATGCGGTCACGACTCCTTGGGAAGCGATTCGCCGCGCGAAGGTCGGTCGTGATGACGTGGCCGTCTTTATCGGCGCGGGTGGTATCGGAGGCTTTGGAGTCCAGATTGCTTCCTCGCTGGGCGCGGCGGTTGCCGCCATTGATATCGACGAAGAGAAATTGGACCTCGCCTTCAAACATGGCGCCGCAGTTGCGATCAATTCAGAAAACCTGGACGAAAAAGAGATCAGAGCTACCGTCCGCAACTTCGCCAAAGAGAGCGGCCGGCACGGAATTGGACTGAAGATTTTTGAGATGAGCGGTACACCGGCTGGGCAACAGCTTGCGTTCGCCCTGCTGGATTTCGGAGGGTATCTGGCTATTGTTGGATACACGGCAAAGAAAGTGGAAATCCGCCTGTCAAACTTAATGGCGCTGGACGCGACGGCGCGCGGGAATTGGGGCTGCCCGCCGGATCAATATCCAGCGGCGCTCGATCTCGTCCTCACAGGGAAAATTGCGGTTGAGCCATACATCGAAGAGCACTCGTTGGAAGATGCCCCCGAAGTGTTCGAAGCAGTCGCGCGGAAATCAATCCGGCGACGGGTGATTCTGAGGCCAAATGGAAATGGGCTGCATAACAAGGAGAGCGCATGAAAAACCACAACCTGGTGGAAACTCCACCTCGGAAAAACATTCTTGTGGAGCATCGTCCGGTTCACGCACGCGACGGCTCTGTCGTCGCCGGCCTCTACAATTTCTGGATAACGCTGAACAATCCCGCCGAGTTGAACAGTTACACGACTGAGATGATCAAAGAGATCATTCTCGCGCTGAGGGAAGCGTCCAATGACCGGGCAGCAGTCGCTGTCGTGATGACAGGCGCGGGCAATCGCTCATTCTGTTCTGGCGGAAACGCGCGCGAGTACGCGGAAATTTATGCGGGTACGCCGGGTGAATATCGCCAGTACATGCGACTTTTCAATGACATGGTGACCGCCGTTCTGCACTGCGACAAACCCGTGATTTGCCGCGTGAACGGGATGCGAGTGGGTGGAGGCCAAGAAATCGGAATGGCATGCGACTTTTCCGTTTCGAGCGACCTGGCAGTATTCAGCCAGGCAGGCCCCAAGCATGGCTCGGCGCCTGATGGCGGCAGCACGGACTTCCTACCGCTATTTGTTGGCATCGAAAACGCCATGAACAGCGCCACACTCTGCGAGCCGTGGAGCGCACATCGCTTTTACCGGCTGGGGGGATTGACTCAAATCGTTCCCGTGACTCGCGTGAAAGAGTCGTTTGTTGCGAATCCGTTGGTTGTGACGGATCGATTCCTTGACGAATACGGGCGAATTGTTCTTGGCGAATTTAAATCGGGTGAAGCGAAGCGACAGGGCCAGGAATTGCTCTTCTCCTCGCAAATTGACCTCAGCCTTCTTGATGAAGCCGTCGAACAAATGTGCACGAAGCTGCTTCACACCATGCCCGACTGTTTGACAAAAACCATCGAAAGCATGAGGAAGCACAAGCTCGAACACTGGGACCGCAACCGCGAATCGAACAGAGCATGGCTCTCCTTAAACATGATGACGGAAGCGAATGCAGGTTTCCGTGCATTTCAATCCGGAGACAAGAAAAACCGGGAAGTCGATTTCATCCTATTGCGTAGGCGGCTGGCAGAGGGCGCCCGTTGGAGTGAGGAGCTTGTGGAGGAAATCGCCCCCTGGGTGAGTCATAAAGTCCTCGATGAGGTTCCTCGTTGACAGAGCTGGTTGGAAAAGTCGCGTTGGTAACGGGGGGCTCTGGCGCAATTGGCGGAGCCATCATTCAATCCCTCCAGGCGGCGGGGGCTAAAGCCATTTCATTAGACCTCGAGCGCCCCTCATCCGCTGACATCGCGTGGATAAAATGCGACGTCCGGGATGATACCTCCGTAGCTGGTGCGGTCACGGACGCAGCGCACCATTGGAAACAAGTTGATTTCGCAATCCATGCCGCGGGTGTTTCGCGCGACGCCGTTGTCTGGAAACTATCGCTAGAGGATTGGGACCTCGTCCAGAGTGTAAATTTGCGGGGCGCTTTTTTGCTTGTACGTCATGCGCTGCCATTAATGCGGAAAAACAAGACCGGGGGGCGCATCGTGTTGATTGGTTCCATCAATGGTTCCCGAGGGAAATTTGGGACGTCAACATATTCCGCCAGCAAGGCGGGGCTGCTCGGTCTGGCCAAGAGCGTAGCGCGCGAAGCCGGGAGATTGGGAGTGCTCGTGAACGTGGTTGAGCCGGGCTGGGTACGTACTCCAATGACCGAGAAAGTTTCCAAGGAAATTCAGGATGCGGCGATGGCGGAGAGCCTTGTCGGCAGCTTTCTGGACCCCGAAGATGTCAGTTCCGCCGTGGCATTTCTTTGCGGGCCCGGAGCGCGGCGAATTACTGGGCAGATCCTGCGTGTGGATGGAGGGCAGTTCCTCGGGCCGATTTAGTTAGCTGCAGAATCGATCGTGGGGTAGTGAGCAAGGAGAACAGCAAAGGGACTACAGTTCCTCGATGAATATGGCGCGATGTCCTTTGCTCGAAGGTTTAGGAGGAGGTCAACTCGAAGATAGGGTCCGTGCTGATCTCATTGCGCCTAAGCAGGGCTGATGCTTCATTTTTTTAGTCTACGTCCGATCCGGTCCGTTCGCCTGTAGGACAGCCACCATCGGTACATTTCCGCGCCTTTGATCTCCAAGGGCCGCCCGGAAAAACCTATCGAGGCGCGGCAGTTTCTACCGCTAATGGTTCCCTTGTGACGATTGCCCAGTTCTGGATGAGCCGATTTGTGTTCCGATAATTTCGCCGGAGATTATGATTTCAACACGGCGATTCTGTTGACGGCCGGCGGCTGTTTCGTTGCTCGCGACCGGATTGGATTTCCCAAATCCAACCGCGGTGATTGAAGTTGGATCAAGACTCTGGTCGATCAGATACGCGCGGACGTTGTTCGCCCGGTTTTCTGAAAGCGTCTGATTGAATGCGTCACTTCCGATAATATCCGTATATCCGTCCACCTCCATCTTGAGCCCGGGGTGCGCCGCTACAATGCCCGAAAATTTTGCCAGCGCTTCACGAGCCGCCGGTTGAAGATCCGCCTTTCCAAATGCAAAGAGCACGTCGGCCATATTCACTTTCAGGCCGCGTGGCGTGTCAGTGGTGGGCAGGATGCGATTGAATTGTTCCAAAAGCGATTCGCGAAGCTGCTGCTTTTCCAGTTCGGCTTGCGCCGCGGCTGCCTGAGCTCGGGCGGCTGCCTGTGCATCCTGCTGGGATTGTGCTTCTGCTGCGGCGCGTGCTTGCGCCTCCTGCTGAGCCTTTGCATCCGCTGCGGCTCGAGCGGCCGCCTCTTGTTGGGCTTGCGATTCCGCCTGGGCGCGCGCCTGAGCGTCTTGCTTTGCCTGCGCCTCCGCTTGCTGTTTCTGTTGTTCGGCTTGCTGGCGAGCAACTGCTTCTTGCTGCTCCTTTGCGGCAGCTGCCTCTGCCTGCGCCTTAGCCTCGGCGGTTTGCTGAGCGGCCGCGGCGCGTTCCTGGGCTTGCGTTTCTTCCTCGATGCGCTGGATCGTCATCTGGATCGCCTCGGCAGCCTTCTGCACAGCGTCGCGAGAATCCTGCACGACCACCTTCTTCTCGCCATTCATGAGCATGCCCTCAGCATTTCGCAATGACTGTTCAGCATCGCTTATTGTCTCAGGTGCATATAGCTTGGCGCCCAGATTGCCCGCGATTTGTACGGCGTTCCTAGCCTCTTCAACTTCGAGAGGCGCCTCGGCCTTCGGGTAGGATCGTGCTGCCGCGGCAACGTCGTAACTGTACAAGCCGCGTCCGAACAACGTGTAGTTGACGTTCGCCTGCTGGAGTGTACCGGAGGTACCCGGAAGGACCACGTTCTCGAGAACAACGGCGTCACTGGGATTGGACACAGCGTAATAGGGCTCCGCCGTGACAATGAGTCCGAACGTCTGGAGAGTCGTCGTTGCCTGAAGTTTGCTCTTGTCGCCGGAGAGGAGAAGCTCCCCGAGATTGTTCGTTTTTCCTTCCGGCGTGATTGCCCACAAAACATAAGTAAGGTATTCGGGGCCGAAATTCACGGCAGGCGTGAGATTCCTGAAGTTGGCGTTGATGGCGATGCGGCCATTTTTGCCCTCGACGATTGCGCTACCCTTTGCGAGAGGCATGAGGGGAGATCCCCGGAATCCAATCTCCGTCTTCGTTCGATTCTGATAATTAATCGCGAGAATCGTTCTCGGCACCATCGTAACGTGATAAGAGGGCTGATTACCTTGCGAAGAATCAAAGGGTTGATTCGCATCAGCAGCGGGCAAGACCAGCACCCCCACGGCCAAAAGCAAACACACTACAAACGTTAGCGCCATGAACCAGGACGTCCATGTTTTTTTCATATTTATTCTCCTATTGCTCACGCGGGCGGGGCGGGCCAACGATCCAATCATGGTCCTCGACACAGGGATTTCGAATCAGGTCAAAACTGTAAATAGGGGCGGAAGAAAGCTGGACTGCGAAACGAGCTTGTGAACCAGATAAGCTCCAATAAATGTCTTATTGGAATCAAGCCGGCAATTTCCGATTATTCAAAAAATCGCGAGCCTCACGAGCGAGTTTTCAGGAAAGTCTTAATACGGAAACTCAGGAGGACTGGATTGAAAAATACGGGATTCTCCGTATGGCTGCCAATTCATCTCAGTTTGAGAATACCGAGGAAGTTGTGCGTTCATATTCACATATTCATGAGAGGCCCTATGTTCGAAACTATCAGCCCCACCGTTTCGTGCAGCGTCGGCATGGACGGCGTCATGGAAGTGGAGAATCCCGCGGAAGTATTGCGGAATGAGAACGGCGTTTTCGAGGTGACTTCACCTTACGGTCACGTTTTCGAGGTGACTTGCAAGCGAGGATCAAAGATGGGCATCCGCGAGATCAGCCGGCCGGCGCAGGTCGCGTGGGGCCGAGGGGTAATTTGGCAGATCCGAAGGTTGCGGAATTACTAACCCGGACATTGACGTCGCCGGTCTCACCCCCGGCCTCGCGATTTTCCCTGGGCTGGCGATTCGCGCAGTCTGGTCATTCCTTAATTGTTCGCAAAGCTCGACTTCGATTCTCCGGAAGGGATCGTCACGCGAACCGTTGTCCCTTCATGATTGGAAGATACTTCTAATTTGCCTCCGCATTGGCGGATGCGCTCCTTCATCCCTCGCAGGCCGACTCCGAGTTTGCCCGGCACACCCTTGTCGAATTCGTGCAATTTATCGGCGGGAATTCCTTTGCCGACATCCTTGACCTCGAGCGTGACGTTCCCGTCTTCCCCCACAATCCGCACGTACGCGGTTGCGCTGCCGGAATGCCTGTGCACGTTGGTCAAACTTTCCTGAAGCGCCCGGAAAAGTGCAAGCTCAACATCGCGTGGCAGGCGGCCGATCGTCGCGGGAACTTCAATCGTAGTTTGGATGCCGCTCCGCTTCGCGAATCCCTCCAGATACATCGGGATGGCCGACTGCAGGCCCAATTCATCAAGCATCGGCGGGTACAACAAATAGGACGCGGTGCGAACTTCCGCCAGAGACTGTTCAGCCAGCTGGATACACTCGTCGAGCCTCTGGCCTTGGTTATTCCCAGCACTTTTCGCAAATGTGTGCAGAGTGTCCAGCCCAATTTTTAGCAACGACAGGTACTGGCCCAAATTATCGTGAAGCTCCCTGCCGATGTGGCGCCGCTCGTCTTCCTGAATTTGAAGGAGACGTCCGGAAAGCGCGCGCACATCTTCTTCCGCGCGCTTCCGTTCGGTAATGTCCCGATTGATCTCTAGCCATCCAGCAACCTTTTGTTGTGCATTCCTCAATGTGGTCCAATGGCTCGCAACCGTAATTTTTGTGCCGTCCCGCTTTCGGTGAATCAGCTCTCCCTCCCACTCGCCTTTTTCACGCCGGCTGGCGATCTCTTCAAACGGGACGGGGAACTCTGTTTGCAGCAATTCGTGGGACGACTTGCCGATGGCCTCTTCTCTTTTCCAGCCATAGAGCCGCTCGGCGCCACCGTTCCAATAGATAATTCTCTCAGCGGTATCACCGACAATGATTGCATCGTTGGCGGCATTCAGGAACTTCGCCTGGACTTCCACCGTCTCCTGCGCCGCTTTACGCTCCGAAATGTCGCGTATCGCGCTCAAGATGAGCGCCTCTCCTTGATTCTCCATCGGGCTCAAGCTGATCTCGGCGGGAAACTCCGTCCCGTCCTTCCGAAGGCCGCGAAGTTCCAGTTTCACTCCACTGGCCCAATTGCGCGGTTCCTGCAAATACTTGGCGCGCTCACTCAGATGTCTTGCCCGATAGCGCCCGGGAATCAGTATCTCCACAGGTTGCCCGATCAATTCCTTCCGGCCATAACCGAAGAGCTCTTCAGTCTGGGAATTTACGAGAACTATGCGTCCCTCGCGATTGACAATCACCATCCCATCCGGCGCGGATTCCAGAAGTTGTCGTATCTTGGCTTCCGATTGAGAGCGCTTCAAAATGTCAATACGAAGCGCCACGGCGAAAACGGTGAGAAAAGCCCCGGCAATCAGGCTCCCGAAGAAAATGATTAAATTCGCGCGATGATTTGCCTGCTGAGCCGCCTGATTTCGCTGCTGTAAGAGATCCAGCTCGGCGGTCTCCATAATCGTGAGGCCGGCGCGGACCGCATCATTCGATTTTCGGACTGAGTTTTCCAATATCAGGACTTGCTTTTGTGCGAGTTGTCCCGCACCTGGGGAATCGAGCTCTTGCTGAAGAGCGTACTCGCTGCCTGCCACCAATGGTCCGAGGAGATCGAGTTTGTTTAGTTGCGCTGGGTTATCGACTGTCAGGTTCTTCAAGTTCTGAACATGACGGTTCAGAGCAGTGACCGTTCTGGCGAAAGACGCGCGATCGCTCGTATCGCCGGTTATAAAGAAGCTCTGAGCGGTTGCATCGGCGCGATTAAGGCTATTTCGGGTCTCCGCTAATTCCCGCAGGACATCCTGCGTGTGAGACACCCATTGGTTGTCCTCGCTCAATCGATTGGCCGTACGATATTGCAAGAACCCTAGAGCGGCGATGCTGAGGAGCGCCACGGCGAAAGCAACTACGAGGTTGCGTTCTAGCGATGACTTTTTGCTGGCCAACATTTTGCTTCTCCGGATCCCGGGACGATCGGGATCACCCAGCGCTTTCCCTCAATACTCAACAGGTGCCGGAAGCCCTCGTTCTGGCTAGCCGGGGTAATCCATCAAGAATCCGGCAGACACTCTATGTCAATTGCATCAAGAAAGGTATAGAGCAAGCCCGGAGAACCAGTGTGGGGGTGTTGCCGTGCCGTTCTTGTAGCTCAGGTCTCGGCGCGCGGTTTCCGCGCGACAGACCTGAGTCCTTTCCCCGCCCCACACCCTCACGAATTCAACCCCCTCCAAGCCGCCAGCGAATCCATATAATCCCTCCAATACACAATCTTCCTATTCTCAATTGTGACCACCGAAATCAGCCTGTTGTCATAAGCCGCGCCACTCGCAAGAAACTTCCCATGCACTTCGTACTCAAGAATAACGACGCGACGATCCTCCGTTCGATGCACAACCAGCCCGTCGCCGGAGTGAAGCTTGATCGTCTTGCCGTATCCCGAAAGGCTCGCCATCAGATTCGCCCGCCCCCGAATCGTCACAGGCCACCCCGGAAAGTGATAGCGCGACTCGAAGATCGCGTCATCGGCGAACGTATCGAAATAGTGTTCCCCGTCAACCAGCCCGCCGAGTCCCTTTAGGACGACCTCGAAAAATGGATTCAGCGCTTCAAAAACTTCGTATCCAACTTTTTCCATAATGAACTCCTTTGCACGCGAGATGGCGTGTCCGTGCGCGTCTAGAGGAGCGCAATCTGTAGTTCAGAGGGCGAACCTGTCAACGGCTTTTTCTGCACCTGTCCGGGTGGCCGACAAACTGCCCTCAAAGCCAAAACAGGCAGCAACCAATTCCTATAGGTGCATTAGGCGGTCTAGCTATTCCCCCGTTCCTAAAAGATGGAGAATCATGTAAGAATCGTCGCGACGAATTAAGCTCAGCCAAACGGAGCCAGAGGCGTTCAAACGATGGCCCTCACACTCGAAGACCTGCTTCCCGATGACCAACAACTTAGAACTATCCTCCCACATGACCGTGTACACAGCGCCATCAACATTATGTATCAGCACGGGTATGGACAATTACCCGTGACCGACGCGAACGGAGAATTTCGAGGGCAGGTGATCACCTTCGAATCCATCCTTCGGGCTACCCAGTGTTTTCGTACTGAGGCCAATGCGCTTCTGGTCCGTGACGCGACCCAACGAGTGCGCAGCTATGCAGCGGACGCGGATCTGCTAGCAACGCTCGACGACATCCATCGTGACAACTTCGCGCTGATCGTGGATGACGGGCGGCTGATCGGGATCGTGACGACTGCTGATATGGCTGTATTCTTCCGCGAGTATGCCCAGGATTTGATGTTGATCGAAGGCATCGAATCACGTGTCAAGGATGCGATCCGTGCCCTTTATGCCGGCGACAACGATGGACTGCATTCCGCGATTGCGACGGTTACTGACCGGACGTCCGAAATCCGCAAAAAGCTTCCTCCGGCGATCAAGGCGTATTTCGAGAAAGCAAATATTAGCCCTCCTCCCGCGGGAACTGACATGGATGCGCTCGCCGAAGCTGAGAAGAGACTTGGACTGCAAGAGTCGAGTAAGAAGTTCGAGGATCTTACATTCGACGAGTTCACAAACGTATTGTTGCGCCACGCGCACGCTCCGAAGCTTTCAGAGGCGAAGGACGTTTCCGAACTTCGGGTCTTGCTCCAGCAGGTACGGGATGCGCGAAACAAGTTAGCTCATTTCCGAGGCGAATTAACTTCCGGCGAGCGGCGCGCAATACAATTCGCGGCGGAGTGGCTTGAGAACAACCTTCCGGTCCCCCCTGCCGAGACGCCACTTGCGCAGCCTCTCCTCGTCGCTACCGCGATACCCGCTCACCAAGAGGAAGCGGAAGGTCCGCAGGGAAGCTATGCTCCTCTCGCAAGTTTCTTGGAGGCACTGCCAGCCGACACTACTTCGATCCCCCTCACGTTCCAGCAACTCGAAGAGATTCTCAAGAAGGAGTTGCCACGGTCGGCCACTGAATATCGCGCTTGGTGGTCTAACGATCCAACGAAACCACAATCCGCCGCCTGGCTCGAAGAGGGCTGGCGGACGACATCTGTGAACATGACAGAACGCCGAATGACATTCGTACGCACCAACGATCGCGAGGAAGCATATATTCATTTCTTTGCAAAGTTAAACGCGCGACTCGCGACCCAATCTGATTTTCCATTGCGCAACATTTCGCCGCAAGGGCAGAATTGGCTCGTTCTTGCTTCTCTGGACAGATCACGACCGGAACTAGCGAGGCTCGTCGCGTCATTCGCTCGGCGAAAGCGGCTTCGAATTGAACTCTACTTGGACAGCGGGAATAAGGATGAGAATAAACAACTCTTTGAGTATTTGTTCTCACGCAAGAATGAGGTGGAACAGATTGTTGGTGAACCAATGGAATGGGAAAGATTGGACAACAGACAAGCGTGCCGAATTGCTCTTTATTCCAGAGCGCAAATCCTGAAAGACGCTGACAGTCCGACACTGCTGGAGTGGGCCGCCAAGAAAGCCACTTCTCTATACCGAGCATTTGACCCCGAATTCTCTCCAAGCAGATCACCCTTATAGACTTTTGGGGGAAAGGAGGGCCACCAGCTCCAATCGCTTCGTCACTTGCCCGATGCCTCGTCTACTCAGCGTCGTGTTCTCTCGAATTTTGTTCTTCAAAACCTTGACTATGCCCTCACTCTCAATACACACTTCCCGCAATTGGTTCAGGAGATCAACATGTCAGCACAGAATAAGAGCGACTTATTCGAGTTCATGCTAGAACGTGTAAAAGAGACTGAGAAGGAACATCTCGACAGCGAACCCCAGGCATTTGGCCGGTGGTTTGCTGAACTGTTTTTCATGAATCCGCGCGACATCTTCATTTCCGATGGCTCGAAGGACGGAAAAATCGATCTTTTCTTTGCTACCGACAACGGCAAGACTGTTCTGCACCACGTTCTCAATACAAAATTTACGAGGGAGTTCAACAAGATCGCACCTCCATCTTTTTATCAAGAGATCAAATATTTCTGGCAGGCATTTGAAAATCGTCCCGCACGTGCCGCCTACCTGGAGAAGGCCGTAAAAATAGAACTTAGGCCGCGTTACAAACAGTTGTTTGAACGTTATGACGCCGGCGCTGCTGAACTAATGTTCGTCACAAATCATCGTTGCAACGACGCCCACTTCGAACAGGTGAAAAACATCTCTGCGCTCAAAGTGTTCCACATGGACGACCTGATACAGTGCTTGGTGGACGACATCGATGGCGCTATGCCGCGCACGCCCCCTATCAGCCTCAACGGGATTCACGCCCTCCTGCCAGCGGATAAGGCGGATACCGAAGTGGCAACGTCTATCGTATTTGCCCGATTGTTGGATTTCATCCGCTACATGGAGAGCGATCCATTTGACCTGCTCTTTAATCGCAATGTACGCGTCGCAATCAGCATTTCACGCTCGCAAGTGAATCGGGGAATCCGTGACACGTTTAAATCAAGTCCAAAGGAGTTCGCCTTTAGTAACAATGGCATAACGATGCTTTGCGAGAAGCAACACTACGACCCCGGTCAAAAGGTGCTAACACTGGAAAATCCACGCGTGGTAAATGGGTCACAAACGCTTCACAGCATTCGCGATGTCCCAAACCCATCGGCCAATGCCCGCGTCATGGTCCGGGTAATCGAGATCGAGCCACCCCTTGGCGATGAACTTGACAGGAAAATTCAGCGTCGAAAAGAGATCGTCGGCAAAATTGCTGTGCGTAGCAACCAACAGAATCCAATAAAAAGTTGGGACTTGGCATCAAATGACGACTTCCAGTTGGAGTTATTCCGGTTCTTTCGCAACAAAGGCTTTTTCTACGAGCGACGAGACCGTGAGTGGAGACAGAGAAGCCGCGAATTACGAAGTGTCGGCATCCAATATGGAACTAGCATTAAGAGGCTCACACAATTGATCGCGTGCTTCTATTGGGCCAAGCCACGCTTGGGACCCGCTGTTGCGAAAAACGTGGCTGATTTATTTGAGGGCGAACTCTACGAGAGTATCCGGGAGACCTTACCGGAACTGATCTTCCAGCTCTATCTTCTCGATGAAGTATTGTGGGAGAGTCGCACCGCGTTAGTGGCAGAAAAGGTCTACATACGCAATTTGAAGTCCTATGAGTATTTCGCCCTCTTTAGCCTCATGAGTCACGCATTGGCAATGGTCGGGGCAAAATGGGGCGATCCGAATCTGACCGCGCAACTCCACGGACAATGGGCGAAATATTATCACGCACACCATAGTCATTGGCGTAAGGCGACAAAGGCGGGAATTGACCACATTCTTACGGTCTTCAAGAAGGAGTCGCGAGGATATGCAAGACGCGAAGGAGAAGATTTGACCTACGCGAATTACTTCAAGAACCAGGGTTATATGTCCCGGATGTTAAAAACGAAGATGCCCGGTGACATAAAACGTTACAGTCGTGTCGCGCTCAACTCTTAATGAAGAAAGCGGCTCAGGGTTAACACCTTTCTGAGCGATCTATCAGTTCCTTCTGGGAGAAGAACGCTGGGCCTTTTACCAGAATAGCCCCTTCATACCAATTCTTTTCATTCGAACAGTCATTCGAATAGGTTTTGTAACAATTCTTCCCCTAATTCCTATATTATTCTCTTGACATTAGTTTACCCTTGTTGTAACATGTCGTATGAATTCGGCGCTACGAACTGCGACCCCAAGTAACACAGGCTTCAGCCTGTGCGCGGTTTCCCAAAGTGGAACTCACATCGCGAAGCCCGCCTGCCGGTTAGGCAGGCTCGCCTGCCGCCCGCCTGCCGGACAGGCAGGGCTAGGCGGGCCTGTGTTACTCAAGCCGATCACGCACTTGCTTGAAGCGCCGCGGGGGACAATCCGCCGCGGCGGACACCCCGTCGACATAGACGGCACCAACTCCCAATGTTTTCTATCACTTACGGACTTCCCTCGCGCACACGCCCAGAAAGCCCCCAATGTTTTCTATCACTTACAGCCCGCAACACACTTAACTACCAGTGTTTTCTATCACTTCCAAAAAAGGCGGGGGGGTAGTGGTGGCACGGTTTGTGTGTCCCGACGCTTTCAGTCGGGAAGGTATGGCCTCTGTAGCGCTGGCGTCCCCGCCGGCGATTTTAGGTTTGAAACCTGCCACCGCGGAGGGTGGCGCTACAAATCCGCTAAGTCCTTTATTCCCAGCACTTACGGGGTCCGCAGCTATAAGTCCTTTAGAATCAGCACTTACAGAAAAAACGCCGGGGGGTAGGGGTAGCGCACTTTGCGTCTGCGGTTTTTGCATCCCGATTCATTTGGTCGGGACCGACGCTTTCAGTCGGGAGGCAGCCGATCAATGAACGAGTTCCAAAATGGAAATTTCACCCTCCGGAGCTTGAGCGTAGGAGGGCTATTCGTGCTCTTTGCTCTGCACCATATTGAGGAACAGCGTCAGATAGCGTTTCACGTTGCTGGTCACGAGGAAATGTTCGCGGACGTGCTCGTGGCCGTGCTCGCACTGAGAAGCGGCTCGGCGTTCCGAGCTGACCAGCTCTGACCGGCTGAATACAGACAAGAAAGAATTACAAATGGAATATAAAGAGCAGCGAAGGCAACGGCAGCGAATATCAGAGCGACCAGCAGTTCGCGAATCTCGTACATTCTTGACTCCCTTGCGTGCCCATGCGGCGCACCGGACCAAAACTGAGACCGGAAGTCTTTGAACGCCAAACAATCCTTGCGACCGGTCCGAAGCGCCCGCCTTAAAGTTGCTTAATGCCTTTTCTCTTCCTGGTACCTCGGTCCATCGAGCTGGTCATATTCCCCTGTCATGCCTTCGCCCGCGGCCTGGTCCAGTTCTTGTTGATCGGAGGGATCACCATGGTTGGTCGATTCCAGATGTTCGCTAAGTTCGTCTAGCGAACTAAATAGCGCTCCGCATTCTGCGCAGCGAAAGAGTCCTGTGTCCGTGGCTGCCGGGTCTTTACGAATCGGCTTTCGTGCTGATGACATGAAATCACCTCGATGTAGTGTGTCTTGAGCTCCCACTCGAATGAAGCCCGACGTTTGCCCCGGCCAATCACAATTTGGTTCATCCGACCAGGAATTACGTCGCGGAGATGAAACCATATGCACCAAATCGGCGGAATCGGGTCATCCCTCTATACTAGGCACGAAAAAGCACTAGGATGGCCCAGCGCGTGAGCCGTGGCTCGAAATTCATTTCGCAGGCCATGCCGCACTCGATTCCAAAAAAGAGCACAGAAGGAGGATTCGATGAATTTGCGAACCCGCACCTACAAGTTCGACCAGGGTCGTATACAGCATCCAACGTATGGCACCCCTCGTATAAGCGTGGTTGAATTAGACGTCCCCGCACTCGCCGTTGATTCCACCCATGGGTGCACGAGACTTGGAACGTCCCGCCCGTGATGCGCGGCGGATGGCAACCTCTCATCCGCTTTACGCGGCGCGCATCAGAAGAAATTGAAGTTTGGCCTGCAAGGGGAAGGGCCAATGCAAACAAGCCGGAGTGGAACTCAAATGAGCAAGACTATTTTGATTGTTGATGACCAAAAGATCGTGCGCCACTTTATCAGAACCGTTATCCACATTTCGCGCCCGGAATGGGAAATCTGCGGCGAAGCCAGCAACGGTAAAGACGCTATTGAAGCAGTCAAGGCCCTTAAACCGGATGTTGTCATCATGGATCTCGTAATGCCCGAGATGGGTGGCCTTGAAGCGGCATCGCGAATTGGCAGCCTTGCCCTCAACTCCCGCATTCTCATCTTCACATTGTACGAATCGAAGGAGCTACAGGAAGAGGTCCGCAAGTCCGGGGCCCACGGGTATGTCGCCAAGTCATGTGCAGGCCGCGATCTACTGCGCGCAATTGACACCTTGCAGACCGGAGGTACATTTTTTTCCTATCGGTCCGCTTCTTAGAGCAAGAAAAGCAGCACGTCCAGTTCATAAGTTCATATCTTCACTCCTGAAATCTTGTCCGGCGTTTCGTAGTCAGAAATATGAAAACCAGTGCGAGGAACTGCTCTGTTGCTGTGGGGCGCGTCGAGTTACCGTTCGGATGGAGTGTCAATCTTCTCGTTCCGGGCTAATCGGTTAAACTTGTCATTCAATATCGAATACCAAAGATCTTGCGCCTGACGGAGTAAATCCTCAAATTCCTGATCGCTGGCGTGATTTCGATCCGATTCAGTCTCGTGCATTGAAGTCACCCGGTTTCGCTAGATGCGAGAGAGGAACTCAGAAACTGGCTCAACCTAACATGTAGGGAGCAAGCCTCTGACATCCCTCTCCGGCGAGAAATTTGCCATCAGCGCCCGCTTCCGACAATACAGTCGATAGGGTATTTGGAGCAGAAATCTAGTGCAAAAAACCACAGTAATGTGCGACGACGTTCCTAGCCCGGCCAATGAATTGGACCGGCCACACACGCCCCCGCGATCGTGGGCAATTACAGCCGATTCCCCCAGCATATACAGCGTTCAACTTATTGAACCAAGCAACCGAACGCCTATAGTTGGCACGCGCCCTAGACATAGATTTTCTGCAGAGAAAATCGATACGCATACCACCTAAGATGGGGGCCAGTCGCCGGGATTGGTCCCCATCCCTCCGACCTCTCGCTGGCGTCTGTATGAGCGATAGATCAATTGCTAAATGGGTCGATGGCCACCTGTTGGACGGCTCCTACAAGAAACTGCTTCCAAAGATGCAACTATCCGGGGGTTCGTTTCGATTCACTCCTGCCACGATCAATCGTGGGCGGGAAGATTTTCCGAGCGCGGCTAATTTCGGAGCCCTCGATATGATCGGGTGGCCATTGCAGCCGACGGATGTTGGCCAATCGTGGTCCGCGCAATGCATTATGAAGGACGAAAAGTGCCCTGCCAGACGATCGCTTGAAATTGGCAAGCGACGAAAAATCACCTAGGAGATCGTTCAAGAAAGCATGATTGACCATGACAACAAGGTCAAGGAAATCAAGATAGGAAGCCGGCGGCGCTGCGAGGCCCGCCTTTTTCAAGTGCGGCACGCTTTTTCAGTTCTTATCAGCGGTCAGGATGGGCATGGCGCCAATTCCAATAATCCTGCTTTTCACTGTCGTTGAGCGTTTTGAAATCCCGATAATCCATGTGTTTTTCGCCCAAGTAGGACTTATAGACGATCTCCTCATGATCATTCCAGCGATGCCAATCTCTGTGGTCCCCATCATAATAACGGACGCTGCCTTCGCATCCAGCAATACTGAACCCAACAGGAAGTAGAAACGCGGCAAGTACGAATGGAGCAAGATTTTTGAGCACTCTGCGCATGTAGGGATTCTCCCTTACGAACTGGAACGGTTTAGTACACAAAACCGATATGGTGCCGCATGGTAAAATGACTGAATGGCAGACCACAGGATTAATTGAATGTCGTCAACTCGATAAGGGTGACAAATAAAATCGAAGGCCCCCACGCTCAAGGAGTCAAGAAAATCTCCATACTCTCTGCTGGGCGCCGGCATGGACACCATGATCATTGGAATCTCGACCGGCTGGCGCTTCAGGTATGCTGCGATCTCGCGTATTGTTCCGTCGGCCAGGCAGAACCCGCACAAACACGCGACCACCTTCTCGCGCGAACGCATCGACATGAGTCCCGTGAGCCCTCCTACCAGAACGGCTCTTAAGCCGCACTTTTTCAGAATCCCAACCATGGCCGCTCGTACCACCGGGTCAGCGCTGATGATAGCGACCGTGAGTGACCGGCTTGATTCATTTATTGGATCAACCGGGTGATTGTGAATCCTGCTTTCGTCTATTATGACGGCTGAAGAGGTGTCCATGGTTCATGCCTTCATGATCAGCGATTGCTCAGGAAGAAGAAGGGAATAATAGACCCAGCCCGAGTACCTTGATCTCTCAAGGTTTTTCAATTACCCCTTCTTCTCCCGGTCAAGCGGAGTATGATTCCGCACAAGCATGATGGAGAAGGGATTTTATTCGAACAATACAATCAATTCTTTAGATTGGGTCGGGAGTTCCTGTACGAGCTTTATCAACCCGGACGCACCTCTTCCCCCCGAGCTAGACTAGGCCTCAAGGATTCGGCGAGGCCACCGGCCTGCCCTTCTTGCCCCGACCGCAATGTGTGAGGGGAGTGCCACCGAATGGAGTTCGAGGCGTGCCTACAAATACATTTTAAATGTTCCTGTTGGGCGTTGCATCAGCTTTGCAAAACGTCAGCCAGGAGGGAAGTGTTGATTTGCAACTCTCCACAACGGCTCTCGTACTTTATGAATCCCCGTTTCCTGAATTTGTTCATGAAATGAGTTATCCGCGGCCGGGTGGTCCCAACCATTTCCGCGAGCGTTTCCTGCGAGATTCTTGGGACACTCTTGCGTGGCTCGCCCTGTTTCCCGTTGCGCGCCAGCAATAGCAGCGCGCGCGCGAGCCGTTTTTCGCTCGTATTAAGAATCTGATCAATGAGATCTTCTTCGACCCGGATGGTTCTCGAAAGTACGTGAATAAGGAACCTGTCAAAGAGGATGTTCCCAGAGTGGAGGAAGCGAATCATCTCAGATTTGTCGATTGAAAGGATCTTGGTGGGCATGATTGTCACCGCAGTCCTGTCCCTGACAACCTGGCCTGCCAAACACGCCTCACCAAGGAAGTCGCCCGAACCGAGAATCCCCACGACTGCCTCATTTCCATTCTCATCGGCGACGGAGAGCTTCACGCCGCCTTCTTGTATGAATAAGACACTCTTCGCGGGATCACTTTGCGTGAAGACGATTTCCTTGCTTTCGAATTCCAGACAATTCGTCTTGACATCGGCCAAATCAACAAAAAGTCCGACCTCGAATGCGCCAATTTCCTTTTGTTTCGGAGCGGGTCTGGTGTGGCTTCGCCACTCTCTCGTCATTGCCACCTGCGGCTTATGAATGCCCGCTTGCGCCTGATCTACGACAATCATGGTCCCCATTACTGTCTCCTTTGGAATCTCTGCCATTGCCGCCAGATTGTGTGTTTCACTTTTCGGAGTTGAGGTTTCTGCACGTCGTTATCCCATTGCACATATACATTCCGAGGGTGCGGTATAGTATTCACCAATTGTATTTAGACATTGGAGCCGACGATCTTCAATACACGCTCTAGCGTATTTCACTTTGCTCGAAAACCTTAGTCGACGAGTTCATTTGACGTTGGGGTTCGCGGCAAAGCCGGCGGGAAAGGCCCAGACGATTCGTGCGGGATTAGAGCCCCGATCATGGGTTGGGGCATAGGGGAATTCCCCTAGGGGTCCTACAGTATTCTACTGATGTACTTTCCGCATCAATGTCTCTAGCGTGACGGTGTGCGCCCACATTGCGCAAGCTGAAGATGGATATTGCTCATATTCAAATCGATTTCATTGCCGGCGCCTCCGTCACGGGAATGGCCTCTTTCTATGATCCTTGGCTATTTGGAGTGAGGAACACTTTCATAAACGGGGCGGCGCGCCGGAAGTCCTTTTGGATATTCGATTGTCTTCGTAGGCCGATATCTTTGGCAGGCACAAATTATCGGTAAATCACACTCGGTGGGCGTTTTGGATAAAAAGAACGATTGCCTTTGTCGCGCTGGGAAAGTTCGTGTGTATGGCCATCCGAAGTCAGGCAGACAGCGTCGCAAGCCAGCCTTATCAGGTTTGATTCACAGGCCGCGGCGCAGCCATTCGTGGCCGCCTCACGTTGCATCTCAGTGGGGGAACGTCGTAGCATTCGCGCAGTTGAGCCGGAAATGATTGGGTATCAGACTTGGCCCTGGGAGAATCCAGAGAATGGGAGTGAAACATGAAATCCCTTCGAATCGTGATCGCTGATGACCATAACCTGATGCGGCGCGGAATAAAGAGTCTGCTATTGTCTCACGCAAATTGGGAGGTTTGCGGAGAGGCCCAAACGGGCCGCGAGGCCGTTGCCCAGGCTGAACAATTGAAACCGGATATGGTGATTCTAGACATCAGCATGCCGGATTTGAATGGCGTGGAAGCCGCAAGAAGGATTCGAAAAGCTTCGCCGAATACCGAGGTGTTGGTCCTTTCCGCGCACTATTCGGATCAGTTGATCCGTGAGATTGTCGAAGCGGGCGCGCGTGGGTACATCGTCAAATCCGATTCGGACCGGGACCTCGTGATCGCCGTGGAAACATTGGCAAATCATAAGCCATTCTTCACGCCCCGGGCGACGGAGGTCATACTCGGCAATTTCAACAATGGCGGACAGCGGGCCAAAGTCCCTGAAGAAATCCGCGACCGCCTGACTTCGCGTGAACGGGAAATCGTTCAATTACTTGCGGAGGGCAAGAGCAGCAAGGAAGTTGCCACTTCTCTCTGCATAAGCGTTAAAACAGTCGAGACCCATCGCGCCAACATCATGCACAAGCTGCAATTGCATACGGTGACGGAGTTAGTGAGATACGCGGTCCGAAACCAGATTATCGAGGCGTGATAACCGGCAAGCTGAGACGTGCCGGACAGCCAATTTCTGATGGATTTTTCAAGTCCATCGTATTCCAGCGCAGTCCGGGCCAAATAGGAAAAATTCGGCCTCGAAGGGCCCGAGTTGCTCCTGTCATCCCAATTGTGAGAATCCGTCAGCTACAGTAAATTCCCTATCCCTCTAACGCATAAACCCTATTGTTTCGGCCAATTCCCCCTGAAATCATATGCACAGTGACTGTTTTCATCGAAAAGCGGGAGGTGCGGACAATGAATCCGGTGGCGGCTCCGAATGGGATCGTGGATGGAACGATCGGCAGAAGGCTCGATGTTGTTCGCAGTCAGGAACTTGGGCGGCCATCCATTTTGATCGCCACTCTCGATCCTGAGACCCGGAATGGATTAACCCAAATTGTCCCTCAATTTCCCGTGAACACCGTATGGGTCAAGAGCGTGGAAGACGCCCGTAGCGTGATCGCGACCACACAAGTCGGCGCTGTGTTCTGTGAGATCTGGCTGCACGGCGGAACATGCCGAGAGCTCATCTGGTTTATAAGACGCAAGTCGCTCGATCTCCCGATAATCGTAGTTTCGCCTCCGAACTGCCCTGTTGGGTACCGCGATTGCCTTGCAGCAATGAATATGAAATCCCTGTATTTTCTTTCGCATCCATACAGGTCATCCGACTTGGAACGATTCATGGAGCTGGCGATTGAAGGCGGTTCGAAATCGGGCAGCCAATGCTTCGCAGTCCACGATTCCGTCTCGCGGCGGCGTCATGCAACTTGGTGTCCGGTTTAGGTGCGCGAAAACCGTAATGAAGGAGTCACCTAAAAGCGCAGGTCACAATTCTTCGGGCTGGTTCTGATCGGTCCTGTCCGGTACTCCGGCACTTTTCTCACGGTTGTCTGGAGCAAGCAGTGATTGTATGACACCTACCATAGTAAATGCCTCCGTCTTCGACACGACCGCCCGAATACCGACGTCCTTTGCGAGCTTCTCTAATACTGTGCTTGCGTGCTGTGTGAACATTACGATCGGCACCGATGGAGAAATCCTGGACATACGGCGCGCAACCTCCAACCCATCAATGTCGGGTAATTTAAAGTCAAGAATCACTAAAGTGGGAAGCAGTTTTCTAAACAATTCCACCGCGGACAAGCCATCTGGACATTCGCCGCACACCTCCCAATTCGGGTGCGCAAGCAGAACCGACCGAACACCCTGCCTAACAACTTCGCTATCGTCCACGATCAAAAACCGACGGACCATCCCGACATCCATCCCTCTCCTAATCCCTGCTGCGGTTCGCGTCTAAATTCCTGAGAGCGCCCCAGTAAAAGTGCGTGGCGCTCTCTTAATTGCCATTGAACACAAGGAAGACCTGGGTGAGCGAAGTACCCAGCTTCCCTGCAATTTCAGAAACAGGACGATTAATTGGTAACGGCAAGGTCAGGCCTCCAATGCCATCGCAGTTGCCAATGGAAACGCCGCTGTGACAGTCGTCCCGTGCCCAGTCGATCGGATCTCGAGCGTGCCGCCAAGCTCCCTTACGCGCTCGCGCATCCCGCTTAGTCCCACGCCATGGCTCTTTCCGTTGGAGGACGCAGAAGACCCATTCAGCGGCATCCCCTTCCCGTTATCGCGAACTTCAACGGTCAAAAGGCCTTCGCGCGACGGCCATATCTTAATTCGGGCTGTCTTACTTTCGGAATGCCGGTAAATGTTGGTCAGACACTCCTGAACGATCCGAAAAACTGAAATCTCAATATTGGGGCTCAGCCGTCCGATCTCAGGAGAGAGTTCCAAGGCAACATCCACATCGCCCCGCTCGGCGAAACCTTCCGCAAACGATCTGATTGCCGGCATAAGCCCGACCTCATCCAGAAGGGGAGGATGAAGTAAATGAGAAATGGTGCGAATCTCTTTCGAGAGTTGGTCCACGAGCAAGCCGTTCTGACGCAAAGCGCCAGCGGCCGCTTCGTCAAGATTTTCAACTTGCCTGAGGATCAATCCATTATTCATGGAGAGCAAGGCGACGACTTGCCCCACGCTATCGTGCAGGTCGCGGGCGATGTGCCTGCGCTCTTCATCCTGCGTTGCAATTAGCCGGGATGAGAGTGCACGCAGCTCACGATTCAATTGGTCCATTTGTTGCTTCTTGCGGTGGAGGTCCGCGAAGACGCTTACTTTCGCGCGAAGCAATTCTGGAATGATGGGAACTGAAATGTAATCCACGCCCCCTCGCTGGTATCCCTTGAGCCGGTCCAAATCCGTGAGATGTACAGCAGAAATAAAGATAATCGCAGTCTCCTGAAAGCGCGGATGCTGCCGGATCATGTCCGCCAGTTCGAATCCATCAAGTTCCGGCATGCTGACGTCCATCAGGATGACGGCGACGTCATTTTTCAGCAGATGGTCCAAGGCCTCTCTTCCCGAATGGACCTTAATCAGATTTTCACCCAACTCATTGAGGATTGCTTCATAACTGAGCAGTTTGCCGGGCTGGTCATCCACCATGAGGATGTTCACTTTTTGGTGTTCGTTCATAAGCCTCGCTTTTCCCCAGTTGGCATCAATTTCACCGGCTCGCCTGGTTGACTGAAATCCGGCTACGCTAGAACCAGACTCATGCTACCGATGGAGCCACATCCGCAATGCCGATAGTAGCTGCTCCGTATTGACCGGCTTCGCCAGATATTCGGAGGCGCCGGCTTCAAGACACTTTTCGCGGTCTCCCTTCATGGCCTTGGCCGTTAACGCAATAATCGGAAGGCGCCGCAAAGAACTGTTCTGCCGGATAACCTGCATCGTTTCGTATCCATCCATTTCCGGCATCATGATGTCCATGAGAACAATGGCCATGTCAGGGGTTGACTCAAGGGTGGTAATAGCTTCGCGGCCTGTTCCTGCGGTCAGCACCGTCATACCACGGCGTTCCAGCACGCTACTGAGCGCGAAGATGTTTCGAACGTCATCGTCCACAATCAGGACCTTTTTGCCAACCAATGCTTCGTCGGAGTGATGCAATAGGTCTAGAAGTTTCTGCTTTTCTTCGGGAAGATTGCCAACCACCCGGTGGAGAAACAACGCCGTCTCATCCAACAACCGCTCCGGCGACTCTACACCCTTGACCACCACGCTGCGCGCCAGCGTGTGCAAGCGGGCATCTTCTTCCGGCGAAAGGTCCTTCCCGGTAAAAACAACGACGGGCAAATCGCAGAGCGAGGGATTTTCGCGGAACCGCTCAAGCACATCAAAGCCCGACATATCCGGGAGACGCAGGTCGAGTACCACACAGTCGAAGGGTTGTTCACTAATTGCAGAAAGCGCGTCCATTCCAGTTGCGGCAATTTCGACGTCAATATCTTCGTAACCGAGCAGTTCACGAATGCTGAGCTGCTCGGCGGGGTTGTCTTCTACAACCAAGAGCCGCTTTCGGCGCGGCGTCGCAAACTCCTTAATGCGTGCAAACGCAGCCCCCAAAGCCTCAGACGAAGTCGGCTTGGTTACAAATGCGAAAGCACCGCGTGACAATCCATGTTGGCGGTCTTCATCCAGCGTCAACATCTGGACTGGAATGTGGCGCGTGTCCGGATCCTGTTTCAAATGATTGAGCACCGTCCAGCCAAGCATATCCGGAAGGAAAACATCCAGTGATACGGCCGTGGGGTGGAATTCGCGGGCCAAGGACAGAGCTTCCGACCCGCGCGTGGCGACGAGAACCTTAAAGCCATTATCGTGGGCAAGATCGCGCAGTACGCAAGCGTAATGCGGATCATCTTCGACAACCAACAGGCTGGGATCGCCACCCTGCAGATCCTCCCGATCGTCCAAGATCCGCTCAGTTGCGCGCTCTGTAACGACCATTGTGGATAGCTGAAGGGGAGTGAGCTGAGTCTTGGGGTCAGCGACTGTGACACCCGAGGATGGGCCGACATAAGTCTGGGGCAGGTAAAGTGTAAATGTGCTTCCCTCACCAGGAGAGCTGCGCAATTGGATCTCTCCGCCGAGGAGGTTGGCAAGTTCGCGGCTGATGGCAAGCCCAAGCCCCGTGCCGCCATACTTGCGGCTGGTGCTTGCGTCTGCCTGTTGAAAAGCCTCAAAGATAAGCCTTTGCTTCTCAAGCGGAATGCCAATACCCGAATCGGAAACTTCGAATGCGACGACGGAGCCAGATTTACCGAGTACCTGATGGTCTTCGCTCCAGCCGCTTTCGGCAGCGAATACAGAGAGACGCACGCTCCCCTTTTCGGTGAACTTGAATGCGTTTGAGAGCAGATTCTTCAGGACTTGCTGCAAGCGCTTCGAATCCGTGAAGAGGCTGCGCCCGAGCAACGGGTCCGTTTGAATTTCGAAGCTAAGCCGCCGATTCTCTGCTTCGTGGCGGAAGGGGCGAGCGATGGTCTCAAGCAGGCTAATGAAGAATACGTCCTCAGCCTGCACCGAGACCGTGCCGGATTCGATTTTGGAAAGGTCCAGAATATCGCTGATCAGATTCAGCAGGTCCGTTCCCGCGCCATGAATCGTGCGTGCAAATTCAACCTGCTTCGCCGTCAAATTGCCGTCATGATTGTCAGTAAGCTGTTGCCCCAGGACCAGGATGCTGTTGAGCGGTGTCCGCAGCTCGTGGGACATGTTGGCCAGAAACTCCGATTTATACTTGGAAGTGAGCGCCAACTCTTTGGCCTTCTCTTCGACGGCGCGGCGTGCCTGCTCGATTTCCTGGTTCTTGCGCTCGACTTCGGCGTTTTGCTCCGCAAGCTGTTGGGCTTTTTGAGCAAGCTGTTCGTTGGTCTGCTGCAATTCCCTTTGCTGGACCTGAAGTTCGGTGGCCAATTGCTGAGATTGCTTCAGAAGTCCTTCCGTCTGCATCGTAGCTTCAATGCTGTTGAGCACGATTCCAATACTCGAAGTCAATTGTTCGAGAAATGCAAGATGGGAGGCCGTGAAATCGCTTAGCGACGCCAGTTCAATCACCGCTTTAACACGATCCTCAAACAGAACTGGCAATACGATTACGTTTCGTGGCACGGCCTTGAATAAACCTGATCGTATGGGAACCGCATTCGCCGGAACTTCTGCAATCAACAAACTCCGCTTCTCCGCGGCACACTGACCAATAAGACCCTCTCCAACGCCCAGACGGTCGGGGTGTCCTCCTTCGACTTCATCCGCGAAGGCCGAAAGCTGTATCAAATCTCCTGATTCAGCTGTCTCCATCTGGTAGATCACGCCTTGCTGGGCGTTCACCAGGGGAGTCAATTCGGAGAGCAACATTCGTCCGACCGTACTTAGGTCGCGTTGACCCTGCAGCATTGCCGTAAACCGCGCAAGATTGGTCTTGAGCCAATCCTGCTCTTTATTGCGGTCCGTGGTGAGCCGCAAGTTGTCGATCATTGTATTGATGTAGTCTTTTAGCTCCGCAACTTCGCCGCTTGCCTCGACCTGAATCGAGCGCGTCAGGTCACCCTTGGTCACCGCGGTCGTCACTTCGGCGATGGCTCGAACCTGGTTGGTAAGGTTGTCAGCAAGCAGATTGACGTTACCGGTGAGGTCTTTCCACGTACCCGCCGCGCCGGGCACGTTTGCTTGACCACCGAGACGGCCGTCTACGCCGACTTCACGCGCAACGGTCGTCACCTGGTCCGCGAAGGTGGCAAGGGTGTCCGTCATGTTGTTAATTGTTTCCGCGAGCGCGGCGACTTCGCCCTTGGCATTCACGGTAAGTTTCTTCGTCAACTCACCGTTTGCGACTGCCGTGACCACCTTCACGATGCCGCGCACCTGCTCGGTAAGGTTGGCGGCCATCACGTTCACGTTTTCTGTAAGGTCTTTCCAGGTCCCCGCGACACCCGGGACTTCGGCCTGGCCTCCCAGTTTGCCTTCCGTACCGACTTCACGGGCCACGCGCGTTACTTCGGCAGCGAATGCATTGAGTTGGTCCACCATCGTATTAATGGTGTTCTTCAGCTCGAGGATTTCGCCCTTTACGTCCACCGTAATCTTGCGCGACAGGTCGCCTCTCGCCACCGCGGTCGTTACCTCGGCGATGTTGCGAACCTGGCCGGTCAGGTTTCCCGCCATCGAGTTTACTGAGTCAGTGAGGTCCTTCCAGGTGCCGGCAACTCCGGGAACGTTCGCCTGACCTCCCAACCGGCCTTCGCTGCCCACCTCGCGCGCGACGCGCGTAACTTCGCCGGCAAATGCATTTAGCTGGTCAACCATCGTATTGATGGTTTCTTTGAGCAAAAGGATTTCGCCGCTGACGTTTACAGTGATTTTCTTTGAGAGGTCGCCACTGGCAATGGCGGTGGCCACCTCGGCGATGTTACGAACTTGGCCCGTCAGGTTACTGGCCATCGAGTTGACGGAGTCGGTGAGGTCTTTCCAGGTGCCGCCGACACCCGGCACTTGTGCCTGGCCGCCCAGCTTGCCGTCCGTGCCGACCTCGCGCGCCACGCGCGTTACTTCGCCGGCGAAAGCGTTTAGCTGGTCAACCATGGTGTTGAGGGTGTCCTTCAGCTCGAGGATTTCACCTCTCACGTCCACCGTGATTTTGCGGGACAAGTCGCCTCTTGCCACCGCGGTAGCGACCTCTGCGATGTTGCGGACTTGACCGGTCAAGTTGCTGGCCATGAAATTCACATTGTCAGTGAGATCCTTCCACGTACCAGCCACGCCAGAGACTTTCGCTTGGCCGCCGAGTTTACCTTCCGTACCCACTTCACGCGCCACGCGCGTTACTTCGCCGGCGAACGCGTTCAGTTGGTCCACCATCGTATTAATGGTGTTCTTCAGCTCGAGGATTTCGCCCTTCACGTCCACCGTAATCTTGCGCGACAAGTCACCTCTCGCCACCGCGGTCGTCACCTCGGCGATGTTTCTCACTTGTCCCGTGAGGTTTCCAGCCATCGAGTTCACCGAGTCGGTGAGGTCTTTCCAAGTTCCGGCAACTCCGGGAACGTTCGCCTGACCTCCCAACCGGCCTTCGCTGCCCACCTCGCGCGCGACACGCGTCACCTCGCCGGCGAAGGCGTTTAGCTGGTCCACCATCGTATTGATGGTTTCTTTGAGCAAAAGGATTTCGCCGCTCACGTTCACCGTGATTTTCTTTGAGAGGTCGCCGCTGGCGATGGCCGTGGAAACTTCGGCGATGTTACGAACCTGTCCCGTCAAGTTGCTGGCCATGAAATTTACGTTGTCAGTGAGATCCTTCCACGTGCCGCCGACACCCGGGACTTGGGCCTGGCCGCCGAGTTTGCCGTCCGTGCCGACCTCACGCGCCACACGCGTCACTTCAGAAGCGAAAGCGTTTAGCTGGTCAACCATAGTATTGATGGTGTTCTTCAGCTCGAGGATTTCACCTTTTACGTCCACTGTGATCTTGCGGGACAAGTCGCCTCTCGCCACTGCCGTCGTGACCTCGGCGATGTTTCGCACCTGGGACGTCAGGTTGCCGGCCATGGCATTGACCGAGTCCGTGAGGTCTTTCCATGTTCCAGCCACACCAAGCACAACGGCTTGTCCTCCAAGCTTGCCGTCCGTGCCGACTTCGCGCGCCACGCGAGTGACTTCGGATGCAAAGGACCTTAGTTGGTCCACCATCGTGTTGATGGCCTCTTTTAACTGAAGGATTTCCCCGCGGACGTCCACCGTGATTTTTCGCGAGAGGTCGCCGCTCGCGACTGCTGTTGCCACTTCTGCGATGTTGCGCACTTGTCCTGTCAAGTTGCTGGCCATCGAGTTCACGGAATCCGTGAGGTCCTTCCACGTGCCGGCGACGCCGGGTACTTGTGCCTGTCCACCGAGTTTGCCGTCCGTGCCGACTTCACGCGCCACGCGAGTTACCTCCGCGGTGAACACGCCGAGCTGCTGAATCATTGTGTTAACGATTGTGGCGGATTGCAGGAACTCGCCTTCCAGCGGCCGCCCATCGACGTCCAGTTGCACTGTCTGCGTAAGATTGCCTTTCGCAACCGCCGCAATCGCGCGCGTGACTTCTGTAGTTGGCCGCAGCAGGTCATCCACAAGCGTATTGACCGACACCTCCATCTCTCCCCACGCGGCCTTCGGCAAATGGAATCGCATGCGCTCGCGCGTCCTTCCTTCCTTGCCTACAACCTGTCCGACGCGCTTTAGCTCGCGCGCAATTTGCTCGTTGGCGGTCACAATATCGTTAAATGTGTCCGCGATTTTACCGGCGAGGCCCGTCCAGGTCCCTGGAAGCCGCACGGAGAAGTCGCCGTCACGCATGGTCTGCAATCCTGCCAGGATTACGCTTAGGTCCGGGGACCCAACGTCGGAGTGGCCATTGTCATGGCCATTGCCCATTACACTTGCTCTGACTTCCGCGCTGTCCGGCGTTTCTGTACGTTGCTCTGTTCTTTTCATTTTTACCTCCAGACGCAGGGGGCGGTCGGGCTTCCGACGGCGTCGGCTTTCGTATGCCGGGGACTCAGGTTCTCCTCCATCAACATCCATCGAACCAAGCTTTCCGCGGACTTCAAGCCAATCGATAAACGGGAGACGTTTTCTAAAGCGCGCCCTTCAAGGAACCGCAGCAAATCGAAGTTGATAGCACAAGGTCCTCCAAAGGCCCCTACAGTATTTAATGTATTTAGGGCTGGGCGTGAACCCGATACACATTTAGGCAATTTTTGAGTTTTCTGGAATTTTTGGAACCGCAAAGTTTTTTGTGAAGTATGAAAAAAGTTCCCGGCTGGGTCACTTTCAGCCCGAAGCCCCGGGTCCCTCGTGAGCACTGAATTTCCATTTGGAAGGGAGCAATAAAAAAAAGCGAAGGGAGTGCAATTCTTCCCAGTGTGGGAGAGAAGTACGAAGGCTCCATGAAAGGCCGAGACCAGCTGTAACTTACTGATTCAAAACAGGTTTAGCTTGGAAAATGAAATTATTCACTGTGGCATCGCACTTGCACCTCGAATTGTTATCTCAGCCGAAAAAATACGTGCGGAGGGACGCATGAAGGCAATTACGTTTGTTTCGGCGACGGCCCTGGCCCTGTCGCTTGTGGCGGCCGGAACCTCATCGGTTCCGCTCGCGCCCGCCGGCGTTTCGGCGGCACAGGAGCAACAGGCACCGAAGCTTCCTGACACCAAAGTGACCGACGGCAAAGTCACCGGAGTTGGGAAAGAGAACTTCTCAATCGAAGTCGTGAACGGCAAAATTCCTGAAACCGTTCAATTCACGGTGACACCAGACACAAAAATTGAGGGCGAGCTCGCGGTGGGTTTGATCGCACAGGTTGAATACAAGACTGACGGCGACAAAAACATCGCGGTTCACGTCATCGTCACAGTCGCTGAATAAACGCAGAGAATTCGACGTCCGGTTTCGAGCGGCCACGATTCGGCTGGGGTTCTTTCCCTGTTCAATCCCCGTTCTAATTTGTCGTTTGGAGACAGTTTTTCGCGCTAAAGCACTCAGTGACATAGACTTACCTAGGAGCCATAGCGTATGAAGCCGCAAAATTCCCTTTATTTTTCCCTGTTAGCTGGGAATTTATCAGAGAGGAGTTCGCATATGACTGCGTCCTCCGCCAGATAGTCTTGGTATTTCTCCTCCCATTTAACTACAAACGGAAAAAACCCGGCGGGTGCCCGTTCAACGGTCACCCGCCAAGCCGGAGATTGAGAAACGACCGATTCGTGTTCCCCCTAAATCGGATCAATTAGGATCAACGGCGACGTAGAGCCCCGTGCCATTGCGCATCACCCTCAAAAGGACTGTGCGGCCTTTGGCACCGCGCATGGCTTGCTCATATTCGCTGACGGTTGTAACTGTGTGGTGATCAACTTCCCGGATGACATCTCCCTTTTGGAGCCCAGCAGTGGCTGCGCTGCTTCCAGGGCTTATTTGGGAGACAACAACTCCGTTAGTCTCCTTAGACAACTGCATTTCTTGTCTCAAGGCAGGCGTGAGACCCTCAACTTGAATCCCGCGCTCGACCTGACCTTCCTCACCCGCCCCCGGAGTATTAGCCGCTTCGGCAGGAAGTTCCCGCAACTTCGCGGTGACTTTTAGCGTGCTTTCTCCCCGCCGCACTGTCATGGGGACGGAAGTTCCCGGAGCTGTCTCGGATACCTGGAGCCGCAAACTAGCGGAATCAGTTACGGTCTGGCCGTTCATGCTCATAATAATGTCTCCCGGCTTCAAGCCGGCCTCAGCCGCGGGGCTGTCGGCGGAAACATCAGCTATCAGCGCGCCACCTGGCGCTTGCATTCCAAATGCTTTGGCCATTGCAGGCGTGACGTTTTGAATGGTCGCGCCCAACCAGCCTCGGATCACGTGTCCATTGGCAACGATTTCTTCCATGTCATGACGGGCAAGGTTGACCGGGATGGCAAACCCGATTCCTTGGCTTCCTCCACTCCGTGAAAGAATCGCGGTATTGATTCCGATCAACTCCCCGCGGGCATCAATCAACGCACCGCCAGAGTTTCCCGGATTGATGGGAGCATCCGTCTGGATAAAATCTTCGTAATCTTCAATGCCCAGATTCGCGCGGCCTTTGGCACTGACGATCCCCATCGTTGCTGTCTCCCCGACTCCCATCGGATCACCGATGGCAAATACGAGGTCGCCCACTTGCACCTTTGAGGAATCACCCAAAGGAATTGCCGGAAGATTGTTGGCGTCAATCTTCAGCACTGCGATATCAGTCTTGGCGTCTGTACCAACGACGTGAGCCTGGAATTCGCGCTTGTCCTGGAGATCGACTTTAACGTCGGTGGCGCCGTCGACAACATGGTTGTTTGTGATTATGTATCCGTTCGATCCGATGATCACACCAGAGCCCAAACCCTGTTCGCGTTCGGGGGGTTGCTGCCTGGGGCTTGGCCCTTGAGGACCAAAGAACTGCTGAAAGAGCGGGTCATTTGAAAATGGCTCCATCGACTCCGTTTGATGGACGATTTTCGACGACGACACGCTCACAACTTCGGGCAAAACTCCTTTGATGACCGGTGCATAACTGGAGGAAAGTTGCGCTACGGGTGATGTGGCCGCAAGTGCTGGCGCGAGAATTGGACCATCGATACGGGAATCCAGCGACGCCTTCGCGAGCACTGCTCCCCCTACGAGGGCGGCCATTGCGAGGACCGCAGTGGCGACCCAGACTCGATTTTTCATGCTGAATTTCATAAATCTCTCCTTTGTGCTGTCCATAAGATGAACCTCCAGGTTCGGCCCGAACCGCCATCACCGGGGTCTTGCGCCAGACACGGCGGCTGATTATTCGGGACCAGATTTCGCGATCCTGACGAACCCGCAGCAAGACTATTAAGGGCAGATGAATTCAACATGAACCATATCTAATTTATTTTTAATCTACGGAGGGGGTCGGAAGCGGTTTCCGGGTCATTTGCTCAGGTCTGAGGCCCAGACGATGCTTTTGCTGAGGGAAGTTGAATTGTAAAGCCGCTTCCCTTACCAACTTGGCTTTGCACTTGTATGCTTCCTCGATGTTTCTCGACGATCCACTTTGCCAGTGCCAATCCAAGACCGACACCATCCACGTTTTTCGAGCGGGAAGGTTCTGAACGAAAGAATCGATCAAAAATGTGCGGAAGCGCTTCGGGAGTAATTCCAATTCCTGTATCCCGCACATTCAGCACGGCGTCACTATTCTGTGAAGTCAGAATTACATCGACATCTCCTCCAGGGTCTGTGAACTTGATGGCGTTGTCTAAGAGATTGAGAATTGCGCGTTCAATCCAGTTCGCGTCTCCGTTAATGAACACACCAGCCTGGACGTTAGAATTGAGCCGAATATGTTTCGCCGCGGCGACTGGCTCCATTTGTTCGATCAAGGATATGGTGAGTGCGGAAAGGCCTACAGCTCTGTCAGACCATTGGATCTCCCCGGCTTCCGCCCGGGCAAGCACAAGCAACTGGTTGATCATGTGGGTAAGCTTATCGAATTCCTCCAGCTGGCTTGAGAGCACGACCTTATATTCTTCCACGGACCGTGCTTTAAGGAGCGCTACCTCGGCCTCCCCGCGCAAAGCGGTAAGAGGTGTCCGTAATTCATGGGAGATACTTGCTGTAAACTGTTTCATCTGTTCGACAGAGCTTTCGAGACGGCCCAGCGTCTCATTGAATGCTTTCGCGACGTCATCTACTTCATCACCAGTCCCACGCACGGGCAGACGCTCGCTGAGTTGTCCAACGTCAATTTTGCGCGCAGCCATCGCAAGATTCGTCATTGGGCGGAGCGCCTGCCGTGCCATCTGCCATCCGACCAGAGCGGCGATTGCGATTCCGATTGGCATTAGCAGTAGGAGGGCGCGAAGAAACTCACGGCGCGCTGTGTCAGCGGGTTCGAGCGGAATCCCAACCCGAACGAGAAACGACGGGGTCCCGTCTGATGCCGGGACAATTGAACTGTCAAAGCGCATCCGTTGAGCGGGCAACTTCAGGTCAGAAAGCCCGGGCTTGGCGGCCAGTGCCCGCACATCGTTCGGCATTGGCCGAACCCCGAGCAATTCAAGTTCCTCGGATTGAACAACGAGATTGCCGGATGGCAATTCGAATACTTCGTAGAAACGCGTGGCCACATGAACGAGATAGGCCTCCTCGCGATTATCCGGATTGAATGCCAAGTGAACCGTGCCATTCTTTACTTGCATCCGGCTGTGAAGAAACGCGACCTGGTCTTCCAACTGCTTGGTGATACTGCGCTCCATGAAGAGGCCCATCGCGTGATAAAAGAGGATGGCAAAACCCGCAAGCATAATGCACAACACTACGGAGTAGAACAGCGTGAGCCGAGTTCGAACAGTCAAAGCCATCATGATTGCTCGTCCGTTAGAATATATCCGACGCCGCGGAGCGTGTGAATCAGTGCAACTGGAAACTCTCGGTCGATTTTGCCGCGCAGCGAATTAATGTGCACATCCACGACGTTGCTTATGGCGTCGAAATGAATGTCCCACACGTGCTCAATGATCATGGTGCGCGTCACAGGCCGCCTTGAGTTCCGGAGAAGAAATTCCAGTAGAGCAAACTCCTTGGGTTTTAGTTCAATCTTGCGGCCGCCCCGTGTCACCACGCGTGTCACTGTATTCATTTCGAGGTCAACGATGCGAAGGATTGGAGTCTCCGCAAGGCCACGCCGAAGAAGCGCACGAATACGCGCCGACAGTTCGGCGAACGCGAAAGGCTTAACGAGATAATCACTTGCGCCGCTGTCGAGACCTTTCACTTTGTCTTCGAGAGAGCCCTTGGCAGTGAGGACGAGTACCGGAAGGCTTTGGTTGTGGGCGCGGATTCTGTTTAGGGCGTCGAGGCCCGGCAGCTTTGGAAGCATAAGATCGAGAATCACGGCGTCGTAATCAAAGTTTTCCACTTGATAGGTGCCTTCCTGTCCGTCGCGCGCAACGTCTACCGCGTAACCCTCCTGTTGCAGACCTCTTTGAATAAAGTCCGCCACTTTCCTTTCGTCTTCGATTATGAGGACGCGCATCTATTGGCCCTGTGCCAGTTATTTATACTCCAGCGAAGCCTGCACAAGTGCCAAATTTCTTTGAGACGTAATTATCACGCGGAGGGTATGCACGAAGGGCGGTTTTAACACTAGTGGCGCGGAAGGGTTTCCGACGTTTCCCAATTTCAACCACATACTATCAAGAATGAGGCTAAGTTCCAGCGGTCTGAGTTAGAACGATTTTAGTGCCCCTGCTAATTTAATTGGCCAGGGCCTCATTTTTTAGTACAGCTGCAAAGCTCAAAAATGCTCCGATCGACCTTCAATTTCGGATGCCATGATTTGGATGGTCGGGATTATACTTCCGGACCCAGCGAGCGACGCCGGTCTTGCCTGCGCTTCGCGATAATCGGCATTCCACGCTTCCTTTTCTTTCGAGCCGCACTGCACCGGTTCGATTTGACCATGGCCCTCCATGTGACGGCAGTACGCGCGGCGGGAAGTGACGGTTTGCCAATCCAAATTCAATGCATTAAGAAACGGTTTTTAACAGGCTCTGAACGCCATTCCACATGATTTCAGCGCCGATGCAAAGGAGAATGAATGAGATCACGCGCAGGATGCCGACCGTGAATGCGGGAGAAAGTTTGGCCCTCATCCTGCCGGCGTATGCATAGCTGAAGTAGACAACCACGCCGATCAAAACCGTACCCAGAAGCAATCCGATGTGAGCGAGACCCGTCTCGAGCAACGACGGTTTGTAGGCGTGCGCACTCAGCGTCAGGGCCACAACGATGCATCCGGGCCCGGCAGTAATGGGAAAAGTGAATGGGTAAAAAATCTTGTCTCGCAGGCTTTCGGGAGAAGTTGCGACCGGACTCGAAGTGTTGACCTCTGGGTCTTGTTTGTTCAGCAAAGCCCAACCCATAGTTGCCAGTACAAACCCACCTGCGACTTGCACGACGGCCAGAGAAATGCCGAAGAAGCGGAGTACATACGCTCCGGTGATTTGAACGACTAGGAGGAACCAAATCGTATTGATGGCGATCTTGCGAGCCAGTACCTTCATCGTTCGTTGATCAGCGTTCGGGACCAAACCCAATAAAAGCAAAGCCGAGCCGATGGGGTTGATGACAGGAATAAGTGCTGTGAACGCGAAAGGAATATATTTGAGAACCACCGAAATATCTTTCACGGGTATATCCGAGCTCTCTTGGTCTTAGTGATTGCACTGGCGGGCTCGGGACCTTTCGGCACGCATTTCCGCATGAAGACCACATCCTTGACTTCAAAAAACGCACAAGCAAGCATCGCAGTTGTCATGCAAGTTGCTGCCATTTGCCTTTGGACTACATTCGCACTCATGATTTGTCTGCTGAAAGATTCTCGAAATGTACGATCATTCCCTCATTTCCTACGAGGAATTCGGACGATCTCGACGGAACATTTGGCATGCCGAGCGACACCTTCTGAAATGCTTCCCACCAGGAAGTTTTCCAAACCTTTGCGCCCATGTGATCCCAAAATGATCAAGTCGGCATGCCATTTTGAAGCTGCGTCAATAATCTTGGATCTTGCATCGCCCTGATCCACCGCCGTAGTCACCTTAAATCCCTTGGCGCGCAACTGATCACCGACCATCTTGACGAGTACCTCTGCCACCTTGGTTTGCGTTTCCCAAGCAACTTCGATGCCCGGGTCATAACCACCCATTTCTCGAACCACAAGCAGTGAGGGAGGTTCAACTACATGCAATACTTGAACCTCAGTGTCTTGCGGTCGAGCCTGCTCAATCAATAGCCGTGTCGCTGCCTCAGAAAATTTGGAGCCATCGGTCGCAAGCAGTATTCTCTTGGTCTTGCCATCCCCTGACTTGCCGACGCGGTTCGATCCTTTGATGGCCGGGGGAATCCTTACAAGCTCCACGGAGCAGTGTGCGTGACGAAATACGGCATCCGATGCGCTGCCCAAAAGGAAGCGTTCAAGGCCCGTTCGTCCATGCGAGCCCATAACAATTAAGTCGGCATGCCATTTCCTCGCGACATCGATGATCGTAGATTTGGGGTTTCCCAACTTGACGGCTGTAGTCACCTGAACCCCGCTGGAGCGCAACAATTTGGCAGCTTTCTCGACGAGCTCTTGCGCGGGCTTGCGTTGCGCATCCCGATCGTGCTCAATTCCGGGATAATAAGTCCTCATTTCAGGGAGTTGAGGAGATAGTACTTCTATGACATTTAATACTGAAACTTCTGAGTCTTTTGGGTTTGCTTGCGCGCATACGGCCTTCGTTGCTGCCTCTGAGAACTTGGATTCATCGATTGCAAGCAGAATCTTCACAATTCATCTCCAATAAAACATTGCAAAGTAAAATCGAAGCGATGCTTCCAGTGGCCCCTGATAATCATGTTTCCATACCTCAGATCAAGCGTCTCAGGTGATCCTGAACCGCAAAGCCGGAAGGTTCGCATTGCCGTGCACGTCCTAAATCCATCGGGGATCCGCAAGATCTCTTGAGTGAGAGAGGACATGGCGGACGACCGCCCGCCCTCGATACGCTCCCCATCATAGAACAATCCAGGGCGTCCCGGCCATCCGCCGCAGAGATCGCAGTTCGGATGGTCGAATACAATTGAGTTGATGCCACGGGCGCTCTACGCCTGAGCAACCTGCCGCATTTGTCTCTCAAACCCTCAAAATAATGGTAGAAAGTTATCGTGCAAAACGGAGACAAGCCCCGACTCCTGCTTGATTCAATTGTCCTTGGAATTGTCGGCGGCCTGAGCGCGCAATTATTCATGTGGTTGTTGCGGTTGTCTCAGCATGTATTTCTCGGCTGGCTCGCGGGTTACAACCCACCGGGGCTTGCTTCAGAGGGTGGAGTTCTTCAAGAAGTCATTGGTCCCCACGGATTGTGGCTTGTACCCGTCGCAACGACTCTCGGGGGGTTATTGTCCGGGATCCTGGTTTACGGGCTCGCGCCGGAAACAGAGGGACACGGCACGGACACTGTTGTAAAGGCTCTTCACTGGACAGGTGGAGTTCTTCGGGCACGCGTTGCTCCAGTAAAGATGCTTGCCTCAGCTATCACCATAGGATCGGGAGGATCCGCTGGCCGGGAAGGTCCTACGGCGCTCATTAGCGCGGGTTTTGGCTCGGTCTATTCGAATCTGTTCCACCGTCCGGAGCGAGAAAGACGATTATTGGTATTGATGGGGATGGCCGCCGGCCTCTCCGCGATTTTTCGTTCGCCCATTGGCACAGCGATATTCGCTATCGAAGTTTTGTATGGCGGAATGGACTTCGAATCAGAGGGGCTCATCTATTGCATGCTTGCCGCAATTGTTGCATATGCCGTGAATGGGTGGTTTGTTGGTTGGCAATCGCTGTTTCAGGTTCCATCGAACCTTTCCGCAATGGGATTGGCAGATTATGGCTGGTACATCGCGTTAGGGGTTGCGAGCGGCATCGTCGCCACTATTCTTCCTGAAGTATTTTATCGTTTAAGAGATGCCTTCACCGCCTTACGAGTCCCCCCCTGGATCAAGCCCGCCATTGGCGGCTTGGGGATCGGCCTGCTGGCTCTACGATTGCCACAGGTATTGGGAGGCGGCTACGGTTGGATTCAGGAATCAATCGACGGGCAGTTGGCTTTGCGTTTGCTTCTCGTTCTTGTCATTGCAAAAATACTGGCGCTGTCCTTCACGGTTTCATCCGGTGGTTCAGGTGGCGTTTTTGCCCCCAGCCTTTATGTGGGTGCGATGCTCGGCGGAGTCTTGGCCGGAGTTTTCCACCATCCGCCAGCGGGCTTCGTGATTGTCGGAATGGCGGCGGTTTTCGGCGGAGCGGCACGAGTTCCAATCGCGACGTTGCTCATGGTTGCTGAGATGACGGGCGGTTACCAACTTCTTGTTCCTGCCGGCCTGGCCGTTCTGTTGAGCTATCTGATTCAAGTCAAACTTTCATCGTTTCTAAAATACGGCAGCTTGTATGAAGCTCAGGTAGCCGGGCGGGCGGATTCACCGGCGCATCGCGCCGAGCACGTCCAGATCGCAATGCGATTGCTGGAGCAGGGTAATATCTCATTGCCACCGGAAGTTACGCACCTCCATCTCGCGGCTCTCTTGCAATCGGGCGTAGGATTGGATCTTCCGGATGGTTCGCAGTTAGCGGTAGGCGCACTTCGGCCCGAAAGTCCTTGGGTTGGAAAGAAGATGCAACCTGGCGCTCTCGCTGGACTACCAGCCGATTCGAAAATTGTAGCTTTATTGCGTGGCAAGTCTGTGATGCTCCCCCGGCCCGAAATCGTCCTGCAACCTGGAGACAGGCTCCTCCTAATAGTTCCTCCGCACGCTCAAGCGGAATTGGCAAAACACCTTTCGTCCCCTTCATCACAGAATCAGCAAACCGGTTCCCCGGGCGCGTCGTAGGAACGATTGTTGAAGCGAATTGCTTTCGCACGGCGCCTTGTCCGCGGTGAAGTTAGGATTAATCTAGATTGATGTGAGGGGAGAATGTAACCCGGTTATTCACTCGTTTTTGCGCCAGCTCCTTCTTGAGCTTTTCGCGGTTCGAATTATTTGAACGAGTGAAAACTCGGTGATTTAACACCATATTATTTCTTTTGTTTTTCCTCCGTATTAGGATACTCAAAGACGCATCAAGGCATGCCTTAACTCGGGCTATTGGGAGCGAGTTGGGCCTTGAAGAAATCCCTGGGGAAGGAGGCCGCATATGGGGCGAAAGACGGCAGTCTCGATAGAAGCCAACGCACTTGTTGCCAAGCTGATGAACGGAGAAAGGGCTCGTCCATACAAAGCGAAGCAGATTATCTTTTCGCAAGGGGATCCGAGTGACGCCGTATTCTACATTCAGCAAGGCAAGGTTCAGCTGACAGTTCTCTCCAAACGCGGTAAGGAAGCGATACTCCGCGTTGTTGAAGAAAGTGCTTTCTTTGGCGAGCAAAGCCTGGCAACAGAGCGCGTCCGTTCGATGACCGCGACGGCGGTTGACGACTGCTCCATCATTCGAGTCGAAAAGGAAAGGATGCATCGCGTGCTCCGCTCGGACCCCGAATTTTCGGAGCGATTTGTTTCGCATCTGTTGTCTGTGAACAGGCGCATCCACGAGGATTTGGTGGACCACGTATTCAATCACAGCGAGCAACGATTGGCTCGGCTTCTCTTGCAGCTGGCTCATTTTGGAAAGAATGGCAGCACCGAAACCGTTATCCCCAAGATCAATCAGGAGACGCTTGCAGAAATGGTTGGCACCACGCGCGGCAGGATCAATTTTTTCATGAACAAGTTCAGGAAATTGGGACTGATCGAGTACAACGGCGAATTGCATGTGCATAATTCGCTGCTTAATATGGTTCTCCATGATTGAAGCTGAGGCTGAGACGTTTAACGCGTAGCGTAACCAAGGATTCGCGGTGATCGGGATGCTGTGCGGCGAGACAGCAGTTAGGGGCCAAAGCCGCAGCCTCCAGGTACAGCTCCGCGTGCGATTCTCGCCCCGACAAAACCACAGCCGACGATATTCTGCGAATAAAGGATCCCGTCAGAACCCTTCTTACCCACACCTCACTCGCTTATTCTTCCGTCGAAATAATCAATAGGATTATTACCTCGGAAATCTCAACGAATACTTTGATTTCCACATGTGTTCAACATTGAACAGACTTCAATAGTGGGTTTTGTCATTTTTGTATTCCAAAGGCCGCCGACCTTAGGCGTCAGAAGGGAACCTTCCATGAAACAAACTCACGGCAGGACAAAACTCAATAATCCTGTAAAGGTCGTCAACGGAACAAGTGGTCTCGATCATGTGGAGGAAATCTCCGCGTCTATTTCTCAGCGCGCTTACGAACTTTTTGAAAATGGCGGTCGGATCCCGGGTCGGGAGTTGGACCACTGGTTCCGGGCAGAAGCAGAGCTGCTGCACCCTGTACACGTGGAAATTGCTGAAACGGATGACGCGCTGACTATTTGCGCGGAGATTTTCGGTTTTAGTCCGGAACAGGTTGAGGTGAGTGTCTCTCCACGCCATGTGACAATCATGGGAAAGAGGGAGGCACGCGAACAGCACAAATCGGGCAAGACCGTTTATGCAGAGCGGTGCGCTGACCGGGTTTTTCGCACTTTCGAATTACCTGTCGAAATTAATACCTCAAAATCAACGGCAACGCTTAAGGATGGCGTGCTTGAGGTTGCCTTGCCGAAAGTTACCGGAGCTGCAAAAGCCCGAACTGCTGCTCATTCAGCTTGAGCTAGAAGTTACCCAGCAACAAAGTTCGCACATGGCAGCTGTCTGAGACGTCATCTTTCCAGCTCACGAAATAATTTGGACACTAAATTAACCGAGAAAAGAGAAAGGAAGGTGTTGAAATGCCCGAAACAAATGCCGCTGTAGCAATCTATCCGAACCATGCGGCTGCCGAAGCTGCCGTCATGGAATTGCAAAAGTCTGGATTTGACCTCAAAAAGCTGTCCATCGTAGGCAAGGAATACCACACTGACGAGCATGTGATTGGGTTCTACACTACTGGCGATCGCATGATGCATTGGGGAAAGCTCGGAGCCTTTTGGGGAGGCCTCTGGGGTCTGCTTGTTGGCGCCGCTTTCTTTGCGATTCCTGGGATCGGCCCTGTTCTCGTCGCCGGCCCGCTCGTGTCCTGGATTGTCGGGGCTCTGGAAGGTGCCGTTGTGGTCGGTGGAGTGAGCGCGATTGGAGCGGGTTTGTACAGTATTGGCATCCCAAAAGACAGCATCCTGAAGTACGAACTAGCGCTGAAGGCAAATAATTTTGTATTAGTCGCTCACGGGACCGCGGACGAAGTCGCGAAAGCCAAGGACATTCTTCAAACGACGCGGCCTTCGGAACTTGCTGTCCATCCGTCCGGGCTAATCAAGAAGGCCACTACTGCTTAGTCCATTGGGCCACGGGGAGGCTCTCATGCTGAGTATTTCCTCATATCAATTCGATGGGGAAACACCTAGTCAAATTGTATATCGGGGAAGTGAGTTCGGAATTGCAGGCACGAAACCCAAGGTTCTGCTTATCGGGAAAGGAATACAGGGTTATTCGCATCTGGCGAGTCGAATTGACTCGCGCGGATGCGAGTGCAGTTTTGGCTCGTCCTCCCGGGAAGTGTTTGTCATTTTAGGAATCCAAAAATTCGATTTGGTGCTCAGCCCGATGAATTTTGACAGCGGGACTCTCTACTCGCTAATTCATCTCCTCGAAGGTTCACGCACCACAGTGTTCTATTCATTTGCCGTCGAGAGTGATTGTTGGTGGTTGCCGGCCCTTCGATGCGGGCAGAATTGCTTCGGATCGCCCGCGTTTCGCGCATGCGAATTCGCCTCACACCTCGACGAAACGATCAGAACAATTCAGCGCGATGGCCCTTCGGCGGCGGAAGGAGAATCTCAAACAGTTTTCCGGGCAGATACTCCTTTTATGGCGAGTTCGCTGCAGCGCACGGAATTTATTGCAGCCAATTCCGTCCTTCTCGGAAGACAAAGACAAGTGAAGCGCGAGGCCGTGGGTTACCTATTGAAGAGTTAGGTTTTTTCGGTGAGCCAAACAATCTTGTGCCCGAATGGGGACAAACTTAAGCAAGGTACTCTGGGTCGGTCTCTACCAAAAGGCAGGTGAGTAATGTTTCGCCACACACTTCCAATTGGACGCGTATTCGGAATACCCATCGAATTGGACTACTCCTGGTTCTTGGTGGCCGTCCTGTTCACTTGGCTCTTTGCCACTAATTACTACCCGGTGGAACTCAAAGGCGGCACTACCGTCGAATACTGGCTGATGGGTGGAATTACTGCGGTCCTGTTCTTTGTCAGTATCCTCGTGCATGAACTGGCCCATTCATGGGTGGCCATCCGTTACAAGGTCGCTGTAAACCGCATCACTCTGTTCATCTTCGGCGGCGTATCGGAGATTGCAGGCGAACCGCCGAGCGCCAAAGCTGAATTCTCAATCGCCATTGTTGGACCGCTCACCAGTTTTGCTCTGGCAGGAATATTTTTCATTTCAGAGCGGCTGCTTCTGAACATGGCGCCGGCTTTGGCTATAGCCAAGTATCTCGCATTCATTAACGGGTTGTTGGGGCTCTTCAACTTAATCCCGGGTTTTCCCCTCGATGGCGGCCGCGTTTTTCGCGCCATCGTTTGGGGAGTCAACAAGAATTTCCGCCGAGCTACGCTAATCGCGGCCAGCACAGGCCGGTTCTTTGGCTTCCTGTTTATTTTCCTGGGCGTATGGATGGTTCTCAAGGGAAACATCTTCAATGGATTGTGGATCGCCTTCATTGGATGGTTCCTGGAGAGTGCTGCCGGAGCTCAAGTCCAGCAGCAGATGGTCCATGACCTTTTGGCCGGCCACAAAGTATCTGAGGCGATGGGAAATGGATGCACCCACGTTCCGGGGGATACGCCAATACAAAAGCTGATCGATCAGGAAGTCCTCGCGCACGGCCGGCAGTGCTTTCTCGTGGACCGGGGCGATCACGCGGTCGGGATGCTGACCCTGCATGAAATGAAGGAGATTCCACGCTCCTCATGGACGACCACCAATGCGGCCCAGGCCATGATACCCATCGAGAAGCTAAGCAGCCTCGATCCCAACGCGGAAATGTGGACCGCAATGGAAAAGATGGGCAAGGACGGAATTACTCAAATGCCTGTCGTGGCGGAAAACAATCTGGTCGGGATGCTTTCGATAGGCGATATCGTCAAATATCTTCACACTCTCAAGCAAGTGGGAGCTTAAGGAATGACTGCGTTTTTTCCCGTTCGCGAAAGCTGCGGACCTGTCGCAGAACAAAATTCATAAGGGGAGGTCGAAATGGTCAGAATTGTTCAACGGCTCATTTTCACTATTGGTTTCGCAGTCCTATTTGCATTTGCTGTCGGCGCGCAGGCCACCAAATTCTCGGCAAAGCTCTCCGGCAAAGACTCTGTTCCCGCGGTGGATACGTCCGCGCGTGGCGAAGCCACTTTCCAATTGAGCGCTGATGGTAAGCGTTTGAGCTACACGCTTTCCGTCACGGATATCGAGAATGCCTCGATGGCACATATTCACATGGGCACAGCAGGACAGGAGGGGCCGGTCGTTGTCTGGCTCTATCCCTCCAAGCCGCCCGCGGTTGTCAAGGATGGGAAGTTTAGCGGCGTGCTGGCCAGAGGGACCATCACTGCCGCGAATCTCGCCGGACCGCTCCAGGGAAAAACGGTTGCCGATCTGGTGGAGCAGATAAGGGCGGGAAAGGCTTACGTCAACGTTCACACAGTAAAGCATCCCGGCGGAGAAATTCGCGGTCAAATTGAATAGATATTTGGCGTCGTCGCCGGATGCCACTTTCACGACTGTGAAGGCCATAACGGCGCCGAGGAAGGTTTGTGGATTGACCAGCCGTCCACTGGAAACGAAGGGGCGGCTAAATTCGAAAAGTAGCTTTGCACTTGAAAGGAGATAAATACATGTTGAAACGATTTGCGGTTCTCGCAGTCCTCGCTGTGATGACAACTCTTACCGTGTTCGCCTCGGACCACGAGGATGACATCAGCCGCATCCATAAGGCCGCTCAGGTCTTCCGAGAGATCATGAACGCGCCGGACCAGGGGATCCCCAACGATCTCCTTAATTCAGCGAAATGCATTGCCATCATCCCGGGCGACGTCAAATTCGCCTTTGTATTCGGCGGCAACTATGGACGGGGAGTGGCAACCTGCCGAACCGGTCATGGCTGGAGCGCCCCCATGTTTGTGGCTGTCGATGGAGGGAGCGTTGGATATCAGATTGGAGGGTCTTCCACTGATTTGGTGATGCTCTTCATGAACGATCACGCGCTGCAGAGCCTTTTGAGCGACAAATTCAAAATCGGCGCCGACGCCACTGCCGCAGCCGGTCCGGTGGGTCGACATGCCGCGGCTGGCACCGATGTCAAATTTAACGCAGAAATCCTAGCCTACTCCCGCGCCAAGGGCGTTTTCGCTGGAGTGAGCCTGGATGGCGCCGTGGTGCAAGCCGACAAGAGTGGTGATCAAGCAATGTATGGGGTCGACGCGAACCGGCACGAAATTCTTAGCGGCAAAGTTGCTGCTCCCGCTTCCGCAAGAATACTGCTGCAGACGATTCGCGAATTCGCCAAGTGAGCCGGGGCCGATCATAAGATCGTGGGAATAGTCCCGGAAAGTGCAAGCGAAGAAAAGGGATGAGACCGTAAAAACGACGATGGAGCCAGGACTACGGCTTCCACTTAGCTGCAGCGTTGAGTTGTCTTCACTAAAATGAAAAACACAAAACTGCTTGTTGTAGTGGATGAGTCGGCGGCGACCAAGAAAGCTTTACAATATGTTGCTTTGATGGCCGCCAGGCGACGGCATTTCAAGGTTTGCCTGGCGCACAGTCTTCTGACGCCCCCCCGTCAACTCGTCGAGTTCAGGGGCGCTGAAAAAGGACGTCTTCTAGCCTACAGGTCTCGATGGATTTTCTCGCGCGAGATGACAGAACACCGCGCCTTGGAACGCGCCAATAAGATTCTGCTCCGGGGCGGCCTGGCGCGCGGTGCGATCGAAGCCCATTATTGTTATTTGATAGATGGGAGCCGGGCGACCAAACAAATCTTAAAACTGGCCCACGCGCGAAAGTGCGACACGGTGGTTGTCGGCAGGGCATCGCTCTCCTGGCTGGGTGAACTCATTCGTGGCGATCCTGCGGAGGAATTTGTCCGGCAAGGCAAGGGATTTACGATCTGGGTTGTGGAGTAAATTTCAAGAAGCCCCACCACTCAAAACTTAGGCAGAAGCCTTCGGACCAACACGTCAGAGCAAGCGAACTTAGCTGCGAAACTACGCGCGAGCTGACAATTGTTTTTTCAAGATCGCGAAGCTGAAAGGTGAGGGACAAGAACATGAAGAACAATCCTTTGAAACAATTGGGAGCTCTCGGGCAGTCCATCTGGCTGGATTATATCCGCCGGGATCTAATTGCCAGCGGTGACCTCCGGCGTCTGATCGAGGAGGATGGACTGCGGGGCATGACCTCGAATCCGTCAATTTTTGAGAAGGCGATTGTGGAGAGTCACGATTATGATGCGGACATTCGTGCCATGGTTCTTCAGGGAAAAGACGCTGAAGCAATCTACGAGGTCCTAAGCCAGGACGATGTGAGAAGCGCGGCGGGCGAGTTCCGGCCTCTCTATGACAAGACGGACGGCAAGGATGGATATGTCAGCTTGGAGGTCAATCCGCACCTGGCGCGCGACACCAACGGAACAATAAAGGAAGCACGCAGGTTGTGGGCCGCGCTCGACCGGCCCAACGTCTTGATCAAAGTGCCTGGGACGGCCGAAGGGCTGCCTGCCATCCAGCAATTGATCAGCGAAGGAATCAGCGTCAATGTGACGCTGCTCTTCGGGCTGCCTCGTTATCGGCAAGTGGCGGAGGCCTACATCTCGGGTATCGAAGCGCGCGCGGCCCAAGGGAAGCCTGTGAAGCATGTGGCTTCAGTGGCTAGTTTCTTTGTGAGCCGAATTGATGCGATGGTGGATCCGCTGTTGGAAAAACCGGGAGCGCAAGGAGGCCAGGAGGCGTATCTCGACAAGAGAGTGCACGGGCAAGTCGCCATCGCCAGCGCGAAGATGGCCTACCAGATCTTTAAGGAAATATTCGGCAGCGAACGCTTCAAGAAGCTCGCAGTTCAGGGTGCCCGTGTCCAGCGGCTCCTTTGGGCCAGCACTAGCACGAAGAACCCGGCATATACCGACGTGAAATATGTCGAGGCCCTCATCGGGCCGGACACTGTCAACACGGCTCCGCTCGAAACTCTCAACGCGTATCGCGATCATGGGGATCCCAAGGCACGGCTCGAAGAAAATGTGCACGATGCGCGCTGGGTGCTCGAGGAATTGCCGAACCTTGGAATTAACATCGACGATGTGACGCAGAAGCTTGAGGACGAAGGAGTCGAGAAATTCAACCAGCCGTTCGACAAGCTGATGGAGACCTTGGCGCAACGTTCATCCGCTCGTTCAGCGAAAGCGTCATGAAGATTAGTCCGCTTGCGGGGAAGCCTGCTCCGGCATCGTTGCTGGTGAATGTCCCCAGGCTCGTCACGGCCTACTATGCGGAAGTTCCTGACCCTTCCGTTCCCGCCCAAAGGGTCGCTTTTGGCACCTCAGGACATCGGGGTTCCGCGTTCGACAAGGCCTTTAATGAGTGGCACATCCTCGCAATCAGCCAGGCGATTTGCCACTATCGCAAGCACCACAAGATTGATGGACCGCTATTTCTTGGAATGGATACGCACGCGCTTTCGGTTCCAGCGCTGGCGAGCGCGCTGGAAGTGTTGGCCGCCAACAAAGTGGAAGTGATGGTGGCAGGCAGGGATGAATACACTCCGACTCCCGCGATTTCTCACGCGATTCTTACTTACAATCGCGGACGCAAAAATGGACTGGCCGACGGCATCGTCATTACGCCGTCGCACAATCCGCCACACGATGGTGGTTTCAAGTACAACCCTCCGAGCGGCGGCCCCGCGGAAGACAGCATCACGGATTGGATCGGGAAAAAAGCAAATGAGTTCCTTGAAGCGGGGCTTCGTGGCGTGAAAAGGATTCTTCTTGAAAAGGCGCTTCACGCTTCCACGACACACCGGCACGATTTTCAAAATACCTACATTAATGATCTGGCGAGTGTAGTCGACATGGACGCAATTCGCGGCGCGAAGCTGCATTTGGGTGTTGATCCGCTTGGAGGCGCCGGGGTCCACTACTGGGCGCCGATTGCCGAGCGATACGGGTTGAATCTCACGGTGGTCAGCGAGACAGTCGATCCCACATTTCGATTCATGACGGTGGATTGGGACGGACAGATACGTATGGATCCGTCCTCTGTTTACGCGATGCAGCGATTGATTGGGATGAAGGACCGCTTCGATCTTTCCTTCGCCTGCGATACGGATCACGACCGGCACGGCATCGTTACCAAGCGCGAAGGATTGCTGCCTCCGAATCACTACCTTTCCGTTGCGATCCTCTACCTTTTCCAACATCGGCAAAAATGGGGTAAGAAAGCGGCCATCGGCAAAACAGTGGTGAGCAGCCAAATGATCGACCGCGTCACGGCGAAGCTTGGCCGAAAACTCTACGAGGTGCCGGTTGGATTCAAGTGGTTCGTGGATGGCTTGCTGGACGGTTCCCTTGGCTTCGGCGGAGAAGAGAGCGCAGGCGCGTCCTTTTCGCGTTTGGACGGCAGCGTTTGGACGTCGGACAAAGATGGGATTGTTCCCGCGTTACTCGCCGCGGAAATCACTGCGCGGATGGATCGCGGTCCCGGCGAAATCTATCACGAACTTACGCGTGAGTTCGGTGAGCCTTCCTATGATCGTATTGAGGCGCCGGCGACTCCGGCGCAAAAAGAGCTGCTGTCAAAACTATCGCCGGGGCAGGTGAAGATCAGCGAGTTGGCAGGCGAAAAAATTCAGACTGTTCTCACCAATGCGCCGGGCAATGGCGCGTCTATCGGCGGACTGAAGGTGGCGGCAAAAAGCGCGTGGTTCGCGGCTCGTCCGTCGGGCACCGAGAATATCTACAAGATTTATGGTGAAAGCTTCCGCGGCGCGGATAATTTGCGCCGCATTCTGGAGGAAGCGCAGACAATCGTCAGCAATGCTTTGGAGGCCGCACCGGAGCGGGGCATAGGTCGCGGCAAGTGAAAGAACGATGCCAATTACGACGCTGAAACCCGATAACCCAAGGATTCTGACTATCAACGGAGGCTCGTCGAGCATCAAATTCGCGCTGTTTGAGGGAGATGAATCGCTCCAACGGATTTTAGAGGGCGCGATTGACCGAATTGGTTTGCCGGAAGCCACATTCCACATGAAGGGTTTGAATCCAGCGGACAATTTTTCGGCGTCAGTGAAGGCGCCGGATCACAAAGTGGCTGTGGGTACTTTGATGGATTGGATCGAGGAACGCACCGTGCGTGATGCATTGACCGCGATCGGGCATCGTGTCGTCAGTGGCGGACCAGAGTATTACAAGCCGCAGCGAATCACCGCGGAACTGGTTGCGGGTCTTCACCGGCTCAGCCCTTTCGATCCCGATCATCTGCCGGAGGAGATCCTACTGACAGAAGCACTTCACCGGCGATTTCCTGATCTGCCTCAAGTCGCGTGTTTTGACACAGCTTTTCACCATGATATGCCGCGCGTGGCGCAGATGTTACCGATTCCGCGCCGGTACGAAGCCCAGGGTGTGCGCAGGTATGGATTCCACGGGTTGTCGTATGCGTTTCTGATTGAAGAACTCAGTCGCCTTGGCGACCCCGCGGCAACATCTGGCAGGGCCATCCTCTGTCATCTCGGTAATGGGGCGAGCCTGGCGGCAGTGCGCCACGGCAAATCCGTGGACACAAGCATGAGTTTCACGCCAGCCGCGGGGGTGCCGATGAGCACCCGCTCCGGAGATCTTGATCCCGGACTGGTTTTGTATCTGGCCCGGACTGAAAAAATGAGCCCGAAGCAATTCAACGAAATGGTTAATTTCCAGTCCGGCCTCTTCGGAATTTCCGAAACCAGTTCCGATATGCGTGATTTGCTCGACCGTGAAGCGAACGACACGCGGGCGGCTGAGGCCGTGGCTCTTTTTTGCTACCAAGTCAAGAAATGGATCGGCGCGTTCGCGGCGGCGCTCGGCGGCGTGGACACACTTGTGTTTGCCGGTGGCATAGGAGAGAACGCGCCCGCGGTCCGCGCTCGAATTTGCGATGGACTGGAATTTCTCGGCGTAGAAATCGAAGAAAAGAAAAATGTGGCGAACGAGGGCGTGATTTCGGCGGCGGCCAGCCGGGTTGTAGTCCGCGTGATTCGCACAGATGAAGAACTCATGATCGCCAAGACGGTTTGCTGCGTTCTCGGCCTTGGCTCAGAAAAGGAGAATTGAATCATGAAGACGGAAACGCTTTCGCTGACTGCTTCGCCAACTCTTTCACCGGAAATGCTCCAAAAGATGAACGCCTACTGGCGCGCAGCGAATTATCTTTCAGTCGGCCAGATCTACCTCTACGACAATCCACTATTGAAGGCGCCGCTGAAACTGTCGCATGTAAAACCCCTGGTGGTCGGACATTGGGGTACAACGCCCGGCCAGAATTTCATTTACGTGCACCTGAACCGAGTCATCAAGAAGTATGACCTGGATATGTTCTACATCGCCGGCCCCGGGCACGGCGGCCCGGCGATTGTGGGCAACGTCTATCTAGAAGGAACCTGGAGCGAAGTCTATCCGAACGTCACCCAAGACGAAGCCGGAATGAAGGAGTTGTTCAAGCAATTCTCGTTTCCCGGCGGAATTTCAAGTCACGTTGCGCCAACGACGCCTGGGTCGATTCATGAAGGCGGCGAGCTGGGATATTCGCTCAGCCATGCTTTCGGCGCAGCGTTCGACAATCCGGATCTGATCGTCGCCTGTGTCATCGGCGACGGGGAAGCGGAAACAGCCTCTCTGGCGACCTCTTGGCAGTCCAACAAGTTTCTCGACCCGATTACCGACGGAGCCGTCCTTCCTATCCTGCACATGAATGGCTACAAGATCAGCAATCCCACCGTCCTGGCCCGCATCGAGCATGAGGAATTGGACCAATTTCTGCGTGGGTGCGGCTGGACGCCTTACTTTGTCGAAGGTGATGAACCCGAAAAGATGCATCAACTCATGGCCACCGCAATGGATAAGGTCATCGAGGATATCCAGCAAATCCAGTGCAACGCTCGGACCAAGAACGACACTACCCGTCCACGCTGGCCCATGATCGTGCTCAAGTCGCCCAAGGGTTGGACTGGCCCGAAAGTAGTTGATGGCCTTCAAATCGAGGGCACATTCCGGGCGCACCAGGTGCCGCTCCTTGTGGACACCGAGCATCCCGATCATGTCAAGCAACTGGAAAGCTGGATGAAGAGCTACAAACCTGAGGAGTTGTTCGATGAGAACGGCCGACTCCTGCCGGAGTTGGCGGAGCTCGCGCCGAAGGGCGACCGGCGGATGGGTGCCAATCCGCACACCAACGGTGGGATTCTGCTGCGTGATCTGCGCATGCCGGATTTCCATATCCACGAGGTGAATGTGCCTTCACCCGGCTCGGTTAACGGACAAGATACGCTCGTGCTGGGCAATTTCCTGCGTGATGTGGCTAAACTGAATCAGGATCAGCGTAATTTCCGAATCTTCGGTCCCGATGAAACCGTCTCGAATCTCTTGGGGGCAGTCTTTGAAGTCACCAACCGTCAGTGGGACGCCCGGCAGACAAAAAATGATGAATTCCTTGCGCCCGCTGGCCGCGTGCTCGATTCAATGCTCAGCGAGAACCAGTGTGAAGGTTGGCTCGAAGGATATCTTCTGACCGGGCGTCACGGCCTCTTTAACAGTTACGAGGCCTTCATTCGCATCGTCGACTCGATGTTCAGCCAGCACGCCAAGTGGTTGAAGGTGTGCATGGAACTGCCCTGGCGGCGAAAGATTTCGTCGCTGAATTATTTGCTCGCCTCCCACGTCTGGCAGCAGGATCACAACGGCTTCACACACCAGGATCCCGGTTTCCTCGACCATGTGATCAACAAGAAGGCGGATATCGTGCGCGTTTACCTTCCGCCTGACGCCAATTGCCTGTTGTCGGTTTTTGATCACTGCCTGCGCAGCCGGAATTACGTCAATGTGGTGGTTGCAGGAAAGCACGCCCTGCCGCAATGGCTAACCATGGACGAGGCGGTGGTACATTGCACGGAAGGAATCGGCATCTGGCAATGGGCTAGCAACGATCAGGGCGGTGAGCCGGACGTAATAATGGCCTGCTGTGGTGACACGCCCACGCTCGAGATTTTGGCCGCTGTATCCATCCTTCGCAAAGATTTGCCCGAACTAAGAATCAGAGTGATCAATGTCGTTGATTTAATGAAGCTGCAGTCTGCAAGCGAGCATCCGCACGGGCTGAATGAAACGGATTTCGACGCGCTATTCACAAAAGACAAACACATCATTTTTGGCTTTCATGGATACCCGACGTTGGTCCACCGGCTGACCTATCGCCGCACTAACCCGTATCTCCACGTCCGGGGCTACAAGGAAGAGGGCACGATCACGACCCCGTTTGACATGAGGGTGCAGAACGACTTGGACAGGTTCCACCTCGTGCAAGACGTTGTGGATCGCTTGCCGCACTTGGGCTCCAAGGGCGCCTATCTGAAGCAGCAGATGCAGGACAAACTGATCGAGCACAAACATTACATTGATCAGCACGGCCAGGATTTGCCGGAGATTAGGAATTGGAAATGGACCACCCCCAAATGAATCCACAAGAGTCTATGAACACCAATGCTGAAGAGGCCAAGGATCCTGATTCGAGAAACCCAAAGCCCGAATCGAACTCGGGAGTGAAGCCCAATGCTTCAGATCCGAAAGTCGATCTGAAAACCCTTCCCATGCCGGAAGTGGAGAAGAAATTGGGGTCGTCGCCAAAAGGCTTGAGCCAAGCCGAAGCTCAGAAACGCCTGACGCAGTACGGGCCGAACGAGATCGCCGAAAAGAAAACTAATGTATTCCTGAAGTTCCTCGGCTATTTCTGGGGTCCCATTCCGTGGATGATCGAAGGGGCGGTGATTCTGTCAGGAGTTGTCCGGCACTGGCTGGATTTCTTCATCATTCTCTTTCTGCTCTTCTCCAACGCCGTGGTGGCATTTTGGGAGGAACATCAGGCGGGCAACGAAATCGCCGCGTTGAAAGCCAAGCTGGCGGTCAAGGCCAAGGCGCTACGTGATGGAAAGTGGGTCGAACCGAAGGTAGCCGAACTGGTGCCCGGCGACGTCATCCGACTGCAACTGGGGGACATCGTGCCGGCGGATGCTCGGGTGCTGGCGGGCGATCCAATTCAAGTCGATCAGTCCGCGTTAACCGGCGAGTCCCTGCCCGTCACTGCCAAACCCGGCGGAGCGGTTTTTTCAGGTTCGATAATCAAGCGTGGCGAAACCGACGCGATGGTTTACGCGACCGGTACAAACACCTACTTCGGCAAGACGGCGCAACTGGTGGAAGAGGCTCACACCGTCAGCCATTTCCAACGCGCGGTGCTCAAGATCGGCGACTACCTGATCGTCCTCGCGGTGGTTCTTGTGGCAGTGATTATTACCGTAGGGTTCTTCCGTCACGATCCGGTCCTCGATACCTTGGAGTTCGCCTTGGTGCTCCTGGTGGCTGCTATTCCTGTGGCCATGCCCACCGTGTTATCCGTGACCATGGCAGTCGGCGCGCGCCTGCTGGCGAAAAAGCAAGTGGTTGTCACGAAACTTTCCTCGGTCGAGGAACTGGCTGGCGTGGATGTGCTGTGTTCAGACAAAACCGGCACCCTGACCCAGGACAAGCTGACGTTGGGCGACCCCTTCTGCGTGAATGATATCCCTGCCGACCAAGTGATTCTTTGGGCCGCGTTGGCTTCACGTGCCGAAGATAAGGACACCATCGACCTCGCGGTGATCGGCGGCGTGAAGGACGATAAGGCGTTAAAGGCCTTTCAGGTGGTCCATTTTCAGCCGTTCGATCCGGTGCACAAGCGCACCGAAGCTACCGTGAAAGGTTCGGACGGAAAACAGTTTTATGTGGCGAAGGGGGCGCCGCAGGTGATTCTGGGGATGGCAACCAACGCCGGAGACGTGAAGCCCGCCGTCGAGAAAGCCATCAACGAATTTGCGGGACGCGGCTTCCGGTCCTTGGGCGTGGCCCGCGCGGATCAGGAAAATAAGTGGCAGTTTGTTGGCGTGTTGCCGATGTTCGATCCACCGCGCCCACAGGCCAAAGCGACTATCGCGAGCGCCCGCGACATGGGAGTGAAAGTCAAAATGGTTACGGGCGACCAATTGGCCATCGCCCGCGAAACCGCGAAGCAATTGGGATTGGGCACGAACATCCTCGATGCCACCGTTCTGCACGACAAGGAAAGGGAGGCCGAGACGGCGGGGGCCATCGAACATGCGGATGGCTTCGCTCAGGTATTCCCCGAAGACAAATACAACATTGTCGATGTCCTTCAAAAGCACGGCCACTTCGTCGGGATGACCGGCGACGGGGTGAATGACGCACCGGCGCTCAAGAAGGCGGATTGTGGCATCGCGGTTTCCGGCGCAACAGACGCAGCCCGCGCGGCGGCCTCTATCGTTCTGCTGGCTTCAGGCCTATCGGTCATCATCGACGCGATCAAAGAGAGCCGGAAAATTGTCCAGCGGATGAACAGTTATGCGATTTACCGGATCGCCGAAACGTTACGTGTGCTGTTCTTCATGACGCTGGCGATCCTGGTCTTTAACTTCTATCCGGTAACTGCGGTCATGATCGTGATGATCGCCGTGCTCAACGACGGCGCCATCCTATCCATCGCGTATGACAACGTTCATTACAAAGATAAGCCCGAGGCCTGGAATATGCGGCTGGTGTTGGGGATCGCCACGGTGCTGGGCGTCACCGGAGTCGTGGCTGCGTTTGGCCTGTTTTATCTCGGCGAGCGCGTATTTCACTTCGACCACGCACGTATCCAGACTCTGATGTACCTGAAGTTGTCCGTGGCCGGACATTTGACGATTTTCCTGACGCGCACACGCGGGCCGTTCTGGTCCATACGCCCCGCTCGGATTCTGTGGATGGCCGTGCTCGGCACGCAAATCGTGGCCACGTTGATCGCGGTTTACGGATTGTTCATGACGCCGCTCGGCTGGCCTTGGGCGCTATTGGTTTGGGGATATGCGCTCGCGTGGGCCGTCGCGGCTGACCGGGTGAAGCTGCTCGCGTACCGGATTCTTGATCCTGTCAAGCCCGAGCCGAAGCCTGTGGCCAGGACTGAGTCGAAATCTGAATCGGGAGTTGAGCCGAAGGCTGGAGCGCAAGCCGCGCCTAATCCCGAAGCCAGGGCAGAGTCAAAGCCTCAGGTCGAAGTCGAGTCTAAACCCAATGCCAGCGCACCGGCCGACTTGACGCCACAGATCGCCAAACGAGCCTATGAACTCTTCGAGGAGCGAGGCAGACAGGGCGGTCACGCACGTCAGGACTGGGAGCAGGCGGAGCAGGAGATTCAGAAAGACGAACCTAAGGCGGAGTCGAAGCCCGAACCCAAGGCCGAGCCGAAGCTCGAAGGCAGCGCCAAGCCAAAGCCGGAGGCCAAGGCCGAACCAAAGACTAAAGCTCAACCTGAGCCAAAGCCTGACGCCAGCGCCAAAGCGGAACCGAAGGCTGAATCCAAGGCTGAATCCAAGGCCGAGCCGAAGCCCGAAGCCAGCGCCGAACCAAAGCCGGAGGCCAAGGCCGAACCAAAGACTGAAGCTCAACCTGAGCCAAAGCCCGAATCTGGTGGGAAACCGAAACCGGAAATCAAAACCGACACGCCGTCAGATCTGACGCCCCAGATGGTCAAGCGAGTCCACAAGTTTTACGAGGAGTTGGGACGCGAAGACCTGAAGGCGGTGGAGGACTGGGAGAAGGTTGAGCGGGAGAAACAAAAAGCGAAATCCCGTAAATAAGTGGGCGCGAAAACAGCGCCAGACGCAGCGGTTCGGAGGAGAATGAAAATCAAATCAAGGGATTTCCGTGTTCACTCCGGGAAGAAGGTCAAACTCAAAGAATGGCCGACGGTTGTAAGGCCGTTTTGCGAGTCAAAGAAACAATACCGGCATCTCCTGGAGAAACACGTCGAGGAGTTGAGTTCTCTCCAACAACTTCACTACGCGTCCGGACGCTATGCGTTGCTGCTCATCTTTCAAGCGTTGGACGCCGCCGGCAAGGACGGCTCGATCCGGCACGTCATGTCCGGCGTAAATCCGGAAGGCTGCGAGGTTTTCAGTTTCAAACAGCCCAGTGCCGAAGAACTGAAACATGATTTTCTCTGGCGTACCACATGCCGCCTTCCCGAACGCGGGCGCATCGGTATCTTCAATCGTTCTTACTATGAGGAGGTGCTTGTCGTTCGAGTTCATCCTGAAATTCTCCGCAACCAGGGGCTTCCGGAAGAGTTGTGCGACGAAAAAACCATTTGGAAGGGACGCTATCGTTCCATCGTGGAATTGGAGGAACACCTCCACCGTAACGGCACTCGGATCATCAAGTTCTTCCTCCACTTATCAAAAAACGAGCAACGAAAACGCTTCCTGGAACGCATTGATGAGCCTGATAAGAACTGGAAATTCAGCATCGCGGATATTCACGAGAGAAAATACTGGAAGCACTACGCGAAGGTTTTTGAGGAGTGCCTTCACGCCACAAGCACTCATCACGCACCCTGGTATATCGTACCCGCCGACGATAAGGATAACGCCCGGTTGATTGTTTCCCGAATTGTCATCGATTCGCTCCATGACTTGAATATGGCGTATCCCAAGACCACCAAGAAACGTCGGCGGGAACTGAAATCGATCGGCAAACTGCTGGCGAAGTAAAGGTTGAATTCTGAGCGCGCTCAAGACGAACTTGAAACCACATGCCCGCGGAACTAATAATTGTCTCAATGAGACTGCTATGAGAATTCAAGTTTTCCCAGAGTGTTGTTGCGCCGCACAATTTTAAGAAAAGGGAGGGTCATATGGAATTAGGAATGATCGGACTGGGACGGATGGGAACCAACATGGTGCGGCGCCTTCGGCGGGCGGGCCACCAGTGCGTTGTATATGATCTTAATGCGGAGGCCGTACAGGCGCTTGCCAAAGAGGGGGCGGTCGGAGCGACCTCTCTCGAAGATTTTGCGAAAAAATTAAAATTGCCCCGCGCCATCTGGATGATGGTCCCGGCCGCTGTGGTTGATTCAACGCTGAAGGCCCTTGTTCCACTTCTCGTAAACGACGACGTCGTCATCGATGGCGGCAACTCTTACTACCACGATGACATCCGTCGCGCCGCCGAATTGAAACCGAAGGGCATCCACTACGTGGACGCCGGGACCAGCGGCGGCGTCTGGGGCTCCGAGCGCGGCTATTGTCTTATGATCGGGGGCGATGAAAACATCGTCCGGCGCATCGACCCTATTTTCGCCGCACTTGCCCCGAGTATCGATGAAGCTCCACGCACGCCTGGTCGGGAGAAGCGAGGGGGCACCGCCGAACACGGTTACTTGCATTGCGGTCCGAGTGGCGCGGGCCATTTCGTAAAGATGGTTCACAACGGAATCGAGTACGGCATGATGGCCTCCTACGCGGAGGGATTGAACATTCTTCGGCACGCCAATGTCGGCAAGCAAAAACGCGCCGTCGATGCAGAGACAACACCGCTGCGCCACCCCGAGCACTATCCGTACGACTTGAACCTGGCTGATATTGCCGAGGTCTGGCGCCGCGGCAGCGTTATTGCTTCGTGGCTTCTGGATCTGGCCGCAATCGCTCTTCTCGATAGCCCGGACCTGGCGAAGTTCACCGGACGCGTGTCGGACTCTGGCGAGGGGCGCTGGACGATCGCGGCAGCCATCGACGAGTCAGTTCCGGCGCCCGTCCTCAGTGCCGCGCTCTACGAACGCTTCAGCTCACGCGGCGAGGCCGACTTTGCGGACAAATTGTTGTCCGCCCTCCGTTATCAGTTTGGCGGCCATAAAGAGAAGGCCGACGCCAAGAAGGAAGGCGCCTGATGGCCGCTCCCCGTTCGGATGCCCTGGTGCTCTTCGGTGTGACGGGCGATCTCGCCCACAAAATGATTTTCCCGGCCCTCTACGCGATGACGAAACGGGGTGAACTCAATGTCCCGGTAATCGGCGTCGCCTTCCCAAAGTGGAGTTTGGAGCGTCTGTGCAATCGCGTGACGGACAGCGTAAAGCGATCGTGCGGAATCGATGACAAGCATGCCTTGCAGCACCTGCTGTCCCGATTCAAGTATGTGAGTGGGGATTATCATGATCCGGGCACATTTGCCGCGATAAAGAAAGAGTTGGGTCGCGCTCGGCGCCCGGCTCACTATCTCGCCATCCCGCCCTCGCTCTTTGAGACGGTGATCAAAGGGCTTGGCGTTGCGAATTTGGCGGAGCATGCGCGCGTGATTGTCGAAAAGCCGTTTGGGCGCGACCTGGCCTCCGCGAAGGAGCTAAACCGCGTCGCACACTCTGTGTTCCCGGAAGACTCAATTTTCCGTATCGACCACTTCCTCGCGAAGGAGGCGATCATGAATATCCTGTATTTCCGTTTCGCCAACACCTTCCTGGAGCCGATCTGGAATCGCAACTATGTGGCCAGCGTGCAAATAACCCTCTCCGAGAATTTCGGCGTGAAAGGCCGCGGCGCGTTTTACGAAACCGCCGGCTGCTTGCGCGACGTAATCGAGAACCACCTTTTTCAGATTGTTGCGCTGCTTGCCATGGAGCCCCCGGTCGACAGGAACTATGGGGCCGTCCATAATGAGAAAGCTAAAATCTTTCAAGCCATGCGCCCTTTGAAATTCCATGACTTGGTTCGTGGGCAGTACGCAGGTTACCGGAAGGAGCCGGACGTAGCGAAAAACTCAGACGTCGAGACCTTTTGCGCCCTACGGCTTTTCATCGATTCATGGCGCTGGGACGGAGTGCCATGGTACCTGCGCTCCGGCAAATATCTCGCCGATACGGCGACCGAAGTAGTGGTGGAACTGAAACCGCCCCCGCAGAGACTCTTCGCAGACACGGCCCCGAAGGTTGGCCGGGCCAATTATCTGCGCTTTCGGATCTCTCCCAGCTCAGCAGTTGCCCTCGCCGCTCGCGTTAAAGTTCCAGGAAAAGAGTTCATCGGCGACCTGAGAGAGCTTTACTTATTCGAAGAATGGCCGGAAGAGGAAGCACCCTACGAGAGGCTCCTGAGTGACGCTATGGCAGGCGATGGAGCGCTCTTCACACGGGAAGACGCTGTGGAGGCCGCATGGGCAGTCGTCGATCCTGTCCTCAAAAAGCACCCTCGTGTTCGGCCCTATCAACGCCGAAGTTGGGGACCGAAAGAGGCCGACGCCCTCATCGCTTCTGACGGCGTTTGGCACAACCCCGAACCCAAATAGCTCTTGGAATAACAAGTTTGCCGCGACTAGTCCGCAATATTTACGTTGTCCCACTCTGTCGCCTGGCGCGCAATGAACCCCCGGGGTCGCAGGCCCGGTTCCGACCATGAATAGCAAAAAAACAACCGTCGATGCTGAGCTGGAGAACCTTCAGCGCGAATCCTTCAACTACTTTCTGCATGAGACGAACCCAGCCAATGGGCTGGTGATCGACAAGACCGAACCCGGCTGGCCTGCAAGTATAGCCGCCACCGGCCTCGCTTTGGCGTCTTACCCGGTCGCGGTTGAGCGTGGTTTTATGCCGCGCGCCGCTGCCGTAGAACGAACGCTCGCGACCCTGCGCTTTTTCTGGAACAGCCCGCAAAGCCCTGAACCCGATGCGTCCGGCTACAAGGGCTTCTACTATCATTTTCTCGAGATGCGCACTGGACGGCGCGCCTGGCAATGCGAGCTTTCAACAGTTGACAGTGCTTTTCTGTTCGCAGGCGCGCTGGCGGCAGGAATTTATTTTGCCGCCGATACGCCGGACGAACACGAAATCCGCACGCTCGCAGACGGGCTCTTTCGCCGCGCAGATTGGGCGTGGGCGCAAGATGGCGGCGCAACGGTCACACATGGATGGAAGCCCGAGAGTGGGTTTCTCGACTACAGGTGGGAAGGCTACGACGAGGCGTTGTTGTTGTATATCCTGGGGTTGGGCTCGCCGACACACCCGCTTCCCCAAATTAGCTACGCTGCGTGGGCTTCTACTTATAGGTGGGAGCACTGTTGCGGACAAGACTATCTCTACGCCGGGCCGTTTTTCACACACCAGCTCTCTCATGTTTGGATCGACTTTCGCGGTATCCAGGACACATTCATGCGTAATAAGGGCATCGACTATTTTGAGAACAGCCGCCGTGCAACTTATGCGCAACAACAGTACGCGATCAACAATCAACTCAAGTTCGAAGGCTATGGCCCCCTTTGCTGGGGCATTACCGCGGGCGACGGCCCCGGTCCCGGCACAATTAAGGTCAATGGCATTGAGCGCCAATTCTTCGGTTACGTTGGACGCGGCGTGCCGTATGGACCCGACGACGGAACCATCGCTCCGTGGGCTGTTGCGGCCTCGCTTCCATTCGCGCCAAAGATCGTGCTGCCCACCCTCGACTACCTCATCAACCAGGTTAAATTGACCGAGCCCAATCCCTACGGATTCAAAGCGTCATTCAACCCAACGTACCCGGAAAAACTTGGCAAGAAGTATGGCTGGGTATCGCCGTGGCATTACGGGCTTAATCAAGGTCCAATCATTCTGATGATCGAGAATTATCGGACCGGATTGTTGTGGCAATTGATGCGAAGCTGTTCATACATCGCCGAGGGTTTGCGCCGGGCGGGTTTTGAAGGAGGTTGGTTATGACTCCAGTCAGGTGTATTTGGTCAATCGTTGACCAGCAAAGATGAGAGCATCGCTCTCTTTGTGAATGCTCTCAATACAAACTCCGATGAAGGCACCCAAGGCTGGCTGGGCGGTGCAGATTTAAGTCACGTTGGGATCAGAGCGCATGGGATCCGGGCAAACCAGCAGAATGGATTCATCCACGCGCCGGTTACTTGTGTTTCACCACTTCAAGCCCGGCCAAATGGCTCGATCCGGGATGCACGGGCAGGCAACCTCCCGGGCGCAGGTTTGGTTGGTACATCATCGTTTTTCACTTTATTTTGCGGATTTGTGATTTCGCGGTCGATGGAGTTGCCGGCAGGAGAAACTTCTTGCCTTTCAATTTCAATTTTTGTCATAACTTTTCTCCTTGAGAACCCTGAGAGCTTCGTCAAACTCCTCCAAACTAAACCTGCTTGAGCCGTCACGTCTGTTCATTCTTGTACACAGTCGCGCTCACCGAATTTGCATGGGTTCGTACTCATCGTCTATCAGGAAAGCTCTCGATTTAAGACATTCTTCGTTTCTCCCCGAAAACTGACGAAATGGCATCACCGTTTTTGAGCGACCAATCCAATCGATTTGTCTTGCTACCGGGCAGGCCTTTGAAGTGCAGACAGGCAGAAGTGTCAATCCATCCACCTCAAGACGGAGAATTCGTATTCCCTGATCATTCACTGCTCGATTCCTGTTCCAATTCGCTGCGACAATGCCGTTTTTCGGTCTAAACCACTCGTGGATATAGACTTAATCCCGCACCCTTGCGAGTGAATGCGCAACATTCCCCGTATTTTTCCCTGTCGGCGGGGAATTCAACAGAAAAGGGTTCGCAAGAGATTGCGTCTTCCACCACAGAATCTTGAATTTCTCCCAATCGTTTGAGTTCCGCCTGAAAACGCCAAGTTGCCGTCCATGACCCGCGGCCTTCGCATCGAAAGATAAATCGATATTAATGCCAACATGACCGATACCTGCCGCGTTGACTCGTGCGAATTCGCGGCCTAACATGCCACGCAGATTTGCACGAGCCCAATGGATTAGGTGTTGGCGGAAGCAATCGGTGAAATGACGGCGAATCTGAAAGATAAACTGGCGGTGGTCTCCGGTGGTGCGCGCGACATCGGGGCCGCAGTCTCAATCGAGCTCGCCAGTCGCGGGGCGGCCGTCGCGTTTTGCTATCACGAGAGCGATGCGCAGGCGCGGAAAACGGAACAGCAAATTCTGGATGTCGGCGCGCGGGTGCTTTCGGCAAAAGTGAATGTGATGAAAGCCGGTGAGGTAAATGCGTTTATCGGCAAGGTGCGGGAAAAATTTCAGCAGCCGATTGATATCCTCGTGAACGTCGTGGGCGGGCTGTGCGCTCGAAAGACGATCGGCGAAATGGATGAGGATTTCTGGGACCTTGTGATCGACCGGAATTTGAAGACCACCTTTCTGATGACCAAGGCCGCGCTGCCAGACATGAGCGATGGAGGCGCGATTATTAATTTTTCATCGCAGGCGGCGCGAGATGGCGGCGGTCCCGGTGCTGTGCCCTACGCGACATCCAAAGGCGCCATCCTGAGCTTTACGCGCGGCCTTGCGAAAGAGCTTGGCCCGCGCAGGATTCGAGTGAACGCGGTGTGCCCCGGGATGACCAACACCACGTTTCACGACACGTTTACGAAGCCCGAAGTGCGACGGCGCGTGGCCGCGGCGACGCCGCTCGGGCGCGAAGGCGAATCGGCGGAGATCGCGGCGCTGGTGGCGTATCTGGCGTCGAGCGGCGCATCCTTCATCAACGGGGCCGCGATTGACATAAACGGCGGCATTGTTTTTTCCTGATCCCGCGAAATCCCATATGAAAATTACGGACGCCAAAGTGATCGTCTGCAGCCCCGGCCGAAATTTTGTCACGCTGAAGTTGACGGCCGAAGGCGGCGTCACCGGCCTCGGGGACGCCACACTCAACGGCCGCGAACTCGCCGTTGCGAGCTACCTTAATGATCATGTGCTGCCCACTCTCATCGGGCGCGACGCGCGACGAATCGAAGACATCTGGCAATACTTGTACAAAGGCGCCTACTGGCGCGGCGGCCCCGTTACGATGACGGCCATCTCCGCCGTGGACACGGCGCTGTGGGACATCAAGGCAAAAAGCCTCGGCGTTCCGCTCTATCAACTTCTCGGCGGGGCGTCGCGTGACGCAGTGCTCGTTTACGGTCATGCCAGCGGCAAGGATTTAGATGAATCGATTGCCGCGGTGGCCGATTATTTGAAGCTCGGGTACAAGGCGATCCGAGTGCAGTCCGGTTTCCCCGGACTGGAAGGCGCGTACGGCGTTGGTCGCGGCAAGATGTATTACGAGCCTGCCGAGCGTGATGCGCCCCGCGAGAATTCTTGGAGCACGGAACTATATCTCGATTTCGTCCCGAAATTGTTTGAACGCGTGCGTAAGGAGTTCGGCCCGGGAGTTCACCTGCTGCACGACGCGCACCACCGGCTCACTCCCATTGAAGCTGCGCGGCTCGGAAAGAGCCTCGAGCCATACCATTTATTCTGGCTTGAGGATCCGGTGCCCGCGGAGCTACAGGAAAGTTTCCGGTTGATCCGGCGGCATACGACGACGCCGCTCGCGGTCGGCGAGGTTTTCAACACCATCTTCGATTGCCATCAGCTGATTCAGGAACAGTTGATTGATTACATTCGTACGACGGTCGTCCACGCCGGAGGCATCTCTCACCTGAAGAAAATCGCCGCGCTCGCTGAGCTTTATCAGGTGCGCACCGGCTCGCACGGCGCCACGGATCTCAGCCCGGTGTGCATGGCCGCGGCGCTGCATTTCGATTTAAGCATTCACAATTTCGGGATTCAGGAATATATGCGCCACACGGCCGAGACAGACGCCGTCTTCCCGCATTACTACAAGTTTGAAAACGGGATGATGCACCCCGGCGATGCGCCCGGGCTCGGCGTGGAAATCAATGAGGATCTGGCCGCGAAATACCCCTACCAGCGCGCATATCTGCCGATCAACCGAAAACTCGACGGAACCATGCACAGCTGGTAGAAAACCTCTGCGCGTTTCTCTTTTATCGGGGCGGACAGGGATTCCCCCTACTGCAGTTTGAGGTATTGCGGCAGAGCATCCGCAGCGCGGCCCGTGGCGCGCGCCAGGCTCAGCTTGGCAACGTTATGCGCGAAAACGCTGTTGATGTAATCGAATTCCGCGTTGGTGACGGCTTCCTGCGCCTGCACGTATTCCACCGTAGTACTCACCCCTGACTCGAGTTTCTGACGAGTGAGCTCGGAGGTCTCGCGGGTCACCTGTAGATTTTTCTGGGCAACCTCAACTTGGCTGGCGGCGGCCTGCAAATCAAGAAAGGCGATTCGGACGTCGCTTTCAATCTGGCCCTTCAAATCCTCAAATTCGGCTCGGCGCTGGGCCAATGTAGCATCCGCTTGCTCGATGTCCGCGCCGGCGCGTCCGCCCTGCCAGATGGGGATGTTCAGGCTGGCGGTGGCCGTAAAAGTGGTTTGCAACTGGGCCGGGTTGACGCCGATGCCGCCAAAGTCGCCCGCAAAGTTCAGCGAGGGATAGCGCTCGGCGTGAGCGGCGGCTCGCGCGCGCTCGGCGGCGCGGAGCTGCGCGTCCGCTGCCTTCAAATCGGCGCGCTGGTCGAAGGCCTGCTTAAGAATTTCTTCCACCGTGAAAGAGGCGGCGGGAGAGTACGGCACCTCGTCTGTGATTTCGTATTGATCGCTGGCGGGCAATCCGATCATGCGCGCGAGATTAATCTTTTGTTTCGCCAGATCGTTTTGGAGCGAAAGCAGCCGCTGCTGCTCCGTGAGGACCTGCACCTCGTTTTTATCTGCGTCCACTTTAGCGATGATTCCCTGGCCGAGTTGCTGGAGACTTTGTTGATAGACGGCGTTCGCAGCAGTCACTTGAGCTTGCTCGGAGGCCAGGCGCGCCTTGGCGGCGATCACCTGCAAATACTCGTCCCCCACCGCGAGAACGATGAGGTCGCGCGCGTCCTGGACGAAAAAGCGACCGGCCTGCGCGGCGTCACCCGCGGCGCGATAGTTATTCAGATCCGTAAAATTGAGAATTGTCTGGGTGACGTGGGCTCGAATATCGATGTAGTTAAAGGGGCCTATGACACTTGGGATTGTAAAACCCGAAAAATTGAAGCGAAAGCCGAGTGCGCGCAAGTCCGTGGTTTGAACATTTTCGACGACAGTGCCGTTGATGTTGGGTAGCAATGCGCTGCGAATGGCATTGGTTTGACCCTCCGCCTGGCGCAGCGATTGAGTGGCGCCGGTTTGGCCCAGGTTGTAGGCCAGCGCACGCTGAATTGCTTCACGAAAGCCCAGCTTGCCGGAGAACGGCATCCCCGCCGTGCCGGGCGTGCTGCCGGTATATGCGCCTTGTACTACCACGGTTGGATTAATTGTGTTGACGCTGTTTGTGGTGCCGGGGACGGGAGCTTCGGTCGTCTTCGCCGACCCGTTTGATTGTCCCGTGCGCCCGGAGAGCGGAAGTTGAACGGCCTGGGGGTTCTGGGGCTGCGAGGGAGGGGGGCCAATTTGAGCCCCCGCCGAAGCGCAAAGGACCAGAGGCGCAGAAAGAAACAGCAGCGCGGCGAGACACCGCGGTCCGTTTACCTTGTCGCCGAACTGAATCTGCCTTTCCGTTTGCATAAGATTCCCCTTGGACCGCTTTAACTGAGCTGCTTTCGAAAACGCCAAATGCTCAGCGAGACCAGGACCACCGTGAACGAAGTGAGCGCCAGGAAATTGGGCCATAAGGTGGTCATGCCGCTGCCTTTAATCATGGCCCCGCGCGAAATTTGGCCAAAGTGTTGTATGGGGTTGAACTGCGCAATCGGCTGCATCCACTTGGGCATGGCTTCCACCGGCGTGAAGGCTCCTGATAGCGAAGTGAGCGGTGGGTTAACGAAAAACAAAGTGAGCTGCGCCTGCCGCGCTGATTTTGTGAACGTGGCGATAAAGGTGCCGATGCTGATGCCGCACAGCAAGCACAGCGCCGCTGCGCCAATCACGAGCAGCACATCGCCTCGGAAGGGAATGCCGAAAACCAGTCTCATGACGATCAATGCCATCAACCCCATCATGCAAAGCAAGACGAAAAGCGGAAAGAGCTTTGCGATAATGATCTGAGTCGTTGAGGCCGGAGACATCAGCAATTGCTCAAGCGTGCCCGTTTCACGCTCCTTGACGATGGCCGCTGCCGCGATCAGGGACCCGTTGAGGATCAGCAGCACGCCGAGAATTCCCGAGACAATAAACCAGGTTGGCTCGAGTCCGGGATTGAAAAGATATGCGGGATGCAAAGCGACAATGCCGCGATGGCTCACATTTGGCGCGGCGATCTGCTGAAATCGCGCGTGAAGGCCGTCGCCGGCAAGCCCCTGGTTATATGAGGCGATAACTCCTTCGGTGTAACCCTGTGCGATCGTGGCCGTGTTCGAATTCATCCCGTTTAGCAGGACTTGTACGGTTACCGGGTCACCGCGCTCTAAATCGCGGGCGTAGTCATAGGGAATCACCAACCCCGCGTCAAGCTTGCCATCGGCGAGTTCCTTGGAGAGATCGCCCAACGAGAGATACATTCCGCTGGCGTCAAAGCTTTTGCTTTCCGTCATCTGCGCAACGAGTTCGCGGCTCTCGGGCGTCTTGCTGTCGTCCACCACGCCAAGATGCAAATTGGCGACAGTTGGGTTCAACGCGAAACCGAATAGAAGCAATTGCAGCGTCGGCGGAACAATCAGCGACATTGCCAGCCGCTTGTCGCGCAGAATCTGGCGGAATTCCTTGAGGATTAACGCCCCCATCCTCGAGCTGAGAAGTTTGCTGAGTCCTTTTCGCATAAACTTAGTCCTTCAATTGCATGCGGCGCATGTAGCGCCATGCCATCAAGTAAAAAAACGCACCGATCCCGCCGATAATCACCACCTTCAACCACATCGCGGGCCAGCCCCCGCCCGCCAGCAGTGAATCGCGCACGATTTCAATGTAATAGCGGCCCCACACGATATTGGAGAGCCAGCGGATGGATGCCGGGATATTCGCGATGGGGAACAACAATCCGGAAAACATATAAACGAGCAGAAACCCGGTCAGCGCCACTGCTTGCATGGCCGCCACCTGGCTCGGAATCGCCGCTCCGATCAGGTTTCCAAAAGTGGTGACGCAAAACATGTAAAGGACTGTGGCCACGAAAAAGGGGGTGGGATCTCCCACGAACTGCAAGCCAAAGTATGTGAAGAGAATGGCCATCATGATGGCCGCTTCGCCGGTTGCCACGATCATAAAAGCGAGAATTTTCCCTAGTAGAAATTCGTGCGCGGAAATGTTCGAGACGTAGACCTGCAGGATCGTTTTTTGCTCGCCCTCCTTGGACATGGCCAGGGTGGCCAGCAGAGGCGGAAATATGGACATGCCCATTACAAAAATGCCGGGACCGTAAAACTTCTGGGACGACCGGCTGGGGTTGTACCAAAGGCGTATCGCGGCGGTGATAGGTTCCGGGCGGGTGGCCTCCGCGGTTGCCATATTAAATGCCCGTACGATCTCCTGCGCATCTCCGGAGATAATCTGGGCGGTGTTCGCATCCGATCCATCCACCAACATTTGCACCGAAGCGCCTTCGCCCCGAGCAATCCGGCGGCCGAATTCTTCGGGAATCACCAAGTGCGCCGCGCGCCTTGTTGGCGGCGAACGCGAGCTGCGGCTGCTTGTCCGGCGGCCACGAAACGATGTGAAAACTCAGCGAATTCCGGAATGCGTCCACGAGTTTTTGCGACGCCATCGATTGGTCCAAATCCTGCACAACAATGGGAAGATCCTTGACCGTCAATGAAATGGCGGTGCTCTGCAGAAGCAGCAATACCACGGGGAGAACCAGCGCCAGCCCGAGGGCCAGCGGATCACGAACCAGCTGTGTTAGTTCCTTGCGAGCTTGTGCAAATATGCGCCGCATCGTTTCCCCTTAATCTTCCGTGCTGAACTTTCCGAGCGCCCGTGCGCGTTCCACAACGGTGATGAACACGTCTTCGAGCGAAAAGCGCCCTTCGCGCGCCTCGAGTACGCGGATGCCTTCCGAGACCAGTTTCGCGGTGGTCGCGCGAATCGCCGCATCGACTTCATCGTCGGTGATGACGTGGAGTCGTGTGCCAAAGATCGAGACGCGCCAACGGTCCGTATCCGATTTCAGCACGTCCGCCGCGCGCTGCGTCTGGTCCACGCGAAATTCCAAAAGATGACCGTGCTGCTGCGACTTGATTTCACTGGGCGTTCCTTCCAGGAGCAGCTCACCCGCCACCATGAGGCCCAGCCGGTTGCACTGCTCGGCCTCTTCGAGGTAGTGCGTGGTCACAAGCACCGCGGTCCCCGAATCGGCGAGATGATTGATCATCGTCCAGAACGCTCGCCGTGCGAGAGGATCCACGCCGGAGGTCGGCTCATCCAGAAAAACAATCCGTGGCTCATGCGTGATGGCGGATCCGAAAGCCACACGCTGCTTCCACCCTCCGGGCAGGCTGCCCGTGATCTGATTCTGCTTGCCTTCCAGACCGGAGAAGCGCATCACCCAGGCCTGTTTTTCCGCGCGCTCCTCGGGCGGTACGCCGTAAACGCCCGCAAAAAAATCAAGGTTCTCCGCGATGGTGAGGTCGTTGTAGAGGGAAAATTTCTGTGACATATACCCGATCTGCTCCCGGATCTCGGTGGACCGCAATCCGTCCTGCCTGCCCGCGAGCATCATGGTTCCCTGCGTCGGCTCGAGCAATCCGCACAACATCTTGATTGTGGTGGTCTTGCCGGCGCCGTTCGCGCCTAGCAGACCGTAAATTTCGCCATACTTCACCTGCAGGCTCACGTTGTGCACGGCCGTGAATGACCCGAATCGTTTGGTTAAATTCGTCGCGCCGATTGCCACCTGCCCGCGCAATGCTCGGTGATCGTGGCGATTTGGAAAAGGCTCGTCGTGCATGCCCTGCCCAAGCGAGCGCAGCGTGGCCACGAAAGTGTTTTCCAGAGTGGGTTCGTCCACGCGGATGTCGTCAATCGGAAGGCCTTTGTCGTTCATAATACTTCGCACTTCGATTAGCGCCTTCTCAGGCGTGTGCGAAAGTAGATCGAGGCGGTCTCCGAACCTCTGTACATCAAAAATTTGAGACACGCTGGCGGAAACGTTCTTCATCGCCGCCTGCGCTTCTTGCAGCTTCGGCGTGCGCAGCTCAATGCGCTTGGCATGCAGACCGCTGCGAATCTCGTCCGGTGTGCCGATCTCTTGGATTTGCCCAAGATGAATCAGGGCGATGCGATGGCAGCGCTCAGCCTCGTCAAGATACGGCGTGGCAACCAAAACCGTAAGGCCTTCCCCGGCCAGATGCGCCACCGTGTCCCAGAATTCGCGCCGCGAGACCGGATCTACACCGGTGGTCGGCTCATCGAGCAGCAGGACGCTTGGCTGTGACACCAGCGCGCATACCAGCGCCAGCTTCTGCTTCATGCCGCCGCTCAATTGGCTTGCCAGCCGCGAAGAAAACCGGTCCATGTCAAAGGATTTGAGATATTGGTGGCCGCGCTCATTGATTTCGGCGGGCGGGACATGCCGCAAATCACCGACATACCGGATGTTTTCCATTACGCTGAGATCGGGGTAAAGGCTGAAAGCCTGCGTCAGGTAGCCCGTCTGCGACCGGGATTCCCGCGCCGGCTTGCTGAAAATCTCTGCAGCGCCGGAAGTAGCTTCCATCACCCCCGCAAGAATTTGAAATGTTGTGGTTTTTCCCGCGCCGTCCGCGCCAATCAGACCGAAAATTTCGCCGCGCTCAACTTCGAAGCTGATGCCGCGCACCGCCTCCAGCTTGCCATAGCGCTTCCAAAGTTCGCGCACTTCGATGGCTGCGCCTGTTGGCGAACCTTCGCTTGCGCTCGGCTGCTCTCGACTTGTGACCTCGATCGTCATTCCTTGGGCTTGTACGGCGGCCAGGAATTGCCGCTCACCAGAATTTCGCCGTCCGCAGGCATCCCCGGCTTCGCAAAGCCAATGCCTTCCTTCATTTGCAGTTTCACGCCAACAACCTGCTTCACGCGATCGTCGCGAAAGTACGTATTTTCGGGCGTGAAGGTCGCCTGCGGGTCGATTCGCGACACATAGGCATCCAGCGGCTGATTGGTATTGGAATCCAGAAAAACGTGACACGGCTGCCCGATCTTGACCTTGCCAATCTGACCTTCTGTGATGAAACCGCGCAAGTAAACTTGGCTCAGATTGAGCAGCGTGATGATCGCCGTGCCCGCTTGCACCACTTCGCCGGGCTCCGCGGCTCGGGTGATCACCGTGCCCGAGAAGGGCGCAAGGACTGTCAGATCCGCGCGATCCGCCTGTGCCTCGGCAAGCTGCGCTTGTGCTTGCTTCGTCTCGGCATTGGCGGCGGCAATCTGGGCTTCCTGCTCAGTGATCTGCCTTTGCGTGCCGGCAAATTGTGAGTCGCGAATTCTCGGATTGTCCAGGTTTGCTTGTGCGGTGGTGAGCGCGCCGCGTTCCGATTCCACCCTCCGCTGCGCGGCAGAGACCGCGGCGGCTTGCTGTTCGGCCTGAGCTTCCGCTTGCAGGCCCTGCTGCTCGGAGACAGCGCCGGTCTTTGCCAGCCGCGTGTATGCGTCGCGATTGAATTCGGCGAGTTTCATGGCGGCCTGCTGCTGCGCAAGATCGGCTTCCGCCGCCGTCAGGTCCGCCTCCGCCTGGCGCACGCGGCCCGCGGCATCCGTTTTCGACTGATCGCTTTGCAATTGATTCTGCCGCAATTGCTCTTGCAGGACGTTGATCTGGTCGTGTGCGGCTTGCGATTTTGCTTCCGCATCCACCAATGCGGCTTTGGCCTGATCCTCCCGCGCGCGCACCTGCGCGTCGTCGAGCCGGGCGATCACCTGCCCGATGGTAACCGTATCGCCTTCGCGCACTGTGATTTCCAGGATTTTTCCGCTGGTCTTCGGCGCAACGGCGGAATCGTCTCCCTCGATCCGGCCGCTGAGCGCGACGATGCTGTCGGGCAAGCGCGGATTGGCGAAAAATATCTCCCAAACCACTACCAGGACCACCACCAGCGCGACACCCAACAGGAGAAAACGAAGCAAGCGCCGGCGGGGCGGACGCGCTTCCGCCGGCGCCGTCGCGTTCGGTTCATTCCTCAACGGAATTGGCTTACTTCCCCCGGTGGGAGAAATTGGTGAGTTTTTTGTATCGCTCATGACGTTTTGCGTGCACCCGCTTTCTTCAGATAGGCCAAGGAAAATTCGGTGATATGGTCCGCGATGCGCTCCAACTGCTCCGGCGTCAACTTCAGTTCGGGTTGCAATCGCGCAAGTACCGGCTGCGAGAAGGTGTAAAAGAGCACTTGCCCCATAATGCTGTTATTGCACAGCCTGGTTTTCTCGTGGTTCGGTGGCAAACCGATCATTTTGCCGACAGCTTTGCGTACCCGGTTGTAAATCGGCCGCATGCCTTCATCGATCACGCGAGCCATCGCTGGCGTGGGCTGCGAGAACTCGTGCATCACGATGCGGAAGTGCCAGTCAGGCCGCGTTCCACCGCAAAGGCTGAGCAGGCGCGCGCGAATCACTTTGCGCAGCAGCTCTTCAGGCGTAGCCGCGGAATCCAGAGTGGCCGCCAAAACAGCGGTTTGCGATGCCCGCACCGATTGACGGAGCACTTCTGTGTAGAGGCCCAGCTTGTCGCCAAACGTGTAATTCACCGCCGCGACGTTTGCTCCCGCGCGGCGGCAGATCTCGCGGATGGTGACGTTGTAATAGCCTCGCTCGGCGAAAACCTGCCCCGCCGCCGCCAACAATTTTTCACGAGTTGATGCAGCGTAGCGCCGCGGGCGTTGGCGGGCGAAAGAGTGCAGCGACATTGAAGCGCGGTGCGCCATATTCAAATACATGTTTAAAACACGTGTTTGATATTGTCAAGGGGAAAATTCCCCCGTGTCGTCGCATCTGTCCCGATCCGGCACAGTCGACTGATTCCGAGGGATACCAAACCGGTGAGTGGAAATGGCGAGCCTCCATTCATCCTGAACAGTCACTATGATTGAAAATCAAGAAGTGTCAGCTGACGGATTTGTTCTGGAATTGCCGAAGGCCCAGCAAAAACAGAAACACATTGAATCCCAGTAGGGCAGGCAGCACTACGTTTAGTGAAAGATGCGGAAATTGCGGGACGAGGACTCCGCGAAGGCCCTCGCTCGCATAGACCAGAGGATTGACCAGGATAAGATTTTGCATGATTGGGAACTTGCTCAGTCCGCTCCAGGGATAATAAGTGCACCCGAAAAATATCATCGGCGCCACAACCAGAGAGAACATCAGCCCGATGTGCGTTTGGTTCACGCTGCAGCCGAGCGCGAGCCCGCCCGCCGAGGAAAAAAGCGCAACGAGTATCGCCACGGCGGCGAACGTGAGCGGGTGCGGCAACCGCAAATCGATTCCCGGCCGAAGCAACAACCAGCCCACGGGAATTACCACGAGTCCTGCCGCTAACGCCTGAATTGTTCCTGCAACGACTTTCTCAACAGCCAGCCACGAAATATCCATGGGCGCTAACAAGCGGTCTTCGATTTCGCGCGTGAATTGAAATTCCGCGATCAGCGGCATCGCCACGGCCCAGATGCCCGTGCCGACCATGGTGATGGCCATGATGCCCGGGAGCAGCATGCTCTTGTATGCCGGAGGCAGGAACCCGCTTCCCACCATCACGCGGCCAAAAATGAATACGAACATCAGCGGCTGGACGAATGTTTGCAGCACAATCGGAATTGCGTTGCGCCGCGCGACATGCGCGTCGCGCGCGAGCATCGCCAGGAATGCTTTGCCGTTCATTCGCGCAAACTCCTTCCGGTGTGATGCAGAAAAAGATTTTCCAGGCTTGGTTCGGAAATGTGCACGTCAAGCAATTCCACACCGGCCGCAATCGTGAGGTTGGCGATTTCCGAGACAAGCGACCCCCCGCGATCGGCGTACAAATCGGCGCCGTGCGGTTCGACTCCGCGCACTTCCCGAACGCCGGATAGTGCTTCGAGCCGTTTCATTAACTCCGGCGAAGTCTGGCCGAATCGAACGCGCACCAGATATCCTCCCGGCACCGAAGCCTTCAATTCGCGCGGCGTGCCCAGCGCGATTACGTGCCCGTGGTCAATGATCGCCAGGCGATGGCACAGCGCATCGGCCTCTTCCATGTTGTGCGTCGTTATCAGAATCGTCTTCCCGGCCTTGTTGTATTCCTGAATGATCTCCCACAGGAGCAGGCGCGTCTGCGGGTCCAGGCCGGCGCTCGGCTCGTCGAGGAACAGCACTTCGGGATCGTGCATCATGGCGCGCGCGATGGACATTCGTTGCATCATCCCGCCGGAAAACCCACGCACCAGTTGGTCGGCGCGGTCCGTAAGCTTGAACCTTTCGAGCAGCGTGTTCGCGCGTTTTGTCCGCTCGTGTGAGTTAAGCCCGAAGTAGGCTCCGTGAAATGTCAGGATCTCGCGTGCGGTCAGCGAAAAATCCAGATTCGGACGTTGGCCCACCACCCCGATAATGCGTTTAACCGCGACCTGCTCCTTCCACACATCGTGATCCGCAATCCACGCCTGGCCGCCAGTCGGCCGCACGCGCGTGGTCAGGATTCCTACAGTTGTCGATTTCCCCGCCCCATTGGGCCCGAGCAATCCGAAGATTTCGCCGGGAATTACTTCGAGTGAGACTCCGTCAAGCGCGGTAATTTCTGTTTTCGGCTGCTTGCTTTTTGATCGCCTCGCGGAAAATGAAAATCCTCCGGCTCCCGCTGCGAGCGGCGGCGGCGACATGTAGACCTTCCTCAAGTCATGAGTGCGGATGCCGACAACCATTCAGGAATTCCCCTCAGATAAAACTCTGCAAATCAGTTTTGTCACGATTGTGGTACGCCAATCGTGAACCGATGAATGGGTCCAGAGATGATTCCAGAGTCACGGCGAGGAGTCAATTTTGTGGGGCATGTTGGGAATGGGCGCTTCAATTCCCGCTGGCGGCGTGAGTTTAAGAAAAGCATGTCGAATGGAAAGGGACTTGGCTTAGGATGCTCGTTGTTTGGATAGATTGCTTGAAACAGGATATGCGGGAGGGTCACATCAAGCTCCTCGGAATCGATGTCGGGACGAGCGGGACGCGCGCCTTGATTGTGGATGGCGATGGGAAAGTAATCGCCTCAGGCGTCGAGGAACATCGCCCGTTCGCGTCGCCCCAATCCGGCTGGGCCGAGCAGGACCCGCAGGACTGGTGGCGAGCGTGTGGTATCGCTGTACGGCGAGCGTTGAAGGCAAGCGGGGCGTCCGCGGATGAGATTGCGTCCGTCGGATTCTCAGGCCAGATGCACGGCGCCGTTCTTCTTGACGCGCAGGGGGAAGTGGTCCGCTCCGCCCTGATCTGGTGCGACCAGCGCACGGATAAGCAAGCGAAGTTCTTGGATGAATCGCTTGGCCGGGAAAATCTGATTCGCCTCACATGCAATCCTCCTCTCACCAATTTCACACTAACCAAATTGCTTTGGGTTCGCGAGATGGAACCGGAGAAATGGACGCGCGTGCGTCACATCATGCTGCCGAAAGATTACGTCCGATTCCGACTGACGGGAGAATTCGTCACCGATGTCACCGACGCCTCGGGCACGCTGCTCTTCGATGTGGCGCGGCGCAAATGGTCCACGGAGGTTTTGCGCAGGACCGGAATTGACGAGCGAATCCTGCCGTCCGTCCACGAATCGCCCGAAGTTAGCGCGCGCATTTCAGCAAAAGGAGCCGAAGCCACAGGCCTGAAGGCAGGCACGCCAGTTGTTGCAGGCGCCGGAGACCAAGCCGCGGGCGCGGTTGGCATGGGCGTTGTGCGAGCGGGCGCGGTGAGCGCGACCATCGGCACTTCGGGAGTCGTGTTTGCCGCGACGGACCGGCCTTCGCTCGATCCGCTCGGCAGGCTGCACACGTTTTGCCACGCAATCCCCGGCCGCTGGCATGTGATGGGAGTTACACAGGCAGCTGGACTCTCGCTGCGCTGGTTTCGCGATCGCTTCGGCGCGGGCAAGGATGACGGCAGGGATCCCTACGAGCGCCTTGTCGCGGAGGCAAGCGATTCGCCGGCCTGCGCCGAAGGCGTGTTCTGGGTCCCGTACCTAATGGGAGAACGCACTCCGCATTGCGATCCAAATATTCGCGCGGCGTTGATTGGCCTTTCCGCTTCGCACACGCGAGCGCATGTGATTCGCGCAATCCTCGAAGGCGTCGCATTCAGCCTGCGCGATTCGCTAACCATCTTTCGGGAAATCCATGTCCCCATCGAGGAAATTCGCCTCGGCGGCGGCGGAGCCCGCTCCGCGTTGTGGCGGCAGATTCAAGCCGAAACTTACGGACAAGAGGTGCAATTGCTCGGAGCAGAAGAAGGCGCGGCCTATGGCGCGGCAATTTTAGCGGGAGTTGGCGCAGGTGTTTGGAAATCCGTGGACGAAGCGTGCGATACAGTCGTGCATGTCACGCAGCGAATCAAGCCGGATGCGCGCCGCGCAGCGCAAATGGAGAAAGGCTATCAGGTCTATCGGCGAATCTATCCGGCGCTGCGCGAAATCTACATCGCGTGAACCACAATTGTTGCAACGGACATTCGCGGGAGATCGAAGCGCAGCCTGCCTCCGTCGACCTGCACCGCAAGCGGACGAGGAACCACGCGATCCGGATTCTCAAACGTGTTGCAGGCGTTCCAATCCGAGTCGTGAATAATTTGCCCCGTTGCCACTTTTGCGGGGTAACCCTTCACATCGCAGTCGATTTCCCAGTCCGCATCCGTGCGGGGATTCACAAAGCTGGCGATCAATTGGTTGTCGCCCTTTGACGCTGAAGCGGAGACGGCCAGCGGCGCTGCATCATCGGATTCCACCCGCACAGCCGTCTTCGACCGGTGCATCTTGAAAAGTGAGAATGCGTGATACGTCGATGTGCGAATGCATTGCTCGCCCTGCGGCCCATCCGTCAGAAGCAGTGACTGGAGCACGTTCACCATCTGCGCGATGTTGCACATCGCAAGTTTCTCCGCATGACGATTAAAAATATTTAGTCCAAGCCCCGCGGCCACAGCGCTGCGCATCGTGCTTTGTTCCCACAGCCGGCCGAGGCGTGCCTGTTCCTCGCGATCGAGGTTGTCCCACACGCCCCATTCATCCAGCAGCAGCGCGACTCGATTGCCGCCCCGGTATCCATCAAGCAACGCACGCTGTTGGATCACGGCCTGCTCAATTCGCGCGAAGCTCGAAAGCTGTTCATCCACATGCGCGGCGGTGAATCGCGTCGGATAGTCCGCTCCGCCGGAATAAAAATGCATCGCAAATCCATCCGGCCAGTGCCCATTCAAATTTCCCATCAGGCCGTGCGACCAGTTGGCGTCATTCCCGTTCGGCCCGCTGGCAATCAGAAATGGTTTTGTACCGCCGAACGTGCGCAGGTAATCCACGAATCGCCGGTAGTACGCCGCGTATTCCTCCGGACGCATTTCGCCGCCGCAACCCCAGCTTTCATTTCCCACTCCCCAATAGCGCACCGCAAATGGTTCTGGTGAGCCATTCGCCGCGCGTTCATCGGAAAGCGTGCTGCCTGAAGGATAATTGCAATATTCAATCCAGTCGCGCAATTCAGACGGCGAACCGCTCCCGACATTTCCGGCAAAATACGGCTGCGCGCCGATCATGCGGCACAGCCCGATGAATTCGTGCGTGCCGAAGCTGTTGTCCTCCACGTATCCGCCCCAATTTATGTTGACGCGCTTCGGGCGCCGCTCCACCGGACCGATTCCGTCGCGCCAATGGTAATCATCCGCGAAGCATCCGCCCGGCCACCTCAAAACAGGAATGTTCAATTCACGCAGGTAATCAATCGCCTGCTTGCGATACCCGTTGATATTCGGGATGCGAGAGTTCTTCCCAACCCACAAGCCGCCGTAAACACAGGAGCCGAGATGTTCGGCGAATTGCCCGTGCAGGTCGGCATGAACCATCCCAATTTCCACATCGGCGCGAATTGCGAATTGCTTTGTTGCAGAAGCGCCTTGCTGCAGGCCACGCGGGAACATCGCCGCAAGCGCAATCGTGGCGGCATCCCGGTTAAATTGGCGGCGTGAGATCGCGCGGGTCATTGCATTACTCTTTCTTTTTTGCCGGTTGTCCGTAAGATGCCGCGGGCCCGTGTTTCCGCAAAAAATGTTTGTCGCGCAATTCATCGGACATCGCGCGCGCCGCCGGATTAATCGTCAGACTCATGAATGCCATTTGCGCCACTTCCTCGAGCATCCATGCAAGGTGCGCGGCTTCAAGCGGCGTGCTTCCCCAGCAAAATGGCGCGTGCCCGGCAACCAGCACCGCCCGCATCGCCATCGGGTCAATTCCATACAACCGCTTCACGATGGCCTGCCCCGTATTCCATTCGTACTCAGAGGCGATCTCTTTGGATTGCAGTGATGTTGTCACCGGTATCGCTCCGCGGAAATAATCGGCGTGAGTCGTCCCCAAGCACGGAATTTCGCGCTGCGCCTGCGCCCAGGCTGTTGCGTGCCTTGAATGCGTGTGCGCCACGCCGCCGATCTTCTCGAATGCACGATAAAGCGCGATATGCGTGGGAAGATCCGACGAAGGACGCAACTTGCCCTCGACAACGCGTCCATCCAACCCGGCGATTACAAGATCCTTCGCCTTCATGGATTCATAAGGGACGCCGCTCGGCTTGATTACGACCAAACCCTTCTTGCGATCGATCCCACTCGCGTTGCCGAATGTGTCCACAACAAGCCCGCGGCGAACCAGTTCCAGGTTCGCTTCGAGGACTTGCGCTCGTAGATTTGGCAGCATCATCAGGACGCCCTTACCCCCGCGGCAATTTTCCGGATTGCGGGCAACACATCGCCGATTCTCGCCGCGGCTGAATCTTTTTGCCCGAAGGCAAAGTAAAGTTTCTTATACAACGGAAAGAGTTCCGCGTACACGGAAACGCTTGGGGGATCAGGCTCGAATACTTTGTACTTCGGACAAAGCGCGTCCTGCGCTTCCTCGATTGTTTTGAACGCTCCGGCCGCCATAAACGCGAAAATTGCCGAACCGAGGCTCGTCACATCGTCTTGCGGCACAAGCACAGGCTTGTTCAGGATGTCGGCGTAAACCTGATTCAGCTTTGCATTCTTCTGCGGAATGCCGCCGGCATGAATCACTCTCTTGATTCTCACCCCGCATTCCTCCATCCGTTCAAAAATCACGCGCGTGTGAAAACCTGTCCCCTCGATCGCGGCAAAAAGCTCATCCTGAGGAGTGTGCAAGAGTTTCCAGCCAAGCGTCACGCCTCCCAATTCAGGGTTCACCAACACCGTGCGATCCCCGTTGTCCCATGTCATCCGCAGCAAACCCGTTTCGCCCGCCCGATATTTTTCGACTCCGCGCGATAATTCAGCGAGCGAAACGCCCGCGCGCGTAGCGATGGCCTCAAAAATATCTCCAGTCGCCGAAAGCCCGGCCTCGATTCCCGTGTAAAGCGGATGCACCGATCCGGGTACGACTCCGCAAACACCCGGCACAAGTTTCGTGCTGTCAGTAATGCCGATGATGCATGTGGACGTGCCGATGACGTTCACCATGTCGTGCACACGCGCGCCCGCGCCAATTGTGTCCCAATGGGCGTCAAACGCCCCCACTGGAATCGGAATTCCAGCGCTCAAACCGAGCTTTTCCGCCCATTTCGGGCAGAGAAGACCAGAAATATTATCGGACATTTCAAACTTGCCGCCCATCCTTCCCGCGATGCCGGAGAGAAGCGGATCCACCTCGCTAAAAAAATCCTCGCCTGGAAATCCCCCGAGCGCGCTGTTCCACAGCCACTTGTGGCCCGCGGCGCAAATGCTGCGGTGGGCATTTTTCGGGTCGGTTACGCCGCACAAAACAGCCGCTACCATGTCGCAGTGTTCAAATGCCGTCGCGAATTCCGCGCGTTTTTCCGGGTTGTGCCGCAGCCAGTGCAGCAGCTTCGCGAATCCCCATTCGGATGAGTAAACGCCGCCGCACCACTGGATCGCCGGGAGATTTCGTTCGCGCGCGACCTCCGTGATCCGCGCGGCCTCTCTCCAGCCGCGGTGATCGCACCAGAGATAATAGTCATCGAGCGGCTCCAGATTTTTCCCCACCGGGATTACGCTCGAGCCGGTCGTGTCCAGTGCAATCGCGGCAATCTTCGCACCATCCACGTGCGCGGATTCGAGGGCCTTGCGCATGGCCAGCGCAAGCGCGTTCATGTGGTCCGCATGGCTCTGCGTGGCGTAATCGGGATCTTCTTTTTTGCGGTGCAAGGGGTAATCGGCGGTCGCAAAACCGAGGCGGCCTTTTTCGGAATCAAATAATGAAACGCGCACGCTCAGCGTTCCGAAATCCACTCCGGCGACAACCACGCTCATGGCTTGTGCCAGTAAACGTTCCAACCGAGGTAGCGCGTGGCCGCTTCATGGACCGCCGCGGCGGTGGTGGAAAAATTCGCGGCGACGTGGTGCTCGAATCCGTTTTCGCAAATGTAATGCAAAAGATGTTGCAGCCGCGGAATGCGCGCAACGCCCGCGCCGCCAAATGTGGTGATGGGATCGCTCGTAAATTCGCCTTCGCCCACATAGCCGCGGATTGTGCCGTCGCTATCGTTCGTCGAGAATCGCGCGAAGCTCATCGGGCCCGGTTTCACCTGGCCCACGCAAGTGCCAAACGTGTTCTCCTTGCCGACAGTTCCCGCGATGATTTCCTGGAAATCCATCCGGACATCCTTGAAGAAATGTTTCGGCAAATTGCTGCAGTGAAAGCAAACGGCCTTGTCCGGGTCGTCCGCATAATTATTGTTCCAGTCGAGCAGCGCGCTCGGCGTCTCCGACGCCAGTTGCAGCGCGTGCATCCCCATCACGCCGCAGACGTCCACCTCGCATGCGCTCGAAAGCCCGATGTTGCTCATCATGCTCATCACCGTGCACGGAACCACGCCGAAAAATTCCTCGAGTGAAGTCCAGCACTGGATCGCGGTGATGGTCACTTCCGTCTGCCGCATCCATTCGTCAATCACCGCGCCGAGCTTGGCCATCTTCAGCAGCGCCGCATCCGGAATCCCCTGCGTTGCCACATACGCGCGGATTGCGTGGAGCTTGCCCTGCGCGGTTGCATCATCGTCTTTCATTCGCGCAACGCGCCCGAGCACTTCGGATAGGTCCAACGGCTCGACGGAAATCCCGCTGGCCTCAAGAATTTTCTCGCTGTAGCGGACGGTGTTAAACGCAGCGGGCCGCGCTCCAATCGCGCCAATGCGCAATCGCCGCATCCCCTTCACCACGCGGCACACCGCCAGGAACCAGTCCAAATCCTTGCGGAATGTTTCCGACTTTGGGTCTTCCGTGTGCACCGACGTAAGCGAGTAAGGAATTTTGTATTGCGCGAGGTTGTTGCAGGCGGACATCTTGCCGCAAAAACTGTCGCGCCGGTCGCGGATCGTCATCTTCGATGGAGTATCCGGCGTAGCCTGCACCAGAACCGGCACAGGGAGAGCCGTCATGCGCAAGGTGTCCGCAATAGCGCGTTCATCGCCGAAGTTCGGCAGCGTGACGATAATTCCGTCCATTGCGTTGCCGTGTTTGCGGAAAAGCTCCGCGCAGCGCGCCGCTTCCACGCGCGTTTCCACCGCACCGTGCTTCGAATCATTTTCGCCGAGGCAGATCACTTCGACGCCCGCCGCTTCAAGCACTGCTTTCATTTCTGTGCGGCCCGTGCGCGCGAGGTGGTCGGGGAAAAAGCCGCGGTTGCCCACGATGAGACCCAGCGTCATTTTTCGGGGAGAAGCCACGGGGTTCACGCTTTTCCTTTGGGGTAGAACTTGAAAAACGGAATAGCTCCTACGACGATCATCATGGCGCCCCACCAGATGCCCGCATGAAGTTCATTCAACACAACCGCGGGATAGGATGGCGAAAACAATTCGTAGATGCCCGCGCCGAGAACGATCACTCCATACACCAGCACCAGCGCGCCGATGAAGAACCAGATCGAGATGCGGCCGCCCTCAGGATGCATTCATTGCTCCTACCAGAACACGATATTCAGTATGAAGAAAATCACGATCACAATACAGGCCCAGAAAATCGGCTTCTTATAAAGCGGCAGATGTCCCTCGGAAGGAAGCTCCGTCGCGCCGTAAACAAGACCCGCGAGCTCGGACATCGGTTTCGGCTGCGTCATATAACTGACAACCACCGTCACGAAGACGCAGATGAGCCATGACCACAACCCGCGATACATATTCTCGGCCATGTCCTTCGCTCTCGATGAGAGTGCAATGTAACCAAGAGCGTGCGGGTCCAGCTTCACCCACGCCCACATGCTGATGGAAGAAAGCGTTCCCGCCAGCAGCCCCCAGAATCCCGCCGCAGGCGTGGCGCGCTTCCACAACATTCCAAGAATCACGGTCCCGAAGAGCGGCGCGATGAAAAAGCTGAAGAGCGCCTGCACGTAATCCATGATGCTCGCGAATTGCATCACGAAATACGCGGTGCCAATGCTGATCAATATTCCGAGAATCGTGCACCAGCGCCCCATCGAGACGTAGTGCGCATCGCTCTCGTTCTTCTTAATGAACGCCCGGTAGATGTCGTACGTCCACACCGTAGCAAAGGCGCTCACATTGCCCGCCATACCGGACATAAATCCCGCCATCAACGCGGTTATTCCCAAGCCCAGCAAGCCGGGGCCAAAGTATCGCGCCAGCATCAGCGGCAAAACTTCGTTGTAACTGTGCGCGCCGGTCGCGATGGCTTCCGATTCGCCGACAAGATGTTGCGGAAGAACGGCAAGCGCGAGCAATCCGGGAAGGATCACAATGAACGGGACCATCATCTTGAATGCCGCGCCGATAATGGGCGCGGTCTTTGCCGCGGTAATGTCTTTCGCGGCCAGCACGCGCTGCACGACCAGAAAATCCGTAGTCCAGTAACCGAACGAAACGACAAACCCGAGGCCAAAAACAATTCCAGTCCAATGGACCCCCATGGGGTTGTCGCTAAAGCTGCCGAGCGTGCTCCACAGGTGCGTGTAATGCTGGTCGGGAAAATTGTGGGCGATGCGGGCCGTCATGCCTTTCCACCCGCCTGCCTCAATCAATCCCAGGATGGGGATCAACATCCCGCCGAGCCAGATCAGCACAAATTGCAGCACCTCGTTAAAAATAGCCGAGAGCAATCCGCCGAGCGCAACATAAATTCCGACCGTGATCGAGGAAACCCAGATGCTGAAATTAATATTCCAGCCGAGTACGACCTTCATCACCAGCGCCATCGAATAGATGTTGACGCCGCTCATCAGCACCGTCATCACCGCGAATGAAACCGCGGAGAGCGCCCGCGCCGGTTCTCCGTAGCGCAGGTTCAGATAACCGGGCACGGAATGAGCCCTTGAAATGTAATAGAACGGCATCATCACGATGGCGAGGAACAGCATCGCGGGGATTGCGCCGATCCAATACCAGTGCGTCGCGAGAATTCCGTACTGGTAGGCCCCCGAAGCCCAGCCCATTAACTCGAGCGAGCCGAGATTTGCCGCCAGGAAGCTGAGCCCGGCGACCCACGCCGTCATCTGGCGCCCTGCGAGGAAAAAATCATCGCCTGTTTTGGTGAAGCGCTTCAGGTAAAAGCCGATGCCGAGGATCACCACGAAATAGAGAAGGATGATTACCACGTCAACGGTATGAAGGGAGATCAGCCGCGTGGGCTGCGGCACCAGGGCAATCGCGGAGTCAAGCGCGTGTATGTTCATTCGCCGGGGGCGAGCTTGTCGAACCGCAGCTCTAGTCGCCGCGCGCAAGCGCAAGGTACGATGCCCGCGTTGTCCTGTCAATCACTTCGTGCGCTTGGCGGTGGGTCAGGCTCAGATAATTCAACCACATAGGCGAGTACGGGGATTCAATGAGGGCGGGGCTTTTTCCCATTCCGGAATTCTCGACCGTCCCAAAGTGAAACTTTGGGCAACTACATATAAGGAACTTCAGCTACAATCACAAAGTCGCGGTCGCTGTGGATACACTTAGCAGGCGTCAAAGGTCAGAACGGATGAGCCGCATCCTGCCCAAGAACACTGGGCCGGAACGCATGGTGCGCCGTCTTTTACGTAGACTCGGGTATAAGTTCAAAATGAACGATCAAAGTCTTCCAGGTAAACCCGATATGGTCTTCCCTCTCAGAAACAAAGTCATTTTTGTCCATGGTTGTTTTTGGCATCGGCATTGCAAGTCTTGCCCATTGACTCGCTGGCCCAAGAGCAGGCTTTCCTTTTGGAAACCCAAGCTCGAGGGCAATCACCTACGGGACATTCGTAATAGGCGGCGATTGAGGTCATTGGGATGGAGCTCTTTGGTAGTTTGGGAGTGTCAGACTTCCGATATGAGACAGTTGACAAGCAGAGTGGAGAGGTTCTTGAAAGCGACGGCATGATGCGATCTGTCGAGTTATTTGCTGGAGCGGGCGGGCTTGCCTTGGGAGTATCAAAGGCTGGTTTTCGGCATGATGCGGTGATCGAAATAGATCCAGACGCTTGCAAGACAATAAGGACAAATCAGCGTCTTCGGGTCCCCCATGTGCGCCACTGGCAGTTAATTCAGGGAGACGTTCGATCATTTGATTTTCGCAATCTGGCCACAGGCATCGATATGTTGGCTGCCGGGGTTCCATGTCAACCGTGGAGTATAGGTGGCAAGCACCGCGCATTTGAGGACTCCCGAAATCTTTTTCCAGAAACAATTCGTGCTGTAGTGTCGCTGAGACCAAAGGTTATCCTCGTGGAGAATGTCAAAGGGTTGGCCCGTCAATCCTTCGCGACTTATTTCAGCTACATCCTATACATGCTCGAATACCCTGAGGTCTGTCGCCGGGGTAAGGAGGACTGGATTGATCATAGGACAAGACTAGAACGACTTGTGACATCCAGGGGAAGAAACAAGCACAAGGGACTCCATTACAATGTCGTCTTTGGTTTGCTCAATGCAGCTGATTTTGGAGTACCCCAAAAACGTGACCGCGTTTTCATTGTAGCTTTCCGGGATGACCTCGGTGTTGATTGGTCATTCCCGGAGGCAACGCATTCGGAAAGAAGCCTCCTCCACAGCAAATGGGTCACCGGAGAGTATTGGGAACGTCACAGGATCGCGAAAAAGCATCGGCCAGTGAAGCCAACAGGTTTGATACCTGGAAATGTTTCCAGACAAGGCGCTGGTCTTCCAACATCGCCATGGAAGACCGTTCGTGACGCAATTTCGGACCTCCCCGACCCACTGTCCGCCCCCGCCAAGTTAATTCCAAATCACGTTTATCAGCCGGGGGCAAGAGCATACGTTGGACACACCGGATCGCCGCTCGATGAGCCCGCGAAAACTCTTAAGGCTGGAGATCACGGTGTTCCAGGCGGCGAAAACATGGCGCTCTTTCCTGACGGTAGAGTGAGGTATTTTACTGTTCGAGAGTCCGCGAGGTTGCAGACATTTCCTGACGATTACGTCTTCGGGAAGCTCGTGGACTGAAAACATGCGCCAGATTGGAAATGCAGTCCCAGTGCGACTTGGGCAAATTGTCGGCGAGGGCATCGTCCGGAAACTTAAGGCGCATTAGCAGCTTGAAGAAGGCGGCAGGAAATGCACATAGAGAACCCCTTCAATCCTCTCGATAAGAAAAATCTCGGAACAAGCGTTGCGGATGCTTTACTGGAAAGTCTCCCCGGCCCGCTCCCTCCCAAGGAAAAATTCATTGCTGCCGGAGTCTATGCAATCTACTACACGGGGAATTTTCACCTTTACAGGAAATTAGCCGACATTAATAAGAGCGCTAAGGATAAGCAAGATGTGCCGATCTATGTCGGGAAAGCAATTCCGTCAGGTGGGAGAAAGGGCGGCACGATCGAGGATGTCTCCCCCGGGACAGTTCTATACAACAGACTTGTGGAACACTCGGAATCGATCGAGGAGGCAAAGAACCTCGAACTTAAGGATTTTTACTGTCGCTACTTGGCCGTTGATGACATATGGATTCCCCTGGGTGAGAGTCTTTTAATTAGAATGTTTTCACCATTGTGGAACATTATGTTAGATGGATTTGGCAATCACGATCCGGGTAAGGGTCGTTACAATCAGCAAATATCCCCGTGGGACATCATTCACCCAGGAAGGTCATGGGCTAAGAAACTGCAACCTGGCAAGCCTAAAGAAGCGATTACTGAGACAGTCCGCGCTTACTTCAATAAAACCGAAAAATAGTACAGCGGCTCTGAAACTTTGGCGGCGACGAGTTTCGTGATTCTCGGCCGGGAAAATCAACGGGCCGAGAATTTGAATATCGTCGTTGAATGGAAGCGCTGCCCCGGCTTCAACTCCGTGGTCGGGAAGGCCGGATGGTTCGGAGAATCCGGATAGTGTTGCGTCTCAAGACAGAGGCCAGTGCGCTGGCCGTACACAACGCCGCCCTTGCCATGAATCGTCCCGTCCAGGAAATTCCCGGTGTAAAACTGAATGCCGGGCTGGTCCGTCCACACTTCCAGAACGCGCCCGGTCTTTGGTTCGTAAACCTGAGCAGCAAGGGATATGTCCCCGGGCTTGGTATGGGTCAGAATCCAGTTGTGGTCATAGCCGTTGCCGAGTTTGAGCTGTTCGTTGTCCTGCCCGATGCGTTCACCAACAGCCGTGGACTTTGTGAAATCAAACGGCGTGCCCTGCACGCTCCGCAATTCTCCGGTGGGAATTAGGCCCGCATCCACCGGAGTGAATTTTTCCGCGTGAAGCGTCAGCATGTGACCGAGAATGTCTCCAGTGCCTTGTCCCGCAAGATTGAAATACGAATGGTTCGTGAGATTGACGACCGTATCCTTGTCCGTGGTGGCCGAATATTCGATTTTCAATTCATTCCGCGCCGTAAGCGTATATACCACGCGGACGGAAAGTGTTCCGGGGTACCCTTCCTCGCCATCCTTGCTCACGTATTTCAATTCAAGGGATGGAGCCTCCGGCGTGGAAATATCCCGTGCCGTCCACACCTTCCTGTCGAAACCCACTGTTCCGCCGTGCAGCGAATTCTCGCCGTTGTTTTTCGCGAGCGTGTAAGTCTTCCCATCGAGCGTGAACTTTCCGTGCGCGATTCGGTTCGCATAACGCCCGATAAGCGCGCCGAAGTGGGCCGGATTCGTGAGGTAGCCATCCAGCGAATCATACCCAAGTACGACATCGGCCAGTTTCCCCGAGCGGTCGGGGATCTTCAGGGAGACCACGGCCCCGCCAAAATTTATGATGCCCACTTCGATGCCATTTTTATTTGTGAGCGTATAGAGCGTAATCTCCATTCCATCGGGAGTTTTTCCAAACGGCGCTTTTTTCATGCCCGCGGTCGCCGCGCCCAGATCGCCTGTCCAGGCCAAACCGAGCGCCAGGCTTACCACCAGCAAAATAATTTCAGCGTGAGTCTTCATCGCGATTCTCCTCGAATGTTGCGCCAATAGCCCCGCGGCGGAATTCTACCCGCCATAGAATATCTCAGGAAATCCCGGCCCGCTGTTTCGCCTGCGTGATGATCTGCGCCATCACATCGCGGTTCTTTTCAAACGTGTCATCCACCACCGTGATGGTCGGGATCGCATTGGGCGAAAGCGAAAGCGTCTGCGGGTTGAATCGCCCAAATCCCGATTCATGCACGCCGCTGCTCCCGCGCCCGGGCGCGGGAAGGCTCAGATGCTGGAATGAACGCGAGTATTTCGTGAATGCCGGCAAATATCCGGCCGCCGGGAACACTTGATATACGGGAATCACGCTGAGCAGCGCATCGTAAGACATCTCCCCGACGGCCAGCGCATCCGGAAATTTCGCGCGCAACTCCCTCACCATGCGCCGCGCGCCTTCATGCATGTCCGCCTTCGTGTTGTTCTCCCAGCCCCCGGCGATATCCAGGAAATATCCATCGGCGTGATATTTCTCGATCACCTCCGCGATTCGATCGGAAAGCCATCGCCTCCAGGAATCTACGCCCACGTTCATGTACGGGCCCCAACCCTCGTTGTGCCGGTCGTTGTCCCAATCCACCCAGTTCAGATTGAAAGCGTCGCCGTCAATTTGATCCGTCGTGGCATCCGCGAATTTTGCAAATTCGGGATGCTTCCGGTTCGCGGAATTGAGCCCAAACATGGGCAGGAAGTGGAATCCCCGCGCATGTCCCTTTTCCATCAGCGCGCGGAAGCCGGATTCGCCCCCGAGCCTCGGATCCGGTTTGTACAGCGGATAATTCCAGTAATAGCGCCCGTCCCACGCGGGCAGGAATACCATCACATTTTTTCCCGGAATTTGTGTCGCAACCCAATCAAGCGTCCGCGTCATCTTCTCGAAATCGTTGAACGTGTATCCCGTCCAGTGCATCCCGTGCAGCGCGACGACCAGCGCAACGTCGCGGAACCACGCAGGCACATCCGGCCGCTTCTCCCATGCCGGCAATTGAAATGCTTCCTCGACATGATCGAAGTGCGGGCGCGATGCTTCCTCAAGACTGTGCGCACGCCCCGCGCGCCAGGTGGGACTTTGAATGCGATTGCTTTTCTCCCAGCCCCCGGCCTCATGGATCAGTTCCGCGCGATACCCTTTTTCTCCCGGCTGAAAATAAAAACGTGTCGCGCGCACCTTGTCCAGAAGTGCCGACAAGAAAAAATAATCCTGGTCGCCGCTTTGGATGATGACCAGTGGCGTATCCATTGTTCTCGCCGTGAAGAGAGCGCCGCCGCCGAAGGGGTACCCGAAAAGAATTTCATCATCGCGCGTGTCAAAAAAATTCTGCCCGCCCGACGCCATCCGTCCCCGGGGAACGTCGCGCACTACCGCGACAATGGACTTAATCGGCTGGCCCATTTCCGCGGACGCATCCCACTCAATCCACGAATCTTTTTTGCGGAACCGCGCGTGAAGCGTGCCCGGAGCTTTCTCCTGCCCGCCCGCCCAAACAAATCCCGTGCTTTGAATTTCGAGAGTGTCTGTGCCCGGCGTCACGGTCGTCCGGCCGGCGTCAAACGTGTACGCATTTTCAAATGTAAACACGCGAAACGAAAATCGCAGCCCCGCGAATTCAACGGAGGGTTCCGGGAAATCAAAACTGAATTTGACGAAGCTCCGTCCCCTCGGCGGAACAAAAACTTCGCTCGTTGAAAGAAGCGGCAGGATTTGCCCGCCGGATTGCTGCGCGAAGGAAGAACCGGCATCGGAGGAGGCAGCCGCCAAGATCGCATTTTCCTTCAGCGCAACATAAGACGCGCTGGCCGCCGCCGCGGTTTTCAAAAGTTCTCGACGCGAAATTTCCTTTTTCACCATGCCCCCGCGCACTCGCCTGAAGGACGCAGGTTTCCGCATACGCCGCTGATTGTCAAGTGAAGTCCCCCGGGGACAACTTTCGATGAGTCATTGGAGGTCAACCTCACGCTCGATTGATGAGGAGCTCGGAAGCGATGATGAAATAAATTTTACTCGAAATTAGTTTTTCAGTTTTCCCAAGCCCAAAGGGCTTGGGAAAACTGAAAAACTAATTTCGAGTGGGGGGACCGCGCCTTTACTGGGCATGGATGTATTAGGAGTGGCCGATTTCACCACTGTGGCGAAATGGCGCACTGGTGAAGGAGAGATCAAATGAAACGCATCCCGTCTCTGTCGGCTGAATTTGTGTTGCACATCCCAGTTGTTTTGCGCGGCTGAGTTGTCCTGCGCGCCGGAGTTCTCTTCCGCGCCGGATTCGTGATGCCAGGCGCCACAGAAAGTGTTTCAGCGCAGGCGGGGGTTGACCATCTTCCCCGGTTTGTCGCAGGATGTCACCTGCCAAATCGGCCGCCGCCGGGTAATTACACATTGCGGAGGGGATTCAAGAAAGTTGAAGTTGGACCGAATCCAAAAAGGAGCAAATAATTATGGACAACGCAGGCGGAACCAGAGTCAGAGGCTCTATCATCAAGGCGCCGGACAGCACGCCCGGTCTCCTTTTCGTTCAAGGGCAACAGAAATCCTTCACATTGGAAGGAGTCTGGAAATCGCCCGTCGCTCCCGCCCCAAACATGATCGTTGACGTGGATCTTGACGCCTCAGGGAACATCACCGGACTCACCGCCACGGACCAGCCCCATTCGGCCGGTGCACACACGGGACAGGCGGGCGCCGCAGCCGCGGAGCAAGGCAAGCAGGCAGTGGAGGCTGCGAAGAAAGGCATCGGCGTAATGGCCGCGAAGATGGGGAACCTGGCGCTCGGTGCAGCCGTGCTGATCGTAATCGCGTTTTTCTTTTTCCCGGCGCTGGCGGTAGGCGCGATGGGGATTACCGCCCTATCTTACACATTCTGGAACGTCGCGGGATTGGAAGCCGGTATGGGGGCCGCTACTTCGAGCATTGGATTCTGGTCATTGATTGGATTTGTCGCGGTCTTCGCTCCCTTTGCTGTCCCATTTCTGAAAATGGCGTGGGCAAAGTATCTGAATGCGGCTCCGCTCGGTTTCATCTTGCTTACACTTATTAAAGTTTGGTGGACCTTTCACAGCGCCATGAGTAACGCCGGAATGGTTGGCGCGGGTACACCGGGATTTTTTGACCTCTTTTCATTTGCCTGGGGATTTTACATCCTTGTGCTTGCGTCGCTCGCCCTTGCGTCGCAGGTGATCATGAAACCGAAGACGGCTTAAATCGGGGAAAAAGAAAACCGGGTGTCCGTTTCAATCAGCGCTCGAAACACGATGCGCTGATTGCCGCGGACACCCGGAATTTATTTCGTTTAGTTTTTCCGCCTAGAATGGAGATCCATTCACTGGCGCATTCATCGGCGGCAGGACAGGAGTCATCTTGCCCCAGCCCTGAGCCTTCGCGTCCGCCATGCCCTGGATCAGCGCTTCCGGCAGCTTGGCATTTAAAGCCGGACGTCCCGGTTGGTTTGCAAGAACCCAGCCAACGCCCGCAACGGTCTTCGAGATCTTCTGTATCTCCTCGTAGTCAATTTTCTCCGGCGTGTCCGTGGGACGGTGATAATCCACGTGGAGCCCGATCGTGAAGAACGCGATGGGAATGCCATTCTTCGCGAAGTTGTAGTGATCACTCCGGTAGAAGATCCGCTGACCTGTCGCCATGTTCGGCCCGAGATTGTCGTGACCGCCATTGATGTTGTCCGGCACCGTCACGTCGTAGAAGTGGTTGATTTTCATTTTTTCATAATTGTTGTTGACGCTCTCGACAGTTTTCTCGAGGTCGTCGCTGCTGATGTTTGGCCCAACAATCAGAAACTCACCCTTGTTCACTAGAAAATGAGACGGGTCCGGGTCGACGGAAGCCGGATTCTTCGTGCGGCCGATCATGTCCATGTTCAGATCCGCGACGACTTTTGTAATGTCAATCGGCGGGAACCTGTTGAAATATTCCGAGCCCCACAGGCCACGCTCTTCGCCGCCATTCCACAGGAAAATAATGCTGCGCTTGGGCCTGATGCCTTTGGCGGCGCCTTCCGCATACTCATGAGCAATGCCCAGCAGGCCCGTCGAGCCGGAGCCGTCGTCATCCGCGCCGTTGTTGACGTTGTGTCCATCGGGCAGCGGATTCGCGGTGAGTCCGATGTGGTCCAGGTGAGCGCTCATGATGACGTACTCATTCTTCAGGACCGGGTCGCTGCCTTCCAGCATGGCGACCACATTTTCGCCATGTCCGTCTTCGCTGTGCACCGCGACGTGAAGAGCTACTCTCTTTGCGGTCGTCAGTTCAAACGAATCCATCTTCGTGTTGCTTCCCGCCTTGTAGAACACATCCGCAGCGGTCATCTTCTCGCCCTGAAAAATTGCGTTGGTGAACTCCATCCCGGCGGTGACATTGGAAACTGCCGGGCATGGAGGCGTGACCGCAAACTTCGACACCGTGTATGGAGGACCGTTCACTGCGGGGCCGCGCCCCCCGCCTCCCGCATTCGGATTCGCCATTGCGGTCAATTGCTGGTAAGTGGCAACTGTGATGACGGCGGTTGCCCCGTTCTTTGCGGCGGCCTCTTCCGGCGTGAGGTAGTCCGTGCAATTCACGCCCAACGGATTTTGTGCGGCGGCCCCTCCGCCTCCGCCACGGCCTCCGCGCGCTGCGGCCTGTTGCGCCTGGAATGCGGCGAGTTCCGGCGGAATTCCCGCAACAACAACGATCTTGCCGCTCACGTTCAAGCCATCGTAAGGATTCGCGCCGGTCTTGTTGATCACATAGCCGTTGCCGGCAAAAACCAAATTCCCCGTGACATCAAGCGTCGATGAAGGAACCCCGCCTCCGCCGCGGCCTCCTCCTCCTCCTCCGCCGCCGAAGGTCCATTCTTTGCCGTATTCAAAATCCGTCGTCACCGGTTGCCCCGGCGCTGCTCCGGCGCCTCTGGCTCCGCCGCCACCACCACCTCCGCGCCCTCCGCGTCCACCGCGGCCTCCGGCCGGCGCTGTAACGGACGCCTTCGATTCTTCAGGAACGATTTGGTGAGCCACCATCTCAATCGGCATCATGTATGGCTGCAGCGGCCCGTTCGTCCCCGCCGTGCTTCCAAGCGGCTTCAGGCCCCACTGGGCGACTTCGCTCGCCACGTAAAGAGCCGCGGTGTCATAGCCGCGGGAAGGGAAATAGCGCCCTTCCAGTTGGTCCGACGCAAGAAAATAGTCGTAGATCTTCAATTCATCCTGCGTAATTGCATCCGCATTTCCGTAACTTCCTGTGGCGCTCATCTTTGTACTTTTTGACTTGGATTGCTCCGGCGTTCCGGCGGCCCGCACACTGAATAAAGCGGTGAGCGACGCGACTGCCGCAAGCAAAAGGGTGAAGCTGATCAAGATTCGGCGCATAGTTCCTCTGTGGTGGAGATTTTGGAAACGCCGTATCTTACCGCGAAATGCGCAAATTTGTGGGAATTTCAGCGGTGGGTTAGTTTCCAGTGACCAAGCCAGCTTGTAATCTACGATGCACAAATGGTTTCATATCAGCTTTAGGGGAAGGAGGGTGTAGATGCTGCGTATTCCCGCAGTGGCATTTCTTGTGATTTCCTTGATAGTTCCTGTTGCCGTTGCGCCCGCCGACAATTCCGCAATCGTTGGCGTGTGGAAGGGCAAAACGGATTCTCTGCCGGCGGTGACCCTGACCCTCGAAGAGGAAAACGGTAAGTTGATCGGAGCGGTGCTGTTCTACCTTATTCACCGCGATCCCAGCGGTCCGCCAACGGCATCGCCGGGGATACCAGAGCCTCTAATCGATCCTTCCTTTGATGGCAAAACACTGACTTTCAAGGTGAGCCATCGCCATGCACATCCTGGAACAGAGCACGATCCACCGGTGAGCTTCCAATTTGAGTTGGAGAGTTCAGGGAAACTGATTCGAGCTGATCACGGGGGGCCGCCGGTAGAGTTGGTTAGGGACCTGCCCTTTTAGGGATATTTGGCGGGTGGGACAGCCTTGTCCGTGGGTGCCGCACCCTTTGGTTTCTAAGGGTGCGGGGTTTGACTCTTGCTGCTTGCTGGATTTGGGTTCTCTCCGGAATTCTTTTCTTCTCCGAACTCGTCTATCCGAATCATCCCTTGCTCATTGATTTCATAATACGACCAACTGCTCCACGGCCAATCTTTCGGGTGACGCACCAGTTTCCGTTTCACCGGGTTGGCGTGCATGTAGTCCAATTTCTCTCTGACTTTCCGCCAGCTCCACACATTGAGGTCGTAGAATCGTCTCTGCCATAGATGCTTTGCTTCCAGCATGGTTTCCCGGAATTGCAATCGCAACTGCCCCTTCGGAATCCGCCCTCGCTTTCCGCGCACTTCACGCGAAGTTCTCTGCTTCAATACCTGAATCACCTTGGAAAGATTTCCTTCCTTTGGTTCACCGATCAATAGATGAACGTGATTCGGCATCACCACATATCCAGCCAAACGAATTCCTTGCCGCGCACGGACTTCACCGAGAGTTTTCACAAAGCAGTCGCGTGCGCGCCGGGTCCCAAGCAAGGGCTGGCGCCGGTAACAACTGAATGTGATGAAATGCAGATGGCCGTGCCCGTAATACCGGCGCAATGGGTTTCGCATGATGAAATGCCCCGCACACTTCCAGAGCAACGAAGTGCAAGGGACAAAGAGCAAAAGTCAAAACACGCACCCTTAAAAATCAAAGGGTGCGGCACCCGCCCTTGCTATCTATTTGAAGTAGTGCGCAGGTGATATACTCTGTCCGTGTCCCATGGTCAAGAATACTATCGGATCAAATTCTCTGGCCCACCCGCCCGGTGTGTGCAGATGAGCCGGGCCGGTCCAGTTGCTGGGCTCGCTTGCATCATTTGCGCTGCCATTCTTCTGCTGCCCTGTTACGGTCTGCCTCGCCAGCAGGGTCCAGAGAAGCCGATCGAAACGACGGTTTGTGAGTTGGTTAAGCAGAGTGACAGGTTCGCCGGCAGGCTTGTGCGACTCCATTCGGGATTTACCAGCGACGGAATGGAGCACAGTTCCCTAATCGATCGTAAGTGCAAGACCGGCATTGAGCCAATCATAGCTGCCGAGGCAGAAAATGATCCTGATATTCAGGAGTTCAATCGAGCTCTATCACAGGGCTATATGGGGACGAGAGATAAGAAGGTGACCGCAACTTTTACAGGCCGCTTTTCGTGCAAGCCGAACTGCTCCGCGACCGGAGGCCGCGTCCTTGAAATCCAGCAAATTAGCGATCTCCATGTGACCCTTGTCAAGCAAAAGCATGAATGAGATCTGGGCGGGTGAGCCAGCCTTTGTTCGTAGGCGGGGCATGCCCCATAGATGCGGCTTTTAGCCCTCGGCCTTCGACCCTCTTGACCTCCTCCCCCCGCTGAAAGTGCCGGTCGTGCATCATTCGAATGACTCTGGATTTTCGCCTCCGAATCTCGCAGTTTCCCCCGAATTTAAATACATCATTTTTAGCTTCCAAATTTAGTTAAATGACCCACTGACCTGCCCCCATTCTCCGCGCACAGGATCATACGACACCCAAGCCTCCTGAACTGATGACTCCTCCCTCGGCCAGTCCATCGAGTTGTGGCGCGCAGGGAGTCCCGCCGCGGTTGCGGGACGACCGCAGCGCCGCAACTCGCCGCGCAAACACCCCAGGCGCCACATATCCCAGGCTGCTGTGCGGCCGTTCTTCGTTGTACTCCTCTTTCCATGCCCCGATCTTCGCCCGCGCATCAAACAAATTCGCGAACCAGCTCGCGTTCAGGCATTCATCCCGCAGCTTCCCGTGGAAACTTTCCACGTACGCGTTCTGCACCGGTCGCCCCGGTTCGATGTGCACCACCTCAATCTTCCGCTCGATCCCCCACGCCAGAAAATGCCGGCTCGTGAACTCCGGTCCGTTGTCGCAACGGATCGCTTCCGGCGCTCCCCGCTCCGCCACGATCCGTTCCAACTCCCGCGTCACTCGACGGCTCGCAAAACTCGTGTCCACTTCCAATGCCAAACACTCCCGCGTGTACACGTCAATCACGCTCAACACCCGAAACTTCCTCTCGCTCTCCGCCGCATCATGCACAAAATCCAGCGCCCATTCCTGGTTCGCCGCCGTCACCGCGGATCGCGCTACGCCCATGCGCACCAGGCAAAAGTCAAAACACGCACCCTTAAAAATCAAAGGGTGCGGCACCCGCCCTTGCTTCCTATTTGAAGTAGTACCGGGGTGATATACTCTGTCCGTGCCGTATGGTCAAGAATGCTACCGGATTAAATTCTCTGGCCCACCCGCCCGCAATTTTAGAGGCCTCAACGGTACGTCTGGACACCGCTTGTGCATGATGATGATCGCCGGAATGGTGGCGTGTTGCGGCGTCTTGGCTGCGGAAGGGTCGGCGCGACAGCAGGGCGGGCAAACGCCTCAGAACAAGGAGAGGCAGTCGGAACAATCAAGGCCGAAGATCACGTCAGCGGATGATCCGCGGCTGGCACAGTTCGTTTATGACGTGGTATCCATCAAGCCATTCAGAGACACGTCGGATGCGCCGAACTGCCGATATGGCATTAACGACTTTCCGGACGGGGCGGAGATTTGCAACATGGAGGCTTCGTATATTGTGGAGTATGCGTTCATGCGCGAGCGCGGGCTATTGAGAGTGGGCGGCGGGCCGGACTGGCTGACGAAAGATCAGTTCCAGATCGACGCAAAGATGGATCCCGACGCGGCAGACGCGTTGAACAAACTCGCGCCTTCGGAGCAAAAATTCGCGCGTCAGCACATGTTGCGAGTGCTGCTAGCCGAATACTTCAAATTGAAAACGCACACGGAGAGCGAAGAGATTTCGGTCTATGAGCTCGTGGTCGCCAAGGGCGGGTCAAGGTTGAAAGAGATTACGGATCCGAGCGTGCCGGTAGGCGGGATATTTAATGGTCGGAGCGGTGGTGCGATTAACTTTCAAAGCAGCCACGGAGCAGTTGTGTTGGAGACGCTCGTCGGTCTACTGGGGATCTACTCTGGGCGACCGGTAGTGGACAAGACCGAACTGACGGGCAAGTATGAATTCAAACTGCGGTTCACGCCCGTGAATCCGTCAACTACCGTGCCGGGAGCCGGTCCGGATGGGAGCGCGGCGGAGCCGAGTGACGCGCCGTTCCTAATGAAGGCGCTCGAGGAGCAGTTGGGCTTGAAGTTGGTGCCGGCAAAGGGGCCGCGTGAAGTGATTGTGGTGGATCACGCAGAACTGCCGGCGGTGAATTGAGGGACGCTGTTGTCCTTCGCCAAAACTCAATCCGAGTTGGCTTGCTTTCACGATGAACGCCATCTGGTATAATCGCCCTCCATGAAACCGAAAATCCTGTGTGCTTTTGTTCTTGCTGTGATCACTCTTTCCGTTCCTAGCCTGGAATGGGCGACTTGCGGAGGGGGTGGAGGCGGCGGCACGGGCGGCATGGCGTCGGGTGGCGGCCCGACGAGCGCCGGTCCTGCGGGCGGCCCGGACACGCAGGTCTACATGGTGCCGTGGAAGATGTTGAGGCCGGAGGATCCCAAGATCGTCGCGGGAATGATCCTCTATTGGTTTCCCTCCTCGAAGGAAGAGTTAGCCAAGTCGAGCTTGCGAACCTCGCAGACACTTTCCCACTACGCGGTTCAGTGCGTTTCCATGCAGGTGAGCACGTTGGACTCGCCCTTTGGCCAAAAACTTCCCGGAGATACAAAACTCCCGGTTGCCGTGCTGGCAAATCCTGACGGCTCAATCATCGCGAAAGCGGAAAACAAAGACGGGTTCCTCAAGGTGGATCAAGTCGAGAAAATGGTGGATACGGAATTCAAGCATCGCGAGGACACCATCAAGCAGCAGATGGACGACGCGAAAAATAAGGCCAAGGCGGGCGACAACGATGGCGCGATAAAACTTTACCGCGCAGTTGTTGAACAAAAATGTTTGTTCCCCGGGAAAGCCAAAGACGCCGTGAGTGCGCTGAAAAAGCTGGGAGTCAACGAATCCGTTGTGATCCCGCAACCGATGATCTACGACCGCGCGATTGAGGCGCAAATTGACAAGACGATGCGCCAGGGCCTGAAAGCTGAAATAGCCGCCAAATACCTCGACGCGGAAAAACTTTACACGCAGGCGCATGAAATGGATCCGGCGGATCCCGTGCCGCTGCGCTATTTGGGAGAACTCTACCGGCACGATATTGGCGACTGGGCCAAAGCGCGCACGGCATTTCAGCAGATTTTGGATATGCCATCCGACCCGATGTCGCGAGCGGTTGCGTTGCACGGCATCGGGAAAATGACGATCCATGATGGTGACTTCAAAAAGGGTCTGGCGCTGATGGAAGAGTCTGTCCAGACCTATCCACTTCCACTGGCCTATCGAAATCTTGCGGTCTATTGGAATTCTGAAGGCGACCCGGCGAAGGCGAGCGAATACGTCAAATTGGCGCTCGATCTTGCCCCCAAGGATCCTTACAACATTGTTTTTGCAGCCACATTCATGGCCGCTGATGGACACAATGACGAAGCGCTGAAAATCGCAAAGGAGAACGAATCGCTGCTGCCCGCTTCCTACAATCTTGCGGCGATTTATGCGCAGGCCGGACAAAAGGACAAGGCCCTCGCCCTGCTGAAGCGCCACTTTTTTGAGTACGAGCGTTATCAGTCTGTTCGCAGCAAGGAGATGATGGAAGCGCGTGTGGACGTGGTGTTTCTCTACTTGCGGCGGGACCCGGCGTTTGTGTCATTGACGAGCGGCGCGGATGGCAAGCTCGATCCATCAAGAACGATGACGGCTACGCCTCCGGGGTCCACTAACTGAAATTGATAGAGCGGGCAGGCGGCAGGAATTTAGAAAATAAGCGTAACGCAAGGGACTTCTTCCCGCGTCCATTCCGCGCTTCTCCTTGCAGTTTCAGCATAAATGAGGAATATTCGACCGCTATCTTGGAAGGGTGCGCCGACAAATGACGAGCGAATCAGAAAATTCCACGCCAGGTTTCAACGCTTCGCGTTTCCTTCCAATCCTGCTGTTGCTCTTCGCCGGCAGCGGTTGCTCGGCGCTTATCTACGAAATCGTCTGGTATCACCTGCTCCAGCTTGCCATCGGGTCCACGGCCGTTTCGCTCGGCGTGCTGCTCGCCACATTCATGGGCGGCCTGTGTATCGGGAGCATCTGGTTTCCAAAGCTGCGCCTGAGAGACCAACATCCGCTGCGGATTTACGCGTTCCTCGAAATAGGAATCGCGTTGTGCGGCCTCCTTGTACTTTTCGGCATTCCCCTCATTGACCGTGTGTACGTCGCCGGGGCCGAACACGGCATGCCGGGAATGCTGCTCCGCGGCTTCATCGCCGCGGTGTGCCTGCTGCCGCCGACAATTTTGATGGGCGCGTCTCTGCCGGCCATCGTGCGATGGATTGAATCCACGCCGCGGGGCGTTTCTTGGTGGGGATTACTTTACGGCGGGAACACGATGGGCGCTGTTTTCGGTTGTTTGCTCGCGGGCTTTTACCTTCTCCGAATTTACAACACTGCCGTGGCGACTTTCGTGGCCGCCGCAATCAACGTCACGGTCGCGCTGCTCAGCTTCGTCTTGGTGAAATGGACTCCGCCTCAGGCCGCTCCGGAAGATTCGGGCGCCGAGGCCGTTCTTCATAGAGAGCCCGCTCAGGAAATGGATGAAAGCGGCGAAAGCCGCTGGCCTGTGTACGTCACCATCGCAATCTCGGGCGCGTGCGCGCTCGGCGCGGAAGTTATCTGGACGCGCTTGATGGGCATGTTGCTCGGCGCGACGGTTTACGTGTTCTCGATCATATTGGCGGTCTTCCTTGCCGGGCTGGCATTGGGAAGCACGGGTGGCGCGTGGCTGGTTCGCTCGGTGCGTCCGAGGCTGGCGCTCGGATGGTGTCAGATTCTGCTTGCCGGCGCCATCGCATGGACCGCTTACATGATTGCGGATTCCGTTCCTTACTGGCCCATCAATCCGCTGCTCACGATCAATCCCTGGGACACATTCCAACTCGACATGGTGCGTTGTCTGTGGGCGATTCTGCCGCCCACGATTTTGTGGGGCGCGAGCTTTCCTCTGGCACTGGCGTCGGTGGCATCTCGCGGTGAAGATTCCGGCAAGGTCGTTGGCGGAGTTTACGCGGCAAACACGCTCGGCGCGATTATCGGCGCGCTGGTTACGAGTCTCGCGCTGATTCCCTGGATCGGCACGCAGCAATCGCAGCGCATCATTCTCATTTTGTCCGCGCTGAGCGCGTTGTTCATGCTGGTTCCATTCATCACAAAGCACAAGTCCATACTGGCCGCCGCATGTCTGACGGCTTCGCTCGTACTTGCCGGGGTCTTTGCCTGGACGCTGGATCCTGTCCCCGGCGAACTCATCGCCTACGGGCGGCGCATGGCGATCAACAGCGGCAAGTCGCGTGTCCTTCTTACAAAAGAGGGCCGGAATTCATCGGTGGCCATCACACAGTGGAATGACGGCGCAATCGAAATTGACGTCAACGGGCATGTGGAAGCGACAACGGAACCATTTGACATGAAGCTGCAGCGGATGGTCGGACATCTTCCCGCGCTCCTGCATCCCAATCCGAAATCAGTCCTCGGCATCGGATTTGGCGCGGGAGTCTCCGCCGGAACATTCACGACCTATCCGGGCATTGAGCACATCACCGTCTGCGAGATCGAGCCCGTGATTCCTCCCATCTCGACACGCTATTTCTCGCAACAGGATTACGACGTGATGGACAACCCGCGCACCCGGATCGTGTACGATGACGCGCGCCACTTCGTTCTGACCACCACCGAGAAATTCGACATCATCGCATCCGACCCGCTGGACGTCTTTGTGAAGGGCACCGCGGCGCTTTATTCAAAGGAGTATTTCGAATCGGTGAAGGAGCACTTAAATCCCGGCGGCTATTTCTCGCTTTATGTGCCGCTCTATGAAAGCGACGTGCGGACGGTGAAGAGCGAGCTGGCTACATTTTTCGAAGTCTTCCCTTACGGAACCGTCTGGGCGAACACGATTAATGGCCAGGGTTATGACATGGTGTTCCTCGGCCAGGCCGAACCGCTGAAGATCAACCTCGACGAAATCGAACAGCGTCTCGCGCGGCCGGATTATGCGCCCGTCGCCGAATCGCTTCGCGAAATCGGGTTTGGCTCCGCGATCGACCTCTTCTCGACGTATGCCGGGCAAAAAGCGGATTACGCCGCGTGGCTTCAGGGCGCGGACATCAACCACGATAGCGACCTGAGATTGCAATACATCGCCGGCTGGGGGATCAACTCCTCAATGGAAGACGAAATTTACCGCCAGATGATCAGCTATCGCCGCCCTCCGGTTAATATTTTCACGGGGTCTCCACAACAGCTTCAGGCGCTGATGATGGCCATCGCGTCCGGCGGTCCGCAGCAGTAATTTCACATTTTCGAAAATCTGGACAACCGCCGCTCAGGGAGTGATCCTGTATCCATGCTCACCGTGCTCTATGACGGCTCCTGCTCCCTTTGTCGCGCAAGCGTCGCGCGCCTGCGGCGGATGGACCGTGGTGGCCGGGTCGCGCTTCTGGATCTGCACGACCCGCAAGCTTCGGCAAGATTTCCCCAGGTTGATCGCGAAGAGGCCATGCGGCTGATGGAGGCAGTGGATGGCAACGGGCGAGTCTACAGCGGCGTGGACGCCTGGGCGCGCATCGGGCTTTCCCTTCCCGGCTGGAAACTTCTGGCGTGGCTCCTCCTGGTTCCGGGGATTCATTTCATTGCCGGCGAAATCTATGCTTGGGTCGCGCGCAATCGCTACCGCTGGAACCAGGAGCTATGTGCGGATGGGACTTGCGCGGTCCACCTCGATCACCCTTCCCACCCGTCCAATCCACCTTCCTCGCCGCGCTGAGCGCCACTCGCCGTATAATGGCGGCCGCATATGGAATGGAGTCCCGCTTCCGCCCTGCGATGGCTGCTCGATTCCGAGCGCGGCCCGGCCAATCGCATGCTTCCGCGTTGGATATTTCTTCGCGCGCTCGGCCTGATTTATTTCTCGGCATTTTTCTCACTGATATTTCAAATCCGCGGACTGATCGGGCCCGATGGACTTTTACCCGCGGCGGAATATCTGCCGGCGGTCGCACGCTACTTCGGCCATTCGCGCTTTTGGTACGCGCCCACGCTGCTCTGGTTTTCCACCGGCTCGCACATGCTTCTCGCGCTTTGCTGGATCGGGATGGCCGCATCGCTTCTGCTCGTGCTGAATCTCTGGCCCCGGGCGACGCTCGCGGTTTGCTTCATATGTTTTCTTTCGTTTGTGAGCGCCGCGCGGGATTTTTCCGGGTATCAATCCGACGGGATGTTGCTTGAGGCAGGATTCATTTCGCTTTTTTTCGCGCCGGCGGGTTTTCGCCCTCGCTTTGGCGCCGCGAGCCCGCCTTCACGCATCAGCATGTTCCTTTTGCAGTGGGAATGGTTCCGCATCTATTTTGAATCCGGAGTCGCCAAGTTGGCGAGCGGCGATCCCGAATGGCGCCACTTCACGGCGATGGACGAGTATTACCAGAATGGCCCTCTGCCCACCTGGATTGGCTGGTACGTGCAACATCTGCCGCACTGGTTTCACGCGGCGGCCACGGGCCTGACGCTGGGTATTGAACTCGGCCTGGTGTGGATGATGTTCTTGCCGCGCCGCTGGAGGATCGCCTGCTTTCTGATTGTTACGCCGTTTGAATTGAGCATCATCCTGACCGCAAATTACACATTCCTGAATTATCTGGTCTTGGTGCTGGGATTCCTGCTGCTGGATGACAAGTTTTTGTCACGATTCATTCCGGAGCGGTACCGAACTGGCGTCCCCGTCCAGCCGGTTGTTGCACCGCCGCCGCAACAGCACACTCCGGAGACCTGGCGGGAGGCTTTCCGTCCTCACTGGAAGGCGTTCTGCCTCTCTGTGGCAGCAGTCCTGCTTGGATGCGTGTTTTATGCGACGGCGTTTAAACTTCTGAACACGTTTACGCCGAACGTGCCGCTGCCGGTTACTCCGGTTGAATTGCTCGAACCTTTTCGAATCGCAAATGGATACGGGCTCTTCGCCTACATGACGCGAGAAAGATACGAAATCGAATTCCAGGGATCGAACGATGGCGTTGACTGGGTGCCTTATCCTTTCCGGTTCAAGCCCCAGGATGTTTCAAAGCCGCCGGGGATCTACGCCCCGTACCAGCCGAGGTTTGACTGGAACCTTTGGTTTGCGTCACTCACCACATGGCAGGATCCGAGTTCCCGGTTTGTGGCACGAACGGAAGTGAGCTTATTGAAGGGCAACAAGGATGTCCTGGCGCTCTTCGCCGGGAATCCGTTTCCTTCAGGTCCGCCGCGGATGGTCCGCGCGGTGATTTGGCAATACCACTTCACCACAATGGAAGAAAAGCGCCAGAAGGGGATTTGGTGGCGCAGGGAACTTTTGGGGCTTTATGCCCCTGAAGTGGAGCGGCTCCCGAATGGCCAAATCAACGTGATCCAGCCGCCCTCGTCTCAGCCTAATCCTCAATAACCCGCCGCGCGCAAGAGCGCCGGCGCCCCGGTCCGCGGGAGTCCGCATATGGCGCGCAGCCCACGTGCCGCTTATATAAACTGAAGAGATATCTGTTGACATGTATTACTGTATATATATAGTCCGCACTGACCCCACAAATCGAGCCGCCCCGCTTCCAAAAGGATCGCGCCCATGATCGAACAACTGTCACACCTCAGTTCGTATGTTGCTTTCTTCCTGATTCTTTCCGCGGGCGGGCTCATGAGCCTTTATGTGCTGAGCTTTTACCGCGAAGCGGCGCCGGATGTTCCGGGATCGCCGCTTCGCCGGTGGACATCGAGATGGGACTTCAGCCTCCAATCATTGGGAAACTATTCGAGTGTTCGCCTGATCCTAGCGAGCGCCCTCGGACTGTTCCTCGAACTGCTGATGATCCGGTGGATCTCATCTGAAATCCGGGTGTTCGCCTACTTGAAGAATTATGTCCTGGTGTCGTGTTTTCTTGGCTTCGGTCTGGGTTGCTACTTGTGCCGGAAGAAGATCAACCTCATTGCCTTCCTCGCGCCGGTGTTCACACTTGTTTTCCTGCTCAAGTTTCCCTGGGAGCCTCTTCGCAATTTGATGAGCGCGTTGCCCTCGTATCTCGGGACCGCATCGGAAGTGAACTATTTTGGGATCCCAACGATTCCTTTGAGCTGGCTTTCTTTGTTGGGGCTTTTTGCCGCAATTGCCGTGACGATTCCACTCTTCATTCTGAACGCCATGGTGTTTGTGCCGATCGGGCAAATGGTCGGCGGATACCTGGAAGCTGCCCCCCGGGGCATTGCGGCATATTCCCAAAACATTCTGGGTAGTTTGGCGGGAATCCTTTTGTTTACTCTGCTCAGCTTCCAGTCGGAGCCGCCGGTCGTCTGGTTCGGTGTTGCGGGAGTCTTGCTGTTCCTTCTTCTTTACCGCGCTTCTTCATTGCGCTGGACCGCCGCGATTGTGTTTGCCGTCTGCATGGTCATCGTCGGCGGAGGCGTGCGCGGGAACCAAAGGCAGTTCTGGTCCCCCTATCAAATGCTGACCTTGATTCCCCAAACCGATGCGGGCGAGACCGTCGCCTATCAGCTCGATACGAATCACACCTGGTTCCAGAGAGTCGTAAACCTTTCGCCTGAATTCACCGCCGCGCACCCAAAGTTTTTCTCACAGGTCCCAAGCGAATGGGACGCCTATAACATCCCCTATCACTTTTACGAAAAGCCGCCCTCCGTTTTGGTTCTCGGCGCCGGGATGGGCAATGATGTTGCCGCGGCGGTCCGCAACGGCGCGGACCGCGTTGTGGCCGTGGAAATCGATCCGCTGATTCTTCAATTGGGCCGCGAGCTCCACTTCGAGCATCCGTATTCATCGCCACGCGTCACCGTTGTAACGGATGACGCGAGAAGTTACGTTCAAAACAGCCGCGAACATTTTGACCTGATTGTTTATTCTCTGCTCGATTCGCATACGAATCTTTCGCATTACTCCGCCGTAAGAATCGACAATTACGTTTACACGCTGGAAGCCTTGCAGGCCGCCCGCCGGCTCCTGAAAGATGACGGACTGCTGGTCCTGAAATTCCAGACCAACACAACCTGGATCGCGGGCCGCCTCTCGAATTCGCTTGAAAAAGTATTCGGCCGGTCGCCGCTGGATTTTTGGGCGCCGGGCTCGTCGTACAGTACTGGAGGCAGATTTTTTGTGGCCGGCTCTTCCGGTCGGCTCGATAGCGCTCTACGAACTCCGGCGCTCGCAGCCTACATCAAACTGCATGGAAATATTCCGAAGGAGCACGCCCGCCCGACCACCGATGATTGGCCATACTTCTATCAGCATGAGCCGGGTTTGCCGCTTGTAATTATCATCGTCTCGCTGCTGATCGTCGCGTTATCGCGCACGCTCATCCGCCGGACCGGAATGGCCGGCCGCCCAATTCACTGGCATTTCTTCTTCCTTGGCGCCGGGTTTCTGCTGCTCGAATCGCAAATCATCAGCCGGATGGCGTTGTTGTTCGGAACCACGTGGCTGGTCAACGCGCTGGTAATCGCTGTTCTCTTTCTTCTGATTCTTGCCGCGAATTCGGTTGTGAGTTTTCTTCCCGATATCTCCACCGGCTTCGCTTACGTCGGAATTGGCGCAAGCGTCCTGGTGTCCTATTTCCTGCCTACGAGCGCCCTGATGTTCGATTCCTTTTGGACCAGGGCTCTCGCCGCTACGCTGGTTTTGTGCCTTCCCGCGGCATTTGCTTCCATAGTTTTTATTCGAAGTTTCGTGAGGGCCGGGTTCAGCGCCGAAGCCCTCGGCTCCAATCTTTTTGGAGCGGTGGTTGGAGGAATGTTGGAAGCCGCTTCCATGTGGACCGGTATTCGTTCTCTCGTCATCCTGGCGGGGCTTCTCTATCTGGTTTCCTATGTCTGCCTGCCGAGTGAACAGCGCCAGCTTGCATTTGATTTTTCTCCGCGGCTTTCACTGGCAAAGGCCTGGCGATGGCAAGGCGTCCATCTGACCCTGGCGCGAAAAAGATAGGGCAACGCGTTTTTTTTCAGCCGGAATCCGCAATCGCTTCGCACAGATAATCAAAAGCCCCTTATGACTGACGGCCCCGCCGAGCTTTGGTGTAGTCTACGGTGTCGTGTCCGATTTTATTTGTTCTTCAAAGCGCACACCCAGGGATGAAACGACGTCCCTGTGATTGACGTTGATCTTCCGAAGCATAGGTGCCCGATGAAAGTTCTCGTTCTCGCGCCGCCCATGGGAGCCGAAGGCGGCGTGCAGAGCTACACGAAAACGCTGGTTCGCGCCCTCGAGCAGATTCTCGGCGTCGGGAATGTCCGCCTTCTCGCCGTCCCAGCCAAGCCGCGGCTCGGCTCCGATGGCGGCCTTTCGTTCTCATCCAGCGTGAAAGCCAGGTTTCTTGCGGCGTCGTTGTCAAAGGCAATCGTTTGGCGTCCCCAGCTTGTGATCTGCGCGCACGTAGGCCTCAGCCCCGCGGCGCGAATCATTCAGGGGATCACGGGCATACCCTTCTGGATAATTCTGCACGGGATTGAAGTATGGGGCGAGGTTGGATCCGCCAAGCTTCGCGCGCTTCGCGGCGCGCAAAGGCTTGTTGCCGTAAGCAAGTTCACCTTTGACGCAGCAAGTTCCCGCCACGGCCTTTCCAAATCAAATTTCTCGATCCTTCCTCCATCTTTCAGGATAGAAAACGAGCAAAGCTCTCGCCCGGCGCCTCCATCGGATTTCGAATCCGGCGCCCCGATAGTCCTGACCGTCGCGCGCCTCTCGGCATCCGAACGGTATAAAGGACACGACGTGATGCTTGACGCTTGGCCCTCCGTTCTTGAGCGCGTGCCCAATGCAATTTGGTGCATCGTTGGCGATGGCGATGACCGGCCGAGACTCGAAGCTCGTGCAGAGGAATTAAAGGTTACTGATTCCGTCCGGTTCGCCGGGTCTGCTTTCAGCGCGGACCTCCGGGACTGGTATCATCGGTGCCGGGTTTTTGCCATGCCTGCTCAGACAAACTTGAATCTTTCACCGCCGCGCGGGGAAGGGTTTGGAATTGTTTTTCTGGAAGCCATGGCCTACGGAAAGCCTGTCGTGGGGCCGCGGGACGGCGCCCCCAGCGAATTCATTCACTCAGGGGAGCACGGCTTGTTGGTGAATCCATCCGATCCCGTTGAAGTCGCGAATGCGCTGGTCGAGCTTTTGCAAAATAAAGAGCGCGCGGAAAGCATGGGGCGCGCCGCTCAAATCTGGGCTGTTCGGGAATATGGCGAGGATAAATTTCGCGAGCGGCTTGCGGGCATTTTGGCAATTAAGACGGAGACCAAATCCGGTTAGCCGGAAAATTGAAGTGAGAAACTGCATCGAGTGACGAAAAATACCCGAATCCGCCCACTGGATGGACTCTTTGTTCTCTGGGTGATCGTTGTCAACGCTCTTTACTACCACCAATTCTGGACTCAATTTGCCCCGCGCATCCGCGCGTTACTTCATCTATGGCATTCCTGAGCGCGCTCGGCTCTCTGGCCATTGTGGCGTTGCTGGCCGCCGTCGCTATTGCATTCGGCGCGCGCGTTCTCCGTCTGCTTGGCGCGGAAGTCTCGAGTCCCCTTGAAAAATGCCTCTACTCCGCTGGAATTTCCTTTGCGTTGGTCCAAGTCGCCGTTCACGGCCTGATTGCAATTGGATGGTTGAATCGCATTTCCGTCGTGATTCTTGCCGTTCTGATGGCGATTGCCTCGGGCAAAAGTTGGCGTATCCTCGAGGAACTCGCATCGTCTCTGACTTCCTTCCGGGCTCAATTGAAAAACTCGCGTCTCGCCACTGCGCTCACCATTTTGATTGCCGTCTTCTTGCTCACCGACGCCTTCATGGCCATGGCTCCGATTACCGGGTCCGATGCCCTCCATTATCACTTCACCGCGCCACTCCTCTGGCTGCAGCATGGTTTCCATCCGCTCTTTGACATAACCCTTTCATTTGCCGTCGGCCAGTCGCACATGCTGATTCTCATGGGCCTCGCGCTCGGCTCGGACCACATCTCGCTTGGACTGATTTTCCTGGGAGGCGCGCTCTCCGCCGCGGCGCTTTATCGCTTGGCACGGGAGTGGATGCCGCTCGAGGCGAGTCTGGCCGTCACTCTCGCGTTTCTTCTCACACCGATGGTTTTTTGGCAGATGACGGTCGCGGGGGCGCCCGACATCTGGATTTTATTTTATTGCACGCTGTCAGTTTTCGCCGCGGCGCGCAGCATCTCCGCGCGCTCGGCGAGTTGGGCGATTGTCGCCGGATTCCTCGCCGGTGCCGCCGGCGGCTCGAAATATCCCGCCATGATAATTCCCCTCGCGATTTGCGCGCTGCTGCTCATGGAGACGCTGTCGCTCCGAATCGCTCTTGCGAGCGGTTTTGCCGCGCTTGCCGCGGGAGTTTGGCCGCTTCTCCGCAACGCCATTTGGACCCGCGATCCCGTTTTCCCTTTTCTTTCCCGATGGCTGGCGCCGGCCAATTTCAATCCTTACGCGTTCGCATCCGTCCTCGCGGACACCCGCCCCGCCGCGGCGCACAGCGGCTTTGTTTCATGGATCGAATATCCATTCCGATTGACGCTCGAAGGGCAAAAATTCGGCGTAGGGCATTACTTCGGCCCGCTTATTCTGATATTCGCTCCCTTGCTCTTTTTCGCCTACAAGCCCACTCCGTTGTTCCGCGTAGGCGCGGGAGTCTGGGCCGCGGTTTTCTTGACCAATGTTTTCACTTCGCAGATGGCGCGATTCCTCCTTCCCGTTTTCGCCATCGCCCTTGTTTTTGCGTTCGCTGGCGCCGAAAAAATCATGAGAGGAGACCGCCCGCTCTTGCGATTCGCGTGCTCCGCCGCCATTTTGGTCTTCCTTTTGTTTGGAGCCGCCTCTTACTCACTTTATGCCCGTGACTTTCTTCCCGCCGGCCTCGGCATCGAGCCGCGGGAGCACTTTCTTCAGCGCTTCGCGCCGAACTATCAGGAGGTTTCCTTCATCAATTCAGTTTTGGAGGGGAAGCCGGGCGTCACGTTGGTTTTCTTTCGCCATATATATTATTTGCGCGTGAACATGATGGAAGGCGATCCGCAGTCGAGCTGGCTGGTGAATCCTGAGACTTTAAGCGCGCCCGAATCCATGCTCGCTTTCTTGCGGAAGTCAGGCGTGCACTGGGTAGTCAAAACTGGCGATTACCCGTTGGCGATTCGCGAACCCCTGCGCATTCTTGAATCCACCGGTGAATTGCGGCCTGTTGCCTCTACGGTTGCAAACGATTTCTCCAATTGGCGCGTCGAAGGAGAGAAGGTAAACGTACCGGTGCAGATCCTGGAAGTGAAGCCTCAGGGGCCATGACGACGATGCGGACCCTTCATGTTACCCAGACTTATCATCCATTTCTGGAACGTGGCGGCCCGACCGTCAAGGTTCGCTCCATCGCCGAAGGCCTTGCGCAACGCGGTGATCGGGTAACGGTCTTGACCTCCTGGTACGGCCGTCCTTTTGCCGCGCGCCAAATTCAACTGAACGGCGTGGAGGTGATCTATCTGCGCCCCCGGGCCGCATATCGCGCCACAACTTTCAATTCTGGCCTGCTTTCCTTTTGCAGGAAGCGCCTCCGTGATTTTGATTTGGTCCACATTTACGGACTCTATGACCTCCTCGGCCCGGTCGTCGCTCATTACTGTGCGAAGGCTGGAATCCCCTATGTCGTTGAACCGCTCGGGATGGTGCGCCCCATCGACCGCAGCTTTCGCATCAAGCGCATCTGGCACGCGTTCATGGGCAAACCGCTGCTTCGCCATGCCTCGCTTTTGATTGCAACCTCAAAGCAGGAAGAGCAGGAGTTGCTCGATGATGGCTTTCCCCGTGAGCGCGTGGTCATTCGCTACAATGGCGTGGACCTGAAGGAATTTCAGCTCCTTCCTCCCCGCGGAACTTTTCGCGCCGAATGGGCCCTTCCTCCGGATGAGCCGATTGTGCTTTTCCTGGGCCGCATGATTCCACGCAAAGGTGTGGACCTGCTGATTGACGCTTTCTCCAAAGCTTGCCCCGATCACGGCCGTCTTGTAATCGCGGGCCCGGAGGGTGAAATCGGCTATGCCGCCAAATTGCGGGAGTTGGCGCGTGAAAGGCACGTCGAGTCTCGCACAATTTTTACGGGGCCGCTCTATGGCGACCAGAAAAAAGCTGTCCTCGCCGATAGCCAGATCTTCGCTCTGCCCTCCAGCTATGAGAATTTCGCAAATGGCGTGGCCGAGGCAATCGCCTGCGCGATTCCCACCATCGTCACCGAAAAGTGCGGCGTTAGCGAATTCGTCCGTGACCGGGTCGGATTGGTAATCTCCCGCGATGTTTCCGAATTGGCCGCCGCCCTCCGCAGACTCCTTGGCGATCCGGATCTATATGAAAGATTCCGCAAAGAATGCCCGAAAGTGGCCTCGGAACTGAGCTGGCAGGAGTTGCTCGGAAAACAACAGGAGCTTTACGCGCGCGCGTGCCGGGACAAATATGAGCCTCGTTAAACAGTCCACGTTTTACGATGAGCACCCCTTTGACTGGGTTGAGAATCTGCGCGATGAGGAGTTGCGCCAGGTTATTTCCCCCCTCTTGCTCGGATTCATCGATTCCTTGCCCGCCGAGAGTCTTGTGCTCGATGTCGGATGCGGCCCGGGCCGCGTTCTGGCCTACATGAAGTACAAAGGCTTGCGCTGCGTCGGCCTGGATCGCAGCGCCAGCTCGATCGCCATCATTTCAACGCGCCACAATCTGCCTGGCGCCGTCGCCGATAATTGCCGCTTGCCTGTTAAGGATTCCGTGGCTGATGTTGTAATCACCGATGGCGTGCTGCATCACACCGGCGATCCGCCACGCGCGCTCGCCGAAGATTGCCGCGTATTAAAGCCGGGCGGCCAGCTCTATCTCGCCGTGTACAAGCCCGGCGGGCGGTACGAATTTCTTTACCGCTATCCGGGTTGGTTCATCCGCAAGCTCGTCAAATCCAGCGCCACTCGGTGGCTCGCTCATTCCACAGCCTTGCCGCTTTATTATTTTGTTCATAAAGTGAAATCGAAGGGAAGGATTACATGGCGAGGTGCAAAGAACCTGTTCTACGATTATTTCGCGTCACCCCAGGTTGCCTTTCTTTCCAGGAAGGTGATTGAGGAGTGGGCTTCGCGGAATGGCATGGTCCTGTTGCGCTATGACGCGAATCCAAATCAGAATGTCCACTGCTTCTTGTTTCGCAAAGGGAACCTCTAATCCATGTGTGGAATTTGCGGAATCGTCGGGCAGGAGAGCGCCGAAGAATCCGGGCGCGCCGTCCGGCGGATGACGGCCGCGCTCTTCCATCGCGGGCCTGACGAAGAAGGTCTTCTCCTCTCCCCTCCCGCCGCGCCAGGCGTTTCGCTCGGCATGCGCCGCCTCAGCATTATTGACCTGCCGGGCGGACATCAACCCATTTTCAACGAAGATCGAGATGTCGCTGTCTTCTATAACGGCGAAATTTATAATTTCCGCGAACTCCGCGTGGAACTGGAACGCGCGGGCCACACATTCACTACTCAATCCGATACCGAAGTCATTGTCCACGCCTTCGAGCAATGGGGCGAAGCGTGCGTCCGCCATTTCCGCGGGATGTTCGCCATCGCTTTGTTGGACATGCGGCGCACCTCGGAAGCCGGCCCGGTCGTCTTTCTCGCGCGCGACCGCCTCGGCATCAAGCCTCTCTATTACACATTTCAGAATGGCGCGCTCCTCTTCGCCTCGGAAGTCCGTGCGCTCCTGGCGAGCGGACACGTTCCGCGGCGGATTTCAACTTCAGCGCTCGATTCGTATCTTCTCTTCGGATCTGTCAGCGAGCCGGTCACGATGGTCGACGGCGTTTTCTCCGTCTTGCCGGGCCACTCCATGACTGTTCCTACCGCGGCCCCTCGGCGCGCGATTGAACCGGCGCCCTATTGGAATTTCGGCGAAGCCGCGCTCGGCGAATCTCGCCACCGTGAAGAAAAAATCACGCTCGATTCCGCCGCGCGCAATTTTTTCCCTGTCCTCGAAGATGCGATCAGCCGCCACTTGATTGCCGACGTTCCATTGGGTGTGTTCCTGAGCAGCGGATTGGATTCCACTGCTATCGTAGCCCTGGCCAGTCGCGCGCAAAGAGATTTGCGCACATTCACTGTGGTTTTTCCCGAGCAGGAATTCAGCGAAGCGAAACTCGCACGCTCCACGGCCAAACACTTCGGCACCCGCCACGAAGAGCTGATGCTCGGCGGCGAAGAAATGCTCGCTCATCTCGATGACGCCGTCGCCTCCCTCGATCAGCCCACCATGGACGGCATCAACACTTACTTTGTCTCCTGGGCCGCGCATCGAGCGGGGCTGAAGGTCGCTCTATCCGGCACGGGTGGCGACGAAATCTTCGGCGGCTATTCCACGTTCCGCTCCGCTCCGCGTGCCGTTCGCCTTGCAGGCATCGGACGCCGTCTGCCCCGCGCCCTGCGTTCCGCTACCGCAGCCGCCGTTGCGCGCGCGAGCGGCGGACGCGGCGACGCAGCGCGAAAAATTGCATCGCTCTGGACCGACTCCGGCGCGCTGCCGCATCCCTATTTCTTTACCCGCGCGCTATTCACGCCGAACCACGCGGCAACTTTGCGCGGCATTTCAAATATGCCCACAAAGTCTTCGCTCTGGTGGGATTGGCTCGCGGAAAGTTCCCGGCAGGCCGCGCCTCTCGATTCGTTCACCGCGGTTTCCTGCCTCGAAGCGCGCTCCTATCTGGTGAACACCCTCTTGCGTGACACTGATTCCGTAAGCATGGCCCATTCTCTAGAAGTGCGCGTACCGCTGCTCGATCATGTTCTTGTCGAAGCCGTCGCCCATATCCCCGCGGCGGCAAAATTGCGGCGCGGACAGAATAAAGCGCTGCTCGTGGAATCTTTGCGCGCCATCCTGCCCAAGGAAGTCCTCCGCCAGCGCAAGCGTACCTTCACGTTTCCCTGGGAGCGGTGGCTTCGCGGCGCTCTAAGCCCTCGCATACGCGCAGGGCTTGCCGAACTTGCCCCCGCGCTCGCCGGGAATCTTGATGCACCGGCCGTCGGCGCAGTTTGGCTCGCATTCGAAGCGGCTCACACCAATTGGTCGCGCCCGTGGAGCCTCTACGTTCTCAACGAATGGTGCCGCCGCAATTTAGAAGCGCAGCCGGCGAATGGCGCTCATCCGTCGTCAAGCGTTTTGGATCTCGCGGCACCTTCGCAAGCCTCCGCGTGACAATCCTGTCGAAGAAGATAGAATCTTTCCCGTGAACATTCTTGGGATTAACGCCTATCACGGGAATGCTTCCGCTGCGATTGTTTGTGACGGCAATCTTGTCGCCGCAGTCGAGGAAGAGCGCTTCAATCGCGTCAAGTACGCCGCGGGATTTCCAGCTGCCGCAATCCGCTTCTGTCTCGATTCCGCGGGCATTACGCTTGCCGAAGTGGACCACGTCGCAATCCCCCGCAATCCCTGGGCGCGCCTCGCCACAAAACTTTTTTACGCCATCCGAATGCCTTCCTTTGCGCGCGAGCGCGCAAAAGTCCTCGCGAAGTTCACCGGTATCCCGGAAGCGCTCGGCGTGGCCTTTGGCATGGATCCGAAATCCCTCCGCGCGAAATTCCATCGTGTCGAGCACCATCAAGCGCACATTGCCAGCGCCTTTTTTGTATCGCCATTTGAAAGTGCCGCCGCGCTTTCCGCCGACGGCCTGGGCGACTTCGCCAGCACCATGTGGGCCTCGGGGAAAGGGAACCATCTGAACGTTCTGGGTTCGATCGCGTTCCCGCATTCCCTCGGAATGTATTACACCGCGCTCACCCAGTATCTCGGGTTTTGGAAATTTGGCGACGAATACAAAGTGATGGGCCTCGCCGCTTATGGCCAGCCGGAATTCCTCGACGAATTTCGCCGCATCGTGCGGACCGATGGCGGCGCAGGTTTCCGCCTCGGTCTGGATTACTTTATCCACCACCGCACCGGCCCGGAAATGAGCTGGCGCGAATCCGATCAAACTCCCGTGCTCGGCCGCATGTTTTCCGAACATCTCGAGCGCCGCCTCGGCCCCACGCGTCCAGCCGAAGAGCCGCTTTCCAATCGCCATTACAACCTTGCCTCCACCATGCAGGCCCGCCTGGAAGAGGTCTATTTTGAAATGTTGCGCGACCTTCACAAGCGCACAGGCCAAAAATCCCTTTGCCTCGCCGGCGGCGTTGCCTTCAATTGTGTCGCCAATGGAAAAATCTTTGAAGAGACACCGTTTGAACGCGTTTACGTTCAGCCCGCTGCCGGTGATGCAGGCCTCGCTGTCGGCGCCGCCTTTTACGTTCATCACCAGATCCTCGGGCAGCCGCGCAAGTTCGTGATGGACCACGCCTATTGGGGCCCCGGCTTCTCAAACGCGCGAGTCCGCGCGGCCATCCAATCAAGCTCGCTCCAATCGCCCGAATTCCAAATCCGCGAACTCGCTGAGGAAGAATTGGCGAGAGAAACCGCAAAGCTCATCTCCGAAGGAAAAATCGTGGGCTGGTTTCATGGACGCGCCGAATGGGGCCCCCGCGCGCTCGGCAATCGCAGCATTGTTGTGGACCCGCGCCGAGCCGAAATGAAGGAAATCCTGAACGCGCGCATCAAACATCGCGAAATGTTTCGCCCCTTCGCTCCTTCAATTCTCGAAGAGTCTGTCGGCGAATATTTCGTGCGGAGCGATCCATCGCCCTTCATGACTTTCGCTTACGCCGTGCGCCCTGAAAAACGCGCCGCGATTCCCGCGCCCACGCATGTGGACGGCACCGGCCGCCTGCAAACAGTTAGCCGCGCCGCGAACCCGCGTTACTGGCGGCTAATCCGGGAATTTGGAAATTTGACCGGAGTGCCTGTCGTGCTCAACACTTCCTTTAATGACAACGAACCAATCGTCTGCAAGCCCGATGAAGCCATCAACTGTTTTCTGCGGACGCGCATGGACGTGCTTGTCCTGGGCGATACGCTGATTACAAAGCGAGATTCCGTCTGAAATCCTAACGTGCACATCCTCCTTCTGAATGAGTATTACCCGCCCGACACATCCGCCACGGCGAAGATGGCAGCGATGGTCGTCGAAACTCTCGCCACGCGACATCGCATCACCGTTCTTGCGGGCCGCCCTTCTTACGATCCCACCGAAAAATATTCATGGCGTTTGTTGCGCCGCGCGACCACTGGGAACATTACAGTCGAGCGCGTCGGCTCAACCGCGTTCCCCCGCTTCAAAATGTTTCGCCGCGTGAGCAACTATCTCACCTACCTCACCCTCGCGATTCCGCGCGCGACCATGGTTCGCTCTGACGTGATTCTCGCCATGACGGACCCACCCATCGCCGGAATTGCAGGCGCAATAGTTTCGCGGCTCACCGGCCGCCCGTTCGTTTACAACATTCGCGATCTCTATCCCGATATGGCCGTCGGCGGTGAAATCGTTCGCCCGGGTTTGGCTGTCCGAATTTGGGAGCGCATGCATCGCTGGGCGCTGCGCCGCGCCGTGCGCGTCATCGTTCTGGGTGATGACATGCGCGACCGCATCATCGCCAAGGGCGTTGACCCCGCCCGCATCTCCGTCGTCCGCGACGGCGTCACGATTCCGGATGAATTTCCCGCGGGTGGTAACGCGGTCTCACAGGAAATCCGAAGTGGATTCAAATTTGTCGCTTTGCACGCGGGCAATATTGGTTTCTACGGCGCATGGGACACTCTTCTGGAAGCCGCCCGCCGCCTCGGCGATTCAAGTTCAGCCATCATCTTTGTCGGCGAAGGCGCGCAGAAAGCCCGCCTCGTCGCCGCGGGCGGGTCAACTCCCGCGATCCGCTTCCTGCCATTCCGCCCAGCAGCGGATATTCCGAATGTTCTCGCCGCTGGTGATATTCACGTCATCACCGTGAAGCGCGGGCTCGAAGGCGTCATCGTCCCCAGCAAGCTCTATCCAATTCTTGCCGCGGGCAAACCCGTTCTTGCTGTGTCCACGCCAAAGACGGACGTCGCGCGCATCATCACTGAAGCGGGCTGCGGCGTCGTCGTCGATCCGGATGACCCCGAAGCTGTTGCGCGCGCGATTCAGGATCTCGCCACGCATCCCGAGCGGGTTGCAGACATGGCACATCGCGCCACGGCCATTGCGCGCAACTATGATAAATTTGCAGAGCTGAATCGCTTCCTAAATGTGATCGAGGGGGTCATCCCGGAGTGACGTCGAACGGTTACTGGGCAGGTCGAAGTGTTTTGATTACCGGCGGCACGTCTTTCATCGGCTCAAACATTGCCGACCGCTTGATCGATCGCGGCGCAAAAATCCGCGTCGTCGATGATCTCTCCAGCGGCCGCGTCGAAAATATTCGCGGCCATATCGCCGCCGGCAAAATCGAATTTATCGAGGCGGATCTCCGCGAACCCGGCGTCGCGCGCGCGGCCGTGCGGGGAATTGACACCGTCATTCACCTTGCCGCCGACCATGGCGGCCGCGGCTACGTCGACCTGCATCAAGCCGGCCCGGCGTCGAACTTCTTTCTCGACGGCCTCATCTTCGCCGAATCCTTGAAAGCCGGCGTCAAGAAAGTTGTCTTTGCCTCTTCCGGCTGCGTCTATCCGAATTTCCTTCAGTCCGACACAAAAAAAGAAATCTATCTCACCGAAGACCTCACAAAAGGCCCCAACGACGCCGACAATATGTATGGCTGGGCGAAGCTCATGGGCGAATTCACTCTGCAAGCCTATGCGCGCGAGCACGGGATGAAATCCGCGTCGTGCCGTTACTTCACTGTTTACGGCCCCCGCGGGGTCGAAAATCACGCCGTTATCGCCATGATCGCGCGCGCATTCATCAAGCAAGATCCCTTCGAGGTGTGGGGCGATGGCACACAGATTCGGAATTGGACTTACATTGACGATATCGCCGAAGGCACCATCCTCGCCGGTGAAAAAATTGACGACGGCACCGCCGTAAACCTCGGCACCATGGAACGCGTGCGCGTCATTGACGCCGTGAAAATGGTCTGCGAATTCGCCGGCGTAAAACCTCAAATCAAGCTGCTCCCGAATATGCCCACCGGCCCGCTCAATCGCGTTGCCGATAATTCTCTTGCGAAAAAGCTTCTCGGCTGGGAGCCGAAAGTTTCCTTCCGTGAAGGGTTGAAGCGCACAATGGACTGGTATTTCGCGACCAAGGACCGCGAACAGGTCGCCAAACTTCTCAACCATCAGCTCACCACGAGGTAACCCATGTCCGTGCGGCGAATGAGGAATATCGAGTGACCTCCGGCGTTCTCGCGTTCGGTATCGCCTTGATGTCCGCTCTCCTTCTCACTGTCCCTGTGCGCCAGTTGGCGCTTCGTGTCGGTATGGTGGATCATCCCGGCCCGCGCAAAGTGCACCTCACGCCCATGCCTTTGCTGGGCGGCCTTGCGATGTATAGCGCCGTCGTCATTGCTCTCCTGGTCGCGATGCCTGCGTCGTTTCGTTCCCAATCGATCGGTATTTTTCTCGGCGCGACGCTCGTGGGCCTGGTCGGCGTAATGGACGACGGCGGCCTGCTTCATCACCAGGTAAAGCTTTTCCTCGGCATGCCCGCGGCCGCGCTGATCCTTCTCGCCTCCGGCGTGCGCGTCCTTTTCTTTGAGACGTTTCGCCCCGGCCCGAACGCCGTCCTGGCTGACGCCGCGCTTACGGTCCTCTGGGTCGTTGGCATCACCGCTTCCTTCAGCATCTTTGACCACATGGACGGCCTTTGCGCGGGCATCGCCGCAATCGCCTCATTTTTCTTCGCCGCTTATGCGTATTGGGAAGGCCAATCCCTCGTCTTGACCCTCGCGGCGGCCGTGATGGGCGCCTCACTCGGCTTCCTTCGTTGGAATTTCAAGCCCGCCAAAATATTCATGGGAGATGGCGGCGCAATGCTGCTCGGTTTCCTGATGGCGGCGCTCGGCGCGAAAATGCGCTTCCAAAATCTTCATCACCGCATCAGTTGGATGGTGCCGCTCTTGATTCTCGGCGTCCCGATTTTCGATACGTTGCTCGTCACCATTTCCCGTTCCCGCCGCGGATTTCTCCCCTTCGCCACACCCGGCAAAGACCACGCCTCCCATCGCCTCGCTAATCTGGGCCTCGGCCAGCGCGGCGCCGTACTCGCGCTCTACGCCGCTGAATTTGCTTTCGGGTCCATCGCTCTCCTCGTGGGAAAACTTTCGATCGCCGGAGCCTACTTCGTCGGTGGTGGAACTCTCGTCGCCATCGGCATCGCCGTCTTCCTTCTCGAGCGCGCGCCTTACGAACGCCAGCAGAAGAAAGTCGCCTCGCCCCGCTGATCCCTGCTAAGCCTCCTTTTTTCCCACCGCCATTTGTTTGCCGGGCTCACTGATTCGGTTATACTCACTTCAACTTCCAGGCTTTGCGCCGCCTTCGCGCTCCCACTTGGTGAAGGACGGCAAAAATTGAAAGGGGAACGGTGGCGCAGGCAAACGTCGCGTCAAAAACCGTCGCAATCGTTGGCGGCTCGGTAGCAGGCTTTTACACAGCCTCTCTGCTGGCTCGCCGTGGGACGCGCGTCAATCTTTTCGAGCGCGCCGAGCGTCTCGACCCCATCCGCCGCACCCTTATTGTCACCAGCCACATGCGCGATATTCTCGGCGCGTCCGGTGAATCTTGCATAGTCAATCAAGTTGGCCGCTTCGAGCTTTTCACCGATGGCCGCGCCGCCACTGTTGATTTGAAGCGCCCCGACCTCATTATCGAACGCGCATCGCTCATTAGAAGCCTCGCCGCGCAAGCGCAGTCCGATGGAGTGGGCATCCACCTCGGCCGCAAATTCGTCGGCCTCGAGGGCACGCAACGCGGCGTCCGCCTCCTTACCGAAACATCGAATAATGGGGACGGCCAGCAGGCCCACGAAACAAACACGCTCGTCGGCGCCGATGGCGCCAACAGCAAAGTGGCGGACGCCGCAGGCTGGCCGCGCCAGGCCACCGTGCCGCTCGTTCAAGCCATCGTTCGCCTGCCATCCGATTATCCGGCGGGAACTGTGCGCGTCTGGTTTGTTCCTGATGATACGCCTTACTTTTATTGGCTGATCCCGGAATCCAATGGCCAGGGCGCGCTCGGCATCATTGGAGAAGACGGCGCAAAAACCCGCGTAGCGCTTGAGCGATTCCTCGAGAAGAAGCATTTCGATCCCATCAGCTTTCAGGGCGGCCGCATCCCCGTGTACACCGGATGGGTGCCCGTGAGACGGGCAGCCGGCGCCGGCGAGGTCTATCTTGTCGGCGACGCCGCCGGGCAGGTCAAGGTCACGACGATTGGCGGCATCGTCACTGGAATCCGCGGCGCGGAAGGCGTCGCCGAAGCCATCCTGAACGGCGGCCGCAGCCCCAAGCTCGCCGCCCTTCGCCGTGAATTGGGTCTGCATCTCCTGATTCGCCGCGCGCTGCACCGCTTCCAGCAGCCCGATTACAGCCGCCTCGTGGATCTGCTAAACGCCACTGCGAAGCAGTCGCTCAGCGTTTACACGCGCGATGAAGCCGCCCGGGTTCTCTGGCACATCTGCCGCAATCAACCGCGCCTGCTTTTGCTAGGCATGCGAGGGCTCCTGATGCGCGGTTCGCTTGCGCCGGCGCCGCGCTCCTAGCCGCTTTCTCCAGCGTTTCCCCGCATGAACTTCCCCATGGAATACCTCTTTCGCTTGTGCGCCGCTTCGGTGAAAATACTTGGGAAGCTTTCTGCTCCTTCACTGAAAGAGGATCAAGAGTGCGCATTTCCGTCATCGGTTGCGGCTACGTAGGCCTGGTCTCGGGGGCGTGCCTCGCGGGCATCGGGCACCACGTCACCTGCGCCGATAGCGACGAATCGAAGATCCGCAAGTTGAACGCGGGCGAAATTCCCATTTATGAAGAGCACCTCGACAAGGTTGTCGCCGATGCGCGCCGCGCCGGACGCCTTTTCTTCTCGACGGATGTTGCCGAGACCGCCCGGTCCGGCGACGCCATTTTTATCTGCGTCGGCACGCCTCCGCTCGACAACGGCGACGCCGACCTCAGCGCAATCGAGAGCGTCGCGCGCGTGATCGCTTCCGTCGCTTCATCCGCGAAGCTCATCGTCGAAAAAAGCACCGTGCCGGTTCAAACCGGCCTTCAGGTAAAGCGGTCGCTGAATGTCTATTCCAAGAATCACGGCGCGGCGTTCCGAGTCGCCTCCAATCCGGAATTCCTGCGCGAAGGCACCGCCGTCTATGATTTCCTGCATCCCGACCGCATTGTGATCGGCGTGGAAGATGCGGAGAGCGAGCGCCTGTTGCGCGAAATTTATCAGCCAATTCTCGACGGCAGCTTTTCCTGCCCCGTCCACGCGGGCAAATGCCCGCCGCTCGCGCCCACGAAGTTCGTGGTCACCACCATCAACAGCGCCGAGCTGATCAAGCACGCATCCAATTCCTTCCTCGCGCTGAAAATTTCTTACGCGAATCTCGTTTCCGATCTCTGCGAAAAGCTCGGCGCCAACATCGAGGAAGTGACCCGCGCGATGGGCATGGACCCGCGCATCGGCCCGCAATTTCTCCGCGCGGGAATCGGCTTCGGCGGTTTCTGCCTGCCGAAAGACGTGCAGGCGTTTATCCGCCTCGCCGAAAAATCCGGCGTGGATTTCGCCATTCTCAAGGAAGCCGAGCGCGTCAACAAGCGCCGCATTGACGCCTTCATCGAGCAGGTGCGCCACGCGCTGTGGATTATCAAGGACAAGAACATTGGCGTGCTGGGCCTCGCTTTCAAGGCGAATACGGACGACATCCGCTTCTCTCCGGCGATTGAAGTAATCGGACGCCTCCGCGCGGAAGGCGCGCGCCTTGCGGCCACCGACCCGCAGGCCATTGAGCGTACGCAGGCCCTTTTCCCTGACGTGCGTTTCTCGAGCGATCCATACGAAGTGGCCACCGGCGCGGACGCGCTGCTGATCCTCACCGAGTGGCCCGAATATAGCGGGCTCGATTGGGAGCGCATCAAGCCCACGATGGTCCGGCCTCTGGTTCTTGACGGCCGCAACCTGCTCGACCCCATGAAGATGGAAGCCCTCGGCTTTGAGTATTATTCCTTCGGCCGCCCGGTCGGCCACGTCCTCACCGGCGCCAAGAAGTAGTTCCGCCTCCGCGCGCGTTGGCTTCATTCCTTCCGGGTGCCCCATGTTCGTCCAGTACTAATGGGCGAACGTGGGGCCTTTGACTTTTGTTTTTTGTTCTTCGCGCGTTGCCTGCCGTAGTCCCGTTTGAAATTCCTCAACATGAAAGCGAAGTCAAAAACAACTTCAAGTACAAAGTCAGAACCAAAAGCCCCACCCTTTGCCTACACCAAACCCGCAAAGAGTGGGCCACCCCGGGCTGCGAGACTGCACGCAGCCCGCGATCCACGTGCCGCCCCATATTACTCCTCGGAGACGACTCTCGGTGGTATCATCAGCGCATGCGAACTGAAAAACGCGAGCGAAAGGCTGGCCCACCCGCCTCATCATGTCATTGATTGCAAGGGGAGGAGCTATGAAAGTTCTTCTTATGTCATACATGATTATAGCCCTTGTGACCGCCGCTCTAGGACAGACTCCTGGGGCAAAGCAACCATTCACGATCGTCATCAGTGCCGAAAAATCCCATGTAAAGGTTGGATCTCCAGTTTTGATCACACTGCAACTGACAAATACTTCAGATCATGAGATTCGCCTAGGGTGGTGGGGGCAAGACAATCTTGGCGTAATTGATATCGCGGACATGTTCGACGTTCGCGATAGTCACAGTCACTTATTGCCGAAGAAGGAACGAAACCCCAATTCACCCATTATGGGAAATGGAGCAGCCGTAATGACAGTAAAGCCGGGGCAAACACGCTCGTATGTTCAAGACTACAGCCGGTGGTTTGACCTTGGACTGCCAGGGGAGTACACAATCCAAGCACTGCGGTCAATTTCGGAGAACAAGAAGGACGGCGTGGTCAAATCGAACAAAGTCACAATCACAATAACAAAATAGCGTCCGCGATTTCGAGCTCGCCCTTTGTTTCGTGGTGGGTGGCCAATTCTTTTTTCGCGGCGGAAAAAGGGTGGGGCATTTGGCTCGACGGATTGGTTCCCCAATTTTCCCATTCGAACACTCATTCGAATAGGCTTTGTAACAAATCCTCCCCTAATTCCTAAATAATTCTCTTGACATTAGTTTACCCTTGTTGTATCATGCCGCATGGAATCGCCGCTCGATCAAGCCAGGCCGCACCGGCATACCCGTAAGTCCTTTAGGCGCTTACTCTTGTCACTCTTCGTTCCCGTAACTCCCTTTGGCGCACACTCTTACGAAAAGATAGGGGGTGTACCCCCCCCCTGCCCTCCGAAGCTTCAGCGAAGGATGGGTATGCTGGCCACTAGCCACTCCTCACTGGCCACTGCTCCACCAACTGCTAGCGTTTTCTATCACTTACGAAAAAGCTCGACAATGCCCCAAAAAGACCCCAGTGTTTTCTATCACTTACGAAGATCCTTGCGCGGGGCTACAAAAATCCCCCCAATGTTTTCTATCACTTACAGACCATCTCACACATAACTATCAGTGTTTTCTATCACTTACAAAAAAGGCGGGTGGGGGGTAGGGAGGCGCGCCTTTTTCGTCCCCACGGTTTTTATCGCGAGGGTCCAGACCTTCAGCTTCGGACGGCCTGCCTTCCGAAGCCTTGGCCTGCCCTCCGGAGCATTCGTGCGTAGGAGTGGCGAAGGAGGGTGCTAGGTTGAAACAGGGGTTGTACCAAAGAGGACAGTCACAGCGATTGCGGAGTGGGATAGTTTGGGTTGGAGTCTGCGAGAAGCGAAGTGTGGGTGGGACGAGCGCGATAGGCAGGGAGCAGGCTTCGCGATGCAGCGCCCCGGCCAGTCGAATCGTGGCTGGCCGGGGAGAAAAGGGGGCAATCAGTTATGCCGTTAGTCCAAGTATTGATGATTCTGGTGGCAGTGGGCGTGGTGCTTTGGCTGATTAACCGTTACATCCCGATGCAGCACACGATCAAGTCGATTTTGAATGGAGTGGTGGTGATCGTGGTGGTTTTGTGGCTGCTGAACATTTTCGGGTTTCTACATTCGCTCTCGAACATGCACATTGGGACGTAGGGGAACTTCGATCCCGGCGGACCGGCAACTTGGCTTTCAGATCACGATTCGATCCGCGATTGAATCTGAAATTAAGGATGATTCGCCGGCCGGATCGGAGGCTTTTTCCGCCAACATGCTGTCGATCATGGAAAACAATTCGCTCGTGCGGATCGGCTTGGGAACATAGCCATCCATTCCCGCGGCGATGCATCGCTCCTGATCGCCCTTCAGAGCATGGGCGGTCATGGCAATGATGGGGATGTGCCCTCCGGTCAGTTTTTCTTTTGCGCGAATGGCCGCGGCAGCGCCAAAGCCATCCATTTGCGGCATCTGAATATCCATCAACACGATATCGAACCGGTTTTTCTCAAATGCCTGGACCGCTTCCAGACCGTTTGCGGCGACAATCACAGAGTACCCTCGCTTCTCGAGCAGACGAACCGCCAGAGTCTGATTGACAATGTTATCTTCCGCGAGCAGCACGCACGAGCGGCGCCTGCCTTCCTGCAAAGTATGGCGCGTGACCAACGGATTAGGATTGGCAGAGGAGGCGCGATTGAGAACCTGACAAATGGCGGCCAAGAGTTGCATCTGGCGTATCGGCTTTACCAGATATGCGGATATGCCAAGTTCCCTGCAGCGAGCGGCATCACCGAGATGGCCGGCGGAAGTGAGCATCATGATGGTCGCATCGATGGAGTCCGGATCCTTCTGGATCTGTTCGGCGAGCGCAAACCCATCCATTTCCGGCATCTGACCATCCAAAAGAATCAGGGGGAAGGGATGGCCATTGGACTTGGCGACTTCGAGGGCTTGCAGCGCTGCGCGGCCGCCTTCGACGGCGGTAGGGCGCATGCCCCATCGGGTTAACATTCCTAGCAGGACCCGGCGATTTGTAAAGTTGTCATCGACGATCAGGGCATGAAGATCGCGCAACTGCTCGGGCTGAAGCGGAGCGGCCGGCGCGGACGGGGCGTCCTGCACTTTCAACTGGACGGTAAAGTGGAATGTGCTTCCTCTGCCGGGTTCACTTTCAAGCCAGATGCGCCCGCCCATCATCTCGACGAGCCTCTCGCAGATTGTGAGTCCCAGGCCCGTGCCGCCATATTTGCGCGTCATCGAGCCATCCGCTTGAGAGAAGGCCTCGAATATCTTTTCCTGCTTTTCCTGGTGTACGCCGACGCCTGAATCCTTCACGGCAAAGTGCAAGGTGGTGACGCCCGAATCATGCAGCCGCTGCATTACGCTCACGAGAATCTCGCCGGTTTCCGTATATTTTATTGAGTTGCCGACCAAGTTGACCAGGATTTGACGGATGCGGCCGGGATCCCCGAGCAGGGCCTCGGGCACTTCGGGATCGACTTCGTAAATGAGTTCGAGTCCCTTCTGGTGGGCACGGAAGCCGAGGGCCATCATGGTTTCGCCCAAACTCTCGCGGAGATCAAATGGAATCAAATCAAGCTCCATTTTCCCCGCTTCAATTTTTGAGAAATCCAGAACGTCATTGATGATGGAGAGCAAGGACTCCGCGGAAAGGCGAACAAGGCCGAGATGTTCGCGTTGCTCAACGGTGAGGACGGTGTCCAGGACGAGTTCCGTCATGCCCAGGATGCCGTTCATAGGCGTGCGTATTTCATGGCTCATATTGGCGAGGAATTCGCTTTTAGCCCTGTTGGATTGCTCGGCGCTTTCCTTGGCTCTCAGAAGAATTGCTTCGGCTCCTTTGCGTTCAGTGATGTCGACAAAAGTCACGACCGCGCCTACCGCCTGTCCCTTTCGGAATATCGGAATGGACCAGTACTCAGCGAGAAAATTCGTGCCATCCTTCCTCCACAAGACCTCATCATCAATATGAGTGCCTTTCCCCTGGCGGAAGGCTTGATAGATGTGACATTCCTTCACCGGGTAGGGCGTCCCGTCCAGCCGCTTGTAGTGCATCACGCCATGCATGTCCTTGCCCAGTAGCTCGGCCGCTTCGCGGAAGCCAAGCAATTTCACGCACGCCCGGTTGCAAAGCGTACAAATGCCGTGCATATCGATTTCATAAATCCCCTCGGCCGTTGAATCCAAAAGAAGCCTTACCATTTTGCCGCTTTCCCGAAGCGCTTCCTCCGCCCTCTTTTGTTCGGTCAGGTCGCGGAGATACGCCGTGAAAATCACCGAGGCCTTCTGCTGGACACAGTGAACTGTCAATTCGACGGGGAATTCAGCGCCATTCGATCTCATCGCCATCATTTCAATCCGCTTTCCAAGATCGGCCCCCTCGCCACATTCCTGGAACCGGCCCATGCCTTTGCGAAGCGTCTCCCGCAACGCCGGGGGAATGATCATTTCGGCCAGGTCTTTACCCAACACTTCAGCACGCGTGAATTCAAATGTCCTTTCAGCGGCGGGGTTGAACTCGGTGATCCTCCCTTCTGAGTCCACGGTGATGATGCAATCCAGCGCCATTTCGATGAAGGCGCTCTTGCGCCCCTCGCTTGCCTCCAGCTCCAGGTTCTGGGCTGAAAATTGGCGGTCCACCAGTGAGGTCAGCAGCGTAAGTCCCAGGACCATGAAGGTTACGACGATGACGCCGGCGACTCCGAGGGAAGAGATGCTCAGGGAATGTGACAGGTCCGCGCGGTCCAATGGGGAACGGGTAAAGCTGGCCGCGGCCATGCCGGTGTAATGCATGATAGGAATGGCCCCGCCCATCACCAACGCACTGAGAATCTTTTGCCAGGCCCACGGCTCATTTTCGCCGCGAAAGCGAAAGGTGAGCCAAAGCGCGGCCAGAGAAATCACGAATGCCAAAACGATAGAGAGCAAAACAATGGAGGGCGAATAATGGCACATCGCCGGCAACCGCATCGCCGCCATCCCGATATAATGCATGCCGGCAATGCCGCCGCCCATCATGACGCCGCCCGCCAGTATTTGAAGGACTCCCATCTTTTGCCTGCTGACCACGAACAACGCGACAATAGAGGCGAGAATAGCGGCGATCAGCGAAGCCAAAACCGTGGGCCAGTCATACTCGACAGGGACAGGCAGGAGAAACGCGAGCATGCCGACGTAGTGCATGGACCAAATGCCAATTCCCATGGCTGTGCCGCCGCCAATCAACCAGCGCCAGCGAGCGCGGCCGTGGGATGAGGTTACCCTCGCCGCGAGATCAAGAGCGGCATAGGAAGCTGCAATCGCGATGAACACAGACAGTGCGACAAGACGCGGGTTGTAGCCGCCCACCATGACTGCATTAAGAGCGCTCATTGTCAGGAGATCCAATTATTCCGTCCTTGCAAACCGTGATTCGTCCGGGACTTTCGCAATAGCGGTTCACTCCAATGCCGGATTGGCGTGGATTGCAGAAAAGCTCAAAAATACCGCGCGATTCGTGATCCAGATTCTTTGCACCGCGACGGCTGATTCCACAAAGGTTGCGATAGGCTTTTGACTGAAGGGGCAGCCGGCTGCCTGACAGATGATCTCAGAAGGGATCTTTATTGTGATGCATTGACCTGCAAAGTCAAGAACGGTGAAGGAGTTGGAGCAAGCTAGTAAACTGGGCGGGACTCATTCGGGCTTCTTGAAAATTACGATGTGCTGCGAGGGCAGCGTCTCGATTGTCTGGACGTGCTTGAGCCCGACGACGCTCATCTCTTTTTCAATTTGTTCCACAGACATCTTGTGGACTTCCTTGATGGGCACAGAGGGATCTTCCTTGCGGTATTCGACAAAGACGACGCGGCCGCCGGGCTTCAGCGCCGCGCGGATTTTGGTCATGACCTCAAACGGGTAGGCCAGCTCATGATAGACGTCAACCATTAAAACCAGATCGACTCCATTCACAGGCAGGTTGGGATCGGTTTCGGTGGCCTTTACGGCTTCCACATTTGAAATCTTCAGGGCCTGCGCGCGCTGGCGGATCGTAGCGAGCATTTCATCCTGGATTTCGACGGCCAGAACCTTGCCGCCGTTCGCAACTTTCGGCGCAATCCGGAAAGTGAAGAAGCCGGAGCCGGCTCCCAAATCCACTACAACCTCGTTGCCGCGGAGATTTAGCGCCTTCAGAACGATTGCAGGCTTCTCCTGCTCTTCACGCTGGGGGCGATCGAGCCACGGGATGCCGCGAGGGTCCATGACCTGAGCGATTTCGCGGCCCATGTAGAACCTGCCGGTGCCGTTCGGGTCGTGGACGGGTCGCGTTTCATAAATGGGGCGGGGAGGCTCGCCGGCGCCCTGCGCGCGCGAATCGAGCGGCGCGGAAGCTGAATGGATCGTGGATAAAATGGCTTGTGAATGGCCACAGGCGGCGTGAGCGCCGCCGGTGATTAAGGCAAGCGTGAGAGCCAACGCGAGGACGGCGAAGATCCCGCGGCGTTTGAAATCAGGAATCATGAATTCCCCCGGCCCGCCTAAAATTAGTCCCTACGAGGTGGCGACTTGCTGCTTGAAATAGGCGAGCGTCAGGCGCAGGCCTTCTTCGAGGCTGACCTTCGGTTCCCAATGGAGAATGCGGCGGGCCTTGGAAATATCGGGGCAGCGCTGCTTGGGATCGTCCTGCGGCAAGGGCTTAAATTCGAGGGGCTCTTTCGCGCCGGTTAGCGCGCGGATGCGTTCGGCGAATTCGAGGATTGTGATTTCGTGGGGATTGCCTATGTTTGTGGGCAGATGCTCATTGGATTCGAGCAATTTGCAGATGCCTTCGATGAGATCGCTGACGTAACAGAAGCTGCGCGTTTGCTTGCCATCGCCATAGACGGTGATCGGCTGATGCGTGAGCGCCTGATAGACGAAATTCGGGAGCGCGCGGCCGTCATTAAGGCGCATGCGCGGGCCGTAAGTGTTGAAGATGCGCACGATGCGCGTGTCGAGCTTGTGATAGTTGTGATACGCCATGGTCATGGCTTCGGCGAAGCGCTTGGCTTCGTCATAGACGCCGCGGGGGCCGATGGGATTTACGTGGCCCCAATACGTTTCGGGCTGCGGGCTGACTTCCGGATCGCCGTAACATTCCGAGGTGGACGCGAGCAGGAACTTTGCTTTCTTGGCCATCGCGAGGCCGAGCGCGTTGTGCGTGCCGAGCGAGCCGACCTTCAAAGTGGGAATCGGATGCGCGAGGTAGTCAACGGGGCTCGCGGGCGAGGCAAAATGCAGCACGGCCTCGACGGGGCCGGGAACGTCAATGTGGCGAGAAACGTCATGGCGCATGGCGCTGAATTTTGGGTTGTTCGCCAGATGCGCGATGTTATTGTCCTGGCCGGTGATAAGGTTATCAATGCAAAGGACTTCCCAGCCGCGGGCAAGCATGGCGTCACAAAGGTGCGAGCCGAGGAATCCTGCGCCGCCGGTGATTACAGCGCGCATGGATTACCTTGTCCGGGTCTGTGCGCCGCGAGCGGCGTTGATTGGGGAGGAGTGCACATCGCGCGATGATTCTAGCGTGCTTCGCTCAGGCGCCAAAGCGCCAGACAAGGCCCGGTTGCCAGAACGTCAATTGACCGCGGCATGCACCGCGCATGACGGGCACGACGTTGACCGGGAACTTCGCGGAAGGTACGATGCGGCGCGATAAGGAGTCGGGACCGGCGGCACTACAACATGATCTTCTGTGGGGGCGCTTCCGGCGACGGAGAGAGCACGACGTGAATTTTCTTAAGAATGCAAACCGCCGCAGGCATGTTTTGCGAATGGCGGTGCCGTGTTGAGGATTTCGCATCGCGCACGCCGGCGATTTTTTTGGGCGCTGGTGGCGCTCTCCATAATCGCCACGATAGGGACATGGCTGTTCCGGCGCGTCGGATTGTGGCTGGTGGTGGAAGATCCTCTGCAGCCCTCGCAAGCGGCCGTGGTATTGAGCGGGGGGCTGCCGATGCGGGCACGCGAGGCAGCGGAAATCTATCACGATAATTTCACGCCGGAAGTTTGGGTGACGCGTCCCGAGGATGCGACCGAAGAGCTTCATGAGATGGGGATCGATTATCTGGGCGAAAGCTTTTATAACCAGAAAGTTTTGATCCGGCTCGGCGTGCCGGTGGAATCGATCCGCGTGCTTGAGCCCGAAATTGCCAATACCGAGGACGAAGTGCATGTGATCGCCAAGACGGCGCGCGATGTGGGGATCCACCGCATTATCATCGTCACTTCCAAAGCGCACACGCGGCGCGTGCACACGCTTTGGCGCAAATTAGTTGGGAACGACCCCGCACTGATAGTGCGCTATGCGCGTGAAGACCCGTATGATGGCGCGCACTGGTGGCGAAGGACGAGTGACGCGCTCGATGTGGTGAGGGAGGTCCTAGGCCTGGCAAATGCATGGGCGGGGTTCCCTCTGCAACACGGGGCAAGATGAGATTGGACGCCGCCACACCTTCAAACAATGCTCCTTAAAAGCGGCTTCTTTAGACATTAGAACCCGCGAATCCCCGCCCATTAATTGGTTAAGTGTCCTATTTTCAATAGCTTACATGGCTGTAACCAACTGGCTGGTACGTTAGCTCTATTGCGGAGTTATTGATTACTCGTTTAACCTTACAGTTGGACCATGATGACCCGTTCCATCGCGGTTCTCCTCGTGTCTATTCTGGGCTTGGCCCGGTTCACGGTGTACTACGGAAGGTCAGTCCGCCAGGGCAGGGCGCGGCCCAAAACCGATGGGGACGGGCGGTAGTACGAAGGCTCCATTGTGAGAGACAAGCGAAACGGGCAGAATTTACATAGAGGCTGAGGGAAATGATCAGCGTAGTCATACTCATCTTAATGGTAGGCGCCATGGCCCAGTTTGGGCTATTTTACTGGCGCTCGCTGATTGCGGGGTATGCCTCCCAGCCGCTTTCTGAAAGGTTCCCGGCATTTTCAGGTCTTGCGCACGAAACCCCCGTGGCAGAGGATTTTGGAGCATTGCTTAGCCTGCACAGGCTGACGCCTACACTGGGCCGTCGCCAGGACAGCCTAAGTACCTTGCGCGCCTATTACACAGCGGTGAGCGTGCTGTGCAAGCTGCCGGCCCTGCACCAGTGGGCACAACGGGAAATGGCGACCTGCTCGCGGTATGTTGCCGTGCTGGTGGACCAACGATTGACGCAGAACCTGGCGTATGCGGCTGAGATGCGGTCGCGCTAGGCTTCGCTTTCTACACGGCAGTGCAATCCAAAAAAATTTAGGCTGACACGGATGCGGCTACCTGCGGATTCTTCACTGGTCGCGGGTGCGTATGCGCCGCGAGAGGCTCAGTATGCCCAGCGAAGGAGAACGCTGCCTGTGGTGTAGCCCGCGCCCACGGTGACAAGTAATACGAGGTCGCCCTCTTTGAGGCGATTCTGCTCGAGTGCATCGCACAGGCCCAGGGGGATAGTGCCCGCGGTGGTGTTTCCGTAGCGATCGATATTCACAACCACTTTTTCATCTTCGACACCCAGGCGCTGCTGCATCGCCTGAATAATCCGAAGATTTGCCTGATGGGGAACAACGAGCTTGAGGTCGCGGCTGGTGAAGCCATTTTCCTCGAGGATTTGGGCGGAGACATCCGACATGCGGCGCACGGCGTATTTGAAAACGTTTTGCCCAACCTGATGAACGTAATGCATGCGCTTCTCGACCGTTTCATGTGTAGAAGGATTCAGCGAGCCGCCGCCGGGCATATAGAGATAGCAGCCGCCGGACCCGTCAATATCGTGGCGAAAATCGAGGATGCAGTTTTCGTCTTCCGTGGGCTCGAGGAGGATGGCGCCCGCGCCATCGCCAAAGAGAACGCAAGTGGCGCGATCGGTGAAATCGAGGATCGAGGTCATGATGTCACTGCCGATGACCATAATTTTTTTGTGCGAGCCCGCGGCGACGAACTGGGCGCCCACCGTCATTGCATAGAGGAAGCCGGAGCAGGCCGCGGAAAGATCGAAGCCCCAAGCCTTCTTTGCGCCGATGCGGTCCTGCACAAGGCACGCGGTGGCCGGGAAGAGCATGTCCGGCGTGACGCTGGCGACGATGATCATGTCAATTTCGAGCGGGTCAAGATTCTTCTGAGTGAGGAGTTTGAGCGCGGCCTCTGTTGCGAGATGGGAGGCGGCGACGCCGGGGTCGGCGTAATGGCGCTCGCGGATACCGGTGCGGGAGCGAATCCACTCGTCGGAGGTCTCGACGATTTTTTCCATCTCGGCGTTGGTGACAACGCGAGGGGGAACGTGGCATGCCACTCCGGTGATTTTTGCGCGAAGCCTGTGTGACATTCGAGAACGCCCTTCTGAAGAATGGAACGCCGAATACAGGAACGGAGATTGTATGGGAAGGGCGCGAGGCAAACAAGGCCGCAGGACACGGCGAAGGAGCCGCGTGATTGTGTTAGAATTTTTCGAGTGGAAGACTCTCCGGAAGGAATCAATTGCGAGGAACGATGGTGAAGCTTCAGCCATTCTATTTGACGTGCCTGGCGCATGCCTCTTACATGATTGAGAATGAGGGGATTGCGGCGGTGGTGGACCCGCAGCGGGACGTCGAGATCTACCTGGAAGAGGCCAAGCGAGAGGGGCTGCGCATTGCGTACGTAATTGAGACGCACCTGCACGCGGACTTTGTCTCGGGGCACACGGAACTGGCGGCGCGGACGGGCGCGGAGATCTGCATCAGCGCCCGGGCGGGAGCGAAATTTCCACATCGCGCGATGCACGACAGCGACAAGATCGCGTTTGGAAAATGCGAGCTTACTTTTCTGGAGACGCCGGGGCATACGCCGGAAAGCATGTGCTTTGTAGTGACGGATTTGGAGCGCGACACGGAGCCATGGGCTGTGCTTACGGGCGATACGCTCTTTATCGGGGACGTCGGCAGGCCGGACCTTTCACCCGGATATACTGCGCAACAACTTGCAGGGATGCTTTACGACAGCCTGCACGGGAAATTGCTGCGCCTTGCCGATAGCGTAGAGGTTTTTCCAGCGCATGGAGCGGGTTCGCTATGTGGAAGGAGCATCGGGAGCGAACGGAGTTCGACAATCGGCAAAGAGAAACAGTTCAACTACGCGCTGCAACCGATGACGCGGGAAGCCTTCATCGAAATGCTGACGACGGATTTGCCGGAGCGGCCGGGGTATTTCAGCCGCGACGCGGAAATCAACCGCGAGGGCGCGGAGGCAATGGAGGAATTGAAGCCGCTCGATGCGCTTTCACCGGTGCAGGTGGAGCGGCTTACTTCAACAGCGAAGAGCGCGGCGATTGTGCTGGATACGCGGCCCTCGGGGGATTATTTCGCGGCACATATTCCGGGGTCGGTGCATATCCCACTTTCGGGGCAGTATGCATCGTGGGCGGGCGCGATTGTCGGATTGGATCAGCCGATTATTTTATTGGCGGAGGATGAGGAGCGGCTTGCGGAATCGCGGATGAGGTTGGCGCGAGTGGGGATCGAGCGCGTGGTTGGTTATGCGGAAGGCGGGATCGCGGCGTGGCAGCGGAGCGGGCGGCGCGTCGCGCAAACGGCGCAGATCGGCGCTCTAGAGCTGCGAAATCAGCTTGCCACGGGAAACGAGATACAAGTGGTGGACGTGCGGCGCGCGGCGGAATGGGATGCGGGACACATCGCGGAGGGGCGCCTGAAACCGCTCAATCAATTCGCCGCGTTGCTGGCATCGAACGGCGAGGCGAGCAAGAAACTTCTTGCAGACCTCGATCCCGTGCGGCCGGTGGCGGTGCATTGCAAGAGCGGCTACCGCGGGGCGATCGCGGCTAGTTTGTTGGAGCGCGCGGGGTTCGCGACGGTTGCGAACGTGACCGGTGGATTTGACGCCTGGGAAGCGCAGAAGCTGCCGAAGATTTCGCATGGTGCGGCACACGCACATTGAGGCGCAAGCCGGATACGGCAGGTCACAGGTCCTTTTTTACAATCAACTTCAAAAACATCTTCAAGAAGGCGAGATTTCGTAGCGGTAAGATATTTGCGCTGTTTTCGCGAGCATAGCGGCTACGGAGCAGTACTTATTCTCGCTTAATTCGATGGCGTCGCGGACGGCTTTATCGTCGAGTTTTCCCCGCAGGCGGTAGACGATTTCGAGCTTGACCCAGACAGCGGGCGGTTTTTGGGCGCGCTCACCGGAGACTTGAACTTCGAGCGCTTCGAGTTTCTGGCGCTTTTTTTTCAGGATGGAGACGACGTCGGTGGCCGTGCAGGAACCCAGAGCAAGAAGCAGGAGTTCCATCGGGCCGGGCGCGGTGTTGGATGCGCGGTCGGAATCGAGCGGAACGGCGTGACCGGAAGGGCCGACAGCGACGAATTGTTCGGCTCCAACCCAACGGACCTTTGCGACCTTCATTGTGGAATCGTGCATGGGGGAACTCTCCTAAAAAATTTCAGCGGGCACCTTTGATCAAAGGCGAGACTAACAGAGTGCGATTCGGGAGAAAAGGATTGTGCGGATTAATCCGCGGCGGATTCAACGGAATCCCGCACGGGGGATTCGATGGAAACAGGCGCCGGGCTAACTACGATTTCGAGGATTTGGCGCGGGAATTTGCGAATTGCGTTTACGAATAGGGAGGTGAGGTTGGGATCGAATTGGGCGCCGGCGCAACGCTCGAGCTCAACAAGGGCTTCCTCAGCGGAGCGGGGGCGTTTGTAGGAACGCGCGGAAGTGATGGTGTCATAGGCGTCAGCAATGGCGATAATCCGGGCGCCGAGAGGAATGCCATCGCCGTGAAGGGCGTTGGGATAGCCGGAGCCATCAAAGAATTCATGGTGATGAAGGACCATTGGCTGAATTCCCGCGGCGCCGCGGCACGCTTGCAGGATTCTGGAACCGTAATTCACATGGAGCTTCATCTGATCCCATTCCTCGGGATCGAGCGGGCCGGATTTATTCAGGATGGATTCTGGGATGCCGACTTTTCCGACGTCATGCAACAAAGCCGCAAGCTTGATTTCCTCAATGGCCGCAGGGCCGAGCCCATAGGCTTCCGCGAGGGCGACGGCGTATGAGGACACCTTTTGCGAATGGCTGAGCGTGGAGGGGTCCTTGGAATCCACGGCCATCGCAAGAGAGCAGAGAGTTTCGATCAATAGCGGGTGCAAGAGCTCCTTTGCGGGGCGATCCGCATCTTGCCCGCCATATGAATTTGTGGCGGCGGGAGTTTCAGTCGAATCAAGCGACTTCGAGAATTGATCGAGGCGCTGGCAAACTTCCTCGAGCGCATCGCTGCCGGTGGTGAAGACGCGCTTGAGCGTCACGCCGATATAAGCTTCGAGGACGTCTCGTTTCCAGCGTCTTGCCTCGTCGGGGTCGAAATGATCGGCGGTGGAAACTGCGTTGCCGCCCTGATGCTTGGAGAGGTACATAGAAGCGTCAGCCACCTGGATGAGTTCCTGCGGCGTCGAGCCGTGAACGGGATAGCTGGCGATGCCAAAGCTGCCGGTGACGTTTTTCTCGCGGAGCAGGGCGTCCGAGCAAATCCAGGTGCGGAGCTTGTTGGTGAGTTGGCGCGCCTGTTCGGCGTTTGTTTCAGGCATGAGGACGACGAACTCGTCGCCGCCATATCGGGCGACAATATCGGAGCGGCGGCAATTCTCCTCGAGAATTTGCCCGACGCGACGAAGCACAACGTCACCTTCCAGGTGGCCGTAAAAATCGTTGACGAACTTGAAGCGGTCAAGATCAATCAAGACAAGAGAGAAAGGGCGGCCCGCGCGTGTGGCGCGTTTCCATTCCGCGGAGAGAGTTTCCATGAAGAATCGGTGTGTTTTGACGCGGGTGAGGCCGTCGGTGATGGCCTGGTCCTGGGCCTTCTGGAACGCGAGGGCGCTGTGGAGAGAGCCGGAGATAAGGTCGGCGAGCGTCTCGAGCAACTGCAGCTCTTCTTCGGGGAAATCGCAAGGCTCGAGAGATTCAACATAAAGGACGCCGTGCAACTGATCGCCATAAAGAATCGGAAGCGCGACGCCGGACGATGAATCTTTGAGGACGGGGCCTCCGGCGGAAAGCTCGGCGGCAAAGTCGCGCACGGCCGTTATTTCGCCGGTGCGAGCGACGCGGCCGACAAGACCTTCTCCAAATGGGATTTGCTTTTGCAGGCCCGCGCGGCGGCGGCCTGCTTCGGCCTGCAGCACGACTACTTTGGCGGCGTAATCCAGCATACCAATGCCGATATGGTCGTAGGTGAGACCCTGCTCCAATTCGGCGGCAATGCGGGAGAGCATTTCGTCGGGGTTGAGAGTAGCGATGGCATTGCGCGAGATATTGTTGAGCAGGGTGAGATGGCGCGACTTGGTCTGTTCTCCGTTGAAGAGCCGGGCGTTTTCCAGAGCAACGGCGGTCTCGCTCGCAAGAACACGCATCAATTCGAGGTGGCCTTCATCGAAGGCGCGTTCCTGCTTGCTGAGGACGGCCATGACTCCGACGGCGCGGTTATAAACCATCAGGGGGACGGCGCAAAAGCATCCCATTTGTTGCATGGGCTCGACGCCCAAGCGGTGAGCCGCCTGCTCAACATTTTCGCGAATCAATAGAGGCTGGGCATTTTGCAGGATGTACTCGGTGAGATGGTTGCCGGAAGGGCGTGAGCGCTTGGGCATGCGCTCGCCATTTCGAATTTCCAATTCGAAGCGAAGCAAATGGTGGCCCGCGTCATAGAAAGCGATGAAAAGATTGCCGGCGTCCATCAGGCGCTGCATCTCTGACTGGATTTTTCCGAAGAGCGCGTCGGCATCCAAAGTGGAGCTGAGCACGCGGCCAATTTCGTTGAGGATGTGAAGTTCTTCGCTGCGGCGCGAGGTCTGCTGGATGAGATAGCTATTTTCAACGGCCATACCTATCTGGTGGCCGAGGGAAAGTAGGAGGTGAAGTTCTGGCGGCGTGAACCGGCGGCTTTCGGCGGAGCCGAGCAAGAGCACGCCAAAAGCTCTTTCTTTGGATTGGAGACTGATAGCCGCAACGGTCCGAAGACCCTGCTGGAGGGCGAGCTGGCGGAAACGGCGGAAAGCCTCTTCTTTTTCGAGAGTCACCCAAAGGGCGTCGCGCTGGAGGTCACGGAAAACAGCCAGGCCGCCGAGGCGCACGACCAGGTCCACAAGATGATCGTCCAGACCTTCCTGTTGGGATGCGTTACAGAAGTTGTCGCTCAGCCCCGCGGCGACGACTGCAGTAGGCCCCTGTGGATCGCCGTGATGCAGAAACAGCGCGCCGGAGGGGATGCGGACGACGTTGAGGATGCGGTCCAGGGCTTGGGCCAGCATTTTTTGAACTTCGGTGCCAATCACTCCGGAGGTGGCGAGGTTGAGACTGGAAAGGGCGAGCATGTGGCGCTCTATGCGGCGTTTTTCTTCTTCGTAAAGCGCCATGGCCATGAGGACCGCGACGAAAACGAGCGGCACGACCATGAGAGTGGAAAAGAGGTTGCGCCAACTGATGGTAGCGCGAGCGGCGAATTCGTTTGCAATGCCAAGCGCCCCCCACATGGCGAAAGCGATGCCCAGAGCGCCATCCGTAACGGTGTCCTGCTTACGGCTGGCACGCCAAAAGAGCCAGGCGGTGATGAAGAAGACCACGGCGATGCCATAGTTTGGAGAAACGCCGATCTGCCCTTGCGAAAAAATCACCGACCAGACAGCAAATACGGCGGCAGCGCCGGCAATGCCGTAGGTCCAAGGATTCTTATGAACGTAAAACTGCGCACTCATGAGGAAAAGCAACGCCGCGCAGGCGACGAACCAGGTCTGAATGCTGGATTGCCATGCGGATAAGCCGATCCACCTCTGCATTGCAAAACCGGCAAAGTGAAAGGCGAAAAGCACCCAGCCAGCGGCCCAAAGGAGGAGATAGAGCTGACGTTTCAGGGAATAAACGTAGGCGTACAGCGCCGCAATGATCGCAGTTGCAGCAAAGAGGGCGAATGCGAGAATGCTCTCGTGTGTCAACGAATTCCGTTATTCCCGTGCCGCGCGCGATGCGCGGGCTCAAACCGACCGTACCCTGTGCGAGGCGCAGCCAATGCAGGACAGCGCCATTTCTTCGGCTTTGCAGAATACTCCCGTCAACCCAGCGGATTGAGAGGGACTCGCGGTTTCCCTGTGAATATAGGTGTCTGGTTTTCATAGGGTCAAGGGTACTCGAGTACCGGTGTCCCTCGGCGTCACTCCCCCGTGGGAATTGGAGGGGGACATGGCGCGTGACGCGGGCAGGCGCGTTCCGTTAAACTGGTCGCTCTCGCAGCAGCAGTTGAAGCAAAGAGAGCAAGGTAATCATGACATCGAGCACAACCAAAGGGCCGCGCGTTCGCTTCGCACCGTCACCAACCGGGTACCTGCACGTGGGCGGCGCACGAACGGCGCTGTTCAATTGGCTATTCGCGAGGCGGGAGGGCGGCACTTTTATTTTGCGCGTGGAAGATACGGACGTGGAGCGAAACCGGCCGGAGTTGGTGGACGGCATTTTGGAGTCGTTACGATGGCTGGGCCTTGAGTGGGACGAAGGGCCGATATTTCAGTCGCAGCGGATGGCGCTCTATCGCGCCGCGGGCGAAAAACTATTGGAGGCGGGCGCGGCGTATCTCTGCTATTGCCCGCCGGAGCGGTATGCGGGTGGCGACGCGGCGGATGAGTCTGAGGCGGGCGGCGCTTCGATGGTGCGGCGAGTTACGCGATGCGGATGCCGTGATGGGCGCCCGAGGGATCCAAATCAGAAGCCCGCGATACGGTTTCGCACGCCGCTTGGCACTACAACTGTTTTCGAGGACATCGTGTTCGGGCGGCGAGAAGTGTCGAATGAGGAGATCGAGGATTTCGTGCTGCTCCGTTCGCCGAAAGAAGAAGGGGCGGAATCCGGGTTGCCGACATATCAACTCGGCGCGGTGGTGGACGACATCGACATGCGAATCACGCACGTGATTCGCGGCGCGGACCATTTATCGAATACTCCGAAGCAGGTGCTGCTCTACCGGGCGCTTGGCGCGGAGGTGCCTGCGTTCGCGCACGTGCCGCTGATTTTGGGCGCGGACCGGACGCGGATGTCAAAGCGGCACGGCGCAACGAGCGTGGCGCAATACCGCGAGGAGGGGTTTCTTCCGGAGGCGTTCCGGAATTTTCTTTGCTTGATGGGGTGGTCGTCGGGCGATGATGCGGAGTTTCTGCGCACGAGCGAATTGGTGCAGCGGTTTTCGCTGGAAGCGGTGAGCCGCACAAACGCTGTATTCGACCGCCCGAAACTCGAATGGTTTAACACGCAATACTTGCAGAAGCTGCCGGTGGAGGAGTTGCTGGGCGAGGTGCAGTGGGAGCTCGAACGCGCGGGGATCTGGCGCGCGGAATGGGCGGGGGCGGAGCGAGCCTGGTTCTCGCATACCGTGGATTTGCTGCGTCCGCGGACGCGGCTATTGCCGGATTTTTCGCACTGGGCGCGGGCGTTTTTCAGCGATACGTTCGAGTACGACCCGCAAGCGAAAGAAAAATTCTGGAAGGACGAGCGGCTGCCCGCGATGCTGGGCAAACTTGCCGACTCGGTTGCGGCACAGGCGGAGTGGAATCACGATGCGTGCGAACACTCTCTGCGCGCACTTGCGGAGGCGGAAGGAGTGAAGGCGGGGCTGCTGATCAACGCTACGCGCGTTGCGATCGTGGGGCAGGCCGTCGCCCCGCCGCTCTTTGAAACATTTCTGGTACTTGGCCGGGAGAAGGTTGTGGCGCGGTTGCGCAAGGCGTTGCCCGCGATGAGCGCGAAGGCGGGCGGCTAAACAGTTACCGCGCGGCCTAGCTGCTGGCTCAAGATGCGGCCCATCACTTGCGCGAGCGTTTCTCCAGTTTTTTCCAGAACGAAGGTTCCCGCGGAATCGGACCAGCCCAGTTTGAAGCTTGTGGTCAGCGCGGAAATCCAAATTTGACGCACGGGCGCATTGGGGCTGATGACGAAGCGCGTTTCGTCGGCGTCTTCAAAAATGAGGTCGAGCCTGTCGGATTGGCCCTCCACTTCAAAACCGTGTTCATCGGAAAGGTCGAGCAGGCGCTTGCGGAGGGCGTCCAGCGCGGCGTCGCAACGAGTGCGAAATTCGTGTTCGCTTAATTCGTTTGGCATGAGGATTTGAGCGTACAGCAGCGGCGCGGCGGCAAGCAAGCCGCGAAATCTAAAACTTGCCGGCGCTTTGCGCGGCGCGGAAAATCGAAGTATAAAGTCTTGGCAGCGAACAGCGGCGGACTGGATTTGGAGACTCCGAGGAGGAAGCGATGAACACCCGGTTGAAAGTCGGACTGATTGGGTTGGGGCGGCTGGGGCGGCTCTATGCGCAATTCCTCTCGGGGCGCGTGGGGTCAATTCGGCTCACGGCGATTGCGGACACGGATCGCGCGGCGGCTGAACGAGTGGCTGAAGAATTTGGCGTTGAGCGGCGGCATTTTGACGCACATTCTTTGCTGGCCGACCCGGAGGTCGATGCGGTGGTGATTACGACGCCGACATCCACGCATCGCGAATACTCGATCGCATCGCTTGAACGGGGGAAACCGACATTTTGCGAGAAGCCACCGGCGCTTTCGCTTGCGGAATGCGAAGAGATGAAACAGGCTGCCGCGCGAACGGCCGGATTTTTGAATATCGGATTTATGCGGAGGTTCGATCCGGCATATGCAGCGGGAATGGCGCGGTTGAAGGATGGAGGGATTGGGGAGGCGCTGCTCTTCAAATCGTCATCGCGGGACCCTTATCCACCGTCGCTTGAGTACGCGGATCCGAAGCACAGCGGAGGGATGATTGCGGACATGGGCATCCACGATTTTGATTTGGCGGGATGGTTCATGGGTGCGGTTGAATCCGTGCACTCGACGGCGGTGACGATTTGCGCGAAGGAACTCGCGACCGTGGGAGATTTCGACAATGCGGTCGTCACGCTCCGATTTGCGAGCGGGGCGCTGGGGGTGGTGGATTTGTCGAGGACGGGGATCTACGGGTACGACATCGCGACAGAAATTCTGGGGTCGAAGGGAACTTTGCGGATGGGATATTTGCGGGAGACGGCAATTGATGTGATGACGAAGAACTCGATTGCGCACGACACCGTGCCTTATTTTATGGAGCGATTTGAAAAGGCTTATGTGGCGCAGCTCGATGATTTCGGGAAGAAAGTGCTAGCGGGCCAGCCGCCGAGCATATCGATTGACGACGGGATTCGCGCGCTGCAGGTCTCGCTTGCGGCGACGAAGTCCGCGTATGAGAACCGAACGATCAAAGTGAAAGATGTTGTGGTGGGCACCGAAGTGCGCGGCTCTTCAAACAAGTCTCAGTCAGCATCTTCTTAAAAAATATTCCAACTTAAGTTTTCGAAAAATTATTCGTACCGGAGCGCGTCAACTGGGTCGAGGCGCGCGGCCTTGATTGCAGGGTACATGCCGAAGAAAAGGCCAACGCTCATGGAGACGCCGACCGCGAGAAGGACGGCCCAGAGCGGCACGGCCGAGGGCAGAGATGGGACGGCGAGTTGCATCAGTTTGCTGAGTCCCCAGCCGACACCAACGCCGACAAGGCCGCCGGCGCCCGTCAGCGTGACCGCTTCGGTGAGAAATTGCCAAATGATGTCACGGCGGCGCGCGCCGATCGCTTTGCGTACGCCGATTTCGCGAGTGCGCTGTGTGACGGACATCAACATGATGTTCATCACACCCACGCCGCCAATGAGAAGGCCGACCGAACTGACGGCGATGATCAGTCCTGCGATGGAGCCGACAATTTGACGAAACTGTTCGGCGATTTCCTGAGCGCTGGTCATGCCGAAATTATCCGGATCGTTGTAGCCGAGTTTCCGCTGGCGCCGCAGCACGCCGCGGATTTCATCTTCAGCCACATCCACCTTGCCGGGCGCGGCCGCGGCAGAAATGGCAAGCTCGTCGTCCTGCGGATTGTGTTTGCGATACGAACGGTAGGGCACCCAGAAATCAATGTCCACGGACTGGCCTGCGTTTAGCCCGCCCTTGCGTTTATCCAAAACGCCGACAACGGTGTACAGAGTGCCGCTGACCATAACCTCTTTACCGAGCGGGTTTTCACCGAGAAAGAGCGAGTTGTAAACGTCATAACCGATCACGGCGACATCGGAGCGATGGTCGTTTTCGGCGTCCGTGAAGTAGCGGCCGTAAAGAAACCGCAACGAATAGACATCCACGGCGCTGGGGAGGGTTCCGCGGTAATTGACTGTGCTGATCTCGCGGCCTTCATAGCGCGCCGAGGCCGTGGGGGGAAACGGGCCGGTGATTCTGGCAAGCGCCTGAACGTCCACATTCACTACGTCGGGACACTCATTCTTGATGGCCATGGCATCTTCAATCGTTAACGGGCGGCGGTTGAGTTCTTCCGGCGTGGGGCGAGTGGTACGAATGCCGATGTTGTATTTGAAAATGAATATTGTGTCCGCACCAAATTCGCTGAGGTAGTCGCGGATGGAAGCATCGAGCCCAACGAGGACGGAGGAGACGGTGATCAGTGTGGTCACGCCGATGACAACGCCAAGGACGGTCAGGAATGACCGTGATTTGTTCTGGCGGAGCGTGTCAAATGCCATCCGCGCGTTTTCACCGAGTGCCATTCGCATCGTAGTTTCCGGTTAGGTCTCCTGACGCAGGGCTTCAATGGGGTTCAATTGCGCCGCCTTGCGCGCCGGGTAAATTCCGAAAAACAACCCAACGGCGGTTGAAACTACCAGCGCCACCAACACGGCGAGAGGCGACACAAACATGGGTACGCCCGAAACAGCCTGAACGATTTGGGAAATGACCCAGGCGAAGGCGACTCCGACCGCGCCTCCCACGCCGGCAAGGACGGAGGATTCCACCATGAACTGCATCATGATGTCCGCGCGGCGCGCGCCCACAGATTTCCTCATGCCGATTTCGCGGGTGCGCTCGGTTACGCTGGCGAGCATGACATTCATAATAACGACGCCGCCGATTAACAGAAAAACGGAGACGATTCCGACCATCGCCTGTGCGATCCAATCCGTCAATGTGTGAAAGAGATCGAGCAGCGCGTCGGAGGAGAGGACCGCGAAACTGTCCTCTTCATTTTGACCCAGATGGCGGCGCGCGCGCATCAACATGCGTGCTTCCTCCTGTGAGCGGTCCATCCATTCAGCGGAACGCGCCTCAATGACAACAGTGAGGCTGGCGTGGCTGCCATAGATTCCCAAATACGTTTGAATGGGGATGTAAATATAGGCGTCTTGCGAGATGCCGCCGACGCCATTTCCAAGAGGCTTGCCAACACCGACGACGGTGAAGGGGCGGCCATCGACATTGACCGTGCGGCCGATGGGATCAAGGCCCGGGAAAGCCTTGTCGGCAACATCGGGGCCGATCATCCCGACTGCGGAACGGTGCTCATTGTCGCTATCCACGATGTAACGACCGGAAGCTGGCTCCACCAGGGCCATATCGCCCATATTGGCCGTCACGCCCCGGATGGAAATCTGGTCGAGGGATATTGTGCCCGCGCTGACTCTGCCGCTTGTGCTTGACTGCACGCCGACCCGGAGAGGGAGCGTCAGGTGATCGCGGAGGAATTCGTAGTCTTCCCAGGTGATGATCTTGTTGCGACGCGTGGCCTTTACGAGTTGCGCTGCGTTGGTGATGAGCGGGAAGCGCGTGACCTGGAAGACGTTGGTCCCGAGCGTTGCGACACGTTCAGCGACGTAACGGTTTGTTCCTGCGATGAGGGCGACGACAACGATCAGCGTGGCGACGGACAGGATGATTCCGAGCAAGGTGAGAAACGAACGCATCTTATGCTCGCGCAGGGCTTGCAGCGCGATGCCGGTTGCTTCGCGAAGATGAGAGGCTGATTTCAAGACGAACTTGTACGGAGAATATACCCTCAATTAGTACTACGCCAGCGTATGGGGAAAGTTTCAGCCGGCGGGCGGAGGACGCGCGCGCCGCTTCGGAATCGGGCTCTCTAGAACTGGGCTTCGATGTCCTTGGCCATATCATCGCGACTGACGAGGCCAACGGTGGTCTTGATGAGCTTCCCATCGCGGGAAATAAGGACGCCGGTGGGAAGAGCATCCACGCCAAATCTGTCGGAGATCTCATCGGAGCCGAGAACAATCGGATAATTGAGCGGCACTTGCTGGCCATTTACGTCAAAGCGTTCATTCTTCAGGAATGGCGCAACCTTGCTCAAGCCTTCGGGATCCAGCGCCACCCCGAGAACGGTGAAGCCGCGCGATGCGTACTGGTTCTGAAATTCAATCAGCCAGGGCATTTCCATGCGGCAGGGTTCGCACCAGGTCTGCCAGAAATCGAGCCAAACGACCTTGCCGCGGTAGTCCTCAATGTTGACAGTTTTTCCGTTGAGGTCCTTGAATGTGAGGTTCGAGATGATGGAGCCCTCGGCCTGGCCGGCGGGAGTTCCCGCTTGGGACGCGGTGGTAGATCCAACACTGGCCTGGCTGGTCTGCTTCAAATTCCGAGCAAAGACAAAGAGTGCGACGCCGAGGATGGCGACGGTTGCGATAGCGGTCAGCTTGTTTTTCATTCCGATTTCCCTGAGCCGGATGTTTGGCGCGGCCTTTCTTCAGTATAGCGGATGATTCTATTGAATGAAACGATTCAAGAAACCCAACTTACTGGAGAGCCACGTAAGTTGATTCGTGAAAAGCAGAAATCCGATCCCAAGTAATAAGATGCCGCTTCCGACTTCCACGGCGTGCAGATAGCGGCGGAAGCTCTGATAGAAACGCAGGAACCAATTGATTGCGAGGGCGAAGAATAGAAACGGCAACGAAAGGCCCAGTGAATAAATGGCCAAGAGGAAAACGCCGTGCCTGATGCTCGATGATGAGGCGGCCATAGCGAGCACCGTGGCAAGGATGGGGCCGATGCAAGGCGTCCAGCCGAAAGCGAATGCGAAGCCGAGCAAAAACCCGCTGGTGATGGCCGCGAACGGACCTTTTTCTTTCGCGTTCCCGCCAATGTTGCGAAGATGGACGTCACGATTGAGCCAACGGGAAAGCGCGGGGCCGAGCAGCGGGATCAATGCCAGCGAAACGAGTTGATTGGGGCCGAGCGTTCCGCCGAAAATCCCCGGGCGTGACTGCGCGAGAAGGCCCAACCCTACAAGTATTGCGCCAAGCACGACACCCATAACCGGTTTGATTTTTCCCAGGATCCCAATCAGGTGCAATCCGAACAGAAAAACAAGAGCGCCGGCGACGGGCGCGAGCACTGACCGGTTGTGTTTCAAGAATTGTCCGACCGCGCTGGCCGACGCGCCAAAAGCGATAAACACAACGGAGAGCCCTACTGTGAATGCAAGGGCCGAGCTTAAGAGGTTGTTGCGCGGCTTCTGGCCCTGGCGCAACTGCTCGACGCCGATCCCGGAAAGCATTGAGATATAACCCGGGACAAGGGGCAACACACACGGTGAAAGAAATGAAATCAAGCCGGCCAGGAATACTGTTGCTGCTTCAACCATGAATTGAGCCTCTGTCTAGATCGCGGGTCTGCCGGCTTCCCGAATTTCGCGGACCCGAAAGATATGCGGCACCCACTTGTCATTGACTTCAGAACTTTAGCCATTCTTCTCCGGGCTTTCAACTTGGAGCTTCTGCGTCTCGCGCGGCTTGCGGCGTGAAGCGCAAGGAAATTGCGCCAGGTGACTGATTTCCTTGCTGGCGCGACATCGGCGAGTGCCAACGGACGCCGCCTAAGTTACGGCAAATACACGAGATATACGCTTCGAAGCGCCCCTTTGGATTGGAATGCGGCTTGCCATTTTGAGATTCGTGCGCCCTGCGCGGACCGGGGCAATCACGAGGGCAGGCGATGGCAAGGCTGATGACACCGAACAAAGTGACGCTCGCGCGAATGATTCTGGGCGGCGCGGCAGTGGCGCTTTACGCGGCGGATGCGCGTGAGAATGCCGCGGTTATTGGGATCGCCGCATTGGCGTTGACGATTGCGGCGATTGCACTTGATGGCCTGGATGGATATCTGGCGCGGCGATTCAATTTGGCGACGCCGTTCGGAGCGCAACTTGACATTCTTGGGGACCGGGTAATCGAAAATATTTTCTTCATCTATTTCGCGGTGTGCGGGCAGATTTCGCTGTGGGTGCCGGTGATTTTTTTCGTGCGTGGAACACTGGCTGATTTTCTGCGAGGGATTGCCGCGACACGCGGTGCGCGAGACGCGGAAAATATCGAGGCGTTTCGACGGAACTGGATGCTTCGGTCGCGCTGGGGGCAAAGATTGGTGGCTTCGCGGCTGAGCCGCGGGGCATATGCTGCATTGAAGTGCGTATGTTTTGTGGCGCTTGGGCTGGAATGGACTTTGCTGCATTCCCATACGCAAAACATTTTCATTTCAGAGGGAGAGATCCGCAGGAGCGTGAACGTTTTCGTGGCTGCGACGGTGGCGTTCTGCCTGCTTCGTGCCGTGCCGGTTTTCTGGGAGGGCTGGCGAGACGTCCTGGCGACGGCGCGGCCTGGTGGGAATCCTGCAAAACCGGCGAAGCCGCCTGCAGCAACGCGGACTCGGGTAGCGGCGGCGACCCGGTGAGGATGAGGAGGGACGCGTGAGTGGGAAGGGCGGAGTCGCGGCGTTTTTTGATCTCGATGGAACGGTGATTGCGCCGCCGTCACTTGAAATTCGATTTGCCGCATTCCTCGCGCGGGGCGGGGAGCTGCGAACTGCGGCTGTTTTCGCTTGGCTGGGGGTTTTCCTCAGAGAAGAACTGAAAACGCCGCTCGGGCGAGGCGGGAAGTCCCCGCGATTCAGGGCCATTGATGAAAACAAAATCTATCTCAGGGGCGTGCGCGAGGAGACGACGCGGGAATGGGCGGAAGAAAACATCGACGCAATTGAATGCTACCCAGAGGCGCTCAGGTGCATTGCATGGCATCGCGAACAGGGGCACGCAATCTTTTTTGTGAGCGGGACACTTGCGCCGCTGGCGCGGGTTGTTGCGGCGAGTCTTGCGCTGGATAGAGAGATCGGAATTGCGGCGACGGAATTGGAAAGCGTAGCCGGGCGGTGGACGGGTTGCACGGCGGGAGCGGCCATCTGCGGCCCGGGGAAGGCTTCGTGCAATTTGGGAATTGGCCGCGCGTCATGATTTGGATCTCGCGCGAAGCCATGCCTACGGCGATTCACTCGCGGACCGCTGGATGTTCGCTTCGGTTGGGTATGCAACGGTGGTGAATCCGGGAACGCGGCTGATGTGGCTCGCGCGGCGGCGGGGCTGGCGAATTGCACGCTGGCTGCGGCTGGAGCCGCGTATTGAGATTTCGCGAGACACAGCCACGAAGCGATTTGCGACGGGGGAGAAACACTAATGGGAACAACAGAACTGGGAATTAATGCCGGCTCCGCCGAGCGGCAATACTCGCAGAGCAGGGTGAAGCGCGCGCGTGCGGCTGTAATGGGATTTCTGGAAGGTTGCGGCGCGTTTGAATGGGTGGCGTTCTCGTACCTGGGATTGAGCGGATTCCTTCTGATGCTTTTCTGGAGGAACGTACCGCGCGTCGCTCGGTTGCTTTCGATTCACTTCACCTTCTTTGCTGTCGTTATCGGCTTGGTGGCAGCGGCGCGGCGCGCAAAAGCGAATGGGGCAAATCAAAAGAATTGGGGCCGCATGGTGCGAGCGGTGCGCTGCTGGTACCCGCAGGCGGTATTCCTTTTTTGTTTTGAAGAACTTGGATCGCTGGCCCACCTGATTCACAAAGGCTGGTGCGACGCGTGGCTTCTGCGTTTCGATCATTGGCTGTTTGGCGCGCAACCCGCTGTCGTCCTCGCGAAAATCGCGCGGCCCACGCTCACGGATTTCATGCAAATGGCGTACCTGAGCTATTTCTTTTTTCTTACGATTCTGGCCATTGTGCTTTACCGAAGCGGCTCAAATTCCTTTTCGGAAGGAAAGCCGGCTCGATTTGAATTTTGGGCCGTGATGACAAGCTCGATGGTTGCATACGCGATCGGATATGTTGTGGCGATTTTCTTTCCGGTTGAGAGTCCCTATTATTCGCTGGCGGCTTTGCACCTGCCGCCGCTGCAGGGTGGCCCGTTTTCATGGTTGAGTGATCTCATCGAGCATTTTGGGCGGGTGCATGGCGGGGCGTTTCCGTCGGAACATGTGGCGGGATCGTTTGTCGCGTTGCTCGGCGCGTGGCGTTACCGGCGATGGTTGTTTTGGGTTTTTCTTCCATTTTTCATCTGCATGTGCGCATCGACGGTATACGTGCGGAATCACTACGTTGCGGATGTGTTCGGCGGATTGATTACCGGGGCGGCAGGATTCTGGATAGGGCGCGTGGTGATGCGATTACCAGGGTCATGTCCCAGCGCGAAGGGGTGTGAATAAAAGGGGAACGGCCGGCAGTGGTCGCTGCCGGCCGTTTGGGGTGATCAACTAGAGAGAAGATTTACAGTTATCGGTGTCCGCCACCGTGGCCTCCGCCACCGTGGAACCCTCCGCCTCCGCCGCGAACAGCAGCGCCACCGCGGAAGCTGCCTCCGCCTCCACCGCGAACAGCTGCTCCGCCGCGGAAGCTACCGCCAACCGGGCCACGTGCGACTGCGCCACCGCGAACCACTGCGCCACCGCGCGCTACGAAACCGGGGCGACCGACGAACCCTGGACGACCATAGAATCCCGGACGGCCATAAAATCCGGGGCGTCCATAGAAGCCATGGAACCACGGGCCGGCGCCGATGAAGATGCCGCCGTTGAACCACTCAGGTCCGTAATAGCCATAAGGCGCGCATGCGTAGGGGTAATAATTGTAGTAGCCATAGGCGCAGACTGGGGCTGGGCCAATGTAGCCGGGGCCGATTCCGACACCGACTCCGACAGCGATTCTCTGTGCGTTTGCGTTTGATGCCCCAACCAAACAAGTGCCGACCAATGCGAGAAGTCCCAAATATCGTAGATATCGCATGTGTGGCCTCCTTCCCAAACTCGTGAAATCAAATTCCAACTTCGCCATACTATAAAGCAGGATGAATGCCAAAGTGACCGCGGTTTCAGCGATCCGATTAAGTTGTTTTCCATCAATAAGATACGGCACTGTGCCATTGAAAATGTTGCCCACGGAGATAGGGTGGCTGGTGTTTTTGCAGCGGAGTTGGTGGTTTTCAGCCACCGCGCATCCGTCACTGATTGGAAGTCAGAAACCGGGCGGGCGGCGGCGAAATTCCGGGTGCGCCTTCTCGAAGAGCCTGGCAATCGTCAAAAGGCCTTCCTCGCCCCACTTTTTGCCAATCAGTTGAAGTCCAATGGGCAGGCCGCCTTGCGTCCAACCGCAGGGTGTGGAGAGAGCGGGGAGGCCCGTGAGATTTGCGGGGCGATTTGTGCGGATGAGAGCGCTGCGAATTGATTCCTGGGATGAACCAATCGCGACCATGTCTTCGCCAATCACAGGCGCGACAATCGGTGTGGTTGGAGCGAGGATGGCGTCCACGCGTTCAAAGGCGGCGTCAAAATCGGCGCGTACGCGTTTTCGCATGCCGAGCGCGGCAAGATAGTCAGTGGCGCGGACGTCGCGGCCCATTTCGAGCCGCTTGCGGACGTCTTCACCGTATTCCGCTGCATGCGCGGGAAGCCAACCTTCCGCTTCGTGAACATGGCTTGCTTCGGCCAGTGCGATGGTGGTCGAAGGCCCATCGCCATCGCGCACGTGAGGAAGCGACACTTCTTCGATGTCGGCGCCAAGTTCTTCGAAGGAGCGCGCGGCGGCGTCCATCGTGAAGACAATTTCAGGATCGATCGAATCGAAAAAGTAATCGCGTGGCCAGCCGAGCCGCAAGGGGCGTTTCTTCGTGAAGCGGGAGCGGAGTCGAGAAGAAACCGCGCGCACATTGGAGAAAGGATTGAGAGGCGGTTGAGCCAGCGTGGAGGTGTCATGCGGGTCCGGGCCTGCGATAACACCGAGGACAAGCGCGGCATCGTCGGCGGTTCGCGCGAGTGGTCCGACATGATCGAGATTGGGGGCGAGAGGTACCGCACCGTAGCAACTTACGCGCCCGAAGGAAGGCTTCATTCCAAAAATCCCGCACAGCGACGCCGGGATGCGGATTGAGCCGCCGGTGTCCGTGCCAATCGAGGCGGCGCAAAGTCCAGCGGCAATTGCCGCGGCGGAGCCGCCGCTTGAGCCGCCGGGTATGCGGTCCAGACCCCAGGGATTGTGAGTTGCGCCGTAATGAGGATTTCCGGTGGTGATGCCGTATGCGAATTCGTGAAGATTCGTCTTGCCAAGGAGCACCGCGCCGGCGCTGCGCAGGCGCGCGACCGCCGTGGCGTCATATTGCGGAATGAACTCGCGCAAGAATTTTGCGCCCGCCGTGGTGCGGACACCATGCGTATATAAATTGTCTTTTATTGCGACGGGGATGCCTTCCAGCGGGCCACGCGAACGCCCCCGCAGTATCAATTTTTCCGAGATCCTGGCGTCGTCGAGCGCGCGGGCGCGGGTGATCGTGAGATACGCGTTTAGCGCGGGGTTGTGACGCTCGATTCGACGGAGAAACAGGGTGACAAGTTCGACGGGCGAAATTTTTCGCCGCGCCAGAAGAACCGAAAGCTCCTCGATCGAGGCGAATGCAAGGTCATCTGTGGAGTCCTTGGGTGTCAATGGTTTTCGGGTTCTCACTAGCGTTGCGATCGTCTAAAAGATCTTGTCCGTGCGCTTGATGTTTCCAAACGATCCGAGGTTGGCGATAACCAGGGCCACGCGGAACTGATTCTCCTCGCGAATCGTGGGGAGCGCAATCCTGCGATACTCAAACTGCAAGCCGCAGCAGGAACCGTTGTAGCCGATCTGTGCAATTTGATTTTCGATGAAATGATCCTGGAAATCGTAGCTGATACCCGCCGTGGCGTTCCATCCCTGGCGGGATTGGTCGCCATAGCCAACCAGCGCGCGGATCTGGTCGGTGCGCGGCTGTAAAATGGCGGGGTCCTCATTAATGTCGAAATGCGCGAGGGTCAAAGTCAATTTTTCGTAAGGATGGATTTTCAAAAGCGTGCCAACCGACGTGAGCTGGTGGCGCTGTGTATCGTATTCGATGCGTGATTCAAAGTCGTAGGTGCCCCCGGGCGTGACAAGAAAATCGCTGACTAGTGGAGAAATCCGGCGCGGGCCGTCAGCGAATGCGAAGGGACTGATGGAATCGAGCGCCTCAAAAACGTTGCGTTGTCCGGGGACGATGGCGCCGCCAAATGTCGGATCGAAATAGTATTTCTGGACAAGACGCCAGGTCACCATTTCCTGCGTCGAGCCTTTCGCAGTGCGGTGGTAAAGGTGGTTGATTAATCCGTATTCGACTTCATTTGTGTCGGTCAGTGTGTCGTCGGAATCAAAGCGGATGATCCGTCCGAAATCGTTCACACCCGTAACGTAGTTGTAGATGATGAGCGGCTCGACAGCATGCTTCCACTTTGAATCTCCGTGGTCCCATGTTCGCTCAAGCGACGGCAACCGGACATCGAGACTGAATTCGCCCGCCGTGTTCACGAATGAATTGTCGAGAACCGAGCCGTTGTCCAACTGAGCGCCGTAACGCGTCACGCTGAGCGCCGCGGTTGTGGTCAATCCGAGCCAGGCCCCCCAATGCAACGGGATTGTAATGCGAGGAGTTATTTCCGTGCGCTGAACCATAGCAGGTGTCGTGAAATTCGGGTCGCTCCGGTACATGCCCCCGATGGAAGCATCGAACGAAAGATAAATCGGCAGGCCCGCCCAAGGCGCCTGCTCCACGGAGCCAACGCTTACCTGCGGAGCGCTGCGCAGAGACACGAGAGTCTGTGGCTCCGCAGAGAGGAAGTCCCTATCCTGCAGAAACGCGAAGTTCACGCTGAATCCGCCAAAGTTGTTTGTGAGAAATCCCGATGTGTTCGCTTCCGCGTTGACGGCCTCGCCAAAGGTTTCCGCAAACGCTTCCCGGAACGTGAGCGAACTAAGCTGGTCGACATCCGCGACGGCGCGCCAGCCGTCTGGAAGCAGCGCGTCAAATTGGACTTTCGTTTCGTGGCCGCCCTGGGGCACCCGGACTCCATCGGCGCCGGGGAGTCCGCGGTCTTCGACACCGAAAAAGCTCGCGGTGAGGTTTACATTTTCCCACGGGCGTGCGCGCACCTCATCCCTCAGGCTCCAGCCACGGCGGCTCATGAGCTCTCCGAAGACGGTATTGTCAAACCACTGCGTTGGGGCCCAGTAGTAGCCGTCGCCGAGTACGAATCCTTTCACCGAACTCTGCGATGCCAATGGAATTAGAAGTCCCGATTGGCGCACATTCTGGCTCGCCGGCGTGGTCATGTAAGGAAGCCACATCAGCGGTATGTGAAAGAGTCGAAAGTTCGCGTAGAGCAGAGCGACCTTGTCGTCCACGTGAATCGTCGCGCGAGGCGAATAGAACATCCACGTGGGCTTCAGCGGGTCGCACACGGTGAAATGACCATCGAGGACCTTGTAAGTTCGTTCGTTCAAACGATCCAGTTCAACGGCTTCGAAGGAGAGAGGATTTGGCGTGATCAGCACTTCGACGTTGGGCCGGTGTTGAACCATGATGGCGCCGTGGACGTGGTGGAAGACGCCGGTGCCTGTATCCAGGTTATACGTCGCATCGTCGGCTTCGATGTGCTGATTGTTATAGTCAAATTGGACGTGGCCCCGGGCATTGGCAACACGTGTTTTTTCGTTTTCATCGAGGTAGTCACAGCGAAGACGCTTGCCCTCGTACAGAACCTCGACATTGCCCTCGAAAGTGATGACGTCCCCATTTTTTCCTTTGACAGTGTTCGCCCAGATTTCCGGCGCGCCGCCATTGGCAGGAACGCGAGTTTGCGTGTGCGCGGACGGCGCAGAAACACACAAGAACGGCACCATGGCGATGACTTGGATTGCGGCACGGCGAAGTCCTGCCGCTGTGGGTAAGCGCATCGTTCCGCGAGGCCTCAGTCGCAGATACAAAAAAACAGGGTGGTAGCCTAACACCGCCCCAAAACCACCGCAATGCGACGACAAACGACCAAATGAATCTGCTGTGCCGGCAAATTTCATTTGCCGGCGGGTTGTATGATTCGAGACACGCCGCCCCGGTTGCCACCGCGATGTCGGTATGTCCTGCTAGAATCTCAGACTGTCCCAGCAGGGACTCCATCCGCAGCGCAAAACGGATCGGTGATTCAAACCTGCAAGAATTGCGGCGCCATAAATCAGGAAGCCGCCGAGAAGTGTTGCTATTGTGAGTCCCGCTTGAACACATCGGCGGAGACGGTCGCTGTCGCTGCGCCCAGCGAAGGGTACGAAGCCGCCGCTGCAAGTCCCGCAATCGACAAGGAATGGCGCCAGGAATTAACGCACCGCGTGCGTTCCTACCGCGCAAAGCGAGAAAAAGCGGGATCCGTCAACACAGATTCACAATCCGCTTTGCCATTCGATCCGGAATCCACGGATGAGTTCCTGCCGCAAGAATTGGAATCAAACCCTTCAGCACGCCTTGATCTGCCGCATCTTGATGAAGACCAATACGAGGACCCTCTTCAGGCTACACTTGCGGCCGCAGCCGCGAGAATTTTGATGGAGGACGCTTCCGCGGAGCTCGATTCCCCCGTCACCCCGACGAACCGCGACACCGTCGAACATCTCATCATTGATGTTTCCCGGCCCGCAGAGATTGAAGGCCTGCCTGCGACTCGACGACCCGATGGCCCTGCCAGCCCATCCAAATCGAAACTTCTGCCTGTCGCAGAAGTTTCCCACCGGCGCCGCGCGGGCGCTGTAGACGCAGTGTGCCTGGCGCTTGCGTATGCGGGAATCCTCGCGTTGTTCGCAGCGTTTGGTGGCCGCCTCGCGCTTTCAAAGTTGGACGCGCTGGTTTGCGTCGCGATTGCAGCTCTTCTTTACACGCAATACTTCACGCTCTTCACGGTGATGGGAGGTATTACGCCGGGGATGATGTTCGCAGGGTTGCGGCTTGTCAGTTTTGACGGCAGCGCGCCTCAGCCAATGCAACTGGCGTGGCGCAGCTTTGGCTACCTGATTTCGGGCGGCACCGCGTTTATGGGGTTTTTATCAGCCCTTTGGGATGAGGATGGTCTGACCTGGCACGACCGGATTTCACAGACCTACATCACTTCCGCCGGTGCGATTCTGGCCACAGTAGACCACGGCACGCCGCGCCCCGTGCCTCCTGCCTGATTCGCCATAACCCTTTCGCTCAAGTGGTGCGCGGAACGCTGCAGTGTTATACTGACAATTCGAATTCTAGCGAGCCGCGAACAATGAACCGCCCCATAAAAATCGTAATCGTAGCCTTGTCTTTGATGGTTTTTTCATACGCCGCGCTGGGTTACGTGCTGAAATCGGACGATGAAAAGTCCTACCGCGCACTGACGGTCTACAGCGATGTCCTGGAAAAAGTCCAGGAGGAGTACGTCGAGGAGCCAAACATCCCGAAGGCAACGACGGGCGCGCTCCATGGGCTGCTGGAATCGCTGGACGCGATGTCCAGCTATATGAGCCCGCAGGAATACTCGGAATTTGAGAAGAATGCCGCTGCGAAACCTGCCGGGCAAATCGGCGCAGTGCTCTCCAAACGGTTTGGATACGCGATGGTTATTTCCACCCTTCCGGGCGGCCCCGCTGAGAAAGCCGGTCTGTTGCCGGGCGACATTATGGAATCCATAGCCGGCCTAACCACTCGTGAAATGTCCACGGAGCAAGCCGTTCAGATGCTGAGCGGCGCGCCGGGGACGGTCGTGAAGGTTGGCGTTGTGAGCCGTGGAGTCGGGCAGACACAGACAGAAACGCGGGAAGTCACGCGCGCGGCATTCTCGCCGGTCCACATCGTGGTCACCAAAATTGGGCAGGACGTTGCTTACATCCGAATCCCCACACTTGACGCGGGAAAGACGGACGACCTTCGTGCAAAGCTGGTTGAACTGGATCGCGAAGGCGTCCGCAAAGTGATTCTCGACGTGCGCGGCTGCGCCCTCGGGCAAATTTCCGAAGGCATCTCATCAGCGCGGCTCTTTCTCGCATCCGGCAATATCGCAACGTTGCGAGGGCAGACTGTTTCCAAGCAGGAATTCAACGCCGACGCGAGCAAAGTTGTTTGGAAAAATCCAGTGGTAGTGCTCACTTCGGGCGCGACTTCCGGCGCGGCTGAAATTCTTGCCGCGGCCATCGGCGGAAATCATCGCGGGGAAGTGGTGGGTGAAAGAACATTCGGCAGCGCCAGCCTGCAGAAATTGATCCAACTTGATGACGGCGCCGCGGTCAATATCACAGTCGCGTATTACTACGGGCCAAACGACAAGGCGATTCCCGAAGAGGGCGTTGCCCCCACGGCTGAAGTCACCACCACCGCGGACGACCCGGTTGTCTACAGTCATGCGGAAAACCCGCCGCTCACGCCGGGTGACCCAAAGAGCGACCCTGTTCTTGGTAAGGCGCTCGATCTTCTGAATGGCGGCCAAAAGACAGCGGAACGCCAAATCCCATTGCGGCACACCCGTTCTCATTTCCCAGCTACTACCTAGTGCGGCAGTGGGCGCCGCTCTATTCAGCAATTCCCAAAAACTGAGAAGGCCTTCCCATTCAATCCGTTTTCCAAGGGTTCTTTTGTGTCTCCTGGTTGCGTGGAGCGTGCTATTCACCGGTTGCGAGAAGAAACCGCAGCCACTGACCGGTGTGCAGATTCGCGAGATCACACGAGAGCTTGTTCTAGCGGCGCGGATCGCTTCGAACGGACGCGCCGAAACGGGAATGTTCCCGGAACGCCCGGCGGGTCCGCCGCAGGCACGCGGCGCAGGCGCGGCGCCGAACCCACCTGCGGATTTGATCTTCGTTACTTTGCCGCGCACACAGGATGGGAAGCCGGATGATACAACTCGCAAAGCCGTCCTGGATGAAATGGACCGCGTGGCGGAGGTCCATCAGCTGACTCGCGCGCAAAGAAAAGGCGAGCCGGGGATTGTGCGCTTTGATTTTTTGTTCGCAGGCCGGCGAACGCATTCGGTGGAACTTGTTACGCCGATTGTTGGAAACGGCGCTGAACTTGTCCGCGCAGCCGGCCAGCCTAAGCTGGCGATTATCATTGATGATCTCGGCTATGACCGCGATGCCGCGGAATCGCTTTTTCAACTCCCATATCCGCTGACCGTTTCTGTCCTCCCTCACTTGCCTTTGTCATCCGTTGTTGCGGAGGAGGCTTCGCGGCGCGGATATCAGGTGCTTCTTCATATGCCCGTGGAATCGAGCGGCGGCGAAAAAGCAGAAACGATCGAGCTTCGCGCGGGGATGCCTTCCGACGACGCGGTGCGAATGTTGCAGGGCATGCTGGACACTGTGCCCCTGGCAATCGGAGTGAACAACCATCAGGGTTCCCTCGGCACGGCGGACAGCAAATTAATGAATGCCATCATGCCTGCTCTTCATGAACGCGGACTCTTTTTCGTGGACAGCCGCACATCATCCGCGAGCGTTGCTTTTGCCGCGGCGCGCCGTGCAGGCGTTCCCACTGCTTCGCGAGATGTTTTTCTGGATGATGTCCAAGACGCCGCCGCAATTCATCATCAGTTGGAGTTGGCTGTTCAAGATGCAAAACTGCATGGCCACGCAATTGCCATTGGACATCCGCATCCGGCTACGCTTCAGGCGTTGCAGGAATTCCTGCCGCGAATTCAGAGAGAGGGCGTGCAAATTGTTTTCGCTTCCCAAGTGGTTCACTAGAATGTGTTGAGCAGGATTGGTTCAGGACAATGTATCCGCGGCGAGTTGCGCGACGTACCGCGCTATAGCCAGGCATGACGTCAGCCCCGGCGATTCAAAACCAATCAAGTGAATTGCGGAAGGGCTGGTGGTATCGCGGGTGATTACGAAGTCCGGCGCGGGCCCGGCGGGTTCATTTCCCGAAGCATCGCGCGGCGGGACGAGCTTCGCGCGGAGTCCTGAAAAGGCCAGCCGCAGGTCTTCCGTTTTCAGCTCCGGAAGCAGCGGACGGGCGCGACGCACAAACTCTTCAATCGGCAGGCGATCGCTTTCGTAATCGTCTTTCCGCGCGACGTATCGCGCCGTCGGCCCGACGAGCACGGTATCCCAAACGGTGCGAGTCAAATGGACGCCGAGGCTCATCCCCTCCGGATGCGGCAGTGGGTAGACAAGCCCTCGGACGAGGCTTGTGCGCCCGCGAATGATCTCAGCATATTCTCCTCGAACGGGATAAATGCGATAGTGGGCGCTGCCGAGCATTGCCGCAACCTCGTCGGCATAAAGTCCCGCGCAATTGATCACGCAACGCGCTTCAACTGTTTCGTGGGTGGAGGCCCGGCCCTCTTCCGCACCTTCGATTTCCACTCCGACTCCGATACCGCCAGCGCGGGGCATGAGTGAAGTTACGCGCGCGTGCGTCAGGATGTGAGCGCCGCGGTCTGTGGCCAGACGAGCAAGCGTCTTCACGAGATCTTCCGCGGAAACGATCCCGGTGGAAGGAACAGAAAGCGCCGCCGCGCCTTCGACATGAGGTTCTCGCGTGCGGAGCGCCGCGCGGTCTATCAATTCGAGGTTTTCCACGCCATTGCGGCGGCCGTTGGCGGCTAGCGCTTCGAGCTTCGGGACCTCTTCAAAACGGGCGGCAACAACGATTTTTCCCGTACGCCGGTGGGGTACGCCGTGCGCGGCGCAGAATTCATGCAGAAGGCGGTTGCCTTCGACGCAGAATCGCGCTTTGAGAGATCCATTTGAATAATAAATGCCGGAGTGGATCACCCCGCTGTTGCGCGTACTTGCTCCCATTCCTGGTTTGGGAGCGCGCTCAAGGAGGAAAACATCCTGCCAGCGTATGGCGAGCTCATAAGCGATGGCGCAGCCAATGACTCCGCCGCCGATGATGACGATGTTTGCTCGTTCCATGTGAGACGGACGTTGGTAAGCCACGCCCGCAAGAAAAGAAGGGTATTACAAGTTTAAGACGGAGCGGCGAACAACTAATTGCCGCGCCGCCGGAAGAGTCACCGGGAGTTCGCGGGATGCCGCGCTATGACTTGCGTTCGAGCAATGGTTTCAACGTGACATATTGGGCTTGCGAGCCATCATGGACGGCATATGTCGCGCCTCGACCGACTCCCGTGCGCGGACCCCACAGTGTCGCGCCGCCATGTATGCCATCCTTGTTGAGCGCGTAGAAGTTTAGGTCCACCATCGCCAGCCGGGTCATGTCCTTATTGAAATTGCGGACGACGCGCCCCAACGCTTCGAGGCATGCATCCGTCGGCGACATTCCTTTGCGCATCATTTCAACGATGGTGTGCGCGCCGCAGATGCGGATATTTTCTTCGCCGAGACCGGTTGAGCCCGCCGCGCCGATATCGTTATCCACATAATTGCCCGCGCCAACGATCGGCGAATCGCCGAGCCGTCCGGGAATTTTCCATGCAAGCCCGGCCGTGGTGGTGGTTCCGGATATATCTCCGTTCTTGTCCACCGCAAGGCAATTAATCGTGCCCGTGGGGGGATGTTCGACGACTTGCATGACGGCTTCCTTCATCGCCAATTTTTCCGGTGTGTCGAAAAGCGCGGCAACTTGTCCTTTCCAATCCGGGCTGTCAATTCCGGGCGCCCAATTTACGGATGCTTTGGCTTTCCATGTGAGCCAGGCCTGGCGCGAGAAGGGCGTCAACATGTCGTCCTTCAGTTCAAACCCCTGTGCAACGGCGAATCGCATCGCCCCATCTCCGGCGAGCATGACGTGCGTTGTGCGCTCCATCAGTCGCTTTGCGACGAGCGACGGATTCTGAATTCTGCGGATTGCTCCGACGGCGCCCGCGCGCCGCGTGGGGCCGTGCATCACCTGCGCATCGAGTTCGACTTCGCCATCTTCGTTTGGCAGACCGCCGAGACCGACCGAGTGATCGTTCGGGTCATTCTCTACTTCGGTCACAACAGCCAGTACGGCATCGAGTGTGTCGCCGCCATTCTTCAAGATCGCCATTCCCTTGTCGAGGTGACGGAAACCGTTCGAGGAAGAAATAATTAGAGGACGTGATCCTTTTGACGCAGCCTGTCGAGCGAAAGGAGGGAGGTCGAGGGCGTTCGCGGTTTTCGCAGTGCCATTGCCGCCTGCGCGCGATGCGCCGAAGAGTCTTTGCGCGCCCGCGGCGACTCCGCCAGCAAGCGTGGTCAGGAAAAACTTTCGGCGAGTCCAATCTTTCATTTAAGTACCTCGAGGATTCTGGATTTTGGGAGAATAGTCCCAATCGCATAATTTCGGCAAGGCGGGAATGACGGTTGGGCAATTCGTAGGTGAATGGAGTCTACTCTTGCGTCAGCGGGAGGAAATACTGCGTGCCTTTCACGGGTTCCTGGATTCGCCTGAGCAACTGCTGCAAATCTTCGTTGCGCTCGACGAAATCAATTTCCGATGTGTTGACGACGAGCAGATCCGAAGCAGTGTAATGGAAGAAAAAGTGTTCGTAAGCGCGGGCGACCTCGGCGAGGTATTCGGGCGAAATGCGCGATTCGGCTTGCGCGCCTTTTTTGGCGATGCGCGTGCGAAGGACCTCTGGCGTCGCCTGTAAATAGATGACCAGGTCCGGTTTCGGTAGATCTTCCGAGAAGGCCTCGTAGAAGCGTTCGTATAGCTTCAACTCTTCGTTGGTCAGATTAAGGTAGGCGAATACTTTGTCCTTCTCAAACAAGAAATCCGCAACGACGGCACCCGGCGTTTCACCGATGCCCGCATCGCGCAACCTGCGTTGTCGCTCCCAAAGAAAATACATCTGCGCCGAGAATGCCGCGCCGCGCTCTTCCTTATAGAATGAGGACAGAAACGGATTGTCCTCGCAATCAAAAATGCGCCGCGCGTGCATGCGGTCTGAAAGGACTTGTGCAAGCGTGCTTTTGCCAACGCGGATTGGGCCCTCAACCGCAATGTATAGGGGCGGCTTAAATGCGGGCTTTGGCGCCAGCTTCTGTTTGGGGGCGGGCACGGAACGGGATTATACCAAAGGAGTGCCTGGGCGGCGCTCAGCTTTGCGTTGAAGGTGCCGCGATGGGACGCAAACGCGCCGAGAAATGGCGAAGCATCGGCGCTTGTTCTATAAGCTCCAACCCCCGGATTTCCGTGCGGCGCCGCCAAACCTCCAGAATGATTTCGACGGCATAATCAATGTGACTTTGCGTGTAAACGCGGCGCGGAATCGCCAGGCGCACGAGGTCCATCTTTGCATGGTCGCCGAACATCAGCGTGCCGATTTCAACGGAGCGGATTCCGCCCTCAACGTAAAGCGCACCGGCAAGCGCGACTCCCGGGAATTGTGCGGGAGGAATGTTTGGAAGGAATGCGCGCGCATCGATATAAATGGCATGGCCTCCCGGCGGAAGGACGATCGGCACTCCTGCTTCAGCGAGGTGGTTTCCGAGATATGCCGTCGATGCGATGCGGTAATTCAAGTAATCTTCTTCAAGCGCTTCGTTGAGGCCGACCGCGATGGCCTCCAGATCGCGGCCAGCGAGACCGCCGTATGTGGGAAAACCTTCGGTCAGAATTAAGAGATCGCTTTCCAGGCGCGCCAGCACATCGTCATTCGTGCACAGGAAGCCGCCGATATTTGCCATGCCATCTTTTTTGGCGGACATAGTGCAGCCATCGGCGTAGCTGAACATTTCCCGCGCGATTTCGCGGGGCGTCTTCGCCTCGTATCCCTTTTCGCGAAGCTTGATGAAGTAAGAGTTTTCCGCGAAACGGCAGGCATCAATGTAAAGAGGGATTCCATGCCGCCTGCAAATCTGCTTTACCTCGCGGATGTTGGCCATGGAGACGGGCTGGCCGCCGCCGGAATTATTTGTGACGGTCATCATAACCAGCGGCACACGCTTCGGCCCGACGCGATCGAGCAGCTCTGCGAGCCTGCTTGTATCCATATTTCCCTTGAACGGATGGACGTGGGATGGCTCAAGCGCTTCGGGGATTGGCAGGTCTACCGCTTCTGCGCCGACAAATTCGCAGTTCGCGCGAGTGGTGTCGAAATGCGTGTTGTTCGGGACAACGTCGCCCTTCTTGCACATCACGCTGAAAAGAATTCGCTCCGCGGCGCGTCCTTGATGCGTGGGGATCACGTGACGGAAACCAAAGATCGCCTGCACCGAATCGCGGAATCGCGTAAAGCTTGGAGAACCCGCGTAGGATTCGTCCCCGCGCATCAACGCGGCCCATTGCGCGTTGGACATCGCGCCCGTGCCGGAATCCGTCAGAAGGTCAATCAGAATGTCTTCCGCGGCAACGAGAAACAAATTCCATCCTGCGGCTTCGAGCAGGCGGCGACGCTCATCGTGGGTCGTGCGGCGGATCGGCTCGACGGACTTGATGCGGAATGGCTCGATGATGGTTTTGATCGCCATGATGAGAAGCTGTGGTCAGTTGATGGAAACACAATCGGCGGGGATTGGAAAGAGTCTTCACGATCTACGAGCCGAATTTCAAAATTTCTGCGAGGATGGAACACGCTGGCTCTTCCAGCCCTTTGCCACGAGCCAGACCACAACTGCAATCATGCCAACCCAGCCGGCTACGCGCATTGCGGAAGCGACTTGGGTGTCATGAGCGAGCAGTCCGAGCTTGCCGAACAAATAATTCCAGTCGTGGATCACGTAGTCGGAATCTCCCGCAGTGAGCAGCGGCAATTCCTGCGCGCGGGCGTCCGCCATGTAAGTGGCGATGGGGAGAAATTGCTCGAATAGAAAAAACAAGCAGAATGCGACACCCTGCGCCTGGCGACGAAAGGCAAAATAAACCGCAAGCGCGAATGGGGCAAACAGTTGAAGAAATGTTCCGCCGGCGACAGCAATGAACTCACCGAACCAGCGGAACAGCAGGTGTCCGCCCTCATGAACCGGAATGAATACCAGGTCGATTAGCCGTGGAAATTCCCACCCTGCGGCCAATCCACAGAGGCACAATGCGTAAAAAACGATCCAAATCCAAAGAGCGATGCGCGAGATTGGCTGCCAATCCTCCTCAAGCGCTTCGAGGAACGGCAGCCGTTCAGTCCATGATTCAGGCAGTATCATGCCGCCATTTTTACGAGCAGCCCGGCTCTACCAGCTTTTTGCGACCGCCGCAAGTACGCGCGCCAGCGAATCCAGGTCCCGCGTGTCAATCACTTCGCCGGGCGAATGCGAATTGCGCAGCGGCCAACCCATGCCAACATCGAGCGTCCCGTACGGGAGAAACGCCGAGCCGTCATTTCCGCCGCTCGTGATTCCGTATTGCACCGGAATGTTATTCACCTTGCAGATCTTCACAACCTTGTCCGCAAGGTCACGCGGCGTGATGTTCGAATTATCTACGGCGCGCACGACGAATCCATTCCCGAGAATCGCATCCGCATATCTCTTGGATTCCAGCGGGGAATCGGAGCTTACAAACGTGTCAATCGCGAAAATGAAATCAGGCGTGTGATTCTCCGCTGCCATTTTCTTGGCGGCAGCTTGTGCGCCAAAGAGACCAAGTTCTTCGCCCCAGGAGAAGATGAACGTGACATCGCGCCCGGCCAACTGGGGCCCCAGTGCCCAAATTGCCGAAATTGCCGCGGCGCAACCGACACGATCATCGAAGCTGCGCGCGTTGGCGCGGCGTCCAAACAAGGGGATGTATTTCTTCGGGATGGTCACGTAATCCCCGGGTTTCGCGTTCGCGTTCGCAGCTGCACCCACATTTAGGAGGGTGCCAACCGTGATACCAAGCTTTTCTGCTTCTTCTTTGCTTCGCGCTCCTACGTCAAGCCGCCAACCACCTCCCCCGCCACCACCGCCACGTCCCGCTTGCGCGCCTGCTCCAGCAGTCGTGCCCGCCCCTGCTTCACCGGGGTTGGCGCCGCCAGTTCCCCCTCTTCCTGCACCGCCAGCCCCGCCTGCTGCTGGCGCCGGACCTCGTCCACCGCGCAGCGAAAAGCCTGTTCGAGTCCAACCATCCGGCATTTGAATCACGCCGGGGATGTCGCCGGTCGCGGTGTGGACGAGCATCACATGGCCTGCGAAGAAATCCATGATCCCGCCGCCACGCGACGCAACCACGAGACGTCCATCCGGATCGATTCCCACAACTTCGAATCCGATTTCGTCCATGTGCGCAACGACGGCGAGATGCGGCGTGTTCGAACTCTTGCCTCCCGTTCCAACATGTACCCAAATATCGCCAGTCTCGGGATCTGATTGTGCCTTTGCCCACGGTGGCAGCAACCGCAGCACGAGCGAGCGCATATCGTCCTCGTGCCAACTTGCTCGGTAAGTGCTCACTCCATAGGCTTCTGTCAGCTTCGAGACGAGCTCGACGGGAGTCGGTGCTGCCTTTGGAGCAGGGGGCAGCGCAGGACGCGATAGGGGAGCGAAGGAGTGCTGCATCGGCTGGGTTGTGGCGCTTCCTTGGGCGTAAACCTCCAGGAGACGCGTGAGCGCGACGAGATCATCCCAATCAATCAACTCCCCTGGCGTGGTAGGCCAAATCGTCGCGATGCTCAGGTGAGCGAATTTCTCGGGAAAAGGAGTCGCCGCGGCATCCGTTCCCCGCGCGATCGGCGCCGTGACGTCGGCAGCGACGCGAATTCCATTTTGTGCCGCCAAAGTCTTCAAGCTGGAAGCGAAATCGGTGAGTGTTGCGGCTGGCGCGGCGCCGCCAATTAGCACGCCGCTTCCATCCGGTTGACTTGGTTCAATGGGTGCTCCGCCGCGTCCTCCACGCCCGCCTGCTGGAGCAGCTTGTGCAGCCTGCGTTTCCGCGCCACGTCCAGCTGCTGCCGCTCCGGGAGTTGGGCCGCAGGTTTCCGCGAGATTGGCAGGCGGGTGCCGCGCATTCAACCTGCCCACATAAACAAATTCATCCACTTTTTGCGAAGTGGAAAAATCCTGCATTATCCGATTGATCCCGCGGGCGCCCGCCCACTCCTGACCGAGGAATACTACGCTCAGCGTTCCATGTACTTTTGCAGGATCGAGCGATCGCACCATTTCCACCAACGCCGCGCTCCCAAACCGGTCACCAATCGATGGTGCGGTCATCCGGCCATATCCCATTTCGTAAAGATGCTTGTCGAGTGTGATGGGATCGAGCACGTCCACTCCCGCCGCGCGCACTTCCGCCGCCGAATTGGCGCCGATGTCCACGTAAACGTCATCAAGATTGTCGGCGCATGGCGGATTCAGCCGGCCGCTTTGCAGGTGTGTTGAAAGGCCGGCCACAACTCCAGCGACCATCTTTCCGGAGCGCGTCTGAATGCGGATTGGCTGCGCCGCATAGAGCGCATCGTAATACCCGAACGGCGCGGTTTGCGGCAGTCGCACCACGCGAAGATATCCATCAGGCGTGATGGCGCTGACGATGTAGCCGGGTTCGTCCATGGGAGCCGCGATCAATCGGTGCGGCGCGCCACTGCCGATCGTCACAATTACGTTGCCCATGCTGTCAATTTGCGGCTTCCATCTCGCCAGACGCGCCTTGATTTCTTTGGCAAGGATTTGCTCGTATCCCGGCACCGCGGGGATTTCCACAAATTTTGCAAGGTCTTGGCGCAAATCCTGCGCGGACGCGACGGTGCATAACCCCGCCGCGAATCCGCCGAGCACAACCACACTGGCCAAGTGACGAAATCTCATGGACCACTCCTTTATGCAGTCGAATGAATGAAACTGAGTGAGCGCGTTCGCCGCGCGAAGCCGACTCTATCGCGACCGGCAACCACTGGCAACAGCGCCATGCCGCCGGACGAGTGAGAGACGCCCCGGACTGGCGCCGGGTTTCGTGACCACGTGTGACCTCTACTTGGCGAGTTGTTCGAGCAGCGCATCCTGTTTCAGAAGCGCCTGACGGGAGGTCGCCCCAAGCGCCATGCGATAGATCCCAACCATTGCGCCGCTCATCGCAAGGAGAACGATTGGCAAAAGCCAGAGTCCCGCGAGCCAAATCGTCAATGCCGATGCGATGGCGACGATCGCCGCTGTCCCCAGGAGAATCCCCATGGAGATAAGAACAGTCATTCCTGCGGCGCTTTGCCGGCGCACTCCGAATTCAAATTTTCGAGGGAACTGAATGGAAAGCCAGTTTCCCGCGATAAAGTTGATGATGGCGACAAGAGGCAGGCCCGCCCAGGTAGCCAGCAGGATATCGATTTTCGGCGCAGGTCCCATCAGCAGGATGATTCCTAGCACAAAAAGCGCTTCGACAGCCATCAATGTCCCCTGGAAAATGTTTTTCGCCAGCATCACATCACGAAATGCGATCGGAGAAAGGAAAAGCCGCTCGACGCCGCGGCCTTCGTACGCCAGAGAGTTCTGGCAAAGCTGCGAGGTCAGCAGGAAAACATAAAACATTGCAAACGGATATCCAAAATCTCCGGCAAAGATCGAAGATCGCGGCATATTTCTACCGGTGAGATTCATCGTGGATACCCGGAAGAACACTATGAGAATCAGCGGCAGGACCAAATTCATCAGCATCGCTGTGTTCCGATAGAAATAGCGGAAGTCCTTGGCGAGGATTGCCGCAACAGGCGCCCGCAGAAAATGAATGTCCTTATCGGAGGCGGCCACAACAGTAGGGGGGATCGCAGCGCGCACCCTCACGGGCTTCCGTACTGAGGGAGCAGCGCTTTCTCCAAGGTCTTCACCGCGGTACTTGGCCCGCAACCGGATTAAGTACAGGCCCGCAAACACAACCGCGTAAAGCAACACGCCGGAAGCCGCCATAAAAGCATTTCCGGATTGCCCGGCGAAAGCAGCGACCAGGCCCGCTGCGACGCGACCCGGGGGCAACATTGTCAGGACCGGCATCCAGCGCGTCAGGGTGTGCGCGATTCGGCTTCCTTCCTGCCGGAACAAAAATTGAGAGAACTGTATTCCGATGATGAACAGGGTGAACACCACAACCATGATTTCGCGCGTCCTGCGCTTCGCCAGTAAACGATCGAGCCACGTGAAGATCATCCGGTTGAACAGCAGATTCATCAGGATGGAGGCGCCCAATATAAGGGTCACCAATCCCGCAAGGTCCGGACGCGCGACGATGATCCCGATGCCGAGGCAGACGTGCCAGAAGACGCAGGTGAGTGCGATCGGGTCGGCGAGCCCATAGCTTACGGAAAGCGCAAAAAACACCGGAAAGCGCAGCGGGAATCGCAACAGGCCGCTGATGTCAAAATCCGGCGCGAACTGCGCCGTCAGGATGGGGATGACTTGCCAGAAAAAAGCAAAAGCCCAAACGATGATTGTCAAGATCCCTGTTTTGCTTTCCGCCGCCAGGTAATAACCCGCGAAGATCATCCCAATTCCAGAGCCGATCCCCAGCAGGCCCCAGATGGTTTCTGTAATCACGGTCATGATGAAATTCATCTTCGCTGTGGATTTGCGAAGACTGTTTCGGAAAAGCCGCCAGCGCAATCCCATCACGAGGCGGATTTCCTCGGCGATTCCCGGCCCGCGATTTACTTCAGCCATGAAAGTTCATCCTCGGATTTCCGGACGGCGCCTTCCTGCCCCACGACGGCGAGGAAGATTTGTTCGAGCGTAAGCTTCTCAGCCGGTGCGCCCGCCGACCCATCGGGATGCGCCGCAGCCACGCCGGCCCGCAATTCGTCGAGAGAGCCTTGCGCCACGATTTTCCCCTTATAAATAATCGCCACATGGCTGCACAGCCGCTCCACGATTTCCAGTACGTGCGATGTGAGAAAAATCGTCGCGCCGCGAGACGTCATGTTGTTCAGCATGTTCTTCAGCGTGCCCGCCGCGATCGCGTCTACGCCCTCGAACGGCTCGTCCAGGAACAATACCTTTGGCCCGTGGATGACGGCCGCCGCCAGGGCGAGTTTTTTCTTCATTCCATGCGAATAATCAACGACGAGAGTCTTTTCGCGGTCCGCGAGATCCATGAAGTCGAGTAATTCGCCCGCACGTTGCGCCGTGGTGGCGCGATCCAGTCCGTACATGCGTCCAACAAAATTCAAATACTCCCTGCCGGTCAGGCGGTCATAGAGGGCAAGCCCTTCCGGAACAACGCCAATCTGGCGCTTTACTTCAATGGGGTTTTGCTGGAAATCGAGACCCAGCACTTGCATGGTCCCAGCGGTCGGAGCGAGCAATCCCGTCAACATCCGGATCGTTGTGGATTTTCCCGCGCCATTCGGCCCAAGGAAACCGAAGAATTGTCCCGCCTCCACCTGGAAGCTGACGTTATCCACCGCGACCAAACTACCGAACGTCCGCGTAAGCCCTTGCGTGACTATCGCTGGTTGCGACATCACCCCTCCCTATTCGAATAAGGTCAGTAATGACAGATTGTTTCCGCCGAAGCAACCACTGGAGTTGTCAATTCTCCCCTGTGCTGATAAAAATGCATCTCGAAACGAGTGGAGTTCCAATTAAATTGGAAGACATACCAACGGAGGAACAATGTTCAAGGGATCGATTTTCGTTTTATTTCTTGTATTGGCATCCACAATGATGTTCGCCCAGGGCGGCGGCAAACCGGACACATCTGCGCCAACTAAGGTTACCGGCGAGCCGAAGACGACGGCGTCCGGCGTCAAGTATTGGGATATTAAGGTTGGGACGGGCGCGGTTGCCACCAGAGGGCAGAGCGTAACGGTTCATTACACAGGATGGCTCGAAAACGGCAAGAAGTTTGACAGCTCCGTGGATCGCGGGGAACCTTTCACATTCAGACTAGGCGCGCACGAGGTCATTACGGGTTGGGATGAAGGAGTTGCCGGGATGAAAGTCGGCGGGAAGCGCCAGTTAAAAATTCCCCCTGCGGCCGGCTATGGATCCCGAAACGTCGGGAATGGTTTGATTCCGCCCAACTCGACGCTGATTTTTGATGTGGAGCTTCTCAAAGTTCAGTAAAGGTCTGCCTCTCCACGAATGAAGCACGCTCACGGCCCGCGCCCTAGTCGGCTTTTTGGGCGGCGGTCGCGCGGGTTTTTGCGTCCTCAGCGATGGCCTGGAAACGCGGTTCGCCCGCGAGTGACTTCAAGTTTGGGTCCTTATCCATGCGCATGGCAAGCCGTGGCGAGAGTCCGCTGTCAACGGAATCACGCAATAGCGTAAGTGCCTCGTCATGCCGGCCCCGCATTGCCGCGATGCAAGCCAAGTAGTATCTGGAAACAAGGCCTTTCGAGTTTCCTGACCAAGGGAAGCGGCGCTCCGCGTCGAATGCCTCCTGAGCCAACTTCACGGCTTCGTCATAGTGGCCATTGCATGCCAGGGCCAGACTCAGAATATTGATGGCGTTTATTGTTCCAGGGTGTTGCTGCCCAAATATTTTTTGGTTTGCGTCCACAGCTTCCCGGCCCATTTTTTCCGCTTCGGTGCACTTCCCCTCATTCTCAAGCACGGCGGCCAGGTTGACCTCCGCGCCTGATGTTTCAGGGCTTTGTGGACCCAGCAAACGAATCTTTGCATCCAACGCTTCTCGGCCCAGTTTATCGGCTTCAGCGTAACGGCCTTCGTCGCTCAGGACGCTGGACAAGTCATCTTCTGACTGCAAAGTCTCCCAGTTTTCAGGACCTAAGGCGCGGTTCCGCAGACGCAGCGCTTCCCGATCTAACTCCTCTGCTTCCAAGAATCGGCCTTCTCCGTGTAGAGCATCGGCCAGATTGCGGAGAGAGCTCAGCGTATCCGGATGTTCAGAGCCGAGCACGCGGCGGCGTAAATCAACCGTTTGCCTGGCTAACTTCTCGCCCTCCGAAAATCGCCCTTCGCTATTCAGAATGACAATCAGGTTATTCATCGTTTTCAATGTCTCGGGATGGTCCGGCCCGAGAACACGGCGATGAACCTCAAGTGTGTCCCGATCCAATTTTTCCGCCTCGATGAGGTGGCCTTCAGAGATTTCTATAGCGGCGAGGTTAAGCGTCACGATTAATACATTTGGATCATCCGTCCCCAGTGCATTCCGAAGTATTTCGAGCGCCTCCCGGTAGGACTTCTCCGCGTCCGCGTAATGACCTTCGCGAGTCAGAACTGCGCCCAAGTTGCCCAATACTTTTGCTGTGTTCAGATGTTTTGGTCCGACAGTCCGGAGAAGTATCTCGTAAGTTTCCCGGTACATCTTTTCCGCTTCGGGAAAATGGCCTTCAAAAAATAAAGTTGTCCCCAATTCGTTTACAGCCTTGAGCGTCTCGGCGTTGTCAGGTCCGAAAACGCGCCGGTCGATTTCAGATGCCTTCTCTAATAGTGATTGGGATTGGGAATAGAGCCCAAGGTTCTGATAGACCTTCCCCATTACGTACATCATCTGCGCTTGCGATTCAGGATCCTTTGCCAGGCCCGTGTCGATATCCTTCGAGGCTTTGTCCAGAATTTCCCGCGCCGTGATGCTATTGCCCCGTGCCTCGCCGGGATCGGACACGTGGAACATCCCTGTCATGAATGTCGTAATTCGATTCGCGCGATCGCGCTCGCGCGTCGTCCGATCGCGCTCCGCTGTAATCCGGCGCAACTGCACAGCCTGCGCTGCGGCAAATCCAGCCAGCAGGAGAATTAATACCGCGGTCGCGCTCACTGCAACGCGGTGCCGCCGCACGTATTTGTATACTCGGTAGCCGGCGCTCGCTGGTCGCGCGACTACTGGTTCATTATTCAGATATCTGCGAATATCCGCAGCGAGCTCCGAAGGAGTCCCATATCGCCGCGCCCGCTCTTTTTCGAGCGCCTTCATCGTGATCCAGTCGAGATCGCCGTGAAGCAGGCTCACCAATTGCCCTGGCTCCGTCCCGCGCATTTCCGCGGACGAAGTCGAGGAGTCCTTCGCCATCTCAACTCTCGTGCTGGGACGCGGAGGATCCTGTTCTTTCAGTTGGCGCATAACTTCATACAGCGGCTGATTCTTCCATTTCTCGGTGTCGAACGGTAGAAGTCCTGTGAGCAATTCGTATAGAAGCACGCCAAGCGAATACACGTCCGTGCGGGTGTCAATGTCCTTGCAATTCGGGTCCGCTTGCTCCGGACTGATGTACCCCGGCGTGCCCAGGAGTCCGCCCGCCTGCGTAAAAAGCGTTTCGCCCGCCGCGGCATCCACTGCCTTGGCCAGCCCGAAATCGATAATCCGCGGCGCGGGCCTCCCATCCACTTCGAGAACAAGGATGTTTGCTGGTTTGAGGTCGCGGTGGATGATTGCCTTCTGATGCGCGTGCTGCACGCCTTCGCAAACTTTGAGGAAAAGATCGAGACGTTCCCGGACCTTTAGCTTCTTGCGATCACAGTACGCCGTGATTTGTTCGCCGGGAACATACTCCATCACGAAGTATGGCTGGCCATCCGGGGTCGCACCGGCGTCAAATACTTTGGCGATTGCCGGATGATCCATGATCGCCAGTGATTGCCGCTCGGCCTGGAACCGCCGGATTTTGGAATCGTCGTACATTCCCGCGCGAATCAATTTCAGGACGACTTGTCTTTGCAATGGAGCGGTTTGCTCAGCGAGCCACACTTGTCCCATCCCGCCTTCCCCTATTTTCTTGATCAACCGGTAGGGACCGATGGAATCGGGAATCGCGGGCGTCTTCAGAAATTCAGTTGGCCAGGGATGTTGCCAAAGGTCATCGGAATCCGCGTGAGCAGAAAGCAGGGACTCGACTTCAACCCGCAGTGGATCATCCGGCCCGCAGGCGTCACGCAGGAAGGCGTCCCGCTGGCCCGGATCGAGCTTCAGAGCGGCGTCGAACAGCTCCTTAACTCTCTCCCATTGCCTGATGTTTTCCACTGGAACCTCGCTGCACTTCTCGAGTCAACCATGCTCTGGCCACGGTCCAATCGCGCTTTACTGTTGCGGGAGAAATCCCAACGACCTCCGCCGTCTCTTCCACCGTCAAACCGCCGAAAAAACGCAGCTCAACGATGCGCACCTGTTGCTCGTCACGCCGGGAAAGTTCGTTCAGGGCTTCATCGAGCGCCACAATATCGAGACGGCGATTCTCAGGAAGATCAAGGGTTTCGTGCAGTTCCACCTGGCATTCGGGGCCACGCTTCGCAGCCCGGCGGCTTCGCGCGTAATCCACCAGGATCTGTCGCATCAGTCGAGCAGCCACAGCCACAAAATGTGCACGGTCCTGGGTTTGGGCTGGGTTCTGGCCCATCAGCCGCAGATACACTTCATGCACCAGTGCCGTGCTTTGTAATGTGTGGCCCGGCCGCTCCGCCTTCAGGTAGTGGTGTGCAAGCGCGTGGAGTTCGTTGTAGACAATCGGAATAAGCGCTTGAAGCGCCTCCCGGTCTCCACCTCTCCATCGCGCAAGCAAGTCACTGACGGATTCGGATGATCGAGTCACGCTTAGGCCCCAACCTCTTGGTGGAAAGCAAGATAGTCCCCCATTTGACATGAAGTCAATGAACTACACCCGAAGGGAATTCGAACTCCCCGGCTGGATCCCGATTTTGGCAACCAGATACCGATTCGCGGGCGATGCCGGTACCTCTTCCAGAGTTATGAAGAAAAGGAATGGCGTGGACTGGGAGTGACGGAGGCACGCCTCAGCCAAAGCAAATCAGAGGCGCTCTCGGAATCTTGGGTTTATATACGCGGATCAGACTACTGTGTCACCGTCAATGTCACGGGCACTGTCACGCTGAAGCCGCCTGCAGTTACTGTCACGTTTATCGTGTAGTTCCCCGGCGGAGTCGCATTGACGTTGGGGAAAGGCCCACTGCTATTGGAGCAGCCAGACAACCCGCTCAGCAGCACTACAACTACAAGGCCTGCAGCATACAAAAGTCGCGGCCACGCTCTTTTTTGCCGCGTCAATTGCAGCGCTGTCAGCAATGCCAGCAGCATTCCGGCTACGAAGAACGTCAGCGGCAGGGGCTTGCCCCACGGTTGGCGGTCCAGTGGTGGAACGCTCCCGGTGGTCGCGATGGTGACAGTCACCGTGTACACACCCGGTTGGCCCGTTACCGGAGTGACCGTCACTGAGCATGTGGATTTCGATGGACAGCCGGAAGTAACGGCGGACGGAGAAGAATTTACATTCCCGGCAAGACAAATGTTAAATGTAATGGTCGTTATCTGACCCTGGGTGTTCGAGAAAGGATTTGGGGCGACTCCACAAGTTACGACCTCTGCGACAAGTTCGGTGACCGGGCTTGAAACGCTCGCACTGAGCCCATTCGATATCGAAGTTTGGTCGGGTGAGTATGTTGCCGTCAATGAAGTGCTTCCCGTACCTAACTGCGAAATGGTCAGAGCGCATGAACCCTTACCACCGCTGAGAGTCCCTGCCGCGGGACACGTGTCGCCGAAGCCGTCCGCCACATTGACCGAGCCCGATGGGGTCGAGCTGCCCGATTTGGGTGAGACGCTAAAGCTCACCGTGACCGGTAGACCCACCAAGCCCTGGTTCGTTGCCAGGGCATAGCCTACGAAATAGTTGATAGCTGTCCCAGTGATGGTGGTCGACGTTGTGAGTGTGGGAGCAACGCCGGTACCGTTAAGTGGAATCATTTCAGTAAGGGTTCCGTTGTTCCCGGACGTGCAGGTGGCAAGGGAACCTGGGGCACAGATATTGCTGCTGGAAGCCGTCTCCGTGAAGTTGATTTGGCTGTTGACGTTTCCCACCTCTTGAGGCGTAAAGTCCAGCGTGAATGTGCAGATGTCGCCCGCCGTGACCGAGATGGGATAGAAGGGGGATGGCGGGACGGTGCTCGCGCCGCAACGGGCGCTCGAAACATAGAACTGGGTCGAAGGGCCAATGGACGTGGGGCCAAAGGTGATGGAGGAAACCGTCATCACCTGAGTGCCCTCGTTTTCGAGAGTGAGCTGTTCCGCGGGAGAGGCGCTGCCCACCGGTGCACTACCCAGACCTACCGCGCCCGCGGAAAAGATGGCGATCGGACCAGCGGCAATGCCATCACCGACAAGCAGCAATGACTGGCCGATTCCACCCGGCCCTGCGCTCGCGTTGCTGCTTACATTTGCAGGCGTCGTCGTGATAGTAAGGAGTTCGGCATAGCCGTTCTGAACGAGATTAGGATTGAATTGCAAATTCATTACGCACATTCCAGCTGCCTCCAGATTTACGGGAGAAGTAATTGGGAGACTAACTGGGTTGCCGTTACAGGAGACACTCGTAATCGAGAAATTTGCCGCGTCCGATCCCGAAAGGGTGACGCCGTTGACCGTGAACGAGGCGCCTCCCGTGTTCGTCAGCGTGAGCGTTTGGGTAGCAGGAGCATTCACAACCACTTCCCCAAAATTAATCGGCCCGCCGGTCGGCACACCGCTGATCGAGTACTGCGCAAAGGGCGGTGTGCTTGAGGGCGGGGGCGTGTCGGCCGCTGGCCGTTCCGTTAAGAAGCAACGCGACCGTGTTGCCTTCGGGGTCGCCATCGGCCACGGCAATGTCGTCTTTTTTGCCATCGTTTTTGAAAGCGGCCACAACCATCGCCGCCGGATTCGCCCCGACCGACCAAAACGTCGGCGGGGTCGTCGTCGCAAAAGTACCGTCCCCTTTTCCATTGAGAATTTCCACAGTGTCGGCGTTGGTGCAACATGAGAGCGTGACGGCCAGATCCAGGAATCCGTCGCCATTAAAATCCCCAGTGGCGATGGCGGTCCCAAAATCGGAGGCCGGGAGCGCAATCGGTGTAGGGGCAGTCGTAGGAAAAACGCCACTGCCCTGGTTCAATAGAATGGCAATCGCTGTACCGCTTGCCACCGCGATATCCGGTTTGTTATCGCCATTGAAATCGCCAACTGTGAATCCAACTGGAAAGCTGAGTCCTGTGGGGTAGCTCACCATGGCTGCAAAGCTTAAGGTGGCGCCGACCCCGTTAGATGTGTTGTTTAGGAGAATCCCCACGCTGTTGGTGGTCTCATTTAGAACGGCTATGTCCGGAAGGCCCGTGCCCTTGAAATTGGCAACCGCCAGCGCAATCGGATCCTGGCCCGCGCCGAGGGAAATTGTGAGCGGAGTCGCGCTGAACGTTCCATTTCCATTGCCGGTGAACACCAATATCGTGTTGGTGCTGCCGATGGCGAAAGCCAAGTCGGTGTAGCCATCGCCATTGAAATCCCCGGCCGCTATGGCGGTTATTTGCTGCGTGGACAACGCTGAACCTATGTCGGCGGGGGGCCCGCCCGTCGCCGTCGTGAAAGCGAATCCAAACGCAGTGGTGATCGCCGATTCGTAGGTTGCATAGGCGACGAATGGAGTAGTGCACGGGTTGGTGTTTGCCAGAACGCAGCCGCTGGTCATCGCCGTGATGCTCTGTCCGGTAGGAGCGGGAATAGGTCCAGAATTCTGCGGGAGCGTGCCATTTGGGCCACTGGCCGGAGCGCCAAACACCGTGACTGCCGCGCCATTGCCTGTAACGCCGGCGCCGATCGGGATCACGGCCACATCCTGCTCGCCATCTCCAAAAAAGTTCTGAAGCAATGAAATTGTCCCGGGAGCTACGCCGGCAATGAACGCCTGGGTTCCCTCGAGCGTGCCGCCGGTGTTATTCAGAAAAACGCTCAGACCGCCGTTACTCGAAGGGGCAATCGCGTCCGTGAACCCGTCCTTATTCACATCCGCTGCGACAAGGCCCGTAGCATTATTCCCAACGACGTAAGTTGTGGGGGTCGTTTGTAACCCTCCGCCGGTGGCGCCAAGCAGCACGCTCATGCAATTGTTCGCGCTCAGGAAAAGCAGGCCTGGCGGGCCGCCAGGACCATTGAAATTTCCCGCGAACAACTGATTGGCGAAAATGAGTGACAAGCCGGCAATGGTCTGCCCCGCGCTGGTTCCGGCGCTGGTTTGGCACGACGCGATAGTGGTTGTACTCCCCACGGGAGAACAACTGGTTAGAGCGCCGGTCCCATGACCATAGAGAACGAATATCGCCCCATCGCCCTCATCCACCCCGGCCAAATCCACGGAGCCATCGCTACTGAAGTTCCCTGCTACGAGTCCAGCAAGCGTGCCAGTGTTCGGAGTTACAGGAAGCGTTACGCTTTGCTGTGCGTTAAAGGCCGTTCCGAGCCCATTGTTTTTCAAAACATACACCGAATTCGTGAATCCGACCCCCGAAGCAAAGGTACCGATCGCGACCGCCAAATCCGGCACGCTCTGCCCGGTGAAATTGCCAACAGCCATCCCGCCAAACTGCTGCGTGGCCGAATTCGCCGGGATGCCCAGCGGAATGGTATTGGCGGCGCTAAAGCTGACAACGCCAACCGAGGATTGGTTTATCAATACAATTATGGAAGGAATTCCGCTGGAAGAGTTCTGGACGGCAATGTCGGGTTTGCTGTCACCATTGAAATCGGCCACAAAGAAAGTCCCAGGAGCAGTGGAGGTGTTGCAGGAGGAAATCCCTTCACTTGTTGGCGTGGGCGCGGGCGAGAATGTCCCGGGGCCGGTCCCGAGGAAGACATCCACGTTACATTCATAATCTGTGGCGACAAGATCGAGTTGGGCGCCACCATCAATATTGGCCAATGAGATGTGAGAGATAGTTCCAGAGAAACCAGTCAGGCTAGTCTTCACCGCCGATGCGGTTGCAAATGTCCCATCCCCGTTCCCGGGAACGGTAACTATGTTCTGCCCACAGACCATCACGAGATCAACGGTGCCGTCCGTGTGATTCATGACGTTGCCCAATGCAAATGTGAAGCTGAAGGTTCCTGGGACGCATATTGAAGGAAATGGCAACGCAAAAGTCGGGGGGTTGTTGAACACCGGCGGATTTCCCTGACTCATCGCCGGCGCGGCGGATAGGACCATTGATGCGGGCAACAGAATAGCGCCAAAGGCAACTCTCGCCATTAGCTTCCGGTAATTTCTAGTTCCTTTTCCGCGGCTCATGTCCCGACCCCCTATGCGCTCACGCAATCTCCGCACCCTTCCTCGGGTGTGTTGGGCGGCACTGTGCTGCAATGGCACTCTTGCGGTCAATGGACGGAGCCGGATTTATTTCTGAACTATTTCTGAACTCCTAAGTCTTTCTGAATCAGCATCTTAGCGAGGAGCGAATTGCCGTAACCAGGCAAACCTCCAGTGGTATAATTCCGGAGCTCTGTCCCCGGTTCACAGGAACTGGAGTCTTCGTTGGATACCCAACCACCAGCCAACCCCGCCATGCGCTTCGGACCCTTCGAGTGGGATCCCGAATCCGTGGAACTGCGCCGCGGGGGTTCTCGCGTCCGAATTCAGGATCAGCCGTTGCGCCTGCTTGCCATTCTGCTGGAGCGGCCCGGGCAAGTGGTGACCCGCCAGGAATTGCAAAAACGGCTTTGGCCCGGCGACACGTTTGTTGATTTTGAAGATGGCCTGAACACCGCCATCAAGAAATTGCGCGAAGCCCTCGGAGACGAAAGGGAAAATCCGCAGTTCGTCGAAACAATTCCCCGCCACGGTTACCGCTTTATCAGCCAGGTTGAAATTCTGCGCGCGCCCCATCCCAACGGAAATCAAGCGGCCGCGATCTCATCCCCCCCGGAAATTGCCCTGGCTCCCGCGGTTTCCTTAAAAACGCGAAGCCGCAAAAGGTTGTGGGTTGGGTTTGGCGCGGGGCTTCTGATTCTGGCGGGGCTCGCTGTTTGGCTCACGATCAGCCGCCCGGCTTTCTCGTTCGGGTCTCGCGATTGGGTGCTGGTTTCCGATTTTGAAAATGGCACTGGCGAACCGCAACTGGATGACGCGCTCCGGACCGCATTCACGGTGAGTCTTGAACAGTCGCGCCACTTCAACGTTTTCCCCCGCGCTCGAATCGGGACTGTTCTTCAGTTGATGGGCAAACCAATGGATGCGCGGATCACTCCCGCGCTCGGCCGTGAAATTTGCCAGCGCGAAAACATTCGTGGATTAATCGCCGGCAGCATCGCGCGCACTGGTCAGGAGTATGCGCTGTCCGCGGAATTGATCGATCCGCAAACCGGCGACACCGTCCGGTCTTATAGTGAGAGAGTCCACGGTGAAGACCACATTCTCGACGCCCTCGACCGAATCTCGGCCGAAGCGCGCGGAGACCTCGGCGAGTCTCTATATCAAATCCATGCCGCGAACCGTCCGCTCCCCGAAGTAACCACTTCTTCGCTTGGCGCGCTCAAGGAATACGCGGAGGGCATGACTCTCTGGCACACGGGTAAATATAAAGATGCCGCGAACCTCTGGCGCGCCGCGATCGAGGCCGATCCCGGTTTTGCCATGGCCCACTCCGCACTGGGAAGCGCTTACTTCAGCTACATTGACAACGATCAGCCTGCCGGTCGGCGCGAATATGACAAGGCCCTCGCGCTCTCCGCGCGAACCACCGAGCGCGAACGCCTTCAGATTCAGGTGGGCTATGCCGACGACCAGGATCATGTGGATTCCGCGGAAAGCCTTTACCGGCTGTATCTCGAACGCTATCCCGACGATTGGCAGATTCTTTCGGACTATGCGCGGTTTCTTCGCCGGCACGGCCGCCCGCAAGAGGCGATCGCGCGTTACAAAGATATCCTGCGCGTCGCACCCGATGACGCGAGGACTTACGTGGAAATGGCCACCGCCTATCATACGCTGGGGAATTTGCCCGAGGCTCTTCACGCCTATTCCGAGGCCTTCAAACTCTATCCGCAATGGCTGACCATCGGAAACACGAATCGTGAATATGGCTTCACCCTCGTCGAGAACGGCGAAGATGAAAAAGCGGAACAGGTTTTTTCGGCGCTGCTTACAGACCCGATCACGCGGGAGACCGGCCTGCGCTCCCTGGCTCTTCTGGATCTCTACCACGGCCGTTACGCAAGCGCGCGCGGCAGATTTCAAGAATCGCTCCTGATTGACGAAAGCCCTGCCGTCCCGCTCAGCATCGCGCGTGTGCATTTGTGGCTGGGTATCGTCGCGGAAGGCCAGGGAAATAACCGGGAAGAAATGCTGCAACTCGATGCCGCCGCTGCCCAAATCAAAAATATCGGCCCCAAGGTCCTTTTCGGCGCGTTTGTAGGTCTTGAGTACGCACGCGCGAAGGCGATCAATCAAGCGCAAGAAATCGAAAATTTAATCGCTCCGTTGGCTGACTCGAAGAGCGCCGAGCAAACGGGTTATCTTCATCTCCTGCAAGGTGAGATCGCTCTGGCCCAGGGACATTCCGCCCAGGCCATCGATCTCCTCACGCTTGCGGACCACGACAACAGCACATCTTTCTCGGTCGAAGCGCTGGCGAACGCATACCAGCAGTCCGGAGACCGGGACAAGGCCATTCTCTGGTATGAGAAACTGCTGAACGTTCCAATCCGTTCGCTCTCCTGGGAACCACAGCAGCGCTGGGTTGCCGCGCATTACACCCTTGCCGAAGACTATCTGGCGCGTGGTGATCGTGATAAGGCCAACCAGATGATTGCAAAGCTGCTTGCCATGTGGAAAGACGCCGACCCGGATTTGCCTCTGCGCAAGCAGGCTCTCGCGTTGCGCGCCCGGATGTCTTAATTATCCATCATCAATGGAAATGGTCGGGGCGAAAAGATTCGCTGCTTGGAGTCCGCCGGAGCCGCCTTGTTTCTCCAGCGGGCGCAGGCAGAAACCTTCGACCTCCTGGTCCCGAACCAAGTGCCAGCGCTTGTTGAAATCTATGGATTCTTGTGGATTCTAAGTGATTGCTGTTGAATGCTTTGCGGCCTGCTTGTTGAACTCTGTTGAACTTTGTTGAAGTTGGAGGCTCTCTCCGCTACAAAATTATATACAGTCGCGTAGAGTGACCCCCTCCATCTGCCGGAACGCCTTCGGATACTTCTTGACTCGTCTCTTTTCCACTCGCAGCTCCTCTCCCTGCGAAGTGTAGCAAGCGAAAATGTCTCAGTTTAGGGGTTCACTCCAGCACGGATTACATCCAGGCCACCTGCGCGACGAGTTGCGGCCGTAGGGGGGCAGGTCAGTCGCAGCTTACTCGCGCTCTAGTCGGCCGGGAAACGCCAACCATAGGTATTGAAAACGGTCGTAGGGAATCCCACTTAAGATGTGGCCTTCAATAGGCAAATAAAAAGTCATTTCTTGGGACACACTAGAAAGTCTCCCCAGGGCGAGTCGGGATCGGCCAGGATCAAGGAACGGATCGCGAGCCTGTTCTAGACTCTGCCCGATCGCAAACGTTCTATAATCCCTTTAAGACGGGCGACTGCATCTGGATCAGGCACTCCAGGACAGTTCACAAGAGGGTCGAGTTCATAGCATTGCCGCCTGTAATTCTCAACGACACTATCCTTTTGCGAAGTTTCCACAAAATCATTCCATTCCTGCGGATATAGACTCCGTTCTTCCAAGAAGCGCTCAATAAGTTGGGCCACCTCTTCACTGTTCATGTTTTTCTTCCACATTGATTTTGTCCTTGTTCGGTCCTTGGCTGCCAACTAGGGTTACTAGAACCACCACGAAGGCGGCCAAAGATCTATGTGAGGGTTGTCCATGATCAAGCCTACCAGGTCGCCTCCAATTCTAAAAACATACTCCCCAGTGGGGCGACTGTAGCTCCATCCAATTCGTAAGAAATCATTGGAGTTCAGCAGCGGAGTATTTCCACCATATCTCGTACCAAATATTGGTCCACGTGTCCCGAAGGCCGCCTTACCCAACGGAATGGCAGCAATGTATCCTGCAGCTGTACCCAGTTTGTGACCGATACCGCATCTGTTCACAAACTTACCGGCTCCCAAAGCATCGTTGAGCCGCGAAGCACTTCCAAAAGTGATTGCGTCCGTGAACGCCTCGGCGACATTGCCAAAATCTTGTACCGTGTCCCACGCGTTGTAATGACTGAAGTCATAGCTGCGGGGATCCCACCAGTCGCCCGGCGTAAGCCCGAACGGATCGACCAGATTCGTGGGGCTGTCGAAGACATACGCGTAGAAATTTGGGCCACTCCCTCTAAACCCTAGAGGGTCTTCCGAGATAAAGCGTCCAAGAGCGGGATCGTAGTACCTGGCACGGTAGTAATAGAGACCGGTTTCCGAATCAATTTCGCGGGCGGCATATCGGAATGGATTTGCAAGGGAACCGGTTGAGGCTACGAGATTCCCAAACGTGTCGTAGGAGTAAGATTGCACCACTGCTCCAGCAGAGTTAGTAACGGAAGTGATGGAGCCCAGGCCGTCCGCCTCATAGAAGCTGATTGAGCCATTCTGGTTCAATGCAAGAGGCTCATCAATCTCTCTCCCTTGTAGGTACCTCGCCACGAGATTCCCTGCCCCATCCGTCGTTTCGGCTATCCTTTGCCCGTCATAAGCAAACGTGGTAGTTGTCGTGCTCGTCCCTTGCGTGAAAATTTTCTGAACGCGGCGGCCTGACGGGTCATACATGAAAGTGACAGTCCCGCCCGTGCCGGGCAGAGTGACGTTTTTCAGTCGGTTTTCGAAATCCCACGTGTAGCTGGTTGTGCCAGTGCTGTCTGTCTTCGTGAGCGCATTCCCGTTTGCGTCGTAGGTGTACGTGGCATTTGAATTGGACGTTAGTTGGTTCGACGAGTTGTAGCTAGAGGTGGCAGCCGTGAGCGAACTTAGACGGTTTCCGACCGGATCGAAGGTGTAGCTCTCGGTTTGGTTCGCGGCCTGAGTCACTTGTGTCAGCTCGTAAATCGAGTCGTAGCTATAGTTCGACGTCATGCCCGCCAACTGATCCGCCTTTGACGTGCGGTAACCAGTAGCATCAACGGTATAGCTTGCGCCGTCAATAGTACTTCCCCCCGCCTGGTGCAGCACGCTCAGGAGCCGCGAAAGCGAATCGTAGGTGTAATTCGTGTTTACTCCATTCGGCCGCGTCATCTGCGTGCGGCGGCTTAGTGCGTCGTAGCTGAATCCGAATGATCCCGCCCACGAATTCGCGAGCCCTGTCAGCCGGTTCAGCGTGTCATACGTGTAAGTGTTTGTGCTTCCGTCCGGAGCGGTGTAGCCGGTGCGGTTGGAGGCGGCGTCATAGGTGTATGCGTTGGTGAAGGTTGTGCCCGTGAGGAAGCTATAGCTCGCCGTCGTCCCGGTCAGTCGACCCATATTGTCGTAGCTAAAGCCGTATGTGCCGCTGGGGTCGTTCATCTGCGTCACTTTTCCGGCAAGGTCGTAGACGTAAGCAGCGGTGCTCGAATCGGGATAGTTCTTCTGCGTCAGCCGGTTCAGCGCGTCATAGACATACTGAATCGTGTTCGCGTTGCGGTCCGTCTTGCTTACGAGATTGTTGATGGCGTCGTATGCGTAGAACTCGGAGAGGTTCGAGGGGAAGGTCGTCTGCACCACACGGCCAAATGCGTCATACGCGAAGGTAGTCGTATGGCTATTCGCGTCCGTGATGCTCAGCAGGTTGTTCTCTGTGTCGTAGGCGTAGGTCGTGACGTTGCTCGCGGGGTCCGTAACGCTTGTCAGTCGGTCGGCTGTGTCATACGCGTATGTGGTCGTCTTGCCGTTTTGGTCAGTCGCTGGGGGACCGGGGACAGACGGGACGTTTTCCATTCTTGGGACGGGGCGGGAGGGTGGGCCAGCCTTTCGCGTTTCCTGATTCCCAGTCCACACGCGAAAATGATACCACCGAGAGTCGTCAACTATGATTAGCGTTCGTGGCGCAGCCCGGCGTCTATCCTCACGTAAATTTAGAGACCTTTGAGAAAACGGGAGTGGCGTTTTTGGCCGATAATGGGTATATGCCATTTCTAGTAATCATATTGCTTCTTTCCATAGCCGTAGCCCTTTTCTTGGCAGGAAGAAGAGCGAAGACATCACCCAGGCCGGAGGGTTATATGGACGTTAGGTTCGGCATTACGCCGACTCCCCAAGAAATTGAAGTGGCACGTCAACTTAACGAAGAAATTCTTCAACTGCTTGAAGAGCGGATCATTGCATCCGGTTTTTTCAGAGTAGACAAAATCCCCGAGCTTATGGCGAAACTCAGAGGAGCTTCTATTCCATTTGGGCGCACCGATACAAAAATAGCGTTTAGCGGTGATGAGACTCTAACGGTCAAAGAAAAGAAGGCGTTGGGCTTGAACACCAGGATGAAATACTCGAAGACATTCATTGAGTACTTTGATCCCTCAGCATTCAAAACGATCGAACCAAAGGCTACGCTCGAATGCATGCATATTGACACGTTTCATCGGGTGTCACGGAAGAAAGAGCTTCTCGACATGAAGAAACTTGCCTTTGTTAAGCAAGTCAAGATACACGGCGAGTGCGAGAGCATAGTACGATTCAAGAAGATTCACCGCATAGAAGAAGCGCCGGAGTTGCCACTCCCTGACTGCGATGCTCCATTCTGCCCATGCTGGTACGAAGCGATTCTCGAGAGATAATCAACTGTGAGCCTCAGAACACAAACGGGCGAGCCTTTTATGGTACTGCTCAAGCTCGGCCAAAGAGAGCATATGGAGATGCTGCGCAAAGGTCTCTTGTACATGAACTCCTTAGCTTTCTTTAGGTCGTCGGAGGCCGATCCAGCCCGACTTGACCCGTATGAGGGTACAGATTCCATGATTCAGCCTTGCCATATCCGCGAGTTGACTTTCGACCCGCAGATCCCTGGTTGGGAGAAGATTCGTGTTGCGCCTTCGGAATTGGCGGGTCCGGTCCGGATTGCGCTGCAGCAAACATCTGCCTGTAATATTTTCTGCATGTTCGCCGTTAACAGGCCGACCGACGGTCCGATCTTCCCGAAGTCCTACAAATGGTTCGGTGACTCCTTTCTCCTGTTCACCAATACGCCAGAGTTCCTCTCAAGGGTGGCGGCGGCAGCGAAGCGTCAGGGGCTGAAGGGCAAGTGTCAGCTTGTTGAATACTATGATGAAACCAAATACTCGGGAAAAATAGGGAGATTCCACAAACGGTCGATCTATTCACACGAGTCCGAGTATCGAATAGCACTGGAGGCGGGCGGTCAAGGACCATTTCGCTTTGAAGTCGGTGATCTGCACGACATCACCGCCGAAGTCTTCCCACTGGATTCCGCAGATGATGTCCTGAAATTCCGGCCAGAAGACGCTAAAGCAGCAGGTCTGAGCTGGGATTGAACAGAGCTACCGTTGCCCCCAATTGGCCCGGGCGACCCATTCCTTGTGGGTTTGGTGAAAGCAAAGGGCGAGGCGTTTGACGTTGGTCTTGGTGCTGATTTTTCATCTCTGAACACTTTTCCACAAGTCCATTCGAATTCCACTTTGATTTTTCTCTGATCTTTTTTCATTTATCTTCATTTATCTATTGACAAACATCCTAGCTTTTTCTATAATCGCCATCAACGTAGCCCTTAGCTTTCAGCGGTCAGCGCACCTGAATCGCCGGCAAGCGTTGCGAGAAATTTATGAAAATCGCGACGCCAACGCGCTTTAACTCCAATCCAGACAATCACTTAACCTCACCCTTCGCTCCAAAATGCGACTCTTGCGTCCCGCGATTCTGTGCGGGAACCCGTAAGTCCTTTAGGCGCTTACTCTTGTCACTCTTCGTTCCTGTAAGTCCTTTAGGCGCACACTCTTACAAAAAGATAGGGGGTATCCCCCCCTCCCCATCGAAGCGCCGACATGTTGGAAGAAAAACGACGAATCTTGTAGCCCGCGTTCCCCGAACGCGGGGCCTGCCACTGAATTCCAACATCGCGACGCATCTCACGAATTCACTCCGAACGCTGCGTCACATGAAGCGCCCCATAACGTGCAATGTAATTCGCCTCGCAATATCGCCTCCATCGCGACATCAGCGCCAATCCTCGGGTTCACGGAACGCGAGCTGCAGAGCCGCCGGACCACGCCTTATCCTTATCACTTCAACCCAAGGAGCCTCATATGCCTGAAGAAACTAAAACTACTTCCGCGACGCCGACAAACTCCCGCCCGCCCCGCCAGCGTGTCCCTCCCGAGGGCATTCGCTGCACCCACAAGGACGCCGCGGGCCGCCAGTGCCGCAATCTCGCCCTCCGCTCCACCGGCTCTCGCACCGACCGTAACAAGTCCGGCCTCTGCCCGGCCCACGCCACCCACGAGCGCCAGATTCTTGACACGCAAGCCGTTGCCGAGGAACTCCTTAGTTCCGCGCCGGAAAATTTTGACACCGCGATCGCCGTTAACCACGTGCTCGGCAGACTCATGAAGCTAATCGTCGAAGACCGCATCCCGCTCCGCAAGGGTGCAGTGCTCGTCTACAATTGCTCTCTCCTTCTTTACAGTCTTGGCGGAGTAAGAAGCGACGTCCTGGGCGCTTATGGCCCCGAATTCCTAAAAGCCATGGCGCAAGGCGCACTCGACGTAATCGAAGCCGACGGCGAAAGCGAATGCGATGGCGATGTCCAACAGGACGCCGAGCAGGATGTCGAGGAAGTAGCTGAATGAAATGGTCGGGGCGAAAGGATTTGCTGCTTGGAGTCCGCCGAGGCCAGCTTGCTTCTCTTTCAGGCGCAGGCGGAAACCTTCGACCTCCTGGTCCCGAACCAAGTGCCGGCGCTTGTTGAAATCTATTGAAAAAATGGTCGGGGCGAAAGGATTTGCTGCTTGGAGTCCGCCGAAGCCAGCTTGCTTCTCTTTCAGGCGCAGGCGGAAACCTTCGACCTCCTGGTCCCGAACCAAGTGCCAGCGCTTGTTGAAATCTATTGAAAAAATGGTCGGGGCGAAAGGATTTGCTGCTTGGAGTCCGCCGAAGCCAGCTTGCTTCTCTTTCAGGCGCAGGCGGAAACCTTCGACCTCCTGGTCCCGAACCAAGTGCCAGCGCTTGTTGAAATCTATTGAAAAAATGGTCGGGGCGAAAGGATTTGAACCTTCGACCTCCTGGTCCCGAACCAGGCGCGCTAGCCAGGCTGCGCTACGCCCCGACCGGGGCAGCTTGGCCATAGCAATCAAGCGGGTGCTTGCAAGCCAAGCGGGAATTTAAGATTAGCATAGCGCGGCGCGCCACGGAAACATTCCCGCTATACTAAGCCGAGAAGCAAATCCCGTGCCTATCGCCAAAAATCAACTCCGCAAACTGGATCGCTACCGCTGGCTCGTGCCTCGCGAAATACGCGAAGACATGCGCACGGACGCGCTCATCTATGCGGACGAGCATTTGCTCGAAGCGATCCTCGGCGATCTTTCCATCGAGCAGGCGATGAACGTCGCGTGCCTGCCGGGAATTGTCGGTCGCTCGCTCGCCATGCCCGATATTCATCAGGGCTACGGATTTCCGATCGGCGGCGTCGCGGCCACGCGTGAGCGCGACGGCGTGGTGTCACCCGGGGGTGTCGGCTTTGACATCAACTGCGGTGTTCGCCTGCTCGCAACCAATCTCGATCAGGAAGCGGTGCGCGCGAAATTGCGCGACCTCGTCAACCAGCTCTTTCGCGACGTGCCTTCCGGCACCGGTTCCGAGGGCACGATTCCGTGCAGCTACGACGATCTCAACAGCATCCTCGAAACCGGCTCGGCATGGATGGTCGAGCACGGTTACAGCGAAGCCGACGACATCGAGTATTGCGAAGAGTCCGGCCAGATGGATGGCGCTGATGAATCAAAAGTTTCCGATCGCGCGAAGCAGCGCGGACGCACGCAGATTGGCACACTCGGCAGCGGCAATCACTTTCTCGAAGTGCAATATGTCGAGCATATCCTCGACGCCGAAACCGCGGAAGTATTCGGACTTGTGGAAAACCAAGCAGTCGTCTTGATTCACTGCGGCTCGCGCGGCCTCGGCCATCAAGTCTGCACTGATTATTTGAAAACGATGAACGAAGCCATGCGCCGCTACAACATTACGCTGCCCGATCGCCAGCTCGCCTGCGTTCCCGCAAAATCAAAAGAGGGGCACGATTACCTTGCCGCGATGGCCGCCGCCGCTAACTTCGCGTGGGCGAATAGACAGGCGATCACGCACGCCGTGCGCGGCTCGTTCGGCAAAATATTCGGCCGCGATGCCGCGCTACGCGTTGTCTATGACGTTGCGCACAACATTGCCAAGCGCGAACGCCACCGCGTGGATGGCGGCGCCGAAGAAGATGTCCTCGTTCATCGCAAGGGCGCGACGCGCTCGTTTCCAGCGTATTCGCCGTACATTCCGGATGCGTACGCTGCCGCGGGCCAGCCCGTGCTGATCCCCGGCTCGATGGGCACCGCGAGTTACGTCCTTGCGGGCAACGCGCGCGCCATGGAAGAAACTTTTGGAACCGTGTGCCACGGCGCGGGACGCGCGCTATCCCGCACGGCCGCCAAGCAAGGGCGCGATGCGCGCGTTGAAACACAAAAGCTCGAAGCGCAGGGAATCATTCTGCGTTCGGAAACCCGCAACGGCATCCTCGAGGAAGTTCCCGAGGCGTATAAGGATATTGACGCGGTTGTGGACGTCGTCCACAACGCGGGCCTCGCGCGCAAAGTCGCGCGGCTCCGCCCCATGGGCGTAATCAAAGGTTAGATCCTCTTTCTCTTGGAATGAAAATGCCGGCTTGAATATCGGATGAACCTATTCCACCGGCATTTTTTTCAGACAGCCCCGCCCTCGGTTTTTGCATCCAACTATATGTTGAGTGAGCATCGCGCGCCTGAAAACAATTAGCGGGCGAGGAAGAAACTCGGCGCTCACGCACATGGTTTCGTCACTCCTGACGCGATGTGCGAAGAAAGATCCCGGTAAGATCGCCTTCCCATCGCGCAATGCAAGAGTAGCCGAGAACGATTCCCCACGGCGATGTCTCGCCAACGGCTCCGGCTGCGCCGGATGGCGCTGAATTCCGCTATTCCGGCCACAGCCGGGCCTAATCCGCAACGACTTCAATATCAACCTGAGAATCACATTCGAAGCACTGAATTGATTTTACAAGGAGAACAGAAATGGACCGCGAGACACCTTCGTCACCCCGGGGAAAATTCATTCTGATTGTGGCACTTGCACTTGTCATTGGCCTGGCAGCGGGAGCAACCGCCGGCATTCAAATTACACATGGCGCGTCAAATGTTTCATTCGCCTTGGCTCCCGTGTTGCATTCCGTAGCGTCACCCATTCTACCGGCCGCCGGTTTTGCGCCCATCGTTAAGATGGCGATGCCGGCTGTGGTCAACATCAATTCGTCCAAGGTCATCAAGGTTCGCAACAATATGCCGATGGACCCGTTCTCGAACGATCCCTTCTTCCAGCAGTTTTTCGGGCCCCAAATGCGGCAATTCAATCAACCACAGGAGGAGCACGAACAAAGTCTCGGCTCCGGTGTAATCGTCAACAAAGATGGCTATATATTGACGAACAACCACGTCGTTGATGGCGCGACGCAAATCTCCGTGGAGCTTTCAGATAAGCGCCAGTTTAAGGCAAAGGTTGTCGGCACTGATCCCCAATCCGATATCGCAGTGCTCAAGATTGATGCTTCAAATCTGCCAATCCTTCCCTTCGCCGATTCCAATAAACTTCAAGTCGGCGATTACGTACTGGCAATCGGCGACCCATTCGGTATCGGTGAGACTGTAACCATGGGCATTGTTAGCGCTGAAGGCCGCACCAATGTAGGTATAGAAGGCAAGGGAGGGTACGAAGACTTCATACAAACCGACGCCGCAATTAACCCCGGCAATTCCGGTGGCGCGCTAATCGACGCCGAAGGGAATCTGGTCGGCATCAATACGGCGATTGCCTCCAGCAGCGGCGGCAACGAAGGCATCGGATTTGCCATTCCGATTGATATGGCCCGAAACGTAATGACTCAAATTATCGAACACGGGAAGGTCTCGCGTGGATATCTCGGCGTGGAAATTGAACAGGTCACTCCTGCACTGGCAAAGCAGTTCGGCCTCGCCAACGCCGAAGGTGCCCTCGTGACTGACGTCACGCCGGACTCACCAGCCGTCAAGGCAGGCCTGCACCGGGGCGACATCATCATTGGAGTGAATGGGCAGACGATTGCCGACTACAGCGAGTTGCGTTTGCGCATCGCTGAAGCCGCTCCCAATAGCACCGTTCATCTCAAAGTCATGCGCGAAGGGAAGGAAATGGACATTTCGGTGACCCTCGGCGAATTGCCGTCGACCGCGCAGAACGAGTCGAGCGGGTCTTCGGGTCTCACACACGGTCCGATGAGTGGCGTTCAAGTTGAAGACCTAACGCCTTCCATTGCCCGGCAACTCAATATCGGGCTTTCGGTCCATGGAGTCGTGATCACACAGGTAGCGCCGGATAGTCTCGCGGCCCAGGCGGGGCTCCAAAGCGGTGACGTCATCGAAGAAGTGAACCGCCATCCGGTCAATAGCGTAAACGAATACCAACAGGCGCTTAGCCATGGCAATTCTGATTCGGCCCTGTTGCTGATCAATCGAAACGGCGGCGCTTTGTACATCGCCGTGCAATCCGAATAAGTTTTAACCCCACAGGTGGCGGGGTCCCGCATGCAGGATGGCGTGGCCCCGCCTCACGGCCGTTTTTGTGACTGTGTCCGCCTGAGCAGAAATTAGTCCGGGAGCCGCACCAACCGCGCTTCGGTGATCGCGCCGATGCCACGGATAAGCTGCAGCGTTTCTTCCGGCACCGCGCCGTCAAGCCGCACGAGCGCCATCGCTTCGGCTCCTCTTGCCGCAGCGTCGCGCCCGAGGGCAAACGTGGCGATGTTCACGCCCCGCGCTCCAAGTATGGTGCCGATTTCACCGATGACGCCGGGAACGTCGCGATTGCGAAAAAAAAGCATCGTGCCCGCGAGCGGAGCCTCCAGCGCGATTCCGTCCACCCGCAAGACGCGCGGCGAAACTCCGTGGAGGACGGTTGCCTCCGCGGAAACGCCGCCCGATTCCAAACCGGCGCGCACCGCAACCTCTACCGTGTCCGGATAGCCTTGCTCCTGGTGACGCGAACGCTCCTCAACGATCAGGCCTCGCGTGGTGGCGATCTTGCTTGCATTCACAAGATTCACCTTTTCATCCAGAACGGTGTTGAGCAGCCCGGCGAGCGCGGCGTTGCGCAAAACGCTTGCGCCCATTTCGGCCGCCTCGCCGGCAAACGCCAAGCTCACGCGCTCGAATCGCACACCGGCAATCTGCGCCACAAATGCGCCCAGGCGTGTGACCATTTCGATCCACGGACGCGCGCGCCGGTATTGTTCTCCGCTGACCGCGGGGAGGTTCACGGCGTTGTCCAGCGCGCCTTCGGTGAGATAACTCAACACCTGTTGCGCAATCTGCGTCCCGACTTCTTCCTGCGCTTCGTGAGTTGAACCGGCGATGTGCGGCGTGGCGACCACATTTGCGAGGCCGATGAGCGGAGATTTCAGCGGCGGCTCTTCCGCGAAGACGTCGAGCCCCGCGCCGGCCAATTGCCCGGACCGAAGCGTCTCAGCAAGCGCCAATTCATCCACCAACTCCCCGCGCGCCGCGTTAATTAGAATTGCGCCCCGCTTGCACTGCGCGAGCGTCTCCGCGCGGATAAGTTTCTCCGTGGCCGGATTCAGCGCCGTGTGGAGTGACAGGAAATCGGATCGTCTCAGAACATCAGCCAGCGGCAGAAGGTCGACACCCGAACCACGCGCGGCTTCTTCCGTCACACAGGGATCGTGGGCAATCACAATCATCCCAAACGCGCGAGCGCGCCGCGCCACCTCGCTGCCCACGCGCCCGAGTCCGATAAGTCCCAGAGTTTTTCCTCGCAACTCCACGCCCACGCCTCCGGATTTTTCCCACTTTCCGGCGTGAATGCTCGCGTCCAGCTGCGGGATGTGGCGCGCCACGGCGAGCATGAGTCCGATCGTGAGTTCAGCCACGCTTACAGAATTTCCGCCGGGCGTATTCATCACCAGAACGCCGCGCGCAGTTGCAGCGTCCACGTCAATATTGTCGACTCCCACGCCCGCGCGTCCGACCACGCGCAATCGCGGCCCCGCTTCGAGAAGGCTTGATGTGACGTGCGTTGCGCTTCGCACGATAAGCGCGTCGGCGGTCGCGAGCGCGGCGAGAAGCTCTTCGCGCGCGGGCGTAAGGATTTCCCACCCCGCTCCACGCAGCAGCTCGATCCCGTGCTGGCTGATCGGATCCGCAACCACGATTCGCATAAGGAATCCAGCCTATGGGGAGGCGCACTTGGTGTCAAACTCATCCGCAGGCCAGGACTTCCATCGCATCCCGCGAAGCCTTCCGAACAGCGAATCGCGACAATCTGCGCGGAGCGCGGCGGATTTCCTGTGCTATAGTAAATTTTCTCACAACGGAGAATTCCCGCGATGGCGCTCGTCGAACGAATTCAGAAAGACATGACCGACGCGATGAGGTCGAAGGACGAATCGCGCCTCAGCGTCCTGCGAATGATGAAATCCGCGCTAAAAAATAAAGAGATCGAAAAAATCCGCCCGCTGGACGAAGCGGAAGCCCTGCAGGTGCTGAACACGCTGGTGAAGCAGCGCAGGGAATCGGTCGAAATGTTCACGAAGGGCGGGCGCACGGACCTCGCGGATAAAGAGACGCGCGAAATCGCCATCCTCGAAGATTATTTGCCGGCTGCGGCAGGCGAAGCGGAGATGAACGCCGCGATTGACGCCGCAATCGCCGAGACCGGCGCGAATTCGCCGAAGCAGATGGGCGCCGTCATCAAGGCCGCCCGCGCGCGCCTCGAAGGCAAGACCGTGGACGGCAAAGCGCTGAGCGATCGCGTTCGCGCGCGTCTTGGGGGCTGACCTCGGCGCCGCGCATCCCCTTGCACTATCAATCTACCGTGCCGCTGCCGGAAACCATCCCCGTCCGTTTCACCGAAGAAGACGCCGAATACGTCAGCGTCCGCCCGGTGAAGCGGCAAATCTTCCGATTGCGGGAGCTTACGGACATGGTGCTCACCGTAACCGGCCGCGACATTCCGCGCATCCAGAAAATTTTTCATTCGGGCACCATCGTCTACCATTTTTACCGTTACACGTGGCAGGGCTTTGACTCGGATGCGGCCGAGCTTTCCGCGTTGCTGGCCGATTTTCCGGAAGATTTTCCTCCCGGCGATCCCCGCCGGATATTTTCTCCACAATCTTGCGCCGCGGTACTGATTGAAAGCGCCGCTGTCGGGCGCCAGCCCGTGGAAATGCAGCGTGCCGCGGCTGAACACAAACCGCTTTTCGCGTCGCGCAGTTTTTGGGATTGCCTCATCGCGCTTGCCGCGGCGAATCCCACCGCCGCGACCTATTCCGGCTATTCCTTCGAGCATCGCGCCGATCTATTCCGCCTTGAACTTTCGTCCGAGCAGTCCGCCGCTCTCCAGCGGGACGCAGGGCATCTTGCGCCGCGCAATCTCCGCCCCGCGATTGAAGCGCTCGGCGTACTTCCACGAATTGTTTTTGTGTCTCCACGCCCGAAATGAAGTTTGCAGTGTGGGTTACTGCCCCGCGCGCTTCAGCACTACGCTTGCGCGTTCGTCTTGCGCGATCTGGCGGTTGAACTTTCGTAGCTCGTCCATTTTGTCAAGCGGGACGAGCACCTGCTTCACCTGAAACGTTCGCGTGTAATGAATCGCATTTCCAGTCACCTGGATTTGGCTCGCATAGCTTGCAAAATCGGTCTCCGTCTTCGTGGGCCGCGGAAGGTCATCCACTGTGTAACCCGGGGGGATCGTGATTTCAAAATCATCCGTTTGTAGTGAGGTGTCATCAAATTCCACCGGAAGTTTCCGCGGATCATCGCCTTCCGCCACGTCGTTGCCCTTTTCGCCGATCACGCGCGCCCGCACTCAATTGCCTTCTCTGAGGTTTTCATTTCTGATGTTAGAGATTCGCCGTCAATAAGCGTAGTATCTGGAAGTCAAATCGCCCAAGAAAATCCTCATCCTGAGGCAAAGCCACGTCACACATCTTCATTAGTCATTCAAGCCGGGACCCCGAGCAAGCCTCTCGCCTTCTCACTTGGTTGCGCGCGAATGGGTTTACCGAGACCTTTCTCGATTTCGATAAGCACGCAGGCATCCAGCCGGGGGCAGACTGGGAGCGCACGCTCTATCGCGAAATGGCCATGGCCGATGCGGTCATTCTAATTCTCACGAAGAACTGGTTTGATAGTAAGTGGTGCTTCGCGGAATTTACGCAGGCACGCGCTCTCGGCAAAGCAATTTTCCCGCTCATCGAGTCACCGACCGGAGAAACTTTCGTTTCAAGTGACATTCAGCACCTCAATCTTGTGAAGGATCGTGAAGGCGGTCTTGAGCGCCTCGCGGCGAATTTGACGGCGATTGTGCTCAATGAGCGCGGCGGATTTCACTGGGACGGCAAGCGTCCTCCCTATCCCGGGTTGCTTGCTTTCGAGGAGGCTGACGCCGCCATTTATTTTGGACGCGACGATGATATTCGCCGGGTGATCGAGCGTCTTAACGCAAGGCGCGCGCAGGGCGGCGCCAAACTCGTCGCCGTGCTCGGCGCATCCGGCTCGGGAAAATCCTCCCTGCTCCGAGCGGGAGTATTGCCACGGCTCAAACAGGACAAACACAATTGGATCGTTCTCCCGCCGTTCCGTCCGCAAATTCAGCCGCTTGAGGAATTGGCTCAGGCCGTGGCAATCGCGCTCGGTCCTGACGCCGATTGGCAGCTCTGGCGGGACGTCTTCGCCGCGGAGGATCTCACGGGAACACTTTCGGACCTTGCCCGCAACCTTCGCGCTGCACGCGGCGCCAACGAAGCGCAAATCCTGATCACCATTGACCAGGCTGAAGAATTGTTCGGCGCGGCCGAAAAAAAGGAAGCTGAAAAATTTCTCGGGGTTATCAACAACTTTTTGGATGAGCGGCTGCCGTTCCTCGTTGTTATGGCATTGCGCTCCGACTATCTCGGTCAATTGCAGCAAGCCCCCGCTCTTCTGGCCGAACCCGAAGTTTTTCCCCTGAAATCCATGCCTCTGATCCGAATACGCGACATTATCGAAGGCCCCGCTCGGATCGCCGGGTTCACAGTGGAAGACGCACTTGTGATGGCAGCCATGCGCGATGCGGCGACAGACGATGCTTTGCCGCTCCTGGCCTTTGCGCTCCGCGAACTCTATGACCGCTTTGGTCAGAGCGGGCGTCTCACGATTGAGACCTACAAAGCGCTCGGCGATGACGCCGCAAAACTTTCTCCTCTTGAAAACGCGGTGCGCCGCAAAGCGGACGAAGTCATCGGTGCGGCAAAACCTGTCCCGGAAGATCTGCAAGCCCTCAAGGAAGCATTCGTGCCTGCCATGGTACGCGTCAATTCAGAAGGCGAATATGTCCGCCGCCCCGCCAGTTTCGATGCCCTGCCCGCAAGAGCCCGGCCTCTAATTGAGAGACTGGCCACAGCGCGTCTCCTCATTATCCAAAAAGAACAAGATGGCGCAAAAACTGTGGAAGTTGCCCACGAGGCGCTGTTGCGTAAGTGGCCACTCCTCCGGGCCTGGCTCGACGAAGAACGCGAATTCTTAATCGGCAAGGATCGCATCGAGCAGGATTTGCGTGACTGGGAAAAGGCTCCAGATAGTCAGAAAACCGAAGCCTTGCTCTCCGGCTTGAAGCTGACCCGCGCGCGAACTTGGTTGATTTCAAAACCGATGCAATTGAGCGATGCCGAGCGTGGATTCATTCAGGCCAGCATCTCGGCTTACGAAGCAGAGGCCGCTCAGCGGGAGCGGATCCGGTCGCAAGCCGAGTCGTTTCTACTCGCCGGCCAATCTCAGCAGGCGCTCGGTTCCGGCGATCTAGGATTAGCACTTCGCAGAGGAGTGGAAGCTGTAGAGTCTTGGCCGACACTCGAAGCTGAGATGGCGCTGAGAAAAGTGCTCGAAGGACCTCGTGCGCCTGATTCTGTTCAATGGTAGATCCGTCAATCGCGCAGCTGTCTCGCCCGATGGAATGCGCATCGTCACTGCGAGCGATGACTTAACGGCCAGTGTGTGGGATGCAGCAACGGGCAGGCCACTTGCGACCTTGACGGGGCACACAGGTTATGTCCTTGATACGGCGTTCTCTGCCGATGGAAAGTGCATTGTCACTGCCAGCAGGGACCAAACTGCCCGTGTATGGGATGCGGAATCGGGCCATTTAAAGGCTGCGCTAACCGGGCATGGCGACTGGGTATACAGAGCGACGTTCTCGCCCGATGGGAAGCGCATTGTCACAGCCAGCAGGGACCGCACAGCTCGCGTTTGGGATGCCGATACGGGGCAACTGCTGGCCACCCTTACCGGGCATGCCGACTGGGTTTACAGGGCAGCATTCTCGCCCGATGGGAAGCGCATCGTCACGTCCAGTATGGACAACACGGCAAGAGTGTGGGATGCCCAGACTGGCCAATCGCTGGTCACACTGACCGGGCATACCGACGCGGTCCTTGGCGCGGCGTTCCTGCCGGATGGAATGCGAATCGTTACCGCCAGTAAAGACCAAACGGCGCGATTGTGGAACGCCGAATCCGGCAAACCTCTGACTACGCTCGTAGGCCACACCGACTTAGTCTGGTATGCGGCAGTATCGCCCGATGGAAAACGCATCGTCACCGCCAGCAAGGACCACACCGCTCGAGTGTGGGATCCCGAAAGCGGCCATTTGCTGCTCACCCTGTCCGGGCATACAAGGACCGTCTATCATGCAGCGTTCTCGCCGGATGGAAAGCGAATTATCACTGCCAGCCTGGACCAGACTGCGAGATTGTGGGCCGCCGAAAACGGCCATCTGATAGCAGTCTTAGCCGGACACACCAACGAGATCTGGCGTGCAGCCTTCTTCCGCGACGGGAAACGCATCGTCACGGCCAGCATGGACAATACAGCGCGCGTTTGGGATGTCGAAATCGGCCACCCGCTGGCAACTCTAGCCGGGCACACCGATGTGGTATTTGAAGCGGTGTTCTCACCAAATGGAATCAGCATTGTCACTGCCAGCAAGGATCATACGGCGCGAGTTTGGGATGCCGTTTCAGGTCATCCCGAGGCAACACTCAGCGGCCATACCGGCCCAGTAATCGGTGCAGCATACTCGCTCGATGGAAAGCGCATTGTCACCAGCAGCAGGGATGGGACGGCGCGAGTGTGGGACGCCGCTACAGGCACTCTGGTGGTAACTCTCTCACCCTCCGTGGGCTCTGATGCAGTGTTTTCGCCCGATGGAAAACGCATTGTCACCGCTAGTCCTGACAAGACGGCTGGGGTGTGGGATGCGGATTCGGGCCGACTACTGGTCACCTTGAACGGGCATACTGACTCGGTCTATAGAGCCGCGTTCTCGGCGGATGGAAGACGCATCGTGACGGCCAGTTTGGACAGTACAGCACGAGTGTGGGACGCCGAAACTGGACATCCATTGGCCATCCTAACCGGGCATACCGACGCGGTCCTTGGTGCCGTTTTTTCGCCCGATGGAAAGCGCATCGTCAGTGTGAGCCCGGACATGACTGCGCGAGTGTGGGATGCTGAATCGGGCAGTGCGCTCGCAACTCTCACCGGCCATACCGACCGGGTCTCGAACGCAGCGTTTTCACCGGATGGCGGGCGTATTGTCACAGCGAGTGCAGACAATACCGCTCGAATCTGGGAAGTCGAATCCGGCAACTTGTTGGCCACTTTGACCGGACACACCGACCTGGTCTCCACTGCTTCCTTCTCACCCGATGGAAAACGCATCGTCACCGCGAGTGCGGACAAAACAGCTCGAATCTGGGATGCCGAGTCGGGTCATCCGCTGGGAACCCTGGCCGGGCATGGCGATGCCGTCTTAAATGCAATTTTCTCACCCGATGGAAAGCGTATTGTAACCGCCGGCAAGGACGGGACGGCGCGCATCTACATTGCCGATCTCAATGACCTTTTGAAATGGGCAAAGACGCAACTCCCAATTGAGTCCGGCAAATAATTCTCGCGTATCCCATCCATCTGCGGCATCGGGAGGAACGCGCTTGCCCTTGCGCCCTTCTGGTGCTAGCTTGCCGCAACGCCCCGGCACACTCTTTGCCGGCCGCACTTCTTTGGCGGAATCGCAGTGCGGAAATTGAATGCGGAATCGCGGACCTTGGGAGGTGACGCGTGGCCACGAAACCCTGGAGTTCGACCGCCCCGGCCGGCGAGTTTCGTCCATTTGTGGATACCGGGACTTCGCTCGCTGAGTTCAGCCTGCGTGCGGTGATTCTCGGCGCGCTATTTGGAATTTTATTTGGCGCGGTTTCGGTTTATGTCGGGCTGCGCGCGGGGCTCACGGTTTCAGCATCGATTCCCATCGCCGTGCTGAGCATCAGCATCCTCCGCGCGTTTGGCCGCGCGACGATTCTTGAAAACAATATCGTGCAAACGGTGGGCTCCGCGGGCGAATCGCTCGCGGCGGGCGTGATTTTCACTTTGCCCGCACTGATCTTCCTCGGTTTTCCGCTCGAGTATACGCGCATCTTCATGCTCGCGCTGCTTGGCGGATGGCTCGGCGTTCTCTTCATGATTCCGTTGCGGCGCCAGCTCATCGTAAAGGAACACGGCCAGCTTTCTTTTCCCGAAGGCACCGCGTGTGCCGACGTGCTCGTTGCGGGGGAGCGCGGCGGCTCGTTTGCCAGCCGCGTTTTTTGGGGGCTTGGAATCGGAGGCGTTTACACGTTCTTGATGAACAGCATCGGCGCGTGGCCGGGCCAGCCGGAATATCGGCCGAACTGGCTGCCCGGCGCGTCATTCCGCGCGGCGATTACATCGGAATATCTCGGGGTCGGCTACATCATCGGCCCGCGCGTGGCAGGAATTCTTTTTGCGGGAGGAGTTTTCTCCTGGCTCGTGTTGATGCCCGCAATCCGGTTTTTTGGATCGCTCGCGCCAACCGCCGCGCTTTACCCCAGCACAATTCCCATCCCGCAGATGACGCCGGATCAGTTGTGGGCAACGTACATTCGTCCGATGGGCGCGGGCGCCGTGGCGGCGGCCGGCCTCATCACATTGATGAAGACGATTCCCACAATCGTCTCCGCGCTGACGCAGGGAATGAAGGATGTCCGCAAAGAGCGCGGCATGACGGCGGGCGGCTCGCGCACGGAGCGTGACCTGCCGATTAAATTTCTAATCTTCGGCTCCATCGGAATTGTTGTTCTGATGTGGCTGATGCTTACGCTGCGCCCCATTCCCGGCGCGCAAACCGGGTTGTTCGCGAATATTCTTGCGGCGGTCATCGTCGTCACATTTGGATTTTTGTTTGTGACGGTTGCCTCGCGCATCAGCGGACTCATTGGAAATAGCTCGAATCCCGTGAGCGGCATGACAATCGCAACACTGATGGCAACATGTGCGGTGTTTCTTATCGCGGGTTGGAAGCAACCGCCTTATGCGGTGTTGGCGATTACAATCGGCGGCGTCGTGTGCATCGCCTCCGCGATTGCCGGCGCGACATCGCAGGATTTGAAAACGGGTTTTCTGGTTGGTGCGACGCCTGTGTGGCAGCAGATCGGACTGATTATCGGCGTGACGATCTCCACCGTCGCGGTTGGCGGCACGCTCATCCTGATGAACAAGGGCCTCGCAAAATATAATCCGGTGGATATCCCGCTCAACATTCAACAATTGCCCACCGGAGTTGCCGTCGAAAACCAGAACTACTCCTATCAGGGGAAAACGTTTGTTCTCGTCAATGCGATCGGCTCTTCGCAGGTGCCCGACGGAAAGTATCTTTATGATGCATCAGCGCAAAAAATTACCGTCCAGTGGGTGCAGGGAATTGGCAGCGACCAGGCCGCCGCTCCGCAGGCGCGATTGATGGCCACTGTTATTAACGGAATTCTCAATCAACGCTTGCCGTGGCGACTCGTCTTGCTCGGAGTATTTCTTGTGATTGCCGTCGAGCTTCTCGGAATTCGCTCGCTGCCATTCGCCGTGGGCTCGTACCTGAGCATCGCTACGACGATGGCGATATTCGCCGGCGGCGCCGTGCGCTGGCTTGCCGAGCGCGGCCAGGAAAAAACCGCCGAATCAAGCAGCGAAGTCAGCCCCGGCTCGCTCTATTCCAGCGGACTCATCGCCGCGGGCGGCGTTTTTGGGTTGCTCGCCATCATTTTCAAAGTGATGGAAGACGCGCACTGGATGCCGAAAGATCTATTCCTTTTCGGGCCGAAGATCCTGGGCGGTTTCGCGGCCAGCGCGTGGGCTGGCGTCATCATGTTTGTTTTGCTGGCGACGTCGCTCTTTGTTTTCGCACGCAAAAAGCTCGAGTAACCCAAAGAAGAAACCTGACAACACACTTCTTTGACATTGCCGCGCACGCGCTTCTAGACTGTCCTCATGGGAATGGAGTCCCGCAGATACAACGTCCAAATGCGCTGGGGCGGCGGCAGCGGCGGCGGCGGATTTTTCGTCACACCCGCCATCAAGTATCTCCTGATCGCGAACACCGCCGCTTTTGTCGGGCAGACCTTCGCCGGAATGTTCTGGGGCCAAGCGGCCATCAATTGGATCTACAGGTACCTGGGACTTGGTGTGCGCAGTGTCGTCCCCGGTCTGAACATCTGGCAGCCAATCACCTACATGTTTTTGCACGCGGGGCTTTTGCACCTGTTGCTCAACATGCTGGTGCTGTGGATGTTCGGACGGGATTTGGAGCGGTTGTGGGGCGCGCGAAAATTCCTGAATTTCTATTTCGTATGCGGAGTCGGAGCGGGACTCATCAACGTTGCCGCGGGATATCTCCCGCTTTTCTGGGGACATCAACCGTCCGACATTCCCACGGTCGGAGCTTCGGGCGCGATCTTCGGCGTGTTGATCGCCAACGCCGTTCTTTTTCCGGACCGCCCGGTTTACCTGATCCCATTTCCAGTCATGCTTCCGATGAAAATATTTGTCGCCATCATGGGCGGCATCGAATTCTTCAGCGAGCTGAGCGCGCCCGGCGACAGCATCAGCCACATTTGCCATCTCGGCGGCATGTTGATCGGCTACATTTATCTTCGCCGCGGCTCTTTTTTTTACGGCATGCGAAACACGGTTTCCGATTGGAAGCGCCGCCGGTTGAAGCGCCGTTTTGATGTTTACATGCGCAACCGCGGCGGCGACCCGCCTTCACGCCCCGGCCGCTGGGTAAACTAATCCTTTACGCAGGAATTGCTCCCACTCAATTTGAGTTCGCGGAATTAAATAGGGCGGGACTGCTTCAATGGGCAGGACTAATTCGTGCGCGGGATCACGTGCAGCTTGATGAAGTTGGTGGTGCCGGGGCGGCCGAGCGGCGTGCCGGCGACGATGCCGACGACGTCGCCGCGATGGGCGAAGCCCTCTTCGAGGAGTCGCTTTACGGTGAGTTCGGCGAGGCCGTCAATATCGCGGACGCGCGCGATGCTGCGCGGCAGGACTCCCCAGAGCAGCGCGAGGCGGCGGCGCGTTTCGGCAAAGGGCGTGAACGCGACGATAGGCGGGCGCGGGCGGTGCTTGGAAATTAGGCGCGCGGTCGAGCCGGTCTCGGTGAAAACGGCGATGGCCTTCAACTGCAGCTCTTCGGAAGCGTGGCAGACAAGTTCCGCGGTGGTTTCGGCGACATCCCATCGCCGCAGAAAAGGATGTTGAAAATTTATGACGCTCGATTCGGCTTCGCGGATGATGCGGTCCATCATCTCCACTGTTTCGATGGGATAAAGACCTCGTGCGGTTTCGCCGCTCAGCATCAGCGCATCGCTGCCATCGAGGACCGCGTTCGCCACGTCGGAAGCTTCAGCGCGCGTGGGCCGGGGATTCTGCGTCATGGACTCAAGCATTTGCGTGGCGGTGATTACCGGCACGCGGGCGTCGCGCGCCTTCGCGATGATTTGCTTTTGAACGACGGGGACAACTTCGGGGCTCATCTCAACGCCCAAATCGCCGCGCGCAACCATCACGCCATCCGCAACCATGAGAATGTCGTCGATCCTCGCAATCGCTTCGGGCTTTTCCAGCTTCGCGATCACCGGCGTATCCTTGCCCGCGCGGCGAATGGCGCGCTGAGCCGCCTTCACGTCTTCGGGGCGGCGCACGAAACTCACTGCGACGTAATTAACGCCGCGCGCGAGCGCGAACGCCAAATCGTCATAATCTTTGGGGAGTAGCGATGGCACTTTCAATTCCACGCCGGGTAGATTGATGCCCTGATGCTCCCCGAGTTCGCCCCCATTGACGACATCGCAGACGATCACGCCGCTTCGGACGCTCATGACGCGCAGCTCGATAAGCCCATCGGCAAGAAGTACGCGGTCGCCGCGCTTCACCTCGCGGGGCAGTTGACGAAAAGTGGTGGTGACGCCTTCCACTGTTCCCGGGCTATCTCCCACGGAAATCGTAAAGCGCTGCCCTGTGCGCAGCATCACCATAGAACCGCCCGCGAGACTGCCCGTCCGGATTTTTGGCCCACCCAAATCCGCGAGAATTGCGACGGGCTTTTCCAGGCGCATGGCGGCCTGCCGGACGCGGGCAATCGTGCGCGCATGCCAGGCGTGAGTGCCGTGCGAAAAGTTCATGCGCGCGACATCCATCCCGGCGCGAATCAGTTGCTCGATTCTTTTGGGCGAATCGCTCGCGGGGCCAAGCGTGCAAACGATTTTGGATCGGCGGAAATTCATCGGACAGGCCCAAGACTCAGGCTGCTATTTTTTCGTTACAAATTCGCTGACCACGCGGTAAGTGAACGCAACTCCCTTTTGAAAAGAATCGAGCGGAATGCGTTCGTCATCGGCGTGCATGCGCAGAATATCGTTTTCGGACAAAGGGAAGGGAAGCAGGCCGTACGCCTGCACGCCGTGCAAGCGGAGCTGCGCGGAATCGGTGGCGCCCGTGCTCATAAACGGCATAACAACGGCGCCCGGAAAGACCTGTCCACTGACGCGCTCGATTGTTTGGAAAAGGGGCGAGTCCATCGAAGATGGCGGAGACGGCGCTCCCCGGTCAGGCGCAATCTCGAACCGGATTTGTGGATCGTCCACAACCTTCGTCAAGGCCGCGATCACATCCTGAATGGCGTCGCCCGGCAACAGGCGGATATTCAGGTTCGCGCGCGCTTCCGATGGGATGACATTTGCGCGCACACCGGCGGAAAGCATCGTGGGCGCGATGGTGTCGCGCAGCATCGAATTCCACATCGGGCTCATATCGGAAATATGCTTGGCGGCGTTGTCTTTGCGATCCGGCATCTCGAGGGCGCGGATCCACTTGGCGGTGTCATCGTCCTCGACTTTGGCGACCTGCTCGAAATAGCTTTCGGTGGTGGGCTGCAATTTCCAGGGCGCCTGATAGGCGCCGACTTTCGCGATGGCGGCGCCGAGGTGCACCACGGCGTTATCGGCGCGAGGCAGCGAGGCGTGGCCCGATGTGCCGGTGGCGATCATGGTCACATTGACCGGAACTTTTTCGGTCGTTTGAATGCCGACGTAGATGACCTTGCCATCCTTCACCATTACCCGGCCCTCTTCGTTGAGGGCGAAGCCGCAGGCAATCTTGTCCCAATACTTGCTGACCACGACCTTGATGCTGCTGTCGCCACCCTGCTCTTCATCGTCATCGGCGAGGAAAATGACATCGCGGTCGAGGATCGCTCCGCTGCGCTTCAGTGCTATGAAAGCAGCGAGATTTGCGACCACCATGCCTTTATCGTCGATCGTGCCTCGCCCGTAGAGATAGCCATCTTTGATTACGGCGCCGAAGGGGTCCACCGTCCATTTGTCGCGCGAGACGCCCACAACGTCGAGGTGCGCGAGGAGCAGTAACGCGCGCGTCGCGTCCGGAAATGGCGCGTTGCCCAGCCGGGCAATCACAATGCCGCGCCCCGGCGAAATCTCGATGACTTCGTGCTTGATACCCTCCTTTTCAAGAATGCCGGCGATGTAATTTGCCGCGGGAAGTTCGTTGCCCGGAGGGTTCGTCGTATTAATACGGATCAGGGCTTCCAGCCACACGAGCGCTTCCTGGGAAAGCGCGGTCATATCCGGAGAGCCCTGCGGCGAGGCGGCGGGCGCGGCCTGTGTGCGGGCAACGCCGGAGAACAACAGCGCAACCAATGAAATGAACAGCCAGCGTTGACGGCGAAGCATCCGGCGGGCCTCCGAGGAATGATTGTTGTTTGATCGCAAGCAATTCATATTACCACGGGGCTTTCCGGGAGCCGGGTGAGGTTGTTCTGCATTGAACGTCATGGAGTATCATTGGGACATCCGGTCCGGCACCGGCATTGATAGAGGAGGGGCAATGCGGCGATACATCCTTCAGGCAATACTATTGAGTTTTGTCGCGCTGGCGATCGTGCTCGCGCCCGTGGGCAAAGAAGCGCTGGCGGGCACGCCGGCAAAGCAGCAGGGACAGCAGCAACAGGGCCAGCAACAGCCGCCGCCCCAGGGAGGAAACGCGCAAATCACCGTGTCCTCCAATTTGGTGACGGTGGATGCGGTGGTGACCGACAGCGACGGAAATTTCCTGATGAATCTGAAGAAGGAGAATTTCCGGATTCTGGAGGACGGAAAGCCGCAGATCATCACCGATTTCTCACCCTCGAGCGAGGCGCCGATCACCGTGGTGATCCTGATGCAATTCAGCGCGAACATGTTCAGCTACAACTTCAGCGCGATGGTGGCCCGTGCGTGGGCGCCTGCGTTTCTGCGCAACCTGAAGAAGAATGACTGGATCGCATTGATGGACTTCGATCTATTGACGCGCGTGGACGTGGACTTCACTCACAATCCTGACGAGGTTCTGAACGAACTCATGCACATGACCGTCCCGCTTTACAGCGAGTCAAATCTTTTTGACGCGCTCCATGAAACGCTTGACCGCCTGGAGGATGTGCACGGCAAGAAGGCAATCCTGCTGATCGCCACGGGGCGCGACACTTTGAGCAAGCATACGCTTGACGATACGTTGAAGAAGGTCCGCCAATCCGACGTGGCCATCTATGGCCTGTGCGTGAACCAGTTTATTAACAATATGACCATGACGGTGGGCGGCATCAATACGGCGCAGGCTTGGAACCAGTTCCGCGCGTTTTCGGATTTGACCGGAGGACAGGCTTGGAACCCGCAGATGATGGAGGAGGTTCCGGCCGTCATGAAAACCATCGCGATGGACCTGCGCAACGAATACAGTCTTGGCTACAACCCTCCACCGAGCTCCTTTGACGGCAAATACCACAAGATCAAGGTCGAGCTTGTAAATGCGGATGGGTCGCCCTACGTGTTAATGAATGACAAAGGCAAGAAACAAAAGTTCGTCGTGTTCGCTCGCCAGGGATATACGGCGAAAACGGCGAGCGCTGCGGATTAGAGTGGGACTGCAAAACCTCCGGTAGCTTGGGATGGTCTTAATATCCTCGTGTCAAATCCACGCGGTTGATGAGTTCGCGTCCGCTGAACCAGCGTTCCAGATTTTCGATTACGAGCGCGGTCTGGCGCGGCCAGAGCTGGTTGCTCACCGCGCTGGTGTGCGGCGTGATGAAAACATTTTCGAGCTGCCAGAGAGGATTCTCCGGCGGCATTGGCTCCTGCGCCACCACGTCCAATGCCGCGGCTGCAATCGTGCCAGCTTTAAGCGCTGCGACGAGTGCGGGTTCGTCAACCAGAGTGCCGCGCGCGATGTTTATGAGGCTTGCCGTGCGTTTCATTGCCGCCAATTCGCGCGCACCGATCATGTGATTTGTCTCGGGCGTGTCCGGCGCGGCGAGGACAACGTAATCGGCTTCGGGGAGCGCGCGAATCAGGTCCTTTGCGGGGAAAGCGCGTTCGGCGAGCGAAACATCCGCTTTGCCGGACCGCGTGACGGCGAGGATGCGCATTCCAAAGGCACGCGCGCGGCGCGCGAGTTCACTGCCGATGGCGCCGAGGCCGACGATCAGCAGCGTCGCACCGCTTAATTCCGATGGAGGCGGCTGCATATCCCAAATTTCCTGCTGCGCCCAATGGCTCGCCGCCTGAAAGCGCATCGAAGCGGGGAATTTTCGCGCCAGGGCGATGAGCAGGCCCATGGTGTGCTCGGCCATGGGGATCGCGTGGATGCCGCGCGAGTTGGTGACGATTACGCCGCTGGCGCGCACGTCGGGGCGCATCAGTTGCGCGACGCCGGCGGCTGTGACGTGAATCCACTGCAATTTTATTGCGGCGGCTAGCTGCGACGGCGTGAGATTGAATCCGATGAAGATGTCCGTGTCCGGCAGCTCCGCTGGTAGAGCGTCATAGCTAGTGAGGTGCGCGACGCGGAGTTCCGGCCAGCGGGCTCGGATGGCCGCGGGCAGCTCGGGCGGGATCCGCCAAAAAGAGAAATGGAATTGCACGCAGAAGATAATTTTTGTTTCCGCAGGACTGGGACGATTGGCCATCGCTATTTTGAAAGTATCCGCAGGTCGCGGCCGGTCATTTCGATGGGCTCTTGCACGCCGAGGACGCCGAGCATTGTCGGGGCGATGTCACGCAGCGCGCCGCCGGAATTCAACGAGATGCGCGAGTCATTCGAGACGATGATAAACGGCACGGGATTTGTCGTGTGATAGGTGTGCGGGCCGCCGGTCACGGGGTCAATCATTGTTTCAGCGTTGCCGTGATCGGCGGTGATGATCCAGGCGGTGTCCCCTGCGTCATGCATCGCCTGGCGGATGCGGCCGAGGCATTCATCAATTGTTTCGACGGCTTTAATCGCCGCTTCCAGATTACCGGAATGGCCGACCATGTCCGCGTTCGCGAAATTCATGATGATGGCGTCAAAATCGCCTTTGCGGATTGCGTTTGTTACGGCGTCGGCAATGCCGGCGGCGCTCATCTCCGGTTTCAAATCATAAGTTGGAACTTTTTGGGACGGGATCAGGATGCGCTCTTCCCCCGGAAACGGTTTCTCGACGCCTCCATTGAAAAAATAAGTTACGTGCGCGTATTTTTCCGTTTCGGCGACGCGAAGATTTTTGTAATTCAGCTCGGCGAATACCTGCGCGAGGATGTGCTCGAACTTTTGCTGGCCGAGCAGATAGTGCATCCATGCGAATGTTTTGTCGTACAGCGACATTCCGGTGAAATGGATATTTCTCGGGCGCTTCGCATCCGCGAATTTATCGAAGCCGGGCTCGGCGAGCGCGCGGGTGGTTTGGCGCGCGCGGTCCGCGCGGAAATTATAGAAAATCACGGCGTCGTCATCGCGGATTAGGCCGACGGGCGGGGCATTGGATTGCGCATCGCCTGGGGTGGCTTCCGTGATGACGATCGGTTCGATGAATTCGTCGGACACGCCGCGCTCGTAACTTGCGCGCACGGCGGCAATTGGATCGGCGGCTTTCGTTGGCGCGTCACCGTGGACCATTGCGCGGTAGGCGCGCTCGATGCGCTCCCAGCGATTATCGCGGTCCATCGCGTAATAGCGGCCCGTGACGCTGGCGATGCGGCCGGTATTGTACTCGCGCAATTTCTGCTGAAGCTGCGCGAGAAAGTCCACGCCGCTGTGCGGAGGAGTGTCGCGCCCGTCCATGAAGCAGTGGATGAAAACGCGCGCGACCTTTTGCTCGCGCGCCATGCGCAGCAGCGCGAAGAGATGCTCGATGTGCGAATGCACGCCCCCATCGCTCAGCAGGCCGATCAGGTGGAGCTGGCGCTCGCGGCCGCGCGCCATCGCTTCGAGCAGCACGGTGTTCCTGAAAAATTCGCCGCTCTGGATCATCAGGTCGAGCCGCGTAATCTCCATTTGGATGATCCGGCCCGCGCCCATATTCATGTGGCCGACTTCGCTGTTGCCCATCTGTCCATCGGGAAGGCCCACCCAGTGATCCGAGGCGTGAACCAGAGTGTTGGGAAATTGTTGGAGGAGCGCGTCGTAATTCGGTTTGCGCGCAAGTGCGATCGCGTTGCCGCGCGTTTCGGCGCGGTAGCCCCAGCCGTCGAGGATGGTGAGGACGATGGGTCGCGGGCGGGCCATTGCGGTAGCCGCTTATCCCCGCGCCAACGCGCTGCGTCCGGGGAATTTCGCGGAGGCGCCGAGCGCTTCTTCGATGCGCAGGAGCTGGTTGTATTTTGCGATGCGGTCGGTGCGGGAAGCGGATCCGGTTTTGATTTGCCCCGTGCCCATGGCGACGACAAAATCAGCGATGAATGTATCCTCGGTTTCACCGCTGCGATGCGAGACGATCGAGGCGTAGCCCGCCTTGCGAGCCATCTCGATGGCTTCGATGGTTTCCGTCACTGTGCCGATCTGATTGAGCTTGATCAGGATTGCGTTGCCGATGCCTTGCGCGATGCCACGCGAAAAAATCACGGGATTTGTAACGAAGATGTCGTCACCAACCAGTTGCAGAGTTTTTCCCATGCGCTCGGTGAGAAGCTTCCAGCCGGGCCAGTCGTCTTCGGACATGGCGTCTTCAAGAGAAATAATTGGATACTGACGCACCCATCCGGCCCAGAAATCCACCATCTGCTCCGACGTGCGCGAAGATTTGTCCGACTTCTTGAAAATATATGTTCCGCTCGCTTTGTCGTAGAACTCGCTCGCGGCGGGGTCAAGGGCGATGGCGATCTGTTCGCCGGGCTTGTAGCCCGCTTTCTGGATCGCCTCGAGGACAAATTCGAGCGCCTCCTCGTTTGATTTTAGATTTGGCGCGAAGCCGCCTTCATCGCCGACCGAAGTTGAGTAACCGCGCGCGTGCAGCACGGCCTTCAAATTGTGAAACACCTCAACGCCCATGCGAAGCGCTTCGCTGAAGCTTGGCGCGCCCACGGGCATGACCATGAATTCCTGCGGGTCCACGGAATTATCGGCGTGCGCGCCGCCATTGAGGATGTTCATCATGGGCACGGGGAGCGTGTTCGCGCCGCCCACGCTGGAATACTTCGCAAGGTACCGATACAGAGGGACTTTTGCCGCCGCAGCGGCGGCGCGCGCGGCAGCCATCGAGACGGCAAGAATCGCATTCGCGCCGAGCTTGCCTTTATTCGGCGTGGCGTCCAATTCGATCATGCGGCCGTCGAGCGCGCGCTGATCGGCGGCGTCCACGCCGCGCACCGCGGCGGCGATGGCGCCATTCACGTTTGCGACGGCTTTCAGCACACCCTTGCCGAGGTAGCGTGACTTGTCGCCGTCGCGCAACTCGATCGCTTCGTGCTCGCCGGTGGAAGCGCCGCTTGGCACGGCGGCGCGGCCCATCGCTCCGCCTTCGAGCGTGACGTCGGCCTCAACGGTCGGATTTCCGCGCGAATCGAGGATTTGCCGGCCATGCACCTGCGCGATCTTTGTGGACATTCCTTCTCCTAATTTTCGTGGGATATCGCCCGCGGCATTTTATTCCGGCTCTTCAATCATGGACTCTTCCCGAACGACGACCACGACTCCGTTTTCGCTCACGTGGAAACGCTGGCGATCGGCCTCCGCGTCGTAGCCGATTTCGGTGCGCTCGGGAAGCGTGACGTGGCGGTCAATGATCGCATTCTTGATGCGCGAATGGCGGCCGATATTTACGTGATTGAAGAAGATGCAATTTTCGACGCGGCTGTAGCTGTTCACGCGCACGTCCAGGCCCAACACGGAGCGCTCGACGCGTCCGCCGGAAATCACGCAGCCGCTCGCGACAATCGAATCCAGCGCCACGCCCATGCGCTCGGGATCAGCGAAAACAAATTTCGCGGGCGGATATTGCTGCTGCCAGGTGCGCAGCGGCCACGCGCTGTCATACAGGTTGAAGACCGGCGAAACGGAGACGAGGTCCATGTTCGCTTCGTAATAGGCGTCGAGCGTGCCGACGTCGCGCCAGTATTGCGGGCCCTGGCGGTTTTCGTCCTCGAAGTTGTAAGCGAAGACTCGATACTTGGCGAGAGTTTTGGGCAGGATGTCGCGGCCGAAATCATGGGAAGACGTGGGATCTTCCGCATCGGCGATAAGAATCGGGATCAACAGCTTGGTGTTGAAGATGTAGATCCCCATGGAGGCGTTCACTTTGTCAGGATGGATGCGCGAGCGCGCAGGCTCTTTTGGTTTTTCCGAAAAGTGGAGGATGCGCCAGTCTTTGTCGGTTTCCAGCACGCCGAAGCGTTCGGCGGCTTCGGTGGCGTCCACTTCGAGAGAGCCGACGGTCACATCCGCTCCGGCATCCACATGCTGCTGCAACATTTTCTGGTAATTCATTTTGTAAATGTGGTCGCCGGAAAGAACGATTACGTAGTTCGAGCGCTCACTGCCAATGGAATATATATTCTGGTAGACGGCGTCCGCGGTGCCGAGATACCAGTTTGTGGAGACGCGCATTTGGGGCGTAAGGATTTCGATGAAATCGCCGAGTCCCATGATCGGCGTGAAGCCGCGGCGGATGTGGCGATTCAGGCTGAGGGCTTTGTATTGCGTCAGAACAAAAACGCGGCGCAGATCGCTGTTGATGCAATTCGAGAGCGTGATGTCAATGATGCGGTAGATTCCGCCGAAGGAAACGGCAGGTTTGGCGCGGTCGCGCGTGAGCGGCCAGAGTCGCTCGCCCTGTCCGCCCGCCAGCAAAACGCCGATGGCTTCCCGCATCAGTCCCATTGGGGCACCATTCTAGCAGCAAGTCCGCGCGCGAGACGAAGGGAGGCGCCCCCTCTTGCCTTTGCACACCCAGCGCGCGGAGAATAGCGATGCGGTGACCGGTCAGGCGCCGGCAAATATAAAAGAGCATCCCGGGCTCCGATGTTAAAGACGAGCAGAAGAGTCCGACCCTGCATGAGAGACGATACACAAAGGAGCGGTACATGAAAACACGTTTGGCTTTGATTCTTGCTTCGGCTCTTTTCTTGAGCATGGCTTTCCTTCTTGTGCTGCCGGGCTCGGCGCAGCGTGGCGGCCCTCCGGCACATTCCGCACCGCCGGCACATTCGGCCAACCCGCCCCGTGCGAACGGGGGAAAAATTCCGCCCGCTCCCACTGCAAGGTCGAACGCAAGCGGAGGGCGCGAAGTGGAGCATTTGCCCGGTGGACAGACCAATGATACGCCGCACGTGAGCGGCAATAAATTTTACGGACACGATGCGCCGAATGATCCGCGATTCCATCTGGATCATCCGTTTGCGCACGGCCACTTTGCGAAATTTGGGCCAAGCTATCGCTACAACATCGTCCGGTTTGACGCGGGCCTTCACAGATTCTGGCTTCCCGGAGGTTTCTATTTTGAGGTGGCCGCCTGGGATTGGTCGCTCTGCGCGGACTGGTGCTGGAACTGCGGAAATGACTTTGTAATTTACGAGGACCCCGACCATCCGGGCTGGTATCTGCTCTACAACGTGCATACCGGCGTGTATGTCCACTGCCAGTATATGGGGATGTAAGAAGGCCAGCTTCGCAAGGGAAAGTTGGTTTGGATTGAGACAGGCGGGGGCTGGCAGGTTCGGGGTGCGATCGTACGGCATGGCCTGTAACCCATTGAAAATAAATAACTTAGGGGAATGAAGGGAGGGAGAAGGTGGAAGGGAAGTAAATTTGGTGGGTCATTCAACTAAATTTGGAAACCGAAAAATGGGGAAGATACTAATTGGATGAGTCATTCCACTCAATTTGGCAGTCGAAAAATGATGTATTTAGATTGGGGGCAAACTGCGAGATTCGGTGGCGAAAATCCAGAGCCATTCGAATGATGCACGACCGGCACTTTCAGCGGAGGAGGAGGTCAAGAGGGTCGAAGCCGAGAACCAAAACCGCACGCGAAGATATCAGAAAACGTCCCGTCTGTCCCCCGTCCCCCGAGTGATTCGAATGATGCACGACCGGCACTTTCGGCGGGGGAGGAGGTCAAGAGGGTCGAAGGCCGAGAACTAAAAGCCGCACGCGAAGGCATCAGAAAACGTCCCGTCTGTCCCCGGCCCTCACGAACTCAAATATCAAGGCAAAGACGCTCCATCCGCCCCATGCGGTCGATGGCGGTCCACGATCTTGTTGTGGATCGCGGTCTCGGCCAGATACACAATGGCCGTGTTAAAGAAGATCGTACCTGTTCCGGTCACGAGCGTGGCGTATCGCGCATCTAGAAACCACATGCCGACCAAAAAGGCTACATGAACCGGAGCGCTCGCGCCAAGCATCACATTCCAAAACCAACGCTGTTTGACTTCCTGGCGCTGGGACTCGAATGGATTGAAGACAAATAAGAGGCACGTAGTAAGATATGCTTGCAGCATAAATGCTGTTATCAAGGATTGATGCAGTGCCCAGGCCAGCACAAACGGAATGCTCCCAGAGTAAAAGATGATGACGATCGGGTCCCGTTTATGATTGATATAGTCAAACATGAGCGCTTACTGGGGAGCTTGATTGAGGCACGAGTTTATCTGAACCGCGCCCGTCACAGCAGTAGTTATGAGCGAAAGTTTTCCAGGCATTTCCACCCCCTTTGTAGGGCGGGTGGGCCAGAGAGTTTGATCCGATAGCATTCTTGACCATGGGACAAGGACAGAGTATATCACCCGGGCACTACTGCAAATAGGCTACAGGGGCGGGTGCCGCACCCTTTGGTTTGTAAGGGTGCGTGTTTCGAATTCAACTGAAATACAAATCAAGACCAAATGAAACGTCAACCCCCGCACCCTTAACTGCGAAGGGTGCGGCACCCACGAGGAAAGGCAAAGGCGAAGACAAAATCAAAAGCAGAGTCAAGAACCGCACCCTTGGAAAGCAAAGGGTGCGGCACCCACGCCGCCCTCATGAAATCCTGTTACGTCTCCTCCCTATCTTTTTGCCCCATTCACTCGATCCTTTTCGAGCCATTTTTCGAAGGCGAGAAGTGTTTTGACAGGGTCGGAGGATTCATATATGGAACATTCACCGTATTGGTTTCCCTCCGTCCATATCAGGGCAGTATAAGAATCCAACCCGAGGTCCTCAAGTTCAGGATCCTCGACGGCCAAAGCGGCCATGATTCTCTCACCGATCTTTTCACCCTTTGCGTTGGTCCTTGGTTTTCTGTCGATGACATTCGTGGCGGTCTTAAGCTTTCTCCCCAGATAGTCCGTAAGAGCAGTGGAAGAAGGGAAAGTCCTCCAGTAGATAAGTACCTTATCCCCGTTCGAAGCTCGATATCCATGGTACGCCAGAGACGTTCCGTCGCTGTCAAAAAAATCGCCTGTTGAGATCAACCGAAATGCCGTTTCGTTCTGCGGCGAAGCTTTAGGCGGCGGTGTGTCCTTCTTTGGTTCCTGAATTTCATTTCTTATGGAGAGCCCAGTTGCAATTGTTGGCGAGGCGGGGGCAATGCAGAGACTTAGACAGACCAATGCCACGAAAATGCATCTCGTTGGCTCCACGGCTCCGGGCAAGCATATGTTGCGGTTAATCTCGTTTGGCGTCATCGATCGCCTCTTTCTTACTTTTTTCGGACTCCAAACTAAGTTCCTTACTTCTTAATGGGAGGTAAACGGAACTATAAAATCAATATAGGCACCAAGTCCAAAATTTACACACAGATAGAGACTCAACCCCGGTGAGTTATTCGTGTTGCCTCCTTGGAGATGGCGGGTGGGCCAGAGAGTTTGATCCGATAGCATTCTTGACCATGGGACGAGGACAGAGTATATCACCCGGGCACTACTGCAAATAGGCTACAGGGGCGGGTGCCGCACCCTTTGGTTTGTAAGGGTGCGTGTTTTGAATTCAACTGAAATACAAATCAAGACCAAATGAAACGTCAACCCCCGCACCCTTAACTGCGAAGGGTGCGGCACCCACGGGCAAAGGCAAAGACAAAATCAAAACGGAGTCAAAAACCGCACCCTTGGAAAGCAAAGGGTGCGGCACCCACGAGCAAAGGCAAAGACGAAGACAAAATCAAAAGCAGAGTCAAGAGCCGCACCCTTGAAAAGCGAAGGGTGCGGCACCCACGAGCAAAGGCAAAGACGAAGACAAAATCAAAAGCAGAGTCAAAAACCGCACCCTTGAAAAGCGAAGGGTGCGGCACCCACGAAGCAAAGGCAAAGACGAAGACAAAATCAAAAGCAGAGTCAAAAACCGCACCCTTGAAAAGCGAAGGGTGCGGCACCCACGAGGCAAAGGCAAAGACGAAGACAAAATCAAAAGCAGAGTCAAAAACCGCACCCTTGAAAAGCGAAGGGTGCGGCACCCACGGGCAAAGGCAAAGGCAAAGACAAAATCGAAAACAGAGTCAAAAACCGCACCCTTGAAAAGCGAAGGGTGCGGCACCCACGGGCAAAGGCAAAGACGAAGACAAAATCAAAAGCAGAGTCAAAAACCGCACCCTTGGAAACCAAAGGGTGCGGCACCCACGGGCAAAGGCAAAGACAAAATCAAAAACAAACACAAAAACAGAGACAAAATCAAAAACAGAGTCAAAAACCGCACCCTTGGAAACCAAAGGGTGCGGCACCCCGCCCCCCTGCGGAACGGACCAAGTTCAATTCAGCCATCTCTTCGCGGCACCGTCCCCGCGAAAAACAATCCTTGACTTCGGGTTGCGCCTTCGCTAGAAGTGGCGGACAATAATGCAGATAGGAAATCCTCTCAGGGTGCGACAGCCCAAAAATTGCAGATATGGGGATGAGGAGGTGAAGTCTGCGTGGCAGAGGTAATTATCCAAGAAGGTGAATCGCTGGAAAATGCTTTGCGCCGGTTCAAGCGCAAAGTCCAGCAGGAAGACATCATCAAGGAGATCAAGAAGCACAGCTTCTATATGAAGCCCGGAGAAAAGCGGCGCGTGAAACAAGCGCTTTCGCGGAAACGGCTCCGGAAAAAGCAGCGCCGCGAACAGGATTAATCAGGCCCATTTGGCAGGTACTTGAGGTTTCGGGCGGTTTGTGGGATCGGGCAAACGGGAGTTGCGCCGGACTTGGAGGTCTGCGCAGCTCTCCTTCGCCGGGTTTCGCCCGGAATCGCGAGCTGTAAGCCCTGGAGTGGGGGGCTTCGGAGCCATCAATGGAATACCAAGATAGAGTCCTGAAATGTTCGGATTGCAGCGCGGAGTTCGTGTTCACCGCCGGCGAACAAATGTTTTTCGCCGACAAGGGATTTAAGAACGAACCGAAGCGCTGCAAGGCCTGCAAGGCCAAGCGCGCAGAAGGCGGAAACTCGGGGGGTGGATTCCAGCGCTCCGAGACGAAGACCACCTGCTCGCAATGCGGGAAGGAAACCACGGTTCCCTTCAAGCCGACCCAAGGCCGGCCAGTATACTGCCGCGAGTGTTTTCAGCAGCGGCGCTCCATGGGCTCGCCGGTTTAAGCGGCGCAGGTCAAGGAACGCGGGAGTTTCAGCCGGAACTTGACGCCGGAGTTTCGCTCGAGATAGTTAGCAAGTTGAAAGCGTCCTCAAGCGACTGAGATTATCTTCAAATGAAAAACGGCCCTTCGATTCCTTGAGGGAGAATCGAAGGGCCGAAGTTTTTTCGCGCACGAATTCCTGGAACCGCGGAGGGTAAGGTCTACGCCGCCTTGTTCGCGCTCTTGGGGACGATTTCGCGGAACGCCGCCATGAATTTCTGCATCTCGTCCGGAGTGCCCATCGAAACGCGCATCCAGTTGGCCATCGACGGGAATTTGCGGCCCACGAGGATGTTGCGGGCCGCGAAGGCCCGGATCATGGGCGCGACGTCGCTGCCAACGTCAATCATCATGAAATTGGCATGCGACGGAATGTATGTGCGGCCATCCTTCTCGAGTTCGCCGTACAGCCACTTTTTTGTGCCGTTGATTCGCTGGCGCTGATCGGCGACGTGATCGGGGTCGCCCAGGCTCACAATCGCCGCGGTCATCACCGCCGCGTTCGTGCTGCTCCAGAGTTTGCTCGCCCGCAATGCGCGGATGTTTTCCCTCGTGCTGATGGCGTAGCCCAGACGCATTCCGGCCATGCCGTAAATTTTTGAGAATGTGCGCGCGACAATCAGGTTTGGATATTTCCCCACCCAGTCCACCACGCTGCCGTAGGAGGGGTCTTCAACAAAATGGCAGTACGCTTCGTCCACCAGAACCATCGCGGACTTCGGCACGCGCTCCATGAATTGGCCGAGAGCCGCTTTCGACACAATCGTTCCCGTCGGATTATTCGGATTGCAGATGTAGATGAGGCCAGTCGATTCATTTGCCGCCGCGGCCATGGCATTGAGGTCCTGCAAGTGATCGCGCGTCTGCGGAATTTTGACCGGGTTTGAATGCAACACTTGCGCGAAGTTCAGCACCGCTTCATAGGTCGGGTCCGTAACCAGAACAGTTTTCCCGGGCGCGAGATACGCCACATCCGCCATGCGCAGTATCTCCGTCGAGCCGCAGCCGAGCGCAACCTGCTCCGTGGGCACGCCATGATATTTCGCGACGGCGTCCGTCATGCGCATTTCCGTGACGTCGGGATAGCGGCAGGCGATGGTCTCCGAATTGGTGATGGCTTCGCGCGCGCGAGGCGAAGGGCCGTAAGGATTCTCGTTGGAATCAATCTGAATGGCGCCGTCGCTTGAGCGCGGCGTGTGCTGCGGCGCGGCCGAAAGAGTCCTCGCAAGTTCCGGCAGGACGAGCGTCCCGCCGACCAGCGCTCCCACGCTTCGCGCGAATTGCCGGCGATTCAAGCCGTTGTCTTTCATTGATGCCTCCTCGAGCACGCTGCATGCCGCTTCGCGAAGATTATCCGCCGTGCGGGCGCGCCGCGCAAGGCCGGGGGTTTGGAAGGGGGCCCGTCAGTACCGCAGGCGATCAGGCTTCTCCAGCCACGCTTTGAACGCGGCCATGGCTTCATCGCGCATCATTTGCGCCATGGGGATCCTGCGCAGGCGCGCAGGCTGCGCGATTTCGCGGAAAATAAATGCGTCGTCGAATTGCGCCGCAGCCGCGTCTCCGGCGGAAGCTCCATAAAAAACGCGCGCGGGACGGGCCCAGTAGATCGCTCCCAGGCACATGGGGCAGGGCTCGCAGCTTGCGTAGAGTTCGCAACCGTCAAGCTGGAAGCTTCCGAGCTTGCGGCACGCCTCGCGGATCGCAATAACTTCCGCGTGAGCGGTCGGGTCATTCGATGAAGTAACGCGGTTTGTGCCTTCGGCAATCACCGCGCCGTCCTTTACAATCACCGCGCCAAACGGGCCGCCGCCTCCGCTGCGCACATTCTCAATCGCGAGCGCGATGGCCCGCTGCATGAATTTCTCTTCCATTTGGGGAAAGCGACGACTTCCTTACTTGGCCTGCGTATTTTCCACCCAACACCAGTGGACGAAGTCCTGCTTGTAGCGATTCATGATCGCAGCCGGCACGTCCGTCTCTTCCAGCTTGTGATAGTCGAAATCGATTGTCCCATCGGGGTGGACCGTCGAGAGCATGTAGCCATAAATGTTTGTCTGGGCCGCGGTCGCATCTTTCGCGTTGGCCGGCAATTTATAGCGTTGGGCTCCCGCGGTTCCGACAACATAACCCGGCAAGACGCCGCCGTGTGTCCTCACGTATTCTGTATTGAAATTATTCACCATATAGAAATGCGAATGGCTGGCCAGAATGTAAACGTGTTTGTGCGCGTCGCGTACCTTCAATAAATCCTGATACACGCGCCGTCCGCTTTCCACTCCCGTCCCGGACTGGCTCATGCTGTGGTCGTCGGAAATGCCATCGGGAAGCGCTTCGTGCATTCCAATCACTACGGTCGCGACTTCGGGGTCGGTCGTATCGCGCTGCAACAAGCGCTCGATCCAGCGCAATTGCGTCGAATCGAACTGGTCCTCGGACGCGTTGTCCACATTGATGAAATCCACGTTGCCCTGATGCCAGTGGTAATAGATGTGCAGCTTGTGGTCGCGCGCATTATCCTTCAGGCGCTGCGCGCGCAGCTCGGGCTTGTCCAGCCAGTCGGCAAACTGCGCGATGAAATCGGCGCGCGTCTTCGGATAGACGAGTTCATGATTTCCAATGCCGAGAAAAACCGGCAGATCACCAAACGCCGCGATCTGATTGTCGAGGAAATCCTCCCACTCGGTATCCAGGTAATCCGATACCGTAAGCGGCCGCGCGATGTGTTCGGGCTGGTGGGTAATGTCTTCATCAAAATTGAACGTGGCGCGGAAATCTCCCAGATGCCAGTAAAAAGCGGGATGGTGCTTCAGCACATCGGCGGCAATCGTCGGCATCACGACGTCGCCGCAATTGCGCGAATCGCCCGACCACGCGAATTGCCAGTCGCCGCCAGAGGGGCGCGATTGCGCCACCAGGCCCGGGGCCAGGGGTTGCAATGCGATTAGTCCGCCTAGCAGCGCCATGCCCATTAATGACGCAATTGCCGCGCCTCGAATCTTTCTCATCACCAGCTCCTTGACCCGCGCTTATCTCGCATGAATCAACGCATCATGCTAACAGACACGCGCATCGCCAAAAAGTGAATCGTCCATTACATCGCATAGTAGTAGTCCGCCTCCGCCCGGCAATGAGAATGTCCCTTTCCGAGTCCAACGTCTGTGTATAATCTCCGGTTTGCGGACGTCGCTTCGGCGGTTTGTGCGGGCACTGACGATTCGCGAGATTTTGGCGGGAATTCACGGAGGGCATGATGAAGCGGATTCTAGGATTGGGATTCATTGTTGTGGCGGCGTTTGCAATTCCGGCGCTAACACAGGAGCGCGCTCCCGCGATTGATGGTTTTTCCGCCGATTCCGCGCGCGCGGAAGCGCAGTGGGAGCAAAAGTTCAAGGCCATCCCGTCTGCGGACAGAATGCGTGACGCAATGCAGCGTCTGACCGCATATCCGCATCATGTCGGCTCGCCTTACGACAAGGACAACGCCGATTGGCTGCTCGCGCAATTCAAGTCCTATGGGTGGGACGCGCACATCGAAACTTTCTACGTTCTTTTTCCGACGCCCAAGGAGCGCGCCGTCGAGCTGATCGAGCCGACGCATTTCGTCGCCAAGCTGCAGGAACCGCCCGTTGCCGGCGATCCCACCGCCACCGCGGCTCAAACCAGCGAGCAGCTCCCGAGCTACAACGCCTATTCGATTGATGGCGACGTGACAGCCCCGCTCGTTTATGTAAATTACGGGGCGCCCGCCGATTATGAAGAACTCGATCGCCGCGGAATTTCGGTGAAGGGCGCGATTGTGATCGCGCGCTACGGACAAACCTGGCGCGGCATCAAGCCGAAGGTTGCCGCGGAACACGGCGCCATTGGCTGCATAATTTATTCCGATCCGCGCGACGACGGCTACTTTGAAGGGCCGGTTTTCCCCGATGGACCTTATCGCCCTAAAGATGGCGTGCAGCGCGGAAGCGTCGCTGATATGCCGCTCTATCCCGGCGACCCGCTGACGCCCGGCGTCGGCTCGCCTACTCAGCCCGGCCCGTTTGACATCAGCAAAGCGCAGACAATCACGAAAATTCCGGTGCTGCCGATTTCTTATGCCGATGCGCAACCATTGCTAGAAGCGATCCGCGGGCCCGTCGCCCCCACGGCGTGGCGCGGCGCGCTTGGGATCACATATCGCATCGGTCCCGGCCCCGCGAAAGTCCATCTGAAAGTGAAATCCAATTGGGAGCTGAAGCCGGTCAACGACGTCATCGCCAAGCTGCAAGGTTCGAGCGAGCCTGATGCGTGGGTCATTCGCGGCAATCACCATGACGCCTGGGTCAACGGCGCCGACGACCCGATTTCGGGGCAAGTTGCTCTGCTCGAAGAAGCGCGCGCGATGGGCGAACTCGTGAAGCAGGGTTGGAAGCCGAAGCGCACCATCATCTATTGCGCGTGGGATGGAGAAGAGCCGGGGCTTCTCGGCTCAACCGAATGGGCGGAGACTCACGCCGACGAATTGCGGCAGCACGCCGTCGTGTACGTCAACTCGGATAACAATGCCCGCGGTTTCTTGAACGCTTCGGGCTCGCACTCGCTCGAGCCATTAATCCGCGATGTGGCGCGCGGCATCATGGATCCGGAAAAACCCAACATGACAGTTTTGCAGCGCGACACTTTGCGGCGCGGCGGTGGTGGAGGTGGCGCTGCGGGCGGGCGCGGTGGACGCGGCGGACCTGCCGCGGATGCCGCTCCGGCAGGCGGCGGTGGAGGATTCACAATCGGCGCGCTTGGCTCGGGTTCCGACTACACGGTGTATCTCGATTTCCTCGGCATCGCGTCGATGGATCTCCGCTACGGCGGCGAATCCAGCAGCTCCGGCGTCTACCACTCGGTTTACGATGACTTTTATTGGGAGACGCACTTTGGCGATACCGACTTCGCTTACGGCCGCGCGCTTTCGCAGACCATCGGCACTGTCGTGATGCGCATGGCGGATTCGGATTTGCTGCCGTTTGATTTCAACGCGATGACGGCCACCGTCCGCCGTTACGAAACCGAACTGGAAGCGCTCGCGCAATCCGAACGCGACCAGATCATCGAGCGCAATCACCAGATTGACGACCATGTGTTCGACGCGCTCAGCGATCCGAAGGACCCGATGATGGCGCCGCCGCGCGAAGATGTGCCGCCATATCTGAATTTCGCTCCGATGCGGAACGCGCTTGACGGGTTGACGCGCGCTTCCGACCATTACGCGCGCGCCCACGCCGGCGCGATGCAGGGCGGCGGATCAAAACTAGCCACCGCCTCGCTCGCGTCAGTGAATCAGATGGTTTTCCAATGCGAGCGCGCCCTAACGGACAATGCGGGATTGCCGGGCCGTCCCTGGTTCAAGCACATGCTTTACGCGCCGGGCTTCTACACAGGCTATGGCGTAAAGACGATTCCCGCCGTCCGTGAAGCGATCGAGCAGAAGGAGTGGGGGCTCGCGGATTCACAAATCACGCGCGTCGCGGGAGTCCTTAATAGGGAAGCCGCGGCGATTGACGCTGCTGCGGCGTCTCTCGAACAAGCAATTAAATAATCAACACACTCGCAGCCGATTCCGGCGCATGGAGCGGCATAAGTCTGTATAATGAATTTGTGGCACGCGGCTGGGAAAGTAAGTCGGTAGAGAACCAGATCGAATCCGCTCGAGAGGATGCTTCGGCTCCCAAGCACTTGCAAAAAAACCCAGACGAACAGGCCCGCGACCGTGAGCGCGAAATATTGCGCCTCATGCGCATCAATATTCAGCAGAAATTTGACGCTTCAGAAAACCCGCGTTACCGCGAACAATTGACGCGCGCCCTGGCTGAACTTGACGCCAAGCTTTCCTCGCTTGGCCCCAAGAGTTAATTCAACGCAATCAATTCTTGTTCATTCAGCGAACTTCGCGAGCACTTGCCCGCCAGTCTTGCTGATGAGCCAGAGTTGCGCCCGCCCCGGCGCCAATTTCGTCTTGACCTCCGCGCCGGTCAATCGGTCGTGCACCGCAATCTCTTCTTCGTCCGCGGATTCGGACACGATCAGATAGAGCACGCTATCCGCCAGCACGGCCGGGCGGACCAGCACCGCTTCCGGCGTTTTTCCTTCGTAGGGCGATTGCACGCCTGCCTGCGCCAGCGCCCACGCGTAAAGTTGTGCAGTCGCGCCAAGACCTTCGGCGAGTTCGACGGGTTCGCTCGCAATCAAGATGCGCCCCTTGCCGTGCGCAATCGTGTGCAACGTTTCTCCGTCCGTGAAATGGAACATCTCGGCGGACTGCTGTTTATCGAATCCGAAGTTGAGCTCCACTTCCTGGCTGCCCACCCGTTGTGTCGCGCCTCGCAGCAGAATCGCTTCCGGCGCGCCAAGCGGGGCCAAGCGCTGTGTTATGCGCCAGTTGGCGTCGCGCTCCACCGAGCCCGTCACCAACAGCGTTCCGCCTGCTTCCACGTATCTCATCAATTGCTTCCAAGCCTCATCGCCGAGCGCTTGGGGCGCGGGCAGGATTGCCAGCTTCGGCTTCAGCTCCGCAATCCGCGCCGCCTGATTTTCCGTGATGATGTACCCCGGCACGTTGCACAAATAATGCAGAGCACGCACCGACTTCTGCTGCGCTTCGGTCGCGAGATTCTGCAGCGGTGAAAATTGCAGCGCCTGCGACGTCACGATCGCCACGTCTGGCAGCGCAGCGCCCGTCATATGCGGCCCCGCTTCCGCGGCGAATTTCGCGAAGCGGCGCATCAATTCCGCTTCGGGCTTTTCCGTTTCATCCGGACGGATTGCCCCAATCGTCGCTTCGCGGTCGTCGCGCTGATACGCGTTCACATTCCACAGCCACTCAATCGCGCCCGCGCTCGTTCCTGCGGCCATGGCCAGCTTTCGCTCGAAGAGCGAGGTCTCTTCCGCAAGGCTGCGATGCGCTTCGCCATCCAGCCGCAATTCGTGGCTGATTCCCGTTTCCTGCACGAGCATCGGCTTCCCGGGCAGCTTGGCCATCAGCGAATCCCACAGCAGCGCGTCGCTCGCCCACCAGGTATGCGTTGTCGTGAAGTCCATCGCATCCCCGAAAACCGCCGGCGATGGCCGCTCCTCGCCGCCTCCTTCGTCTTGCCCGACGGTTATGAGCTGATGGCCGCCTGCACTGCGAATCGTGTTCGCCATTTCCGCGGCCCAGTCCCGAAACGCATCCTGCGCAAAATGTTCGTAGTCCATCGCGCGCAACGAGTTGCTGCTTGGCCAAGCTTCGTACGCTGCGCGCGACGAAAATTCCGGCTCCGCCGGCAACGGCACCTGCGCGCCCGCCGCCACCGGAACGCTGCGCCACGCTTCGGCAATGGCGCCATGATCCGCGTAATGTTTTCCGAGCCACTCATTCCATGCCGCCAGTTCGTGCGCGTCCCCATTCGGGCGCGTCTGCCACAAACGCTGCGGATTGGAAAAGCTCGGCTCGTTGATCAGGTCCCATGCAAGATAAGGAACGTCGTGGAATCGCTCGGCAAACGCGCCGATAAATTCCTTTTGCCGCCGGATTGCTTCGGGATCGAGATATGGATTGCCGCCGCCGAGCACTTCCGGCGTGAATGCGAAAAATGTGAACTGCACTGCCAGCCCGTTGCGCCGCGCGCAGAGCAGGTATGCCTCCAGAGCGCGAAACATCTCCTCATTCATGACGCCGCTCTGCTTCATCACCTGGTCCCACGCCGACCACATTCCTGTTCTGAGCGTGTTAATGCCGGCCGCGTGAATCTGAGCCATGTCGCGATCCCAAAGCCACGGGTTCGGCCGCATGAGAAATTCACGCTGGACGTCGCTTGCCATATAAGTTGTCCCGGCAACAAGTTCAGGCTTGCCGTCCACAGTGAAGTAATCGCCCGTCTTGCTTAGCTTCGGCCCAGAATGAAGCGTTTCGTCATCGCGAATCCAGAACCCCGTGTGCCACACCTCGTCCACGTCATTACCCAAATAAAGTTTTGCTGTCACGGAATGAAGGCCGTGTACCGTGGAAGGCGGCATTGCGATCTGACTTGAGATAGGGAAGGTGTCACTGCCGGGGGAGAAACTTTTTGTTTCAGAAACTACTCCATCAGCAGCAATTGTTATTGACACACGTCCGAGCGTCTCCGGAATCTGGTTGGGACCACTCTGCACTGTGATTGTAAACGGTTTGCTTCCAAACCGCTGCCAATGCACGTTAAATGTAAGCGGCTCTCCCGGCAAAAACACCGGCCATGAGGGCTGCACCGTGAAATCTTCCGCGCTATCCGCAGCACGGTTGGCTAATTTTCCGACGAGATTTTTCGCCGGGGCACTCGCATAAAATCCTTCGCCCAACTCGCACTCAACCAGCATCCATCGCCCGCCCGCAAATTGATTCTGCAGGTGGTCAATCTCAATAATCGGAGCGGCCAATTTCCGCCCGTTTGCGACGCCCCATGCAAGCGTATCGAGCCGCGCATCCAGCGACCCAGCCGATCCTTCGCGCTTGTAAAGGTCCTCATCGGTCAGACGAACCGTCGCGCTCCACGCGCGCTTCCATGCAAATGCCGGCAACTCCAGGAACGAAAAATCTTCGTTCGCGGCGAACGCAGCCACATCCGACCCCGGCGTTTCCTGGTAATCGTTCAAAAAAAGGCTCCGCGCAAACGCCTGAATCGCCGGCCGCAACTTCCATGACCCTTTGGGTTTTTCCCGGTAGGCCGCCCGCGTAAACGGCCGCCCGCCCAGCACCAGTAAATTCCCGCCCCGCTCGAGATAGCCGTGAATCGCCGGCCACGCATCCTCCGGAAACGCCGACCCAAATGGCATCACCAGCAACTCAGTCTCTTTCGCGTCCAAGGATTCCGACAAGTGATCGGCATTGATGAACGCCGCGTCTGTGGGAAGCATCGCGCTCAACGGGCCGCGCGAAGGCTGCGCCGTGTCCGCCGCTGGAAAACCATCCTCCCAAAACACAACCACGCTAGGTTTTTGCGCGGAGTCTTTTTGTTCTTGAACGCCACCAAAAGGCCGGGCTTCGACTCTACCGCTGGCAATGGCGGCTAACGTCAACAATGCTAGTAGCGTTCCCAGCGCCCTTCGCTCACGCATCGACCATGCCTCCATTTCCCCTTGCCAACGTCGCCGCGCCGCGCGATTCTATCGAACCTGTCCGCTGGTGTGAGAGATTTTCTATCGCACTCATTTGTGCCGATGTGAAACACATCACTGTCGCCACACCAGCCTTCAGCCACATTGTGTTGTGACATAATCCGGCTTTCGCGCACGACACTTATTGCCACAATCCTCGGAAGAAACGGCCCGCAAAGTACCATGATGAAACATCGATAATATTTAAAATTTGCAGAACGCAATAACTAAAGGCTTTAACTGATTTTCCCCTCTTCAAGTCCACAGCCCGATTCACGGGCACGCACGTGCTCCTATCAGAAGTGTAACGCCAAGTGAGTCTTTCCCCCCATCCCCAGATAAGACCACAAGGCCAGGACGAGCCAAGGCTCGTTTCTCTAAAAGAGGAAATTCAAATGCGTAGGAAACAAAAGGGCTTTTCACTTATCGAACTCTTGATCGTCGTAGCGATCATTTTGATTATTGCCGCTATCGCGATTCCGAACCTGCTCCGGGCACGAATTTCAGCAAACGAAGCCTCCGCCGTTAGCTCGCTTCGCACGATGATCACCGCATGTATCACTTACAACTCAACGTATGGCCAGTATCCGCCCGCGGTTTCCGATCTCGGTCCGGTCGCATCTGGCGCCATTCCCACCAGCACATCGGCTGACTTGCTCGACTCAGTGCTCGCACCTGCCAGCGGCGTGCCAACACACAGCGGATACAACTTCACGTTTGTCGCGGGAACGGGCAACTACTCCTACACTGTGAACGCCGATCCAGTCACTGTGAACCAAACCGGTGTCCGCCATTTCTACACGGACGCATCGGGCGTCATCCGATTCAACTCGACGCAAACGGCTGCAATTACCGATTCTCCGCTGCAATAAACCAGCCATCACCCGAAACGACAGCAGGGCGGAGGCCACAAGCCTCCGCCCCTTTTTAGGAAGGTTTAAATGCGCGGATACCAAAAGGGCTTCTCACTCATAGAACTCCTGATTGTCGTGGCGATCATTTTGATAATCGCCGCCCTCGCGATCCCAAATTTGCTCCGGGCGCGTATCTCGTCGAACGAGGCTTCCGCCGTCAGCTCGCTTCGCACCATGATCACTGCATGCTATTCCTACAACTCGACCTACGGCCAGTATCCGCCCACAATCTCCGATCTCGGCCCGGTCACGGCCGGCGCCGTACCCACCAGCACGTCGGCTGACTTGCTCGACGCGGTGCTCGCACCCTCATCCGGAATCCCGACAAAGAGCGGATACTTCTTTACGTTCACACTGGGTTCGACCAACACAACTTACACGATAAACGCGGATCCGGTCACCGTGAACCAAACCGGCGTCCGCCATTTCTTCACGGACGCCTCCGGCGTCATCCGCTTCAACGCCACCCAAACAGCCGCCGTTGCCGATTCCCAGCTCCAGTAAGTATCCGCTCGCCCGAGCGACTGATGCGGCGCAGGATACAAATCTCCAATTTCCCCGGAACGCCTTCATTCGTGATCACCGGCGGATTGAAAAAAAATGTGGCTCGTCAGGTGGCAAAAGTGGAAGGCTTCATTTCAAGGAAACAAACAGAAGGACGTGCGGAAGGTGTTGCTCCTATGAGCGGCGTTTATTTTGCGAGCGCCAACGCACCAAAACCACGAGCACCACAAGCCCAGCACATAGCAATCCCAGGGACGATGGCTCGGGAACGGTAATTGGCGGATTTCCACCTCCACCACCACCACCGCCGCCGGAAGGTGGCGGGTTTATTTGACCCCCTCCGCCATTCCTGCTAAGAATTGGCACGCCATACCCCGAATAACCCGGGGTCAGGTAATCGACTGTACCGCTGTAGTCCAGCCCGAAGGAAGTACCTTTGCGGCGTACCACGCGGATCTCCAGAGTATTTCTGCCGATCCGCAGCATATTTGCCGGCAGATCGATCGTCGCTGCATCCCGGTACGCGATTTCAGTGTCGGAACATTTCGCATCGTTGCCGTCATGACGCCATCCGTCAGCGCAAACGGCGACGCCATTCAAGAATACCGTTGCGGTGTCAGCGGCCATCACTCTGAGTGTTCCACCCGTCACATTTGCCCCGACATCGAATACATCGAAGAAAGAGACGACCATCCCCGCGGGAACAAGCGTGAATTTCGGGTTTTTCTCATCACCGGTCTGATCAGATGACACCCATGACGAGCCCCTTAGAGACGGACCCCATGCGGCATTTTTTGTTACGGGTACCGTATGGCCGTTGGAATTCGTCTGGTTTGGATTCGCGGCAGTTCCCACACTTGCCAGCACAAGCGAATCGCAATTTGCGCTTGCAATCATGGCCATGCCAATAGTTGTGAGAATTAACGTTCTGAATGCCACCCGTATTCGCATCGCGATCCTCTCGTGATGAATAGATCGCACACGGGTGTCCAAAAATAACCCCCAGTGATTCAATGATTTGCAATTTTGAAACACTCAGAAGTCAGAAGGGGAGTGGATAAATCCGGTATCCACCGTGATACATGGAGATGAGGGATCGTTCCAATTTGAAACGGCACGAGATTCCCACTAATCGCTCCATCTTAATTTGTCTCTCAATTATTTTTTGTTGGCCTGCCAATCCCGCACGTATTCCACGAGCGCTTCTTGCCACGGTCGCGGCAACTCAAATCCTGCGCTCTGCAGCGCGCGCATTTCCATCACGGCATATTTCAATCTCTTCGCGCGCCGCCCCATCTCGGCCGATGGCCTCCCTACGATTCTTCCCGAATCCAGCCCGGCAAGAGCGGCACCGCGCTGCGCCAGTTCCAGCCGGTCGCACGCACCATTGTTTGCCAGGTGATACGTTCCAGCGCGGGCAGCCTCCATGACTTCGATCATCTTCCGCGCGCCGTCCAACGTGTATAGCGCGCCTCCCAACTGGTCGGATGCCACTTCGTACTCCTCTCCATTCGCCAGTTTTCGTAGTCCTTTGCTGATGAAATTTTCTTTCCCGGGTCCGAATAAGACGGGCACCCGGAAAATGAAATGCTGCGGCAGACTCAAGACCGCCTCCTCCGCCTGCAGTTTCGTCCGCCCGTAGACCGTCGGCGGGTTCGTCGCGTCCGATTCAGTGTAAGGAGTCCGCTTCTCCCCATCAAACACTGCATCCGATGAAATGTACGCGACGCTCGCTCCCGCTTCCCGCGCCGCCTCCACGACATTACGAGTCCCCTGCACGTTCACCTGATACGCGCGCGCGGGATCAGCCTCGCAAATATCCAAATCAGGAATCGCCGCCGCATGGACCACCGCTTCCACTTTCGCTTCCACGAACACCGCCCTTACTTTTGCGCCATCCGTAATGTCGCATCCCGCGTGCGTGAGCGGCATGACGCTGTGCCTCTCGCCGAAAACGCGCACGAGCCCATTTCCCAGCAATCCGTTCGCGCCAGTAATCGCAATTCTCATGGAATGTCGGACGAGCGCGCCCCGCCCCGGTAGTAACGAATAGTGATGAAGTCCTTCCCGAGGAAGGAATAAACTTCATTTCGCGGCGGCAAAAGCCTTACCCGCTTTTTCCGTTGCAACTACTGCCGCGAATTTCTCTCCATCGGGCGATCCAAATCCAGTGCAGGGATTCCAGCCGGGGCCAGCCTGGTAGGCGCCGTTATTTCCAGAGGTGATGGCGCGGAATGCTCGCTCTTTCTCAAAACTCCCGCTTGATTGGTATAGCAGGGGATTTACAAATCCCACCGCGTGCCCGAGCTTCTCATTCACGCGCGCAAGCAGTCCCGCCCAAAGAGGCGCTGCCGCGCTCGTTCCCGCCCCGACCACGTATTTTCCATTCACCAGGATCATATACCCGGTCTTCGGATCGCCGACGGACGCGACATCCGGCACGCCGCGTCCATTCTTCTTGTATTTTTTTGCCAGCTTTGCTGCTTGAGTGGATTTCTGCCAGTCTGGAATCGGGAAAACCTCGCTGAATCCCCCGCCGCTCGCCCCGGTCTCGTTGTTCCAAACCACCTCTGACTTGATTGTGTTGTGGTCGGTAAGCATCAGCGTCGTCCCTCCGCACGCCAGCGCGTATGGACTCGACGCAGGAAATGAGACGTGCTCTCCCTTCGGCTCGCCCGCCGAAGATCCGTGGTCCCCTGAAGCGCAGCACACTGTGATTCCAAGCAACGCCGCCGCTTGCAAGACACCGTTGAACGTTTGCAGCATGCTTTCGGAATAATTGGACTCAGGGTCGCCCCAACTGACCGAGAGGATCGAAGGCTGGTTCACTTTGTCATGCACCGCGAAATTCACTGCATCCAGAAAGCCCTGATTCGTGTTGGCTGTAAAATAGACCGCAATCTTCGCTCCCGGGGCGACTCCCGCTATCGTTTCCGTGTCGCCTGTGACTTCGCCATCGAAGATTTTCGTGGGTCCATCGGGGTCGTTTGTGCAGTTATCAACAGAAACCGCCACGATTTGCGGCAGCGGCGTCTTCAACCATGCAGAGTATTTCGTGAAATCGTCCTGCCGGTAGCCACCGCCCATTTCGATCACGCCGATGGTCACGCCTTTACCGGTCAATCCTTGAGGGAAATCATAAACTCTCGCTATTTCCGTCGGTTGGAATCCCGATGGCGTAAGTGTTGCCGGCGGCACAAAAATCCACTGTGGCCGTGGCGGCCTGTGAGCCAAGCGCCGTTCGTCCAGCCCGCCGACATGTTTGATTAGCGGCGCTATTTCCAACGGCACTCGGACGGCTCCTTCATGCCCTGCGAAGATTCCTTCGGGCGACCTGAACATTTTCCGCTCGATGCCGAAGAACGCGGCCGCCTTCGCCGAGGTACCCCTCAGGTTCATCGTTCGCATTCCCAAATGGCTCGAAACCACAGCGAGGCCGTGTTTTTTCGCGATTGTTTCAATCTTTGAGACGTCGGCGGGATCCGCGCCAAATTTTTTCACCCACTCCTCGCGCGTCATCGGTTTTCTTTGCCCGGAAATCAGTCTTGAGATTTCCCGATCGATTGCATTCTTCGCATGGTTCCGCGAACGCAGGTGCAGCGTTACTTCCAAAACTTCCTCCGGGGCTGCCTTGCCCGCTGCCCTGATTGCATTGGATTTCGGATTTTCGCTGCCTTTGATCTTCACCATTTTCACCGGGCGACGCATCGGGATTCTCCGCAGACGATTTCTGCTTTTGCGGACACTATATCGCGCATCGAACCATGTCAACGCACACAGGAATAGCGAAATTGGTCTGCGCAGCCGCAATCCGTCATTTTCGATTGACATTCCCCCGCCATCTAAATAGATTTCGTTTGTAAGTGGGTTCCATGCAGTAAATGACCTTCCAAGCCACAACTTAGAAATCGGTTTAATTTCAATGGAGGATTAGATGGCCGCTAAGAAAAAAGTCCGTAAGCCCAAGGTAGCCACGCCGGCGCAACGCGCCGCGATTCGCAAATCAATCAAGAACATCGAGCTTCTCCTCAAGAAGCACCGGCAAATGGTCAGCCCGATGTTCTATGCATATTAGGAAGATTGCCCCGGCTGCCTCGAAGGGATAATTTCGTGACCATGCGGAAGGGTGTGCGTTTGCGCCGCGCGCGCGCCCTGCAGGTCTATTGGGATGATGCTGAGCCGCTCTTCGAGAATTTCCTTACGCACTCCATTGTTTCCGCGAGCCCGCTCGCCTTTCTAATTCTCAGCTTTTTCAATAAATGGCGGCGCCCGGAAGAATTAACCGCTGCTTTCACCGAATATTCACGCGAAAGCCTCCTGGCTGCGGCTTCACAGCTTCAGAAAGGGGACCTTCTATTGCCGGAAGGCTCGCCATCTGCTCGGCGGGATGAGAACCTCGCGAAGAAATGGAAATACTGGCTTCCTTACGGCAGCTTTCATTTTGGCACGCGTGATATCGCGTACATTTCGCCGGAGCAGGGCAGGCGCGTGGCCCGCGGATTCCTGCGGCATTCATTGCAGCACTCATTTTTCAAAAGTTATCCCGGCGCGCGCCGCGTCAAGTTGCCGTCGCCTCCCTTAACTAAAGGCGAATTCCTCCATACATTGCTCAAACGCAAAACTCATCGCGAATTCTCGGGCCAGCCGGTCGCTCTCGACGCGATCTCTCAACTCCTTTATTACACCTTCGGAGTTATGGGATACCTCAAAGCGCCTGTATATGGAATGCTCCCTCTTACCACCAGTCCATCGGGAGGGGCGCGACACCCCATCGAACCATATCTCGTCGCGCTGCGCGTCAAAGGCCTTCCGTCCGGCGTCTACCACTATCAGACAAATAAGCACGCGCTTGAATTGGTCCGCGCTGGCGCCACGCGTAAACTTGTTTTGGGTTACGCCGAAAATCAAACGCATGTGGGTAATGCCGCCGCTGTTCTCTTGATGACCGCCATTTTTCCGAGGACCATGTGGAAGTATCGTCATGCACGCGCCTACCGCGTCGTTCTCCTTGACGCCGGCCATGCCTGCCAAACATTTTGCCTTGTCGCTACCTGGCTGGGGCTTGCCCCATTCTGCACCGCCGTCTTTAATGAAACACTTATTGACCGGGATCTTCGCTTGGACGGAATCACAGAGTCCGCGCTATACATCGCCGGTGTCGGAATGCCGGTCAAGGGCGCAACCCGCGCCCCAAGCGTTCGCAGCCTGGTGACTGCGTCTTTGTAAATTTCTAAGTCCGGATCACCGTTCGTCCAATAACTCAGGAACTTCTCCAGCTCTTTCTTACTGTCGGCGGCTCTTCCCAGTTTCGCGTATACGACGCCAAGCAGGTAATGCAATTCAACCACTTTGTGGAATGCAGGCCCGTCATAACTTTCGCTGCGCTGATTTTCACGCATGAGGACCTTCTCGAGCTCTTCCGCCGATTCCTGAAATTCTCCCTTCGCTTCCAGCGCGCGAGCCAGCGTTTCCACGGCCATCGGTGAATTCTCGTATTCCGCGGCCTTGCGCGCTGCATCCAATGCTTCGCCTGTCTTGCCGTCGGCAAGCGCAATTTCCGCGCGGATCATGTTCGCAAGCGATTGCGCCACCGGAGTCCCTCGTTTCCGCGCGATCTCTTCCATAAGATTTTTCATCGCCTCCGCTTCTTTTATGCGATGGTGCGCCGCATCCATCAGCCCGGCCATGAGAATTGCCGTCGAATCATTCCGCAAGAAATCGTTCAGCCGCGGATCAGACATCGTGGCAATCGTTCCCTCCGGCGAGAGTTCCGCCAGCAGAAGCTCCGCTCTCATATCCGCAGGGGTATTCCCTTGTCTGCGCGCGGCAAGCCGGTAGGCTTCCAATTCAGTGCGCGCATCCCTCATTCGCCCGGAGGCCATCGCCAGATCAACAAGGTGGTCGCGTCCGATCACTTCGTTATCGCCGCCCATCTGCACCAGTCTCTCAAACTCAACTCGCGCATCCGCCACCTTCCCCGACAACAGAAGGGCATCCGCTTTCACTCCGATTGCCTGGGGATTGCCCGGAAAATCCTTTAACACTCCCTCTGTGAGCGTCAGGGCCTTCGACGAGTCTCCATTCATGAAATTAAGCACCGCCAGGTTGACTCTTGTGCGAAGGCTCGGCAGCAAATCCACGGATTTCTGCGTGTTCGCGATGGCGGCGTCGTAATCAAATTCCAGTCCTTTGCACCAACCCAAACTCAGAAAAGGGCTGGGATCCAGCGGTTGCAGTTGCGTCAGAATCTGAAAATGATTGCACGCTCCGTTGTAGTCCGTGGTGACCATCGCATAATTCCCCAGGATTTGTTGCCTTTCGATGTCCGGGACGTGGTCCGCTTCTCTTGTCGCTTCTTCCAGGAATTTCTCCGCGCGAAAGTAGTCTTTGATATTCGTGTAGCTAATCCCGATGCCCTCGATCGCTTCCGCAAAGTGCGGGTCCAGTTCAAGCGCCTTCTGGTAAAAATTGATGGCCGATTCGGGGTCGCCCGCGTACAACTTTTGTTTCCCCAGCGTGTAGTACTTCACCGCTTCAAGCGAACTGGAAGTGACCCGCGCGAGTGGCATGGACCCTTGCTGCACCGCCGCCGCGTTCTCCCCCAGCCCTGTCCGCAGCCGTTGCACCATCTTGTCGATCGCGCCGGACACCTGATCCGCATTCTCAATTGTTTGCTGGATGCTTACTAAATCGTGCCCGGAAGGATCCACGGCACGCAGAATCATCAGCAGGCTGCTTCCAACTTGGCTGATCGATCCCAGCACGACCGCGCGCAATCCCTCGCGGTCGCAGATTTCCCGGCCTAGAGCCTCGTCAATCGGCAGCGGCGCCTTTTTTTCCATCCGCTGCAAAACGTCCGGCACGCGCGCCGCTGGAAATACATTGATGACCCGCGATTGCTCGAGCGCGGTTGTCAGCAATTCCGTAAGCGTCTGATCAAAAATCTGATTCCCCGTGCGGTTGACAATTTCTCCGATCAAAATCGTCTGCTGCGCCTGCGGCTTCTTGCCCGTCTGCCACCTACCGATTCCGATCCACGCCAGCGCAATCACCGCTACCGCCGCCGCTGCCCAAATCACCGCCGCACGCCAATGTGGAGCCGGAGCGCGCTCCAATTCCGCGGACCGCTGCCGCCCCTCCGCCAGCCGCTCCAGATCCACTCGCATTTCCCGCGCGGACTGGTATCGCCTCGCCGGATCCTTATCGAGCGCCTTAAGAATGATCTGCTCGAGCCCTGCGGAAATCCTCGGATTCACCTTTCGCGGAGGAGCCGGCTGTTTGTTCAGGATCGCGTCGATCAGCAGCGCGCTGCGATCTTCCGGGAATGGACGCTGCGCCGTGCACACCTCGTACAGCACCGCGCCCGCGCTCCAGATATCCGACCGCGCGTCCGCCGCGCCGCTCCGGAGTTGCTCCGGCGACATATAAGGCAGCGTCCCCGCCTGTGCGTCCGTATCCGTCATCGTCACCGTCGCGTCGGCGTCGCTGCCCGGTTGCATCACCTTCGCGAGTCCAAAATCCACCACCTTCACCTGCCCCTGAGCCGCCAAAATAATGTTTTGCGGTTTCAGGTCACGGTGCACCACTCCTTTCTCGTGCGCAGCCTCCAGTGCTGCCGCAATCTGTAAGCCCACCGCGATGGCCTGTTTTTCAGGCAAGCTGGTCGTACGTATGCGCTCGGAAAGCGGCTCTCCCGCGATGCACTCCATCACCACGAAATCGATTCCGCCCTCGGAATCGAAATCGTGGATCGTCGCGATATTCGGATGGTTAAGCCGTGAAAGTGAGAGTGCTTCCGCACGGAATCTTTTCCGAGCCGTGTCATCGCCCAGCGCGCCTGCGCGCAACACCTTTAGCGCCACGTCCCGCTCCAGACGTAAATCGCGCGCCCGGTAAACGACACCCATCCCTCCCTGTCCAATCAGTCCGGTCACTTCATAATGACCGATCGTTTTACCGACCAATGAGGACGCGTCCATTTCGCCGCCAGCTTAGGGCGTTCGCGAAGCGCAAGTCAATCCGCGCCGCCCGCGTTGTGTCGCCCAATTCATTATTGTCCGGTGATTTTTGTGTTTCTGGTGGGCCCGCCAGGATTCGAACCTGGGACCGACGGATTATGAGTCCGCTGCTCTAACCGCTGAGCTACGGGCCCCACTCGGGTTAGCCCGTCAATTTTATAATGGTTTGGAAAAATTAAGTAATCAGTGAAGCGGCACTGCGGCAACGGCGTAATCGCCGCCGATTCGCGCAAGAATCAATTCGCGGCGATGTTTCAGCAAGGCGAGATGGCCGGTGAGCTCCCTGAATTCTCGCCGCTCTTCCGCCGAAAGATCGCGGCCCGGTTGTGAAAAATTGTCCAGCAACGCCTGTATTCGGGGGATTTCGCGGTCGATAAAAACGGGGTGGATGAAAATGTCTTTGTCCAAACCGCTTTGGACGCGCAGGCGGTTGTTCTCGCTCCACGCGGGGATGATGCCGATGTCCGCCAACTCGAATTGAATTCCCGCGGGCCCGTAATCCCTTTTCACCACGGAAAATTTCGCCACCAGTTCGTCGCGCGGGTCGCCGGTTTTGTCGGGCATTCGGCCGTTGACGTAATCGGCGGATTGATTCGAAATGAAATTTCCAAGCGAATAGAAAATGACGGTCTTGCGGTGGTCCTGCGTGAGATAACTTTCAATCGGTTGCAGCACATGGGGATGATGTCCGATCACCGCGCCTGCACCGGCTTCGAGCATCTTGTGCGCAATCGCCTTGTCCTCCGCGCCCGGCGCCGGCGCGTACTCGATACCCCAGTGAATGGAGACGACCAGAAAATCGCATTGCGCGCGCGCGGCTTTGATCGCCGCAAGCACACCTGCTTCGTCAAGGCCGGGAGCGTTTTTCGCTTCTCCGGGATACGGGAAAAATGCCACGTGCGGCTCGGAATCTTTTTCCGGATTTCGACTGCCGTTCAGCCAGCGCGTCATGCCGAGCCATCCAACTCTCAGCCCGTTTTTCTCGAGGACCACCGGCTTCCACGCCGCTTCGGCCGTGGCTCCGGAGCCGATGAAGAGCATGCTCTGCTCCTGCAAGTGATCGAGCGTTTCCTTGAATCCCGCGCGGCCCTGGTCAAACACATGATTGTTCGCGAACGATACGATTTTTACGCCGCTCGCTTTCAATGCTTCCACCAATGCGACGGGCGCGTTAAACATAAATTCTTTTGTGCCGAGCGAATGATTCGGCGCGATGGGCGTCTCCAGATTCACGAAGCCATAATCGGCCTGGCGGAACGCGTCGGCGACGTCCGCGAATAACGTGTCCCAACCGTGATAATTGCTGGAAGCGATCGTCTGCGAAGCGGACGCGTTCGACGCGCCTCCCGTAGGCGTTGGCGGTGCAAGCCCTGAGTTCGCTTCATTTTTTTCCGCGGCAGCCGCCGATCTCACGACGGCCCCATGCGGAATCACGTCACCCGCGATGGCGAAATTGATGCGGCCAATCTCCTGAGGATAAACCGCTTGCACGGAGCTGTCGCTGTTTACGCGGTTGCAGTTCAGGACGAAAAAGGAAAATACGCACAGGAATGACAGCGCAAAGGCATCGCGAGTGACGAACGGCCTTCTTCGCCCATTCGGCTGATTCATCGCGTCGCTCGCTGGGCGCCGGGAACCAGCCCGGGTTTCGCCCACACTACAGGCTTCTCGAAGCCGTGCCTTGCGCCATCATCTCTTCGTAAGCGGTCTCGCCGTGCAAGGATTGATCGAGCCCCGCTTCCTCGCTCGCCACATCCACCTTCACCGGCGTGAATAGGTTGATCACCATCAACATGCCGTACGTGAAAATGAACGCCCACGCCGATGAAAAAAGCACCGCTGCTACTTGTTTATAGAAGAAACTCGAATCACCATAAAACAGCCCGTTGCTCCCGCTCGGATTAAATCGCATGTCGGCGAAAAGTCCCAGCAGCACAATTCCAAGAAATCCTCCGACTCCATGCACGCCCCACACGTCCAGCGCGTCATCCCACTTCAATTTGTTTTTCAGCTCCACCGCGTAATAGCACACGAATCCGGCGGCGAGCCCGATGATCACCGCGCTCGTCACGGAAACGTACCCCGCCGCGGGCGTAATCGTTGCCAGCCCTGCGACGGCCCCGGTAAGCAGCCCGAGGAACTTTGGCTTCTTCTCGTTCATCCAAGCCACCACCAGCCACGCAATCGCCGCAAATGAAGCCGCGATGTCCGTGTTCAGAAACGCGGACGCTGTCACGGAATCCACGCGCATTTCGCTGCCCGCGTTAAATCCGTACCACCCGAACCACAACAGTCCGGTTCCCAGTGCCACAAGCGGAATGCTGTGCGGCCCGCTGTCCTTGCTGCGCCGCCGTCCCACATACAGCACCGAGGCAAGCGCCGCAATCCCCGCGATGTTGTGCACCACGATTCCGCCCGCGAAATCCTTCACGCCCCACTGCTGCAGAATTCCGCCGCCCCACACCATGTGCACGAACGGAAAATAAACAAACGTCAGCCATCCCGTCAGGAAAAGCATGTACGCCTTGAACGTCACCCGGTTTGTGAACGCGCCGGTGATCAGCGCGGGCGTGATAATCGCAAACATCATTTGATAGGCGATGAACACCATCATCGGGATCGTGTCGTTCGGCGACGCGGTGGAAAGACTGATCCCACGCAAACAAACATTATTGAAATTCCCGATGATCCCGTGCCAATCGCCGCTGAAGCACAGGGAGAAGCCGTACAAATACCAGATCACCGTTGTCCAGCCCATCGACACGAAACTTTGAATCATGATGGCCAGCACGTTTTTTCTTCCCACGAGCCCGCCATAAAAAAATGCCAGCCCGGGCGTCATCAACATCACCAGGCTGCTGCACAAAATCATGAATCCAGTATTGCCGGTATCGAGATGCAGCATTCGGTCCTCCTTGCTGGGCGGGACGATTCCGAATCAACGGTTAAATCTTCATCTCGCGCGAAAACGCCCTCATTCTGTGCACATTGATTCCCTCTGGCAAGATGTATGTAGAATTGCGCTGCGAATCGCACACCGGAACAACTTCATCGAGGAAATTAAGATGGAAACGAGCGTACAGGACGGCGAAGAAGGCGCCGCAGTGACATTGCTTGTCCTGGATGCGGATCACCGCTTTGCCGCGGAGCCTCCGCTGCGCAGCTTTTCAAGCATCTGCCCCGCGCCGTCCAATCCAATCGTCCGGCGGATGCGCGCCCGCCTATTTCACGCGGATGCGGAACAAGTCAGCCGTTGAGGGGATCGGTGAGTCAAGGATTGGCGGAGCTTCGGCGAAGCTCCGCACTGCGAAAGCGCGCATTTCTCGCTCCTTAAAATGTCACGCCTGCGCGGACCTTAGCTTTTTTTCTGCGCTTCCGCGTCGCAACGCCTTTGGCGGCAGCTTTTTTCCGGTTCCGTTGCGGATGCGCGCCGAGATCATTCCATGACGTCTCCGATAGATTGACGCCATAGTGCTTTGCAGCCTTCTCGATGTTCGCGAACGCCAAGGCGCGATCCGCGGCGGGAACGCCGATGACTTGATCGAATCGCGCCACGGCGTTCCGCACGTGCTTCGCATCCGTCATCGGTTCCTTGCGCTGCTTTGGAAAGGCATAGACGCTGTCGGGCAGATCGCTTTGCATCGTGAGCTGCCCGTGTTTTTCGTGCGGTTTCCAGGTCGCTTTCATCTTGTGCTCCTTTCGCGTTGTTTCCGCAGTCCGCCGCACCCCGGTACGCGACCGCGTTTCGTTGCCCTATATCCTACATCCCACGCGGTGTTCAAGCGCAATTTCCTCAGTCGACCTCACTCGCCCCTTTCGCGGAATTGCATGCGTAAACTTCAGGATCAATATGTCTCGCGCATTGATACGCATCGCGCATGTAGTCCACAAATTCTCCGCATTTGGCGGAGTCCACCAAATTAATTGTGCACCCGCCAAAGCCGCCGCCCGTCATCCGCGCGCCGTGGCACCCGTCGAATCCGCTCGCCAATTCAACCATCAAATCCAGCTCCCGGCAGCTCACTTCGTAATCATCGCGCAGGCTCGCGTGCGATTCCGCCATCAATTTCCCCATCGCGGCAAGATCTCCGCACTTCAGCGCATTCCGCGCTTCGAGCACTCGCGCATTCTCCGTCGTCACATGCCGCGCGCGTTTGTAAAGCGCACCTGGCAAAAGCGCCCGGCGCGCTTCCACCTGTTCGGGCGTCACATCCCGCAGCGCACGCACGCCCGGAATCTCACGCGCCAATCGCCGCACCGCATCCTCGCACTCCGCGCGGCGCTTGTTGTACTCCCCGCCCGCAATCTGATGCTTCACCATCGTATTGCACAGCACCAGCCGCACATCTTGCGGCAGCGGCACAGCCTCATGTTCAAGCGACCTGCAATCCAAAAACACCGCGCGCCCCTCTTCACCGAAGCACGCAATGAATTGATCCATGATTCCGCATCGCGCGCCCACAAAATCGTTCTCCGCGCGCTGGCACAGCTTCGCAAGCTCCATTCGCGGAATTTCGCATCCCGAAATCGCTGCCAGCGCCATCCCCGCCGCCACTTCCAGTGACGCCGACGAACTTACTCCGGCTCCCAGCGGCACATCGCTCCCGATTAGCAAGTCCGCGCCGCTCACGCGGCATCCCGCCCGCGCCACCATCACCGTGACCCCGTGCACATAGTCGCTCCAGTGTCGTCGCGCCGAGGGCCGCTCCTCATCCAAACCAAATTCCACCGTCTCCGCGAAATGTTCCGACGTGACGCGCACCGTACGGTCCGCGCGCGGCGCGATCGCCACCCACGTCCACCGGTCAATCGCCACCGGCAACACAAACCCATCGTTGTAGTCCGTGTGCTCGCCAATCAAATTCGTGCGCCCCGGCGCGCGAAAAATCCGCGCCCGTGCGCCATACCGCCGCTCAAACGCCTGTCTCAAATCCGCCACTCGCGCCTCATCATTCATTCGTTTCCAATCCATGCGAAGTATATCTCTCTTGCCGCGCCACGCGGTGTAGCTTGGGTTCCCTGCCTGCCGGTAGGCAAGGCCCCGAACCCGAGTCTTTTCGCGTCATGTGAACTGTTCCACCCCATCGAACAACTCAGCCGCTGAATTTCACTCTCCACTAGTGTAGATTCTCCCTGCGCCCGAATTTTCAGCGCACCACCACCGATGCGATTTTTCACATCCCGCGCCGCACGAATCCGAGTCCTCGCAATCTCAATTTTCCTCGGCTTCTCAATATCATTCACCGCCGCGGCACAATCCTCCCCAACTCCCGCGCCCAATCCCGTCGCCGACCCGCGCGCCGTAATCATCTCCGGCCAGGCGCGCTTCACAATCCTTACGCCTCAACTGATTCGCATCGAATGGGACGACGACGCCAAATTCGAAGATCACGCCTCGCTAGTCTTCATCAACCGTCTCATGCCCGTCCCGCCCTTCAAGCAATCCGTCCAGAAGGGCTGGCTCACGATTAACACCGGAAAAATCGTTTTGCGCTACAAACAAAAATCCGGCGTCTTCACCGCGGAGAATCTTGAGGTTGCCTTCAGCATCGGCGCCGCGAAATTCACCTGGCACCCCGGTCTCATTGACACCGGTAATCTCGGCGGCACCATCCGCACTCTCGATGGCGCCCGCGGCCCGCGTCCGCTCGATCCGGGCCTCCTCTCTCGCGACGGATGGGTTCTCGTCGACGATTCCACGCGCCCGCTCTTCGACGATTCCGATTGGCCTTGGGCCATGGCCCGGCCGCCCGCCCCAAGCGCCGCTAATCCGCGCCTCGATTGGTATCTTTTCGCCTACGGCCACGACTACCGAACTGAGCTCCGCGATTTCATTCAAGTTGCCGGACGCATCCCGCTTCCACCGCGCTTCGCCTTCGGCGTCTGGTGGTCGCGCTACTGGGCGTACACAGATTCCGAACTCCAGGAACTCGTCCAGGAATTTCACGATCACACCGTCCCGCTCGACGTCCTGGTCATTGATATGGATTGGCACCCCACCTTCGCCGTTCGCTGGTGGGAAAATAAACAGGACCCCTCCGGCCACACGCTCGGCTGGACCGGCTACACCTGGAACAATCTCTATTTCCCCGACCCGCCCGAATTTCTGCATTGGGCGCACAGCGAAGGTTTGCGCGTCACTCTCAATATGCACCCCGCCTCCGGCGTCCAGCCCTTCGAGCAGGCTTACCCCGAAATGGCGCGCGCGATGGGCATTGACCCCGACACGAAGCAATACGTACCCTTTGACATCGCCAACAAGAAATTCGCCACGAATTACATGAATCTTCTCCATCACCCGCTCGAACAGCAGGGTGTGGATTTTTTCTGGCTCGATTGGCAGCAGGAGCCGACCACGAGCCTCCCCGGCCTCAGTCCCACCTGGTGGCTCAACTATGTCCATTTCACCGATATGGAGCGCGAGGGCAAGCGCCCGCTCATCTACCATCGCTGGGGAGGCCTCGGCAATCACCGCTACGAGATTGGTTTTTCCGGCGACGTCATTTCGGATTGGTCGTCGCTTGCCTTCCAACCGACTTTCACCGCCACCGCCGCGAACGTTGGCTATGGTTACTGGAGCCACGACATCGGCGGCCATCTCCCCGGCACCGTCGAGCCTGAGCTTTACACGCGCTGGCTCCAATGGGGTGCGTTCAGTCCAATCCTTCGCACGCATATGACGAAAAATCCCGACGCCGAGCGCCGTGTCTGGGCTTTCCCCGAGCAGTACTCCGAGATCATGCGCAACGCGCTTCTCCTGCGCCACTCACTCGTCCCTTACATTTACACCGCCGCGCGCGAAACCTATGACACCGGAATCTCGATCTGCCATCCGCTCTATTACGATTATCCCGATTCGTCCGCGGCATACGACGCCAACGCAAATGGCGAGTACGCATTCGGCGATAGCATGATTGTCGCGCCCATCGCCACTCCCCTCGATCCCCTTTCGCAATTGGCAAAGCGCTCCATCTGGCTTCCGCCCGGCGATTGGATCGAGTGGCCCACCGGCGCGCACCTCCACGGCCCCGCAACTTTTGACCGCACTTTTCGCCTCGACGAAATTCCCGTCTACGTCCGCGCCGGCGCCATCATCCCGATGCAATCCCCCGAGGAGTCGCAGGCGCAATCTGACACGCAGTTCGCAATCGCGAATGCTGTAGGTTCTCCTGCCGTCGCGGGCGGCAAACAAATTGCGCCCAAAGCCCAACTTGAATCGCCCCCCGATCCCCTCTTCCTCCAAATTTTTCCCGGTAAATCCGGCGATGGCCATCTCTACGAGGACTCGAGCGACTCCCTCGATTACAAAGGAACTGCATTCACTCGCGCAAAGTTTCAGCAGCAGTTTTCCGCCGACGGCACTCTGAAAATTGAAATTTCTCCAACGGAAGGCGGCTTCCCCGGTATGCTCGGCGCGCGCGCTTACGAAATTCGTCTTCCCGATTCGTTCCCGCCGCAATCTGTTTCTGTAAACGGTCAGCCCATCGCTTACACCGGACCTGAAGCCGCCGCATATGGCTGGCGCTTTGATGGCGACACTATGACTGCAATAATCAAACTGCCGAAATTTTCCGTCACAGGAAAAGTGGAAGTCCTCCTAAAATATCCCACTTACTCCGGAGAAGACGAAGCCCTTCTCAACGGCGCCCCCGGGAAAATCGCGCGTCTCATTGGCGCCATGCACATCCTCGAACGCTCCTGGGACCGCGGCTGGGCCCCGGACATTCTCATCGACGCCGCGCAAACCGGCCGCCGCATCTCGCTCCACCCCGCCTCCGCCATTGACGAACTCCGCCGCCTCAACGAAAATTGGCCCGACATCCTGAAAGCAATCGATTCCATGGACGTAGATCGCGCCAAATTCATCGAGCCCGCCCTCGCCCACCTCAGAAACTGAATCTCCACACACAGCAATTGAGTTACTATCGGCCCGCACACGCGCCAGAATCATGTGCGAGCGGTTTTGATCGAAGTGTAGGTCTCAAGGAGAACGTGATGCGTGTTTGGGGATATGTCCTGCTGATTCTCGGCATTCTTTTCTTGATTCTGTTTGGAATGGCGGACTTGAGCGGCGCCCATCTCGGAGTGCTTCCATTCATTATCTCGGGCATTCTGATTGTCATCGGCTCGGGTATGGGATCCTCAGGAAGGGGAATCCTGGTAGCGAAGCCGCCCGCTGCGGGGAACCAGTCGACCTCAGCATCACCGGCGGCCACAGGCCAGGCAGCTGCCGGATCTGCCGCGCAATTTTCCACGGTCGAGCTGCCTCTTACGCCCGAAATCGCCGCCTTGATCGCGCGCCAAAATTCGCGTGCAAACCGGATTCTCCTTTACATTTCCGGCGGATTCCTTTTGTTCTTCATCGCGCTGGGCGCGGTGATAGCTTTCGCTGCCGGCAACTCGGGGGGCGCCACCACTTTTCTCTTCGGATTGGGCGCTGTCGGTGTACTTTCCGCAATCCTGATCTACGGAATTTCCTGGCTGACGTCGCAAAGGCCGGTTCGCCGCGATCTTCACGGCACTAAATATCTCCGGACTACGGGCCCTATTGAAGTAGTCCCGATTTCTTCGGGCGCCATGCTGCGTCTTGCCGACCGCGCCTTCCTGATGAACGGGCGCGGCGGAATGAAAGAGCTCAGCAAACTGACTCGCGGAAAAGTGGACTACACGCCTCACGGCCACGTAATCCTTGCAGCATGGGACGCCGAAGGCCGCAGCGTCTATTCCATTCCAGGCTACAACGCGTAAAGCGGCGCTGGCGGTTCGCAAAAGGTGCGTTTCCAGAGCATCATTGACCCGCGACGCGCACTTTCTGTTTGCCTTCCTCGAGTCAGCGGTTGCATTGACTTGTCATCTCCAAGCGTCGAAGATAATCGCCGGGAAAATTCTGGAGGCGAAATGGCGAAAAAGATGAAGGCCGCGGAACCCAACACAAAGAGTGGCGCGAAAAATGGCGCAAAACTGGATGAGTTTCAGAAATTTCGCGCGGACCTGAATGAAGAGATCCTCGGCTGCGGCCACCTGGGCATCAAGCGCTTTTTCGCGCTCGATCATCAAGCTTATGAGCCCGGCGCGCTGCCCACCAAAACCAAGGAACTGCTCGGCCTCGTTGCCTCGATGGTGCTTCGCTGCGACGACTGCATCACTTACCACGTGGTGCGCTGCGGCGAAGAGGGCTGCTCGCGCGCGGAAGTAATCGACGCGATGAACGTTGCGCTCGTCGTTGGCGGCTCGATCGTCATTCCGCATTTGCGGAGAGCATTCGCGCGAATGAGGGAGGTTCCCGCGCTCTCTTCGTAGCGCCGGCCTCCGTGCCGGCTGACTGCCCGGTGAGAATTCGCCGGCACGGAGGCCGGCGCTACAAAATTCTGCGTACTTACTCCGTAAACACCACGCCTACCGCTGTGTTGCCCGTCGTCGGCCCCGGCTCGAGCTTCACGACATAACCGCGCATCTTCATCGGATGCTCGGCGGGATTTTCCTTGCCGGGGTCGCCCATCTCGACCTGCAATTCCGATTGCAGGCGCGGGCTGTGGCTCAAATAAAGCATCGCGCCCTGTAGCGTGAGATCGCGGATCACGGTCTCTTCCTGAAATGCGCGGCCTTCTGTCGTGTATCCAGTGACGACCGCGCGCAAATTCCCGTCGCGGCGCTGGCCACTGCGTCCTGTCGGAAGATGCACGTCCATTTGCTGCGCGCCGAGTCCCATGGCCATGCCCTCGGCCGCGGCCCACACGTTGTCAAAGTGTTGGCGCGCCTGGCGGAGGAGCGCATCCACAGCGCGGTCGGACGAATCCGGATCGTGATGGAACAGGACAAGATTTCGCGCGCGCGCTTCGCGAGCGACGGTCGTGCCCGCAAGCCAGGAGGAATGTCCCCAGCCGTGGCGCGGGCCTGCAAGTTGCTCGGGCGTGTATTGCGCGTCATTGATGAAGATGTCCGCATTGTCCGCCAGCTTCAGCAAGTTTTTATCGAGTTCGGAGTCGCCCGGCTCGTTGTCGGTGGCATAGGCGATCACGCCGGCAGAAGTCTCAAATCGGAATCCGAGGCAGCCCTGCGGATGATTCAGCCAGAAAACAGAAATTTTCGCGTCGTCAATCTGGAAGGTTTCGCCGCCGGTGATTTCGGTGAACTCGCGCTTCGCGGTCATCGCGTTTACGTTCACCGGGAAATACGGATAGGCCATCTGCGTCTCGAAGACCTGCTTCAGGCTGTCGCGTCCCAAGAATTTCGAGCGGAAACTGTAAAAGTGAAACTGGTTCTGCGGCGAATAGAGCGGCGCGAAAAATGGGATGCCTTGAATGTGGTCCCAGTGATAGTGCGTCAGAAAAATGTGCGCGCGGAGCGGAGCGTCATTTACGCCGTCGGGACTGCTTGGTTGAGGATGGGCAGGTTCGGGACTCACTGCAACAGAAGCGGCCTTTCCTCCCTGGAGGGCTACGCCGGCTTGCTCGGGAAAGTCGCCCGTGTCGTCAGGATCTTTTTTCGCCGCGCCGTTGGAACTTTGTGCGGCTTGATTGCCGGAAGCCAGATTTTCCGCAACGGTCTGCGTTCCCTGGACGGAAATTCCGCAGCCGGCAAGGTGATTGCCGAGCATGCGCACGCCGGTGCCGCAATCCAGAATGAAGCGAGTGCCTCGCGGAGTGGTCAGTTCAAGGCATGGCGTGTTTCCCCCATAGCGCGCCGTGGCTTGATCCACGGTGGGCGTCGAGCCGCGAACTCCCCAGAACCGGATTTGTGCTGTGTTGCGCGTCATGTTCTTGTTATGCGCGTCCCGCGTGTCGTGTGATTCTTACAGCCAGGACCGCTGGTTTGGACCTCTTTGGGGAGGGAAGAAGATCTCCTCTTAAAAATGGTAGAAGCCGGTTTCGGGCAAGTCAATTGAGATTGCCGCCAAGGGTGCGCGGGACGCAATTGGCGGTTTCCCTGTCCACCAGCCCACAAACTCCCCGCAACGACGGGAGTATTGCTTGTGCCTACCTAGGATTTGTTTCGCGCGCCAACTACGAGAAGGAGGACGCCTCCGACCAGTGCCAGTCCGCCGAGGATTGGAGGGAGGGGAATCGTCTTGCGGGTTTCCGTGGTGACGTGGATCGATCCCACGTCGAGGACATTCTTCTGGCGGGTATAGGTGATGCCCTGGTAGACCAGAATCAAGATTCCCGCGATGATCAGCACGACTCCGACCCAACTCGTCGCTTTCATGCTTGCGTCTCCTGAGTTAGATAACTTGCTGTGATTAAACGAACCAAACTCCAGAAATAGCGGTTGCGGGGCGCGCTTTGCCAAGTGCGAAGGGCGCCCCGCAGCCGTGATTAACGCCTTCGATTTTAACGCGAATGTAGCAGCTTCCGCGCAACCCGCCCATTGCAACGCGCACGACCCATGGCAACGCATATCACAGTCTCCAATATGTCCTTTTTTGGACAGAAGCGCCACTTCCGAGCGGCTAAGGTAAGCTTTCGCATCTCAGGATATCGATCCGGGCGAGGAAGAGAGATGCCAACCGCGAATCCCGAGAGATGTGCGAACGCGAATTGCTTGAGCGTGACAACGATGGGCAAGTACCGCAGCAGTGAGTGCGAGCAGAAGGAGGAGGCGCCGGACCTTGATTGCCGATGCGGTGATATCATAAGCAAAGACGACCCGCATTAGACGGGAGCCGCGTTGCGCCGGTGACAAGGAGAATAACTCATCTCTGAAAGGGGCAGTTTATGAAACCCGAGACGAAGGCGAAATTTCCGACGTCGTTTGGAGTATTTAGTCCGACGGGGCACATGGTGATGGCGTTCGCGAGCGACGGCGACGCCGAGCAAGCGCGGGAAGTGCTGATCCGCGGCGGATTCGCGAAAGAGGATGTGGTGCATTACGGCAAAAATGAAGTGATGGCGGAGTTGAAAAAGAGCGAGAGGCAATCGGAGAGTCCGCTGCAGATCGGCCAGGAAATCGAGAAGGTTGATGAATACCTCGCACTTGCCGAGGAAGGGTGCGGATTTATTGCTCTCCACGTCAAGGAGGATGAAGCTGCGAAGCGCGCGGTTTCTCTCGTCAAGCCTCTAGGGCTAAAGCTCGCGGAAAAATACAACATGTTGACCATCGAAAGGCTCGCCTAGCAATCCTTGTCGTAGCGAGCATGTGCAGGCATCCCGAAGCAGGAATTCCTACATTAATTCCGAAACGTTCCGTTCCGTTTCGTTTTCCAGATCAAACTGGAGCGTGTCCGTGGCTCTTTACGAGGTGCGGACTGCTTTGGCCTGGACGCTCGGCATTCCGCCCAAATAATCAATCTGCCTGGCAATCATTGACGCTGTCGGGATGTCCCCGGCGGAGCTGCAGAATCCCTTTGATTCGCGCGCGGAGTGGGACTATCGTACGGCTGGAAGTGGGGCTGCCACCGGGCCGTAAGAGTGCATGAAATCGAAAAGAGGGTTGAAGACATGAAGCGCTACAAATCCGTTGTGTTGCTGGTGCTGAGTTTTGTGTTGTTGATGGGGACGGCGCCGTTTCGCGCGGCGAGTCAGGATAATCAGGCGAGTGCGGCGTCGGCGCCGCGCGCGCTGAATTTCATGGACGCGGCGGCGTGGAAGGGCGTGAACGCATCGAGCTTGTCCGACCACGGCGACTGGTTTGCTTATCGCTTGAGTCCACAGCAGGGCGACAGCATCGTTGTGATTCGGCAAACCAACGGGACAAAGGAATATAAGTTTGCGATCGGCGAAGTAATTGCGGGCGGAGGGGGCGGCGGAGCGCCCGGTGGACCCGGTGCGGGCGCCGGCCCCGCGGCTGCGGTCAGTGTTTCGAGTGATTCGAAATTTGCGGCGTTCACGATGTATCCCACGCACGCGGAAGCGGCAGCGCTCAAGAGACAGAGGAAGCCACTTCAGAGCAAGGTCGGAATTGTGAATCTTGCCACCGGCGAGAAGATTGAGGTGACGAAGGTTCGGAGATTTGCTTTCTCGGGCGAGAATGGCGCGTGGATCGCGTTGCAGAAGTATGGGCCTGAGGCCGCGGGCGGTGCGCCCGGCGGCGCTCCGGCGGCTGCGCCAGCGGCGCCCGCACCAGGCGGCGCGAATGCTGCGCGCGATGACCGGCCGAAAGGCTCGGATCTTCTGCTGCGCGAACTGGCGACGGGGCAGGAGATCAACATCGGCAACGTCTCTGAATTTGCGTTCGACAAGCACGGCCGCTTTCTTGCGTGGACGACCGATGCGGCGGACAAGGCGGGCAACGGCGTCTCCATCAGAAATATTTCGGATGGAACGATCCGTTCGATTGAATCGGATGATACCGCGGTCTATTCGCATTTGACGTGGACCGAGGACGGCGACGGCCTCGCGGTGTTGAAGGGCGTGGACGACAAGGCCTACGAAGACAAGCTTTACAGCGTGGTGGGCTTTAAGGAATTCGGAATGGGCGGGCCGCAGAAAACCGTGTTCAATCCCACGGGCTTCACGGATTTTCCGGCGGGAATGACGGTGAGTCCGGATCGGGCGCCGATGTGGACGAAAGACCTGGGCGGAATTCTCTTCGGCATTCACAAAGTGAAGAAAAAGGAACACACGGAAGGGGATCGACCCGATTCGGCCGCTTCCGCGGAACCATCGGCGGATGAAAAGGTTGACCTTGTCGTGTGGAATTGGCAGGACAAGCGGCTGCAATCGCAGCAACAAGTTCAGGAAAATCAGGACAAGACTTACAGCTACCTGTGCGTTTACCGGCCCGGCGAAAACAAATTTATCCGGGTGGCGGATGATGACGTGCGGGAAGTAGCGGTTGCCCGCGAAGATAAATTCGCAATTGGCCGCGCCTCTGAACCTTATGAGCCAATGGGAAATATGGATGGGCGGCACTACTTTGATGTTTACACTTTCAATTTGCAAACCGGAGAACGCAAACTCGCGATGAAGAAGGCACGGTGGCTTGAGGCGCCATCTCCCGCTGGCACGCATTTTGCCTACTACGATGACGGCAACTATTTCACGTATGACATGACGACCGGGCAAGCGACGAACATCACCAAAGGCGTGGCGACTTCCTTTATTGATACGGAAGATGATCACAATGTGGTGAAGCCGCCGGCGCCGTTTATCGGCTGGTCGAAAGATGGGAAGTACGTGCTGCTTTCGGACAACTGGGACATCTGGCAAGTGGCGGCCGATGGAACAAGCGCAGTCAATTTGACCGTGAACGGGAAGAAGGAGCAGGTGCGATATCGGCGGCCGTCGATCCTGAATGCGGATCAGCACGGCTACGATTTGAGCAAGCCGCTTTATATTGACGCATATGGCGAGTGGACGAAGAAGGACGGCATCGGAATCATCCAGCCCGGAAAGCCGGGCGTGACGCGCGTGATGTGGGATGACGCGTCTTACGGTCCCGTCAGCAAAGCGCGGGACGGCGACGTGTATCTTTACACGCGGCAGACTTACAAGGATCCGCCGGACTACTACGTGACCGATGCTTCGATCGCCGGCGGGAAAAAGATCACGGATCTTGCCGCCGCGGATCATCAGGACCAGTTCCTTTGGTCGAGCGGCACGATTCTCGTGGACTATGTGAGCGAGAAGGGTGACAAGCTGCAGGGCGCGTTGCACCTGCCCGCAAATTACGAGAAGGGCAAAACGTATCCGACGATTGTTTATTTTTACGAGAAGATGTCGCAGAACGCGTACCAATATTTGCGGCCAGTGGTTCCGGGCACCGGATTCAACGCGGCGGTTTACACAAGCAATGGGTACGCCGTGTTTGATCCGGACATCACATACAAGCTGAACGATCCCGGGATGTCGGCGGTGTGGTGCATGAGGCCCGCGGTGAAAGCCGCGATCGCCACCGGGGTGGTGGATCCGAAGCACGTTGGGATTCATGGGCACTCATGGGGCGGGTACCAAACGGCGTTTATCATCACGCAGACGGACATGTTTGCCGCCGCGGTGGCCGGTGCTCCGCTGACGGACATGATCAGCATGTACGCGATTGTTTACAAAAATAGCGGCGTGGTGAACGGAGAGATTTTTGAGAGCAGCCAGGGGCGGTTCACGAGCGGGCCCTGGGAGAATTGGGCGGCCTACACGCGCAACTCGCCCGTCGCGCAGGCGGCGAACGTGAAGACGCCGCTGATCATTCTAAGCAATGACAAGGATGGCGCGGTGGATTTCACGCAGGGCATGGAGTACTACAACACGCTGCGGCGATTGCAGAAGCCCGTCGTGCTCCTCGAATATCCCGGCGAAAACCATGGGTTGGCGCGGCTGCCGAATCAAAAAGATTACGCCGTGCGCATGAAAGAATTTTTCGATCACTTTCTGATGGGCAGGCCCGCGCCGGATTGGTATGCAAACGGCGTGCCGCGCCTGGATATGGAGGAGCATTTGAAGTCGCGGCAGGCGTCAAAGACAACGCCGACTACAAAGCCGAATTAGGCGGCGGACGGTGGCGCGTTTCTCTCGGAGCGTCACGGCGAAACTGTGCCTCTTGCGCGCCGCTTGAAGCACGCGAAGAGTGGCGCGCGGATGTGGTATTCTCTCGCGCGGTATTCAAATTCATAGACGCAACTACACACCAAAATGAACAAAAAACTTCTTCCGATTGAGGATGTCGCACGGAAACTCGAAATCCCGGAAAAATATTTTGAAAGAGTAGGGCCGCATGGCGCGAAGGTCCGCCTCGAACTGCTGGCCGATCCGGCATTCAAGCGGTGCGGCAAATTGATTATGGTGACTGCGACGACTCCGACCGCGGCCGGCGAAGGAAAGACCGTGACCGCGATTGGGCTGACGCAGGGGCTCGCGCTGCTTGGGAAGCGAGTAGTGATCACTTCGCGCGAGCCTTCGCTCGGGCCCGTATTCGGCATGAAGGGCGGAGCTGCGGGAGGCGGGCTGAGCCAGATCGAGCCGGCGGCGAAGATCAATCTTCATTTTCACGGCGATTTTCACGGCATCTCATCCGCGCACAATCTGCTGGCGGCGCTGATTGATGCGCATCTTTTCCACGGGAACGATTTAAACCTCGATCCTGACCGGATTACCTGGCCGCGCGCGATGGATATGAACGATCGCGCGCTGCGCCGGATTGCGGTTTCCCTCGACAGCAAAAAAGACGGCGGCGGGCGCAAAACGGGATTCGTGATCACGGCCGCATCGGAAATTATGGCGATTGTGGCGCTTGCGAAAAGCGCGAAAGATCTGCGGCGGCGGCTGGAAACCATCCTGGTTGGAATCACTCGCGATGGGAAGCCGGTATATGCGCGGGATCTGCAGGCGGTTGGCGGAATGATGGCGTTGCTCGCGGACGCAATACTTCCAAATCTTGTCCAGACGACGGAAGGCACACCGGCGCTGGTGCACGCGGGGCCATTTGGAAATATCGCGCACGGAACCAGCAGCGTGCTCTGCCAGGAAATGGGACTGCGCCTTGCGGACTATGTAGTGAATGAAGCGGGGTTTGCAGCAGACCTCGGTGGCGAAAAATATTTTGATATCGTGATGCAACAGGCGGGGATCACACCTTCTGCGGCGGTCCTCGTGAGCACCGTGCAGAGCATTCGCAATCAGGGCGGTGGCGACCTCGAGCGCGGGCTGCCGAATCTGGGGAGGCACATCGACAATTTGCGCGGGTTCGGAGTGCCGACAATCGCTGCGATCAATCGCTTCCCGAATGACACGGATGCAGACCTGAAGCGGCTGGACGATTATTGCGCGCAGCATGGAACGCCTACCGCGCTCTCCGAGGCGTTTACAAAAGGCGGCGCGGGAGCAAAAGCACTCGCTGAAAAAGTGGTTGAGCTGATCGCGAAAGATCCGTCGCCGGCGGTGCGGCCCACTTACACGCTGGATGAGCCGATCCTCGAAAAAATTGAAAAGGTTGCGAAGAAGATATATGGAGCGGGCGAAGTCAGCTACACGGATTTGGCGAAGGCGAAGCTGCAACAATTCTCGGAATGGGGCTACTCAAAACTCGCTGTTTGCATCGCGAAGACGCAATATTCGTTCACGGACGATCCGAAAATCCTGGGCGCCCCCACCGGATGGACGTTGCATGTTACGGACGCGTCGCTTTCCGCCGGGGCGGAATTTATCGTGGTGATTTGCGGCAATCAGATGTTGATGCCGGGATTGCCGAAGGTTTCGCGGACGGTGTCGATCGACGTGGATGAGGCCGGCGAAATCATCGGAGTCTAAGACGCCCCGCCCGATGCGGCTTTCGGCATGGCAGCTTCGATCGCAGCGACCAGAGTCTCGTAATCGAAGGCCGCATCATGGCGCTGGCCGTTGATGAAGAAGGTTGGCGTGCCGTTGACGCCGCTGCGGACTCCACCGGAAAAATCGACTCGCACTTTTGCCTGGTATTCCCGCTTCTCAAGAGACGCGAGGAGATCCTTTGGCGCAAGGCCTAGCTGCGTGGCGAGTTTTTCATACATCGGGCCGCCCAGGTGCGTCTGATTCTCGTAAAGCGCGTCGTGCATCTCCCAGAATTTTCCGTGGGCGGCGGCAAACTCGGCTGTTTCCGCGGCGAATTCCGCGTGAGGATGCATTTCACCCAGCGGAAAATTCCGGAACACAAAGCGCAGGCGCTTGCCGAAATGTTTCTGGACGCGTTTGACGATCGGATAGGCCTGCCCGCAATAAGGACATTCGTAATCGCCATATTCGACCAACGTGCATGGTGCATTTGAGTCGCCCTGGATGTGATCAGTCGTGCCAACTGGGATTTTAAGTGTGCTCATATGAGTCTCCTATTTGGGCAAAGCGTCAAGCGCCTGAAGGATTCCGTCGGCGCCGGGGTTCACGGCGACCGGCGAGCAGTAGCTCCAGGTGATGATTCCGTTTTTGTCGATTACGAAGAGCGCGCGTTCGGTGACGCCTTCTGATTTCCGGTAAGCGCCATAAGATTGCGCGACCGCGCCTTTGGGCTCGAAATCCGCCAGCAGCGGAAAATGTAAGTGTCGGTCAAGCGCAAACGCTTCGTGGCACCATACCCCATCCACCGAAATTCCTAAAAGCTCCGCTTTATATTTCTGAAACTCAGAAAGGACTTCATTGTAGAGACCCATCTGATCGCCGCACACAGGGCTCCAATCCGCAGGATAAAAAGCCAGGATGACGGGCCTCCCGCGCAATTCGCTGAGAGAGAGTTGCTGATCGGGGGTGACGTGAAGCGTGAACTCGGGAGCCGGAGTTCCCGGGGGCAAAATGGAAGCCATCGAATTCTCCATTCTTTCCGGGCTGACTACCCGGGAAATTCAGGGAAGTTTCTCACATTTTCCGCCGGCTGCCGATTGCCGCCGGTGGAAAAGCGGAAACTCCAGCAATTGGATGCTCTTCGTTTTCGATTGGACGCATCGGCCGCAAGGAGCTAGTGGCCGGGGCGCCCGGCGGAATTCGAGGGGAAATCATACACCGTCAGAAAAATAATCAGTATTAGCACACCCATTACAATGTACATGGCGAAATGAACGGCCCTCCCTGCCGGTCCTTGCAACTACTTTCCAACTTGCCGCTTTTGCGCGCACGCCATATTAAGAATGTTTACTCGGCGCGCCCTTGCTGCGCGAAACGGCGCGCGTCAAGGTTGAACGGCCCCGCTCCCAATTGGGTGATCATCAGTGCCGCGCCCAACATAGACGCGTTTTTCATGAACATCACCATTTGGATCTGCGCCGCCGCCGGATCCGCGATGCCCCAAAACTTGTGCAGCATCAGTGTGACCGGAATCAGGAATAGGACGATGAGCCAAGCGCCCATGCGGGCTCGATAGCCCAGGAGGATGCTCAGCCCACCCAACAGCGCAACTACGCCTGAGAAGGGCACGAGGCAAGCTTGCAAATGGCACGCCTTGGGAAGCTGCAAATGCGATGGTCTGCCCCTTGAAATGCATCGGGGCCGACATCAGGAAAATTGCGGCAAACAACGCGCGGCCTGCGAGCACGGTGAGGCGCGATAGCAAGCCCTCCGAAGTTCCAGCTTTGAAGCCAGACATTGAGACAGCTTGAAAATCATGGGAAAGCGGTTTCGTGGCCATTGGTTTCTCCAAGTGAATTCATTCAAAGGATTGGATGAGCAGAAGGGCTTATGGTTACAATAAATAACTACTAGCTTTTGTACAGTAGGCACTGTAAAGTAACTAAGTGACCCAGAGGGGAATAAAATGAGAATGGAATCGCAAAAACGAGTGAAGCAGGCCGGAATGAGGGCTGCCGCGGCCACAGCACGCGCCCAGGGCACCACACAGTCGCCCGTACCGCCCGCGCCGCAAACCACGCCGCATGCAGCACCGCAGGCTGGTGCGGCGATTTGCCCGATTGCGGAGATGCTGGAGTCGCTGGCGCGTCCCTGGACGCTGCAAATCCTCTGGGTATTGAGCACGAACGGCCCGACCCGGTTCGGCGCGCTGCGCCGTGGCGTGTCCGGGATTTCGTCGCGCGTGCTGGCGGAGCGGCTGCGATCCTTGGAAGAAAAGGGATTTGTCTACCGCGATTACAAGCCGACAATTCCGCCGGAAGTAACCTACGGCATCACCGCCCGGATGAAGGACATCGAGAAAGTCCTCGCGGAAATGCATCATTTGGGTGAAAAGTGGAATGAGGAAGATTTGTCCAAGCTGGGGGGGAATGGGAAGGTCGAGGCGAAGTAAATTCCCATCGAGCGTATAGAATAGACGCGATGCACTTTCATTCTCACAGCGCTGCCCACGGAGACTCCGGCGCAAGCGAAGGCGCGTTTCACGGCGGCGCGCATACGGCAGCGCCGGGCTCCGCAGCACTTGCGGGGTCGGTAAGCGCGACTCTGCTTCTGGTTGCCGTGGAGTTGGCCGGGGGCATCGCGTCACATTCAATGGCGCTGGTAAGCGACGCAGTCCACAACATGACCGATGTCCCGTCGCTGCTGATCGCCTGGCTGGCGATACGCTGGGCGCAACGTCCCGCCGATTCCCAAAAAACCTATGGGTACCATCGCGCGGGAATTCTGGCGGCGTTTGTGAACGCCATTATTCTGATGATCGTCGCCGGATTCCTTTTTGTGGAGGCCTGGCGGCGTTTCCGGCAGCCGCAGCCGGTGCAGGAAAGCGTAATGATTTGGGTTTCGCTTGTGGCGCTGGCGGTCAACGGCGGAATCACTCTGGCTGTGGCCCGCGGGCGGCGCGACCTGAACATCCGCGCGGTGTTCATCCACAACCTGGGTGATGCGATGTCCAATGTTGGCATCCTGATTGGAGCGCTCGCGATCCGCGCGACGGGCGCGCTGTGGGTGGATCCGTTGCTCGGCGCGGCGATTGGAGTGATGGTGCTGTGGTCGAGCATCGGAATCTTGCGTGAGGCGGCGCATATTCTCCTCGAAGGCTCCCCGCGCGGGCTGAGCCTGGACACAGTGGCGAAAGCGATTCTGGCCGCACCCGGCGTGCAGGAAGTGCACGACGTCCATGTGTGGACGCTGGGCACAAATCTTCATGCGCTCTCCTGCCATGTGAGGATTCCGGATATGCACATGGAGGAAAGCGAGCGGCTGCTCCTGGAAATTCGCCGGCGGCTCGCGGAGGAGTTGCACATCACGCACACGACGATCCAGTTTGAACGCGCGGGCCTTCCGCGGAACGCCGGATTTTACATGCCGGAGCCGTACCGCCCGGAATAAGCCATGTGAGCGGCCTCAGCAATGCGTGGCTGGCTTCACACCCCTGCCGCGATGTGCTATAACCTTCGAGCCGTGGAAGGTCCGGTGGGAAAAGCGGTTGAGCCAGCTTCTGGAAGCATGCGGGAGCCTGAGCAGGCCGTTGAGAATGCTTCCCTTTTTTGCCCGGTGTGTTCCGAGCGGCTCGCGCCGCGCAAGTGCAAACTGATTTGCCCCACTTGCGGCTATTATATGTCCTGCTCGGATTACTACTGAACGTTACTAGTGAACGGGGGCAAATGCGCCGGGAACATTCCGAGGAAAGCCGGAGTCCAAGACATCCAGTAAACTGAACTGGCCAAGCGAGGAGGCGGGAACGTGGCACTAAAGATTAATCAGCGGGAGATTGACGGAGTAGCGGTGATGGCGCTCGAAGGGCGCATTGTGCTCGGTGAAGAGAGCAACGCGCTGCGCGAGGCGGTGAAGGCCCACCTTGCCAAGGGCCAGAAGAAAATCGTGCTGAACATGGACAACGTCACATACATTGACAGCGCGGGCCTCGGCACGCTTGTGGCCGCGCACCACAGCGCAAAGCAGCAGGGCGCGGGATTGCGTCTGTGCAATCTCGGGTCAAAATTCCAGGAAGTGCTGCAGGTCACAAAGCTGCTCACGGTATTCGACGTTTATGATTCCGAAGCGGCGGCGATTAAGAGTTTCAGCAAGTAGTCGGCGGATTTAAACGCAAGATTCTGACGCGGCGCGCCCGGCCTGATTGGCGGGACGAGCCGCGTTTCTTTTTTGCGGACGGCCCGCGTTGTTGCCTCTGATTAATCTTCCAGACGATAGATCGCGACGCCGCTGAGCATCTTCGGGTAGAAGTCCGTGGATTTCTGCGGGAGGACTTCACCTGCGAGCGCCATTTTCATCACTTGCTCAACGCGAACCAAATTCAGAAGGAAAGAGACCTGGGCGCGGCCTTCGGCGACAGCGGAGATTGCCGCGGATGTTTCGCGTTCGTAGCGCAGGTTTTGCTCGGCACAGACAGCTTCGGCGGTGATACCAAGACCCTTGTCGAGGATCAGTCTATGCAAAAGAGCGACATCGAGCTCGCGCTGGCGCGGGGATGCGCCGGGCAGCGCTGCGGCAAGATTTGCCGATGGCTTGAGCGTGAAGATTGTGAGGCGATCGCCGCCCGCATATGCGCCGATGGCATGGCCCGCGCGGCCGGCGGCGGCGAGCTGGTCGCGCGCGATTGTGGCGCGGTGGGAGATATCGCCGGAAAGAGTGATTTCACGTGCGTCGAAGAATTCGGCGAGGCGCGTGCGAAGCGCGCCAAAATCAAATTGGGCAAGACCCGCGACGACGCGATGCGTGGGAAGGATTACGAGGTCTTTGCTGCGCGCATTGACGAGCGTCATCATCACTCTTTCGTAAGGCACATCCGGCGTTGCCGACGGCGAAGTGATTCCGTGCGCAACGCGTTGCTCATTGCGAAAGGCCAGAGCGGTTTCGTAGCGATGGTGGCCATCGGCGATTACGAGCTTTTTATCGGCCATGGCGGATTGAATCGCGGCAATTTTTTCCGGTTGCGCAATGCGCCAGATTCGGTGAGTGACGCCAAATTCATCGCTCACTTGCATATCGGGCGGCGCCGACGCCGCGGCATCTAGCAGAGCGTCCACCCGGTTCGCGGGGTCATCGTAAATTATGAAGAGCTGGCCGGTGTGCGCGCGAGTGTGGCGCAGCAATTCGAGGCGGTCGGTTTTGGGGCCGGAGAGGGTTTGCTCGTGGCGGAAGACTACGCCGTCGGCGTAGTCAACCACGCGGCCGAGAGCGATGAGGCCCTTGCGCGTTTGGAGCGCGGCCGCGCCGGGGGCGGTGAATTCCTGGAAATAGGCATAGAACGCAGGGGCGGGGTCGCGCACCAGAACTTGCGCGGCGATCCATTCATCGAGCGCGCGCTCGGCGCGCGTATAAACATTGTCCGAAGGAGAATCGCCGGCGTGCGCGAGGCCCTTTTCAACCGTGATGAGGTTGTAAGGACTCAACGCAGCGTAGCGCTGCTGCATCTCCGGCGTGATCTTGTCGTAAGGCTGGGTGAGGACGCGCGCGGCGTCCACCTTTGCCGGGTTGTAGCGATACGCGCGAAAGGGGAAAAGCTCGGCCACCGTGTCTTCGCCTCTTTAAAATTAAGAAGACCATTTTATCAGGGCAAAGCAGAACACGCTCATGTGTGCGCTGCGGCGCGCGCTTCGTTACAATGAATGCCTCTTACATGAGCTGGCTTGTGACGAACGGAAAAATTAGCGGCGTGCGCGTCATCGTCTTTGATCTGGACGGAACGCTGATTGACTCGAAGCTTGATTTGGCGCTGGCCGTGAACGCAACGCTCGAATGGATGAAGCGGCCGCCGATCGCGCATGAAAGAATCTTCGGCTACGTGGGCAATGGCGCGCCGATGCTCATCCAGCGCGCGCTTGGCGAGGGCGCTTCGGAAGATGATTGCCGCCGCGGGCTCGAACACTTCCTTGGCTATTACCGCGAGCATATGCTGGACAACACCGTGACGTATCCGGGCGTGCGCGAAGGCTTGGCCGCTCTGGACCACACGCCGATGGCTGTGCTGACTAACAAGCCGACGCGATTCAGCCAGAGAATCCTCGAAGGGCTGGGCCTCGCGAGGTATTTCCGGTACATCCATGGCGGCAATAGCTTCGAGCGCAAGAAGCCCGACCCGATGGGGATGGAAACTCTTTTGCGAGATATGAACGCCGCGCCACGTGAAACGATGATGGTCGGCGATTCCGAAGTGGACATACAAACGGCGCGCAACGCGAATACATGGGCCTGCGGAGTCACCTACGGGTTGGGAAGCGACCGCCTGGCGGGAGAGTTCGCGCCAGACGCGATGGTGGATAGCCTGACCGAACTGCCGCAGCTAATCGGCGCCCCAAATCCGGAAAGTTAATTTCGCGCTGCTCACGGTGCGAATCTCCACAGCATTTTCACTGGGAACCGGCGGCGCTTTTCGCCGCAGGCTGCGCGTCGCCTGAAACGTCAATCACATAGGCCATCTGTGAAGCGGTCAAAACAAACAGGCGCTTACCATCATTGCTGAACTGCTTCATCGAGATGGGGCTGGTGAAGGTAAACTCATCGCGCTTTTCCATCGTGGCGAGATCGCACAACATCACCTTCCCCGCTTCGTTTTCAACCACGACGAGCCCCGCGGCCGCGGAGACTTCCGCCGCGTGGCCGAACCCCTTGCCGGTTTGCTCGCCAGTCGCCAGCGAATAAACGAGGATGCGATTCTCGTTGTCGCCAATCAAGACACTATTTCCACCCGCAAAGACGTCGCGCGCGGCAAAGGAGCCCTTGTTCGTATCCACGATTACGCCGCCTTGATACTTCCCGGAACGCGCGTCCACAATTTCGATCAGGAGATTTGTCTCCTCTTTCTTGATTCCCTCGGCGCGCTTCGCGAGATCTTGATTTGCCACAATTTCCGCCTTTGCAGCTCTGGAGGCCATTGGCCAGGTAAAAGCAATTGTTCCGTTTTCGGTATCGATGAAAGTGCGAGGGGCCTCCAAAGGAAATTGGCGGTTCCAAAGCTGCTTTCCTGAAACAGCATCCTGGACTTCAAGCGTGACGTTTTCTCTCCGGCTTCCACCTTGCTTGGCGGGCTTTGTAGTAGTGAGGATTGGCCCAAATTGTCGGGTGGAATCTTCTTCAATCTTGAAAACAGCGTCGGAGGAGCTGGTCTGAAGGTTTACATGGGTGACGGCGCGGGGTGCCTCCTCGAACTTGGGAAAGTCCGCGTAAAATGCGCCGTCGGGGCCAAAATAGGCGCCAGCAAAACCGCGCACGTAGAGAATGCGCTCATTCTTCGTGAGATCCCAAATCCCTCCGCGCGTCCTTTCCGAAACGGCGAGCAGCTTCAGATCCGGGGAAAGCGCCATTCCCCGGAGCGGCGCGAGCGGGCCGCGTGGCAGCGTGATCGAGGATACCTGCTGGCCATCCGGAATCTTTCGGAGAGCGATTTCACCATTTCGTCTTTGGACCACGGCGACTGCGTCAAAGATGTCAAGGCCGGGGTCCTTATCGGCAATGAATATTTTTTTCGTGGACAAGTCCATTACACCGACGGCGTAATCCTTGATAGGACGGAGCAAGATGTAATTTCCGCGCGTGGCGGGCTGAAAAATCCCCGCCCCCAAAGGAAATTCATTGATGGGCTTGCCGTCGGGGAAACCCATAATGCCGGATTTATCGGGATTGGATGTGTTGGTTCCGGCGATTTTGTCGGGACCAAAGAACTCAAATTCGCGGCCGAGCAGCTTCTTCAAGGACCCGGGAAGGGAAATGGGCTTCAGCGAAGTGAGATCCAGCGCTTCAACAGTTTCATCGCGAGTGGCGGCGACGAAATACCTTGAATCCGGCGAGAATCGCATTGTGACAAGATGAGGCGTGAAATCCGGAAGGAACTCCGCCTCAATGATCTGGAAGAGTCCGTTTAAAAAGGTGATGTAATAAAAACCTTTCTTTTCAAAAGCGATCTCGCCCGTCGCGGTGTTATAGAGCCGAATGCTCAGGTTTTCGTCGGCATAAATCACACACGCCAGGTACTTCCCATCCGATGAGAGGTCTGTTTGCAAGCAGGGACTCTTGACGACCATTTCCTGGACCGCCGTGCGCTCCTGGTCAGGGATACTCCAGGTCTCGATCCGGAGCCCCTTCGTGTAAAAGGAAACAGTCTGTGAGTCGAACGAAAAAGATGCTGGATTGGCATCTTGCGCGTCAATGCGAAAGAGCGTCTCGAACGGCTCGCGCGTGAGAATGTAAATGCTGGAATCATCCTGCGCGAGGATGTACTTGCCGTCGGGGCTGAATCGAAGATGATAAGTATCGCCGCGCAACGGCGGGTCAAGGGACCGCTTGAGCACAACATTGTGGAGCGATTCGCGGTGTCCCAGGCCCGTGTAATTCAGCACAGCGGTTTGCCAGGCGGCAAACTCGCCCGGGGCGGAGGCGGAGCGGGGCTCTCCGCAGGGGCCGGGAGTTGAAGTCATATCGGTTTGCATTTCACGGAGGCGCTTTTCACTCGGCTTGGTCGATCCGAAAAGGTCCGAAAGGAATCCGCCGGTCTTTCCCTTGGTTTCGGCAAACCGGTCCCAGAATTTCACAAGCGCTTGCGGGTCGTACCCGGATGTCGAGGCGAGATAAAGCCCCAGACGATCCGCGACGTACTGATCGGGCTCTTCGTTTCTCCCCGCGTTTCTGAAGGCGGAGGGTTTCTTCATGACGTTGTCCAGGAACTGGTTGTACTTGTCAAAGATGTCTTTCTGATCGGTGACGGAAGTGACCCCCAGCACCTCGCGGAAATAAGTGGACATATCGATTGCATGTTGATGCGCCGCCATGTGCCCGAGTTCGTGGCCGAGAAGCCCTGCCAACTCGTCTTCACTTTTCATGTAGGCAACCAGTTTGCGGGAAACGTAGACCCGGCTTCCGGCCATGCCAAAAGCGTTTGCGACCGGTTGATCGTACAGAACAAACGTGTACTTCATCGAGCTTGCCGGCATGTGTTGGGCAACGCGGTCGCCAACCCGCTGTAAGTAGGCTGTGACGTCCGGGTCGTCAATCACTTTGAATTCGCGCTGGAGATGCTCGGCTTCCGTTTGAGCCAAAAACATTTCCTGTTGCGCGTCAAAGATATTGGCTCCCCGGTTGGTGGGCACGGGAGGGGGAGGACAGGTTTGTTGCGCGAGAAGGCTCGGGGCCAACAGAAGGGCGCAGGAGGACAATAAGGAAAAGGTGACTCCAAGACTTATTACTCCCACGAAAACCTCCTTGGGGGACAAGGATAAAAAGTGGGAGAAACCCTAACATTCTTCAGGGCCGGTTGGCAATATACTTCTAAATTTAGTGATTGGTTACTTCCGTGCCTGGGCGCTGTACCAGTCCCAAGTGCGGCGGAGGCCCTCCTCGAAGCCGACCTTTGGATCGTAGCCAAGCATTTTGCGGGATTCAGAGATGTCCGCCTGGGAGTGGAGGATATCTCCCGCGCGCGGCGGGTCATACCTCGCGGAAGCCCTCTTGCCGGAAATTTTTTCGAGCAACCGAAGCGTCTCATTGAGAGTGAAGCGTCCGCCGGTGCCGATATTGAAAACTTTCCCAGCGCAGCCGGGGGCTTCGCAGGCAAGCAAATTCGCCTGCACCACGTTTTCGACAAAATTAAAATCGCGCGATTGCTCTCCATCGCCGAACACAACAGGCTGTGATCTTTCGATGAGAGCCAGCATGAATTTGGAAAGCACGCCGGAGTAGGGCGAGCTTGGGTTCTGGCGCGGGCCGAAGACATTGAAGTAGCGGAGCGAAACGGTTTCGAGTCCATAGCAACGGCCAAATACATTGGCGTAAAGTTCGCCGACAAACTTCGTCACTCCGTAGGGGGAAATCGGGGCGGGCGTCATGCTCTCGCGCTTGGGCAGCGCCGGCGTTTCACCGTACGCGGCGCTGGACGCGGCATAAACCAACCGGCGGACTTTTGCATCGCGCGCGGCGACGAGGACATTCAGCGTGCCGTCAATGTTGGTGCGATTTGTTTCGAGAGGATCTTTCACCGAGCGCGGAACGGAGGTGAGTGCGGCGAGATGAAGGACAAAGTCCGCGCCGTCGCAGGCCTTGCGCACCGCGTCGAGGTCGGTAATGCTGCCGCGCAACAATTCGATCTTGCCGGCAACGTCCCGCAGGTTGTCTTCACTGCCTCCGGAAAAATCGTCCAGCACTGCGACGCTGTGACCGCGGCGCACAAGTTCGTCCACGGTATTCGAGCCGATAAATCCAGCGCCGCCTGTGACCAGATATCGCATTGCCGTTATCTCAAGCTCCTAGCACAGACAGCTGCCGAAAGACTCGTTCGGATTTGATTTGGAGTCCGTCAGTAGCTTTGCGATTCGATTTTCGATACGCTTCCATGATACGTGCGCGCCGCGAACTTCCAAACAGCATTTCACGCGAAGCTTGTCCCATCACTCAATTTGCGGATTTTCCGGAGGCTTGGACGCGCCTCCTCAATTGTAATATTTGCGGCGCTCCCAGCCCTGGCATTGATTGCCGCATCGCCGCGTCCAAGGAAGCCAAATCCTTCTCAGAAATCACCTTCATCCCCCGCGATATCGAACGCTCCTTTCCATGCCGGGGAGGATCTCAACTACACGGTTCAATGGTTCTCAATCACCGATGCCCTCGCGGCCCGGCTCACGGTTGTGGGGGAGCAGAATTTCTTCGGAGAGCCCGCCTGGCATGTTCAGGCGCAGACCCATACGGGTAATCTGCTGCGAAACATTTTTATTGCGGATGACCAATTTGATTCCTATGCGAGCCGGATGGATTTGACCGGGATTCAATTTGAGATGCATATGCACCAGCAGGGCAAAGAGGAAAGCCACATCTACAGGCTTTCGAGCGTTTCGTCTCCCGCGCCCGACGAAGCCACGCAAGTTCAGGTTCTGCCGAACACCCGGGACGCGCTTGGATTCACTTACTACTTGCGGACGGTGAATTGGGACCAAACCGAGGAGGTGCGCGCGCCGGTGTTTGATGGGCGAAAGATTTATGAAGTGCGCGCCCGCGTCACAACTCCACGCGCGCAAATATCCGTCCGGGCGGGAAAATTCAACGCGACCGGCATCGAATTGCTGGTGTACGACCTTGGCACGGAACTTACGCAAACGAGGCTGACGGTCTGGATCGCGCAGGATTCCGCGCATACGCCGGTACTGATCGAAGTCGAGCTTCCAATTGGAACAGGCCGCGTGGAATTGGTGAGTGCGGTCGCGGCGGGCTAGATTTTCGTGGGCACGCGGACTTCTTTGACGAAACTGCCCCAATCCTCGGGCGGGAAGACGATCCTCCAAAACTGCGGCGAAGGAGTCGTGAACTCAACACCCACCTGAATTCGTCCGGATTCGGTTTGGCCAAGATAAACCACTCGACAGGCTTGCGTCTCCCCGGTTTTCTTGTTCTTCAGAGAAATCTGCTCGTTTTCTTCAACCGGCGGAGTAAGAAGGATCAATGCCCCGTGCGCGTTGATCGCGAGGGTTTCCGTATCTTCATTCCCGGATTGGGCTTTATCTCCGCTTCGTTCCGCAAGAACTTGTACGCGGAGCAATAATCTTTGGCTGCGCCGCTGAGCAGCCTTCTTATTCGGAATTACTTCGGTCGTTGGCATCCAGGCGAGATTATGAGATGAAGGCGCACCAGGCAATAGGCACGCGGTTCCGCAATCCCAATTAGTAACCAAGATGATCGAGGTTCGCAGGAGGCTGTTCAAATGCGGGGGATGCTAGAAAACTGATCCGAATGTGTGTCAATCCGGGTCAGCAGAGAACAATTCGTTCACGATGGCGGAGGAGCCGGCGCGTCGCATTCCGCGTGTCCACGACTACCTGCGAGTGCTCGACGATGGCCGCGTAGTCGTAGCTTGTGTGGTCGGTGGCGATCACAGCGCAATCGTATAAGGCCAGGGATTTCGCATCGAGTGGCTTCGAGCGTTTTTCCGAGTAGTCGTAATGACGCATCTTGTGGAGCTGCGGAAAATAGGGGTCGTTATAGTCCACTTCCGCCCCACGGGCCGCGAGAAGCTCCATGATTTTGAGGGAAGGCGATTCGCGCAGGTCGTCCACGTCTTTTTTGTAAGCGACACCCAAGACGAGGATGCGAGAACCGTTGAGAGATTTACGCCGGTTGTTGAGGGCTTCCGCAATCGCATCCACCACGTGGTAAGGCATGGCTGTGTTGACTTCGCCGGCGAGTTCGATGAACCGCGTTGAAAAGTCGTATTCGCGCGCTTTCCAGGAAAGGTAGTAGGGGTCCACGGGAATGCAGTGTCCGCCAAGTCCCGGTCCCGGATAGAATGGCATAAAGCCAAAAGGTTTCGTCGCGGCAGCGTCAATCACTTCCCAAATGTCGATGCCCATGCGCAGGCCGAGCATCTTCAGTTCGTTGACGAGCGCGATATTCACGCAACGGAAGATGTTTTCGAGGAGCTTCGCCATTTCCGCGGCGCGCGTCGAGCTGACCGGCACCACGCGCGAAACCACCTGCGCATAAAGTGCGGCCGCCGCGCGTCCGCTGGGAGGATTCGTGCCACCAACAACCTTTGGAATCTGCGCAAGGCCATACTGTTTGTTCCCCGGGTCTTCACGCTCGGGCGAGAAGGCAAGAAAGAAGTCAGTGGGCACATTCTCGGCGTCGGGCCCGCGCGCGATGGGGCATTTCATGCCGTTGCGCTCAAGAATGGGAAGAACGAGTTCCTCGGTCGTGCCCGGATATGTGGTGGACTCAAGAACAATGAGCTGTCCCTGCCGCAGATGGGGCGCAATGGCCTCCGCCGTTTCGCGAACGTAGGTGAGGTCGGGCTCGCGGCGCTCATCGAGCGGCGTCGGCACACATATGATGACCGCATCCATGTCAGACAGCCTGGAAAATTCGCTCGATGCGGAAAAGTGTTTTGAAGCAACATACTGGCGGATTTTCGCAGCGGGAATATGCTGAATATAGCTTTCTCCGCGATTGAGCTTTTCGACTTTCGATTTGTCAACATCGAAGCCAATCACGCGGTGCCCGGCCTCGGCGAAGCGAAGTCCGAGCGGCAGTCCAACGTAACCACAGCCAATGACGCCCACTTTCAGATGTGCGCCTTTGAAATATTCCGGTTTGCGCTCTATAGCCACGCCGCTTGTCTGACCTCTGTTTCCTAAGCGCTAGACTCTGATGGTATCGGCCTGCCAAAAATGAAGTCTTTATATATCAGGGGCACAACCAAGAGCCACTGCCCGCCGGATAGCAAAGTGAGCGCAACATACTTACTTCCCGGGAGAGTGGAACAATTGTTTCCCGGAGATTTATCCGCCACTTCCCCCAGCGGGACCTGATTCGTGCGCATAGCCAAGTGGATCTCTCTGCTTCCAGTCCCATGCCGATTGAATGATGGATTCCAATGGTGAAAAGCGCGGGGACCAACGAAGCATCCGGCGTATTTTTTCACCGCTAGCAACCAACGTGGAAGGATCGCCGGGCCGCCGCGGAGCCACTCTTGCCGGAATTGGCCGGCCTGTAACCTGCCGGGCTGTTTCCAGTACATCGCGGACCGAATGCCCACGGCTGTTCCCCACATTAAAGGCCTCGCCGGAAACACTGTCGAGCGTCTCGAGTGCCAGGACGTGCGCATCGGCGATGTCCACCACGTGGATATAGTCCCGAAGACATGTGCCATCGGGCGTAGGGTAGTCTTCTCCACGGATCTCGAAGTACTCACGCTGCCCAACCGCTGCCTCTAAAACGCGCGGGATCAAATGAGTCTCCGGGCGATGCGCTTCGCCGCGATCGCGCGAGGCGCCTGCAGCATTAAAATACCGCAGAGAGACATATTTCATGCCGGTATAGCGGCCATAATCGGCCAGGATGTTTTCAAAGATCCATTTCGTCTGGCCGTATGGGTTGACGGGAGATTTCGGGCAATCTTCGGCAATCGGCGTCTGTTCCGGTTCCCCATAGACGGCGGCGGTGGAGGAAAAAACGAATCGCTTCACATTGTTCCGCACCATCGCGTCCAAAAGCACGATTCCTCCGGCGACGTTGACGCGGAAGAACTCGCTTGGTTCGCGGGTAGACTTTTCCACCAGCGATTGGGCGGCAAAGTGCATGACCGCATCAATCTTCGTCGTCTGGAACAATTGGCCCAATCTGACGGAATCCAGCAAATCAAATTGACGGAAATCGCAGTCCGGCGGGACGGCGGCTCGATGCCCCTCTGCCAGATTGTCCAGAGCAATCACTGCGTGGCCACGCTCGAGCATCACTTCGGCGCAAACGCTTCCCACGTATCCGGCTGCTCCGGTGATTAGGACATTCATGCGCAACCCCTCCCAGCGTGCGCGCCAGCCCACATGATCATCGCAAGTAAAAGCGAAAGGCTAACAGGTTCGGCGAAACCTGTCAGCACGGGAAATTGGTGCGGTGAAATCCATTTCTAGAAATAGCGGGTGGGGGTACTTCGTGCTACATTCTGCTCGCTTATACTCAGACGACAACTTCCTTCCTCTGATAGCACAGAAGGATCAGGTCTGCCCGGCGTCGGACGCCAAACTTGTTGAGCAATTTCGAAACGTGGAATTTCACGGTCCGCTCGGAGATGTTCAGCTTGGCCGCGATTTCCTTGTTCGAGACGTTTTCCAAAAGGGAATCGAGCACTTCGCGCTCCCGCCGGCTGAGGGAGGCCTGTCCCTCGGGCTTCAACCGCCGCCGGTGTTGATCCGTCAAGATCGAGTCCACAAAAGTTGAAAGGACATTCCGGGGGACCCAAAAGCCGCCCCCGGCGACAAGCGGAAGTGCGCGTGGCAGTTGTTCCACCGCTTCGGCATAAGTAAGCAGCCCCTTGGCGCCAAGACGAAGCAGCGTGTGGCTTGTGGCTTCTGAAAGTTTTTCACATACCACGATTACGTGGGCGTCCGTCTGGCGGTCGAGAATCCCCGCGATAAGCGAATTGGTAGTAGGTCGAACAGCGTGAGCATCCACGACGAAAATCTCGGCATCAGGCAATTCAATTTTAGAGAGGTCGGCTCCGGGCGCCTGATCCAGTTGGCGTGTGACAAGTTTAAATCCGGGGCGAATAAGGATGCGCTCGAATTCCCCCAAAACAAGCGGGTGTGGAGAGAGCAGGCAAACCTTCAGAGGGCGCGACTTGGAATCTTTGCTCACCAGTATTGAGGCTATCGGATTTAGTCGAATCGGGCAAGACGCGCGAACAACGGGTGTTCAAAGGGAGTTAAGTGAGATGAAGGCACGTGGCCGGAGGTAAAACACCGGCCGCGCAATCGGCGCATGAAGCTCCAGGCGCTCGTGCCTCCTTACGACTCTTCATCTGGGAAGTCTTACGATGCGCTTTTTTGTGTATCCGTGGAATAGCCCTGGTAATAGTAGCCGCCATAACCGGCTCGGCTATCAGCGCGGTTTAGGACTGCGCCCAGTAGGACGCGATCCTGGAATTCCTGGCAAGCTTTCTGCGCAAGATCGAACGGAGTGGAGCCAGCGCGAACTACCATCAACAAGCCATCGCACATCTTGGCGAGAATGGTGGTGTCAGACACAGGGATGGTAGGCGCCGAATCCATCAAAATCCAATCGAATACAGGACTGAGTCTCTCCAGCAGTCGCTCCAACTTTCCATTCGCGAGCAATTCGTTCGGATTCGGTGCGGATTTTCCACCCGGGATTAAGAAAAGATTCTCATCACGTCCACGTTGCAGAATGCCGAGTTCATCCACTTCGCCAAGCAGATAGTCGGAAAGTCCAGGAGTTAACGGAGCTCCCAGAGGTGTGTGGAGATTCGGCGCCCGAAGATCCGCGTCAATTAAAAGGACGCGCCTCTCTCGTTGGCGGATCAAGGATTGGGCCAGGTTTGAGGTGACAAAAGTCTTTCCCTCACCCGGTAAGGCGCTTGTGACGAGCACCGTCTTCAAAGGCTGGACGGCGCGAACCTGATAGAGCCTCGTGCGGAGCGTGCGGAAAACTTCCTTGCCCTCCGTGTTCTCATCGCCATTGATGAAGACCAGCGCCGATGGATCGGGGTTCCAGCGCCCTTGAGGGCAACGCGCGAGGAGCATGTCGAACGTCAATGGGCCGGTCAGACGTTCTTCGGGCGACGGCGTGGCGACAGCGGGAAAATCCATTACGGCCGCAGGCGCCGATGGAAGAGAGCCCGTGTGCTCAGAGGAATCAATTGCATTCGCGCCGCGGTCGTTTTGCTGCGACGCCCGTTCTTCTTGCGCCTTCTTCAAAGCTTCATGGATTCTGCTCATGGCTTCCTTTCCCGTGACGATTCCACTGCTTGCTCTTGTTGCCCGATTCGCTCAATCAGATTGGCAAGGTTTTGCAGGAGCGATTGCACAAGAGGGGCTGCATCGCTGTGCTGTGCCGGTGGAACGGCCTGGGCAACAGGGTCAATCTTGTCTAGTTGAAATTCCTTAGCGACTTCCTCCACGGTTTCCTTTTGGATCGGTTTCTGATGCTCCACAAACGCATTGATCATCGAATGCTCGCAGAGCAAATTGATCACACGCGGAATTCCGCGCGCGAATTCGTGGACAGCCTCCACGGCGCCTGGAGAAAAGATCTCCGTGTCCGCCGCACCGCCAATCTTCAATCGCTCCTGGATATAACCATCGGTCTCTTCAAGTGAGAGCGCCGTTGTTTTGCTCCTTAGCGTGATGCGCTGGCGAAGCTGCCTCAACTGCGGCTGAGAAAGCTTTACTTCGAGTTCGGGCTGGCCGGCGAGAACAATTTGCAGGAGCTTCTCTGTCGATGTCTCTAAATTGGTCAAGAGACGAATTTCTTCCAGTACCTGTGGCGACAAATTCTGCGCTTCATCAATTATCAATACAGCGGTTTCGCCTGCCTTGTACCTTTCGAGCAGCCATTGATTCAGCCGGAGCAGGACCTGGCTTTTTAACTTTGACTCGCAGGGGATTCCGAAATCCGTCATCATGAAATCAAGGAGTTGCGTGACAGAAAGCCGCGGGTTAAAAATAAACGCGGTCGTCGCGCGCTGCGTCCGCAGCCAGTCGAGCAAACGGTTCAGCAGCGTCGTCTTCCCGGTCCCGACCTCACCGGTGAGCAGGATGAATCCCTTCCTTGCCTGGATGCCATAGGTAAGACATGCATAGGCTTCCTGAGTCTGCTTGGTCAGATACAGGTAACGAGGGTCCGGGTTGACGTTAAACGGGCTCTCTTTCAGCCCGAAGAATTCCTTGTACATGGAGCCTTCCGAAGCCTATGGATTTGCCTCAAGGGTACCGCCATTCTTGCCGGCTGCAATCACAAAACGCTTGGGTGAAGCCGACCTCTTGTCCATCTCAGGGACCATTGCGAGCGTAGGAATCTTCAAGAACATTGCGATGTCGCTCTCAGTCCGAAGAGACTTGTCCTTCATCTCCAGCAACATGATCAAGCCCAGACCTAATGCCAAACCTCCCGCGAAACCTCCGCCGGTAATCGCAAGTCTCGGCGGAAAATCGGGCTTTTCAGGCAGGTTCGCGCCATCCAAAATGCCGAATTGCTCCCCTTGTTCTGTCTGATCCAATTCAGCGCCCCTAACCGCAATGCCACGATCCTTTTGCAAGGTTTCGTATTCGTCCTGCGCTGTTTTGAAGTCGCGCGTCAGTTCCCTGTATTTTTCCTCGACAACGGGGCTGAGCTGAAGGCGTGCTTCGTAAGTACGAATCTTGTCCCGAAGTTCATTTTGCTGCTTCGTTTTGTCTTTGATCGAAATGTCGAGCGCGTTGAGTGTCGCGCGAAGTTGCACTATCGTCGTGGGTTCCGCAACGGTACCCTTGGACGCAGCATCGGGCTGCTTGTTCGGAGGATTGGGGACAGACGTATTGGCCTCAGCTGCGGCGATCTTCTGCTTCAATTGCTCGATCTCCGCCACTTTGTTCTTCACATCGGGCCACTCGTCCGTGTACTGGGCACGGAGCGTGACAAGTTCATCCTGCGCCTTCTTTAGCTCTTGCTGAAGGGTGTCCGGACTGGATTCGGTCGAGGTCTTACTGTTCAACGAAGCCTTCCATGTTGAGAGCTGTTCTTGCAACATGGTTTCATTAAACGATTTAGTCTGGAGATCGTTGTCCAAACCCCGAGTCACCGCGTCCAACTGTGTGCTTAGTGATCCGATCATTCCCAAACTGGTGGGGCCATCATCCGGAAGAGATCCCAAATATTGACTCTTGAACGCGGCCAACTTCGCGTCTTGCTCGTTCATCTTGGTTTGCGCGTCTTGGAGGTTTTGATCGATAAAGGTTGTCAACCCTCCGGCCTCGGCGTGACGGTCTTTCTTACTTTGTTCCAGGAAAAGCGTAGTGATTTCAGAGCACACCTGCTGGGCGAGACGCGCGTTGCCGAGCGTGACCGTGATACGGAAGCCCGGAAGGTTGGGAGATCGCGTATCCTCCATCGCCTGAATCGAGTCCACCTGAGTCGCATCATGGAGTTTTTGCACTTTCGCTTCCAGGGAGAGATTCGAATCACCAAATAGATTGAATCGCTCGACGATCGGTTGTAGCCGCGACCGGCTCATGATTTGTTCTTTCATCGAAGCCAGGTGGTCATTCAATTGACCGGCGATGATCGGCTCCACGATGTTTGCGGGCACGCTTTGCGCCTGTACCAGAACCACCGACTGGGAGGAATAGCGGTTCGGGATTAGGAGTGATACAAGAAATGCGGTCACGCAGAGCAACACGGGCGGCAAAATAAGCAGCCATTTGCGGCGTCGCGCAATTCCGAGGTAATCTTCCATCGTCAATTCGCGGTGTCCAAGCATCAATTATCTCCCGATCTCACGGTGCGTTCTGGCTAATAGAGCGGTGTTGGCCTTAATTCAAAATTGAACCCGATCCAGATTTGATTGGTGCTGAAACTCGGCGCGCAGGCGACGCCGGTGCAAACCACTCCACTTGTGATTTGATGGATGTAATTATAATTCACGAAGAAACTCGAGCTCCGGCTGACCTTGTAATTCACTCCCCCTCCGGCATAGAAGCTGTCATATGTGGAACTCAGCAGGGAGCCTACTTGTGGCAACGATTGGTTGTACGCAAAGCCAAAGTTTCCAGTCGCGATGAGGTTCCGTCCCCACTGGTGACTCGCGGAAACCTGCGCCAAGTTGGCGACCGACCCGAAAAGAATCCCAGCTCCGCCGGTTACCCCGCGCGAGAACGAGGCATTCAGGGACGTCCTCTGCAGTTGATAAGTGATGCCCGCGCTCGCGGTAAACAGTGTATCCCCTGTCGAAACCAAGCCGCCTACCGGCTTGAAATAATTGAATCCCGGGCCGGCCCCTACTTGGAACATCAACCTTTTGCTAATGTGATGTCCGTAGGTAACCTGAAATGAGCTGTCATTGATCGTGGAATTTGTCCCCGCAAAACTAAAATTGTTAAACGTATAACTTACGCCGAGGATGTCGCGCGGGCTCATTGCATAGTTATATCCGAAGCCGAAAGTAACGTTTGAGGGGTTTGAAAAGCCGGACGTCAGGTAATCGAGCAGGCCGTAGCCCCCCGTAAACGTAAATGTGGTGCGCTGGCTGGCTTCAATTTGCGCTTGTGCAAGGAACACATTGCTTACGCGCGAATTCTCCGACGTCAATATGCTCTGGTTCGGCGCAACCGATGAATCCAGTAAGGGCGCGAATGCCAGGTTGGGTTGAGAAAATCCGAAGAATGAAAATCCGAAGGAAGAGGTCGGCAGATAGCTGAAAGAGTCGTCTAGGTGCAGGGACCACCGGCGGAATTGCAACGTTTCCGATACTTCAAATTGGTGGTACATCGTGTCGAGGCTCGAGTCCTGTGCATCCACCACGCCCCCGCCCGCATAGTGAAACATCAGATCCGAACTTCGCCCCAGGAGATGTAAGTCGAGGTGTGCGCCGAAGTTCGTGATATCGTTCCAACCATTTGAAACTGTAGTTCCCGCAAAATCTGAGTCGAAAGATTCTCCTACTTGGAAACCAAAAAGAAACTGACTCCTCTCATCGCTCACCTCACCAACATTGGGTGTGAAACCGCCCGTAACCACTTGTTGGGGTGTTGCTATAGGAGAAGCGGGCCCTTCATTCGAGGCCGGTTGACTGTTACCCGGATTCGTAATCGGTTGCACAGGCGCCACAGGGGGCGTCGGATTCGTAGTAGGCGGAGGCGGCGCCTGCTGCTGTTGCGCCTGAGCCGTCGCGAGGCACACAACGAGCGCCAGAATGGGGCCCCAAATGCGTTTTGAAAAACTCAACATTTCCTTCTCCTTGCTTACGGCACGACCACGGTGTCGCCGGGTTTCAGGACAATGTTTTGCTCCGGCCTTCTCCCATTCACGACGTCCTTGTAGTCGAACGGAAGGCGGACTTGTTTCCCGTTTTCAGTGCGCAACACAAAAATGCCTCCCTCTTTGGCATAAAGCGTGAGGCCACCGGCGCTGGAAATAGCTTGCAAAACGGTCATGCCGGGGAGCATGGGGTACGCTCCGACGCGCGTTACCTGTCCCAGCACGTAGATTCGCTGGCTGTTCATCACGGTTACGATGACGGTCACTTGTGGTGGTTCTGTGAAGAACTTGGTCAGTTTTTCGGTGATTGTAGAGCGCAGTTGATCAGGTGTCCTGCCGGCGGCCTGCACGTCATTAATCAAGGGAAGTGAGATCATCCCATCAGGCCGCACCGGAACCGTGTGTGTTAGCTGCGCTTGATTCCATACGCTGATGTTCAATTCGTCGCTCGGGCCAATCACGTAGGTCGGATCAGTGGTTGCCGGAACTACAGGGCTCTGTGAACTGTTGCTCGAAGGCGCTGGGCCCCGATTTTCCTGACTTGCCGGCTTCGGAGAATCCTTTTGCGCGAATGCTGGCACTGCCAGCGCCGCAGCGAGCACAACCATCGCGAACTTTGAAATTTGAGTCATATTCATCTCCTGCAAAAATATTCTTAAGATCCTTCTGCGTCCTCGAGTCCCAATTGCTTGAGCTTGTAAAGAAGCGCCTTGTAGCTGATTTGCAATTCCGAGGCGGCCTTCTTCCGATTCCAGTGAGTGCGCGTGAGCACGCGGGAAATAAGCTCCCGCTCTGCGTGGCGGCTTGCCGCCCGCGAGGTCGCTTTCAATGAGGGGCTCGAATCGCCGCCGGACTTCGCAACGTCCAGGGACATCTCAACGAGATCGGCCAGCGCCAGATCCGGGTCCCCGGTGGCGACGGTTTTCTTCATGGCGTTTTCAAGTTGCCGCACATTGCCCGGCCAGGAATAGTTGGCCAATTTTGCCAACAACCCGTCCGTCATCGCCGGCCGGTGGCGCTCGAATAGAGTCGCGTACTTCGTCAAGAAAAAATTCGCAAGATCCGGGATGTCCTCCTGGCGATCTTTCAGTGCCGGGATCCTCACAGAAACTCCATTCAGCCGGAAGTAGAGTTCTTCTGCGAATTTTCCGCTTCGGAGTTCTTCTTCCAGATTGCGCCGCGACGTCGAAATGAGCCGCGCTCCGGCCGAACCGCCGTTCTGGAGGTCATTTCCGTCCGGCAGCAGATCCAATAATTGTCTCTGGCCTTCGGAATCGAGTTCATTGATTTCGTCGAGAAAAACCGTGCCGCGAAACGTACCGCTCGAAAAACCTCCCCGAGACGAATCTCTGAGCCGCGATGAAACCAGATCCGGTATCAACGTGCGACACCTTGTTTTTGTAAAAGGGTCGTTTCGCCGGTCCGACATTTGATGAATCTGGAGTGCAAGGACCTCTTTCCCTGTTCCACTTTCGCCCAAAAGAAGGACTGGGATGTCCGTACGGGCCGTATCCGTCACCATCCGCCGAAGCTTTTGCATCGCCGGACTTACCCCCCACACGAATATGGGGCTAGCTGGTACGGGCATGCCGGCATTCGCTTCAATCGCCGATTGGTCGTATGGGCTTACCCGCATTACTCCTCCGAAGGGGATCCGTCAGAAACACCACTAATGAGCAGTCCTTTGTCATCAAGTGGGAGAGCACGGTGCGTACCAAGACTCCAGCTCGGGGGCGAAATCACAAGAAAATTACTGTAAGATGCTGAAAATACATGACTTAAAGACATCGTGGTGCCCCAACATCCCGAGTCCAATAAAGTCTAAAGTCAAATCCATTTCCACTTGGCGGAAAAGAGTTATCCACTCCCTGCGTCCCATTTTTTGCGGGTATTTCGGCAGTTCTGGCCAAGAAAGAGGCAAGAATCTAAGGCAGACAACTTTGGGAAAGTATTGATCCGTGGCCTGCTTTATTCCGTGGGAGGAATTTCAGGGATTCCCGATGCAAGGGCTTGCGCCTGAACTTGGGCCACTGGCCGCCGGGAGGGAAGACCGGCCTGTCGAATCTTGTAAAGCAAAGCCCGGTAGCTGATTTTGAGGTCTTTTGCGGCACGTTTGCGATTCCAGCGGTGCGCGATTAGCGTCCGAAGGATGATCTTTCTCTCGAGTTGTTGAACCGTCTGGCGGGTAACAAGCTTGAGCGGCATTGGCCCCGAAGTCGGGATTTCCACTTCGCCATCAGTGACCGCCGCGGCCCCGAGCAATTCATTTGTAATGGACTCTTCCGACCCGAGAATTGCATATCGTTCAATCAGATTGCTTAATTCGCGAATATTGCCCGGCCATCGATGCTTCTGCAGCATCCGGACAAGAGTGGAGGAGGGCGCCTGTGGATTGACCTTATACTTGCGTGAAAAAAACTTCAGAAAATATTCAACCAATTGGCCCAAATCTTCCCCGCGCTCCCGCAACGGGGGAAGTTGAATTTTCAGCACGTTTATGCGGTAAAAAAGGTCTGGGCGGAATTTGCCGCCTTGGATTTCAGCTTCAAGCTGGCGGTTTGTGGCGCAGATGATGCGAACGTCCACGGAAGTTTCTTCGCGCGCGCCAATTCGCCAGAATTGATTATCTTGCAGGAGCTGCAGAAGCTTGGCTTGCAGCCCCAGGTCCATCTCGGAGATCTCATCCAAAAAAAGCGTGCCTCCGTCCGCGAGTTCCGCTCGGCCGGGCTTTGATCCATAGGCTCCGGTGAAGGAACCTTTTTCGTACCCGAAGAGCTCCGATTCGAGAAGCGTTCCGGGGATCGCTGGACAATTCACCTTCAAGAATGGGGCCGCCGCGCGATCCGACTTCCGGTGAATCATTCGCGCTATAAGTTCCTTGCCCGTACCACTTTCACCTTGCAGCAGAATCGGCAACTTGGTTCCTGAGACTTTGTCTACCTTTTGGCGGATCAGCCGCATCGCCTCCGAGCGGCCGAATACGACCTGATCAGAAGGCAATTCCTCTGCTCCGTTTCCGACTTGGGACGCGAATTGGAATCCAGGCGCAGCCATATATGCAGACCCACGGAGTCCCCCCAGACAGACTGTGAGTTCGCACCCCAAGTGCCAAAGCTGAACACAACATTTGGGAATGGATCTAAAAGGTCGCTAAGTCCCATGTTTTCTTCATCTTACAGACATTTACGAAGTCAGATTCAATCTCAAAATTGTTCTCAACCCTAAAGCTTCGAAGGTGAATACATTCGAGTGAGTGCTCATGATAGGAAAACCAGTTTCACACATGGGTACAAAGGTTACCAAAGGGGGTGCCTACCGAGTCGCGATGGACACAAGGAATTCATTGAAACAACTGAATTCCTCAAACCGGGAGGGGGATGATGTGTAGGGAATTCAATTTGGGAAGTATCTTTACGTTTGCGGGCATAGAAATAGAATCATTGCTTATGCCTAACGATGCCGACGAAAAGGCGCGACGTTACGCGAGGATCGGTTTGCCACGGGGGATCGCGGTTGCGTGGCAAGCAGGGGGAGCGCGCATCGTGTCGCGCGTGGGGACCCTGGGTCTGGGCGGCCTTTTCATCTACACAAAAAAACCGGCCGCCGTGGGGGAGGTTCTCAAACTCGTCTTCGATGTTCCCGGAGGGGAAGTTCGGGCGCGCGCCGTCGTCCGGAACGTTGTTGACGGGAAAGGGATGGGGATCGAGTTTACATCCATGCAGCCCGAGGCCAGGGCGCGGTTGACGCAATTACTTCGCCGCTTGCAGGTGTTATAGATTCGAAGCCGCGGATTACCGCTGTGGAAAGACAAACGCCTCGAGCATGTCCGCGCGCGCTTTCTGGTCCGAAGAGATTACCCGCAAGAGATCCGCCACGGAAATCGCACCCAGAAAGCGCCCGTCCTCGCCCAAAACGAGCAGGTGAAAAATGCCGTTTTTTTCCATGAGCAGGAGGCATTCCTCGAGACCCATGTCCGGCGAAACCGTCACAAGGTCGCGAGTCATGATCTCCGTCACTCGCATCCACGCGGGACACTTATTTTCAGCGGCGACGCGGTCGGAGATATCGCTTTGAGATACCACGCCCGTCAGTTTGCCGGACCCATCGAGCACGCCAACGGAACGCACGCCTCGATCCCTCAAATAGCGGGCAACCTCATGAACTGTGGCATTTTCCGAAATCGAAAACACTTCTTTTCGTGTATTGATCAGGTCCGCGACGCGCATCAAGAACCTCCCGGCAGGGCACTTGGTGGGATGCTAGAACGATTTAGAATTCATTTCAACGGGAAATATTGGAAATCCGAAGCGCCAAGCAGTTCCTAAAGGTGACGTCTTGAAAAAAATCAATGAGTCTTTGAGTTTTCGCTGCGGATGATGTCGTAGCGCTCGATGACGGCGGCGACGCCCACTCGTTTGGAATCTTCCTGGTCATCGTGCTCAACGCGAATTACGCGGCCTGTCGCGCGGACTAAGACTTCCGTGCCGCGCGTGATTTCCGAGGGCAGCGTCAGAGTAATGTCGAGTTCCGCGCCCGCTTCGAGATCCTGATCCAAGGTGAAATAGACGCCTCGAGTGGAGATGTCGCGGGTCCTGCCACTCCGGGAATCCGCGCTTTTTTCCACGGGGTCGCGGATTATGACGGGTAGTGAAAGGTCGTATCTTCGGGCCGTTCGGCGCTCGGTCATAATCCCCCTGGATTGCTTTCCCGGGAAGACACAACAATACCCGGTTGAGTGTAAGGTGCAATCAGGATACCAAAGGCTACCTGTTTCGCACGAATACTATTCCGCATAGTAGAAGGCACCCCGATTGCGGTCGCCTAGTTGCACGCAACCTTTAACTCCATGTGCTTCAGAGACTTACATCTCCTAATCGATGCAATCTTTTCGGCGCTGCGATCGCTTCTCCGCTTGATGCACTACAAAGCTCTATCTAGAGGTTTGGCCGCCGCCATTCCCGGGCGGCGCGATACCCCACCCACATGTCCAATAGCTGCAATGAGTTGCAGACTATGCGTCCTGTTACTCGTTACCTGCCCCAACGGGGGCTGGAGTCGCATTTGGAGGCGCTTGATTGCCGCCCGTGTCGACAGCCTTGTTCCGCGATCCTCGCCCGCTATCCAGGTTGAACTGTCGCATCTTGTAAAGCAGCGCTTTGTAACTGATGCCCAACATCTTAGCCGCATCCTTCCGGCACCATCGTGTTTTTTCAAGAGCTTCGGCGATTGCTTCCATTTCCGCTTCATCCTTCAGGCCCCGGACAAGCGCTTTCAGACCCATTTCTTTCGGTGCGGCGGTTTCCGCGCGCGGAGCCGTCCGCTGCCGTGCGGCGGACATTTCCACGAGTTCACGCAAACTGCCCTCGTCGTCTTCGAGGATGACGTAGCGCTTCACAAAGTTCTCAAGTTCGCGTAGATTTCCCGGCCACTCGTAACGTACCGCGGCGTCCAGCAAATGCTGTGACGGCACAGGAGCTTCCTTGTTGAATTTTTCGCTGTATTGCTGAAGGAAATGCCGGAACAGCATCGGAATTTCCTGGCTGCGTTCACGAAGCGGGGGAATCTGAATCGATAGCACATTCAAGCGGTAATAAAGATCTTCACGAAAGCGTCCGGACTTCATCGCTTCCTGCACATCCACGTTGGTCGCGGCCAGGACGCGGACATCCACTTCGATGAGTTGTCGCCCGCCGAGACGGGAATACTGGTGATCCTGGAGAACGTGGAGAAGTTTGGCCTGCATGTGTGGACTCATCTCCGCGATTTCGTCGAGGAAGATGGTGCCCTTGTTGGCCAGCTCGAATTTGCCGGGCTTAGAGCGCACCGCCCCGGTAAATGCGCCTTGCTCATATCCGAACAATTCAGACTCAAGCAACTCGCCGGGCAGCGCGGCGCAATTGACCTTCACGAAAGGCTGGGTGCGGCGCACCGAACGGAGATGGATCATTCGCGCGACCACTTCCTTGCCAACGCCGCTTTCCCCCATGATGAAAACCGGCACATCCACTGGAGCGATTTGAAGGATTTGCTGGCGGATACGGACCATCTGCGGGCTGGCCGCCAGGAAGCTGAGATCCTCCGTGATCTGGTCGCAGTATTCACGGAGTGCGGTGTTTTCTTCGCGAAGCTTTTTCTTCTGCTGGCATTTGAGAAGAGCTGCGTCCAGCTCGCTCTTTTCAAAGGGCTTCGTGATGTAGTCCTGAGCGCCAAGGCGAATGGCTTCCACCACGGTCCCGACCTCGTTCGTGCACGAGAGCATGATGATGTTGAGATGGCGGTTTGCCTCCAGCAGACGCTTCAGTGTTTCCAGACCGTTCAGTTCGGGCATCAGGATATCCAGAATGATGTAATCGGGGTTGTCCCCTGCGGTAATGCGCTCGATGGCCTCGATCCCGGAGCCAAGGGTTTCCACCGTATAGCCATCCACCTCGAGCAGCGTCTGCAAATATTTGCGGATGCTGGGCTCGTCGTCCACAACCATGATGCGTTCTTTGTCTGTCACTGTGCGTTCCCTTCGCGTTACGCTCATTGAATTTTTTCCATTGGCAGCAGGATCGTAAACGTCGCGCCGCGCCCCAATTCGCTATCCACCCAGATCTTTCCGCGGTGCGCCTGGACGAGCCGCTTGGCAATCGCCAGACCCAGGCCCATGCCGGAGGAGGTGCGGTCCACGCGCACGAAGTCCTCGAAAATTTCCTGATGATGCTCGGCGGAAATGCCGCGGCCGGTGTCCGTGACGGATATCTTTACGCTGTTCGGCTGGCGGAGCAATTGTTTACGCCGCTCCGTTTCCAGCGGCTCTCCCGAACTACGCCGCTCCCAGAAATGCGGCTCGGCGGCGAGCAGCACGTCCCCGCCCTCGGGGGTGTGCTTCAGAGCGTTATCCAGCAAATTTGCGGCGGCTTGCTGCACCTTCTGATAGTCAAAGCGGAAGAACAACAGGTCCGCCGCAAGACGGACATCCAGACGAACCCGCTTGCGTTTAAATGCTTCGGACCATCGAGCCGTCAAATCCGTCAGGCAATCGCGAAGATCGTTCTCATGGAGGTGAAGCACAAGCTTGCCGCTTTCGAGCGCCGAGTAATTCAGGAACATGGACACCAATCGCACCAGGCGTTCGCAGCTTTCTTTGGAGTCCTGCAGAATCTCGCGTTGCTTATCGCCGAGCTTCCCGAGCGACCCGGTGAGCAATAAATCGTAATACCCCTTGATGACCGCCAGCGGCGTTTTCAGTTCGTGTGCAGCCGATGCCAGAAATACCGTCTTCTGGCGATTGACCTCTTGCAAGCGAAGATAGGCAGCTAGCAAATTTCGGTAAGTAATTTCGCGTTCTTGCAGGAGCGCTTGGACCGTATGCTGATCCGCGGGATTTGACTCCTGTTCCCTCGCGGTGGCATCAATTTGAACAATTAGCCAATCCGGTTCAGGCAGCCACTGAATTCGTGCTTGAACCCTTTCGCCCCGGCAATCCATTTGGAGCGAAATCTCTTGTTCTCCGCTTTCAATCTGGCCGAATATCACGCCCGGGTCCACACGCAGCAGATGGGTAAACAGGTTAACCTCGCCAAATTCGTGGCCGCCCGAGGATTCTATGCACTGTCGGGCGCGCAGGTTGGTCATGATGATGCGACCCGCGCGCTCAGCGACGATCACGGAGCGGTCCAGCGCGTCCAATAATCCTTGCATGACGCCCGCGGACACATTTACTCCGCTCGATGATTCGGCAACCACTCCCTTGGACAAAACTGCCTCCTAAATGTTCCCGTCTGGGATGGTGGAGGGGGGTGAAGACACCGCTCCATACTTTTACTCTCAGGCAGGGATGCAACGAGGACGGCAAATAGTGGCAAACAAGTTTCACCGTGTCAATGGTAAAGGAGTCCTGATTTGCACATTAGTGCCAATCGATTTGACAGAAGTGGCAGGAAGGGGTAGCCCATGGCTAAGTGAAATCCGGTTTCATTCCTCTATCTCCTTAACCTGCCAGCAGTTGCGACGATTCAAATCTGAGGACGCGCTTGGCATCCAATCTGCTACTTTTCCTAGTACTGGTCCATTCGTACCAGAGGCCAGGAAAACTTTTTCCGTATCCGTGAAGGGATAACAAACGCTTGAGCCCCGCCGAGCGCCGCCGTTCACCGCGAATAAGACTGCAAATTCCCATGTTCATCCGGGGTGTGGATGCATCCGGGTCTGCTTTTCTCGATTTGACCAAGACGTTTAACATCAGCTCCAACGGTGCATTTTTGGCCAGTCCGCGCGTCCTCACGCCGGATTCCGTGGTTCAATTGACAATTCCTGCTCCCCCGCCTTCGGCGTGGATCTATTCGCGTGTCCCGCCGGAAACGCCCCCAATTCAAGCCAAAATACGACGCCATGAGAATGATGGGGAAGTTCTTCTGGTGGGGGTCGAGTTCCTTAAAGCGCTTGAATGAAAAACAAAGCATTCAAAGCCATACTCGGTCCCCGCTAAACTGTATCCCTGTGCACTTGGAATGTGCAAGAGTTTTCACACTGGGTTCGGCCTTATCCCAATCTCTTCCAGAGAGTGGAGTATCCTGTCTCAGCGTCCACCCTCAAGAACCGCAAATTGCGCTGTTTTCAGGTTTCGGAGACGGATTCGGTGTGGCAACATGAGTGCTGTGCATTAATGCAGTATCCGCGCTTTCCCTGCTCCCCGCTGGGATAGGCCAGGACGGAACAAGTTAATGGCTATGTCCGATCCCGGACGCCCTTCGGGCACGCATTTGCCCGCCGAAGATAGTTTCTACGAATTGCTGATCGACACCCTCGAGGGTCTGGATCGGCCCGCCCGAGGTCTGTTTCTTCAGAGACTTCTGAAATCACTCACGCAATTGGATTTTACGGAATCGCTCAGCCTTGAAATCTGGGAGCGCATTCTCGACCGGCGCACGGAATTGCGGCAGTTGGTCGGCCGGCCCGTAGCACTGAAAACCGCGATGATGGATGTGCTCACCTCCTCGAATTATCTTCGTCAGCCGATCTTGATGGAATATGAGGAACTGAAAAAGTTGCAAGTGAATGCGGCCACGGACCCGCTCACCGGCCTTTACAACCGGCGCCTGTTTGAGGAGTACTTTGAGAAAGAGCTGAACCGCTCCCGCCGCTATGATTTGAGCCTTGCGCTCATCGTTCTCGATCTCCACATGTTCAAGGACGTGAACGATCAATTCGGACATCCGCGCGGCGATGAAGTGCTGCGCCTCGCGGCGAGCACTTTGCGCCACTCGATGCGCACTTCGGATTACGCTTTCCGGATTGGCGGAGACGAATTTGCCCTGCTTCTGCCGCAAGCAGATTCCGAACAGGCCGGAACTCTCGGACGCCGCATCCACACAAACTTCGCCGCGGTTCTGCAACCGCAGCGCATGGACCTTCCTCTCGGGCTCGATTATGGACTCGCCGTGTATCCACAGGATGGCGACCAGACTTCGATTTTGATGAAGATTGCGGATGAGCGTCTTTATCAGATGAAGTATGCGAATCGGCCGCAGCCTGCGCCCGGCGCGGTCCCGCCGCCTCCTTCCCGGCGCGTGACGGATAGGCCGCAGTCTTCCACGGCTCAGCCGCAACCTGCTGCGGGTGGCGCGGGCCAAGCGGGTTCGCCGCTTCCACCGAAACCGCCGGCGGCGCCAAGCTCGGCTTCCGGAAAATCAAATGTGGAGCGGCGCCGGTGGGAGCGCATCTCTCTCGCCGGTAAAAAAGCATTTGCGACGGTCGGCAACGGCGCGGAATTGAAATTGCGCGTGTTGGATATGAGCCACGGCGGCGTTGCTCTCGAAGCCGAGGGAACTCTGAACCTCGGTGACGCATTCCATGCAGTGCTTCACGTTCCCATCCTGCCCGCCACTCGCGTGAGGCTGAAAAAACTCTACACATCCCCGGGAAGCGGACCGCAGGCGCGCGTCGGCTGCCAATTCATCGTCTAGGAGTTCAATCCTAGCTTCTGTTTCATCTCCCTGGAAACGAAGAGCAATGCTTGTTGTAAGCGAACAAGGCCGAGCCCCCAGCGGGTGCGCGCCTGATCCGCGGTTGCGCCTTTGGCAGTGAGCGTGATTCGCAGCGCCGCGCCATCCCGGCTGGAATCTTTGTAGGAGCACGGAAGAATTTCCAGGCGCGCAATAAGAGTATCCGCGGAGGAATCTTTCATCCACAGCCCGACGAGCCGATGCACGGCATCGTCGAATCGCTCGGGCATCGTGTTGAAGGAATCGCGCGCGAAAATTAAATCAAATCGCGATTGGTAGAAATTTTCGCCGCCGGGTTGCGCGGCAAAATTTATCGTCGGCCAAACCTTGGCGCGAATTGTGCGAAAGAGCGAGCCTTCTTCATTTAATTCCAGGAGCATTCGCGCGAATGGCGGGTTCTCGCGCGCCGCTTCGATTTGCGTGATGGCGCCCGGGTTCTCGCGAAGATCGAAGTACTCGCCGCCCGCATCTTTCCACGGGAATTCGATGCGGGCGGTTTTTTCGCTCAGCAGGTTCGCGGCATCCACGCGCATGCAGCAGACGCTATCGCGTCACGCCGCCTGCGACAAGCGGAAACCGCTCGGCGTTTTCAATTTCAATACATTCGCTTCCAACACTGTCGGTTTACAACTCGTTCAAGTTCGTCACTTTCGAGTTCGTCACGCTCCAACGGCGGCAGTGGACGGCTCCTCTCCACAATCCGCTGGCGATGCCCCGCTTTGTGAATGCCGCATTGACGCGGGTTGCTGCGATTCGAGCGGACGGATCACCTGATCGGCGAAGCGCTCCATCTCCTCGAACTGCGGACTGCATTGCAGCAGCAACAGGTCCACCCCTGCGCGCTCGTATTCGCCGATTCGGTTGGCGACCTGCTCCGGCGTGCCTACGAGTCCCGCGCGCAGCCCGCGATTCGAGACGGAATAATCTTCCAGGGAAAGTTTTTGTTCGAGCTTCGTGCCCGCAAGCCATTGCTGATAATTCTGGAAGCCCGCGGCGTTTTGCCGGACGTTGGTGATGCGCGCACGCTCGGCTTCGGCTGCTTCCAGGGTATCGCGCACGATGAAGTATCCTGCCATGCCGAATTTCATTGGCGGCAAGCCGAATTTCTCGCGCCGCGCGGAAAGATCTTCCACGCGCTTGCGAATAATTTCCGGCGGATCGCCGTGCATCACGTAGGCGTCGCAGGTGCGCGCGATCAGGTCTTTCGCGGCTTCCGATTCGCCGCCCGCGTAAATCACCGGCCTCGGCCGTGAAACCGGCTTCGGTTCGAGCGCCGTATTTTCCACCCGGAAATATTTTCCGGAGTAGGTGGTGCGCTCGCGCCGCCACACGTTATCGAGCACCTCCAGCCATTCGGCTGTGCGCGCGTAACGGTCGTCGTGCTGCTCGAATGGCACGCCGTATTGTTTGGCCTCGTCCGCCCACCATGACGAGACAACGTTCAGTGAAAGCCTGCCGCCGCTGATGTGGTCAATATTCGCGGCCTGCTTCGCGAGCAACGCCGGCAAATGGAAATTCGGGCGCACGGCGACCATCAACTCCAGGCGCCGCGTCACTGCCGCGAGCGCTGCGGCTGTGGACCATGCGTCAAGCGATGGCGCGAGCGGGCCTTTGATGTCATTCAGATTCAGCTCGGCGATCAGCGTGATGTCATAGCCGATCTCTTCGCTGCGCCGCGCGAGGCGGCTTACGTAGTCCCAGCTTGCCGCCATCCCTTCATCTTCCACATTGCGCAGCCATCCTCCGAAAACGGGGAGCCAGTATCCGTATCGCATTAGCGCGCCTCCCGTTCGAGGAAGTCGGCGAGCCGCGCGTGCGGATCGAGACCGACGACGCGCTGCGCGTCCGCCACAAAATTAGAAAGCGCGTTGATGTCGTAATAGAGGAGCTTGCCGTCGCGGTCGTCAATGACGTACTCGACTCCGCCGACTTCGATTTTCGCCGCGGCCATGATGCGCTCGACGGCGGAGATCACTTCCGGTGGCGGCGTGTAACCTTCCACGCGCAGCCCGGATTTCGGCGCGTCCACTGGGCACGCCGAGCGGACGAGTTCCTGCCCATCGGCGGTGCGGCAGATGTCCGCGGGACACAGGTTGAATCCTTCGCCGGAAAGATAAACGCGAATCGCGTAAATATATTTTCCGCCGACCACTTCCACGCGCGTGATGTATCCGCCGCGTGCGGGGATGAACTCCTGCACGAGAGCGGTGCCGTCAAGCCCGAAATCGAGCTTGCCTTCGGCGGCGGCCTGCGCGAGATCTTCCGGCGTCTCAAAGCGGCGAATGCCTGCGCCGCTCCCGCCGATATTTGGCTTCACGACAACGGGGAAGCGCAGCCCCTGCGCCGCGGCCAGCGCTTCCGACGCGTGATTGATCACTCGCGCGGCGGGATAGGGCAGCCCGAGCGCCTCGGTCAGTGAAAGTTGCAGCGCCTTCGAGGTTTCCACCGTGAACGCGCGATGGCCGTTGACCACGCGCGTGCCCGTGTCTTCCAAATGCGCCAGGTAGCCGAGCGTATAAAAAATCCCGTGGCCATTGCCGCGCGTGTAAGCCGAAGGGCTCATGCGATTGAAAAGCAGCGCGTAATCGCCGTTCTTGGATGCGACATCGTAATGATGGTGCCGCGCGTCCAGGCGGACGTAGTGCGTGCCGCGGCGGTCGAGCTCGGCGAATAGCGGACGGAACCAATCGGGGTGCTCGTAATAAATTGCGATGGGCTTTTTCTTGCCGTTCTTTTTTTCAGCGTGCGTCTCTTGCGTGTGCGTCGTATTCATTTTGATGCTCCTTGGAAAATAAAAAAGGCCGCCCGGTGAAGGGCGGCCTTGGAATCTTGCGGTCTTTCTTTTCTGGCTAAACTAAATTACAGGGTCGCCCGCTCGGGTTGTTGGCGAATTACACATGGCCATACAACAGAGGCAGACCTCGGCGGTTTGTGGGCACACGCAGGGATTCAGCGGAAGTTCGATCGAAACCTGGTTCGAGTGAGTTGCGTGCACTAGGATAGCCAAACCTTTTCCCCACAGAAACGATAGCGCAGCTTTGCCCAACCGTCAAATCGAAGGCAAAAAACTCCAATTGTTTACTCGTGGTGCAGCGGAGCTATCGGGTGCACCATCGCAGCGCGCGCGCGGGCAAATAACACGCCGTCGCGCCGATCAGAGCGAGCGCCAGCGTCACAGCAATAAAAGTAATCGGACCGGATCCGCCCATTCCAATCAGGAAGCTGCCCGCGGCTTTTGCATCCGCGCCGCGATTCGCGTAATCTAATTACCTGTTCGCAGCCTAGCGACACGGCATCGGGGTCCCACCCCAAGCCTGCCTGACCGGCAGGCGCGCCGCGCAGACCGGCCGCGAGGAAGGCAAAACATGAAATCCGGCATCCATCCCGATTACCACGAAGTTCTTGTTCACTGCGCCTGCGGCCACACGTTTAAGACCCGCTCAACGATCAAAGGCGACATGCTGAGGGTCGAAATCTGCTCGAATTGCCACCCGTTTTTCACCGGCAAGCAAAAGCTGCTGGATACCGCCGGCCGCATCGAGCGCTTCAACCGCAAGTATGCAAAGCCCGGCGACGCCGCGAAGGCCGCCGAAGCCGCCAAGAAGTAGCGCAGCCACTCCCGTTTTCATTTTGCCAAGGGGGCGCAGACTGCCCCACCATTTTGAAAGCGGTGTAGAATGCCCGCGAGCGATGGCCACGCAACCTCTTCCACTTGATGACGCACCTGAACGCGTAGCTGTTGAAGCGGCGGTTCCCCGCGTCACGCTGCGCAGCGCTTTCGCGCACGCCTATGATTCCGCCATCGCCGCCGCGCGCACTTGTTACGCGCCGAAGCTCGTCACGCCCGAGGAAATCACGGACAAGCAGCGCCTGACTATCGGCGCGGCGACGTTTTATTCCGGCCATCACACCGTTTACCAGCACGCGCATTTCGAATTTGGCCTCGAAAACGTTAGCCGGCAATTTGTCTGGTCATTTTTGCACGCGCATCCGTTTTACAACTCCGAGCAGCAGAGCCAGCGCTACGTCCGGCTCAATCAAGCTGTCGCGTACATCCCGCCCGAGGGGCGGGGGTTCGGCGCCGCCGAGCGCAAAATCTTCGAGGGCACCATCGCGCGCGCGTGGGATTACTACCGCGAGCTGACCGCGATCCTGCATCCGGAAGCGCGCGAAATTCTTGGCGACATCTGGCACGTCGGAAAACTTTCGCACCCGCGGCGCGTCCAAAAGGTAGAGAGGCAAGCCGAGAAGCGCGCCATCGAAGTCGCTCGCTATGTTTTGCCTGTCGCGGCGGCCACCACGATGGTGCACACGCTTTCGGGCATCGTGCTCCACCGGCTGTGGCGGATGCAGATTGCGTCGGACACGCCGGTGGAATCGCGCGCCGTTGTCGGAGAGATGGTCGCGCGAGTCCGCGAGATCGACCCGCAATTCTTCGACCGCTTCGACAACGAACCGCTCGAATCACTTCCGGAGTTGGAACAACTTTGCGCCGCGCCGAAGACCGTTTCAGGAAATGGCGGGGATGACTTTGCGCGCGAATTTGATAAGGAACTTGCCGGGCGCGTGTCGCGGCTGATTGACTGGTCGCACCGCGCCACGTATGTGCTGGCCGATGCGTATCGCGCTATCGTCGGGATCACGAGCGCCGAATGCTCCGACGAAGAGGCCATCGCGCGGCTGCTCGACCCGGCGCGGAATCCGTATCGCCTCGAGACGCTCGATATTGGAGTCCATGCGCCGGGTCGAGCAGCCGCGCGATGGCCTCTTCGTCGGAGCATTCGGCGCTCGTGATCCCGACGATAGCGCGATACGCATCGGCCGGCACTACGTGGCGCGGTGCGACCGTCAATCAGCCGCGACACGCGCCCGGCAATCCTTGTCGATTGGCCGCGCAATTCCCTGAAAACGGTCTTCGGCGCGGCGCAGAGTTCTTCCAACTCCGGAAGTGATTCGAGCGGTTCGGTTGTCGAAGCGGTCGAAGAATTGCGGGTCAAATATGGCGGAGCTCCGCGCGACCGTCTACCCGACAACGGCGCGCGACGTCCACCGGCGTGTCCGACGCAATCTGCATCCGCCAGCCGGTGGAGCACGATGCCCGAAAGCGTGTGCACCACCGTGGTGGGCCGCCGCGACAGGCAAAACATAGCGAGCGACTTCGATGGCGCGCTCTCGTACCTTTTGGACGCGCCGCGGGTCAAGTTTTCCGACGTGCCAGATGTCGCCAAGAGACCGCGCGCTTCCGGATGCAGGATCGCGGTCAGCTCGGCGGTATAATCCCACGCGCGCGCGATAGTGCCCTCGAAGATTTTGCGCTCGGCACAACAAATTTTCCCCTCGGCGGGATGTACGCGACAGCTTGATTGAGCCGGAGACGTAGCGCTCGCTCTGCTGCTCGGAGTTGTAAAACGGATGCGCGTGCAAGCGTAAATGACCAGACAAATTGCCGCTTAACGTTTTCGAGGCCAAATTCGAAATGCGCGTGCTGGTAAACGGTGTGATGGCCGGAATAAAACGTCGCCGCGCGGTCATTCAGGCGCTGCTTGTCCGTGATTTCCTCGGGCGTGACGAGCTTCGGCGCGTAACAAGTGCGCGCGGCAGCGGCCATGGCAGGAATCATAGGCGTGCGCGAAAGCGCTGCGCAGCGTGACGCGGGGAACCGCCGCTTCAAGCGGCGCGTTCAGGTGCGTCATCAGAGTGGAAGAGGTTGCGTGGCCATCGCTCGCGGCCTCTACACCGCTTGCGTAGGGCATGCACCCCCCTTGGCAAAATGAAAACGGGAGTGGCTGCGCTACTTCTTGGCGGCTTCAGCAGCCTTCACCAGGCTTTGCATACTTGCGGTTGAAGCGCTCGATGTGGAATCAGCAGGCGGTATCCAGCAGCTTTTTGCTTGCCGGTGAAAAACGGGTGGGCAATTCGAGCAGATTTCGACCCTCAGCATGTCGCCTTTGATCGTTGCACGGTCTTAAACGTGTGGCCGCAGGCGCAGTGAACAAGAACTTCGTGGTAATCGGGATGGATGCAGTTCATGTTTTGCCTTCCTCGCGCAGTTCTGCGCGGCGCCCACCTGCCGGTCAGGCAGGCTTGGGGTGGGACCCCGATGCCGTGTCGCTAGGCTGCGAACAGGTAATTGCGGGATTTTACGCGAATCGCGGCGCGGAAATCGACGGGCAGCTTCCTGATTGGAATGGGCGGATCGTCCGATTACTTTTATTGCTGTGACGCTGGCGCTCGCTCTGATCGCACGAGACGTCGTGTCCGCGCGCGCGCTGCGATGGTGCACCCGGATAGCTCGCTGCACCACAAGTAAACAATTGGAGTTTTTTGCCTTCGATTTGACGTTAGCAATAGTTCTGTGGGGAAAAGGTTTGGCTATCCTAGTGCACGCAACTTCACTGTGATCGAACTTCCGCTGAATCCCTGCGTGTGCCCACAAACCACTGTGCCTCTGTTGTATGGCCATGTGTCACTCACAAGGCAGACCGAGCGGGCGACCCTGTAATTTAGTTTAGCCAGAAAAGAAAGACCGCGGTTCAAGGCCACACCTCACCGGGCGGGCCTTTTTTATTTTCCAAGAGAGGAGACATAGAAATAAATACAACACACACACGCAAGACGCGCGCTGAAAAAAAGAACGGCAAGAAAAAGCCCATCGCAATTTCCTACGAGCACCCCGATTGGTTCCGTCCGCTATTCGCCGAGCTCGACCGCCGCGGCACGCCGCTGCGTCCACGTGACACGCGGCACCATCATTACGAGATGTCGCATCCAAGAACGGCGAATTACGCGCTGCTTTTCAATCGCATGAGCCCTTCGCGCGCGCGGCAATGGCCACGGGATTTTTTATACGCTCACTCTCTGGCGCGTTGGAGCGCGGGCACGCGCGTGGTCAACGGCCATGGCGCGTTCACGGTGGAAACCTCGAAGGCGCTGCAACTTTCACTGACCGAGGCGCTCGGGCTGCCTATCCGCCGCGCCGTGATCAATCACGCGTCGGAACTGCACAACTAGGCGCAGGGGCTGCGTTTCCGTTGTCGTGAAGCCAAATATCGGCGAGTAGCACCACTTTTTGAGAACGCCGGAAGATCTCGCGCAGGCCGCT
>CAVTRS010000021.1:0-153076 GCA_963737185.1 uncultured Acidobacteriota bacterium | reverse complement strand
AGGCAAGCTTGCGTGCATCGAAGGAACGTGTTCCCGGCAAACTCTCCAGACTTTGATTTGACGGAATGCTGTTAGGTCTTCACGCCATTCGGCGCTAGCGGGAGGGATCGCAGCCGGACTTTGGTGGCGTGGAATATGGCATTGCCAACTGCCGGCGCCAGGGCCATCAGCGGAGTTTCTCCGGCGCCCGCGGGCTGGATATCTTTCCGATCCACAAGAACCACCTCGATATTCGGCATGTCCTGGAAGCGGGGTACCCGGTACTTCGAAAACTTCGGGTTCGTAATTGCGTCGTTTTCGAATTCAATCGCTTCGAAGAGGGCGCCGCCCAATCCCTGAATATTCGCCCCCATCACCTGGTTGCGGAGGCCATCCGGATTGACGACGGCACCGCAATCGAACGCGGCCACCACGCGCACTATTTTCACCGCTCCTGTGGAGCGGTCCACAGAGACTTCCGCGCACGCGGCAATATGGCCGCCCTTTTCAACTCCACAGGCGATGCCGAATCCGTGGCCCGGCGCGGCTTGCGATTTGCCCCATCCAAATTTGTCCGCCGCGGCTTGCAAAACTCCGCGGAGCCTGTCACCCGTCGGATCACTTGGAAGATTTTTCAGGCGGAATGCGAGAGGGTCCATTTTGACGGCATCCGCCAGATCATCCATGTGCGATTCGCGCGCGTAAACATTGGCTGTTCCAGCGAGCCCACGATAAGATCCCTGTCGCAGGGGATAATCGGTTGGTCGGAACGCCTGATTCTTAGTCGCGACAGAATACGGCGTTTCGAGCGCGGATGGCCCTGAATTGTAATTGATGAATTCCCACGCCGAGATTGTCCCGTCGCCGCTCAACCCGCTGCGGATTTCAATCACGCCCACGGGACGGAAATAGGCCCAGGTGAATTCCTCCTCGCGCGTCCAAACGAGTTTTACGGGTTTGCCTGCGGCCTTCGCGAGCCGCGCGCATTCCACGGCGCATTCACCGGTGTGTTTGCCGCCATAGCCGGAGCCCATATCCGGCATCTGCACGCGGACATTGTCTTCCGAAAGATGAAAGGCCGTGGCAAGTTCGCCGCGCACGCCAAATGGCCGCTGCGTGCCGGTCCAAACATTAAGCTGGCCATCTTCCCATTGCGCGACAGCCGCGCGGGGCTCGAGGGGGGCGTGCGCGATGTAGGCCACGCGATATGTGGCATCAAGCTTGTGTTGAGAAGCGGTAAGCGCCTCTTCGACGGCGTGCGAATTGTCGGTCTGCTGGCCGCCTCGCCCGCCTCCTCCGCGTCCGCCGGTTTGCGGATTCGCTTTTATGTAATCGTAAACGTCGCGGCTGTTGGTCTTAACTGCCGCGGGCTTCCATTCCGCCTTAATTGCTGCCAGGGCTTTTTCCGCGGTTTGCGGATCCGTCGCGGCCACTCCGACGAAATCGCCGTCATGAACAAATGTGACGCCCGGCATCGCCTGCGCCGCGGTTCCATCCACACTCGTAAGAGCCGCGCCAAAAGTCGGTGGCCGCAGCACTTTGCCAAACATCATGCCGGGCAATTTCACGTCAGACGTGTATTTGTGGCGTCCGGTGACGAAATCGCGGCCATCAACCTTCGGGAGTGGCTGGCCCGCAACCGTCCAATCCGCAGGGGGCACGAGCGGATCCGTATCAGGAATTGCGACGGCAAGCGCCTGACCTTGCGCAAGCTTGCCGTAAGAAAGCGAGAACCTGGTTTGTGGGTCTGTAATTTTGCCGTTGGACGCCAGGAGCCGCCCGGCGTCCACGTTCCATTGTTTCGCCGCGAGACCCCGGAGCGTGTCGCACGCAGCGGAAGAAATATGGCGAAGCTGCATGCCCATGCGCGGAGTCGTCTGGCTACCAAATGTTCCCTGATCGAAAGGAGTGACCTTGGTATCGCCCATCACCATGTGGATGGACTCAAAAGGAGCATGCAGCTCTTCCGCCACGACCTGCGCAAGCGACGTGCGGATGTTCTGTCCGATTTCAACTTTGCCGGTGTAAACAGTGACCGCGCCATCTTCCGTGATGTGCAGCCAGCCGGAAATTTCCTTTGGCAGCGCTTGCCCGCCGCCAAAGCCCCCGCGTCCCTGGCCTGATTCCCGCTGCGCAACCGCGCCCTTGGAAATCAGCAGGATCGCAATCCCCGCTCCGAAAACTTTTGCGAAATCACGGCGATCAAAATCAAAGTGATGCTCGGGCCGTTCGCGCAACTCGTAGCGCTCAAACTCGATCTCATGCTCCGGAAGGGGGTCAATGAAGGGTTTCGATTTCATCGTCATTCTCCTCTCCCCGCATGACCATTGATTTCCGAGGAAGCTCGCCGGAAGGCTGCCACAATTCGCGGATACGTTCCGCAGCGGCAGATATTGCCCTGCATGAACTCTGCGATTTGTGCGTCCGTCGGGTTGGGATTTGTTTTCAGCAGGGAGACGCCGGTCATGATCATGCCCGACGTGCAAAACGCGCATTGCATCGCGCCTTCGTCAAGGAACGCCTGTTGCAACGGATGGAGTTTCCCGTTCGTTTCGAGCCCTTCGATCGTTGTTATCTGCCGCTTCGCCGCCGCTCCTACGCTGAGAGTGCAGGAATGGCGCGGGTTGCCGTCAATCAGCACCGTGCAAGCGCCGCACTGGCCTTCACCGCAGCCGTATTTGCTCCCCGTCAGGTCAAGCTGGTCACGCAGGACGCTGAGCAGGGAAGTGTCCGCCGCGGCGTCAATTTTGTAACGCGTTCCATTGACCTGGATTTCCGCGATTCTTGTTGATTGTGTTGCGGCTGATTGCACTGGCATAAGGCACCTTCATTCGCGGACGCATTCGCCCGGCGGAATTGGGCTGCAACTCCAATGCTAATCCCATGCGAGGCTTAGTTCAATGCTCGATGCCGGTCTGCCCATGCTTCGGTGCGCCGGTCTTTAGCCGGCTTCTGAATTCCGCGAGCTTGTGTCGCCCGACATTTTACGTTCGATGCGCGCCAGCCGGTGAGTGAACCGCGTCTCCCACTTGCGGCAGAACTCTTTGCCCGATAAATAGTCATCGGCGCGGCGGGCGCTGCGAGCGCGGTGGACCAGCGCCAAACCGTGTCTCGAAACCTGCGAAGCGCGTTCGAGCGCATGTGCGCGGTGTTCGAAATGGATCGCAAGCTGCTCGCAGGCTTCGAGCGCAACGCGGAGCCGGCCTCCTTCGGCGAAGAACGCATGCGAGCCTGCGGCGCCGCGCATCAGGATTCGCTCCAGCGTAAGCGATTGCTCACCATGGGGGGCGCGCAATTCAGGAATGCGCGCGGGCGCCGGGCTTACAGGGTCTCCCACATTTCAACGGCGCTGCCAAGGTCGCCGGCGCGCTTGGCCAAACGCGCGAGATCCCGCCGCGCCGCGCCGTCGTGCTCGCCGGGTAGACCCGTTGCCAGCGCCGCCATGCAGGTTCGCCGCGCGAGCGCCGGTTCGCCTCGGCGTCCGAAAAACCGCGACATCCCGTACAAATCAAGCGCTTCGTCGGGCACCATCAAGTCCTCGGAGGGGCCCACGTCCTGTTGCCCCGCGATCATCTCCAATATATGTCCGGAAAGAGCCGCGAGGCCGCGCAGGTCCATCTGGTTGTGGCGAATCACGGGGACTAGCGGTTCAACTGATCCGCCACGCACATAGTTGAAATAAATCTCCGGGATTTGCGATGAATCCACGTCGTAGTCGCGCGACCAATCGAGCCTCGAACCCGGAGACACGCGGAGGACGTGCCGCTCCAATTCAGCTAGCCGCACTGATTTAAGCCGGGGACGCCACAGTTGCCGTGCCGGATGCAGGAGGTCCAGATGTATGGCCGGAATTCGCGGCGGGATAGCGCGCGTCATTCGAAAACGCGTCTCAAGAAGAGGCCAATCGAAACTTTTTCCATTGAAAGTTACAAGCACGCGCCGCTCGGCCATGCGCTCATCCAGCGCGAGAAGAAGTGAATGCTCCTCCGCGAAATCGCGCATGAAAAATTGCTCGACTTGCAGGCCGCCGGAATCCCACCACGCCACGCCCACAAGGAACGCATACGTCCCCGAGCCGCCGGCAAGCCCGGTCGTTTCCGTATCGAGAAAAAGCCATTGCGATGGATCTTCGGCCGAGGCATTAGCTGACGAATCGGTGCGGTGCACATCTCGCCCTGAACCGGCGTTGCCCACGCCACTCGGCAATAACATCTTCAACGCGCGCCTCTTCCGCGCGTCATCGGAAGTCATGCAAGGTTCTGGCGTGGGAAACCAGCGGCGGATAGCGAGATGCTCGCCGTACTTGTTCCGCTCAAGGGTCGCGCCAAGTAATCGCGCCGCATCACCCGCGTCGTCAATCACTGGCACGGATTCAACAGTGGGGGCGCGACGCGAAGGCCGAAGCGCCGCAACCCGTGAGAATTTATCTGTGGGCCAAATTGCCATAAGAATCTCTACGCGCGCTCCATCAATTCAATTCGGTTGCCAAAGGGGTCTTCCACATGCACTCGCCGGTATCCATCGAATGGCGCATCCGGCTTGACCGGAATCCCAATTTGTTCGCACCGTTTAATAAATTCATCCAGTCCTTCGACGCGCAGCGCGGGATGAGCTTTCTTCGCTGGCCGGAAGTCGGATTCAACACCTACATGAATCTTCACCGCGCCGCTTTCAAACCACACCCCTCCGCGTTTTGTCAGCTCCGGAGGTTTTGGCACTTCATTAAATCCCAACAACTCAGCATAGAAACTTCGCGCCTCCTCTTCGCCTCCCGGCGGCATTGCCAATTGCACATGGTCAAGCGCAACGACTCTCATTGGGCGGCGCCCTGAACCCCCAGCCGCTCAAGGATCGCGAGCGCGGCCTCTTTCCCGCGTTCGCTGCCGTCGCCCGACGGGCCCACGCACGAGGGGCAGCCCTTCGCGCAAGTGCAGCCGGCGATCAACTCGCGTGTTTTCCCAAGCAGCAGTGAATGCGTCTGGAACAGCGGCTCGCTGAATCCGATGCCGCCCGGATAGGCGTCGTAAAGATAGAGGTTCGGCTCGAAGAACTCCTTTTCCGGCCCGCCAGCTTGAGTTTCCGCGAGATCCGGCGGGGGGTCCCAGCCGCCATCTACCGGCGCGATGCCCGGGGTGAGTGGCCGCTCGCCAATCGCGGTGCCGATGTCGCGTTGGTCGCACATCAAGAGAAGCGTTGCCACGCTGCGCATCGCGTGCAGGAGACCACGCATGCCGTCCTGGCGTTCGCTCAGCGAATATGGCAGCGATTCGATGAGCGATCGCTCGAGCGTCGTCCAGAACGCCGTCGTGTGCATTTCGTTTTCGGGCAATTCAAGCTTGCCGTCGCCGATATTTTCATGCGTGAAAAACTTTATTTTCTTGAAGCCGATTACTTGCGAGCGCACCAGCACATCGCCCCAAGCGCGCGCGGCGCTCAAGTCAGCATCTTTGTTTTCTCTGCTCCGCAGCAACCGCGCTTGATCTGCAATCTCCAGCACGCGCACCTGCGTGTAGCGAATCGCGTCGGTGTAATAATCAGCATTCACCCGCTTGACGTAGGCTTTTCGCTCATCGAAGTCCATCCGCTCAACGTGAAATTGTTCGCCCTGGTGCAGATAAATTGCTTTGGGATGCACGGTTGTCAGCGCGCTCGAAAAATCCACTTCGCCAATCACTTCCGGCGCACCGGTAGTGTCCACAATCACAAAATTGTCGGAGGTCACCGATCGCAGGCTGACTGTGTCAGCGGGATAAGCTTCCTGCGTCCAATGCCAGTGATCCCCCGCGCGATGCAGGAAGCCTGCCTCTGCAAGCCGGTCGCACAGGTCGACCAATTCCACGCCGCCAAACTTTTCATCGGTGGCAATCGGCAATTCAAATGCCGCGCATTTCAAATGGTTCACAAGGATTTCGAGATTGTCAGGCTGGATGTAGGCGTGCTCCGGCGATCGGCCGAAAAAATATTCGGGGTTGCGCACAATGTATTGATCGAGCGGCGATGAGCTCGCAACCATCACGGCGCATGAGCTTCCATTGCGCCGGCCCGCTCGCCCCGCGCGCTGCCATGTCGATGCAATCGTGCCCGGATATCCGGCCATCACTGTCGCATCGAGCGAGCCGATGTCGATGCCCAATTCGAGCGCATTCGTTGAAACCACGCCACGGATGCGCCCATCGCGCAGGCCGCGCTCGATTTCGCGCCGCTCGCCCGGCAGGTATCCGCCGCGGTAGCCACGCACGTCCTGCCCCGCTCCCGGCGCCGCAGGAAAGGCCTGCTGCAAATACGTCAGCAGCACTTCGGTCTGCAATCGGCTGTTTGAGAAGACAATCGTCTGCAGGTTGCGCTTCAGGAATTCCTGCGCGAGCCGCGAAGTTTCGTGGATGTAACTTCGCCGGATTCCCAGATGGCGGTTCACAACCGGAGGGTTATAGAGGACAAAGATTTTTTCCGCGGCCGGAGCGCCATTCCCATCGAGCACTTCCACTTCGCGTTCGATCAATCGGCTTGCCAATTCGCCCGGGTTCGCAATCGTCGCCGAGCAGCAGATAAATTGTGGTGATGATCCATAGAAATTTGCGATGCGCCGCAGCCGCCGTAACACGTTACACAAATGGCTGCCGAACACTCCGCGATACGTGTGCAATTCATCGAGCACGATGTAGCGCAAATTTTCGAAGAGCCGCTGCCAGCGCGTATGGTGCGGCAGAATTCCGGTGTGCAGCATGTCCGGGTTCGTCAGGACGATGTGCCCCTTTTCGCGGATGGCCGCGCGCGCATCGCCGGGCGTATCTCCATCGTAGGTAAACACGCCAAACGTGTCGTTCAGCCGGCGGCTCAGATCATGGAGTTCGGCGAGTTGATCCTGTGCAAGCGCCTTGGTAGGGAAGAGGTATAGCGCGCGCGTGTCTGCGCTCTCGAGCACGGCGTTCAACACGGGCAAGTTGTAGCAGAGCGTCTTCCCGCTTGCCGTGGGCGTCACAATTACAACGTTGCGCCCTGCATGCACGGCTTCGGCTGCGGCTGCCTGATGCGTGTAAAGCTGAGCGATGCCCTTCGCTGCATACGCCGCGGTCAATTCCGGCCGCAGCCACTCTGGCGCCGAGGCAAACTGCGCATCGCGCGCAGGGATTTGACGAACAGCGGTGATTACTTCTCCGCTCGGATCGCGCGACGCAAGCAGATCAATAATTTCGTGAACTCGCGCCAGCGAATTGCTATTTGCCATGCGCACAGCCAAGGATTGAGACATTGCGCCCCCACTTCGCTTTTTGTTCGCTTACACTAACACGCGCCAATGAGCGCTGCAAGTCCCTGTATCTAAATGTGTTGTGACATGCGGCAATTCAAATTCGAAGAAGGGAACTGAAAATTAGCTCGCGGGATATCGGAAGCCCTTTGCTCAGCTCCCGATTGAGCTGAGCAAATCCTTCATTACATCTGAGGTTTGCCAATCATTCCCTCCATAAAATTTATAAATTTTTCCGCTGGGAGAAATGATTGCGGTGCTCATGGAATGCGTGAACTGATCTTCGTCCGGCATATAGGCCAATCCAAAAAATGCCGCCACGTCCTTTAAATTGCTTTCCGGGGCGACCGCGAATTCCCAATGGCGAAAATCATTTTCTCCCGCACCCTGCAGATAGCTGGAGCCGTAATCCCGCAGAAGCTTTGGCGTATCGTGCTTGGGATCGAAGCTGATACTCAAGAGGTGCGTTTTCCCAACGGCTTGTTTGTTTTTTCGAAGCGCTTCCTCAATCACCGAAAATCGCGTGCTCATCGCGGGGCAAAAATCCGCTAGCGGACAGCGCGTATAAATGAATGTGAGCAGGACCGATTCGCCATGAAAATCCGCCAGATGGATCTGTTTTCCGTCTTGATTCAGCAAAATGAAATCCGGCACGACATCCCCGGGTTGCGGCTCATGAACCTCCGGGGGGGCGGCCGGAGCGGGTGCGTTCGGGTCCGCCTTCTTCACAACGGTAACATTTTCCAGCCAGTATTGGCCGCCGTTCACAACAACATCGGCTGTAATTTGATCTCCCGCGGAAACTTGGTCGAGCACAAATGGCGTCTTCACGGGATAGGGCATCGTCATGGCACCCATGAAGCCGGGGATTTCTTTATGATTCACTTCGAGTTCTTGATTCTGCCGGTCAACCGTCACCACGATGCCTTCCATGTGATATCGCTGCCCGGATTGCTTGGGTGCATTCCCACACGAGGTGGCGAAGAATGCCAAGCCCAAAATGCAGATGCCCAAGAGCACTTTACTCAAGCGCTGCCAGCGTCCTTCATTAGCGCAAGGTTCCAGCCGCCCGGTCTCACAGCTCTGAGATAGTCGTGACTCTGCCATGCCCTTAATCTTCTCAGTAATGAAACCTCCAACGCAATTCCCCGTAGATCTCCCGTGGGTCGTTGAAGTGAAATCCTCCGAACGTAAGGCTGTTGTCCAGTTCCACGCGGCGGTTTGCCACATTCAATGCTGTCACGGAAACAGTGTATTTCTCACGGAAGGTTTTCCCAAGGGATAGGTCAACCGTTGTGTGCCCCGGAAGATAGTCCCCGGGGAATTGCGTGTCCGGAATCCCGTTCGTGAACCCCGAGCCGTAATACACGTTCGCTGAGGCGAACACTTTCCACGGAAGAGTTCCATTGAATCCCACGTTCAATGTGTTTCTCTGATCGTGGTCAACCGGTGAAAGGCCGGGCGGAATATTCAGTGGGCATAACTCTAGCATTGTGCTGGGGCAGATCAACCCTCCCGTGATGGGTGAAGTTGCCTGCGCAATTTGATTTGCATACGCAAGGTGGAACTGCCCGCGGCGCCAAAGCCGCGGCGAGCGCAGCGTGACTTCCCAGCCTTGAATCAGAGCAGCATCCCATGTGATCGGCCAGAAGAGATTCGATTCTCCGATATTGTTGTGGTCCAACCAGTTTTTGGCTTCCGTTTGATACTCATCCCCGTCAAGAGCCCACCCGTGGAAAGGTATCGTGACGCCAAACTGGTGTTCCGTATCCCGCTCGCCACGAAGCGGAGCGAAGGTGAAGTTTTGGCTGTTCGCCAAACCAAGCAGGGGGCCGGTCGCCGTAACGAGTGGCGGAGCCTGATAGAAATCGCCATAGAATGCCCGAAATACCCAGTTCAATTTCGGCACTCTCAGGGCGATGCCATAGCGGGGGTCCGTCGCGTTTTCGATGACATCCGCCGCAAAATGTGATTGGCGGAGGCCTGCCATCAAAGTCAACCATGAGGTCACTTTAAATTTGTCGTCAATAAATGCGGTCGCGAGCCCTCCGGTGACTCCAATCGAAGAGGCGGGAAAGTTTTCGCTGCCATCCGTGAATTGATTGTTGAAGAGGTTGTACTGGTGTTGAACGAATCCGTACACCCCGCCCTGCACGTCATTTTTCCAAAAGCTTGCATTAAGTGTCGCCTGCAAGCCCCCATAATTGGCATTCTGATTAAAGGTTGATATGACCGGGAAATCGTTCGCGCCGCCTAGATAGTCGGCGCTGTTGTAGTGATAAAAGGGAGAAACGGTAAGCAGTAAATTTGGATCGAATGTGTGGACCCATGAAAATGTGACATATCCGTCGCTCTCACGCTCGGCGTCATGGAGGTCGTAACTGGGTGACTCCCCCGCCGCTATTAACTGCTGATTTCCAATTGAGTCGGGATCAGGGTCGATCGGGATCTGATAATAATCCTGACGCAACGAGGTAACTACCCTGATTTGGTTTGTGGAATCTGGATTGTAGATGAACGACGCGAATCCCCCATACCCGTTTTCCGCGTCGTGATCAACCTGTCCAATCGGAGTCTGCAGCCCGTAATCGCTCCGGTTCCCGTTCAGGCTCGCATAGTAGGCGAATTTCTTCGTGTGTCCGCCGAAATTGATTTGATCATTCGTTTGATACCAATTTCCAAAACTCAAGACGAGTTCCGCCTCGTTGTCCCGCTCGAAGCCCGTTCGCGGCACGATATTGAAAATTCCGTATGTGCGGTCTCCGTAATCGGCATCGTAGCTCCCTCGCTGCACTTCGAGATAATCGATGTCCTTTGGGTCAATCACAGGTGCAAGGTTGGCGGCGATATTCGTATTGGGAATGGGGACGCCATCAATCAGCCAGTCCACTTGATGGCCGCCGCGCATGTGCAACATGTCGTGGGTCACGTACGCAGCAGGCACGTAGTCTGTAATCATTTCCAAGCCATTGGAGCGATCGGCTCCGGGCGTCTCCGCGATATCCGCGCGATTCACGAGAGTTGTGGGCGTCACGGAATCGACGTTTGCCACCAACTCCGGAGCTTGCGCCGAGACGGTTGCGGTCTGATTCACCTGCGAGATATTGAGCAGGAAATGGAGGATCGGCGCTGAATCCGCCACCACTGTAAGTGTTTGCCGCCCATCCGCGAAATTGTCCTTCGTCACTGTCACTATGTAATCGCCCACCGGCACAGCCGTAAATGAAAATGAGCCGTCCTGATCAGTTTGGGTCGTCTGATTCCAATCAGAGGTAGCCGACTTAAGCTTTACTGAGGCTCCCGCAATTGGCTTGTGCTGCGGATCGTGCACGATTCCCCGCACGGTCCCGAAAATAGTCGCGTGGCAAACACAAGCAACGAGCATCGCCAACAAGACTGCAATTCTTATGCGCCATCCCATAGGGCCCTCCAGGCTCCTGAAATTTAGAATCGACACACAGCTGTGCGAAAGACACAGCTCCGCAGCTTCATTTTTCGTGATGGACCAATTCGGGAGAGCTAACTTCGGGGAGGGGGTGTTTCAGGAAGCGGCGACGCCGATTTGAATGACTGCGTTGCGGGGACCAAATAAATTGTTGTCACCGAGGCAAATGCTATCCGTGTGGGCACCGGAAGGAGATACGTACTCACACCCAACGCGTTTTTGTCTTGCGGAGAACATGGGCTCGCCTGGCAAGAGGGAGTGGAACTTTCTGAACGCTTGTCCTTGTCGCACATGGGCGTCTTTTCCTGCTGCGCCCGTTTCGAAGCGGAATTCCTGTGCATGGGACACATCCCATTCGCGCAGCAATCCGCCGTTTGCGTCGAGACAAGCGCCCCTGCCAGCGGGGCCGCATATGTCCCCAAGAGCGTCAGGAGAAAAGCCAAGCTTGTGAGTCGGCGAAGCATCGGATTTCGAATGCGTATCTTACTATTGCCGCGCATTCTTTCCAAATCACAAATTGGCAACGTGGGATCCAAAGCTTTCAGCGGTGCGATACGTTGTCCACTGGCGGTTCCTGCAGCAGGCGCAATTCACGCTCCGCGGTCGTTCTTCCCCGGAATTGGTCTCCCATCATCACTTCGGTTCCCAGTGCGGGCGAGCCCTGTTCCAGCGCGGCCTTCGCTTCCGCGCGCCCGGCATTTCCATCCCCGCGCACCCAGTCAATCCGCGCGCGGTAAACGTGAGCCCAAACATTGCACGCGTCTGTCGCGCGCGCATCCAACGCCGCTGTCTCCAGCACGCGGGTCATCTCCTGAAATGCAGTGTCATATTGCTTTATTCGAAAAGAAATCTGCCCCAGCAAGAAATGCAGGAATTGATCATTTCCGGCGATTCCATCCGGGTCCGCGGCAAGCGCCTTGCTGTAAAGCTGCACCGCGTGTTCGATATCCCCAGCGCGGGAGGCCGAGTTCCCCTGGGCGATCAATGCGCGCTGCGTCCGGTTGCGTCTCGCCGCTTCCGTCCAGCGCAAAATCCGCAGGTCGGGATCGAACTCAATCCGCGTGGCGGGAGCAGCGACAACCACGGTAAATGGCGTCGCCGGCCCATGCGCGGCCACCGAATGCGAAACAACGCCCGCGCTGCTTGAGATGCGCATTTCCACTCGCGCCTCAAATTCCGGCGGCGCCCCGGCAATTAGAATTTCTCCCGAGACCTCATTGGGCGCCAAGGAACGCGTTCGGCGTAATGTGATTTCGGGCGCCTCAGTCCCGCCAATGTAATACTTGAAAAACCAACCAAGGTCCCGCCCGGAAATTTCCTCGCAAATCTTCTGGAAGTCCCCGATGGAAGCGGCCTGCCCGTTGTATCGCTGCAAGTATTCACGGAGCGCTTTCTCGACGCGCTCGCGGTCAATCACCGTCTCCAACGTCCGCCAGACAAGCATCCCGCGTTGGTACAATGTTTGTTGCGTAATTTCATTTCCAAGCGCGTAGAGTTTCAATCCCAGCGAAATCGGTTCGAGCTGATCCGCGGCAAGTGAATCGCGCATCGCGAGTGCGACGACGCGCCGCGCGTTCACCGGATCTTGCGAATCCAGAAACCTCCAGGCCATATATTCGGCCAGCGCTTCCGCCATCCAGCCGTCCTCTTCGCTTGCGTGGGCGACCTGCTGGGGGAACCACTGATGCGCGATTTCGTGCGGCAGGAAATTCGGCGTGTATCCGCTGCGCCCGAAAGTTTTCAAATCATCCTCATCCATCACCAAAAATCCAGGCCCCGAATATCCGGCCTCGGAATGCGTTCCCGGAAAACCCGGGATAATTGTGTATACAGGAAGCCCGGAGTCTCCGAAATGCCGCGCGTATTCCGCGAAGGCATTTGACGCGGCCATCGCGGCTCGATTTGCAGGCTGCTTCTCCGACTCTTGCCCCGCCACCCGGATCGCCGGCGCCGACCCGTCCGCAGGGGGCGGGTAAATCGCTTGAATCCCCCGCGGCGTGGCGGCGATTGTCCGTGAGTAGACTGGCCGGAACGTTACGAAGTCAAAGATCGCCCGATTGCCGACGTGAAAGACATTCGCGCTGCCGCCTGCCACAGCGGTCCATCCGTTCGGCACCACCACGTGGATGCGATGCGGCGCAAAGGCGCTCATGTCAGGAGTCGGGTACCACCCTGATTCGTCGCGAAGCAGAATTCCCTCGGCGGAAACGTAATCCAATTCGTCCGCGGGGATCGCGCCGGAATATGCAATGCGGAGCGTGATTTCGCCCAAAGTTTCCGCGGGCAACGCGACGGAAACCAATGGCGAGCCGGGCCGCCCGCTCCGCTCAAATGTCAGTGGATTCCGGTTTCCGTCCGTTACCCGCGAGATTTGCAATTGCGAGCTGAGCTCCAATTCAACGGAGCTGACCGGCTTATCCGCGCGCAGAGTAAGAGTCGCCGTCGCCTTTAGCGAACCCTCCTCGGGGCGGAATGCGACCCAGATGTCATACCGCTCGATTTTGATGGTCTGCCGGGCGCGGGTTTCCTCGTCATCATTCTTTCGGTGTTTGTCACTTTTGAGGGGAGTGGCCGCGCAGGCAATCGCCATGGAAGCCGTGCAAATACCCGCGATAATCGCGCGAAGCAGTTCGAAGCGCTTCCGTCCCGCCGCGCGAACTTGACTTCTCCCGACCGGGGCCGCTATACCAGAAGCCATGGCGCAATCCTACATCGTCTTTGACTTCGAAGGGAATGAAGATTCTGCGCAGCAGGCCCGCTATCGTCTGGACCACTGGCGGCAGACCTTTCACCTTACGAAGAAACTGGAGTATAAATTTGAGCGCAAACCCGCCGAGAAAAAAGAGGAAGGCGACCGAATCCGCGTTTTCGTCCGCCTCGATTTCTCCGACCACGAACGGCTCTCACATCAACGGTGGATCGAACGGATTCCGGTCGAGCCGCCCTTCAAGGGCGTTCCAGCGAAAGTCATAAAGTCGGGTGAAGCGGAATTCGCTGAGACTACAAAGCTCTTCGACGACCTGAAATAAAATGCATGTTTGGGATTTCTCAATCGGAAAGAAACATGCGCCAGCCCGGCCTCTTCCCCGGCAACATTTTCTGGAAATGGTGAGAGTCCGTTCGCGCGTTTCGCTATAATCTGAAAGGATAGGGTGTGGCTTTGGCTCGAACTAGGTGATGACGATGCCAGTCCAGACGCGGCAGAAGCCCGCGAAATCCGAGAAACCGAACGAAGCCCGTCACCACGGCCTCGGCCGCGACCAGCTTGTGGCGATGTATCGCACCATGCTGCTTTCGCGCCGTCTGGACGACCTTGAAATCCGCATCAAGCGCCAGAACCGCACCTATTTCCAAATCAGCGGCGCTGGCCATGAAGCAGTCCTGGCCGCCGCGGCGCAATTGCTCAAGCCGGCGCACGATTGGTTCTGCGCCTATTACCGCGATCGCGCGCTTTGTCTGGCCATGGGTGTGACGCCTTACGAAATGCTTCTCGAAGCAGTCGGCGCGAAGGATGACCCGGCCTCCGGCGGGCGCCAGATGCCTTCTCACTGGGGCAATCCGAAGTTGAACATCGTTAGCCGCTCCTCGCCCACAGGCACGCAATTCCTTCATGCAGTTGGAATCGCTGAAGCCGGATTTTATTATGACGCTCACCCCGGCGCTTTCGAGCAGGCCCGCCGCTCACCGCTCGGTGATTCCGTCAATCATTTCGCTGATGAAGTCGTTTACGTTTCCGGAGGCGATGGCGCAACCAGCGAGGGCGAATTCTTCGAATCGCTCAACACTGCCTGCACGAAGAAATTGCCGGTCTTCTACCTCATCGAAGACAACGGCTACGCCATCTCCGTTCCTGTCGAAGTCCAAACTCCCGGCGGAAATATTTCCAGAATTGTCTCAAGCTATCCGGGCCTTTTTGTAGAAGAATGCGATGGCACCGATGTGCTGGCGAGCTACAAGGTCTGCAAACAGGCGGTCGAGTATTGCCGCGCACGCAAAGGCCCCGCCCTGGTTCACGCCCATGTGACGCGCCCCTACTCGCACTCGCTCTCCGATGACGAGAAACTTTACAAGCCCGAACAAGAGCGCACGAAAGAATCGGAACGCGACCCCGTCACTATTTTCGCCAAGTTCCTGGCTGATGAAGGCCTTCTCGACGAAAAGGCGCGCAAGAAGATTGAAGCCGATGTGGACGCGGAAATCCGCGAGGCTACCGACCAGGCGCTCGCAGCTGAATTGCCGGCGCCAGATTCGATTCTGAAATGGATCTATTCACCTGATGTTGACCCCACGTCAAAATCATTCCAGTCGGAGCCGCAACCCTCCGGCGAACCGAAGACAATGGTTGAAATGGTTGCCGCTACGCTTGGCGCGGAAATGTCCCGCGATGAGCGCATCGTCGTCTTCGGCGAAGACGTCGCGGACTGCAGCCGCGAAGAATACATGGACAAAATTAAGGGCAAGGGCGGCGTATTCAAGGCCACGTCCGGATTACAGCGCGCATTCGGCGGAGACCGCGTATTCAATTCGCCGCTCGCGGAGGCAAATATCGTCGGCCGCGCAATCGGGATGTCCCTGCGCGGATTGAAACCCGTCGCCGAAATCCAATTCTTCGATTACATCTGGCCGGCCATGATGCAGCTCCGCAATGAGCTGGCCGTCATGCGGTGGCGCTCGGCAGGCGGCTTCAAGTGTCCCGCGGTGATCCGAGTCGCGATCGGCGGCTACCTCACAGGTGGTGCGATCTATCACAGCCAGTGCGGTGAAGTGATCTTCACGCATACTCCCGGTCTGCGCGTCGTCATGCCCTCCACTTCGCTTGATGTTGCCGGACTTCTCCGCACCGCCATCCGTTGCGACGATCCCGTAATGTTCCTCGAGCACAAGCATCTTTATCGCCAGCCTTATAACCGCTCGGAGGATCCGGGCCCGGATTTCACCATCCCGTTCGGCAAGGCGCGCGTCGTCCGCGAAGGCGCGGATGTAAGCATCATTTCGTATGGCGCCGTCGTACACCGCGCGGAAGTTGCCGCCGCCCAGCTTGAACGCGAAGGCGTGTCGGTTGAAATCCTCGACCTGCGCTCCCTTTCCCCCTATGACTGGGATGCCGTCGCCGCAAGCGTCCGCAAAACCAGCCGCGTCATTCTCGCCTATGAAGACACGCTCTCCTGGGGCTACGGTGCGGAAATCGCCGCCCGCATCGCCGATGAGCTATTTGAGGACCTCGACGCCCCAGTCCGCCGCGTTGCCGCGATGGACACCTTCTGCGCCTACCAGCCAAAGCTCGAAGACGAAATCCTGCCCCAGACCGAAGACATCCTCACCGCCGTCCGCGAAATCCTCCAGTTTTAGTCAGAGGCGCACGACCGCACTCAATCCAGGGAACTTTTTGAGACCCTCATCCGTAGTATTAGTTAGAATGCCTTTTGGCAGAGGCGGGCTCTTGGGTGAGACCCGTAATTTGAAGACTTTGGAAATCGTGGGAGGTGGACAATGGTTTGTTCGAACTGTCGCCGTGAAATCGCCAACGAATCGAATTTCTGTTACCTGTGTGGCGCGCGCCAGCAGCCGCCGGCGTATTCCGCGCAACACGCACCCCGGCGCTTGCAGCGTTCTGTCACCGACTGCAAAGTAGCCGGCGTTTGCGGAGGCCTCGCGGAATATTGGGGCGTGGATTCGACGGTCGTGCGGCTGGTTTGGGTCTTGCTCGTAATATTCCCGGTGCCCTTTGTGCCAGCCGTTCTGGGCTATTTGGTGGCCTGGATCGTTATGCCGCGCGCCGATTACCCGGTCTATATTTCGACGGCGGCGCCCCAGCAGAACACCGCGACTCAGAGTCCTGCTTCGTAAGATAAGTTTTTTGATTTACGCCGAGGCGAGACCTACTCATACCTTAGCGCTACCACTGGATCCGTCTTCATCGCGCGCCGCGCAGGCACGAAGCACGCCAGCAGCGCCACCGCCGTCAACAGTATTGATACGCCCGCAAGCGTCAGTGGGTCCCTCGCGCTCACACTGTAAAGCAATTGGGCTTTCTCAAGTGATCGAGTCAAAACCATTGTAGCGATGAGCCCAATTCCAACTCCTGCGGCAGCCATGATTGCGCCTTGCCCGAGCACCAATCGCAGAACATCGCCGCGCTGCGCGCCCAGCGCCATCCGCACTCCAATCTCGTGCGTTCGCTGGCCCACGATGTAAGACACCACGCCATAAATGCCGATACTCGCCAGTACCAGCGCCAGCCCGGCGAACACGCCGAGCAGGATCATTGAGAATCGTCTTCCCGAAAGATACTCGGCAATCACCTCGTCCATCGATTCAAAGCCGTAAATCACCTGGCCAGTGTTCAATTTCGTTAAAGATTGGCGCATTCCCGACACTGCGTCACCCGGGGTTCCCTGCACCCGCGAAACAATTCCGATACCATTTCCCAGCAATGGCATGAATCGATCTGGAAGCTGCATGATCGGGAGATACATCTGCGCTTGTATCTTTGCCTTCGCATCTGAATCAAGCCCCCAGTGTTTCACGTGTCCAGCAACTCCTATAATTACGGGACTCGTATCCAGAATCGCAAAATTCAGCTGCTTGCCGATTGGGTCTTCGTTCGGGAAGTATAGCTTCGCGAATTGCTCGTCAATCACGACAACCTCTTGGGCGCGCTCGCTGTCTTGCTCTGTAAGAAAGCGTCCTCGCAAAAGCGGTGTTCCCATCGCCTTCAAGTAGTCAGGTTCCACCAGGTAGAAGAGCGCCTCCGGCATATCCTGCATTGTCGGCGGCTTCGGTTGCCCTTCAATCCAAAATGGCAATTCGGAATCGCCGCTCATCGGCAGCGATCCGCCTTGCAGTGAGGCATATTGAACGCCTGTCGAGGCCTTCAATGCGCCGTGCATTGCGCGCAGCAACGCCCGCTGCCCCTGCGCATTTGTGGCCAAACTCTTCGGCATGGTCATATCGAATGTCAGCAAATTATGCGGATTGAATCCCGGGTTAACGCTCCAAAGCGCGGAGAGGCTGCGCATCATCAGTCCGGCCCCGGCCAGGAGCACCAGCGCCAGAGCCATCTCCACCGCAACGAAAACAGTTTGAGTACGGTGGCGCGTCCCGCTCCCCCCGCGCCCGCCTTCCTTCAGCGTCTCTTGCAGTTTCTCGCTGGAAAGCCTCAGGGCGGGGGCCAGCCCGAAGAGCACTCCCACAAGTAGCGATGCCGCCAGAGTAAAAAGCAAAACGTGCGCATCAAGTTTGATCTCTCCCGACCGCGGCAAAGCTTGTGGCAGCGCCTTCAGCACGGCCACCATTCCCCAATCCGCCACGACCAGCCCCACCCCTCCGCCCGCCAATGCCAGCAGCACGCTCTCCGTGATCAGTTGACGGATCAGCCTCCCACGACTGGCCCCCATCGCCGCGCGAATCGCAAACTCGCGCGTACGCCCCGTCGCGCGCGCCAGAAGCAAATTAGCCACGTTCGCGCAAGCAATCATCAGTACAAATCCCACTGCGCCCAGTAGCACCAATAGAAACGGTCTCACGTCCCCGACTACGTCTTCTTTCCGCGAAACAAGCGCGACAGTCTTTCCCTTGTTCGAATCCGGATAAGCCGCCTCCAGTTCCTTCGAAATATTCGTCATGTCCGCTTGCGCCTGAGCGATCGTGACGCCGTCCTTCAGCCGCGCAATCACATTGGTCCCCATACTCACGTGCCGGTCGCGGAATGTCGGATCGGCCCACTGACCCATCGGTGTGTAAACGTCCCGTGTCGTGCTATAGAGTGTAAAGCTTGCCGGGATCACTCCAACTACCTCATACGAGGTCTCATCCAGAGTAATTATTTTTCCGAGGATGTCCTTCGATTCCCCGAATTTTCTCTTCCACAATCCTTCGCCGATCATCACAACCGGCGTCGCCCCGATACGATCATCTTCAGTGCTGAACAATCGCCCGAGAACAGGTTGCACTCCCAACGCGGGAAAAAAGCCCGCTGAAATCATGTATCCCCTCACACGCTCCCCTTCACCGGCTCCGGTCAGGAACATGTTCTCGCTTCGGAATGCACCCAGATGCGAAAAAGACCGGTTGTCCTTCTCCCAATCCACAAAATTCAGATACGGTGTGGTGGAATGGTCGTCGTCCGACGACGATGTATATACAGAGACCAATTGATCGGGCTTGGGGTAGGGCAGGGGATTCAGAAGCACTCCATTCACCACCGAAAAGAGCGCGCTATTTGCGCCGATTCCCAGCGCCAGCGTCAGGATTGCAATCGCCGTGAACCCCGGCGCTTTCAAAAGCGTCCGCATTCCGAAGCGCAAATCCTGTAGAAATGTGTTCACCAGTTTCTCCTATCCTTTACGCCGGATGTCAAAATGATTCGGTCCGGTGATTCGAGTCGTGGGTGCGAGTCAAGGGCGCTCAGCGCCCACTCTTAATACAACGCAGCATTACTGCGGAATGTTCCGAGTCCGGGGCCATTTTCATGCCAGCTTGTTCGGCGTTTGCGGGAACAACAGCCTTCAATCTGCAGCGTTCACTTGCCCCTGAATAGCAGACCGTCGAGCGACGCGCTCCCTGCTCCTAGCGTCACCAGCGCAAAGCACGCCGCGCCGCAAATCACGGCAAATTGGTAGTTTTGTATCGCGGAGATCCCATGGGTCAGATCTGATTTCCATAGCGCCACAACCATCTCGCACGTCAAAAAGAAGGCCACCGGGCGCGTCAGTAGTCCCAAGAGCAGCAGCACCCCTCCTCCTAACTCCAACGCCGTGGCAATGTACGCGACGTAACTGGGCAGCCCCAGGCTCAGCATGTAGCTCTTTGTGCTCGCGATCCCGTGCATGTACTTCAGGTATCCCGAGTGAATAAATACGAGCGCCAGCGCGCCCCGCAAGAGAAGTAATCCGAGTGGTTTCAACCGATCCATTAATCCCATTTATTCGCCTCCAGCCGCTCGTTGTGTTTCCGCGGCGTCAGTGCCGCGCCATTCTAGCAGATGCCTTTGCGAAATCGCCCGCACCTTTCCCGCCTGGGCGATTTCCCTATCCTGGCCGCGTTTCAGGCCCCCTACCTCGCCTGGTGTAGAATGGACGTTCGTTTGCTCACAAAGGTGAGTATGGGCGGTCAAATTCGAGTATTGGGCTTGGCAAATGGCGGTGGCGATTGCCCCGGTCTGAACGCCGTTATCCGCGGCGTCGTCAACACCGCCATCCGCGAGCATGGCTGGAAAATCATTGGCATCCGCAATGGCTTTGACGGCCTGATCTGGCCCGAGCGCACTGTCGAGCTGACGCTCGAATCCGTCCGCGGCCTCGTCCATCGCGGCGGCACCATCCTCGGCACAACAAACCGCGGCAATCCTTTCGCCTATCCCGACCTCGAAGGCGATTCAAAGTCCGTCACCGATTTCTCCGACCAATGTTGCGAGAATTGGAAGCGCCTCGGTCTGGACGCCATGATCGTCGTCGGCGGTGACGGCACGCTCGGCATCGCGCGCGATTTCTGCCGTCGCGGCCTGCCCATGGTCGGTGTCCCCAAAACAATTGACAACGACCTCTGTGCCACCGAAATCACTTTCGGCTTTGACACCGCACTCCATGTCGCCACGGACGCGCTCGACCGCCTCCACACCACCGCCGAAAGCCATCATCGCGTCATGCTCGTCGAAGTCATGGGCCGCGACACCGGCTGGATCGCGCTTCATTCCGGCATCGCCGGCGGCGCGGATGTCATCCTCCTACCCGAAATCCCATTCACCTTTGAAAATATCTGCCACGCCATCGCGGCGCGTGAAAAGGCGGGCAAGGAGTTCAGCCTCGTCGTTGTCGCGGAAGGCGCGAAAATTCCCGCCACCGCATTTGGCGCCCCGGTCGTCCCGAGCAAGGGCATTTCCAGCGTTTCCGGCGTCACGGTCGCACGCGTCCTCGGCGAACATCTCAAGAAGGAAGTGCGCCTCAACGTTCTTGGCCATTTGCAGCGCGGCGGCTCGCCCAGCCCTTTTGATCGCATCCTCGCCACTCGCTATGCCTGCTGCGCCGTCGACCTGGTCGCCCGCGGCGAATTCGGCCGCATGGTCTGCCTCCGCGCGGGCCGCATCGAGTCCGCCCCCCTCGACGACGCCGTCGGCAAGATCCGCTTTGTGGACCCGAATTGCGACCACGTCCGAGCCGCCCGCGGCGTGGGCATCACCTTCGGGGACCGCTCCTAAGATGTCACCCTCCTACTCAAATTCCGAGATGTTGCCCTTTTACATAAATTCGAACGTCGAGCCCCCAGGCCCCCGCCTGGGGACGGCGCAGCAACTCACAGCCCTGAGACTTCGCTCATGACCGGCATCCGCAAATGGATTATCGGCGGACTCATCCTCGCTATCATCATCGGTCTTTACTGGCGATTCAGCTCCCGCACGCACGTCCTCGGCGAAGCCTACGTCGCCGACCAATCCGTCACCCTTTGGAGCACCCTCGCACAGGTCCGCCAGCGCGTGGGAGATGTCCACTGGGGTGATGAGGTCGAAATCCTCAACCGAAGCGGCGCGGATATGTATGTTCGCACATCCGCCGGACTCGAAGGCTGGATGGACGGCCGCACCCTGATTGATTCCGGCGCCTGGCAGAGTGAGGTCAAGCTCCAATCCGCCGCTCACGCGATACCCATTCAGGCCACAGGGCACACAAAAGTCTTCACTAACCTTCATCTCGATGCTGGCCGCGACGCCACGCGCATTTACCAGCTCACGGGAGGCGTTCCCCTCGCCATCGTTGGCCGCGCCGCCGTAGAGGTCCCCAGCACTCCCTCAGGCCCATCCAACTCCGCTCCCGCAAAGGCTAATGAAGAAGGCCCCAGGCGCGAAGAATGGGTGCTCGTTTACCCCCTTCCGCCAAGATCAGTTCCGTCACCTTCCGACGAAGGTTCCGCGCAGCCGAACGAGGGGGATCTCGTAATGGGCCGCGCCCCTGCTCAACGCGAGTCCGGCGCCCCCGGGTCGCAAACCGTCCCGGCGCTCGCCGGATGGGTCCTCGCCCGCTTCATCGAACTCGACTTGCCGGAAACCCTCCGCGATTACGCCACCTCCGCGGGCATGCGCCCGGTCGCGTGGTTTGTGCTCAATTACGTTTCGGATCCGGATGCGCCGGAGGGAAAGCCGCAATACCTCATGGCGGGCAATCACGGGGGGTCCGGCGGAGGCGGCGAAGATGCTCAGCCGTGCGATTTCAACTCACTCCGCGTATACACTTATGGATCTGCACGCAGGCGTTACGAAACCGCATTCGTCGAAGGAAATCTATGCGGCTACTTTCCCATTCGTGTCGCGAAACAACCGCGCACCGGCGATCCCGAATTCCGCTTTATCGCGCTCGACTCCAGTGGCGGCAAAGAGGAACGCGTTTACGCCATGCGCCAAACCTCTGTCCGCCGGGTCCGCGAATCCGAATCTCCATCTCCAAAATCGTCCGCCCCCGCCAAGTCCTCCAAGTCTTCCGGCCGCTCAACATCCAAGCCTAAGCCTCATTAATCGCTCGCGCCTAGCTTCTGAGACTCGAATCGAACGGGTGTACCATCCGAGATGGATTTCTATCTTATGTGGAATCACCATCAATGCGGAATGGAGGAATTCCATGTCTTCACGTACTATTTTTCTCGGGAAGCTGATCGGGCTTTTCTGCATTCTTCTCTCGCTCTCGATGCTTGCGCGCAGGCAGGGGACAATCACGTCAGTGGAAGGTCTTCTTCATGACGCACCGCTCACGCTCGTCACCGGCCTCATCACATTGGGCCTCGGCCTTGCCATGGTTCTTACTCACAATATTTGGTCCGGAGGCGCCCTGCCAATCATCGTCACCATCATGGGCTGGGCAACGCTCGTAAAAGGCTTGCTTCTCCTGTTCCTCACACAAGATACGAGTTCCAATCTCTTCCTCAACGCCCTCCGCTACGATCGGTATTTTTATTTCTACGTCGCCTTCGCATTTCTCCTCGGCGCGTATCTCTATTATGCGGCGGCCGCTTCAAAGGCGCGTCAGTCCGCATAGCGCCGCACTCCTGTCTCGCCCGCAAGGGAAGCGCACGCTTCAAATGCCCGATTCGTCCTCCACCCCTTGATCCATCACCGCTTGATTCATCCTACAGACCTATCGAGCCCCCAGGCTCCCGCCTGGGGGCGTCCCAACGATGTGGAAATTCCTCCTGACAACCTACTATAGTGTAGTAGATTCAAACACGCCGTAGTAGGAGCGATATGCCCCCGTTCAAACGAAGGACCAAACTCACCAAGCTCGAACTCCAAATCCTCGAAGTCCTGTGGACCAACGGACGCGCCTCCATCCGCGAAATCAAGGAATCATTTCCGGAGCCGCGCCCGGCTTACACCACCATTCAGACCACCGTCTATCGTCTTGAGGGAAAGAAGGCTGTGCGCCGCGTCCGCAAAATCAGCAACGCCCATATTTTCGAGCCGGTTGTGCGCCGCGAAGTCGCGCGCCACCGCCTTCTCGACGAGATTCTCAGTTTCTTCGGTGGCCGCGCGCAACCCATGATGGCGCAGCTCGCCGAAGCAGGGAAGCTCACGCGCGATGACGTTCGTGAGTTGGAACGCGTCATAGAAAAGCACGACCGGGAAAAGCGGGAAGGGAGGGAGAAATCCAAATGATCGGCGAAATCACAAACCATCTCTGGCAATCCACCGTATTCGCAGTCGCGGCGGCGCTGGTAACTCTAGCCTTCCGCAAAAATCGCGCCGAAGTTCGCTATTGGCTGTGGTTAAGCGCTTCGCTCAAGTTCTTGGTCCCGTTCGCATTCCTGCTCAGCCTCGGCATTCGCGTGTGGGACGCACTCCCCGCGGGAAAAATCCCGTCGTCCGTCGCCGCGCCGTCCGCTCTATCGACGACGGCTGTGCAATTCACACAGCCTTTTTCGGAAACTTTCTCATTCGCGCCCTTCATATCCCACACAATCAATTGGATCCCCCTCGCAATCCTCGCCATTTGGTCATGTGGGTTCTTGGCGTTAGTCATGATGCGGCTTCGCGGCTGGCTCCGAATCCGCGCGGCCGTCCGCTCCAGCAAGCCGCTCAATATTTCGGCTACAGTTCCCGTCCGCTCCTCCGCAACTTTGTTAGAGCCCGGAGTAGTCGGCTTCCTACGCCCAGTCCTGCTCTTGCCCGAGGGCATCGTGAAAAGCCTCACACCGCCCCAGCTCGAAGCCGTGCTCGCCCACGAGCAATGCCATATCCGCAGGCGCGACAATCTCACCTCAGCCGTGCACATGCTCGTCGAAGCAGTCTTCTGGTTCCATCCGCTGGTCTGGTGGATTGGCGCGAAGCTAGTGGAAGAGCGCGAGCGCGCCTGCGACGAGGCAGTCCTCGCACACGGCAGTAAGCCGCGTGTTTATGCCGAGGGCATCCTGAATGTCTGCAAAAGCTATCTGGAATCCCCACTTCGTTGTGTCTCCGGCGTTACCGGCTCGGATCTAAAGAAGCGAATCCGCGCAATCCTTTCGGACCGCGTCGCGGGCGATCTGAATTTCGCAAGAAAATCAGCGCTGGCTCTCGCGGCAATGGTGGCCCTCGCCGCGCCAATTCTCCTGGGCATGGTCGCGGCTCCATCCATCCGCACACAATCCGCGCAGCAGGCTGTTGGCAGACTTAGCTTTGAAGTCGCTTCCGTTCGAGAACGGGGGAAGGGTGATGGGCCGGCAGGGGCGTATTTTGCGGGCGTACAGTTTTTTCCGGATAGGGTCACCTCTCAGTGCGCCAACCTGAACTCTCTGCTCTTTTATGCCTTCCACTTGACGATGGCCGTTCCCATCACTGGCCTGCCTACATGGGCCAAAGCGTCTTGCGGCGAATCTTTCACAGACACTTTCAGAATCGATGCCACAATCGTCCCCGGCACAACCGACGAACAGGCGCGGCAGATGATGCAGACCCTGTTGGAGGATCGCTTCAAGCTGGTCGCCCATTGGGAAAAGAAAGAGGAGCCGATATACGCCCTGGTCATCCGCCCGGGTGGCTTCAAACTTAAGCCTTCTGATCCAAAGAATGATGCACCGATTCCGCCCCATTCGATCGGCTGCCCGCCTGATGACCCAGGATGCCATTACTTTGCTGGTGCGTCAGGCCCGATATCCCAGTTGGCGGGCATGCTCACCCGTTTCGTTGGACGTCCGGTGATCGACAAGACGGGCCTTACTGGCGACTATAACCTCTCCCTTAGGTGGGCCGGAGACACGACGGCCGATTCGCCGCTGCCTTCTTTGACCGCCGCGCTAAGCGAAAAATTCGGCCTGGAGTTGAAGTCGCAGACTGGCCCTGTAGATGTCCTCGTCATCGATCACGTCGAGAAGCCTTCGCCAAATTAGCCGCGGGCTCCAAAGCTTGTGGGTCGGACGGACAGGGATTGACATGAATTATTTTATCCATGCGAGTGCGCACGTCTCCGGGTCCCCTTGCGCGGCCAATCATCCTTATTGAGATCAGACAGCACCACCGGCGCACGATCAGGAAATTCAGCTACGATTCGTACGTCGCCGCCCATCGCCTTCACTGTCTTTCGCAGAGTCGAAAGCAAGAGGTCGCTCCGCTGTTCAAGCCGCGACACGCCGTCCTGTGTGATTCCAAGAACTTTCGCGACACGCGCCTGCGTGAGCTTGCGCGCCTTCCGCAAGTCGCGCAGGCTCATTTCCCCCGCAATAATCTCAGCCGCCCGCGCCTCGACCTTCTTTCGCTGAACCGCGCTCAACTTTGTGATCTTGTGACGGATATTTACGGACATCCCTATTTCCTTTCCTTCTGAATTCGCCGAAGATGCGCCTCGAAACGGGAATCAGCCTTCCGGATCAAGTCACGATAAAAGCGCCTCTCGCTTACGCCCGATTTGTCCCCAGCCATCAGCAAAATTGCTTTTCGCCGCGGATCGAACGCGAAGGCCACTCGCCACTCCCCCTCCGCCGCGCTGAACCGCAGTTCCTTCATATTTGGATGTCGGGAACCTTTGAGCGTGTCTACTCGGGGCCGCCCCAATTGCGGGCCGAACACCTCAAGTACGAGGGATAGCGCCAGAATCTCCGTTTTCACGTCTTCCCGCAGAGCGTCGAACTCCGGCTCAAACTCTTCGGCCATCTCAACGATCCATCGATCACTCATAATATGTCATCTATTACATATGGTGTCAAGTACATACAACTCGCCCGGTGTCCTATTGCATGATGCGAATCATTGTCCGGTTTGAATTGTTATGGAATTTCTATTCGAATAGCCCTCCATTCCAACATTCATTCAAATGCCAATTCGAATTGGAGCAGGCATTTTACTTGATAATTGCTAAATAATCTATTTACATGCAGTTACCGTTATGGTAACATTCCTTATGAAATCGCCGCATCACATCCCGAGGGCGATCCCCTCCATGCACGATCGAGCGCTTCTCACCCGCAACTCCCAGTGTTTTCTATCACTTACGAAAAACCTCGGGCAGGCCCCAGAAAAGCCCCAATGTTTTCTATCACTTACGGACTACGCAGCAAATTGCCGCAAAAAACACCACTTTGTTTTCTATCACTTACAAGCCATGTTTCACGTAAGTACCAGTCTTTTCTATCACTTACAAAAAAGGCGGGTGGGGGGGTAGCACCCGCCATGCTCGCAAACTTTCTTGGCTTTTCCCAAATCGGGAATACTCTGAATCTCTCTATGCTCACTCTGCGCGATCCGCGTCTCTGCGTTGAAATCCCATGCCGCCTTCGCCGAAACTCCCACCGTCAACTCCCACAACCCTCCGTTTCCCCTCGTGCTACGATTTCCGCGATGCGTTCGCCCAGCCCATCTCTCCTCGCCCCGATCCTGATCGCGGCTGCGCTTGGTCTCTTTTCTTCTGTCTGCTCAATTTCCGCGAGTGAGAATATCGCCGGCGCAAAACCCGCGCCGCCGCCCATCGAATTTCTTGGCGCGTGGGGCGCGAAGGGCGCCGGCCCCGGATTGCTCGCCGATCCGCGCACCATCGCGACCGACGACTTCGGCGAGGTCTACATCACCGACGCAGGCTCAACCACTCGCTTCATACACAAATTCACGCGCGATGGCCGCCCGCTTCTCAGCTTTGAGCCGCTCGCGCCAATCCTCAATCCCTGCGCCGCTGCCGTGGATCTCGGCGGCGCGATCTATTCGCTGGAGTGCGGCCCCAACGCGCTCTATGTTTTCAAGCCCGAGGGCGACCTCATTCACACAATTCGCAGCGGACTCGGCGCGCCCGTGCAGCCTTCAGGCGTCACTGTGGATAATGAGGGCCGCATCTACATCGCCGATTCGCACTCCAGGCGCATTCTTCGCTACACGCCGCGCGGCAGTTTGCTCGGTGCATGGGGCGGAAAGGGGACAGGCTCGGCTCGCCAGAAAGCGCCCCTGGAAGGTGCCGCGGTGCACGCCGATCAAATCGTCTCGAGCCTCGACGGCTCGTTGTTCATCTGCGATTCTGCGAGCGGCTGGTTCGCGCACATCTCTCCCGCCGGAACGATTCAAAGAGAATGGACTTTGTCTGATTCAGGCATCAGCACGACCGCCGGTTCGCACGCCGGTTCGGGAACCGGTTCGACGCAGCATTTCTATCTCGCCGTTACAAAGACGAGCTTGATCGCGATTACCGGCACAAACTCCGCGCCGGTTCTTCATGTATTCAGTTACGATGGCCAGGAAAAATTGTCCCGGCCGTTGAGTGATTTGGATATTTCGCTCGCACACATTACCCTCACTGGAATTGCGGCGATGCAGGATGGCGAGCTTTTCATTCTTGACGCCTCCGGGCCAAGCATCCTGCGTCTTCGCATAAATTTGTGATGACAATAGATCTGAACAGGAACAATCGCCGATGGCTTTGCTGCTAAAAGAAAAAGATGTCAAAGAGTTGCTTACGATGGCGGACGCGATCGCCGCCGTCGAAGAGGTGATGCGCCGCCAGGCCTCTGGACAGGCGATCGTCCAACCGCGTCGCCGCCTCGAATTGCCGGACAAAGGTTTTCTTCATTACATGGCAGGCGCCGATGTTACCGCCGGCTTCGTCGGCATGAAGCTTTACACCAGCGTGCGCGGCGCGCTCCGATTTCTCGTGCCGCTCTACCGCTCCTCAACCGGCGAATTGATCGCCCTCGTTGAAGCCGACTATCTCGGGCTGATGCGAACCGGCGCGGCCAGCGGCGTCGCCACGCGTTACATGGCACGGCAGGACGCAACCATTCTTGGAGTAATCGGCACTGGCCATCAAGCGGGTGGCCAAATCGAAGCCATCGCGGCCGTCCGAAAACTCAATCGTGTCCGCGTTTTTGGACGTGACGCCGAACGCCGCGCGCGCTTCGCCGCGGAAATGAGCGCGCGTCTTTACATTCAGGTCGAGCCCGCGAATTCCGCCGAAGAAGCCGTCCGCGGCGCGGACATCATCGTAACCGCAACCACGGCGCTGAAGGCCGTTCTCGAAGGTTCGTGGATCGCGCCCGGTGCGCACATCAACGCCATCGGCGCGAATTTTCCGCAGAAGCGCGAATTGGACGACGCCGCCGTCGCGCGGGCCTCGCGAATCGTCGTTGATTTTGTCGAACAGGCAAAAATGGAAGCGGGAGATTTAATTCAGGCCTTCGCGCAAAATCCGGGTCGCTGGAATACCGTGCACGAACTTTCCGAAGTGATCACCGGCAAGTTTCCGGGACGCGCGAACGCGGAAGAAGTCACTCTCTTCAAATCCAGTGGGATTGCAATATGGGATGTTGCGGTCGCGGCGAAAGTCGTCGAGCTTGCCGTTGCGAAGGGACTCGGCGTTCAGGTCCCGCTGTGGCAAGCCGGTGGCGCCTAAATCTGGTGGCCGTGCCGCCCGAGCCGCTTCGCCAGCGCATCATGCAAACGCGAGCGGACATCCTGCGGCAGCGGAGCGGGTTCGGCGTTGCAGAAGATTTCAATGGTCTTCCGCGTCGTGTCCACAACAATGCGGCAGTTCTTGCATTTTCCGAGATGCTGCTCGAGTTCCGCGCGGCCCGCGGCGTCAAGCGCGTCGTCGAGATAATCTTCCAGCTCGCGGATTAGTCCCTGGCAGTTCAATTTCCGTCTCTCCCGTGAAAATAAGGATTCAACAATTCGCGAAGCTTCAATCTGGCGCGCAAGAGACGCGACTTCACCGCGGGCACCGAAATCCCGACGATCTTCGCGGTCTCCTCGGTGGAGATGTCTTCTACGTCGCGCAGCAGGAACACCACGCGATAGATCGGCTCGAGCTGCTCGATCACCTTCGAGAGGATCTCGCCCATCTCACTCTGCGCGTAACGCTGCTCCGGCGAAGGCCCCCAATCGCGAATCTGCATCGCCATCGGCTGCTCTTCAGTGCCGACCGGTTCGTCAATGGACACCTGATTGGGCCGCCGCTTGCGCAGCCGCATCAGCGCTTCATTCACCGCGATTCGCACAAGCCAGGTGTAGAAGCGCGAGCCGCCCTCGAAGTCCTTCAGATGCTGGAAGGCCTTGAGGAAAGCGTCCTGCATTGCGTCTTCGGCGTCGGATGCATTCTGCGTGATGTTCTGGGTCAGGCGGAAGATCTTGGTTTCGTAGCGGTTGACGAGTTCCTCGAATGCGCTGGCGTCGCCGGCTTTTGCGGCGGCCACGAGCGCCGATTCGTCGTCGCGGACGATGGTGGACGGAAGAGGTTTGCGACCAGTCGTACTCAAGTGGAATGTCCCCGAAGCGCCGGGAAAACGCGGCGCGATGCGGAATTGTAAGCCTAGCACATCCTGCGGCGATATGGATGAATGCGACATTTCGATCCGGCAATCCCCCGGGCTCTCAAATGCCTGCCAGCTACTTGCCAACTATTGGACGCGTCATTGAACTGCAAAGATGCAAGATGGGAACCGCAAGGATGCAACGGGGAATCCCGCATGGTATCTTTGACGAACTGCGTGGGAGCACAACAGTGGCAGCAAGCGCACCAACCCAAAGAGAACTTATCCATTACCGTACGGACGCGGGCCTCGCCATCATCGAGATGGATGATCCCCCGGCAAACACGTACTCGTACGAGATGATGCGGCAGCTCGACGAGGCCATCCTGAAAGCGAGGATGGATGATGACGTACACGTGATCGTGTTGCGCGGGGCGGGCGAAAAGTTCTTCTGCGCCGGAGCGGGAATTTCGATGCTGACGGAGGCAACCCCGCAATTCAAATATTATTTTTGCCTGCATGCCAACGAAACGCTCTGCCGGTTGGAGCAGACACCTAAGCTGGTGATTGCCGCTTTGAATGGACACACGGTTGGGGGCGGGCTGGAAGTCGCGTTGGCATGCGACATCCGGATCGCGAAGCGGGACGGCGGTAAGATCGGACTGCCGGAGGTGAATTTGGGCGTGTTGCCGGGAACGGGCGGAACGCAGCGGCTTGCTCGGCTTCTTGGCCGTTCTCGCGCGCTTGAGCTGATGGCCACGGGCAGGACGTTCGCATTTGAAGAAGCGCGCGAAATGGGGCTGGTTAACGATGTCTACGGCGCGGAAACATTTTGGGATGATGTCCTTACTTACGCGCGGCAATTCTGTCCGCCAAACAAAGCGGCGGGGGCTGTGGGCCGAATCAAGCGAGCGGTTGTGACCGGCTCCGAGGTTGGGTTTGCCGAGGCGCTGGGACTTGAGCGCGAACTGCAGCAATTGCTTTTCACAAGCGAAGACGCGAAGGAAGGGCTGGCGGCGTACACGGAAAAACGCCCGGCGAAATTCAAGGGAAAATAGTCGAGTGCGCCCCTCAACAAGAGGAATTTCAAGAAGGCTGGGATTCGACGAATGAAAACTTTGCCTGACTATTTACGCAAGGGAATGCGAGTGGTGATCGTTGGGTGCAATCCCGGCGAGCAATCCGCGCGTGTGGGCCATTATTATGCGGGGCGGAATAATGTTTTTTGGACGCTGATGTATGAATCCGGCGTGGTGCCCGAGGAGATGACGCACAAGGACGACCGGCGCGTGATCGAATTCGGGATCGGGCTGACGGACATCGTCAAGCGCCCGACGCGCGGAGAGGAAGAGATCACGCGCGAAGAGTTCGCGGAAGGCCGCTTCGTGCTGGCGCAGAAACTCGAGCAATTCACGCCGCGTGTGGTCGCGTTCAACGGGAAAAACGTGTACGAGAAGTTCGCACAGCGGCAATGCTCGTTGGGTCTGCAAAAAGACCTGATATACGGAGCGCGCGTTTTTGTACTTCCGTCAACGAGCGGACAGAACACGGCGGGGCGAGCCGTGAAGATGCGTTATTTCCGGCAGCTCGCGAAATTCCTAGTGGAAATGGAAAAGACTCCGAGGGGCAGGGCCGCGGGAATTTCCGGCAACAGGGAGGTCGAATGAGCGAAGGCGCACAGGGTACGCAAGCTGCAAAGCCCTCGCCGGGCCCGGCGGTGTTAGAGACGCGCGATGGCGCGGTACTCACTTTGACGATGAACCGCCCGGACCGCCTGAACGCACTGGATACGGAGCTGGCCACCGGGCTGGTGGAAGCGTTGAAGCGCGGAAGTGAAGATGCGGAAGTGCGCGCGATCGTGTTGACGGGCGCGGGACGCGGATTCTGCTCGGGCGGCGATTTGAAGGTGCTGCGCGACGCAAGGCAACGCAACGCGGCGGCGGAATTGAAGGCGATCCTTCATGCAGGCTCCGAAATTGTGCTGACGATGGGGTTGATGCCAAAGCCCGTGATCGCGGCGGTGAACGGCCCGGCGGCGGGCGCGGGCATGAACCTGGCGCTGGCTTGCGATATCCGCATCGCGTCGGAGCATGCAACCTTCGCGCAAAGTTTCGCGCGAGTAGGCCTGATGCCCGATTTCGGCGGGACCTGGCTTCTGCCGCGACTTGTAGGACCGAGCCGCGCGACGGAGCTCTTTATGACCGGGGATACGTTGACTGCCGAAGATGCGGAGAGAATGGGAATTGTGGATCACGTGGTGGAGCATGAATCTCTCGCGCAGGAAACGGCGGCCATGGCGGCAAGGCTCGCCGCGGCGCCGCCGCTGGTAGTGCGGGCGATCAAGAAAGTCCTTCATGGTTCGCACATCGAGGAGATCCGCACCGCCCTCCGCGAAGAAGAAAAACTCCAGGAAGAATGTTACCGCTCGGAGGATTGCGCGGAAGGGCTGAACGCATTCTTTGAAAAAAGGGCGCCCAAGTTCAAGGGACGATAGGTCAATCTTCTTACAAGCATTCCAGACCCGACAAAAATGAAAACCGAGGCTTCCAACACGATTTCCGGGCAAGGTTATTCCGCGGGCGAATTAATGGTCGCGGCCGCCGCGCGGGAGATCCGCGACTCGGAAATTGTATTCGTGGGAATGCGGCTTCCGCTCCTTGCTTTCGCCGTAGCGAAGCGGACGCATGCTCCCAGCGCGATCGGCCTCTTTGAAAACGGCGTCATCCGGGAAACCCCCTCGCGCGAGCTGCTCTACACGATGGCGGATCCGCCAAACCTTCGCGGGGCAACGCTTGCGGGCGCGATGATGGATGTGATGGGATTGCTGCAGCAGGGAAGAGTGAACGTGGGATTCCTGGGCGCGGCGGAAGTGGACCGGCTTGGAAATTTGAACACAACTCTTGTGAAGGGCGATGAACGCGTAAAGCGGCTTCCGGGGTCCGGCGGCGCGTGCGATATCGCGTGCATGGCGCAACGGATTGTAGTTCTTCTCGAGCACGACAAGCGGCGGTTCGTGGAGCGGGTGCATTACATCACTTCGCCTTCCAACGGCAACGGAAGCGGCGTGGGCCAGAAGCGCTGGCGGATTTCGATGGGCCAGCACACTCGCTCCGTACCCGGCGCGATTATTACAACGCTTTGCGTTTTGCGGTTTGCCACGGATAATGGCGAGGCATTTCTCGAATCGGTGCATCCCGGAGCAAAGCTGGAGGATGTGCTGAGCAACACGGGCTGGCCGCTGCGATATTACGGGAATCCGCCGGAGACAGCGCCGCCGACTGAAGAAGAATTGGCGGCGATGCGCGAGCTGGACCCGAAAGGGTTCTGGACAGGCGCGTAGCCGGACGATCGAACGAAGCAGGGCAACCGACATGGCCGAATATATAAGCGAAAGCGTGGGGACGGAAACGCAGTCGAGCGAAACCGTGCACGTGCGCACGGAAGGGCGCAACGTCTGGATTACGCTGGATCGTCCGCCGCACAACGTGATGGACATCGCGATGATGAAGGGGCTCGGGCGCGCGCTTGGGCGTTTGCTCGATTCGCCGGGCGGCGCGTGCGATTACCTGATTTTTCAAGGCGCGGGGGCGAAGGGATTTTCCGCGGGAGCGGAAGTGGCGGACCACGCGCCGGACCGCGTGGGTTCGATGCTCGCCGCGTTTCACCATGTGTTTCGCCAGATTGCGCGCGCGGAGTGCCTTACGATTGCGGCGGTGCATGGGAATTGCCTGGGCGGCGGGATGGAGCTGGCGACATTTTGCGATTTTGTGATTGCGACGGAATCGGCGCAATTTGCACAGCCGGAAATCAAGCTTGGATGCTTCCCTCCGGTGGCGATGATTACCCTGCCGGATTTGATCGGGCCGCGCGCGGCGATGGAATTGTTGCTGACAGGGCGTTCGATTTCCTCCGCGGAGGCGATGACGCTTGGATTGCTGACGCGCGTTGTGCCGGATGCGGCGCTCGATAAATCGGTGCGGGATTTTCTCGCGGAGTTGCGCACGATGAGCCCCGCGGTTGTGAAGCTCACCGGACGCGCGCTACGGCGGCGGCAGTACGCTGATTTTGAAAGCGACCTCAGCAAAGTCGAGCAGCTCTATCTCGGGCAACTGATGAAGACGGAAGACGCCAAGGAAGGGATCCGGGCGTTCCTCGAAAAGCGTCCGCCGAGCTGGCGCGGGCGTTAGCACGCGGCGGATGGCACAGTCCTCCAAAGTCGTATCCATGCGCGAGGCCATCGCGCGGCACGTGAGGGCCGGTTCCAGCGTGCTGATGGGCGCGCAGCTCGAGCAGATGATCCCCTTCGCGGCTGGCCATGAAATGATCCGGCAGGGCCTGCGCGATTTAACCCTCATCGGGCCAATCTCGGATGCATTGTTTGATCAGATGATCGGCGCGGGATGTGTTGAGCGTGTGCTCGCCGCGTGGGTGGGCAACGTGTCGGCGGGCCTCGGGCATTGCTTCCGGCGGGCGATGGAAAATTCCGAGCCGCGGTCGTTGCAAATGGTTGATTACTCGAATTTGACTCTTGCGCTTGCGTTGCACGCGGCGGCGATGGGCGTCCCTTTCATGCCGACGTACTCAACAATCGGAAGCGATCTGCTGAAACACAACAAGCATCTGCGCGAGTTCACCTCGCCGGTCGGCGGAGAGAAAATGGTTGCCGTTGCGGCGCTCTATCCGGATGTTGCGATTATTCACGTGCAGCGCGCGGACCGCGAAGGCAACGCGCACTTGTGGGGGAATTTGGGAGTTGCGGTGGATGGCGCGCGGGCGGCGCATAGGGTCATACTTGTTGCGGAGGAAATTGTGGAGCCGGAGGTGATCGCGTCCGACCCGAACAGGACGCTGATTCCCGGGTTTCTGGTTGCAGCGGTCGTGCATGAACCTTGGGGCGCGCATCCATCGCCGGTGCAGGGATATTGCGGGCGCGACCACGCGTTTTTTGCGGATTATCACGCGCAAAGCCGGACGGCAGAGGGTGCGCGCGAATGGCTTGCGCGATGGGTCACTGGAGCGCCGGATCGGGGCGCATACATGAAACAATTGGGAGATGATCGGAAGAAGACGCTTGGCGTGCGGGAACATGCATACTCGACCCCCGCAGATTTTGGATATTGAACCTGAGACGTGACAGGAGAGAGCGTGGACGACATTCAAATTGAACCGAAAGAATTGAAAGTGAAGATGGATACAGGTGAGAAAGTGTTGGTGGTGGATGTGCGCGAGCCGTGGGAGCATCAGATCGCGTCGATTGCGGGCGCGACGCTGGTGCCGCTGAACACCCTTCCGGCAAATTTGAAATTATTTGAGGGCGCGGACGAAGTGGTGATTTTCTGCCACCATGGAATGCGGAGCCTGAATGCGGCGGCGTGGCTGCGGTCGCAGGGAGTGGATGGGGCGCGATCGCTGACGGGAGGGATCGAGCGGTGGTCGGCGGAGATCGATCCGAAGGTGCCGCGGTATTAGCGGTGTGCGTGCGAACTGATACGCGCACTTATTGCCGAAGGAGAAACGGAAATGGCGAAGCCGAAGACGAAAATAAAATTTATTCAGAAGCCGACGTGAACGTCGTGCCGTAAAGCAAGAGGTCTCTTGCTTGAAGAAGGGGCGGAGCTGGATTCGCGGGATCTTGGGAAAGAGCGATTGAGCGCGGCGGAGCTGGACGCTTTGATCGGCGACCGGGATTACAAACTTTTTCTGAATCCGCGCAACGATGTTTACCGGAAACGCAGGATGGGCATTGCGCCGCCGTCGCGTGCGGTGGCAATCAAGTTGATGGCCGCGGAGCCGAATTTGATCCGGCGTCCGGTGGTGATCCGCGGCAAGGAAATTGTCTTGGGATTTGACGAGGAAGCGCTGAAGGAGCTGGTGAAGTAATTGACCAAGGAACTTCTCAAATTAAATGTGAATGGCGAGCTGCGCGAATTCGCCGCGCCCGCGTACAGGTTGTTGCTGGACGTATTGCTGGAAGACCTGGGGCTGACCGGCACGAAGCGCGGCTGCGACGACTCGAGTTGCGGCGCGTGCGCAGTGCTGGTAGATGGCGTGCCGATGCTTTCGTGCGTGGCCATCGCGGCGTGCGCTTGAAGAAACTCGGAAAGAAAGCCGCGCGCCGAGCGCGCCGGGTGGGCAATATGCCGCCACAAATCAACCAACCGGAGAAGCCATTGACGCCGATCATCGACATCCACATTCATATTCAACCGCTGCACATGTTTAGGCCCGAGGCGCTCGCGCTTGTGAAGCGCGGGCGCAAGGATTTCGCGGATGTCGAGCGCTACTCTGCCGATCCGAAAGCGTTTCTCGGATTCCTCGATTCACTCGGAATCGAGCGAGCGGGGCTGATCAATTACGTGAGCCCGGACGTAATCGGCTTCCCGCCTGAAGTGAATGACTGGATCGCGAAATATTGCTCGATAGCGCCGGAAAGGCTCATCGCGTTCGGATCCGTGCATCCGAAATTTGTCCCGGACGCGGGCGCCGAAGTGGATCGAATCGCGCGGCTCGGCATTCGCGGGCTGAAGGTGCATCCCGCGCATCAGGTTTTTTCGCCCAATGCTTATCGCCATGGACTGGGGCCGCTGGCCGCGGTGTACGAGCGCGCGCAGGCGAACCGCCTGCCGGTGATGATCCACACGGGCACTTCAATTTTTCCCGGCGCGCGCAACATTCATGCGCAGCCCATGCTTGCCGACGACGTCGGCGTGGATTATCCAGATCTGGTCGTGATCCTGGCGCATGGCGGCAGGCCGCTGTGGATGAAGGAAGCGTTTTTTCTGGTGCGGCGGCACAAAAACATGCACATGGATATTTCCGGGATTCCCCCGCAGAAGCTGATGGAATATTTTCCGCGGATTGAGGAGATTGCGGATAAGGTGCTCTGGGGCACGGACTGGCCGGGGCCGGGTGTGCCGGAAATCAAGGGCAACATCGAAAAGTTCATGGGGCTGCCGATTTCCGAAACCGCAAAACGCAAAATCTTATATGACAATGCCGCGCGGATGTTTCCGGCGAGGCGCTAGGGGCAAGCTGAATGGAGATCAAAACTATTTCCGTAATCGGCGCGGGCACGATGGGGCGCGGCATCGCATACGCAGCGGCGTTTGGCGGCTACCGCACAATTCTGGAAGATATGTCGCAATCCGTGCTTGACGCCGGGCTTGCGTACATCCGCATGGCGCTTGACGAAGGAGTGGAGCGCGGCAAGGTGACGGCGGAGCAGCGCACGCGAGCGCTGGCGGGGCTCGGCTCGGCGCATTCAGTGGAGGATGCCTGCCGCGAAGCGGACCTGGTGATCGAAGCTGTGCCGGAAGATATGGAACTGAAGCTCGAAATTTTCACGTTGCTCGACAAGTTCGCCAAACCCGGTTCGATCTTCGCGTCAAATACTTCGTCACTTTCCATCACAGAGTTGGCGACAATCACTTTTCGCCCCGAAAAATGCGTCGGGCTGCACTTTTTCAATCCTGTGCCGAAAATGAAATTACTGGAAGTCGTGCGCGGACTGGAAACTTCCGAGGAAACGATTGCCGATTGCCGCGAAGTGGGTGTGCGGATGGGGAAGGAAGTCGTCGTGGTGCGCGAAGCGCCAGGATTCATCACCAGCCGGATTAACGCGATGATCGGCAATGAGGCGTTTTACATGCTGGAAGAGGGAATTGCGACCGCCGCGGATATTGACAAGGCGTTGAAGCTCGGCCTCAATCACCCGATGGGGCCATTTGAACTTGTGGATTTAGTTGGACTCGACGTGCGGCTCTCGATCCTCGAATACCTGCACAAAACGCTCGGCGAAAAATATCGCCCCGCGCCGCTGCTGCGGCAGTATGTGAAAGCGGGGCGGCTGGGGCGGAAATCCGGGCGCGGCGTGTACGATTACCCGGCGAAACCTTGACCCCGCTGGAGGAAGCTCCTCGCTCACGAGGGCTGGCCATTTCGCTGGAATCATTGAAAACGCGTTTGTACGCTTGTCACGTACATGGTGTACGTGTACTCTGTACATGAGGTTTATTCGCATGAAAACGAAAATGTTGACGCGTCCGACTCCTGTGCGTGTGAAGCGCTCGGAGTTGCGTGACAGGCAGAAGGCGATGCTGGACAGGGCAAAGGGAAGCACCGTCCTTGTGATTTCCGGCAACGACGAGGGCGATGAAAAGCTTGTCCTCGACAAGAAATATTTCGATGAGGTATTGAAGCGGCTGCGTGCCGCCATCGAAACCGTGGACATTGCGATGGACAAACATCTCTTCAACCAGATTCTTGCCGCCGGCGAAACGCTGGATGAAGACATGCGCCTAGGTAAACTTCATTCGATGGATGAAGCGTTCGATTGAGATTGAGTTGTACACCGCCAAATTCACCTCCGGAGCTGTCGCCAACATAAAGGCCCTGCCCAAAAACGTCCGGAGGTCCCTTCGGAAACAATTGGAAAGTGTGGCCCTAAAAGATCCCATCGGGTGTTCCGAGGAACTGTCGGGCCCACTCCTGAGGTTTCGAAGCTTTCATTACCTGGACTACCGGGTGATCTACCGCGTCTTTTCCGACGCGAACACGATCGTGGTGGTTGGCGTCGGGAAAAAGAACGCCGGACACTACGCCGAGATATATAAACGTCTTGAAGCGCTCGTAGAGGCGGGCAGACTTGCGGATTCTTTTCTCGAAAATCTGAAGACAGTTTCCGACTCGTGATTGCCAAATGCAAACAATTTATTCTTGCATTTCGGGAAGCCGGCCTGTGCTTTCAGCTCTGATATGATGAACGTTGATTGACCGCAGAGGACAGGAAAATGCCGAGCCTTTTTGCACGGATTCGCTTGAATGTAGGCGATCTGACGGAATCGGATGCGGACGCGATCATCAACGCCGCGAATAACGATTTAAAACTGGGCGGGGGCGTGGCGGGAGCGATCCGGCGCAAGGGCGGCGGGGCGATCCAGCAGGAATGCGATGAGATCGGCTCGATTCCGGTGGGCGGCGCGGCGATTACGAGCGGTGGGAAATTGCGCACGCGCTATGTGATCCACGCGGCGTCCATGCAGCTTGGCGGGGAGACGACGGCGCAAGCGCTGCGCAGTTCGACAGCTCATTCGCTGCGAATTGCCGCCGAGCGCGGGCTGAAGAGCATCGCGTTTCCGGCGGTAGGGACGGGCATTGCCGGCTTTCCGATGCGCGACTGCGCTGAAATCATGCTCCGCGAAACCTTGAAGCATTTAGGCGGCGCGACTTCGCTCGAACGCGTGGAATTCGTTCTCTTTGACGAAAGCGCGCTTCGTATTTTCGAGGAAGTTTTCCGGGCGATACAAATTGAATCAGCCGGCAAAACCGGCGCCGCAGGGCGGGCGTAACTTCCAAATGGAGCTGCTCACGGAAAAAGTGCTCGCGGAGTTGAAGCGATACGAGCACCCGCTTTTTGCGTTTGACGCGCGGCCTGCGGCGGATGGAGTCGAAGTGATAATTCGTTTTCAGTTGGAAGGTGTGCCGGAAGCGGATGGAAAAGTTCATGAATACGTTTTTCTGATGCGTGCGAAAGAGATTGAGAATGCGCAATTTCCATGGAGTTTTCAGCGCCAGCTTTACAATTGCCTTCACGACTATGTAATTGAGATGTTCACGCGCAACCCGCAACGCGACGATTGAGGGCGCGCGGATTCCGGTTCTTCTCTTCTGGGCGCCGCGAAGTGAGCGTATCCTAATCGTCTGTCCATGAACTCACCGGGAAAAAACGTGAGAAATGAGCTCGAACACGAGCTGGCCGCGCGCGTCGCTGCGCGCGGGCCCATCCCGTTCGCCGAGTTCATGGAGGCGTGTCTCTACGATCCCGCGCACGGATATTACAGCCGGCCGGAGCGTACGCGCTTCGCTGATTACTACACCAGCGTGGATGTCCATCCGATTTTCGGACGATTGTTGGCGCGGCAGTTGGAAGAGATGTGGCGCCTGCTGGATCGCCCGGCGGACTTTGTGGTTGTTGAGCCGGGCGCGGGTGTAGGGCGGCTTGCTTCGCAGATCCTCGATTTTTGCGCGGCAAACTTTCCGGAGTTTTACGCCGCGCTGAGGTACGCGGCGATTGAACAGTCGGAGGCGCGCCGCGCGGCTCACTCGGAGTTATTAGGGAAGCACATTGAGGCTGGTCGCGCGGAATCAGGCTCAGTGTTGCCCCCGCGAATTGCGCACGGCTGTATCGTATCGAATGAATTCTTCGATGCAATCCCGGTAAGCCGCGTGATTCGCACGGATGGTGAGCTTCAGGAAATCTGCGTTGGAATGGAGAGCGGGAAATTTTCGGATTCGATTACGCCGCTTTCGACGCCTCGCATCGCCGAGTATTTCGCAAGGCAGCAAATTGTTCTCCAAGAAGGCCAGCTAGCCGAGGTAAGCCTGTCCGCATGCGATTGGATCACCAATGCCGCGCGGCGGCTCGAACAAGGATTTATCCTAACAATTGACTATGGCTATGAAGCGCGAGTGCTTTACAGCGAACGCTTCCCGCGCGGAACGCTGCTTGCCTACCGGAATCACCACGTAAGTGAAGACCTCTACGCCGCGCCCGGCGAGCAGGACCTCACCGCGCACGTGAATTTCACGGCGCTGGATCTGTGGGGCGCCGACGCGGGTCTCGAGCGCGAGGGCATCGCGCCGCAGAGCCGCTTCTTGCTTGCGCTCGGACGCGCCAACGAATTCGCGGATCTTTACGACGCCGGCCAAGGCGAGACGGACCGCATACGCGCGCAGTTGCAGTTATCGAGCCTCCTGCATCCAGAGGGGATGGGCGAAACATTTCAGGTTTTTATTCAGCGGAAGGGAATCGGTGAAGCGCGGCTAACCGGGCTCGCGCAGCTCTGAGACTCTGCGGCGAAAGGTTACTGTCCCTCTTTGTAGGGCTTGGAAATATACTTATCCGCTTCCTGCTGGACGCCGCCGGTGTTGTCGCGGCAATTTTTAGCCTGGCGATACTCGTTCACGGCGCGCTCGCGCTGGCCTGTGACGTCGTAAATTTTCCCCATATAAACGTGCGACCAGCAGGTGATCCATTTGGTGGATGCGTCGGTCTCGCCGCCAAGCGCGCTGCGGAATGAGTTCGCGGAGGCGGTGTAATTCTTCTGGAAGAAGAACGATTCGCCCATGCGGAAGAGCGCCAGTCCGTTATTTTTCTGGATATCGAGCGCCTTCTGGTATTCGTTGATGGCTTCCACGAATCTACCGACCTCGGCCAAAGATTCGCCGCGGGCGATAATGGCGCGGATCCGCAGGTCCGGGCTGGCCTTCAGCATGTAGTCATGCGGGTCAATGATGACGCCGCCCGGCAGTGGCCGTCCGAAGGTGTCAACCTCAAATGGAGTCTCTGCGCCGACGACCTGAAATGTTTTGAACTCCGGATTTCCTTCGGTCTTCACCTCGACTTCGACGGGCATACTAAATGTGTCAATGCTCTGCTTGATCTTGCCAATCACTTGAAAACCTTTGGCCGTGCGGTAGACCGTGTAGGGCACGTCGAATTCCGGCACGCCCGTGGAACTGAGCCATTGCGCGAAAAACGGGGTCAGACTCTGCGTGCTGGGCGGCGGCGCGGGCGGCGGCGCATTCGGCGAGAGCTTTGCCGCCACAACGCCGGGCGTTCGGCCCGCGGCTTTGTAGTCGGCGTACTCCTGCGCCAGGTTCTCAAAATCCACGACTTTGGCGTTGCGGCCGGAAAAGCGAGCGTAAAAATCGCGAAGCAACGGCTTGAAGAGTTCGTCGCCTATTTGGGCATTGATCATGTGAAAGATGAGAGCGCCCTTATCCTGCACGACGGAAAGATATTCGCTTGTATAGGGTTTCAACTGATCCGCCTGGGTGATCGGCGAAGCGTTTTCATACATCAGCGCGCCGACGGCGAAATCCTCGACCGCGCTGTCTTCCGCATCCTTGCCATTGGCTTCGCCCGCATAAAGCGCCTCGCAGTAGGACGCGAGGCCGTCGGTGACCCAGGTGTCCGCGGCGGAAGCGGGCATGACCGCCACGCCGAACCATTGCGAAGCGATTAAGCGGGAAAGAAGGCGCGTATTGCCCCGCGGGTCCCACTGATGCTGGCTGACGAGCGCGAGGCCCGGCCCGGCAAATCCGGCCACGCTCAAGTCTGGAAATTCCGCAATCGTCATCGTGGGATCCTGCAGCGGGCCGATGGAATCCGAAAACTCCGTGATGATTTTTGCGGCATCCTGGCCATAAAGCTGCGCGGTCTGCGTGGAAGAAGCAAACGTGAGGACTGAGAGTTTCACGCCGGCGGCGTCAACGGGCGTCAATTGATAGGGGCCTGCGGCAAAGGAGCCGCTATTTTCCGCGCGGTCGTCGTGGAACGTGAATACTTTTTGCGCGACGGGCGCGGGGGGCGGCGCGCCGGGGCGAATCACAGGAGGCGCCGCGGCTTTTTCATATACCAATTCCGGCGGCCCTGTCTTCCCGCTGCCCGCGACAAGAAAATCGTTCGGCACCTGGATTTTAAATACGGCGGTATAGCGATTCGACGGATAAAACGTCAGCGGAAACCACCGGGCGGGAAGCAGGAGATACGCGCCGTCGGCGCGGATCGAGGCGAGGCGCAGGCCCGGGACGGGGCTGTTCTCCTCATTCGAGAGCGGGCCGCCATAATCAAAATTCAATGAGACACTTTGCCCCGCCGCGACAGGATCATTGAGGGTCACTTGCACAACAAGCGGATTCCGCGAGTCGCGTTCAAAGGCGACGGGTTTTCCGGCGGCATCGGTGACCGCGCTAATTTTCAAATTCTGGTGAAGCTCCACGAGCACGGTGCGCGAGGTGTCGCTCGCGGTGAAATCCACCTTTGCGTGGGCTTCGATCAACTGGTTCGCGGGCGTAAGAATGGCATTGATTTCGTAATGCGTGGCGCGAAATGCGGGCTTCGAGGCTTGCGGCGCGATCATCGGACCCCGCCCACCCTGGGCGCGCGCAGCAGGCGCGATTACAGCGGCCAGAATAAAAAACGCAACGGGAGCCAATGCCCAGAAACTGAATTTTGGGAAGATCCAGCGCAAAGAACCCTCTTTTCACACCTTACCCATTACTAGGATACCAGAGAGGGGCGTTTGAGTTGCCAGCCCCCGTTTAAAGCATTCGAGCGAGGATGTCCGCAGCGCGATTGATGGCGCCACCCGCTCCGAGCGCGGAGCGGACTTCAGCAAGGCCGCGCTGCATTTCCTCACGCGCCTCAGGCGAATTCGTCAACCGAAGAGCTTCCGTTGAAATCCGTGCGGGCGAGCAATCCTTCTGCAAGAGTTCGGGTACGATGGCGCGGCCCGCAATCAGATTGGGCATGGCGACGTGGGCCGTCCGCGCAAACGTGCGGATCATCATTTCCGTCAGGAGACCGACGCGGTAAACCACCACCATCGGAGTGCCGAGCAGCGCCGTCTCGACGGTGGCCGTGCCGCTCGCAACGATAGCGACAGTGGCGGCGGCGAGCGCGTCATAGGCCGCGCCGGGCGCGACGCGCAGGTTTAGTCTTGAGGGTAGATCGAATGTACCGTGCGTTGCGCCGGATTGAACGTGCAGGGTGTCGGTGGCAGGTGGGGCGGCAATCGGCGCGTCAGTTGAGAATCCGGCGGCGAGCGCGAGAACGAACTGTGCGCCGGGTTTCTGTTGCGCGATGCGCGCACAGGCTTCGAGCACCGGCGGCAGGTTATGACGCAGCTCATTCCAGCGGCTGCCGGGAAGCAACGCGAAAATAGGCATTGCGCCGTCGAGGCCGATGCCGGCAAGGAAATCCGCGCGGGGCATGGATGGGCGGACGATGTCCACAAGTGGATGGCCGATGAAAGTTGTCTCAATGCCCGCTTTGCGAAAGAACTCCTCTTCAAATGGGAATATGCACAGCGCGGAAACGAATCGCCGCCGGATTAAATTTACGCGCCACGGACGCCAGGCCCAAAATTGCGGTGCGACAAAATACACGCAGGGGATGCCGAGCCGCTTCAGACGGCTTGCCAGCCGCAAATGGAAGCTGGGGAAGTCCGTGAGAATCGCGAGGCGCGGCTTGCGCTTTTTGGCTTCATCCGACAGACGATGAAGCGTGCGGCGGAGCACGGGGAGCTTGCTCAAAACTTCGCTGAATCCGGTGACCGCGACGTCGGAGGATCGCGCGACCAATTCGACCCCCGCTTGCTGCATATGTTCGCCGCCCATGCCGAATAGATGCGCATCGGTGCGCCGCGAAAGCTCCGCGGCAAGGTGGCCCGCGTAGAGGTCGCCCGAGGCCTCGCCTGCGCTGATCAAGATTTGGTCAGATTTCATTTCAGGTGCACGCGGCGAAGGAGCAATGCGCCCTCTCAATCGCTCGCGGGAAGAGATGCGCCGGCCGCTTCGCCCGCGGATGGCAAAGGCATTCGCAGCTCCTGGTCTTTGTACTGGAGCTGATAGAGCCGGTAATAAATTCCGCGCGCGGCCAGTAATTCCTGATGCGAACCTTGCTCGCGCAAGCGGCCTTTGTGGAACACGAGAATCGTGGCCGCATGCTGGATCGTGCTCAGGCGGTGCGCGATCACGAGCGCCGTGCGGCCTTGCAGCAGCCGGTCGAGCGCCTCGCGGATCATCTGCTCGGTCTTCGTATCCACGCTGGAAGTGGCCTCGTCAAGAATCATGAAGCGCGGGTCATGCGCCAGCGCGCGTGCGAAGCTGACGAGCTGTCGCTGGCCGACGGAAAGAGTCGCGCCGCGCTCGGTGATGCCGGTTTCAACGCCCTTCGAGAGCGAATCAACCAGCGGGCCGAGGCCGACTTCGCGCAGCGAGCTTTCAACTTTTTCGCGCGTGATGCTTTGGGTGCCGAGCCGAACATTGTATTCGAGCGTCCCTGTGAACAGGAACGGGTCCTGCAGGACGATGCCGAACTGGCGGCGCAAATCCTGCACGTCAAATTCGCGGATGTCCACGCCGTCAAGTAAAATTTGCCCGCGCTGGATTTCGTAAAAGCGCAGCAGCAGCTGGACCACGGTTGTTTTGCCCGCCCCTGTGTGGCCGACGATCGCGGCTGTCTGCCGGGGCGCGACGCGGAAGGAAACATCGCGAAGCACCCAATCATCTTCAGCCGGATTCGCGCCCCCGCGATAGGCGAACCATACATTGCGGAATTCGATTTCGCCGAGCGGGCGCTCGATTTTGCGCGTGCCGGAGGCGGTGTCGGCGGGAATCGGCTCATCCACCAGCTTGAAGATGCGCTCGCTCGCGGCCATGGCGCTCTGCAAAATGTTGAATTTGTCGCTCAAGTCCTGGATCGGACGGAAAAATCGCTGGGCGTATTGCATGAACGCGATGAGCGTCCCGACTTCCACGACGTGGTCAATGACGCGAATTCCGCCGCGCCAGAACACAAGCGCGATTGCAAGCGTGCTGAGAAATTCAACTCCCGGCAAGAAAAGCGCGAAAGCGAAAATCACATCCTTGTAGGCTTCCACATAACTCTGATTGTATTTTGCAAATTCAGCGCGGGTCTTCTGCTCGCGATTGAACAACTGTACGACTGACATCCCCATGATGTGCTCGTTGAGGAAGGAATTGATGCGCGCGATGGCGGTCCGGATGCGGCGATTGCCGTCGCGCGTCTTGCCCCGGAAGAGCCAGGTGGCAACGAAGATTAGGGGAAGGACGCACAACGACTCGAGCGCCAGGCGCCAGTCCATCCAGAAAAGAATGGCGACGAAGAGAACAAGCAGCACGGCGTCATTGATCATTGCAACGACACCAGTGGCAAAAAGGTCGTTCAGCGCGTCCACGTCCGTCGTGACGCGAGTGACCAGCCGGCCGACCGGGCTGCGGTCGTAGAAACTCATTGGCAGCGCTTGCAGGTGGCCGAAAATCTGCTTGCGCATGTCATACATCGTCTTTTGGCCCACGTCCTGCATGATGCGCATCTGCAGGTACTGGAACGCAAAGCTGAGGATCAGCGCCGCAAGCAGGCAAAGCGACGTGATGCCCACACCACGAAACGCAATCGCCTGAGAAATCGTGTGTTGGAATCCCGGCAGAATGTATCTGTCCGTCGCAATTTTATAAAGGTAGGGCGCCGCGGCCTCGAGAGGCGCCACGATTACCGTAAAGAGCAGCGCGGAATACACCAGCCACTTGTACGGGCGCAAATACTGGATCAGGCGCCGCGCCAGCCGCGCGTCGTAGGCTTTTCCTAACGCTTCTTCTTCGCGGAAATCGCTCATTCGCGTTCCAGCTCTTCCTCGAGCAATTGCTTGTGATACAGATCGTTGTAATAGCCGCCTTGCGCGAGCAGCTCGTCGTGCGTGCCGCGCTCCACAATGCGCCCTTCGCGCAGCACGATGATCTGGTCGGCGTGGCGCACCGTCGAGCAGCGGTGCGACACAAGGATCGTCGTACGGTGCCGCATCACGTCTTTCAATCCGCGCAGGATGCGCTCCTCGGTATCCGTGTCCACGCTTGAAAGCGCGTCATCAAGCACTAGAATTTTCGGATCGCGGATCACGGCGCGCGCGAGTGTCGTTCTCTGCTTCTGCCCGCCGGAAAGCGTGATGCCGCGCTCGCCGACCATGGTTTCATATTTCGCGGGGAAATCGCGGATCTCGGCGTCAATGCTTGCGATGGCCGCGGCCTCGGATATTTGGTCCGGAGTAGCGCCGTCAACCCCGAACGCGACATTGTTCGCCAGCGTCTCGCTGAATAGGAACGGGTCCTGAGGCACGAAACCTATAGCTCGGCGAAGTTGTTCCAGCGGCCATTCGCGGATCGAGCGGCCATCAACGAATAGGGTATCGCGCGGAGCTTCCCACAATCGCGCGACAAGCGCCGCGAGAGTTGTCTTCCCGCTTCCGGTGGGGCCGACAATCGCCAGCGTCGAGCCGGCGGGAATCTTGAAATTGATGTCCTGGAGCACGGGAGAATTCGCGCCGGGCGGCGCTTCTGGCCCGGCGCCCTTACCGTTCGCGGCGGGTGTCCCGGCTCCCGCGCTATCGCCGCTCCGCGTCGTCGGATACGTAAAATTCAGGTGGCGCATCTCGATTTCGCCGCGGATTTCCGAGCCATCCGCGGTGCGCGCTTCGGTATCGCTGATCTTGGGCTGCGCATTCAGAATGTGATTGATGCGCCCCATGGAGGCCGCGCCGCGCTGGAAAATGTTCGTCACGAAGCCCAGCGCAATCATCGGGAAAATAAGCTGAACCACAAACGCGTAGAACGCGACAAATTCGCCGTAGGAAATCCTGCCGACAATCACCTCGCGCCCGCCACGCCACAGGACGAGCAGAAACGCCATGCCGAAAAGGGAAGTAAGCAGCGGAAAAAACATGCTCCATGCGCCGATAAGTTTCAGGTTGCGCGTCACGTATTCGCGGTTTGGCGCGTCAAAACCGGCGATTTCGGAGCGCTCCTGTGCGTAAGCGCGAATTACGCGCACGCCCGACAGATTTTCCTGCGCCTTTGCGCTTAAAGTGGCGAGCGCCGCCTGAATGATTCCGTAAAGCTTATGGATAATTTGTCCGAAGTAGTAGGTGACGACGGCCACCACCGGCACCGGAAGCAGTACCCAGAAGCTGAGGTGCGGCGATAGGACCAGCATGAAAACGACGGCGAGAACCATCGTCAGCACCGTTGTCGAGCTATACATGATGCCGGGGCCGAGCACCATGCGCACGGCGTTCAGGTCGTTTGTGGCGCGAGACATCAGCTCGCCCGTGCGGTTGCGCACGTAGAATTCCGGCTCCTGGCGCACAAGCGATGCGAGCATGTCGTCGCGCAAATCGTATTCGATGTCGCGCGACACGCCGATCAGGATCCAGCGCGTCCAGTAGGAAAAAATGCCTTTCAGGGCAATCACGATGACCAGCGCGAGGCAGAAGATTCCGAGCGCCCGCATATCCCCCGGCTGGTAGTAACGCTCAAGCGGGCCAAGCGAGATTTGTCCGATCCGCCCAAGCTTGGCGAGCGGGATTTTTTCGCCGCTGATCAGGTCAATGATTGCTCCAATCAGGAGCGGCGCAATCGTCCCCGCGACGCCCATCCCCGCGTTCATCAACATCCCGAGCAGGACGCTGCCTTTGTAGCGCCGGACGTACGGCAGCAGCGAGCGCAGATTCCGCGCGGCGGGCGGGCGCTTTGCCTTTGCGCCGGCGACGGGTGAAACAGCTTGTGCGGTCGCGCTCATCTCAATGGCCTGTGTATGATTTCAATGGACGAAATCTCTCCAGAAAATTTATCCGAGTCGGGCTCCAACGCTTGGTACCGCATCGCCTCCGGATTCCAACGGATATGAAGGGTTCTCCCAAGAGCGTCGGAGCCATCTCCCATCGGCGTCAAGGAAAGGATCAGTCCTTTCACAGGATCTTTCACAAATGACAATTTCCACCGCGAAATCGCTTCCCCGGGGCTTCCAATCAAATATCCCTTCCCATTTTTCAAGTGTTCATCGCACATGAGTATCTGTGCCCAACCGCCGCTGGTGTTTTCAACCACCGTCATCCGCGTCACAAGAATTCCGTCGCCTTGCGTGCTGGGGGCGCCTGCCAGCCGGTTGACCACGAGCACTTGCTGCCGCCCGTCCATCGAAAGATCACCCCACGCCAGCGCCTCGCCATCGGGTCCAAGCGCGCCATGCGCGACGGCCGCGATGTCATCCGGGACCCCGGACGCACCGGATGTTTTTTGCTCGCCGCCGGCGGCGGAATTACTCGCGGGGCCGCCGCACGCCATCGCAAACGCGCAGGCACAAAGCAAGCACGCTAATCCAGCGCGACCCAAGAACTCCTCCTCGGATTACAAGCTCGGAAAGGCCAGCATGATTTCCACGACGCGACCCGTCGCCTTATCACAGGAAACTTCCATCACCTGTGGGACATCCGACCCCGCCCAGTCAAAGGCGTAGTATAGCAATTCCCGCCGCTCGCCCCCTTCTTGACTGGGGCCATTCGAGCCCGGCTCACCATAAAGCGCGATCACGCGCTTGCGCATATCGCCGAGCGCCAGACCGCGCCCGGTCTTCCAGTACCCGGTCTGCTCCGAAGCTGCCAGCGCTTCAGGACTGCAGCTGTGCATCGGCTCCATCGCGGAAAGGTCCAAAGTCTGGATCACGCCGTGATCGTCCGCTTCAATCTTCAGGTCCTTGCCGTAACGAGACTCGTGCCACGTGACGACGTGGTCCGCTTCATCTTCCGTGGACGGCAGTTTCTTCCCGATTCGAGCGCGCGCCGCGGCCAGCGTGTCTTTCCCCGGGCGGAAACCGGCAATGGTCAGCTCGTTTGCCTGTGCGTCTTTTGCCTGGGGAGTCGCCGGAATTGCGCTCCCACCTGCCAGCGCCACGGCCAGCGCGATTGCCGGCCCGCTAACGCACAGCCAGAATTTCGTCGAGCCGGGCTTCAAAATTTTCTTCTCCCTCGGACCACAGCCGGTAGCGTTCGAGCGGCACCGCTGCCTCCGCTTCCTGCAGCCATCGGAATAGGTATTGGATGTTTTCGCGCGTGCGTTGGTGATATTCGCGCAGGCGCTCAGGCGAATTCATCGCGGCAAGGAATTTATCTTCGTCGGGGTGAGCGGTATCAGCTCCCCGTTCAGTTTGATTGCCCAGAAGCCCCGCGTGCCCCGTAAAAATGTGCTCGAATCCGATGTCAATCAGGAAGTGGCCCATCTCGGCCGCGATGCCGCCATCGTATTCGGGCCCGAAACACGAAATCTCAAGAACCTGCGGTTTGCGCTTCCATGCGCCAGCCTCCAAATCAAAAATCCAGAGTTCCCACGGCGCGTGGACCTCGAATGCCATGTCGTCGCCGGAGTGTTCGGTCAGAAGCTCCAGGATTTCCGCGGAGTTCACCGGCTGGCTCCGCAAATCCCATTCGCGGACCGGCGATTCCGCCGCGTCCAGGGCTCTGACAATTAGAGTGGAAAATCCCGGCCACGATTCAGGGAACGGCACGGTCTCAAGCAGCCGCCCAAATGTAGCGCGCTGCGTCTCTCCCGAATAATCCTTCGCCCAAGCGCTAACGTATGCGCGATTCGCCATTGGGATATTATACAGATATCGGATATGCGGCTTGAAACCTCCGGACAAGTTGGCCGCATCTACGTTGTTGGGGTGAAACCACATGCGAGTAAATGAGCAATTTGTGAAGGGAAGAGGCTCCTCCAGTATTTTCCGAGTCGCAATTGTTACCTTGTTCTGCGCAGGCATAGTATTCGCCGCGCTGAATCCCGCCGCCGCGCGTCAAGCTCAGACCTCCAAGGAAAAAGAATGGGGTGCGCCGATCGACGGTCTGCAATTGTCCATCGCGCCCAGCCACCTCGCTACCAAACCACCCGGTCCTACCCAATTTGACATTGAATTTCGTAACGTTAGCGACAGGGATCTGGTCATCGACACGGGCTCAATGGCCGGCGCGACGCTCTGTCCCGAAAAGGTTAAACTTATACTTACCGGTTCGCGCTGGGGCACGCAACTATTGGATTTTTTCAACTGCCCGCAATCGGGCCAACAAGCCTTCAATGCCTTCAAGACAGTCCGGGCACACGGTTCTTACACGCTCCAATTGGACCTTGCCGATTATTGGGACCCGAATTCCCTTTCAAAGCCCGAACTAAAGCCCGGCACCTACACTCTCCAAGCTAAACTCACCGATGAAAAGCTACCTCCGGACCCCCGGTCCTATCCTGCGTTCACCGGCACATATTGGGTCGGCACCCTGAAATCAAACCAACTGAAATTCGAGATTCCTGCACGGTAAGAGGCTTTGTGGTCCGATTGAAGTTGAGAGCCTGACTTACTTCTTTCCCGGCGTGCCACCCGAGGGGTTTGGTATCGAACTCGAAAAATCCATCATGCGTTGCCGCAGCGAATCGCCAATGCTCGCGAACACCTGCGAAAACGTCTCGCGCAATTTTTCTTCGGCGTTCTTGGAAAGAATTTCGATTTGCTGGTCGGCCTGCTCGCCAAGTTTCGCCGCGGTAGTAAGCAGCCACGCGTTTGACGCGTTTTCAAGTCGCCCGGCGTAAGCTTCCATCGCCGCGTCATTCTGCCGCGCAAGCTGTCCTGCGTGCGCGCGTTCCTGCGACTCGCGTTCCGCCCGTGCCGCCTCGCGCAGCACGCCGGCCTGCGAGTTCAATTCCTTTTGCGAGGCTGCGACGCTTTCCTGAGTCCTCTGCGACAAATTTTTCTGGAAATCTGCAAGAAATTGGCGCGACTCCGTTCCCATCCTCGCGCGGATCTGTACGGAATGCGCTTCAAAGTTCGCAGCCGATTGATCAAACGCGTTGTGCAGCCCGGCGGTGAAACGCTCCAGCTCCGATTGCGCGGCGCGCCGCGCTTTGCTTCCCACTTCCGCGCCGCCCGTCTCGATTGCTTCGCGGATTTTTTCCTGCGTTTGCTGCATTGCCTCTTTCGAAATTTCTTCGAGCTGGCCCTGTGAATGTTCCACATAGCTGCGGCTGTAATGGTCCAGCTCGCTCGCGAATAGCCCGGACATTTCTCCCGCGCGTGCGCGAAGCGCTTCGCCCGCTTGCTCGAGGCCGCTCTCCAGGCTGGACTGCATCTGCGTCTGAACTTTTTTCTCGTACCAGTTGGCGGATTTAAAGAGCGATTCAATCGTACTGTGCGTAATGTCCGTGGCGCGTGCGTCCAGCTCCTCCTGCCATTTCGCCATCGCTGTCTTCGAGGTTTCCTGCCATTCGTTTCCGATGCGGAGCGCGCTTTCCTGCAACCGCGCCGCCGCCTCGCTCTCAATCACAGCCGCCGCTTCGCGCATTCGAGTTTCCTGTGACTGCAGCACGTCTTCTGCGGATAGGTGGCCCGCCACCAATCTCTGCACCATCTCCCGCGCGCGATCAATCTGCGGGGCGAGTTCCTTCTCCAATTGTTGCCCGAGGCTCGCCACGGACTGTGCGCCCGCCGCATCAAGCAGCGGTTGCAATCGCTCCGCCATCCCGGAAACCGCGGTTTCGGTCCGCGCGGTAAGTTCTCGCGTTGAGTTCTCGAGCAGGTCATTCATCTTCCGCTCGAGGCTCGCGGCCGTGGACTGTTGCATACCGTCAAGCTGCCGCGCGAATTCAGTCAGCCGTCCCGCTGCCTGTTCAATTTCCGCAAGCGCGGCGCGTCCGCTCGCCGCCTCCGCTTCCCATTGCGCGCGGAAATCGATGACGGCCTGGCGCGCCTGTGCCTGAAGCTCTTCCGTGTGCTCGCGCAGCGCCGCCATGTATTTCACTGTCTTCGCGTGGAGTCGCTCTGTTTCCGTTTCCGATCGCGTGGTGATTTCCGCGGCTCCCGCCTGCACAGCCCGGTCAACAGAAGCGGCGGCGAGATCAGCAGCTCGTTTCTGCGCGTCGGCAATGTCCGATTCGAGCCGCGTGCGCCAGGTGTGCTCCCCCTGTTCGATGGCGCCGTGGATCTGGTTGGAAAGTTTTGTGGCCGCGGCCTGCAACTTTTCCATTTCCGCCGCCACGCCTGTGGTCCGCCCGGAAAGCGCTTGCTCCCAGTGGTGCGTCGCTTCCTTTACCGCCGCGTGCAACTCCTGCCGCGAACGCTCAAATTGATCCCGCGCCTGATCCGCGCGCACCGCGGACGCTTCCGCGGAGGCCCGCAGCCGGTCAATCGCCGAATCAACGCTTGCTCCGAGTGCGGCCTGGAAATTTTCCTTTTCGGCCTGCTCGACGCTTGACACGTGCGCCGCCAGCAGCGTTCGCGCGTCCTCGAGCCGCGCGTCCAATTCCTTGTTCCATTCCTCGCGCAAGCTTTCCGCGCTCGCCCGCGATTGCAGCTCGATGCGCTCCGTGGCGCGGGCGAGCCAGTGCTTTGAGTATTCGTCGGCGGCGGATTGTACGGCCTTGGCGGCGGCATCCTGAAGTTGTGATTCCACCGACGTGAGCAGGTGGTGCATCTCTTGCGTCACGGTCCGCGCGGTAGCTTCCCGCACCGCGGCCTGGATCTGTTGCTTTGCTTCGTTCACCAGCCGCGAGACCTGCCGCGCAAGGTGCATCGGCGCTTCCGCGGGAATCTGCGCTTCCGCGCCGCCCATCACAACCACATTGCTGGCTTCGGATTCGGTGGCGTCAAATCCGCCTTCGGCGGCAGCCGGATTCGATCCGGGGAGCGGGATCGCCGCTGGCTCCGGCTCGGTAGAAGGGAACCAATCCGGCGGCGGAAACGCGATGCCCCAGATGTTGCCCGGAAATTCCAGTTCAACGCCAACTTGAAACAGTTCCCGCACGGTACGGGGGCGCTGAATCCACGTGACTCGGCCGCGCGCCGCGCGAGGCTCGCGGCCCGGCTCCGGGTGGGGCACTTCCACCGTCACCCACATATTTTTCAGGACGTAGTGCTTGGATTGGTAGCGGCAGCCGTGGCAATTAATGATTAGCGTCGAGGTGCGTTCCTGAAAGGAACGCCCGAGCGCGTCCACACCCGTCACCGTAAGCGGCACAGCCTGCACAATGCGCGTGCTGCGGCGCTTCCGCAGTTCCGGGTCCTGATGAGGAATACTTTCGGGCAAGCCTGTTCTCCCTGGTCAAACAACAAGACTAGCACTCAAGGCTGGGGGGCATCGCGAGACTAAGTCTTTGCGTGCGAATCAGTCAATGTAATTTTCGCAATTTTTCAGTTGCCGTGGGACGAATCCGCGCCGTGCGGGCGGCCCCGCAAGGCGTCAAACATCTCTTTGGCTACCCAAATCGGCCCAACGAGGAAGTAAACCGGCCCCTGGAAGAATGCGGGCTTGTTGCCTTCGATGCGATGGCCAAGCAGTAGCATCACCCAGCCGCCCACAAACAGCGCAAGTCCCAGCTTCCAGCGAAGCAATGTCAATAGGACGATTCCCGCGAATATCACGGGGATGCCGACCGCATGCAACAACTTGTTCCACGGGCTGTTGTCCTCGTGATCGTATTGCGACATGTAGCGGGAAAGCGGAGCCATGTCTTCGTCCTCCGGAACCGCTGCAATTCCTATTCACCGGCGAATGTTCTATATCGGGTAAGAGGTTTGTATCAGGGCACGACTTTAGTCGTGCCGAACGATTCCTCGAATCTGCGGGGTTTTAACCCCTGAGATCGATGGGACAGCTCGTCAAACTATTCATACGGAGCCTGGTGTAGTTATACCGCCGAACCGCCAATTATCAAGAGTGATTTAAGCGCAGACCGAATGGATCGAGGAAAAACTCTACGCGAAACCTCAAGCTGAAATTACAAATCCCGGCGCCCTTCCATCGCTTTCAGCATCGTGACTTCGTCAGCATACTCGAGGTCCGAGCCCACCGGAATGCCCACTCCGATTCGACTCACTCGCACCCCGAGCGGCTTAATCAGTTTGGACAAATACATTGCCGTCGCTTCGCCCTCCGCCGTGGGGTTCGTCGCCACAATAATCTCTTCGACCCCCGCGCCCTTCAGCCGCTCAATCAATCCCTTAATCTTCAGTTGCTCCGGCCCGATCCCTTGCAACGGCGCAAGCGAGCCCCCCAGCACGTGGTAAAGCCCGCTGAACTGCCGCGTCTTCTCAACCGCTAGAATGTTGACCGCGTCCTCGACCACGCAGATCAATTTCCGGTTTCGCGTTGCCGACGTGCAGTAAAAGCACGGGTCCGCGTCCGTGATGTTGTTGCACACCGAGCAGAACCGCACATTCTCTTTCGCATCGCGGATCGCTTCCGCCAGCGCGAGCGCCTTTTCCGGCGTCGCCCGCAATATAAAGAACGCGAGCCGCTGCGCCGTTTTCTGGCCGATGCCCGGCAGGTGCTTTAGCTCGTCAATTAATCGTGTGATGGGCGGTGCGTAGTCAGGCATGAATGTCCGGGGAAATGAATTGCTCTGTGCTCTTCTCTGCGCGTCCGGCTAAAATAATCCGGGGATCTTGATTCCGGCGATGCCGGGAATGTTTCCGCTGAGGCTCTTCATCTGGCGGGCCAGCTCTTCGTCCACGCGGCGCCCGGCCTCATTCACCGCGGACTGCACCAAATCCTGCAGCATCTCCTGGTCCTTGCTTGCGAAAACTTCGGGCTCAATCTTGATTCCCGTCACTTGCTTCTGCCCGTTCATCTGCACCACGACCATGCCGCCGCCCGCTGAGGCTTCCACCTGCACCGCGTCCACCTGCTTCTGCAGGTTCTCCTGCATCTGACGGAATTGAGAGAGCATCTGCTGCAAGGCTTTGACTTCCATGGCTTACCCCTCGCCCCGGCGTTTGATCTCTGAAACCTGGCCGCCAAACCTCTCCAGCATCGCGCGCACGATCGGGTCTTGCTCAACTTGCGCGCGCGGCAGCGCTGAACTTTGCGCAGTGCTTGCGGCAGGCGCGCCCGCCGCGGAATCCAGTTTAACACACACGCGCACTGGCGAGCGCAGGATGTCGCTCGCAATGGTGCGCAACTTCTCCAAAGGATTTCGCTGTTGCAGCATTTCCGCGATCGCGCGGCTCTCGGAAGGGAAGTACAAACGCAGTTCGCTTCCTTCCAGATCCCATCGCTGCGCGTGCTCCACAAGTTCCGCGAGAAATTTTTGTTGCTGCAGCACCGCCGCCTTGATTGCGCCCACTTGTCCGGCGTCAATTCCGGTCGATCGCACGGGCACGCGCGGAATCGGAGTGAGCTCCGTTTCTCGCGCGGCTTCGGCGCTGTTGCTTTCAACATTTCCGCGAACGGGCGCGGGCGAATATGATTGCGTCGAAGCGGCTGACGACGCCGAAGCCCCTGCCGCCGCTGCGCGAGCGGCCGCCGCGGGCGCGGTTGTAATCGCGGGCGCGCTTGCAGCCGATGATTGCGCCCCCGTCGAGCGAGTTCCACCGCTCGACGGCGTAGCTGCGCCCCCTGGCGATTCGCCATTCAATTCCGCGAGCACCTCTTCAAGCGGCGCAAGCCGCGCGGCATTCACCAGCCGCAACAATCCCAGCTCCAAATGCAATCGCGGGTCCGGCTTCCTGCGCAAATCTTCGTCCGTCTCCATCAGGATTTGAAAGTAGCGCGTCAGATCCTCTTCGCTGAACGACGCCGAAGCGCGCGCGATTTCCGGCCGCTGCTCCGGCGTCGCCGCAATCAAATCCGAATCAGCTCCGCACACCCGCGCCACCAGCAAATTCCGGAAGTGGCGGATCGCTTCGCGGCAGAAGTGCTGCAGATTGTGCCCTTCCGCCTGGAACCTGTGCACCAGCGCCAACGCCTTCTCCGCCGAATGCTCCTCAATCGCCGCCACCAGTTCCGCCAGCGCTTCTTCGGGCACTACTCCAAGCAACTCGCGCACCTGCGGCGTCCGTGATATTTGTCCCGCAATAAGCACGAGCCTGCTCAAGCAGTGAGAGCGCGTCGCGCAGACTGCCTTCCGCCGCCCGCGCCATCACCGCCAGCGCGCCGGGCTCCGCCGTAAGACCTTCCTTCTCCACAATCGCTGAAAGCGCGCCGTTGATCTCCGCGAACGAAAGCGCGCGGAAATGAAAATGTTGCGACCGCGACCGGATTGTGTCCGCCAGATTTTCCGGCTCGGTCGTCGCCATCACAAATATCACCTTGTCCGGCGGCTCTTCCAATGTCTTCAGCAGCGCGTTTGACGCTTCATCCGTAAGCATGTGCGCTTCGTCAAGGATAATGACTTTGTAGCGGCCCGCTGCAGGCGCGTAGCGAACCATGTCGCGCAATTCGCGGATCTGATCGATGCCGCGGTTGGAAGCCGCGTCAATCTCGATTACATCGAGCGAATTTCCGGCGGTAATCTCGCGGCAGGAGTCGCACTCATTGCAGGGAATCGGCGTCGGGCCCTTCACGCAATTGAGCGCCTTGGCCAGAATGCGCGCCGTCGTCGTTTTTCCCACGCCGCGGGCGCCGGAAAAAATGTACGCGTGCGCCACGCGGTTCGCGCGGATCGCGTTCTCCAGAGTAGCGCGTGACGTGCCGCTGCCCGACAACATCCGCAAACGTCTGCGGCCGCCACTTCCGGGCAATAACCTGATAGCCCATTTGTCCCAGTAGCACAGATATTCATTTCTGTGCGCTTTTCCTTTACTTCTCTTCAGCCCTTAGATCAGGAACTTCAGACTAGTGGCACAGCCACTCCTGGCTGTGCGCTTTTATTCGATTTATCTTCTACTCTAGAACGCAACTTCGATGAGAGGAACTTCGGGTACTCCGCGGCACACGAAGTGATCCCGGTACCGTTGCTCCCTTCCGGGCCTGGCGGGGTTCGCGGGGCGTCGTTGCACAGAGCCCGAAGTTCCACGCATCGGCAGTCCCCGTATTGCGCAAGAATGTTGCACAGAAGTGTCGCGCAAATCTGCAGCGCATCAGGGCCGCTTCGCGAAGTCTAGCACAGCGTTACGGTTGCGTCAGCCGCCCGCTTCAGCCTAGGAAATTCTCCCACTTGCACCGGACAACCTCCCGCATCGCAATCGAATCTCATCATCCACCGGGGAAGTAGCTTTTAGGAACTCCACTGCGGACTTTCCTTACCGCATCAGCGCTCCTTCCGGCTATTCTTTCCGCGGGTGTTTACCTCCGCACCCAGTCCGGCGGTGCGCCCGCAGCGCGCTCCGGTTCCGCGCGCCAGCGCCACGCTCCACGTAACGGGGCGGAGCTTCACCACGCGTGAAGCAAGGGGGAATTCATGAAAAGAGTAGTCGCAGTTCTTGCGGTGTTGTGCCTCGGCCTTGTCGCGGCGCTTCCCGCGCACTCGCAGGATCTCAACCAGCTTTTGCAGGGCACCCAGCTGCATCTCGCTTTGCAAAACGGCCTGACCACAAAGATCGCGCACATGGGCGATCCATTCACCGCAACCCTTACCGATCCGGTTTATGTAAACAGCCAGCTTGTTCTTCCCGCCGGCACAAAGTTTTCCGGCGTCGTCGGCGCGGTCATTGGACCGAAGTGGATTGGCATGATCCGCGGCCAGGCTGCAATGAATCTCACGTTCAAGTCCATCGAGATCGACCATCGCGAAGTTCCCGTGCAAATGAGCATCCTCACGCTGCAAAGCCCGGCGATGGAAGGCACGGCGAAGAGCCGCAAAGACGTCAAGGTGGACGAAGGCGAAGTGATTCAGGAGAAGAATGACATCAAGGAAGACGTACTCATCGTCGCCATCGGCACAAGCGGCGGCTCGGTGGTCGGCGCCGTGTTCAGCCACGTGATGCGCGGCTTCGCGCTCGGCATGGCCGGCAGCGCAGCATATGTCGTTGCGCGCAAGGGCAAGGAAGTCGAACTGCCCCCTCAGACCGGCATGTTCGTTCGCCTGGACACAACATTGACGTTGCCAACTGTGACGGCATCAGCCTCGGCTCTCACGACTGGCACGAACCAATAACGCGTCGAACGCATCGCACGAGAGGGCGCAGGGGACGGACTGCGCTCGCTGACAATACTCATCTTGCGCAATTCATTATTGCCGCGCCTGCATGAGCATCTTTGGGGGTGGGTCGCATTTCGCCCGGTGTGGCGGGGCCCGCCCGCAATGTTTTCCTGCGGTGTGCCTTACTGCTGTGTGTCTTCCCGCGCTTCCATAATCTCTTTGTCTTCGGCGTCGCAGCGTCCGCGCATCATGCAATTCGTGCGGCCGCATGCAAATGCGTGGTGCAGTTAACCGGCGGGATTGTTACGCGGACTTCGCTGGTGTCTTCTTCCGCGGGAAATCGATTCCCCAGGGTTTTTCCTGCTCGGCCATTTCCGCGCCGGCGATCCACAAACCGCCCTCTTGCACTACCCAACAGATGCGGAAGATGAGCGCATTGGTGCTCTGTTTTTCGCCGCTTTCTTTGTGGCGCACGACTTGCAGCGATACGACTTCGTCTTTTCTGATCTTCATCGCGGTCTCAAAACAGCAGCCATGCTCGCTGACGTTTCGAGTCCGCGCCGCGCACGCGTAAAACGCGCCCGTCTCATCGGATCCGCGCACCTCCAGGCCGTAGTTCAATGCAACCCGCTTTCCGTCGCGGCGATTATCCCGCGTCTCTTGGGAGAGCTGATTCCAATCAATGCTTGTTTCCATCGCGCCCATTCCTCTACACAGAGAAACAGCGCACTCGACGGGCCAGATTCCGTGCGTGGAAACACAAGAAACCAAAGGACTTCCGAAAATCGAGGGATTCATCGTCTGATTCGGAATGAGATTTTGTTTCAGCGCGGAACACTATTGAGGCGCAGAATTTGCGAACTCCCTTCATGCGCGGCGCGCTTTAACTCGCATTGGCCTGCTCCGCTTTCGACGCCGGCTTGTTCGAGCGCTTCAAGTATCTATACAAGCTCGTGCGCCCGATCCCCAGCAACTGCGCCGTGCGCACGCGATTGCCGTGGCACATTTCCAGCACGCGATGGATGTGCATCCGCCGAATTTCATTCAGCGGAAGCGGGCGCCAGGTGTCGCCTGCGGTTCCCGGGCGCGCGGTCGGTTTCCGCAAATGTTCCGGCAAATCGTCCACGTCAATGAATTCGTTTACGGCCTTGATCGCGGCGCCGGAAATCACATTTTCAAGTTCCCGCACGTTGCCCGGCCAGCCATGCTGCAAGAGCACGGTCTGCGCGCGCCGTGTGAGCCCGAGGATATGTTTGCTGTAGGCCTGGTTGTACTTTTTCAGGAAGAACTGGATCATCAGCGGCACGTCGTCAATCCGCTCCGCAAGGCTCGGCACGCGGATTTGAATTGTGCTCAAACGGTAGAACAGGTCCTCGCGGAACCGTCCCGCAAGAACTTCCGCGCGCAAATCTCGATTGGTCGCCGCGATCATGCGCACGTCCACGTGTTTCACTTCCGGCGAGCCGACGCGCTGGATCTCGCGGTTTTGAATCACGCGCAGAAGCTTCGCCTGCATCGGTAAGGACATCTCTCCGACTTCGTCCAGAAAAACCGTGCCGCCGTTCGCGTACTCGAAAAGCCCCGGCCGCGTTTCCGTCGCGCCGGTGAATGCGCCGCGGATGTGGCCGAAGAGCTGGCTTTCGAGCAGTGTATCCACGAGCGCCGAACAGTTGCACACCGCGAAGCGCTGCTGCGCCACCGGACTCATCTGATGGATCGCATTCGCCACCAGTTCCTTCCCGCAGCCCGTCGGGCCCATGATGAGCACGTTCGTGTAATGCTTCGCCACTTTGCGCGCGAGGTCGAACACCTCCAGCATCGCCGGGCTCTTGCCGATAATTCCGTGGAAGTTCAGGTCGGTGAGCAGCTGTGTTTCGAGGTCGCGGATGCGCGCGCGCTGGCTGTAAATCTCGCTGATCTCATCGAGCGTGCGCTTCAGGCGGTCGCGATCCACGGGCTTGGAGAAATAGTCGTATGCGCCGCGGCGGATTGCGTCCACCGCGGAGTCCAGCGAGTAATAACCCGTCGCCAGGATCACGTGAATTCCGGGATCGTGCTCGAGGGCCTTCTCGAGGAGTTGACGGCCATCCATTCCGGGCATCTTGATATCGGAGATGACCACGCGACAGCGGCCGGAGCGGATGTGCTCGAGCGCTTCCTGCGCGTCGGTGGTGCCGATCGCGTCATAGCCGAGCGTGCGGAGTGTATCCAGCATGGTCTCGAGCGCGGCGGCATCATCGTCCACGACGCATGTGAGGAAGCTGGAATGAGTGCGAGTTTCTGGAGTGACCTTCGTCTGTGTCTGGCTCATGAGGGAATACATCGCAACAGTAATGCCAAATGGGAGCAGATGATCCAGCGCTATGAACGTGCGCAGCGAAGGCGATGTGGATGACTTGCCGCTGTGATGCAAACCCAAGCGCGGCGCGGGTTTACGAGAGGCGTGTTTCATGATGAATCGCGCTGGAATTGCGCTGATGGAAAGTAAGGGCTGGAAAGTTGAGGACATCTTAATTCCATTTCGGCATTGCAATCGCGTTTTGTTGTGCCAAAGAGGGACTAAACAATTTTGATTTTCACTGAGGATTCGACTTGTGCGAATCGGCGTTTCTAGTTTTGCTTTTCGATTGGACGATCTCCTGAGGCGGGTTGCTGCTCCTCCGCTTCAATTCTTAGAGCGGCCATCACTTCGTCGTAGGACTCGGTGGCGGGGGCGGCATCGGGGCAGGGAGCGGAATAGAGTTCGCGCATCTGGTCATCGCCGCAGCCAAAAGTGCGGCAGATGTCATCCCATTCGCGGAGCGTCTCAATCGGTTTTGTAATGAGTTTTGTCATCGTTCTTGTATTGTGCCGTCCCCCAGTTCGCGGTTTCCATTTCGGAGCGGGTGCGCGGATGAATCTGCGCCAAAAAGGTTTCGTAGGCCCGATCCTGCTGCTGGTATTTCACCTCGACAATTTCATAAGCCAGCGGGTAGTCGCTGGCCTGCTTGGTTTCTCCAAGCAGACGGACGAAAACGAGTGCGCCTTTGCGCAGCGCGTGCTGGAGGCGCACCATTTTCCGTGACTCGCTCCATTCGAGATCGGTTTTCTCGACGAAGTGGTTCTCGTCCAGGTCCCAGCCTGAAATCTCAATCCGATAGGATCTGTCCGCGCGCGTCTCCGCAGGCATCGCTTGATTCTCCCTGCACTGGAGATTGCAGCCGTGAGGCCAAACCCCGGAGCGCTGGGAGTGCTTGAAACGAAAGACTTTAGTGCGGCCCAGTCGCGCCGGACCTCGCCGGAATGCGGGCGTTGTTGAACAGATGTGCTGGATTGAATCAGTCTTGGCAAGGAAGTGAGGGCGCAACTCACCCCCTCCCCCATCTTTTTGTAAGAGTAACGCAATAAAGGACTTACGGCGAAAAGATGCGGTAAGAGTAGTGCAACAAAGGACTTACGGGTTTTTGGACGAATTTCGCCGCAACTGGTTCCATCTGAATGATTTACGGGAGCGATTGCACCGAAATTGTGCAGCGATCGCCGTAAGATTAGTGCAACATTAGACTTAGCGGAGAATTCCCAAATTGGGAAAACATAACTTATTTCTTTTGAAGGAGTTGTGGGAAAAGGTGTTGCGGAGGCGGTTCCCGGGGCTGAGTATTCGAATGGTAATCGACAGTACATTTTTACTTATAACATAGCTTCTCAATGAGAGTCAAGAGAAATCTGAAGTTTTTTGGATGTGGAGAACGATTACTTGGGGTAAGAAACGTACGAAGTCAAAAGCCCCGCGTTCGCCCGGAGTGCGGGACGAACATGGGGCACCCAGCTACTGTTTCCACGTGTTTTTGTTCTCGTTCCACCAACGCTGGGCATTCTTAATTCCGTCTCCATACCCACAAAGTCCAGTGCATTTTGGAAAGCCAAAATCCTGCCCTGTGAATCTTTCCAGTGCATGCGCAGCGATAGCAGCAACAAACGAGTCATCGTCGAAAAGAAAAGTAGCAAAAAAAGGAACGTCCTTCTTCGAATCTAATGCCTCAATTGCTGAGAGTATCCAACAGCGGGTTTGGGGAGATGGATTCGTGGCTTTAGCCTTGAGAGTCGGAACAGCTTCTTCGGCTCCGAGCATTTGTAAAGCCAGTGCGGTTTGTTCAATAACTCCGCTGTCCTGCTCGTTTTTTAACATTCGGATCAAATTACGCGTAGCCGAAACGTCATGTATATCTCTAAGGGATTCTGCGGAATTTGCACGAACATAATTGGATTTTGAATTCAGAGCTCTCTTCAAAAACGGTGCAGCGTCCTTGAACTTTACGAAGCCGATTCCCCTGATCGCGAGCCATTTGGTGTCGTCGTCTTTAGTCTCGCGGGCAATCCGAAGAAGCGCGGGACCAGATTCCGGGTAACCCATCGTAATTTGAAGCAGAATCGTTTCCTTAGCAGCCCGGTCGTGCTCGGACTGAAAACGCAAAAGCAATGTTGGGAGATCCTGGGCAACAACTGGAGTTAGGCAGGTCAAAGTGGAAAGGAGAATCGCTGCCGCTCTGATTCCGAGATTGCTCATTTGCTCAAGTATACGCCCCCGATAACAAGATTCCAAGATTCTGCAAAGCTGTCACCCTCGGACACTGTCAATTGAGTTAGGAAACCGCGCGGCCGGGAGGATTCGAGCTGCCAGGCTTTTGGCTTGCGCATCGAGATGATGCAATAAGGCGGAGCTCTACGGTCAAAAGCCCCACGTTCGCCCGGACTTTTTTGAGGTGCCGCGGGGCTCCAGCACGACGGACCCCATCGGCAGAGGCAACACCGGGACGAACGTGGGGCACCCTGTAGAACTCAAGGTGGAGTTATCACACAGATCCTTCGCGCATCCTGGTCGGATGCACTCAGCATGACAACTAAGGCTGTGCGAACGCGAGCACCGTGGCAGGCATCGAGGCGCGTTTCAATATGGAGCCGTAACAAGTTAGACTGCTTGAACATTTCTCGTCATCATTCTTGGGGGAGCACAAAAATGCAAGTAGAGGACGCTCAACGCGAGAACCGTAAAGTCTTCATTGGCGGTTTTTGGGGGCAACTGGTCTCGTCGGGGATTTGGCTCACGTCCGCTGCGATCGGATTCTGGGTTACTCCACGTGCGGCGATAATCGCGATTGTAATCGGCGGATTCTTTATATTCCCGGCCACGATGCTGATGCTGCGTCTAAGCGGCGGACCTGCCTATATTTCGCGAGACAACCCATTGGGCAAACTTGGGATGCAGATTGCGTTTACGCTGCCTCTTGGAATGCTTCTGCTGATTCCTGTGACTGAGTTTCGCCTGAACTTTTTTTATCCCGCGCTAATGATCCTCCTGGGAGCGCACTATCTGCCTTTTGTTTTTCTTTATGGCATGAGGATGTTCTACGCGTTGGGCGCGGTGCTGGTGTTCGGCGGAGTTGGCATTGCGCTTTACATCCCGGGATCGTTCAGCCTTGGTGCGTGGGTTGGTGGTGCGGCGCTGTTTGCGTTTGCTTGGATTGGGCGGGTTACGGTTCAGCGTGAAGTGCGTGGCATGGCATAGAGAAGCGAAAGTCAAAAGCCCCGCGTTCGCCCGGACTTTTTTGAAGTGCCGCGGGGCTCCAGCAAACCGGACCCCGTCGGCAGAGGCAACACCGGGACGAACGTGGGGCACCCTGTAGAACTCAAGGTGGAGTTATCACACAGATCCTTCGCGCATCCTGGTCGGATGCACTCAGCATGACAACTAAGGCTGTGCGAACGCGAGCACCGTGGCAGGCATCGAGGCGCGTTTCAATAAGTGCGGGACGAACATGGGGCACCCTCCACAACTCAACTTGGTCATTATTGAAAGTACTTCTCGATTTTAAGAACCTGCTCCGAGGAATTGGACGAAATCTCGTGGAAGTACGAGCCGCTCGTCCAGAGGAGGATATTAGATTTTGCTCCGGGAGCAGTGAAACCGGAAGTGCACAGAATCCTTTCCCCAATGGAAGCGCCGTTATTGTCGAACTTAATTTCGCGTTTAAGGACCTTCACACATTTACCCGCCGCCGCATCGAGATGCTTGTTTGCAGCGCCTGCGTCCTTAAAGCGTGAGTAGCTCAGTGTTACGCGCGTTCCGTCAGAAGCTTTGTATTCTGTTACGTCCAGCAGAACACCGTCTGTGTCCATCCCGTCTGATTTGCCCACTACTTTGAATAAGTTACCCGGCGGCTTGTGAGCTTCGCGATCGGCATTTTCGTAGTCCTCCGGTCTAGGCATCCAGGAATCCGGGATCACGTATTTCGGCAGCGGAGGCTCGTTGAGAATCTGTTGCTCGAGGGCTCGGACGAGTTCCAGAAATTCTGAGGAGATCTGAATATAGTTGGACCCTGTCCGCCGCACGATGGAGAAAGTTTCTTTCTTTCCGAGATGCGGCAAGTTGTGAATCAGAATTCTCTCTTCGCTCTCGGATGGGCTTCCAGTACGTTCCAGAATTTTTTGATGAGGATTTCCGAGGTGGTCTTTCTCGTAGTCCACAGCATAAGCAACCGAAACAAACTGTATTGATTCAAGGTAGACGTACCTTCCGTCGGACGTACTCCAGCGCTGGGCAGAGAGTGACTGCGAGTGGTCAATTTTCCCGTGCGCCATCAGATCTGGCTTGAGGACCGGGGCCGATGGCGGTTCGGTGAGCTGCTGCGGTGATTGCACCGCTTGGGGTTCCTGGGCGGGAAGTGGGCTTGCTCGCGCCCGCAAGTCGCCGCCAGGGCCACAGATACACGCGAGCACAAACATCACTAAGGGTGCGATTGCTTGCGCTCGAACGAGTGCCCAATAGGCCCTCGTGTTTTTTGAGAAGCCCATCACGATTGAAGAATACCACCGTTGTAGTTCACCGGAGCGCTAGACTGCGAAGCTGTAGTTGTTTTCTCGCTTGAAATGGAAGGACGGTGGAAGTTAGAAACTCCATGTTCGCCCGGGGTGCAGTGCGAAAATGGGTCACCCGGCGTACCAGATTATTTGGCCGCGGTCGGTTGACACTGTGATGATCGCGCCGGATCAGGGGACGCTGGCCGGGTCGAATCAATATGGGGTGAGTTTGTCAGCATACCGGATGGCTGGGAGCCGCGGGTTTGTGGGGAACTGGGTTTGGAAATACAGCATTCTGGTGGCGGTGCCGACGGTGGTGGTGAATCCGAATGGCACGGTGCTGGCTGGGCCGGCCACGGGGACGTGGCGCGCGATTGATGCGGCGCGCGGTACTTATGCGATTACTTGGTCGGACCCGCCGCGGGATAGCGTGACGCTTTCGCCGGATGGGTCCACGATTACTGGGAAGAATCAATGGGGAGTGGTGGTTTCGGCGGTTAGGACTGCGCCGTGCGCGGGGAATTAGGTTGAGGAAGCGCCACGCGTTCCGGAGAATTATTCTGCTTCACTTGTGCCGAATCGCTTCGGGTGAGCGCTGGCGGTCGAGAGGCAAAATCTGGAGTTGCCAGTTTACGGGGACCGACGTGGGCAGGAAGCAGGTGGTCTTGTTGCAGGCTTGATACTTCAACTGGCCCGTTACGGTTATGGTCCTGCCATTTTCACCGAGCGACCTCATCACCTCAGAAGTTGCAGCGATCTTCATGTCGGAGGCGATCTGGAATTTCCCCTCGAATACTGGAACCCTTTCCTTGATTGCCGGGAGATAGAGAATTTTCGCGGCTGGATAGACCGGAGGTATGAGCTGGATTTCGGGAGACGGATTAATTTCGAGCTGGATCGGTTTGTAACCCGTCACGCCGGGGGCATATACATGGACGCCCGCCGGAAGCTCAATCCAGGCCGCGAGGTTCACGCGGCTCCCCGGAACGACGGTTTGGTCCGATTGGTGCAGCTCCAGAGAGATGTGAGGAGCTTGCACCTTTTGGGCGACTCCTTCGGCGAGTTCTGGAAACATCTTGGTTAAAACGTTGTTTGCGGTGAAGCGATCCGTGTATTTCACTTCAAAATATTTCTCGCGAATCATTCCGCTGGTGTCGATAAAGAAGTAGCCGGGCAGAGCCATTCCCTTGGTCATGCCCGTGGCCTCGGTGTTCAGCACGCCATACCGGGTGATGATCTTGGAATCCGGGTCGGAAAGCAGAAGGTATTCAATTTTGTGGCGGTCGGCAAAGTCCTTCAGGATTGCGGGGGTGTCATAGCTGATCGCGACCAGCTTCAGCCCTTGCGCATCGAACCGCTTTTTCGCATTTTGCAGCTGGACCAGCTGCGCTTTGCAGAATGGTCACCAATCGGCGGAACGGAAGAATACAAGCACTGTGCCGTTCGGTCCCTTTAGGTTGTCGCTGGAAACTTGATCGCCGAATTGATCGGTCGCGGTGAAGGGCGGCGCTTTTTCGCCGACAGCGATGCCAATGGAGGGCGCGGGCTCTTGCGCAGGTGTTTGTGCTGCAAAACTGAGAACCGTCAGTAATGCGGACAGGAAAAAGACTTCCCAAATTCTGCTATTCACTCTGAGTGGCCTCCGAAGGCGCTCCTGCATTATGAATCAAATCCAAAGTTGGCGCGCTGAATTCGACCATTTCAAATCACGACATTCGGGTAAGGGGGTTGCGTCACCCGTCCCATACGACAATCTGATATATTCCGCTTTGTTTGAGCGGAATTCTAACTATCCGAATTCAATGACTACTTTCGAAAGCGCGAGGGGAGGGAATTCGATGCGCGCAAAAAGAGGTTATCTCGCGGCTGGGATTGCGGCGTGTGTGGTGGTGTGCGCGGCACTGGCGATGGTTAGCGCAATGCCGGGGCAGGCGACGGTTGGAGCGACGGTCGGGGCGACGCCGGGGATGGCGCGTCGGCCACAGGCGGGCGACAGCGCAATATTCAAATATCAGGAAGTGATGGTCCCCATGCGGGATGGAGTGCACTTGCAGACGGTGATCCTTACGCCCGTGAATCAATCGGGGCCGCTGCCGATCCTTTTTCGTCGCACACCTTATGGCGTGCCGGATTCGGCTCCGGCGGCAATTTCTGCGTCGTTGAAGGAGCTGGCGGCGGACGGATATATTTTCGTGATTCAGAATTTGCGCGGGAGGTTTAAGTCGGAGGGATATTTCAAACTTTCTTCGGCGGTGGACCTGAATGATCCGAAGGCGACGAACGAGACTACGGACGCGTATGACAGCATTGATTGGCTGGTGAAAAACGTCCCGAACAATAATGGGAAGGTTGGAATGTACGGCGTTTCGTATGACGGGCTGACGACCGGGATGACGCTGCTGCATCCGCATCCGGCGCTCGCGGCGATCAGCGAGCAGGCTTCGCCGGTGGACCAGTGGATGAATGACGACATGCACCGGTATGGCGCGCTGCGCGAAAGTTACAATCTTGAGTACGCCGTGATGGAGCAGGCGGACAAAAACAAGAACACGCATTTTGAATTCGAGACGTATGACTCGTACGAGTGGTACCTGAATCTCGGGCCGCTATCCAACATCAATGCGAAGTATCTGCACGGCTCGATCCCATTTTGGAATGACACGGTGAAGCATCCCGACTACGACGAATTCTGGAAGAGCGAGGCGTGGGTGCGGCAACTGCATTCGTCAACGGTGCCGAATTTGAATGTGGCCGGATTCTGGGACCAGGAAGACCCGTGGGGGCCGTGGCAGATTTTTTATCACGCAGAGGAAAAGGATCCCGGACACACGAATTTTATCGTGGCGGGGCCGTGGTACCACGGCGAATGGCAGAGTCCGCGCGGGGAGAGCATCGGGATAATCCCGTTTGGCAATCATGATTCGGCGCGGGAATTTCGCGAGAACATCGAGGCGCCATTCTTCCGCTACTACTTGCACGGGGCGGGCGCGAAACCGAATTGGCAGGCGACCACTTTCCAGAGCGGGACGTACACGTGGAAGACGTATGCGTCGTGGCCGCCGAAGGAAGCGAAGGCGACAAATTTGTATTTGCATGTGGATGGGACGCTATCGTTTGCGGCGCCGTCCGCGGACGAGGGAACACTGCCGTACCGCGAATATGAGTCGGACCCGGCGAACCCGGTGCCGTACCGAACGCGGCCGATTTCGCCCACGTATCCCGCGGGCGATTGGAGAACGTGGGAAGTGGCCGACCAGCGATTCGTGGAGGGACGGCCGGACGTGCTCACGTTTGTGAGCGCGCCGCTCGACCATGATGTGACGGTGACGGGGCAGGTGGCAGCGGCGCTGTTTGCGTCAACTTCGGGGACGGACAGCGATTTTGTGGTGAAGTTGATTGACGTGTATCCGCAAGACGCACAGAAAAATGCGTGGGACCCGGAGGCAGGGCCGCAGCCGCGGCAATACGCGCAGAGTTTAAACGGATATGAACTGCCGGTGGCGATGGAGGTGCGGCGCGGCCGGTATTTGAAAAGCTACGAGCACCCGAGCCCGCTGATGCCGAACCAGCCTACGGAATGGAATGTGCCGCTGCGCGACCGCGACCACGTTTTCCTGAAGGGGCATCGGATCATGGTGCAGATCCAGTCCACTTGGTTCCCGGTGATTGACCGCAACCCGCAGAAATATGTGCCGAGCATTTATGACGCGACCCCGGGGGATTTTGTGAAGGCGACGCAACGGATTTATTGCTCGCCGGGACTGGCTTCGCACATCGTGCTGCCAATTGTGCCGTGAGAATTTTTGCGCGGAGCGAAGTTCACTGGACGGGCTGGTAATGATGGCCGGGGTAAAGGACGTTGAGGGCGAATAGGAAAACCGGCTGGAAAATGTAGCCAAAGCCGTACCACGCCAGGATGATCCCAAGAAAACCAAACTGATTTGTGCGGAACCAATCCGTGAAACGCAGGGCGGTGGATTCCTTCATGAAGACGGTGACGCCAACGTTGCCGTCGAGCGGGGGAATCGGCAGCAGGTTGAAAGTGCCGAGGAGCAAATTCAGCATGAACATCACGCTGATGAATGTTGTGAGGAGGCTCGTGCCGCCGCCAGCGAGTTCCGTGATGTGCGCGATCGTCGGTGAGGCGGGCGCTTGAAAGTGGCCTGTCGCGACGCCCACCTGAATGGCGAGCCCCGCAAGCAACATGAGGGTGAAGTTCGCGCCTGGGCCTGCGAGCGCCATCCATGCGGCGCGGCGGGGATAGCGGCGGCTCCATTCGGGATCGTAGGGCGCGCTGGCCCAGCCGAGCATCCAGCCGTTGAGCGCGTAGGAGATGATCGGGACGACTACGAGTCCGAATGGCGCGCGGCGGATGTGCGGGATCGGGTTGAGCGAGGCCTGGCCGCCGTGGAAGGCGGTGAGGTCGCCGCCCCATTTGGCGACAACTGCGTGGGAGCCTTCATGGCAAACGGTGGAAAAGAGGAAGGCAATGTACCAGACGATGCCGAGAATCAGGTAATCCGGTGTCAGGGCTGTGGGCATGGACACGCTGAGGGTAGCGCGTCAGGCTTTGCGGGGCAATGGAGTCGCGACGGCGCGTTGCCGGGAGCGAAACAAAAAAATGGCTCCGGGGCTTGGACTCGAACCAAGATTCTAGGCTCCAAAGGCCCATGTGCTACCAATTGCACCACCCCGGAGTGGAGGAAGAATTTTAGCAGACGTGGGAAATGACGCAAGCAGGGGTAGGAGGAAGATTCGGGAAAGGTTGAATCAGATTCGACTCGAAACGCGATTTGGGCAGCGCCTGTATCGGCGGTGGTAATTCTGCTAAATTGGATGGACATTCAAGACGGAGAGGTGTCCGAGCGGTTTAAGGAGCACGCTTGGAAAGCGTGTGTTGGGGAAACTCAACCGTGGGTTCGAATCCCACCCTCTCCGCCATCCTACGCTAAAGCTTCGGATGGCAGGCCATCCTGGATGTATCTACCCCGCGGAAAACAAATCTACCAGCGCCCTTGCGCGGACCGGATCGTCCGCGCAAAAGCGGTTGGACTTATTGTTTAGGCAGCAGAGCGCTTCTTGAGGAACCACAAGCCAAACGCGGCTGAAATGGACAGCAAACCGATAAGCGCAATCAGAGGCATTGAGCTTGCGGTTTTCGGCAGTTCGGCAGCGGGTGGAGGAGTGACTGTTGCGGGCTCCGTAGCGACTGGCTCTACCGGAATGTCAACAGCTTGCGTGACAGGGACTTCGTCACCGGTTGGTTGAATGATTGTGACCGGCGCTTCCTTCAAAGCCACGACAGGCTGATCCGTTGGCGCGGTGACGGGAGCAATGATTGCCGGAGCAAGTTCCGCCGGCATCGCAAGGACAGGTTCATTCGTGTCCTTGGCCAACTGGACTGCTCTTGTTTTCGGATAGACAAATTCGCGGCCGTTCACTTCTCCCGGTGCCCACCACACTTTTAGTGCCGGAGGTCCGCCGCCCGCGCGCTCTTTGAATGTCATGACGTTCTTGGAGGTCTCCTGCATGCGCAAATTCTTGATTGTGAGAATGGTTGCGATCGGGTGATCTTCCCGTTCGTTGAGAATCTGGACGATGTATCGATTGGGGCCGGATTCCACCAACTTGAAGACATAGGTGCCCGCCGGCAGGATAATGTTGCCCGGGATTTCGATTGGTTCATTGAAGGTTACAACCGTTCGTTCTTCATGGCTCTGTGCCTTGGTGCTGGGAGCAAACGCCACCGCCACCAGCGCAAGGCAGAAGACCATCGCTACTAGCTTGAATCGATTCACTTTTAATCTCCTTGTAACGCATTGTATGGCGATGTTTGCAACACACGGCCCGAATCGCCTCTCGGTGCCGCGCCGCCCTTTTCCAGTCATGTGTCCCATTCCGGTATCCGTGTTGTTCCGATTCTCCCCAACTGCTTTTTAAGACACCTGGACTGGAGGCAAATAAGGCAGTGCTGGTGATCCTCAATAACCAGGGTTGATTGGCGAGCGGGACATCGGGCTGAAGTGGATGGATTTGTCTAGAAGACCAAAATCCCCGTGCTTCTCTCGCTTTCGAAGCATATTAGAGGCAGTTGGAATAAGTGTCTGTTCACTTATGCACACACGCTTTGACTGGCGAGGGCGCGCGCTTAGGTATATCCGCGCTTCATCAGGCCGAAATTGCGAGTCCTCTATCTGTGCGGCTTTCGGCTTTAGCCATAGCCTTGCGCGCCGAGCGCAGCAGATGCTCGAGAGTGGGGCCATCTTGCGGAAAAACAGCGGCGCCCGCCGCGAGATGGATCGGGAATTCGGAAAACTCGGTCTTAACTTTTTCTATGATGCGCGTCCCCAACCGGCGCACGCCCGCAAGAGCCGTCTCCGGAAGGATAAGTGCAAATTCATCGTCCGAGAGTCGCGCGGCGATATCGGCAGTGCGGCAAGCCGCGCCGATCGTTGCTGAAACTTTACACAGCGCACGGCTGGCCGCCATGCCTGCGCCCTGATTGCTGATTTCTTTCAGGCCCTCGAGCTTGAGAAGAAGAAGTGAGAACGAGCGGCCCGTTCGCTGCGATCGTTTTGACTCCGAGAGGAACGCGATTTGCAACTGGGCTTCGCTCAGAAGGCCCGTCAGAGGATCCCGCAGGCCGCCGATTTGGGTGGAGGCTTCGGCCATCTTGCGTTCGGTGATGTCCGTTGCGGTTACGAGCCCAGCGGGCTGGCCTTCGATTGAAATTTTCCCCATGGTGACGTCGAGCCAGCGCACCTGTCCTTTTTTCGTGAGGATGCGGATTTCGTTTCTCGATTCCGATTTACTGCCCCGCAATTTCGCCAGGCCCTGTTCGATTACCAGGGGATGCGAATCGGGATGGATCAGGTCCCAGGAATTGAGCGCGAGCAATTCTTTTTCTGAATAGCCGGTGAGCATCTGCGCGGTCAAATTGGCATAGCGGCATTCGGTGCCCTGATAGACGAGCACGGCGGACGCAATCGAATCGGCAAGGACATGGAATCTCCGCTCGCTATCGCGCAGCAATGTCTCGGCATTTTTTCGTTGCTCGTGGATCTGGCGGTCTTCCACGGCTCTGCGCACGGCCCACGAGAGCGCGCCCAAATTTGTTTTCAACACGAAATCGGCGGCGCCTCTCTTGATGCAGTCGGCTGCTTTTTCTTCGCCAATGGGCCCGGCGACAAAGATAAATGGGGCGTCCTTACCCTTAAATTGAAAGGCGTCGTAAGCGTCCACGCCGGACCAACCGGTGAGGGAGAAGTCCGCGACGATGGCGTCATAGGTTGACTCCTCCGCGAGCCTTTCAAATTCCGCTCGTGTGAGCGCGCGGTCGGCGCTGAAATCGAGCCCCGCCATTTCGAGCGCGCGCGAACAAAGATCAAAATCTTCTTCTGAATTCATGATGAGCAACAAGCGGAATGGCGTCTTTGTTTTTTCTGGCAACGTCGTTACTTGGATTGGCATTTTTTCCTCCGAAGGCGAATCTCCCGCGTCCGCGATAAGATCGCGGCGCATAAATCGGAAGGGGACAGCTTGTAGGGCCGGGCGTCCGCGTTCCGGGAGGGAGGAACGAAGCAGGCGGGGGCTTTCCTGCGCCCTTGTCCTGCCAACCATCCTGCCCGATGAATTGGAGAACGCCAAGCGCGCGCTTTTTCGTGTGCCTTAATGATTAAGCGCCCCGTCAAAGTCGCACAATCATTGGCGCGTTGACACGTCCCGGAGCGCATCGTAATATCCACGCTCGCTCCGCGCGTCCACATGATTGGCCAGACCATCTCGCACTATCGTATCCTGGAAAAACTTGGTGTCGGCGGAATGGGCGTGGTGTATATGGCGGAAGACACGCGCCTGGGCCGCAACGTCGCGCTGAAATTCCTCCCGCCCGGCGTGGCTGGCGATGGCCAATCGCTCGAGCGCTTCCAACGCGAAGCAAGAGCCTCCTCAGCATTGAATCATCCCAATATCTGCACCATCTACGATTTGGATCAGTCAGGCGACCAGTTCTTCATCGTCATGGAATTGCTCGAGGGGAACACGGTTAACGCGCGCATTCATGGGCAGCCGATGGATGCCGAGGAAATCGTAAAGCTCGGCGCACAGATTGCCGACGCGCTCGACGCCGCTCATTCCAAAGGCATCATCCACCGCGACATCAAGCCCGCGAACATTTTCATTACCAAGCGCGGGCAGGCCAAGATCCTCGATTTCGGTCTCGCGAAACTCGCGCGCCAGCCGCACCGCGTCGGAGAAACAGTTGTGGCGGGCAACTCCGCCGCGGCGACAATGATGGAGCGCGCCGCCGATGCGAATCTCACAAGTCCGGGGACCGCTCTTGGCACGGTGGCTTACATGTCACCCGAGCAGGCGCGCGGGGAAGAAACGGACGCGCGCTCGGATATTTTTTCATTCGGCGTGGTGCTCTATGAGATGGCCACGGGCCAGCAGGCTTTTTCCGGGACGACGTCGGCTGTGGTTTTTGACGCGATCCTGAATCGCACGCCGCCTTCCGTGTTGCGCATCAATACGAAGTTGCCGCAGGACTTGGCACTGGTCATCAACAAGGCCATCGAGAAGGACCGGCGTTCGCGTTATCAGACCGCCGCGAGCATGCTTGCGGACCTGCAACGCCTGAAGCGCGATTCGGATTCCGGGCGCACTCCAGCGAAGCCCGCGGCCGCGGCGGGAAAGTCGGTTGCCGTACTTTATTTCGAGAACCTTTCCGGCGCGAAGGAAGATGAATACTTCCGTGACGGCATGTCCGAGGACATCATCACCGAGCTTTCGAAAATTAAGGATCTCGCGGTTTTTCCGCGGGCCGCGGTACTTTCTTTCCGCGACAAGGCGATCACCGCGCCCGAAATCGGCCGAGAGATCGATGCCGTCTATGTGCTTGCCGGCAGCCTCCGGCGGGCGGGAAATCGTCTGCGCGTGACGGCACAACTGGTTGAAACTGCGACCGGGACATCCGTTTGGGCCGAAAGGTACGACCGCGAGATGAAAGATGTTTTCGAGGTGCAGGATGACATTTCGCGCAGCATCACGCAGGCCTTGCGGATCACCCTAACGGCCCGCGAGCAGCGAGCGATTGAGCAGAAGCCGACCGATAATCTCGAGGCCTACGATTTTTACTTGCGCGGCCGCGACTACACCCATCGGGAAAATCTGGAATTTGCATTGCAGATGTTCGAGCACGCCATCCAACTCGATCCGAATTTCGCGCTGGCCCACGTCGGAATCGCCCACGTTTGTGGAAAGATATTCGAGCTGCGTGAAAGAAAGGCCGTCTGGACCGACAGGGGGTGGGCGGCATGTGAGCGGGCTCTGCTCCTGGACCACAACCTTCCCGAGGGGCTCGCCGCTCGCGCCCGAATCTACTACGCGCAGGGAAAATACGACGACTCTGTCCTCTATGCGCGAAAGGCGCTCGAACAAAAACCGAATTGCGAAGACGCTTACAACATTCTTGGCCGCGCTCTTTTGAGTTCGGATCGTCTTGAGGAAGCGGCTGCGATCGCCGAACGCGCACTGGAAATCAGCGGAGACGATTACAACGTATATATTCCTTACCGGCAGGTATACGAGCGCCTTGGACGCAAGAATTCCGCCGCGGCTCTGCGCGTGAAGCACGCCAAAACGCTCGAGCGGCAAATCGAACTTGTCCCCGAAGATGCCCGCGCAAGGGTGCTGCTGGCAAGTACATACGTTCAAGACGGCAAAATCATGGAAGCCACTGAACAACTCCAACGCGCTATCGAATTGCGCCCCGGTGACGCCAATATTCATTACAACGCGGCTTGTGCTTTTGGCCTGATGAATGACAAGGAAAAAGCCCTCGCCACGCTCAAGAAAGCCATTTCCCTTGGCACTTCCAATTGGGAATGGATTGCCCGCGACACGGATCTCGACTGCCTGCATGGCGATCCTGAATTCGAACGGATGATCGAAGAAGGCCGCGCGAAGAAGTAAATCTGGATCCTTTGCGAGTTCCAATATTCCAATGCCTGCAAAAGTAGATCTCTACAACAACACTTACAACAATCCCTCCGAGGATGTTTATCGTGAAATCCGCCTGGAGACTTACGGCGAAGATTACGGCCAGACGAGTTGGATGACTCTGGATGAGCTCGATGAAATTCCCGTGCGGCTCGGATTGGATCCGTCATCGACCGTGCTGGAAATAGGGAGCGGGGCCGGCGGCTGCGCGGTGCATCTGGCGGCGACCGTCGGATGCCATGTGAGCGGCGTGGACATCAACGCCGGAGGCGTGCGCTACGCGAATGAACTCGCGCGCGCTCAGGGTCTTGAATCCCGCGCGCGCTTTCAGGAATGCGACGTGAGCCACGGCATCCCCTTCGACATAAATGATTTTGACGCCATTTATTTGAATGACGCGATCTGCCACATTCCGAATCGCCTCGCGCTCTTGCTGGATGCGCGGCGCGTAATGAAGCCCGGCGGACGGCTGCTTTACAGCGACGCCATTGTCGTTACCGGCGAAATATCGAAGGAGGAGATGGCCACGCGCAGCTCGATTGGGAATTACGTGTTCGTGAAACCCGGCGAAAATGAAGCGTTTATCCAGAATTCAGGCTTCAAACTTCTTCGCACCGACGACACCACGGAAAACGCCGCGGAGATCGCGAAGCTTTGGCACGATGCGCGCGCCAAGCGCGAAGCCGCGTTGACGTCCATTGAAGGCGCTACAAATTTCACAGGTCTGCAGAAATTCCTTCTTTGCGCGCATACGCTCGCTGCCGAACGGCGGCTTTCGCGATTTCTTTATTTGGCGCGAAAGTAGCTCCGCAGGCGTGGTGCTACAATGTTTTCTTCATCTGGCCGGCGGCCAATTCAATTTCTATTGAGGATTTATGGACACTTGGCGCGGGAAGTGGGCGGTTGTAACTGGCGCAAGCGCGGGCATTGGCAAAGCCCTGGCTGTTGAATTGGCCGCGGGCGGCGCGAATCTTGTGCTTACCGCGCGGCGGCGCGACCGCCTAGAAGAACTCGCGCGCGAGCTGACCACGAAGCACGGCATCCGCGCCGAGATCTGCGCTGCCGACCTCGCGCGAAGCACGGGCGCCGAAGAGATTTTCGCGTTCACCAAGGGGAAGGGAATCGAGGTCGAGCTGCTCGTCAACAACGCGGGCTTCGGCGCGTACGGGGAGTTCGCGCGCACAGAATTGAAGCGTTCTCTCGAAATGGTGCATGTCAACGTCGCCGCCGTCGTGCACCTGACGCACCTTTACTTGCAGCCGATGATTGCGCGCAGGCACGGCGACATTTTAATTGTGGCTTCCATTGCGGCGTTTCAGGCCGTACCCTACTTTGCTGTTTACGGCGCGACAAAGGGCTTCGACCTGTTCTTCGCCGAAGCGATTGCCGAAGAGACACGCAAGTACGGCATCCGCGTGTGCGCGCTCTGCCCCGGCACGACGACGAGCGAATTCCATGAGGTCGCCAGCAACCCAAATCCCGAGCGGCGCCATATCGAGACCGCGGAAAAGGTTGCGCGCACCGGCTTGCGGGCGCTTGCAAGAGGTAGGAGTTGCATCATTTCCGGCACAACCAATTTCCTGGGCGCGAATATTCAGCGGCTCTTCCGGCGCAGAGCTGTCACGCGCGTCGTCGCAAGATTGTATCGTCCCAAGAAAGGCAAGCAGGCCTGAAGCGATGGATGTGAAGGCGCTTGAGAAGCAGCTCCGCGGCGAAGGCTTTGCGCACACTTACCTATGGCAGGACACCCCGCACGCGAATTATCCGGACCACATGCATCCCACGGAAACCGCTCACATTATTTTGGAGGGTGAAATGACGCTGACGACCGGCGGCGTTTCGCAAACCTACCGCGCGGGCGAGCGTTGCAATGTTCCCGCAGGGGCAGTTCATTCCGCGCGCATGGGATTGGAGGGATGCCGATATCTCATCGGCGAGCGCTAAGACGAAGCGGCGCGATCCAGCAGCTCCACTACGTGCATCACTTCCTGCCCAGTGTCATGAATTTCCGCGCCCGCGCGCAACTGCAACATGCAACCCGGATTTGCGGTAACGATTGCCTGCGCGCCGGTGGCGCGCGCGTTCACCATCTTCGCGGCCAGCAAATCGAGCGACGCACGAGTCTCCGTGACGTTGTAAACGCCCGCTGAGCCGCAGCATTGGTCCGCGAGCGGCATCTCCACCAATTCCACTCCGGGGACGGCGCGGATAAGCTTGCGGGGAGCTACGCTGATTTTTTGGCCGTGGAGCAGGTGACAGGAATCCTGGTATGTGACGCGAAGCGGTATGCGCCGCATTGGCGCGACAATTCCAAGCTCAGCGAGAAATTCCGTCACGTCGCACGCGATCGCGCGGAATTGCTTTGCTTGGCCGTGCTCGCGACCTCCTGCGGGGAAGAGCTGCTCGTATTCCTTCAAGGTGGACCCGCATCCGGCGGCGTTCGTCACCACAGCGTCAAACGGCTCCGCAAGGAACGCCGCAAAATTCGCGCGGGCCAGATCGCGCGCGACGTCCTGCACACCCGCGTGCACGCACAGCGCGCCGCAACATAACTGTTCGCCGGGAACTACGACTTCGCAGCCGTTCGCTTGCAGAACACGAATTGTCGCGTCATTTAATTCGGTGAAACTGATTTGCGCAAGGCATCCGGCGAAGAACGCGACTCGAGCGCGCCGCTGGCCGGTCGCGGGAAAGGTTTTCCCTAAGCGCGAGAAGAAAAACTCTTTGCTGGCGCGCGGCATCAACCTCTCGCGGTCCGCCAATCTCAGCAACTTCAGCACGCCCGATCCCCGCGCCACGCGCTGCAATCCGCTGCGCTGATAGAAGCGCGCAAGCCGCCCCGCCATTGCAATCCGCTGCGGATATGGCAGCAACCGGCGATAAACAGCATTCCGCGCGACGCGCGAGAAAAACGGCCGCCGGTATTTCTGCTCAATTTCCGCGCGCGCATATTCGACGAGCTTCCCGTATTCCACGCCCGAAGGGCACACCGTTTCGCAAGCGCGGCAATCCAGGCATCGGTCCATGTGGGTTACAAATGAATCGCCGAGCGCGAGCTTGCCATCTTCCACCAGCATCATCTGGCGGATGCGGCCGCGCGGCGAATCGGCTTCCATGCCCCAGAGGCGGTAGGTTGGGCAGTGATTCAGGCACAGTCCGCAATGGACGCATCTCGCATAGTCTTCATACGAAGGGCGCGTCGCGCTTAATGCCGCATCCGCCGCGGCGATTGCATCATTTTTTTCTTGTCCACTCGCGGACATCATTCAGACGCCTCCCGCGAATCGCCCCGGGCTCAGGACATTTTCCGGATCAAATATTTGCTTCACGCGCCGCATCAATTCGAAGTCCGGACGCGCTTCGCCCCATACGCTTACCGCGCGCTTCAATTCCACGGGCGCCCATTCGATTCGCGCTCTCGCGCGAAGCTCCGCCGCCGCGCGAAAAACTTCCTGCGCCGCACTCGCGAATCGCGCTACATCGGGGAACGCCCCGCGCGGATGCATCAGCGCGAAATAAACCAATCCGTGCGGCCGCAACACCGTCGCGTGCTCCAATTGCGCCGCCGCGGCTACCTCAGCGAGTTTTTCCGCCAACGCCGCCATTGTTGTGGGCAACGCAGCGATGCGAAAAACCGCCGCGCGAGGATCGGCCGCCCGCACAAGGGAAGGGAACTCACGCAAGCGCACATGCATCGCGGTTTTCTGCGCGTCGTCAAGGGCGGAAAACTCTCGCGCTTTCTCCTGCGCCGCGAGCGCTTCCAATTCGCGCGCGTGACGCTCGACCACTCGTTCATGCCCCGCCGCGGCAACCACAACGTTCCATCCATCGTGAAAGAGCCGAGCCGGCGCATTCACCTCCGCGCCCGCCAATCTTGTGGCTTCGGGCGAAACCACTTCGATAATTCGCGGCTCAAGCGCTGATTGCCCAACTGCGCGGCAAAATGCCATGGCTGTGGCGGCCCCATCGAAGCGCGCGATGAAGATTTTCTGCGCGGGCGGCAGAGGAAACGTTTTGAAATTCGCGCGTGTAATCACCGCCAGCGTCCCGAGCGATCCGATGAGCAACTTGTGCGCGTCATAGCCACTCACATTTTTCACGACGCGCCCGCCGCTCTTCGCCGCCGCGCCGTAGCCGGTCACAAATTCCATTCCAAGCACGAAATCACGCGGGCCACCGTAAGCGTAACGCAGCGGACTTGCCGAATCCGCCGCGAGGATTCCTCCAATCGTCGCCCGGTCCGCGAAAGGAGGCGCCAGCGGCAAGAATTGTTTTTCAGCGCCCAGCGTTTCTGAAAGTGCGGCGAATCGAACGCCCGGCTCGACGCCCAGCGTCAAATCGCGCGGTTCGTACGTCAGCACGCGATTCATCCGCGAAACGTCGAGCGCGACGTCATATCGAGTGGGCGGCGCACCGATGCCGAGTTTTGTCCGCCCGCCGCAAGGAATGACGGCCAGTTTTTCCGTTGCCGCAAAGTGGATTAGTTCGGCAATCTCCTCGACCGAACCAGCCTTCACTGCCGCCGCGGGCAGCATGCCGTCCACTTCGTACGCGGCAAGTGCAGCCGCGTCCGCGATCACATTTGGCGCGCCGAATTTCCCCGCGATACGCAAAGCGAGGGAAGCCTTTGCGTCGATCTCTTTCTGTCGGGATGAAGCTGAAGGGGCAGGGGCAGTCATAGCGTGGGATAAGCCGCGGCGCCCTGCGGTGGGATGCGCACTTCCTTGCAGCCCTTTCCAACGGGCAGCAATTTGCCCGGGTTCAGGATGCCATCGGGATTGAACGCCGTGCGCACTCGCTGCATCAGGTCGAGGTCGGCATCCGAAAACATCAGCGGCATCAATTCATTTTTTTCCATCCCGATCCCGTGCTCGCCTGTCAGCGCGCCGCCGGATTCGATGCAGTGCCGCATGATTTCGCCCGATGCCGCGACCGCGCGCTTGAATTGTTCCGGGTCGCGCTGATCGAACAAAATAATCGGATGCAGGTTGCCGTCTCCCGCGTGAAAAATATTTCCAATCTGAAATCCATACTTGCGGCCGATCTCCTCGATGCGCCGCAACGTCTCCGGCAACTTCGTGCGCGGGATCACAGCGTCCTGCACGTAGTAGCTCGGCGAAAGCCGCCCCACCGCGCCAAACGCGTTCTTGCGCCCTTTCCACAGAAGATCGCGTTCGGCTGCGTCGCGCGCAACGCGCACCTCGCGCGCATTATGCGCTTTGCAGATTTCCGCGATTAGCGCCGCTTGTTCTTCCACCGCTTCCGTAAGCCCTTCCACTTCGATCAGCAGTACCGCGCCGCTATCGAGCGGAAATCCCGCGTGGACAAACGCTTCCACCGCGCGCAGCGTCCAGCCATCAAGCATCTCGCACGCCGCCGGAGTAATTGCGCGGCCAGTCATATCCGCGACCGTCTCCGGCGCGTCCTCGATTTTGTTGTACACGGCAAGCAGAGTTTTCACCGCCTCCGGCTTGCGCGAAAGCCTCAGCGTAATTTCCGTGACGATTGCGAGCGTTCCCTCCGAGCCGACCACCAGCCCGGTCAAATCGTAGCCCGGCGTCTCGCAAGTTTTGCCGCCCACGCGCACTACTTCACCGTTCATCAACACCAGTTCAAGCCCGGTCACGTGGTTCGTGGTCACGCCGTAAGCCAGCGTGTGCGGCCCGCCCGCATTTTCCGATACATTTCCTCCAATCGTGCACGACTTCTGGCTCGATGGGTCCGGCGCATAATAAAGCCCCAGATTTTCCACGGCGCGCGTCACGTCTAAATTCACCACGCCAGGCTGCACCACCGCGCGCGAATTCTCCGCGTCGATCTCAAGAATGCGATTCATCCGCGAAAAGACAACAATCACGCCGCCTTGCACCGCCAGCGCGCCGCCGGATAGCCCCGTCCCAGCGCCGCGCCCGACAATCGGAATTCCGTGTCGCACCGCAAGTTTTACGATACCCACAACTTCCGCTGTCGTTCGCGGGAACACCACGCAATCCGGCTTCGCCTCCTCGACCGACCCGTCGTACATATACATGAGCATGTCTTCGGGAGAAGAAAGCACCGCGTCGCGGCCTAGCAGTTTTTCCAGCTCGCGAATGATTTGGCGTTCCATTGATAGTGTCGGCGAAGCGCGCGCTTTATCGCGCGACAACCGTTCGCGCTTCGCGCGTCTTATTTCGACTATAGTCGCCGCCGTCGCGCGCCGTCAACGCACCCGCCTGCGCGGCACGCCCGATTGTGTTACATTCCGGTATTCTCAATTTTAATGGGGAATCATTGATGAACAGGCCCAAGGTTTACGCCACGCATCCGATGTTTGACGCCGCGCGCAAACTCATCGAATCGCGCTGCGAAGTGGAATACTGGCGCGGCCCGAACCGTCCGCCGCGCGCGACGCTCCTCGAAAAAGTCGCCGGAAAAGATGCGCTGATCTGCCTGCTCACCGAAAAAATCGATGATGAACTCCTCGTCGCGGGCCCGGCGCTTCGCATTGTCGCGAACGTCGCCGTCGGCTTTGACAATATTGACGTCCCTGCCTGCACGCGCCGCAAAGTTTTCGCCAGCAACACGCCCGGAGTCCTCGATGAAACCACCGCCGATTTTGCGTGGACTCTTCTCATGGCCGTTGCGCGCCGCCTTCTCGAAGGCGACCGCCTCACCCGCTCCGGCCAGTGGACCGGCTGGGATCTCGATCAATTGTGCGGCGCCGATATTTGGGGCAAGACTCTCGGCGTAGTTGGTTTTGGACGCATCGGTCGCGCCGTCGCGCGCCGCGCCAGCGGCTTTAACATGCGCGTAATTTACAGCGATGCGATTCGCGCGCCGCTCGATGCCGAGCGCGAGTTGCGCGCGGAATATGTCCCGATGGATCGCCTGTTCGCCGAAGCGGACTTCATCTCGCTGCACGTTCCACTGCTTCCGGAGACACGCGGACTGATTTCCACCGCGCGTCTCGCGCAGATGAAGCCCACCGCTTTCATCATTAATACCTCGCGCGGCCCAGTGGTGGACGAAGCCGCGCTCGTCGCCGCGCTGGAAGCTAAAAAAATCGCCGGCGCCGCGCTCGACGTTTACGAAAAAGAGCCGCAGGTTCATCCCGGGCTCGTCTCGCGTCAGGACGTCATCCTTGCGCCGCATATCGCGTCCGCATCCCTCGATACGCGCACGAAAATGGCCGTCATGGCTTGCGAAAATGTGATTGCCGCGCTCGACGGACGCAAGCCGCCAAACGCGCTTAACCCGGCACTGTTTGGCGCATAGATAATTTCGCATGTGCGGGTCTTTTGATCCGCCCGTTAGGAATAATTTCACCATGCCCCTCGTCACGCGCAATCATCCGAAGCTCACCCATGAAGGCGCGAGTGCCGTTCTCGCCGCCGCCGGACGCCGCGCCCTTGAAATCAAAGTTCCAATGAACATCGCCATCGTAGATGACGGCGGCCATCTGCTCGCCTTCGCGCGCATGGACGGCGCAAAACTTTCCTCCGTGCAAATCGCAATTGCCAAGGCGGTTTCCTCCGCCATCCGCCGCAAACCAAGCGGCCCCGCGATGACAGGCGACCAGCCGAATGTCCTTCTTTCGCTGGGCCTCGCCATTAGTAGCCACGCCAACCAGACTCCCATCCGCGGCGGGCTGCCGCTCGAAGCAGATGGCGAATGCGTCGGAGCCATCGGCGTCAGCAATGGCAGCGAGGATGAAGACGTTGACGTCGCGCGCGCAGGGGTCGCTGCGCTGGCCAGGGCCTAAGCCGAAAGCGTCATGCCGCCCGCCACCGACCTCAAGTCCGCCGCACGGCAAATATTCACCGAGACGCTTTCCGCGATTGACGTCGGCGAATCTCTGCGCCGCAAACTCGCGCGCGCGGGCTCATGTATTCAATGTGGCCCGCTGGAAGTTGATCTGGCGCGCTTCTCACGCATCCGCGTCATCGCGTTCGGCAAAGCCTCCCATGCGATGGTCGAAGGACTCGCGTCGGTATGCGCGCCTGATTTCCCTCTCAATGGAATTTGTGCCGGTCCAACCCCGCCGCCTCGTCCGCTCTCAGGATTTGAAGTATTCGTCTCCGGCCATCCGGTTCCCAATGAGCAAAGTTTTGCCGCCGCGCGCGCAATCTTGAAAATGCTCGGCGAGTGCGGCGCGCACACGCTCGTCTTCTTCCTGCTTTCCGGCGGCGGCTCCGCGCTCGTCGAGCTGCCGCTCGACCCTTCCATCTCCCTCGAAGATTTTCAGGCGTTGCATCGCGCCCTCGTCGGCTGCGGCGCGCCGATTGACGATATCAACGCCATTCGTAAACATCTCTCCGCCGTAAAGGGCGGCCGCCTCGCGGCAGCCGCGCCGCATGCAATGAAAATCACGCTCGGCGTCACCGATGTTCCCGAAGGCCGCGAGTCCGCGCTCGCCTCCGGCCCCACGCTGCCCGATCCCACAACAATTGCTGACGCGCGCCACGTCGTCGAACAATATCGTTTGCTTCCGATATTGCCGGCTTCCATCCGCGCAAAATTCACCGCGCCCGGCGGACTGATTGAAACGCCCAAACCGGACGATCCGGCGTTCCAGCGCGCTCATTATGAAATCGTTCTCGGCATGCACGACCTTTTCCATCACGCGCACATCGCCGCCCAAGGCGCCGGCTTCCTCACAATTTGCGATAACTCCACCGACGATTGGCCGCTCGCCCGCGCCGCCGAATTCCTTCTCGGCGAACTCGATCGCATCGCGCGCGAATGTCCCGGGCAAAAAGTGGCTCTTATCGCGGATGGCGAAGTCAGCTCGCCCGTCGTCGGCGATGGCATCGGCGGACGCAACTCCGCTTTCGTCCTCGAATGTATGTGGAAAATTGCCGGCAGGCACGTGGCTGTTCTCAGCGCCGGCACCGATGGGATTGACGGCTCAAGCCCCGCCGCGGGCGCCGTCGCCAGTGGTGGCTCGCTCGCTCGCGCCCTCAGTTCGGGGCTGGACCCCGCGGATTTTGTGCGCCGCAGCGATTCTTACAATTTCTTCAACAAGCTCGGCGACGCCATCGTCACCGGCCCCACCGGCAACAATCTTCGCGACCTCCGAATTCTGCTCGCCGCGCCCTAACGCTTGACGTTTAACGGAAACCAGTATATGCTAAAAACTGTGATTCATTCGTTTCGCAACAATGAAACGGAGCGTTTATGCCGCCGCTATCGTGTCAGGCGCTTCAGGGCAATCGAACGCGTGGCTCAAAGGAAACTCAGGCAGGTGGACAGCGCAACAGACTTGAGGGATCTGGCATCACCGCCGGGAAACCGTTTGGAGTCACTGGGCGGGGATCGCAAAGGTCAGCACAGTATTCGTATAAATGACCAATGGCGGATTTGCTTTAACTGGTCGAATGGAAACGCATTCAACGTCGAAATCGTTGACTACCATTAGGAGATTCAATGGCCAAGAGAGAAAAACGATTACGCCCCATTCATCCCGGTGAAATCCTGCGCGAGGATTTCATGCTCCCGCTCAAGCTGAGCATGAATCGGCTGGCCCTGGACCTCCGCGTGCCCGTGACCCGCATCGCGGAAATTCTCCACGGGCGGCGCGGCGTTTCGCCAGACACGGCCCTTCGCCTCGCGCGATATTTCAATACAAGCGCCCGATTCTGGCTGAATCTCCAAGCCGCCTACGATTTGGAGGTTGCGGAGGACGAACTGGCGCACGCGATTAGACGAGAGGTTCGCCCCGCCGCCTCGAGTCACGCGGATTCTCGTGCATGATTTCTTTTTAGTTGCAAATTGAACGATGCGCGGCGCTGATAGGAATTGCGCTTATTTCTTCGCTCCCTCTCGCAGGTAAGCATCATCCTTATCAATCCAGTCCTGCCGCCTCGGTGTAAACACGTCCAGGTCATCCGTGTCCTCAATCGCCTCCGCAGCGTGATGCACTCCCGGCGGAATCAGAAGCACCTCGCCCGTGCGCACCACCACCACTCCATCATCCAGCGTGAACTTCAGCGCGCCTGCAAGGATGAAAGTAATCTGCTCGTTCACGTGCGAATGCCGCGGCACGATTGCGCCGCGCTTCAGATATACGCGTGCAATGGTCATTTTTTCGCAGTTCAGCATCCGCCGCGAAATCAGCGGATTCAGCGCTTCGTTCTCCACTTTCTCCCATGAATGCTTTTCTAGCATTGCCGTTTCGCTCCTTCGTAGCGCGGCGCCCGCCCGCGCCCACGCATCGTCCGATGAAACCGCCCGCAACGTCAATCTCGAATCCAATCCTTTGCCCCTCTTGCCGCGCGACCCCCGCGCACCTATCATGCCCCGTGCGTTTCTTCCGCTACCTCGCGCTTCTTGTTTTCTTTCTCGACCTTCCCGTCCCAATCTACTGGTTCATCCTGCATCCATTCGGAAATTTCTGGCGCACGCGCATTCGCGCCGCCTTTTACATTGCCGGCCTAGGATCGTGGACGGCCGCCGGCGTTTTCATTTTCCTCTTCCGCAATAAATTCCTGGCCGCGGGCGTCCCATCAATCCCATTGGCAGCGCTCGGTGCCGCACTGATTGCCGCGAACGCCATACTTTTTCATCGCGTGGGCAAGGATCTCGGCCACATGAAACTTGTGGGCCACGCCGAACTCACCGGCAACGCCGAACTCGTCACCGTCGGCGTTTACCGTCACATCCGGCATCCGCGCTATGCAGGAATGATCGCCGCCGTCGCGGGCGCATGCATTCTTGCGGGCACTCGCTGGGCTTTAACCGTTTCCGCCGTTTGGCTCGTTTTCGTTTTCGCCCTCATTCTTCTTGAAGAGCGCGAAATGCGCGCGCGCTTCGGCTCCGCCTATCGCGATTACTGCCGCGACGTCCCACGCTTCCTGCCTCGCATTTGAATTCATCATTTTTCTCCCCGCCCTCTTACGGCAAATCCACCCGCGCGGCATCATTAATTAGCCTCCATCGCCATCCAATTTTGATATGCTTCCGCCACGGAAGCCGCCGTTCTTTCCAGGAGGGCATGATGAGAAACGGTTTTCTTTCGCTGGTGATTGTATTTACTTTTGCCGCGGCGGGCGCAGCACGCGCTCAACTGGTTCGCACCACCACCATCCATGCCGGCACACCCGAGGATCAGGCGCTCGACGCCATCAGTTCCGCCACCGATTCCGCGCAGAAACTCGCGCTGATCGACAAGTTCATGGCCGATTTCGGCCAGGGTGACATGGCCATCATGGCCAATGAGCTTTACGTCTCCTATTACACTGACGCGAAGAATTATGGAAAAATGGCTGAGTATTGCCAGAAAATCCTCGCGTTGGACCCGGACAATTTCAACGCCACGATTCACCTCGCTCGCGCGGAATCCGAACTTGGCAACATCGCCGCGCTCTTTGACGCCGGCGAAAAAATGAACGCCATCATCGTCCGTTACAAGGCGCAGAAACCTCCCGCGGATTCGGCTCCAGCCGATTGGCAATCCCGGCACGATCAAGCGCTCGCGGATCAGCACGATCAGATCGAATATGTCAGGGACCTTCTTGCCAACGCCGTCTTTCGCTCGCAATCTCCCGCTGATCAGGCCGCCTATGGAGATCGTTTCGCCGCGGATTTTCCCGATTCCCCCTATGCCGCTTCCTCCGAAGCCCTCGCTGCCGGCGACTACCAGCAGTTGCAGAACACCCCCAAAATGATTGCCGCGGGCGAAAGAGCCCTTTCACTCAATCCCAATAATGTGGACGCGCTTCTCATTCTCGCCGATTACTACAGCGAGAAAGGCACCGATCTCGACAAAGCTGACGCCTATGCGAAAAAAGTCCTCTCGGTTCTCCCCACAGCGAAAAAACCGGAAAATGTCGCCGATGACCAGTGGCAAAAGCAGATCAGTTTTCAGACTGGACTCGCCTGGTCCGCGGAAGGACAAATCCTGATTAATCGGAATGACCTTGACGGCGCCCTGGCCGCCTTCCAAAAGGCGAGTCCACTCGTGAAAAACAATACGTTCGCCTACGCGCGCAATCTCTATCGCCTCGGATTCACTTACGCGCGCATGAAGAAAATTCCCGAGGCCACCGCCGCCCTCACCGAAGCAGCCTCTTTGAATACTCCTTTTAAAGCGCTCGCGCAGCAGACGTTGCAGCAGCTTAAATCCGCCGCGCCAGCGCCTAAGAAAACTTCGCATGAATAAATTTCCCCGCGCCCTGGCGGTGATATAACTTTTCCCCGTATGCGGCGGATCTCTCCGGGCAAACTCACTCTTCTCCCGCTCGTCGCCGCCACTTTTTTCATGGTTTCCGGCGGCCCCTACGGCCTCGAAGACGTAATCGGCTCCGCCGGTTATTTCGGCGCGCTCCTGATTCTCCTCATCACTCCTATTCTCTGGAGCGCCCCCACCGCATTGATGGTCAGCGAACTTTCCACCGCCATCCCGGAAGACGGCGGCTTCTATCTCTGGGTCAATCGCGGCCTCGGAAAGTTTTGGGGATATCAGGAGTCCTGGCTCTCACTCGTCGGGTCCGTTTTTGAAATGGCGCTCTACCCCACGCTTTTTGTGGATTATCTCGGCCATTTTTCGCCGTCGCTCGTCGCTGGATTTCGCGGCCCGCTGATCGGCCTCGCGATGATCGCCGTCTGCACCCTTTGGAACATTATCGGCGCGCGCAGCGTAGGTCTCGGCTCCGCGGTCATGACCATCCTGCTTCTCACTCCCTTCGCGGCCCTGACAATCTGTGCGTTGTTCTATCGCTCGCCCGGCGCGCTTGCCCCTGCCGCGTCTCCATCCCACGCAACAGGAGACATCCTCGCCGGCATTCTTGTCGCCATGTGGAACTACATGGGTTGGGACAATACTTCCACCATCGCCGGTGAAGTGGACCGCCCGCAGCGCACTTATCCCCGCGCCATGCTTATCAGCGTTGTGCTCATCGCCCTCTGCTATCTCATTCCCGTCGGCGCCATATCGCGCACTCACATGGACCTGGCATCCTGGTCTACTGGCGGTTGGGTTGACGCGGGGCGCTTTGTCGGCGGCCCGCTTCTCGGCGCCGCCATCGCCATCGCCGGAATTATCGGCGCCATCGGCTGCTTTAACGCTTTGATGCTTTCCTTCACGCGTCTCCCCATGGTCATGGCCGAAATGGGTTTCCTTCCCAAAATTCTCGCGCGGCGCCACGCGCGTTCCGGCGCGCCGTGGGTCGCCATCCTCGTCTGCGCCGTCGCCTGGTCCGGCTGCATGTTCCTCGGCTTTGAGCGCAACCTCATCCTTGACGTTCTCCTAACCGGCCTGAGCATCCTGCTCGAGTTCTGGGCGCTCACCGGCCTGCGCATTCGCGAGCCGGATCTCGAGCGTCCTTATCGCGTCCCCGGCGGCATCCTCGGTACCATTCTCATCGGGTTGCCCCCGCTCGCGTTGATGGTCGCCGCGGCGATTCGCAACCACAGCGAACGCGTCGGCCCGCTCAATGGACTCGTGGTAGGCGCAATCCTCGTCGCTCTCGGCGCACTCCTCTATTTCATCTCCCGCCCTGCGCATAATTCGTAGGAGCGGCCTACAGGCCGTCCGCAGCCCCGCCAGCCGCCGCTCCTCGTTCGCATCGCTTGTGCCTTTGCCACCGCGCCGCTAGAATTGAACGGCCTCGCAGCGCAACCACTCGTTGCGAGTTTCCGCCGCGGAGAGGTGTCCGAGTGGTTGAAGGAGCTCGCCTCGAAAGCGAGTGTAGGGGGAACTCTACCGTGGGTTCGAATCCCACCCTCTCCGCCACTCTTCCTGCGCCCAAAAGAAAAGAGCCCCGGGGCGACAGCCGCGGGGCTCCAATCGAAATCAGAAAACGAATTCGTTCTCTTTAATGATTTGCCTTGAACATCAGCTTTACAACCACGTGCGCCGTGGTCGGCTTTCCGTTCAGCATCGCGGGCTGGTATTTCCATTGGGTCACCGCGTCGCTTGCCGCTGTGCGAAGCGATGGCGGGCCATCCGTCGCCTTCGCCGACACAACTTTGCCCTGCTCGTTCACCGTCGCGTCCACGGTCACCACACCCACATCACCGCGCATCGCTGCCGCCTTCGGATAGACCGGGGCCACGGACGTAATTAATTTCGGTTCCTTCACTACGCTCATTCCCGCCGGGTTGCTTGTGGAGCCTGTATTCATCGCGGGAGGCGGCGCAGGCATGGAGCTGGAAATGATTGTTCCCATCATCGCTGGATTCGCATTCGTGCCGCCGGACAGAATCGCGGTGCCAAGATCCGGCGCGGCAACATTGTTTGCCGCCGCGTTTCGCGTTGGGGCCGTCGGCGCTGCAATCTTCATCGGCAGCACGTTCGGCTGCCTTGTGTTTGCCGCCGCGGGTTGCCTCACGTCTGGTCGGGCGTCGTTTGCGGCGTTGTTCGGTTTGCTGTTTGCCGCGTGATTGTTCAGGCTCTGCGACCCACCCTGGCCCGCTCCCGGCGAGCCCGGATTCTTCAGTGCTGGATTGTTTGCCGCGGAATTATTTCCGTTCGAATTGCCTGCGGCGGAATTGCCCGCCGCGGAATTATTCGGCTGCCGCGCATTTTGTGACTGCGACGAACCCGCTTTCGCTGGCGCCGGCTGCGGATTGGACGCCCCGGAATTCGGCGCAACTGAATTTGCCGGCGCATTCGCCGTGCCCGCGCCCGAAACACTCGCGGGAGCATTACCTGCTGCATTTCCGGCGATATCCGCCGCTACGCTCGCCTGGTGCGTCCTGGAATACCAGAAATACGATCCGGCTCCCGCCGCAATCAACACCACTGCTGCCGTCGCCGCGATCATCTTGTTTCTTCCGGAGCGGCTGCGCTCCGCCGCCTTTGCCGAAAGCAATTGATTGCCAACATCCGGCGCGGCGCCCAAATCCGCCATCAACGTCAGTCCCTCTGAATTCAGACCGCTCGCTCGCCGCGAATCCGCCGCAAAACTCGAAGGCGCCGTTTCGGCTGGTTTCGGCGCGCGGCCCCAATCCGCTTGCGTGCCGCCTTGCGTGCGCTGTCTTGGCGGCGTCATCAACTCCGTTTCGCTTGCGGACATCGAATCCGCCAGCGTAACAGGCGCTGTCTCTTGCACGATCCTCTGCTGGTCTTGTTGGCGCGATCCGCTTCGCACAGCGTTTTGCGTCGTCGCCGCGTTCGCCGGTGAATTCGCCTGCGTCCCCGTTGGCGGATTCTTCGTTGTCCTTGTCGCCGAATTCATTGGCGCGTTTTCCGGCGCACTCACATTGCGGCTTACGGGCGGCATCGGAGCGGGTGGCGCAAATCTCAAAGGCGCGGGCTTTGTCTCACCGGCCGGACTCACCACAGGTTCCTTTTTCTCAATGGCAGGCTTCGAATTCCCATTCGTCTCCGGGCTCATTACCGCTTCCCGCAAATTCGCGAATGACGCCGCAATGGCCGCGTTCAGCTCCAGCGTCGTCTCCGGCGTCAGCTTCGCGGGCCCATTCATCGGTGAAAGCGGCTTCGCAATTTCCGCCGGCGCCACTGGCGTCGCGTGCGATCTCATCGTGCTCGGCGCGGAAGCAATCGGTGTAGTAAAATTTTCTGCCGGCGCTTCGGAAATTGCCGGCCGCGGCGCAATCGCCTCGCCCGGAAAGCTGATCCCCCAGAATCCCGGCGCCGGCTGCGTAAATTCCAGTTCAACGTATCCCTTTGCGGTCGCTCCCGGCTTTGAGCTGATTACACGGCACGCCACTTCCTGCTTCACGCGCATGTTCTGCACGATTACGATTTGCCCTTGCACCACAATTTCCGATAGCCGCAGCACCGCGCCCTGCGGGAACACGATCACCGTGCGCGTCTCTTCGAGGAATGGCGTCGAGGGATGGGTGTTCCGCGAACCTTGCACCGTCACCGGCACTTCGATGCATAGCGTTTGCAAGCGCTGCGTTTCGCCCGGCTTCCGCGTGGGCGTCAATTGGGAAACGGGGGGATCAGCCGTGTTCGTGCTCATCGTCGTTCTCTTTCTGCGTGCAAATTCATCGGGATTTCTCGCCCGGATCTGAAAACCGGGTCATCCGAAATCCGAATCCTGATGTAGATGGCGCGCCGCGTCCGGCGCGCCCACACTTCGGCCAAAAATGGCCCTTTCTATATTCGATTTTCAGGCGTGCGGTGCAGGCGGGCTATAGTACCTTCGTACTCCCCAGTCAACATTTGCGCAATCCTCGCGCCTTTTGTGGCGCGCCAGATGTAGCCCAGGTCCCCGGCGAATTTTGCCGGGACCCGGAGCTTTCTTTTAATTTGAAAATCCAACCGCCCGATTGTGGTGCCAAACGAGGGGTGCTTGCGTCTGGAGTTATCCTAGGAATGTTCCCGATCCTCGCTCTCACCCAGCGCCGCCAAACCCTTCTCGCCCGATATCCGCGCCCAGGCGCTGGTCTTCCAATTGTCCCTGGGCTTCGCATCCAAAACCCACGGCGCAACGTACATCAACAACCGGTCCGATAGCGACGTAATGTAGGGCTCGTACATCGCGCGCAATTCCGTGAGCGTCTGCGCATTCTCCCTCGAGCACTTCGGCACGCCCGCCGCCTCCGCAATCTTCAGAAGTTGCATCAGGTCGCTCTCACGTAATCGCGGCTCCTTCGGTTCCCGCGGCGCGCACTTCAATACTTGCGCCAGATCCACTACCGCGTGCCTCGAAATCGCAAACGTCATTTTCGCCTGCCATTTCAACGAGCCTTGCCCAAAAGCGATCAGAACCGCCGACACGTCCAGCATCGTCGTGAGCGCCGCAAGCCATGACTCATTATTGTGCTGCGACCTGAAATAGCACAGCACCGGGTACGACAAATGGCTTTCCATCAATTCCGCCGCCCATTTCTCCCAGTCACGCAGATATTCCTCAAGCGCCTGCACGCTCTGCGGCTGCGTGTGCCGCTTCAATAATTCGCCGGCGGTCGGCGGTGAGCCCGCGCGCGCGTCCAGAAGAGAAATGTTCACCTCGCGCCGCGAAAACGCTCCGTACATCACCGGCAAATAGCTGATTGCCAGCGCCAGGAATCCGAATCCAAGCCCCGCTTCTGTTACGGTAATGAATCGCGCGACCGAAGTCGTTGGCGTCACGTCGCCAAGCCCCAGCGTGAAAAACGTCGTACCGCTCATATACAAATCCGACCAGAACCCCGGGTGCCCTCCCGGCATCCCCCCCACGTTAATCGCCGACCCCGTCGCCAGATGCAGGAGCGCGAAACTCAGGATCATTCCTACCGCCCACACTCCGAAGAGCACCAGCAACGAAAGCGGCCCGAAATAACCCAGAAAAGATTCCCTGCGGTTGCCGCGCCTCATGCCGCTCGCCACCGCCCGCCACAGCCTCCACGCGGAGATGTAATAAAGCCGCGCGATGCGGAATCGCCGCGTCACGCGCCGCGGCAAAATCACTGTCTCGAACACATCCCACAGGATGAGCGCGAGCAGAACTATGGCAATCGTCGCAAGCACCGTCTGCAAGTCTATTTCTCCTCGGAACCACGGGTGCCGCCTGCCTGCCGGTAGGCACGGCACCTTTCGCCTTTAAGGGTGCGGGTCTTGCTTTTCTGCTTCGTCTTTCTTTGAAATCTCAAATTTCAAATCTGGAATCTTTTTTTGCTTTATCGCGCCCGCGCCTCTTGCCGCCGTGCCTCAAAAAACCCCCGCAACTCCCGCGCGCACTCCTCCTCCAGCACTCCGGGCACTACTTCAACCCGGTGATTCGCTGCCGGATTCTCCAGCACTCCGAGCGATGACCGCACCGCGCCGCCTTTCGGCTCCGCGCATCCATACACCAGTCGCGCCACACGCGCCTGTATCAACGCGCCCGCGCACATCGCGCACGGTTCCACGGTCACGTAAATCGTCGCCCCCAGCAACCTGTGATTCCCAATCACGCGCGCCGCCTCGCGCAGCGCAACCATCTCCGCGTGCGCCGTCGGATCGCAATCCGCCAGCGTCTGGTTGTGCGCGCGCGCAATAATCCGCCCCTCATGCATCACCACCGCGCCAACCGGCACCTCGCCGCGTTCCGCCCCCACGCGCGCTTCCGCCAGCGCCTCGCGCATCATCCCAACATCATCCTCGATCGTTCCGCCCTCAATTATTTCCACGAGCGCCCCATCCTCTGGTTTCATGCTCCCGCAAGATAGTTGTCATTCTGAGCGGAGCGAAGAATCCGTCTGCGACTCGATAAATCTGTTTTTCCTTCAACTCCTCATGTAGGTAATCGTTGTTTGGTTCGGTCCTCGGAGTTCTCTTCTTCCGTTTGAGTGAGATTGTGTTCTCAAACTTAATGAATCGCCTGCCCCGCCGTCTCAATCACGTATTCCACTATTGCAATGTCCCGCCGCTCCCCATATGACGCATCATGCCCCACAAGCCTACCTACCTCGCGCCATCCGCACGCGATGCACAGCCGCACGCTATCCGCATTCGCCGCCAAAACTCTCCCAATAAGTTTTCGGTATCCCAGGCGCGCCGCTTCCGCCTGCATCGCCTGCATCAGTTGCCGGCCCACTCCGTAATTCCGGAATGACCGCCGCACGCACACCTGCACCTCGCCCACGTCCGCAAGCTGCGCACGCCTTTCCGCCGCGGTCAACGCAATCCAACCCAGCACCCACCCGCGCAACTCCGCCACCAGGATCGGATGCCGCACGTCCTCCACTGCGGAATGAATCTGTGCGTGTTGTTCTTCGATGCTTCTCGGCTGATCCTCGAACGGGATCAAGTGGTCCTGCACACCCTCGTTGAAAATCTCGCGCATCACCAGCGCGTCGCCTTCTTGCGCGGGCCGTATCAGCAGTTGCGGACGTGCCTCCGGCGTAGCCATCCGCGGATTCTACCACCCCGCACTGCCAATTATCGCAGTAGCGGGTGCCGGCCCCGGCGCCGCTCGCAAGCGGCTTTCATGTAGCCCGCCCCGGTTCGAAGGGGCGGGGCCTTTCGCTGCCAATCAGCAATTGTTCTATTGGCTTCAGCAAGGTGTGGCCTTTCTACCCATCGCAATTCAAGAAACATCCGCCTCACTCCACGCAACTTTCCCCCCGAGTTCGGTTTTAATATAAGCAGGGCAGAGTGCGAGTGGCGCGCAGGTTCCCAGCCGATACGCCATCGGTTCTAAATCTCAAGCAGGTCGCGTCCCATCCGTTCGGGGCGAGCGATTGCTTCTAAACGAGGTGATGTAAATGCGTAGCGTTCGCATACTTTCTCTTTTGCTTCTCGCATTCGTTTTCCTGGCGATTCCCGCGCCGTCTTCGGCGCAGATCGCCGTCGGCATTTCCGTCCGCATCGGCCCGCCGCCAATTCCCGTTTACGAGCAGCCGGTTGCTCCCGCGGATGGTTATCTCTGGACGCCCGGCTACTGGTCTTACGCCGCGGGCGATTATTTCTGGGTCCCCGGCACCTGGGTTCGTCCTCCGCGAGTCGGATTTCTTTGGACGCCCGGCTATTGGGGCTGGGGCGGCGGACTCTACGCCTGGCACCCCGGCTATTGGGGACCGCACGTCGGCTTCTACGGCGGAATTAATTATGGCTTCGGTTATGGCGGAGTAGGTTTCGTCGGCGGCTTCTGGGGCGGCGGGTTCTTCCATTACAACACCGCGATAGCCCACGTAGGCGTCGGCTTCCGCGGCACCTACGTAAATCGCACCGTCATCAACAACACCAACGTCACTCGCGTCAGCTTCAACGGCGGCGCCGGCGGCACCACCGCCACGCCGAATGCTCAGGAGCGCATGGCCGAAAATGAACACCACGTCGCGCCGACCTCCGAGCAGGTTCAGCACGAGCATACCGCGAGCACCAACAAGTCCCAGTTTTATGGCGCGAACCACGGACAGCCGTCCGTTGCCGGAACCTCCAAGGCGGGCGAATTTAACGGATCGCACTCCGGTGCGGGTCCAAGCAACGCCGCCAACAAAACCGGCAACCCCCCGAATAACGCCAGTAAGACCGGCAACTCCGCCAACAACGGAAACAAGAACAGCGCCAACAATTCCAATAAGGGCAACACCACCGGCGGCAATTCGTCGAAGGGAAGCAATTCGTCAAAGAAAGACGGCAAGCCGCCCAAGAATCCGCCCAAGAACGGCGAAAAGGGCGGCAACAAGGACAAGGGCGGAAATTCCAAGCCCGCAATCCAATAACTCAACCGGCAATCGCTACTGAAAAAAGAGCCCCACGCGCCAAGCTTACGCGTGGGGCTCTGTCTTTTGCAGTATCCGTTTGGAACGGAATGCCTGTTACCTCAACGGCCCTCCGAAAAGGTTGTCATCCTGAGCGGAGAGCCGATGAATTTGATCGGCTCGTAGCGAAGGATCCGTGTGAACGCATCGCCTTCAACTCGCCAAGCGCTCGCATCTTAAATCCGGGATTCCCTTACGCGACATTTGTGCGCTGGCTTTTTCTTTCTGCGAATCCCTATTTCCCGCCCGGCACAAATACCCGCGCGGGAGCATGCACTTGCACACTGCTGTTTTCCACTTTCACTTCCAGCGCGGCAAATCCGCCTTTGTTCGCCGGCTGCGCACGGAATACCAGCGCGTACTGTTGCTGCAGAAGTTGGTCAATCTCGTCCAGGTAAGGCTTGAACGAAAGCGGAGTCCCATTTCCAAATGCAAATGTCTTTCCGCCGGTCATTTTGCTGACCTCTTCCAGCCCGCCCTGGCCCCAATCCACCTGGGCCTGCGGCACATTTTGCGGCGTGCTCGAAAGATTCGCATACAACGAATAGACCACGATCCCTTTTCCCTGCAGATCTTCGATCGCACTCTGGATGGGAATGCTTTGGTCCGGCTGGAGGCCGCCGGTGCTGCCCACCCCCGAAATTCGAGCGACCGCCACCGAGTAATCGTAACCGCTGCTGAGCAGCACGATTTCGTGCCGGTTCTGGTTGGCGGGCCATTCCCGCGCCAGGGTTTGAAGCGACTGGTAAATCGCGTCGGATTGGATATCAATACTGATAGGGTCTCGGAATGCTTTCGCCGCTGCATCGTGGTTCAGAGTCGGTTGCTGCACAAAATTCACCGCGCCCTTATTTGCGTACGCTATGCCCACGTGCACGTTTGCCGGAAGCGAAGTTACAAAATTCTGGAAATCGTCCCAGCGCGTCGTCACGTGAAACGGCAGCTCATCGTCAATCAAGATCACCAGGTCCGTGCCCCGGGAAATCGTTTTCACCGGGTCCCAGGAAATCACCGGACGCACCTTCCCGTTCTGCCGTACCACCACATCGTCTTTGGGCACGGCCGGCGGCGCATCTTTTCCCTTGCCTGTGATCGTCACCGTTACCGTAACCGCGTTCGGATCCGTCGCCATCTGCGCGTTTCCCGGCGCATTCCCAACCAATATCCCCGCCGCCGATACCAGCGCAACCGCCGCCGTAATCAAAATCCTGGGATGATTTCGCATTTGTTCCTCCTATACAGATTGGGCAACTTTCGATACATCCCGGCGTCCTCCGGAAAAAGCTGTCACCTGAATCATAGGTAGCAATGCCACTCCTGGCTGTTCGCCTCTCTTAAAAAACGCGGGCGGGGATATTCTGGCTAATGCGGAATTTCAAACGGCAAATCTGAAATTGCTCTTTCACCGCGCCCTCTGTGCCTCTGCGTTGAATAATCCCTGCAATCCCGGGCAAGTCAGCATATCGTCCCGCGTTCACCCGTTTTCCCCGCCGCCTTCGCGGATGATACCACCGCGCCCAATCACCGGCGAGCAACTCGCATCACAAAACGCGCCTCGCGCCGGGCAAACTCGCCTTCCCTCCGCCCCCCCGCGAATCGCAACATCCAACTCACCCTCCTTGACTTTGCACCTCATCGGGCGCAGCATTTCCATCAGACGACGCGCCGCCTCCAGACCGCAAGTTTGGCTCTCTTCGTCGCCCAGCGAACGGCGGGAACGTTTTCTTCGGCAGGCGGGACAATGTGCCCGCGGAAGTTCCTCAGGGGGTGTCTGATGCACCGAGTTGCTTCCTATCTTTCTGCAGCGATCTTGGCAATTCTCGCCATTGTGATCGTCACCGTCCCTCCTGCCCATTCCGATGAAGCCAGCCACGCGCGCATCGTGCGCCTCAGTTTCGTCGAAGGCGACGTCGCCTTTCAAAGCCCCGGTTCCCCCTGGCAACGTGCCATGATGAATCTCCCTATCGAGCAGGATTTTTCGCTGCGCACCGATTCCGGATTCGCCGAAGTTGAATTCGAGGCGGGATTGATGGTGCGTCTCGCCCCCAACACGCAGGTGGATTTTACCGACCTCGGTTTGACCGGCACTGGGGTCAAGGTCACCTCTCTCAAGCTCGAGAAGGGCACCATCATCACCACGACAAATCTCTCTCACAGCGATCAGGTTTCCATCGCGGCGGGCGATCTGGCAATCACGGTTCCGCGCAGCGGACGCTTCCGCATCGACGCAACCGATTCCCAAAATTTTGTCACTGCGTTCCACGGCAAAGTGGAAGTCGCCTCCGGGCCAACCACCACGGAAGTCGAATCCGGGAAAACGCTCCATTTTGATCCCTCCGCGGAAGACACTCTGAGTTTGGATCGCAGTTCGCAACCCGATTCCTTCGATAAATGGGTCGCCCAGCGCGACGACGCGCAGCAGGTTGCGGATCGCGGCGCGGGCGATTTCATCTCGCAGAAGAATTACGCCTTCAACGTCGGCGATCTTTACAACTACGGCCTCTGGTCGAATATTTCCGGATTCGGCATGGCCTGGCAGCCCTATGGCGTTGACTCGCTCTGGATGCCCTTCGGCAACGGCATGTGGATGTACGGCGATCCCGGCTTCGGCTGGATGTGGACAAGCTATGAGCCCTGGGGCTGGCTGCCGTATCACTACGGCGGTTGGGTGAATCTCGCGGGCGCGGGCTGGTTCTGGATTCCGCAGAATCTCGCTGTGTTCAAATCCGCCACGGCGGATTTCGTCAACGTCGGAAATCAATTCGGATGGACGCCGTCTATGGCATCGGTCGCAAATCAAAACAGAATTAAGGCGCTAAGGGCCGCGCAGACGCAGGTCTGTTTCGCCGGCGCCGCGTCGCATGGTGTGATCCTGCCGGGGATGCGCGGACAAGTCACGCCTTCGGGAGTTTTGCAATCCGTTTCCGCTCCTCCGGCCACCTATACGCAGGGAGGCGCGCCGGCCGTCTCAACTCTCGTGGCCTCCGGAGTAAAGGTAACGGGACGCGCGCCGGTTCGCGCCGTGAATTCCGTCCTCGCCTACACGCCGCACGGAACGGTTGCCGGAATGGCTCGCTCGAACAATGGCAGGCAGACGCCCACTCCCATGAACACAACCGCGCCGCGGGCTCAAGGGCAGCCGCCGGTTGCTTTCGCGCCGCATTCCTCGCCCGCGCCCGTCGTGCGTGCGCCGAGCACATTCGCCAATAGATTTTCTGACGGAAGAATCTCCGGCGTTACGCCGATGGGTTCCGGCGCATCCAGCGGCGGCGGTTACCGCGGACCCTCCGCATCAGCGGGCATGCCTGGCGGCGCGGGCGCGGGCGGCTCCAATTCGGGCGCAAGTTCGCACGGAGCAACCGGCTCATCCGGCGCTCCCGCCGCGCCGGCAGCCTCAGGCTCATCAAGCGGCTCTGGCGCTGTCCATCACTAATCTCTGAATCTATAATCTCGATCGCGCCTTCGATTCTCTCTTTGCCTTGCTTTTGATTTTGCCGTTGAATTAGTGGGTGCCCCACACGTCGTAGTTACGTGTGGGTGTTTTGACGTTGCCCAGTTTTTTGCGGGTGCCGCACCCTTCGCACTTAAGGGCGCGGATTTCGACTTTTTTCTTCGCCGTAATCTGAAATCTCAAATTTCAAATCTGAAATTGGTTTTTTTCCATGAGCCGTAGGTTGCGCACCGCCCCGCTTTTTGCAAAAGTGGTGCCCAACTAAACGCTTCGCACCTGTCGCGGCAAAGGAGGCATATGAACTGGTTTACCTGGGCCTTGCTCTCGGCATTCTTCGCGGGTCTCACGGCGGTCCTCGCCAAGGTCGGCGTCCAAGATATAAATTCCAATCTCGCCACCGCCATCCGCACAGTCGTGATTCTAATTTTCGCCTGGGCCGTCGCTCTTCTCACCAAGAACCAATCATTCTCAGCAATCGGCCGCCGCACCTGGATTTTTCTGATTCTCTCGGGCATTGCGACCGGCCTCTCCTGGCTCTGTTATTTCCGCGCCCTGCAATTGGGAGAAGCCTCGCGCGTCGCTCCCGTGGATAAACTCAGCGTGCTCGTTGCCATCGCCCTCGCCGCAATTTTTCTTCGCGAGCGCGTAACCTGGCATCACTGGCTCGGTGGAATGTTGATCTGCGCCGGCGCCGCAGTCCTCGCCTACGCCTGACGCCTTGGCCCGTGGTGAATGTCTTCTAGCCATCCCTGCCGCGGTCCTTTCTCAGCCCTCTGCGGATAAGAGAAACCGGTATGAAGACAAAAGTAACCAAAAAAAGCAAAATGAGAATAATTCTGACAGCGAGAAAGTTTATGTGAGCAGCATAGAACCCCAATAAGCGGACATTGAAACACGAGGCAAGGAAGGCGATTGTAATCACCCAAAAAGTGATAAGTATTTTTAAAAATTTGCTCATTGCCGAGTGCCCCATGTTCGTCCCGCAGTCCGGGCGAACGCGGGGCTTTTGACGTTGCCTTAGATTTAGTTTTTTATTTCTCTGAAATCTTAAATTTCAAATCTGAAATTGTTTTTTTTCCATAAGTAGCGCAAGTGCCCTGCACGTCGTCTTCACGTGTGGGTCTGCCTGCCGGTAGTCAGGGTCTTTGACTTAGATTCTTTATTTTGCTTTTAGTCTCCCCGTCGCTCCCTACTCATACCTCAGCGCCACCAGCGGATCTACCCGCATCGCCCTCCGCGCCGGAATGTAACTCGCAAACAGCGCCACTCCTGCCAGCAAGGTCGACACGCCCGCCAGCGTAACCCCATCGTGCGGAGTAACTCCATAAAGCGAACTGGTCAGCAATTGCGTTAATCCCCACGAAGCCGCAAGCCCGATCCCCACTCCCACTAGCGTAAGTTTCAAACTCTGCCCCAGCACCAGCCCCAGAACGCTTCCGCGGTCCGCTCCCAGCGCCATGCGAATTCCAATTTCATGCGTCTTCTGCGCCACGCTGTATGACATCACGCCATAAATCCCAGCCGCCGCCAAAATCAACGCCAGCCCCGCAAAACTTCCCAGCAGCAGCGTTCGGAACCGCGGCTCCGCCACTGATTCAGACACGCGCTCCTGCATGGACACGAACGCCGAAAGCGGCAGCGTGCTATCCACCTGCGCCACCGATTGGTGGATCGCGTTAATTGTCGTTGCAGGGTCGCCCGTCGCCCGCACCACCAGGAATACCGCGGCGGATGGCGATTGCATCATTGGAATATAATATTCCGGCGCAATATTCTCCGTCAGGCTTCGGTGTTTCGTGTCCGCAACAATTCCCACAATTTCCGCCCAGTTTACTGGTTGCCCCGGCGCGTTCCCCGGAAGGCTGATTCGCTTTCCCAGCGGGCTTTCGCCGGGCCAGAACATTTCCGCAATCGTTTTGTTGATGATTACCACGGATGGCGCGCCCGCGCCGTCTCCATTATTGAACACGCGTCCCGCAATCAGTGAAATTCCCATCGCGCGGAAATAATCCGGACTCGCTTCATAAAATGACGCGAAGTTCTGATCTTGCTTCGCCAGATGCGCCGCGGTTTCCGGCTGCAATTGAACCTTGAACATAATTCCATTCACTTTTCCAAATGGCAGGTCGCTTACGTAGGAAGCCGCGGTCACTCCCGGCAGCGCGGAAATCCGTTGCAGCGTCTGCTCGAAAAATGCCGTGCGCTGGTTGTTATTCTTATAAAGGTCGCCCGGCAGCGTCACGCTCGCCGTCAGCACGCTTTCCGCGTGAAATCCCGTGTCCAGACTCGTCAATCGCCGGAAACTTTTGATCAGCAGTCCCGCGCCCACCAGAAGCACCAGCGCCATCGCCACTTCCGCAACCGCCAGCAAATTGCGCGCGCGCCCGATAAATGAGCGTCGCGCTGGAGCGCTCGCCGCCCCTTCCTTCAGAGGATCATTCAAGTCCACTCGCAGCGCATGCACCACCGGGAACATTCCGAAAATTAATCCGCTCAACACGGAAGCGAACATCAGAAATAACAGCACTTGCGTGTCCAGCGTGATTTTGTGAACGAATAGCAGTCCCGAAGGAATAAATCGCTCCACCGCGTCAAGCGACCAGTACGCCAGCACGAGTCCGCAAATTCCGCCAATCGATGAGAGCAACACGCTCTCCGTAAGCCCCTGACGGACGAGACGCGCCCGGCTCGCCCCCAGCGCCGCTCGCAACGCGATTTCTCGCTGCCGCTGCACCGCGCGCGCCAAAAGCAAATTCGCCACATCCGCGCACGCAATCAGCAATACAAATCCAACCGCGCCCAGCAAGATCAATAGCGCCGGCCGCGAAGTCCCCACCAGTTCGTCGTGCAGCGGAACCACCGTAACTTTCTGCACCGGCGGATATTTTCTTCCCGGCGGTGGCGGCGTTTTCTTGATTGCCTCTTCCCGCATCCGCGTTGCGATTGCCGTCAACTCTTCGCGTCCTCGTGCCGCCGGCACTCCCGGTTTCAGTCTGCCGATGCAATTGTAGAAAAGAGCCTGTTTCACCAGCATTTCATCGCTCATTTCCCACGCCGCCGGCAGCCACACCATGGTCTTTTCGGGGAACTCAAATCCAATTGGCATCACGCCGATCACCGTCGTCGGTTTTCCGTTCATCAGGAATGTCCTGCCGATCGTATCTGACGGCGCTCCGAAGCGGCGCGCCAGCGTGGCGCTAATCACCGCCACGTATGGATGATTCCGAATCTCTTCCTCGGGCGAAAAAGTGCGTCCCGCGACCGGCTCGATCCCGAATATTTTGAAATAATCCTGCGTGACCTCCGCTCCTGCAATTCGTTCCGGTTCCACGCCGCTCGCCGCAAAGTTCAGCTCGCCCGTCGAATATGTGGCCAGATCCTCCAGGGACTCCGTGTGATCCGCCCATTCATCCCACTCCCAATGGAATGTGGGTTGCGGCGAAAACTTCATCGGATAAATTCCGCCGATTGTCACGATCCGCTCGGGCGATGGATAGGGCAGCGGACGCAGCAGCACCGCGTTCACCACGCTGAAGATCGCCGTGTTCGCGCCAATGCCAAGCGCAAGCGTAAGAATTACGACCGCCGTAAACCCCGGATTTTTTCGAAGTTGGCGCAGACCATACCGCACGTCCTGCCACGCATCTTCCAGCCATCGCGCGTGCCACACCGCGCGCACATCCTCGCCAACCGCGGTCGCGTTGCCGAATGCGCGCCGCGCACGCTCCTTCGCTTCGCGTTCTGAAATCCCCGCTCCACGCTGCTCCTCGGCCTCCAGCTCCAGGTGCGAGCGAAGCTCCTTCTCGAAATCGTCTTTGCCTTCGTTCGATTTCATTTTGGGCTCCTATGCGTGGTTCAACACGCGGTGTATCGCCGCAGCCATTTGCGCCCACTTCGATCGCTCTCTCACCAGTTGTTTCCGCCCCAGCGGAGTCAGCCGGTAATATTTGAACTCCCGGTTCCGTTCCTTCGACAGTTCCCACTTCGCCGAAATCCACCCATTCTTCACCAGCCGGTGCAGCGCCGGGTAGAGCGACCCGTGCTCCACCTGCAGCGCGTCGTCGCTCGTTCGCTGTATATGTTTCGCGATGGCGTGCCCGTGCGCCGGCCCCGTCAACAGCGTCCGCAGGATCAGCATGTCCAGCGTCCCCTGAAGTATCTCCGCCTTTTCCGTTTCCGTTTTCGTCATGACAGTAGGCAGTCTACCATTCCTCCCCCTCCCATGGTAGACGCTCGACCATGAGAATCGTTTCACTTTATTTTGGATGGCGGAGAGCGGCCCCGCCGTTTTTCACCGCCGCAAAAGCTGCATTCGCCGACATCAACCCCGCATTCGCCGAATCACCCTTCTCTCCGTTTTCAATGGACGCTAGGATCGCTCCTGCAAAGGAGGCTCTCATGGCCGCTCACGCATCAACCATCAAGCCCTACAAAGGAATCGGAATGGAGGGTGCCGTCGCGCGTTGGTACGCGTCCCTCACCAAAAAATCCCTTGACGAATTCAAAGCGCTCGCCCGCCGCGCCGCTGACAAGCTTCCGCCGCGCAGCAGCGTCCTCGAAGTCGCCCCCGGCCCGGGATATTTCGCCATCGAGCTGGCGAAGCTCGGCGATTTTCAAATCACCGGACTGGACATCAGCGAAACGTTTGTCGAAATCGCCCGTGCGAACGCCGCAAAGGAAAATGTCAGCGTTGATTTCCGCCGAGGCAACGCTTCCGCCATGCCCTTCGCCAACGATTCATTCGACTATCTTCATTGTTGCGCGGCCTTCAAGAATTTCACCGAGCCCGTGCGCGCCCTGCAGGAGATGCATCGCGTCCTCAAGCCCGGCGGCCGGGCCCTGATTATCGATCTGCGAAGAGACGCGCCCATGGACTCCATCAAACAGGCCGTGACCGCGATGCACCTCGGCGCCGTGAACGCCGTCATCACCAAGCTGACCTTCCGCTTCATGCTGCTGAAGCGCGCCTACACAAAATCCGAATTTGAAAAAATGATCGCGCAGACAAACTTTCGCACCTTCGACATTCGCGAAGACCTCATCAGTCTCGAAGCCGCGCTCACCAAATCCCACGAACCCTCATAACCCGCCGAGGCGTGTGTGGCATTCTCTGCCGTCGCGTAAAACAAAACGCGATTGAAAACACTTTGCCCGCGGCATAGACTGAGTGCGTGAGGGGTTTTGGGATGCGGAAAAGAAATCGAATCATTCTTGTTTTTTCTGTAACGGCACTCACGCTGGTTTTCCTAGCCGGCGAAAAATCCGCATTGCATGCGGGGCTGGCAACGCGATCCGCATTTTTAGCTGCGAATATGAGCGGGCCCGCAAGCGCGGCCGCGCAAACGCAATCGCAATCGCAAACTGCTTCCGGGCAAGACAAAGCGAAGCAGGCTCAGACGCCACCGCCGGACAAGACGCCGCAACAGGAAAAGGCCGCGCCTGCTGAAGGCACGAAGGAAGTCGTCTTCGGAAAATTGCAACCTTATGTTCACAAGAGCGGGCTCTTCACCGTTTCGTTTCCAGACAATTGGACCATCAAAGATCAAGGCACTGCCGACGAAGTGATCGTGGTTGCGTCCGACCCGACTGAAAACGGAATTATCATTCTGCGCTGCCACGCAGCGGCGGAAATGACTGAGTTGGAACTGAGCAACGCGCTCGTGGAGTTTGTTCGAGGCCACATGAGTAATTTGGACGGATTTACCCTGGGTGATCCGATTCCTCAGGCGGATGGCGGATTCCATATTATTTTTCGCTACACACAAACAGTCAATGGCAAGGACTTCCGAATGTATGGAGAAACTTTCGTCCAGCAACACAACGGTTACGCGGCGACGGCCATGATCCTGATTCCGCAGGAGCAATACAGCGCGAAATCGAAATTGGTGTACGAAATCACAAACAGTTTTCACTTGACCGGCAAAAAATAAAAGAGCCGCAACGCGCAGCTTCGCCTTGACTTTCCCGCGCCGCCGAAACAAACTACCAACTTATGCGAGAACTGCTGCGGCGATTCTTTATGGTGGACCTCTTCAAGGGGATGGCGCTCACCTTCAGCTATCAAAACCCCAAGAAAATTTATACCGAGCAGTATCCGCTCGAGCGGCCGATGGTGGCCGAGCGATATCGCGGCGCGCCGCGCCTGAACAACAATCCGGAAACCGGCGAGACGCTTTGCATCGCGTGCAATCTTTGCGCGCTGGCATGCCCGGAAAATTTAATTGTCGTCGGATGGCACCGCGATGAAGCGACGCGCCGAAAAGTTTTGACAAATTTTACGTACGACACTTCGCGCTGCATGTTCTGCGGACTTTGCGAAGACGCCTGCCCCACGGATTGCCTCGAACTGACGCAGGATTTTGAAATGGCCTACTACACAAGGGAAGGGGCGATCTGGGATCGCCACCGCCTTGAAGTGGGCCCGACGCCCACGCGCTATGTCCGCTAACCCATTGATTTAAAAGCACTTACAGGTAAAAACAGCGAACTCCATTGACTTTTTTTGGGTCGCGACTAAATTGGATGAGTCATTCCACTCAATTAAGAGTGCGGAAAACAGATCAATCATTTCGCGAAAAACTGCGACATCAATTGATCGAAAACGGGAACGGGGCGAGGGCATTCGAATTATGCACGATCGGCACTTATGGCGGAGTATGGCGGCGATGGATTGACTTGGAGAATGCGAGCAAGCGGGCCGGTGGCGAATTGACTCTTAGGGTGGGATTAGGCCGGCGACATTTTGAATCGGCGAATGATTGATACGAGTGGAGAGTCGGCGGGGCAAAGGAGGGCAAGCGCAAAGTGGAACGCGAAGTGGGACCCAAAGTTAAACGCAAAGTGAGGCTGATGAGGAATTTCGACGGGGATTTAATCCCCACCCCGGTAAAGGGGATAGAACCGCCCGAAACATTTCTCGATGAAGCTGAGGAACGGGCGATTGCGATGAGGAAAATGGCAGTAGAGGTGCGGGAGAAACTTCGAGAGCTGGAGGGGCGCGCGCGTGGCGGGACGAAGGGCGGGAAACGCAAAGTGAGGCCTGTAAGAAATTTCGAGGGGGATGTGATTGTAAATCATGCTGTAGGAAGAGGCGCACCCGGGAGGAAGCGAGCGAAGCATGGCCGGTCGATGAGGACTCAGGAAAAGCTTATTGAAACTGCGCGAGTGATGTTCTGGGAGCGGGGGTACAACGCGACGAGCGTGGCGGACGTGTTGGAGAAGTCAGGAGTCTCCGCCAGCAGCATGTACTTTCACTTCAAGACGAAGGATGAGCTGGTGGCCGCGGTGCTGCGGAAATATAAGGAGATGTTGATGCCAGCGCTGATGGCCCCGGTGTGGGAAAAAGTAAGCGATCCGATTGAAAGGATTTTTAGATTGCTGGCGATGTATCGAGAGGCGATTGTGTCTACGGATTTTGGGTACGGGAGCCCGATCGGTCGGCTGGCGATGGAGATTGATCCGGGATTGCGGGACGTGCACGCGGGGATTGCGGCGAATTTCTCAGCGTGGTCGGCGGCGGTGCAGGAGTGTCTGGAGGCGGCGCGAAGCAGATTGCCGAAGGCGTTGGATGCGAAGTCGCTATCGCGATTTGTGCTGACGGTGATGGAGGGAGGAGTGATGCAGTCGCGGTCGTACCGGAGCGTGGAGCCGTTTGATCAGTGCGTAGCGGTGCTGCGGGATTATTTCAAGAGGTTGATGGAGGAGGGGAAGGCGCAGGGGATGGTGTACAGAGGCAGGCTTAAGACATGAGGAAGGGAAAAAGCAATTTCAGATTTAGGGAATTACATATTTGACTTCCAAACCGAAGAAAAAGCGGAGGATACGAACAAAATCAAATGCGAAATAGGATTATCAAAATTGCCGGATATTGCCTTCTTCTGATTGCATGCGCCCTGAGTATAGCGGCTGTATCCCTCTCTCAAGGGCTTGGGAAGCCAAGCGCCGGGATTATTACAAAACAGAGCGCGACCAACGCTCAAATGACCGAAGAGAGCTATCAAAAGTGGCAAGCCGCCGAGACAGCGAAATTGGATGCGATACTGTCGGCCATAGCAGAAGGCAAGCAGGGATCCACCAAATATCTCCAGCAAGAAGAAGCTAGTATGCAGGGAAACACAAAAGCCGAATGGTGGTTGGTCGGAGCGGCTATCGTGCAAACCATCGCTTTGATTGGCACTCTTTTCGCCATTTGGTATCAAGGCGTTAAGACGCGCGATGCCGCGGAGGCCACTCAAGAAACGGTGACGGCCATTAAAGAGCAAACCGAATACATCAAGACATCCGCCAAAGCTGCTGAAGACAACATTGAACTGATTATTAAGAAAGAACGAGCCAGAGTCGTTGTGGATTTGAAAGACTTGAATCTGCCTAGCCAAGCGGGTAACACCATATATTCGGTAGAATTTTTGATTACTGCCCATGGCACGACTGCGGCTTACATCGAAGAAAGTAAATGCGCGGCCTATTTCTCTCCGTTGGAACACATCGAATACCCTGATATGTCTAGTACGGTCATGTTTCCCATCTACGGCCTCAAGAAAGTTCTCTCCCCTAATGAACCCATTGAAGCGAGCGCGTTCCTTACTCTCGAAGATGAGGTGTTGAATGAAATTCGTCTTAACAGGCTTGCTGTAGGAGTAAGAGGCTGTATTAAATACAAAGACGTTTTTGACCGAAGTAGAGAAACTTCGTTCCGATATGTTTGGAAACCTTTTCTGTACGGCGGCGGCAACTGGGAACGGGGCCGCGCCGAGGAAAATCAGGCAACCTAAAACAGCAATTAGTGTCGATGTAAGCATAAATAGGCCCTTTGTTTAGGGCCACTTCCAGAATAGAGGTTAAGTATGTAAGTCCGCAGATTTAGCGTGTAAAGGTTCAGAGAAAGACGAAGAAGAAAAGTCAACCCCCCCACCCTTAGAGGCAAAGGGTGTGGCACCCGGCGGCGAAGGAGTGCGAATAAGTGATTTTCACAAAAGATGTCTTGCAACTGTTTGCTGAACTTTTACAGGAGCGATTAAAGCGCCAACGAAATCTTAATGAGGACGAGATTCAGGACAGCCTGAATCATTCGCTCATCGAACGAGGAAATCTTGCCGAGTTCGAGATTCGGATGGAGTTTGAACATCCGAGCCTTCCGGGGAAGAAGATTGATTCCTACGTTGCCGCCTCAGATAGCCACGCGGCCGCTGCATGGGAAGTGAAGCATGACCGAAGGCCGCCAGGTGGCATGAATCAACCGAGATCCAATAGGGCAGGCGCGCTAATTAACGACATATTCAGGCTGGCTAGCTTCAGTGAAGACGAAGACATGGAGCGAATTCTGGTTTATATAACGGATGAAGAAATGGTCGGTTATTACAGAAACTCCGAAAACCAATTCGGTTCTTTCCTTGATCTTGGGCCCGCCGAGTCATTCACCCTCGATCCGTTCTGGGTTGCATCGCTCAGCGCGTCGGTAAGGAAGTGGGTGAAGGCCCCGGGAAAGCTTTGCCGAGTTAACGCGATATTCTCGGCGCAGTTGTCGACCAGAGTCGCGCTGAGGGTGTATACGGTTTTTCCGGAAAACTAAATGCGAGCAGCGCGGAATTTCCAAAGCACGGGGCTAGGAGGCGGCCGCCGGGCCCTCAAGGTTTGCGCCGCGCGAACCGACGTGTTTTAGGTAGAGGCTGAAGCAGGTCATTCCGCCGCAAAGCGGCATCAGGATGACAAGCTTTTTTACAAGCGGTCGGCTCTCCGTTCAGGATGACAAACTTTTTCCGATTATTGCAGATTTTTTGTGTTTGGCGGGAATGAAGGAAGGGAATTGAATGGCGGGAACTTATCGGGCGGTGATGCTTACCAAGGTGGGCGGGCCGGAAGTGTTGCAAGTGGCGGAGCTGCCGGTGGAGAAGTTGCGGGCGGGGCAACTGCGGGTGCGGGTGCGCGCGGCGGGAGTGGGGTCGACGGAATTGGTGATGTTGAAGGGGAAATATTTGTATGCGCCGAAGATTCCGTTTGTGCCGGGATACGAAATCGCGGGAGTGGTGGAGGAAGTCGGCGCGGGCGTGACGGGATTTGAAGTGGGGCAACGCGTGGCGGCGCTCACGATTCACGGAGGATTCGCGGAGCAGATTGTGCGCGGGGCGGAAGAATTTTTGCCGATCCCGGAGGGCGTGTCGGATGTTGACGCGGCGGCGGTGGTGCTGAATTTCGTGACGGCGTGGCAGATGATCCATCGCACGGCGAAGGTGCAGCGCGGGCAGACCGCGTTGGTGACCGGCGCGGCGGGAGGAGTGGGGACGGCGGCGCTGCAACTGTTGAGGCTGGCGGGAGTGAAAGCGTATGGCGCGGCGTCGGCTCGAAAGCATGAAATTGTGCGGAGGCTGGGCGCCACGCCGATTGATTATCAGAGCGGGCGGCTCGACAAGCTTGTTCGCGCGTTGGAGCCGGGAGGAGTGGATTACGCGTTCGATGCGGTGGGCGGGGCGAATATCGGTCAGTGTATTGGGGCGGTGCGGCGCGGCGGAACGGTGGTTGGATTTCTGGGAGCGCCGGGATTTTTTGCGCAGGGCGCGATGTTTGCGAATTTGTTTGTGGGGTCGAGGCTCCGCGGACGGCGCGGGAAATTTTACGGCATCACGATGCTGTATAAGAAGGACCCGAAGCCGCTGCGGGAAGATCTGCCGAAGATATTTGAGCTGGTACGCGAGAAGAAGGTTGACCCGGTTGTTACGCGGACGTTTGGGTTGATGGAGGCGCGGCAGGCGGTTGAGTTTATTGCGGCGGGGAATGTGGAGGGGAAGATTGTGCTGGAGGAGCGGGGGGAGTGAGGGGACCTGTAGCCGCGAGGTGAACTCAAGGTGGAGTTTTCACACAGATCCTTCGGGCATCCTTGGTCGGATGCCCTCAGGATGACAACTTTCTTGTCGAAGGGTGCGGCGACCGCCAATCGGGAGATTGGCGTTCCCGGGAGGCGCGGCACCCGGACAGCGATGAGCGCGACAGGCTATGGATCTTTGCTGGTTAGGTGATAGGCGTTGCAGTGGAGGCATTTATAAATTCTTAGGTGGAGTTGCGGCGATTGGCCGCGCTCCATTTGGTGCGCGGCGGCGGATTTTGCTTCGCGTTCGTTGGCGTACATGCGTTTGCCGGAAACCGGGCAGAGGCGGGGCGGATCCGGCTTTGGGATGCCGGATTCCCAGGATGAATTGAGATTGCGGTTTCTTCGGGGCATTCGGATACCTCGATGGGGACGCGCTGCTCATCGACGGGCGATGCGCCGTTCACGGGCTGGCCGGATGTTGTGGTCAGGCGCTTTCTGCTTTCGAGCTTTCCTTTTCCGCGCTGCCGATGTAGACGGCTTTAATTTCGAGGCCGTTCTTGTTCATGTCAAACCTTTGCTTGCGATCCAATTTCTTTACGAATTCGCGCGTGGCTTTGGCGATTGCGCCGGGGATGCTGGAGGCGTCGAGCTTGACCGTGGATGATTCGGAAGTGTTGTTGCGGTCTTGAAAGCTGAGCGAGACTTCAAAGGTTTTCATGTTTTCTCCGTTTCGTGGGTTGTGAAGCCTGGGTGAGAACAGTTTAGACCGTTTATGGGGGGCGACGCTAGTCTGCATGGTTGACTGGGCTACACGCGACGATGTTGGACAATTGTGTGAAGAAAGTCCTCAGGTCCCGGCAAAAGGGGCCGGGGACCTGAGCTACAGGGCAACCACGAAAATCGGATCAGGGAGTGCCGGTGTTCTAGGGGGCGGCGGACTCGAAGACGGTGAGAAGGTGAGTGATGCCGAGGAGTTCGCGGATAGGCGCGCTCATGTTCACGAGCTGGAATGCGACGCCGGCTTTGTGGGCGGAGACGTAAAGGCTGACGAGGGCGCCGAGGCCGGCGCTGTCCAAACGAGTGAGCGCGGCGAGATCGAGAGTGATGCTTTTTTCGCCCGGAAGCAATTCCTTTACCTGAGATTTGAGAAGGGGAGCGCTTTCGGCGATGAGTGCGCCGCTGCAGTGCAGGGTGAGCGCGTCGTGGTGCTTTTCGGGGCGGATGGTTAGTTGCATGGGGCGCGCGATTGGCTCGCTGGGAGAAACATAAACTTACGGGGGCGGGGAGTCAACTCCTGGGGGGTAGGGAAGAGACAAAGGCAAGAGCAAATACGAAAGACGAAATCTAAAGACTGGCGCCGGCAAGGCGGGATCAGGATGAAAACGAAACCATTGCGCGAGCCCGGGCCCGCGAGAAGCGGGAGGGTGCGAGGTGGTAACGTGCGCGAAATGTATGTAACGGGAAATCGGGGTAATCCGTCGAATAGAAGTTTGGAAATGCAGAGATGCAGAGGCAGGGTGATGTTGCTGGAGCGGTGGTAAGAGGACGCAATAGCCGCAGTCGCAGTGCTGCAGGTTAGTTCCCAACGCTTTAGAGTTCTCACGCACGAATTGGCAGACACCGTTTTTAAGTTGTAAGCGAACGTGTTGTTGGCCGAGTGAAATCACAAATTTACGAAATGAGGAAAGGGAAATGCCCGGTTGCTACAAGATTGACAAGGAACGCAGGCTGGTGATGTCGACCGCGTATGGCGTGGTGACGAAGGAAGATATCCTGGACCACCAGGGAAAATTAATGGCAGATCCGAATTTTGATCCGACATATTCGCAATTGGCGGATTTCGCGCACATGACGAAGGCGGAGTTTAATGCGGCGGATGTGCAACGGTTTGCAGAAAAGGATGTTTTTGCCTCCGGTGCGCGGCGGGCGTTTGTAGTGCCAAATGATGCGGCGTATGGGGTGGTGCGGATGTTTGAGATGCTGCGAGAGGCGAAGGGCGAGCACGGGATCCGGGTGTTCCGTACGCTGGAGGAAGGATTGGCGTGGGTATTTTCGGAGCGGGGGGTTACGAAGCGAGGGGAGAAGAGTGATTTGCCGGGGGCTTGACAATAAGACGAACAAATAAGTGGAGGGTGAAAGGGCAACTCGCGCACCCTTAAGAGCGAAGGGTGCGGCGCCCAAAAGGTCCAAGCGGAGTTAGGGAGAGCCTGCTTGATTGGCGCGAATAATGTGGATGGCTTCGGGAGCGGCTTCGTAGCCTTCGTCCTGAACGATTTTCATGATGGCAGAGCGAAGGGTCGCGTCATCGGCGCTGGAGGGGAGATTGCAATGGCGCCGGATGACTTCTTCACCGCTTTGAATGCGAGCGAGCCACTGCGATTTTTCTGAATCCCAGGAAATTTCCACACGGTCGGCGTTCATGGCGTCCTCCTCTTACTCTACTTGGGCGAATTATAGACCCGCGAAAGGCGCAAAGGAACAGTTTAAGAAAAGGCGACCAGTGGGATATAATCTGACACGCGAGAACGAAATTCGGCGATGGAGAGGTGAACGAATGAAACGTACTCGATTGATTGCGCCCGTGGCACTGGCGATCGCCGGGATGATAGCCGGGATTGCGGCGCCGGCGCAGCAGCGCGGAAATGTGGCGCACACGAATTTGAAGGTGGGAGATGTGGCGCCGGACTTCACGATGCCTGACAACACCAACAAGCAGGTGAAACTGAGCGATTTTCGCGGGAAGAAGAATGTGATTCTCGCGTTTTACGTGCTGGCGTTTACAGGTGGTTGAACGAGGGAACTCCAGGGATACCAGGCTGGTATCGACAGCGGAAAAATTGATTTGAATGACACGGCAGTTTTCGGCGTGAGCATCGACCGGCAGCCCTCCAACAACGCATTCGCGAAGTCCCTGAACCTGACCTTCCCATTGCTAAGCGACATCGGCGGAAGAGTTTCGAAAGAATACGGGATTCTGAACGACCAAAATGAGTTTGCGAACCGGACGACGTTTGTGATCGACAAGCAGGGGAAAATCGCGCACATCGTGGAAGGCGGCGGGGCGATCGACCCGACGAGCGCGGTTGAGGCGTGCACAAAACTGAAGAGCAGCGACGCGCCGAAACAGTAATGAAGCGGGCGCTGTAGTCGAGGGAATGCGGTGCGCCCCCGCAGGGTACCGCGGGGGCACTTACTTATCGTGATACGGTCGCGATGTTGGACGCAAAAGTTAATCTTTGGTTGAAATAAAACACTCAACCCGGCTGTAAAGTGGTATCATTGTGATGCGGCTCTCTAAAATTCATACGCCTTCATAGATCTTCATCCGCAGATTCAGAGAGCCCGGCGATTCAGGTCCCTTCGCTAGTTTGTTGAAATAAAGATTCATAGAAACGAGATGGACTCGGGACCGGCCGGAGCACGTCTAAACAGAATTGGAACGGCCCCTTTCGGAAGGAATCAAAATGGCCGCAAGCGATATGAATCCAAAAACAAGTATGGGCTCGATGACGATTGAACATTTGGGGAAGAACCATCCGGGCGACGATGCGATCAACTGGGTGACCGCGGGCTTCATGCTGATGTTCCATGTGGGAGCGATCGCGGCGATTTTCTTTTTCACCTGGAAGGCGCTGATTGTGGCGGCGGTGCTGTGGTGGGTGTCGGCAAGCCTGGGAGTGGGGATGTGTTACCACCGGCTGTTGACGCACCGGGGATACAAGACGCCCAAATGGGTGGAATACTTTTTGACGGTGTGCGCGACGCTGGCGCTCGAAGGCGGGCCGATCTTCTGGGTGGCTACGCACCGGATCCATCACAAACATTCTGACAAGGAAGGCGATCCGCACTCGCCGCGGGACGGCAAGTGGTGGTCGCACATGGGCTGGATACTGGTTGGGAAGTCCATGCACCATGACACGAAGACGCTGGCGATGTTTGTGCCGGACCTGGCGAAGGACAAATTCCACTGCTGGATCACGAAATACCACTACGTGCCGATTATCGTGCTGGCGGCGATCCTGTTTGCCGTGGGCGGCTGGCCGTTTTTGCTTTGGGGAATATTCGTGAGGACGGTGCTGGGATTGCACTTCACGTGGCTGGTGAACTCGGCGACGCATATGTGGGGATCACGGCGGTTTAAGACGCAGGACATGTCAACGAATAATTTTCTGGTGGCGATTGTTACGTTTGGCGAGGGCTGGCACAACAACCATCACGCGCATCCGGTGTCGGCAAAGCACGGGATGAGGTGGTATGAAGTGGATGTGAATTGGTACGGGATCTGGGCGCTGAAAAAGATGGGTCTGGCCAAGAACATTAATCTGGCGAAGGTGAGCGAGCCGATCAAAGAGGACAAGATTTTGCCGGAGGGCATGGGAGTTGCGGATGTGCTGACGGCGGCGGTGCAGAGACCGGTGCAAAACGAAGGGATGTCCGGGTAGGGAATCCGAAGTCAATAAAATTCGAAGGAAAATCATGGGCCGGGATATCCGCGAAAACACGGGATGCCCGCCCTGAAGTTTTTTGGTGCCTTCATTGTTTGAAGGGGGGTTGCAGGGATGACCTCAAGAATTCTTCCCGTGATTTCATGGCATGAGCGACCTTGTTTTGTTCTTGCAGATACTCGAATGGAAAAGATATCGTTGTGGCCGTCATCGCATTAGTTCGGGTGGTCCTGCACTGAATAAATCGAAGACAACTCGTGTTCGAGCGGACTTCAATGGGTTATTCGGCAACGTCCTGTGCCTTTCTCATACGGACTCATGCGAAGACGCCGATGGAAAGATCGTGACATTGATCGACGGCATGGCTTTAACCGCATTCGACATTGATGTGGACGAGGAAGGGAAGCGAGATGACCTTGTAGCCTGCGGCGTTGTAGAGCCAGCACCCGATTGGCTTTGTAGCCATGGTTCGCGTTGGGTCTTGAGAATTGATCCGAATGGAGTGAGGCACGAATCAGAGTTGGGCAGCAGTACCTAATCCTATTTCGCGCTCCGATTCGACCTAAATCATCTCATCAAGAGATCCAGGCAGGAGGCATTTGTGCACCCATTAGACGAAATACTTGTCTGGCTTCCCGAAGTGGACTTTGGAGTCATGGAGCATCGTTTCGCCAATTACGGCCGCGATTACATTGTTCTCGTCGAAGACTGCCTCGGTTCAAACAAAGGGCGGCACGAGATCATTTTCACACACTGCGTTAAGGCGGAGTACGAGACCCGCGTCAGGGATGATGTATGGCCGCAATCATGGACCGACGAGCTTATCGACTGCAACCGATGGATCAACGCGGGGGAACCCGGGGGTTATGTCTGGGGGACAAATTGGTCACTCGCTTATCCAGGAATCAAGGCGATTCACGATTCGGCCAAAGCGGCTGAATGGAGCAGCAGAATTGGCAAGCCAATGTACGAAACCACCCTGGAGACGGACTTGTTTTTCTTGCGTGTAATTTTTCATTCCATTTGCGCGCGGAAGGTCGGCGACAGTGCTGATACGGTTTCCCAAGTGATTGTGCCCCTGAAAGGAAAAAGACAATCGCAAATTTGAAATCTAAGATTTGAGAGAAAGGAAGGAATTCATGTTGCTGCAAAGAAGTGAGCGCGAATCGCATTGCTTGCGCCGCGCGGAGGCGTGGGATAAAGTTCCAGCCGTAAATGAAAAGGCGAAATCACAAGTCCGAGAATCGACGAACCGCATTGATTTTTGAAATCCCGCCGAAGTTGCAATCCGTGAGACCTGACTATGGAACTGCGTAAGGATCCGATTACACGAAGCTGGGTGGTCATAGGACATCCGGAAAAAGTGGAATCGCCGGCGGATGTGTGTCCGCTGTGCCCGGGGCATGAGGAGGAGCAGAAGACGCTTCTGATGCGGCCGGAAACAGGGCCGTGGCAGGTGCGGGTGATGCCGCATCTGGACCCGCTTTACCGGATTGAGGGGGAATTGGGGAGGGAAGCGGACGGCATCTACGACCGGATGGATCTGGTGGGCGCGCATGAAATTTTGGTGGAAACGCCTGTGCACAACCGGCGGCTATCACAATTAAGCGATGAGGAGATCGAGCTGGTTCTCGCGGTTTATGCGCAGAGAATCACGGATTTGAAGAAGGACCGGCGGTTCAAGTACGTGACCGTGTTTAAGAACCAGGGGATGGTGGCGGGCGCGGAGTGGGTGCACGCACATTCACAGGTGACGGCGACAACGTTTGTGCCGAGGCGAATCCTGTATGAGTTGCGGGCGGCGCGGATTTGGTATCAACAGAAGGAGCGGTGCGTTTTCTGCGATATCGTGAGGCAGGAAGAAAAGCTGGGGAAGCGGATGGTGGATTCGCAGGGCGAGTATCTGGCGTTTTGTCCCTATGCGTCGAGGGTGCCATACGAGACCTGGATTATGCACCGGAAGCACAATCACCTGTTTGAGACGCCGAAACCGGGGGCGGTGCGGCGCAATCTTGCGGCGTTGCTGGGGCGGACACTGCGGCGGCTGGAGCAATTGACGCAGGATTATCACCTCGTGGTGCACACGTCACCCAGCACGGATTCATATAAGGGCGAGCTGAATGATTACTGGACGACAATCGCGGAGGACTACCACTGGCACATCGAGATCCTGCCGATTGTGGAGAGGCGGAGCAAGTCGTACAGCATCAAGGAGGTTTATTTTAATCCGCTGGCGCCGGAAGAGGCGGCGGAGAAGTTGAGGGGCTTGGCGCCGAAAGGGTAGGGAGATTCGAGGTAATTTCGCAAATTCAGGTTTGAGGTGTCAGACGAAGCATGAGAGCCATTTGAGAGAAATAACAATTCCTCCTTCGAATCGGATTTTGTGGTAGTGGCCCGGGATCCTTCACTCCTTCCCGATTGAAACCATTGGGACTCCGTCCAGGATGACAACCGCTTCTTCAAAACTGAAAATGTGTCCTTGGAATCGGATTTTGTGGCAGTGGCTCGGGATCCTTCACTTCGTCCCGAATGAAACCATCGGGACTCCGTTCAGGATGACAACCGCCCCTTCGTACGTTCTTCACGCAATTTCAATGGCGTATCGGTGCTCCTGCAATCGAAAAGTACAAGCGAGATTTAGGATTGTGGTTTCGTTCGGCGATTCGAGAAAATGTGCAAAAGTGAGTGGATTCGCGGGGTTTGGCGCACGGTGGCGGGTTTTTGAGCCGGGTTCTACGGTAGCGTTTTTCAGGCAATACCTGTCCTCTGGTACAAGTTAGCGACTGCGTCAACTGTTGGCCGAAATCGAACCCCCAGGCCATAGACAATTGACTTGACGTTGCGCTATATTCCGCCCCTCTAGTGGAGTCGTGGGGCCCGCCCAGGAAGACCCCTTTTCAGACCCACCCCGAGGAGGAAAAATGTGGCGCAGGAATGAAGAACCCAAGGCATCTCCTTCTCCGCAGAACGTTGTGGTGACGCCCCCCGCGCAGGAAGCTCCGGCACAATTGCATCCGTCGCATCATCCTGTTGCGCGACCCGAGCCGCCGAAGCCCGCAGTGAGCGTGATCACAAAGGGGATTTCGATTCGCGGACAGGTGACGGGGACGGAAGATTTGCAGATCAATGGGGAGTTGCACGGTTCCGTGAAATTGGCGGGCGGACGCGTGACGATCGGGACGGACGGGAATGTGTCGGGCGACATAGACGCGCGCGAGATTGTGGTGCGCGGCGAATTGAAGGGGAACCTTCGCGCGGCGGATCGAATTCTGGTTGGGCCGACGGGCAAGTGGAATGGCGATTCGGTGTCACCACGTCTGGTGATTGAAGAAGGCGCGGTGGTGAGCGGGAAACTGGAAGTGGCGACGCCGGCGGAAAAGAAGCAAGGCCGCACGGGCGCCAATGGCAGCAATGGATCAACGCACACAACGCCGGTGGAAGTGCCGCTGGCGATAGGCGCGGACGAAAAAGAATCGTAAGAACAGGAATTAGTTCAGAATGGGATTGTTGAACCGCTTTCGAATCAGCCCCGAGCGCGCTCCAGCAGGAGCAGGCGTCCGATCACACGTACACACGCCATCGGTGCAACCAGCGCCGCCATCGTTTGCCCCCCGCGAGGTCCGGAATTCAAGCAGTCTGAGGGATTTCCTGTGGCACATCGGCGGGCTGGGACGCGGGAGTTTGCTGGACCTGGGACCGGCATGGCAATCCACGATTACATTTTTTATTGACCGCGGCTTCAAAGTTTACACCGAGGATCTGCTGACGGGATGGAAACAATATTCGCAGGCGGAGCAGGAGAGGCAGCGTTCGTTGCCCTCGGAAGTGGAACCCCAGACGCCGGCGGAGATTGCGAACCAGTTTTTGGAGTCGAGCTTGAAATTCGAACCCGGGAGTTTTGATGCTGTTCTCGCATGGGACCTGCTCGATTATCTGGATAGCGACATGATGCGGCGGGTGGCGGAGCGGATGAGCAAGCTGCTGCGCGAGGGCGGGGTGATCCTGGCGGTGTTCCACAGCAAGAGGCCGGATCAGTTCCAGCGGTATCGCGTGCTGGATGAACATTCGCTCGAGTTGGTGCCCGCGCCTTCGGTGTTTCCATTTGCGAGATCGTTTCAGAATAGAGAAATCCTCGAACTATTTTCACGATTCCACACTTCAAAAACATACCTCGGAAGAGACCAGCTGAGAGAAGCGCTGTTCGTGAAGTAAAAACCCCACAAAAAAGACAACGGATCCTTTTGTTAGGGATTTGAGTGCTTGGCGAACTCAATGTGGAGTTTGCACACAGATCCTTCGGACATCCTGACCGGATGCCCTCAGGATGACACCGTGTGATTTGCGGGATTGGTGAAGACAATGGAGTGATTGCTAATCGGCGGCGAGAGGCCCCTGCCCTTCGAGCCGGGCTGGGCTAGACGAGACACTTTGTCGAGGCGCAAAGGAGGAGGGAGATGGGGAGAAAAAGAAGGCCGCCCGGTAGAGCGGCCCTCGAACCACTTGCTGTGAGAGGGAAAGAAACTGCGCTGAGAGAGCCAGAAAAAATCAATTAGCCGACGTGGCCACCGTGGAGCGAGAAGAGCCAGCGAATGACGTCGCGCTGCTTGGCGATGATTTCGGATTGCCAAACGATGCCCCAGAGAAGGCCGGACATGACCAGGACGCTTAGGGCCAACGCGACGCTCAATTGCGATTCCGAAGCGGGAACGGAAAGCCGTTGAAACAGTGCTCGCATCTTGACACCTCCAAGCGCCAGTGAGGCCAAAGGGGTTCGGGTTCCGCTGATTGATGGTTGCGGTGAAAAACCCGAGGCAGCGATTCAGAGAGAGGGCTGAATGGCTGACCTGTACCAAAGGGCAATCGGGGTACCACGACTAATGGACAGTGCCCCAAAAATGACCCTTTATTTTCAATAACTTACGAATAGGGCTGCGAATAGAGGGTAATCCTTAGGGTAAAATCTTTCCCTAACTCCCTTTAGATGGATAGAGGGAGAAGAATGGCAGAGGAATGAGTTAGAGGAGGTTGTGGCAACGGAGGACGGTGTCGAGTTGACTGGGTGAAGTGAATTGGATGGCCCGGAGGCCCATACGCCGGCCTGCACGGACGTAAGGAAGGACGTCGTCAACGTAGAGGATGCGAGACGGAGGGAAGCCAGCGGCGTTGATGGCGGCTTGAAAAATCCTGGGTTCAGGCTTGCTGGCTCGCACGCGACAGGAAAAAACGCGGGCGGGGAAGTAACGGAAAAAAGTGAAATGGGACAACATAAAGTCGAGGTGAAGCGGATCCGTGTTGGAGAGGAGGACGAGTCGGCAACGACGCGCAAGGCGGGCGAAAAGGGAGTTGGGGAGCATTTGATTGGGGATGAGAACGCTGGTCCAAGCGCGGCAGAATTGATCGAACGAGACGCGCAGGCCGAAGCGATCAGTGAGATGGGCGCACCAATCGCGCGGAGCGAGGCGGCCCTCCTGCCAGTCTTTCCAGAGGGGGTCGTGCTGAATGGCGGCCCAGATTTTTTCAGGGGAGACAGCTTTCTTGGAGTGAAGGATGGGGAGGACGCGGCGGGGGTCAACGCGAACGATGACGCCGCCGATGTCGAAGATGATGGCGGCGGGCGGGAGAGGGTTGGCGGCAGGCATGGTCCTACAAAGGCGAGGCATTGTTCTCAACGGCTGCGGATGCGCCGGCGGACTTACTCTTGCGGGCGCGGAAATAACCGATAATGCCGGGGAGAATTGAGAGAAACACGACCGCCAAAATGACGTAGTGGATGCGGCCGCCGAGATTGGGCATGAGCTTTCCGACCGCATAGCCGCCGAGGATCATGGAGCCAACCCAGAGGATGCCTCCGGCGATGTCATAGGCGAGGTACTTGGTGTAACTCATGCGAGCCGCGCCTGCGACGGGAGGGCAGAAGGTGCGGACGATAGGCATGAATCGAGCAAGGATGATCGTTTTGCCGCCGTGCGTTTCGTAGAACTTGTGCGCAGTGTCGAGGTGGCGACGCTTAAAAAACACGGAATCCTTGCGGCTATAGAGGGCGTCGCCGGCTTTGCGGCCGATACCGTAGCCGACTTGGTCGCCGACAATGGCGCAAAGAATCGCAAGCGGCAGCAGAGTCCAGATGTCCAAAAGACCGGCGGCGGCGACAATCCCCGCGGTGACAAGCAGGGAATCACCCGGAAGAAAAAAGCCAACGAAGAGTCCGGTTTCAACGAAAACGATTGCGCAGACGAGGAGTGTGCCGCCCCAGTGGATCAGACCCTGGACGTCGTAGATGGTGTGGAGAAGGGATCGGATGGAATCGAGCATTCGGTCTGAGCCGCGAGCGGCTGCGCGAGCGGAGCGATATCGGCGCGCCGCAACTGAATCTCCCTGGAAATACGGTAGCAGAAAACGACAGGATTCCCGCAGCTTTCTTCCCAAGCAAGGGTCAAGGAAGCACCCGCGACCCACAAGAGAATCAGCATGTTGACCAAGCGAGGCATGTGGCGCGGTTCCTTCCATCGCTGCTGCGCGGCCGGCGAGCACGCGCAGCAGGCGGTGTCTGGAAAGCATGATGAAGGCCGGGTACGCGGGGGACAATGAACCGAACGAATCAAAGAAAAAGTACGAAGGTACTGCGGCGGCGACGCGAGGGATTTTGTGCCGCAAGCGCTAACAGTACCTCTTACCTATCATTGTGGTGCCTGAGTACCATTGTGAGGTAAAAGCGCCTCCCCCAAGATGGCTCCTGCATAAACGAAATCCTCTACTGAGGGAGCCAAAAATGCCGAGCGTATACGAAGCGTGGATAGGGCAGCCGGTGGTTCTACAAGTAGCCGCGGGAGAAATACGAGTTCCTCTGCATGGAATCATCGTCAGTGAGAATCACGATGCATTGAGGTTCCGAGTGGGCGAAGGCTGGGACATCGATATTTTTAAAGACATGGTCCTGGCGGTGGAAGAAGACCACTGGTCGAGCATCGTCACCCACTGAGCAAACGCGAGATTATTCCGGCCCTGCCTCTGTCTCAACCCCCCGACCCCGGGTTGTCATCCCCCTGACCAACCCGGGGTCTTCCTTTTACAGAACAATCGAAAAGATGAAGCTGCGAATGGCTGATTCGCCAGCGTCGCGTGCTATGATAGACGCTCGCAGTAGAAATCAGCTAGCAGATGGATGAAGCGCGGCTTCAAGACGACTCCGCCAACCGGGGAATGATACCGGGAACTCGTCGAGAAGATTGTTTAGGAAGTCGTACAGCCACTCATAGGGCGAGCAACTCACCGCAAGAGAAATACATCTGTTGATTGAGCGCGAGATGCGCATTGGTCAAAGGCGACCGGGAGCGGGCGTGGGGAAGGGCAAAAGACGGAGGCTCGGAAGAATCGGGGCAGGGAGTGCGTGCCTCCTCTTCGCGGTGGTGTTTTTGGCGGGCTGCGAAACGTACCAAATTCCAATCACGCAAGAGCCGAGTGGGGGATCCGCGGGGGGATCCACGGGAATCGTTGTTTCATTGATTCCCGGCGGAGAGGCGTATGTGGATGGGGGGAAGACGAGAATCATCACCGCGCTGCTGCAGGGTGACACGGCGAATCAGGGCGTGACGTGGGTGCTGAGCGGGCCGGGAACTCTGAGCAATGTTACGACGACGTCACTTACATATACGGCCCCGACTACAATTAATGTGAACGCGGTGATCGTGGCAACTTCCGTGAGCGATCCGACACAGGTGGCGAACGTGACGCTGTTTGTGGTATCTCCGCCGACGATCACGACGACGACGCTCGCCAATCCGACCGCGGGGACACCGTACATCGGAGTGGTGAGTGAGACCGAGGGCGCCACTCCTTACAATTGGAGTATTTCAGGAGGCGCTTTGCCCCCCGGGCTGAGTTTGACAGCGGAGAGCCTGGCGACCGTAAACATTTCGGGAACCCCGATAACGCAAGGCACTTACACTTTTACGGTGCAAGTTTTGGATGTGTGCGGTGTAGCAGCAACGCAGTCATACACATTGGTAGTGGGCGCCGCGACAGACTCGGCGAGCGCGCTTGCAGGCGGGGGCGTGAACAACGCGATGATGCAGGGGAATTACGCGTTCCAGTTCAGTGGATTCGGGCCGCGGGGCATCACGGCGGAAGCGGGAAGCTTTACGGCGGATGGGAAGGGAAACATCACTGCGGGAACTCTGGACCGCAACGGCGCGGGCCGGGCCGCAAAGCAAGGTGGCGTTCACTGGAACATACGGAATCGGCGCGAATCAGCTTGGCGTGATGACGTTGAAATGGGCGGACGGGACGAGCAACACATATGCGCTGGCGGTGAGTTTGACGGGAGACGCGCGCTATATCGAGTTTGACGACACGACGGGAACCGGAACGCGAGGCTCGGGAGAGATGAAGAAAAGGGATCCGGGCGTGGCGAGCGGGGCAGGCTTTGTGGGGGATACGGCGGGGAGTTACGTTTTGGAGTTGACGGGAGTGGACGCGAGCGGCGCGCGGCTGGCGATGGCGGGACAATTTTCGATGGATGAATCCGGCGCGGTAATTCAGAGCGAGCTGGATGCGAATGACGCCGGGACGATGGAGACGACGGTCCCGTTTTCGGGCGCGGCGAATTTTATCGCGGATGGATCGGGGACCGCGGCGTGGAATGTGCCCGGATTCGGGACGATCCATTTGAGTCTGTACGCGGTTTCCGCGGATGAAGCATTTGCCGTAGGAATGGATGCGGGTGCGCCGGGTGTGCCGCTGATGGCGGGCAGCGTGTTGCGGCAGAGCGGAGGGCCGTTTACGAGCACGACGATGAGCGGGAGCGCGGTAATTCAAATGACCGGGTTCGCGACCGGTAAAGGGACGGCCAGCGGGGGGGCCACAGGGACCGTCGGCGTGCTGCAACTTGACTCCACGGGCGGAGCGGAGGAATTAGCTCTTCAGACAGGGCACGGCAGCCAAATGAATGTGCAGACTTCATTTGTGATGAGCGCGAGCGGCGAGGGCAGAATTGCGCTCGGCTCATCGGGCCTGGGAATTGTTTATCTGGCGTCGCCGACGAAGGGGTTTGTTTTGGGGACCGATGCAGGAGCGGAGGCGGGGACGCTCGAGAGCCAGACGGGCACGATTGCGAGCGGATTTAAAGGGGCTCTGGTCGGGGCGAGTGAAGCGCCAATAGGGCCGGGGCTGGCGGAGAGCATCTATTCGATTTCGTTTGACGGCGATGAAAGTGGAACGCTTATCAATGCGGCGAGCGATTCAAAGGGCCTGGCCACGAATGTCGGGCCGCCAATTGGAATTGCATATTCGATTTCAAATGGCGCAGCAACAATAACTGGTCCAAGCATGGGGGGCAATGATTTGTACGGGGTGATATTCATTGTCTCGCCGGGGAATGGAATTTATTTGCCGATGGGACCGCTGGCGTCGGCGCCGATCTTTATGCAGAACTAAGTTCATTTCCCTCCACATTCCGAAAACCTCCACACAAATTATTTGACAGGGTAGCGGTGCGCGTTGAGACTAGGCGCGCACAGCCGGCGTATTGTGAGGGCAAGCGCGCATGAAACTTACCACGCTCGATTTCCTGGCGATCTTTGGCTATCTGGCGGCCACACTTCTGATGGGATTGTATTTCCGGCGGAGGTCGGGGAAGAGCACGGCGGATTATTTTGTGTCGGGGCGGCAGGTGTCGTGGTGGCTGGCGGGAACTTCGATGGTGGCGACGACGTTTGCAGCGGACACGCCGCTTGCTGTGACGGGGCTCGTCTATTCGCAGGGGATCGCTGGGAACTGGCTGTGGTGGAGCTTTCTGCCGTCGGGAATGATGACGGTGTTTCTCTTCGCGCGGTTGTGGAGGCGGTCGGGACTGCTGACAGATGTGGAGTTCGCGGAGATTCGATATGCGGGGAAGCCGGCGGCATTTTTGCGGGGATTTCGCGCTGTGTACCTGGGATTGTTGATGAATTGCCTGATCCTTGGATGGGTGACGAAAGCGATGACGAGCATCGTGGGCGTCACATTGGGGATGAGCGAGGCGCGGAGTCTGGCGATGTGCATCTTTTTCCTGATGCCGTTTACGGGGCTCTACGTTTCGCTTGGCGGGCTGTGGGGCGTGCTGTGGACGGACCTATTTCAATTCGTGCTGAAGATGGCGATAGTGATCGCCGTCGCGTATTATGGCGTGAAAGCAGCGGGCGGCATGGATTCGCTGTTGAGCCGGCTGGGTGTGATGCGCGCGGCGGCTGGGCCGAACGCGTCGGACATCACGAAGATGCTGCCGGATTTTTCGCGGGGATGGCTGGGGACGGCGGTGTGGACGCTGCCGGTGCTGACGTTTGTGCTGGTGCTGTTTGTGCAGTGGTGGGCGTCATGGTATCCGGGAGCGGAGCCGGGCGGCGGCGGATACATTGCGCAGAGAATATTCAGCGCGAAGGACGAGAAGAACGGGCTGCTGAGCGTTTTGTGGTTTAACGTGGCGCACTACGCTATCCGGCCGTGGCCGTGGATACTGGCGGCGCTGGTGGCCGTGGCGCTCTATCCGAATCTTGCGCATCCGGAGAGCGGTTACATGCTGGTGGCGACGAATTTTATGCCCGCGGCGCTGCGGGGGATTTTGATTGCCGGATTTATGGCGGCGTTTATGTCCACGCTGGCGACGCAATTGAATTGGGGAAGCTCATATCTTGTGGCGGATTTCTACAGGAGATTTTTGCGAAAGGATGCGGCGGAGCGGCATTACGTTGTGGTGTCGCGGCTGGTGACCCTGCTGCTGGTGCTGGCGGCTGGGGCGGTTTCGTGGGAGCTGGCGTCGATTCGCGAGGGATGGAAATTTGTGCTTGAAGTGGGCGCGGGGACAGGCGGCGTATATCTGCTGCGTTGGTACTGGTGGCGGATCAATGCGTGGAGCGAAATTTCCGCGATGGCGGTGGCACTGGCGTGCTCAGTGTTCTTCCACTTCACAAATTTATTTGGCGGGGCGGAGTTCATCCTGTTCGCGAAGTCGACGTTGTGGACGGTGGCGATCACGACGGTGGCGTGGGTAGCGGTGACGATGTTGACGCGGCCGGAGCCGGATGAGGTGCTGGTGAAGTTTTACCGGAAAGTGAGGCCGCACGTGGCGGGATGGAGTCGCGTGGCCGCGCTGGCGCCGGATGTGGCGGAGACGCGGGACCTGGGCGGGAATTTGTTTTCCTGGGTGCTTGGGTGCGTGATGGTATATGCGGCTTTGTTTGCGACGGGAGAGTTGCTGTTTGGACGGATGATGCAGGCGGTGGGGCTCTATGCGCTGGGTGCGATTACAGCGGCGCTGTTATATCGGCGAATTGCCAGGATGGTGGAAGTTCCCGCGCACACGGCCTCTGAGGGAGTATCAGGGTAGTGGAGACCGGTTCGAGCAGTCCCTTGGGGCCCGGAAGACATTTTCATGCGGTAACGGCGAGCTTTCTGGGGTGGACGCTCGACGCGTTTGATTTCTTCGTGGTGGTTTTCCTCGTTGGCACTCTTGCGGATCATTTTCAAGTTTCCAAAGCAACGATTGTCTGGACGACGACGGCGACTCTCGCGACGCGTCCATTGGGCGCGCTGCTTTTTGGATTGCTGGCGGATCGCTACGGGCGGCGCGTGCCGCTGATGATGAATGTGATTTATTTCAGCTTGATCGAGCTGCTGTGCGGGTTCGCGCCGAACTTTACGGTTTTTATTGTGTTGCGCGCGTTGTTTGGAATTGGGATGGGCGGGGAATGGGGAGTGGGCGCGTCGCTGGCAATGGAGAGCGCGCCAAAGAAATGGCGCGGTGTGTTGAGCGGAATCGTGCAGAGCGGATATTCGGTGGGATATTTGCTGGCGGCGATCGCGGCGCGGTTTGTCCTGCCGACATTGGGATGGCGATGGATGTTCTGGCTGGGCGCACTGCCGGCGTTGCTGGCGCTTTACATTCGGAGAAGCGTGCCGGAGTCCGAGGCGTGGAAGGAACACCGCGCGCCGAGCACGAGCGCCGTGCTGGGATCGCTTGGGCGCGAGTGGAAACTTTTTGCGTACCTGATTGTGCTGATGACGTTCATGATGTTCCTTTCGCATGGATCGCAGGATTTGTATCCGGATTTTTTGGGGACCGTGCATCGCATCGCGGCGGCGAATGTTTCGTACATCGCGATGCTGTACAACGTGGGCGCGGTGTTGGGCGCTATTATATTTGGACAACTCTCGCAGCATATTGGGCGGCGGTACAGCATGATTGCGTCGCTATGCGTTTCGATGGCGGTGATTCCGCTGTGGGCGTTCAGCAAAACCGCGGCGCTGCTGGCGTTGGGCGCGTTCCTGATGCAATTGGGAGTGCAGGGGACATGGGGAATTATCCCCGTCCATTTAAATGAGTTGGCTCCGGACGCCGCGCGCGGGCTTGTGCCGGGGCTGGCGTATCAGATCGGGATACTTTTTGCGGCGCCAACAAATAATTTGGAGTACGCGCTGCGGGACAAGTTCGGATATCAATGGGCGCTTGCAGGATTTGAGATGGTGGTGATTGGAGTGCTGGTGGCGCTGTTGCTATTGGGAAGAGAGAGGCATGGGAGAGATTTTCGGGCGAATCTGCGCGAAGCGGACCGATGATGGCTGCGGATTGATGAGAGTTCTAAATGTTTAAATGGATCGCAAATTGGTGGGAACGGCGCAAGCTGAAGCGATTTTATCTTACGCAGCCCTACCGCATGCTGCCGACGGATGATGGTGGCGAGAGCTATCGAATGGAGTGCATTTTCTGCAAAGAAGAGGGGAACATCATGTCAAAGTTCACGCATGCGGAAAATTGCCCCGCGAAGAATGCTGACCGGATTGCCAAGAAAAGTTAAACGGACGGGTTCCCGGATTCTTTCAATTTAAGGATACGCTTGGATTTTCCGGCCGCCAGCAAGTGACTTTTCCGTGCAACCGAAATCCCTCATTGCGACTGTCCGCGTTTGATCCGCGACGTCCGGCTTAAGATGCCACTGCAATATCTGAATGATGTCCGCATAGGCGTCGCAGATCTCCGCGCGGACAGGTGCGCACACACTATTCAAAATCGGGCCGTTGGCGGTATTCGGCATCGCACAGCCCTGGGGGTCAAGGCCGCTCCGATAAAGCAAGTCCAGGCGCGGCAGAAACGCCTGGTTGCGTGTGAACAAATAGCCGGCCATCAGATCGACCGCCGCCTTATCTTTCCAACCAGCCGCTTCGGCGGCTTGCGCCGCCAAAAATGACGTTTCGGGCGAATCAGGAGAAAGCGCGCGGGCGAATAAGGCCGTCCGGTATGCTTTTTCAGTGTCCCCCAATTGCAGGTAGAGTTGTGCAATCTGGAGGTAGATGCCTGATGACGCCCTGGGGACAATCTGCGACTCGGGCGTGCCGTGCTGGATTTCCAGGGCTTTTTCCCGTTCAAAAACATTTTTCTCGATGCGCGTCGCGTGCAGGAGGACGTCGAGCGCGCTTTGAAACGCACGAGTTGCTTTGGCCGAATCGGCGTGACCGGCGCCGCTTTGCGCGGCTTTGAGGGCGAAATCACCTTTCATACGGTAAACAGTCGCCGCGCTGAGGTACGGCCAGATGGTGCTCTCAGAATCGGGCACGTCTTTTATTATTGCGAGAGCCTTTCCCCATTCGGCGGCAGCCAAATCAATGTTCTGGGGTGTCGGCCGGTGGTAGTAGGAATCCGCCAACGCCATGTGCGTCTTAAAGCTTTCGGGCGACGTCTTCACGGACGCAATCGCCAATGACAAATCATCATGCCAATCCTTGTTGCGAACCCAAGTCCGAATGCCCAGCGCAGCAATGATTAGAGCAAATGCGATTGGCGTGAGCGCCCGCATTCCAAGGCGGCCTGAGACGTAGTCGATTGCAAGTGCAACGCATACTGTGAACCCCAGCGTCGGCAAATAGAGGAACCGCTCGGCCATGATGGCCCCGATATCGAACAGCAGGTTTGAAGTCGGGGCGAAAACGACGAACGCGAAGGCGATGAAGAAAAATGCCGTCTTGTTGCGCTTGAAGAGAATCACTGCTGCCACCAGGATTGCGGCAATCGCCGCCCAGGCAATCCAATCGTGCAGCGACCCGCTGACGAGCGGGATTTGGTTGTAGGAATAGTCGGGGGAGAGCGTCGCAGGCCAAACCATTTTCCAGATGCAAATCGCCATTACATAGATAGCGGTCAGCTTCGCCTGGATGAAGCGCGCGGCAATGAGCGGATTTTCCAAAAACAAATAATGCTGGGGAGGATAGGCCGCAAGAAGCCGGGCGCGTTGGTACAGCAGGCATGCGATTGGAATTACGATGGCGAGGCATCCCAACGCGGCGGCGCGCAGATTTTTTCTTTCCTTGTAAAACGTCGCCTCGTAAAGGATTACGACGCCGAGAATCGCGACCGCATTCTCCTTGGAAAAAACGCCCACGGCGGTGATTCCCGCGAGTGCCGCAAGGTATCCGATTCGCGGCCAACCGCTCGATTCCGAGCTCTTCAGATACAGCAGGAACCCGCCCAAAATCCCGGCGCCAGCCAGTAGATCCGCGCGGCCCACCATATTCGTTACCGATTCCGTGAGTACGGGATGGACTGCCCAGGCCAGGGCGATCAGTTCCGGCAGCCAGTTGCCGTGGATAAATCGTTTCGCCAGCAAGTAAACAAGAAAAACATTCATGCAATGCAAAAGAAGATTCACCACATGATAGCCGACAGGGTTTTCCCTATTTCCGAACACGGAATAATTGAGAAGGTAGGACAGCGTTGTGAGCGGCCGGTATAAGCCGACCTCCTCCTTTGGCCACCAATATGTGTGTTCGAGGATGAGATCAACATTGGCTGAGGTTGCCGTTTGGAGGGCGGGGTTCTTCAGGATGATGAATTCATTGTCCAGCGTGAAACCCGCGCGAAATGAATTTGAATAGGCCAAAAGAACTGGAACGAGGAGCGCGATTGCAAGAATCCCCCGCTTGAGCCAGAGCCGGGGTTCGGGGAGAGAAGGAGGCGCTTCAATCGGGGTTTGATTCACAGTAGGAGTCAGGGGTTTGCGGGATTTCTTTCGGTTCATAGGTTCTCTAGGCAGAGGGGGGGTATGAAAATGCCTTGCAACGGGTGAAGCGATGAGGCCCGATTGAGAAAAAACATATCGATTCAGACCATACGGTTGGCGCTAAATCTTGTCAAGGCAAGTGAAGCCAAATGTGGACAAGCTATTCCGTATGGCCGGCGCAGAAAAGGCCATCGGGATGGGTGCGAATGATATGGATGAGGAACCAGAGGAGTGGTGCGCTCGGAGAGATTTACCCTCCGACTGAAACTTTAGAGGGATATAATCGTAGTTATCAATATGAATTGGCCACTGACACAAATACGCCTCGAAATGCCAAAGTGGGGGGATCGCTCCGGTGAACAATATTGAGATGCAAAGTGTGAAAGACGAGATCCAGTCCGGACGCAAAGCAGGCGGTTCTGCCGCACGGAAATTTGCGCGCGCTCCGATTGCGCTCAGCGTTGCGCTGGTACTGGCTACCTTCGGATTCGCCCGGGTCGTGAAGGTTCGCGCGCAATCGCAGGCTCCGAGCGCGGCTCCGCCGACTTTTGAAGTCGCATCCATCAAGCCCTCGGCGGACATCATGGAGGCGGTCCGAGCCGGAAAGATGCCGCACGTGGGCGTCAAAGTGGACGACCAACTAGTGGATATTGGTTACTTCACGCTGGCGCAGCTAATCACGTACGCCTACGACGTGAAGGCATACCAGGTGATCGGCCCGGACTGGATGAAGTCGGCGCATTGGGACGTTTCGGCGACGCTGCCCGAAGGCGCAAGCAAAGATCAGGTTCCGAAGATGATGCAGGCGCTTTTGGCGGACCGCTTCAAGCTCGTAATCCATCACGACAGCAAGGAGATGCCGGTACTTGTGCTGGAAGTAGGCAAGAACGGGGTGAAGATGACTCCCTCACCACCGGACCCGCCGCCGACTGAGATGACGGATGACAAGGACGGGACGGTGATCGACGCTGGAGACAGCCAGGTGCGCGTGAAGACGACGGGCAGAATGGGCGAGGGTGGGAGTACCCAAATTTCCGGCGGGCCTATGGGAAATGTAAAGGTCTCGATGAGCAACGGCATGATGCACATGGAATCTTCCAAGATGACGATGGCGATTCTTTCGCAGCAATTAACGAGCTTCCTCGGCCAGCCCGTGATTGATAAGACCGGCCTGAAGGGCAGTTACGTGGCGGCCCTCGATATTTCCATGGAGGATTTGCAGGCGATGGCTAGATCGCAAGGTATGATTTTCCCCGGGGCGGCTCCGGCAACGACGCAAACGAACTCAAGCGGGGTACCACCCGCGGCGGACCCTTCAGGGGGATCGGTGTATGGCTCGATTGAGAAGCTGGGGTTGAAGCTAAACAAGGAAAAGTCGCCGGTCGATATCATCGTTGTGGATCACCTGGAAAAGGTCCCGACCGAGAATTAGACCCACGATCAAATTAAGGAAAGAGTTCGACACGTATTGCGCTTATTCGAAGCCGCATCGTTTTTCAAGAGTGCGAGTTGATGAGTGGCGGGCTAATCCAATGAGGCGTAAGGATTTGAAGTGGTGCGCCCGGAGAGATTTGAACTCCCGACCCCTTGGTTCGTAGCCAAGTGCTCTATCCAGCTGAGCTACGGGCGCGCCTCGAGCGCCGCGAAAAAATCGGGCGCTTGAAGAGAGTGCATTTTAACACGTGGGCTATCTTCGGCAAAACTAAAGCGAATCGCTCCTTTTGATGCGCGGGCTGCACCATTCGTATTTTGCGGCGCGCGGCGAATTGGGATGTGATTACCTGGCGGCGGTAGGGCGGGGGCGTGCGTGGATCGTGACGGCGATATCGCCGTTGCGCGTGTTGGTAAAGCGCAGGAGGACGCGGCCCTGCGAATCGAGAGAGACGACAGCTGGGACGTCCACGGAAGTGAGCATCCAATTCGATGGAAGAATCACAGTGTTGAGCGGGCGGCCGAGCGTGCGCTTCCAGACCAGCTCTCCCTTTTCGAGCGTGTAGCCGACCGGGTCCGTGTAGGTTTCCTCAACGCGAATGCGCACGGACTGGCCCTCACCGATGGGCCGATCCAAATCGCCCTGCACGACCACGGAATTGGGATCGGTTGGCTCGGGATAGTAGCCGAGCGCGTTCACGTCTTTCCCTTTGACGGTGTAAGTCTTCAGCACAACTCCTGTATCGAGATCCGTCATTTTTGAATCGGGCGCGACTTCGCTCCCGGCGCGGACGAAGCTGTGCGCGTATTTCTGGCCGACGCGTGTAATCGTGAAGTCATGCGAGATGCGGAATTGGTGCGTGGTGGGGTCGAGCAGCCAATAAGTGATTTCGCGGTCTTGTTCGGCGCGATGGAATTGGGCCTGCGTGAGGAGGGGGGTGAGTAACAACACTGCAAGAGCGGCAAAGGCAAGAACGGCGGCTGACGCACTGGGTTTAGGCGATGCCATCACACAGATCCTTCGCTACGCTCAGGATGACAATGATAACTTCCAAGCCCCCGAGAAAAATTCATGGCAGCCTCCGCGCGGTGATTCTCACCGGAAGCTGATCGTCGCGATCGTTCAAGAAGCTCAGATGAATGCGGCCGTCGGATTCGGTGGAAATGATTGCCGGAGATGCGCTGCTGATTAATTCCCAGCCTTGCGGAAGGACGACGGTGTTTCGCTTGATGCCGAGCGGCCGGTCGAAAATCAGGATGCCGGCATTATTAACGTAATACGAAGGCGCGTCGGTATAAGTTTTGAAAATTCGGATGCGCTGCTCGCCGCCTTTTGGCACGGGAGCGGCGAATGTGACTTTGAGAAATAATTCGTCATCGGCTGTGCGTGGCCCGACTTCACCAGTGGTCTTGGCGTCTTTGCCGGTGACAGTTTCGAACTTGAGATCCAATCCGGTGGCGCGATCGATGACTCGTTCTTTTGACGCGGTCGAACCGGGGCGGATGGGATTGAAAAAATAGTGCGCGCCTTCGCGATTGATGGTCACGTCATAGGTGATCGCGAACTGGTGCGTTTCCGGCGGCAGCAATTCATAAAGAGTGAATTCGTCAGCCGCAAGCGCGGGGAAGGCGAGGAAAAGAACGAGTATGAAGAGTGCGCGGCGCATGTTTGCGAGCGGGGATATTAGCATGGGTGCGATGTCCTAGGGGGCTTTCGCGGCGACGACGCCGATGTTCGCGACCGTGCCGCCCTTGTTCATTGTGGGCAACGCGCAAACGTAGAGCACGACGCCGGCAACGGGAGAACGCAACACCTGTGTTGTTTGGCCAAAGTAATCGGTGACGTAACCAATTTCTGTTCCAGCGGCGACATAGTTCCCACGATTTACGACCGGATAGAAGATACCCTCCTGATCGCTCATGACCGTCTCGACTTTTTCGATCCAAACCGGATTCTGAACGAAGGGCGCGTCGCCGGGCAACATTTTCAAATAACGCATGATATTTTTGCTGCCCCATGCGAGAGCATTGACGTCGCCGGGCTCGACCGTTCCTGCGTAGCCCGCTTCCGCGATTGCGGCGGGCTTGCCGCGGGTGAGGGCGGTGTTCGAAAGGTACCGCGATGCGGCGGGATCGCGGGGAAAATCGGTTTGGATGATGATGTGGTCAAGACCGAAAGCGAGCGCCATTTCCCGGGAGATGCGATCAACCTTTTCATTCCCACTGATAGTCCAATAGCTGTAAGGACGGAGATTTTCATCAAGATCGCCGCCGTGGAGATCAATCAGGTAATCGCAGCGCTCAACGATTTGCTTCGTGATGATGTATGAGACGCGGTCGGTCTGCGTGCCGTCCATCTTGCCGGGATAAAAGCGGTTCATGGACTTGTTGTCCACCGGGTTGACGTGCGGAACTTTTTGGAGGAACGACGCGCTGTTGACGAGCGGGACGAGAATGACAGTGCCGGAAATGGTTGCCGGGTCAAGGCTCGTGATGAGTTTTTCGACAGCGAGGATGGAAGCGTACTCAGTGCCATGCGCGCCGCTTACGATGGCGAGAACGGGGCCGGGGTGCGCTCCGCGTATCACGACGACGGGGATGCGCGTGCCAGCGTCGCTGCCGGCTGGAATATCGAGATAGCCCGTAGCTTTCTGGCCGGGCGCGGCGGTGGCGCTGCCGACGGAAAAACTGCCTTGCTGGGCGCGCGCAGGAAAAATAATCGCAGCGGCTGCAAGCATGAGAATAAAACGCGGCCTTAATCGCGGAAGACTGTCCATAATTCCTCCCGGACGTCGCGCGCACGCTAGCATTGCCCCTCTGTAAGTGTCAACGCGTTGATGGATAAATTCGGGCGGCGAATTGAGCGGATGCGCATTAAGGTGCAATTAAGGCTTCGTTTGTTTGTCTGGATGTGTTTTTACGCGCCGTGAGCGCAGTGGATGGAGGACGGAGAATTGGAAAACAAGAGTTTCCTGACGCGCCTGGGATCCATGTGGTTTGTGTGGATGCCGGTTTTGGCAATCGTGATTTTTCTGAGCCTGCCTTGGGGGCGCGATGAGGTGCAGCATTTTCTGGACTCGCTGCGAATGCAGAAGGTACAAGCCGTAAACGTGGACCTTTCGAGTTTTGTTGGGCCGAACGCGAACCGGTCTCTTCAGCAAATGGTTAGCCAGATGATTTCGGACAAAGTGACCGTGACGCTGAATGAGAGCGATCAGGCGGCGGCGGATGCAGCTGCGGCCAGCCAGATCGCCGGATTCCGTGCGCAGCTTTTGAGCAAGCGTAAGGATGCCCCACGACTGAATGTCTCTGGCGCTCACGCGCTGCAGATGACGGTGGACCGCGCACGCTTGCAAGCCATTTTCAATGAGGCGGGGCGGGCCGATCTCGTGCTGCGGTCAGATCTTGAAGGCGCGCAGGTGTCTGTAAAGATTTCTCGCGCGGTGCACGCTCAATACGGCAAGTGTCCGGCGCGTGGTAATGCAGCGGAGGGAGTGACGGGGCCGCCGCCACCCACGACGGAGTACAGCGACTGCGTTTATTTGACGGAAGGCCCGAGTCCAGCAGTGGATTTTCCAGCAAGCCTGCACATCGAACAGCTTGCTGAAATCGGTTTGGAGCTTGCGGGCATGAGCCCGGCTCAGGCGCAGGAATTTTTAAAGACGGTGGATTGGAAGACGACATTGGGGATGTCCGTGCCGAGATTTATGCGTTCCTACGAGGCCGTGGAAGTTAATGGCGTGCCGGGCACGCTGCTCAACACGGTTGGAAGGCGCGGGCCAACCTACACGCTCGTTTGGGCTAAAAATGGGATCGTTTTTTCGCTCGTCGGGTACGGAAGTTCGGGCGACGCTCTAACGCTCGCTGAATCGGTGAAGTGACCCCGCTCATGCAACTTTGGAGACCAGCCTGAACTCTACGGACAATGCGGCCGTTCGCACGGAAAACTTGCGAAAAGTTTACGGGGGAAAAGTTGCCGTTCGCGGGCTTTCACTTGAGGTCCCGCGGGGCACAATATTTGGCTTCCCGGGACCAAATGGCGCCGGGAAAAGCACCTCCATCAAAATGCTTTTGGGGTTGGTAAGGCCGACGGACGGACAGGCATATGTTTTGGGCGCACCCTCGACAGATGTGCAAGTGCGCCGAAAAATCGGATTCCTTCCGGAGGACTTCCGTTTTTATGAGTGGCTCACGCCTGGGGAATTGCTCCATTTTCACGGGCGATTGTGCGGCGTTTCGCCAATCGAGTTGCGCGACCGTATTCCTAAGCTGCTGGGGCTTGTCGGCCTCGCGCCGCACAGTGACAAGAGGCTCTCAGAATTCTCGAAAGGAATGCTGCAAAGAGCAGGTCTCGCGCAGGCGCTCGTCCACGAGCCGGAATTGATTTTCCTGGATGAACCGACTTCCGGACTCGATCCCATGGGGCGGAGGCTGGTTCGGGACGTAATTCGCTCGCAGCGCGACCGTGGCGCGACGGTGTTCCTCAATTCTCACCTTTTGAGTGAAGTCGAGATCACGTGCGACGAGGTCGCGTTCATCAAGGACGGGGAAGTGATCGAAAAGCGCGATTTGCGCAAATCTCCGCAAGGCGAAATCCGTGTGCTGATTCGGGGAAGGAAGTTTTCCGCGACGATGATGGCGGGACTGGAAAGGTGGGCGGCCTCGTCTCAGCTTGATGGCGAATTGTTGACGCTCACGATGCAATCATCGGACGCGCTGCCGGATGTCTTGCGGCACATCGTTGCCGGGGGCGCGGACGTTTACGAATTTCGACCGGAGCGGCTCTCGCTGGAAGATTTATTCGTGCGAATCATGGGAGAGGATCGGGGACTGTGAGAGGGCTGTGGCTCATGGCGGGCATTACGTTTCGCGAAGCCGCGCGAAGAAAAATATTATGGACCGCGCTGATTGCCGGCGCGGCGTTCCTGGCGATATTCGGCGTTGGTCTTCATTTGCAAATGTCGGAATTTCAAACGCGCCGGACGGCGCCTTTCTTGCGTTACCAAGTGATGAGTAGCATTTTGTTGATCGGGCTTTACACCGTGGATTTGCTGGCGGTTGTTATGACAATTCTGACCTCGATCGACACAATTTCCGGGGAGATTTCGTCCGGAACGATTCACGCAATTGCGATGAAGCCAATCGCGCGATGGCAAATTCTTGTGGGGAAATGGACGGGCTTTGCGGGGATGGTGGCGGTTTATGTGGCCATGATGTTCGGGGGAACGATCGCAATGGGAAGATGGCTGGGCGGGGTCACGCCGCAGAACGCGATTCGCGGCGCGGCACTGGTTTATCTGGAATGCATGGTCGCGCTGACGGTCACCGTGATGTTTGGCACGTGGTTTTCCACGCTGACGAATGGCGTGCTCGTTCTTGGCCTGCACGGCCTCGCATTCATGGGCGGGTGGCTCGAGCAGATGAGTGGATTTACGCAAAGTTCAAAGCTTGTGATGGTGGGAATCTATACGAGCCTGGTCATGCCGACCGAGGCGATTTGGCGGCGCGCTGCATTCGAGATGCAGCCGCCGCTGGCGGGGTCGCTGCAATTCACGGTTTTTCCGGATGTTTCCGTGCCGAGCTCGACGATGGTTGGCTACGCGGCCGTGTATCTGGTGATTGCCCTCGCGATTGCCATCTACCATTTCCAGAAGCGCGATCTCTAATTGTCATCCCTTACGCGCGGAATGTTCCTCCCTCAATTCTGATAGAATCTGCGGATTCAGCCAGATTATATTTGTACCGCAGGCTGTGAAAGAGACGCCATTTGAATGCCAACTGAAGCGACATCTGCCGCATTCACTAGGATTAGATACGACTGGACTATTGAGCAAATCGGCGCGATTTATTCGCTGCCGATGCCGGAACTGCTTTTCCGCGCGCAACAAGTGCATCGCGCGCATCACGCGCCGGACCGGGTGCAGACCTGCCGCTTGCTTTCCATCAAGACCGGCGGCTGCCCGGAGGACTGCGCATACTGTCCGCAGAGCGCGCATTACTCGACGGGGCTCGAGCGCGAATCGCTGATGGATCCCGGAGTGGTGATCGAAGCGGCCCGGCGGGCGCGCGCAGAAGGCGTGACGCGATTCTGCCTGGGCGCGGCGTGGCGCGAGGCTCCGGATGGGAAGGAATTTGAGCAGGTGCTCGAAATGGTCGCGGGGATAGCCGCCGAAGGGCTGGAGGTTTGCTGCACACTCGGCATGCTAACCGACGAGCAGGCGCGGCGTCTGGGTGAAGCGGGGCTGACCGCCTACAACCACAATTTGGATACGTCGCCGGAATTCTATGGCGAGATCATCACGACTCGCGTTTATGCGGACCGGTTGCGGACGCTCGCGGCGGTGCGGAAAGCGGGAGTCACAGTTTGCTGCGGCGGAATTGTCGGAATGGGTGAATCGGAAAGCGACCGGTTGGGTCTTCTGCAGCAACTTGCAAACCTGAAGCCACATCCGGAAAGTGTGCCGATCAATACGCTCGTGCGCGTGGCAGGAACTCCACTTGCTGAGCAGCCATCTCTCGACCAACTCGTGATGGTGCGCATGATCGCGACGGCGCGGATTCTGATGCCGCGCTCGATGGTGCGGCTGGCGGCAGGACGGCAGCAGATGACGCGCGAAGCTGTCGTGCTTTGCTTTGTAGCGGGCGCAAATTCGATTTTCACGGGCGAGAAATTGCTGACGACTCCGAATCCAGCAAAGGATGAGGACGCGGGATTGCTTGATGAGCTCGGACTGCGGCCAATGGAATCCCATGCCGGCTGAAGGGGGCGAGCGTGCGGCCGGAAACGGACGACCGCCGAGCGACGCGAACTCCTCTGCGGAGTTAACTCGCGCGCTTGAAGTGGAACTGGCTGAGTTGACTGCGCACGGCGAGCTGCGCACTCTCGAGATTCCCACCGGAATTAATCTCTGCTCGAATGATTATCTCGGACTCTCCACGCATCCCGAGCTTTGCCGGGCCGTTGCGGAGGCAATTGCGACTGCGGAGCGATTCGGTGGAACGGGTTCGCGTTTACTGGCCGGCCACGCGCGCGAATGGGACGAACTCGAGGGTGAATTTGTGGAATTCATCGGGGCCGAAGCCGCGCTGTTTTTCACCTCGGGATATTTGGCGAATATCGGATTGTTGGGAAGCGTGGCGGGGCGCGGCGACATTATTTTTTCGGATGAGTTGAACCACGCAAGCCTGATTGATGGCGCTCGCCTCTCCGGCGCGGAGAAGGTGATCTATAAACATTGCGATTTAAATTCGCTGGAGACCGTTCTCGCGGCTCACGACGCGCGGCGCTGCCGGAAATTAATCGTGACAGAAAGCGTGTTCAGCATGGAGGGCGACATTGCGCCTCTCGCGGAGATGGCCATGGTTGCGCGGCGGCACGGCGCTGCGCTGATTGTGGACGAAGCGCACGCAACGGGAGTCTTTGGGCCATCAGGGCGCGGGTGCGTGGCGGAAGCAGGGCTTGAGAATGAAGTTTTCGCCACGGTTCACACGTGCGGGAAAGCGCTGGCGAGCGCGGGCGCGTTTGTGTGCGGCAGCGCGGCGCTGAAAAACTTTCTCATCAACCGGGCGCGGACGTTCCTTTTCAACACGGCGTTGCCGCCGTATTTTGCCGCGCAGATTCGAGCGGCGCTTACACTTGCCCGCGCGGCGGATGCGGAGCGCGCGCGGCTGCTTTCGATGGCGCAAACTCTGCGTATGCGATTGCGCGAATCCGGCTGGAATACCGGCGCGAGCGAATCACAAATTGTGCCGGTAATGATGGGAGACAACGCCGCGGCGAGCCTGATGGCGGCGGAGCTCGCCGAAAAGGGATTCGCGATTCGCGCGATCCGTCCGCCGACTGTGCGCGAGGGCACGGCGCGGCTGAGGATTTCGTTGACATGCAATTTGCGCGATGATGAGCTAGCGCGGTTTTGCGATGCGATGAAGCAATCGCGCGAACTTGGGGCGGCGGCAGGCGCGTGATGAGCCAGCGATATTTCATCACCGGGACGGATACAGGAGTTGGAAAGACCGTGCTTTCGGCACTGCTTTGCGCGGCGCTCGAGGCAATTTATTGGAAGCCGATCCAAACCGGGACGGATGAAGGGTCGGACAGCCTCACGGTCGCGAAACTTGCGGAATTGCCCGCGGCGCGAATTATCCCCGAAGCGTACCGGTTTCGGCAGCCGGTTTCGCCGCATCTCGCGGCGCGATGGGCAGGGGAACGCATCCATCTGAAGAATATTGAGATGCCAGAGGTCGCGCCAGGCGCCGCGCTGATCGTCGAGGGCGCGGGCGGCGTTCTTGTGCCGGTGAACGAGCGGGAGTTTATGGCGGACCTGATGCACGAGCTCAAATTGCCGGTGCTGCTGGCGGCGCGGAGCACGCTTGGAACGATCAACCATACTTTGCTTTCGCTCGCGGCATTGGGGCGGAGGGGAGTGGACGTGGCGGGTGTCGTGCTGATCGGCGAGCCGAATCCTCACAACCGCGAGGCAATCGAGGAATATGGGCGTGTGCGCGTCCTCGGCGAAATCCCGCACCTTGAAAAGCTTTGCCGCGCGGCGTTGCTGAGGACTTTTGAAGCCCATTTTGATAAGAAGGTGTTTCGTTCAGCGGCGCGCTCTTCCGCTGCCTCGGCTTTTTCCGCAATATGAGTGGAACTTCATCGAAGACGGCGCTCGATGCCATGCAAATTTGGCATCCCTTTACACGCGCGGGCGTGGATCCCGCACCGTTGCGCGTCACGCGCGCGGAAGGCGCATGGCTCATTACCGAGGACGGGCGGCGCATTCTCGACGGGATTTCGTCGTGGTGGGTAAACCTGCACGGCCATGCGCACCCGCGAATCGCCGAAGCTGTTGCGGAGCAAGCAAAGAAGCTCGAACACGTGTTGCTTGCGGGTTTCGTTCACGAGCCCGCGGAGCGGTTGGCGCATGGGCTGCGGCAAGTTGTTCCCAGGGGTCTGGATCATGTTTTTTTCTCGGACAACGGCTCGACCGCGGTAGAAGTCGCGCTGAAAATGGCGGTGCAATATTGGCGGAATGCCGGCCGCACGGAGAAGCGCGAAGTCGTGGCGCTCGAGCACGGCTATCACGGCGACACCGCAGGCGCGATGTCCGTCAGTGATGAATCGCCGTTTACGGAAGCCTTCGCGGCAATGCGATTTCCCGTGCATCGAGCGCATTCGGCGTATTGCTACCGTTGTCCGGTTGGGCGGAAGCGCGAATCGTGCCACATCGAATGCGCGGATTCGCTCGAAAAAATACTCCGCGAACGTGGCGATAAGATTGCGGCAATCATCGTCGAGCCCTTGCTGCAGGGCGCGGGAGGGATGATTGTGCATCCGGTTGAATTCCTGCAGCAAGTTCGCGTGATGGCCGTGAAATATGATGTTTTGCTGATTGCCGATGAAGTGCTTACCGGGTTTGGCCGTTGCGGGGAGATGTTTGCTTGCCAGCTTGCGGACATCACTCCGGATTTGATGTGCCTCTCAAAAGGACTGACTGGCGGTTTCCTGCCATTGGGTGCGACGCTCGTGAAATCGCGAATTCATGACTCATTCGCCGGCGCCGACCCCGCGCGCACATTTTGGCACGGGCATTCCTACACCGGGAATCCGCTTGCTTGCGCCGCGGCCGTTGCCAGCCTCGAAATCTTTCGCACCGAGCCGGTTTTTGAGCGAATCAACTCCATCGCCGAGATCCACGCGGAGCGTTTGAGCCGATTAGCGAACCTGGCTTCCGTGGGCAACACGCGGCAAATCGGCAGCGTGGCGGCGATTGAACTGTGCGCCGATGACGCGGGCTACCTTTCCGCGCTGCGTCCGAAACTCTACAAGTTTTTCCTTGACCGCGGCGTGCTGCTGCGCCCGCTCGGCAATGTCATTTACATCCTTCCACCTTATTGCATCGCATCCGCCGATCTCAATCGTATTTACGATGTAATCGAGGAAGCAGTCCAATCATTCGGGTAAACCGGCAGGAACGCCGGCCGCCCTGAGTCTCCGCCTCCCGCGTAGTTCCTGTTAGAATGCCGCGACTCAAATTCAAGGCAAAGGGACGCGATTGGACCGGCTCCACATTCCGCATTGGTTGCAGGTGGTGCTCGCCGCCTCGGGCGGGCTCGGGCTCTTTGTAGTCGGCGTCGTGGACTCCGCATTCCTACCGCTTCCCGTAATTTCCGATGCGCTGACGATCGGCCTCTGTGCTGATAACCCGTTGCGGATGCCGTATTACGCGTTGATGTCCACCGCGGGTTCTGTGATCGGCTGCATGTTGCTTTATTATTTTGTGCGGAGGGGCGAGGAAGCGTTCCTCAGCAAATATGAAGGTGAGCGCGTGGCGCGCGTTCGGCACTGGCTGAAGAGCAACGGGTTTATCACGACCCTCATCGGCGCGCTGATGCCCCCGCCGACACCCTTTAAGATCATCGTGGTGGGCGCGGGTGCACTCAAGATGCCCGCGAAGAGTTTTTTTCTCGCGATTTTGATCGCCCGCTCGATTCGATTTTTTGGCGAGGGGTACTTGGCGGCGCGCTACGGCCCCCAGGCCTACGTATTTCTTTCAACGCACAAACTTTCCATGGGACTCGTCAGCGTGGGAATCGTGACATTACTCTACATCGTTGTAAGGCTGACGACGCATGTGCGAAAGGGATCAAAGTGAGAGCGGCTCATGAGATTTCTAATTTCGCTCAGTGCCACCAGGCATGATCCATCCTAAACTTCTCTTTCACGACCCGAGCCTTCTGATCCAGATCGATCAATACAGTAATCGTGCGGCCGGGCGGGGAGCGCACCTCAAACCTCAGGTCGGTGATTTCAATGTGAAAGCCCGCGTCCTCTTCCGCAATATGAGCACTTGGAAAGCGCGCGAAACTCAGAAAAAGAGATGCGCTGGGCGTGGCCCTCGCGGCGTCGAGAGCCGCGGATTCCTCCGGCTTATAAAAGACTTGCGCGGAGAAGGGATCGAAGGCCGACCCAAGTATGGGAACGTCCACGCGAAGTAGCGCGGATTCCGTGACCACCACCCCATCCCACTTGAATGGCGAAGTGGATTCCGGGAATGCGCCCACCGCCACCGGCGCCTCCCCGCGATAGAGGCGCGAATTAAGCATTTGCAGTACACGCAGATGGAGTACGCCCCGCGCCCCGATGTAAATGACAACCAGGGCCAGCGCAAAAAGAGCGCCGCGTGCCACGCTGCGGTTTTTTTGTTTCGCGCCGATTTCCTCGGTGATCAGACGAAAGAGCGCGGGCACCAGAATGCCCGCAAGCAGGAAGAACAGAAGCCAGGGATCGAGCGGGGCAATCAGGTCAAGCGCGAACCAGCGCCCGCTAAACGGCCAGAGAAGTTTTACGCCGTAGCTGCCGCACAGATCGAATGCGATGTGAAGAAGCGCACCTGCGAGGCAAACCGGAAAGCTGCGCGCGAATCGGATTGGCATTGTCGCGTGTTTGCGCCCGGCGATCGTGAAGCCAATGGCGACCACGGCGGCAATGAATATCGCGCCAATGATCGAATGTGTCGCCGTGCAGCGGCCTTCGAGATATGCGCGCGGCCCTCCAATCGCGGACAGTAGATCGAGGTCGAGGGCAACGCTGCTGACGAGGAGCATCGGTGTGGCGAGGCGCGTTAGGCGGTTGAGGCCCGCGCGGCTTATCGCGATGGCGAGAAGAGTTTGCGAAAACGGATCCATTTGCGGGGAATCATACTACGGCGCTTCAGTGCGCGGAGCCCCTGCCATTCCTTGAGTAGGCCGGACAATTGTTCGGAACAATCAGTGTGAGGGCGTCGGGCACGATGGTGAACTCCGCGGGAAGCGTGTGCCAGCCTTCGCCGTCCACTTGCGCATAAACAGTTTCGCCCGCCGGAGGCTCGCAGAGCACGGTTTTTGTCTTAATGAACCGAACATCGCGAAGCCGGCGGAGCATTCCAGTCCATGTGGCGGGAAGGTAGCTCACATACCGAAGCTTGCTTTGCGATTGAAAAAGCGCGAGTTCGAATTCGTTGCTGAATAGATCCGCGCCTGTCGTGATGGAAAATGGCCCGCCATAATGTTTAGTGCGCCCGACGACAATGAGCGTGGCGTCGGTCGACCCGCTGCCATCCGTGACGCGGAAAAGCGGGAATGCATAGCTCATCAGTTGCTTATAGCCTTCCATCCAGTAAGCGATGATCCCGGTTTTCAATTTCATTGCGGGATCGAGGGCGTGGACGACCGCGCCATCCGCGCCCGCTCCCGCGACCGATAGAAAGTACCGTCGCGCGCTGCGATCCGAGAGCGGAGTCATCAGCCCGAGCGCGATCCGGACGGGCGAGCCGTGAACAAGCTGCTCCGCCGCGCGGGGGATGTTCCACGGAATGCCGAGTTCCTTCGCAAGGATATTTGCGGTTCCGGCAGGCAGCAGTGCCACCGGAGTCTGGCTCCCCGCGATGCCGTTGATTGCTTCGTTCAGCGTGCCATCCCCGCCGCAGATGACGATCAATTGAGCGCCATCGTCTATCGCGCGCCGCGCGAGAGGGCCCGCGGAGCCCGGCCCATTCGTGGGACAAAGGTCAGACTCAATGCCCACGTTCGCGAGAATTTCGCGTGCTTCCTCCAGGTGTTTCGGGCGGCGTGGATGGCCGCCCCCCGCGAAGGGGTTGTAGATAATCGAGGCTGTACGAATTCCAGAAAGCATTTTCGTCCACAAACTGCTTGTTCGGGCAATACAGGCTGCGGTGCATTGTATAATGCATCCCCGAAGCCCCAGGGTGTTTTGACGGGGCCTGCATCCCAATGAGCACGGCCGCCTCCAAACTGCAAATTAAAAAGCAAGCGGAAAACCTGCGCGAGCAGATCCGCAGGCACGAGCATCGCTATTACGTTCTAGACGAGCCGGAGATTTCCGATGCGGAATTTGACCGCTTGATGGAAAGGCTCAAGAAACTCGAAGCGGAGCATCCCGATTTGGGCACCCCGGACTCCCCTACGCAAAGGGTAGGCGGCGCGCCGCGCGAGGGCTTCCAGTCCGTGCGGCACACGCGTCCGATGATGAGTCTCGACAATGCGTTTTCATACGATGCCCTCCGCGAATTCGACCGCCGGGTGAAGGAACTGGCGGGCCGCGAGAAGGTGGACTATGTCGTTGAGCACAAATTTGATGGACTGAGCATCGCGCTGATTTATGAGAATAGCGTACTTGTCCGCGGCGTAACGCGAGGCGACGGCACTACCGGCGAAGACGTCACGCCGAATGTGCGGACGATCCGCTCAATCCCACTCAGAGTGGACGCGGCGATTCTGAAGAAACTCGGCATGAGCCCGGATTTCGAGGTGCGCGGTGAAATCATCATGCCGCGGAAGGCGTTTGAGGAGCTGAACCGCCAGCAGGAGGAGCAGGGCGGAAAGCTGTACGTCAATGCGCGGAACACCGCGGCGGGCGCGGTGCGGGTGCTCGATCCAACAATTACCGCGTCGCGGAAGCTCGATTTCTACGGATACTATTTGTTTGCAGACGCCGCGCGCGGCACGCAGCCGCCGTTCAAACGCCACTCCGAAACTCTGGAAGCTCTCTCAAAACTTGGATTCCGTGTGTGCGCGGAATGGAAAGTGTGCCCGAAGCTTGATGACGTCCTGAAGTTCTGCGACGCCTGGGATACGAAGCGCGAAAAGCTTCCTTACGAAATTGACGGCATCGTGATCAAGGTGGACGAATTCGCAACGCAGCAGGAGCTGGGCTTCACCTCCAAAGCGCCTCGCTGGGCGATTGCTTACAAATGGCCCGCGCGGCAAGAGACAACCGTCGTCAATGACATTCGCGTGCAGGTGGGACGCACAGGCGCGCTGACGCCCGTCGCCGTGCTCGAGCCGGTTGTAGTCGGCGGTGTGACAGTAAGCAGCTCGACGCTGCACAACATGGACGAAATCGAGCGCTTGGGATTGCAGATTGGTGACACCGTACTCATCGAGCGCGCGGGGGAAGTGATTCCGCACATCGTTCGAGTGGTGAAGCAGGGGAAAAACCGCCGCGCGTTCAAGATGCCGGAGAAATGCCCGGAATGCGGCAGCCGGATTCACAAAGCGCCGGATGAAGTCGCATACCGCTGCGTGAACGCGTCGTGCCCCGCGCGGCGCAAGGAATCGCTGCTCCATTTCGCGAGCCGCCACGCGATGAACATTGACGGCCTCGGCGACAAAATCGTGGACCAGCTCGTTGACACGGGCATGGTGAAGGACGTCGCGGATCTTTACTCCTTGAAGCTCGAACCGCTTGCGGCGCTCGAGCGCATGGGAGAAAAATCCGCGCAGAATCTCCTGGATGAACTCGCGGCCAGCAAGAATAACGGTCTCGCGCGGTTAATTTATGCGCTGGGCATGCGTTTCGTCGGCGAACGCACGGGCCAGTTGCTCGCCGCGCACTTCGGCGACATGGATGCCATCGCGCGGGCGACGGAGGAGCAACTCACGGAGGTGACCGAAGTCGGGCCAAAGGTTGCTGCAAGTATCGCGGAGTTCTTTTCTGAGAAAGCGAACCAGGAATTAATCAAAAAGCTCCGCAAGCACGGCTTGAAAATGACCGAAGAGCGCAAGAAGTTGGCGGAGAACCGTTTGCACGGCAGCACGTTTGTTTTCACGGGCACGCTGGCCAATCAATCCCGAGAAGCGGCGGGCGAACTCGTCACTCAATACGGCGGCAAGGTGATTGGTTCGGTCAGCAAGAATACGGATTACGTGGTTGTGGGCGCGGACCCGGGTTCCAAGTATGACAAAGCGAAATCGTTGGGCGTCACCATCCTGGACGAAAAGGCATTTGAGAAATTGATTGAAGAAGGTGTGCCAAAAGAATCAGTAGAGAAATCTGGGAAATCAGTAGGGAAGCAGAAGAAAGCTGCAGCCGCGAAGGACAGCCCCGCTAAATCCTCCCCAAAAATAAAAAAACGGGTGAAATCGCCCGCAATGGGTACCCTTTTTTCCGATTAGGTCTCAGGCCAGTTCCAGCATCCGGTCAATCGAGCGCCGCGCCTTGCGCGCAATTTCCGTCGGGACCGTCACTTGCGGAACCAGATTTTCAAGCGCCGTAATCACGTTATCGAGGGTGATTGTCTTCATAAACGCGCAAATTGCTTCGGGGTTCACAGCGTGAAATTCGCGGTCGGGATTCAGGATGCGCAGGCGATGCAGAATTCCGACTTCCGTCCCCACTGCAAATTCCTTCGCCGGCGATTCCTGCACGTGCCGCAACATTCCCTCGGTCGAAAGAAATAGCGTCCGCTCCTTCGGCAGCGAGCCATCCAGCACCTTCACCATGCACGAGCTGACGCATCCGCATTCCGGATGGATCAGCATCTCGATATCCGGATAGTCTTCCATCATCTTTTCAACTTGCTTCGGATCAATGGACTTGTGTACATGGCAGTAGCCGGGGTACGCGATGACGTTGCTTCGCCCCGTCTGGCGCGAAACCACCGCGGCAAGAAATTTGTCCGGGAGAAAAAGTATTTGCCTGTCGCGCGGGATTGCGTTGACCACCTTCGTCGCATTCGCCGAAGTGCAGCAATAATCACTTTCCGCTTTCACCGCCGCGGTCGTATTGATGTAGGAGACGACCACCGCATCGGGGAATTGCGCTTTCCACGCGCGAAGCTCATCCGCAGTAATCGTGGCGGCCAGCGAACACTGCGCCCGCAGGTCCGGTAGCAGGACGGTTTTTTCGGGGCACAGAATCGCCGCGGTTTCCGCCATGAAGTGCACGCCGCAAAAAACAATTACGTCCGCGTCCGTGCGCGCGGCGGTTTGCGAAAGCCCCAGCGAATCGCCCACAAAATCGGCGGCGTCCTGCACCTCATCGCGCTGGTAATTGTGCGCCAGGATCACCGCGTTGCGCTCTTCCTTCAGCCGCGCGATCCGCCACTGCTTCTGGCGCACTTCTTCGGGCGTGTCGAGAAGGATCTCGACCGGCGGGAGCGTGTAGCGCTCCTCAAATGGCAATCTTGGGCTTGGCCGCGTCATACTTTAATTTCCGGCTTCCTTTTCCACTCCCGCTTCCAGTTTACAACGCAGATCGAGAGCCTTGCTCGAATGCGTCAGCGCACCCATGGAGATGGCGTCCGCGCCGCAATCCGCATATGCATCGAGATTCGCATCCGAAATCCCGCCGCTTACCTCCACAAGCACATCGTCCCATACACCTTCATGTTTCAGGGCGGCAATAATATCCGATACTTCGCCCGGAGTTCTATTGTCCAGCATCACCAGGCACGGATACGACCCAGGGGCGCTGCTCCTCAGTTCGCGAAAAGTCCGCCCCGCGGCCACCGCCCCTCCTTGCCCCGTCACCTCGACCTCGATAAACGCCGCCCGATTTTTCGCCGCCCAGGCTTTGTGCAGCGCCAAAGGCACCGCGTCCTCTTCCCTGGCGGCGAAAAGCCGCAGATGGTTTCCCTTTATAAGAATAGCATCCCCAAGCCCCAGCCGGTGCGTCCCCGCTCCTCCCAAATGGGCCGCGCGCTTGTCAAGCAGTCCCCACGGCGTTTTCCGTGTCGCCACTACATGCGTCTGCGGCGCACGCAGGTGAACGCGCTCTTGCAGCCGGTTCGCAGCTGTCGCGATGCCGCTCATCCGCTGGAGCAGGTTCAATCCCACGCGCTCCACAGAAAGGAGCAGCTCGGAATCACCCTCCAACGTAAGAAATGGCCGTCCCGGTTCGAGCGCCTGCCCGTCCGCTGCATGCGGCGTCGCACGTGCCCCTAAATCCGTGAAAAACCACACCGCTTCATCCAGCCCAGCCAGAACTCCCGGTTCGTTTGCGACGAATACAGCGTCCGATTCGCCCTTGCCGACCCGCAGCGCCTCAACCGTCAAATCGCAAGGCCAATCAGCAGGTGAGCGCGGCTCCTTATCGCTGCGCAACAGCTCCTCCATCAGAATCCTGACCATTCGCGAATAGGCCAGGTTCTGCACAGTAAGACCTTCGCCCCTGAATAGGGCTGCCTTGGTGCGTTCCTGGCGGGTTTCGCTCATGCGACTGCAGCCTACCACATTAGACTAGCCCCTCGCCCGGTACGGTGCACGGAATGTCCGATAATATCCCGACCCTCTGATTCCCCCACATCGTGTCCGAGGGTGAACCTCCCAATCCCACAACCGGACAAGCCATTTTGCACCTGCGCCGCGCGACGCCCGTAACCTCTTCTCAGCGCATGACTTAGAGCCTGCGCGCCAAGGGCATCCCCCGTGCAATATCCCTTTCTGGCAATATACGTGACCACCATGGCAGCCATTTCCGCGCCGGCAAGAATCCTGATAGCCGACGACCAGCCTCACGTCGGCGAGGCCCTGCGCCTCGCCCTGCGCGACGAGGGCTATCTCATCGAGCTTGCTGGCTCGCCCTCACCGGTTGTAAAAGCTGTCCGCGCCCGCCCCTTTGACTTGGCTCTCCTCGACCTCAACTACGCGCGCGACACCACCTCTGGCCGCGAGGGTCTCGAGCTTATCCAGGAACTCCGCACAATTGATGGCGATCTCCCTATCGTCGTAATGACCGCCTGGGGCAGCGTGGAAGTCGCCGTGGAGGCCATGCAGCGCGGCGCAGGCGATTTCATCCAGAAGCCGTGGGACAACGCTGCACTCCGGCGCACCCTGCAAACCCAGATCGAGCGTGGTCGCGCGCAGCGTGTCGCGCGGAAGCAGCAACGCCGCGACGAGCGCGATCTCGCCGAGGCGCACGACATCCAGCAAGGAATGCTGCCGCGCTCGCTTCCAGATTTGCCTGGTTTCGAACTGGCCGCGGCCTATCGCCCGGCAAGCGCGCTCGCCGGAGATTATTACGACGTGCTGCAACTTGGCGAAGGCCGCGCGCTCGTGTGCATCGGCGACGTTGCCGGGAAGGGAATGTCGGCGGCGCTGGTGATGTCAAATTTGCAGGCGGCGGTGAAGGCTTATGCGGGCGATCAGGTCACGCCCGCGGAGCTTTGCCGAAACGTCAATCGCATTCTGTGCGCGAATTGCGAGCCGGGGCGGTACGTCACATTTTTCTGCGGCGTGCTTGATTCGGCGCTCGGCACATTCACTTACGTGAACGCGGGGCACAATCCGCCGCTCGTCGCGCGGCTGAATGGCAGCGTGTTGCGGCTAGCCGATGGCGGCCCGGTGCTCGGCGAATTTCAGGATTGGTCAGCGGCGCAGGGGCAAATTAATTTGGCGCCCGGCGACCGCCTCGCGTTCTACACGGACGGCATCACCGAAGCCACCGACGCCGGTGGCGACGAATACGGCGAGGCACGTCTCGCGGAACATCTGGCGCGCCATCGCGCCTCGCCCGCCGCTGAATTGCACGCGCGCCTGCTCGCCGAAGCCATCCGCTTCGCGGATGGCACCTTCACCGATGACGCCACGCTCCTGGTGATCGCCGCGCTTTAAGGGTTCTCATCAACCAGTCTGAGAACGAAACGGTCCCTGAACGTTTAGGGCAAATGTCACACGATATTGTGACTCAGGTCACAAAATTGTCCTGATAAATCGTGTAAAAAGGCTCCCGATGGGCAATGCTCCAGAATCGGAATCACAAATCCAAATAAATGTTTATCTTTCTGGAATATGTATAGTATTAAACATCAAGGTTAAATAGAGATGAGCACCTACAACCGACAACAGTCTCGGCTTGGGTTCCTAATTGGCATTCATCTTCCCAGCCTAAACACACTTTCTACAATGTCGCATAACATTTTCACTTTTTTCTCCATTTCCGGGCCCCGCGACGCGATTTACGGGGACCGAAACAGAGAAGTTCCGATACGGAGGTGAGAATTGGCGGACGATTCGGCATCGACAGTTCCGGTTAAAGATCGCAGAAAATTCCTTGAGGTCTTTCTGGGGACTGGCGTCATTGCATCAATCATTTCTTTTCTATATCCCGCATTTCGTTACATGATCCCGCCCAAAACGGAAGAGCTAGCCGCCGATACCGTGGTTGCCGGACGCGTCGGTGAACTCAGGCCAAATACGGGCAAGATTTTTCGGTTCGGAAGCAAGCCGGGCTTGTTGATTCTTTCCAGCGACGGGACTTATCACGCCCTTTCAGCCGTGTGCACGCATTTGAATTGCACCGTCCAATACCGCCCTGAAAGGCGCGATATCTGGTGCGCTTGCCACAACGGAACCTATTCGGTGGATGGCCACAACATCAGCGGGCCGCCGCCAAAGCCACTTGAGGAGTATCAGGTGGCGATTAAGTCAGACCAGATATTCGTCCGCAAGGCTTGATTGGAATGAGATGAGCAAAGGCGATCGCCTCCGCAAATGGTTCGATGAACGATTTGGATGGAACGAATTGCTGAAATTCGTTCATCACAAGACCGTCCCTCAACATTCATTTTCGTACTGGTATTTTCTCGGCGGGATGACGCTCTTTCTTTTTGTGACCCAGGTGATCACGGGAATTCTTCTTCTTCTGTATTATCGGCCAAGCCCTGACAACGCCTACGAGAGCGTTCAGTACATCATGGCGCATGTGCGCTTTGGGTGGTTGATTCGATCAATCCATTCCTGGGGCGCGAACCTGATGGTTCTCACCGCGTTTGCCCATATGTTCAGTGTGTTTTTCCTGAAAGCGTACCGGAAGCCGCGGGAGCTCACGTGGCTGAGCGGAATGATTCTATTGTTCCTCGTGCTCGGGTTTGGATTCAGCGGCTATCTGTTGCCATGGAACACTCTCTCATTCTTTGCGACCAAAGTTGGCACAGACATCGCAGGGCAAGTCCCATTGGTTGGTCATTGGATACTCGTATTTCTGCGCGGCGGGGAAGATGTGACAGGTGCAACGCTGACGCGCTTCTTTGGCTTTCACGTCGCCGTGCTGCCCGGCTTGGCGACGGCCTTCCTGTTGGGTCACCTCTTCCTGGTCCAAAAATTCGGCATGAGCGTTCCGCCACGCGTGGAAGAGGAATGGAAGAAGAATCCCTCGGAACGCCGCGAGGTGCAGTTCTTTCCAAACTTTCTCTTGCGCGAATTAATGGCGTGGTATGTGGCGCTGGCCATTCTCGGCGTGCTGGCGGCTTTCAAACCGTGGGAGCTGGGCACGAAAGCCGATCTCTTCGCGCCCGCCCCCGCAGGCATCCGTCCCGAATGGTATTTCATGTTCATGTTCCAAACGCTGAAGCTGATCCCCGGAAAGCTCGGCCCGCTGAATGGTGAACTGCTCGGGATTCTGGGCTTTGCGCTTGCGGGACTTTTGTGGACGCTCATGCCATTTTTCGATCACGGACGCGACGGGCGCGGGCGTAGGTGGATCACCGGAGCGGGTTTGTTTGCTCTCGGCTACATCGTGGGCATGACGCTCTATGGCTATTTAGCGAAATGAGAATCGCCGTTGATGCGCTTTGAGGAGTTCTACTACTTGCTGACTGGAAACCTGATTGATCGCGGAATGAGACTCAAATTTGGAGGCAAGCTGTTCGCCTCCATTGTGCTTGCTCTTCTGTGTGCATTCGGTGCCGCCGCGCAAACAAAAAATTCTTGTTTGGATTGCCACTCGCAATTCGATGCGCCCCTTGGCGTCAACGCAAAAGACTATCTCGGCGGCATCCACGCGCAAAAGGGAATTACCTGCACGAGTTGCCATGGTGGCGACGCGTCCAACGATGACATGACCGTATCCATGGGGAAGAAGGCGGGTTTCCGCGGACACATCGAACGAACGCAAATTCCCGCGCTCTGCGGAAAATGCCACTCCGATGGGGCATACATGCGCGGCTACGATCCCTCATTGCGGACGGATCAGCTCAGCCAGTACGCCACCAGCATCCACGGGAAGCTGATCGCCAAGGGCGATGCAAACGCAGCCGTTTGCACGGATTGCCACGGCCTTCACAATATTGTTTCGCCGAAAGATCCGCGCTCCTCCGTATATCCGACGAATGTCGCGCAAACATGCTCGCAGTGCCACGCGAGCGCCGAGCACATGAAGCCCTACAAGATTCCCGTCAACCAGTTCGCGGAATACCAGCACAGCGTTCATCACGCAGCGCTGACCAATGGCGACTTGAGTGCGCCGACATGTTCCACGTGCCATGGCAGCCATGGAGCGGCGCCGCCGGGACTGGATTCGGTTCAGCACGTCTGTTCGACGTGCCATTTGTTTCAGGCACAATTATTTGACTCCGGTCCGCACAAGGCTGCGTTTGAGGCGATGAGCCTCCCCGGTTGCATCACATGCCATTCCAATCACGGCATTCTTCACCCAACCGACGCCCTGATCGGGACAGGCGAACAAGCGGTGTGCGTGAAGTGCCATTCCTCGGGCGACCCCGGATTTGAAGCCTCCGCCGCGATACACAAACAACTGGTTGATTTGGATGCGTCCATCTCAAGGTCCGATGATATTTTGAACCGTGCCGGAGACAAGGGCGTCGAAGTCGGGGAAGCCAAACTTGCGCTCACCGAGGCCCACGATGATTTGACCAAAGCGCGCGTCTCCATTCATAGCGTGAAGCCGGATGTGATCGATCAGAACATCCAGGCCGGATTCAAAGTGACGGAGAAAACATATCAGGCGGGCGTAGATGCAATGGCGGAAGTCCAGTACCGGCGAAAGGGGCTCACGGTTTCGCTTTTCGCGATTGGGTTCGTGATTATCGCGCTCGCCCTTCTGATTCGAGAGCTTGAAGGAAAAAGCAAGTCCAACTAGGAGACAACAGAATGAAGCGAACTGGAATCGTTTGTGCGTTATTTGTTTTGCTGACCGCTCCCGCCGCATTTGGCGGAGGGGGAGGCAACGCGGCCGCTGGAAAGGCGACTTTTATGAGCAAATGTTCCGTCTGCCATGGGAAAGACGGGATGGGAAGCGATGCGATGTCAAAAGCGTTAAACGTAAAGATCCCGCCCCTCTCCTCCCCCGATGTTCAAAAGCTAACGGACGCGGAAATGACCAAGGTCATCAAAGAAGGCAAAGGGAAAATGAAGCCGGTGGCGGATCTCTCCGCCGGCGATATCGCGAATCTGATTGCTTTCACGCGGACCCTGGCGACCAAGTAGATTTGCCTGCGCGGAGGCGGTAATCCGGGAAATTGCGCCGATTCGGGATTGGCCGCGTGATGTGGGGCCGTTCTTCACCGCTCTGGAACGGAGGAGCGGATGGCGAAAGTAGCGGATGAAACCTCATCTGTCCTCTCTGAAATCGTCAGACGCCTTGGCGATTTGGAGCGGCGCGTCTCGGCGCTGGAGCATTCGCCGACCTCCATTTCCGCGGCATCAATTCCATCCGCGCAAGAATCGGAACCTCCGCTGCCGCCACCCGTAAATTTGCCAACCGGCACGATTTCCATTCTGGGCCGCGCGGTCCTCGGCATTGCAGTTGCGTATTTGTTCCGGGCCGCCGCGGAATCCGCCATTTTGCCGCGACCTCTCTCAGTGGTTGCCGCAATCCTCTATGCAGTACTCTGGCTCCTTTTGAGCGTGCGCCTCCGGCCGTCCGATGGATTTGCCCGGGCTGTGTACGCGTTGACCTCCGTTCTCATTCTTTCGCCGCTGCTTTGGGAATCGACGGTGCGATTCCACATCCTTTCCGCTTATACCGCGCCGTTCGCACTGACCCTTTTCACAATTTTTGGATTGGTGTTGGCACTGCGTTTTGAACTTCGCGCCGCTCCGCTGATTCTTGTGCTTGCCGCGGTGCCGACGGCGATAATCTTGGTGATAGACACCGGCGCGGTCACGCCATTCGTTTTTTCGCTCTTGGCCATCGCCTTAACCGTGGAAATCGCGGCTGGCCGCGACCACTGGCCGTATCTTCGCCCGGTTATTGCCGCGGCCGCCGACTTCATCATTTGGCTGATGACCTATTTGCTGGCCCGGCCCGAGGGCCCACCATCGGGCTATCTCTCCGCTGATAAATCGCTGTTGCTTGTGTTGCCCGTGGCGCTTTTTGCAATCTACGGCGCGTCCACGGCCTATCGCACTATCGCTCGCCGCCTTCCCATCACAATCTTCGAGATTGCCCAGCTCCCGCTCGCTTGCGTCCTGGCAATGACGGGCGTGGCAGCCGCGACCATCGGGAATGCGATCGCCGCGCTCGGCATATCCGCCTTAGTCCTTGCTGCCATGAGCTATCTAGTTGCATTTATGCGTTCGCCGCAGGCCGGGCAAAGACGCAATTTTATTGTCTACTCCGTTTACGCCACGGCGTTGTTTGTTATTGGCGTGTCGCTGTTGTGTCCGCGCGGGGTGCAGACCATCGTCTTTTGTCTTGCCGCTGCCATCGCAATGGGTCTCGGCACCGCGAGGAAAATTGCGACACTACAGTTCGAGGCTTTGGTTTTTCTGTTCGCTGCTTCTCTCGCCGGTGGATTCTTTCCGTTTGCGGCGCGCGCATTTGTTGGCGCGAATCCCGGCGCTATCGG
>CAVTRS010000020.1:0-11060 GCA_963737185.1 uncultured Acidobacteriota bacterium | reverse complement strand
GATTCGTCCATTTACAAAAACTACAGGAATTGTAAAACTTTTTGCCATACGAAGAAAGTTGGGCCAGATCTCGGTTTCGAGAATCATTATGACGGAGGGTGAGAGCGCCATCAGAACGCGGCGGACGACCCATGTCCAATCGAACGGAAAATAGATAAACCCATCCGCAAAATCAAATCTTTCGCGGGCGAGGTTCTGGCCCGTGTCCGTGGTGGTGGAAATGATAAGCGGTTTGCGTGGAAATTCCTGCTTCAGCCGCTTAGCCAGCGGCAGTGCGGCCAGCACTTCACCCACAGAGACTGCGTGAATCCAAATGCAGCCGCGAGCTATTTTCTGTACATCGAGAGGGACGCGGCCAAACCGGGCTTTAAAACTTGAGAAATACTTGTGCCCGCGCAGTCCCCTTACGAAAAAATAGGGCAGCGCGAGCAGAAATCCGAGAGCCAGGAAGACGCTGTATGTGAAATACATTTCGTCCGTTAATGCAACCATTGGGGCGCCCAATGGCGGCGCGTATCAGATTTCGTTCCCATGAATTGGCCCGGGAATCGGCCGCAAACAAACTAAGATGCCCGGGCGATATTATGCACAAGAGTGCACGACTTTCACGGGCGAGCTATTATAGTGTCAACCACAGGCTTGCGGGCGACACTTCCCTGCCCGGCCTGCATCATAGTCGATTGGCTTCACTGGATTTGCTCGAGGGTGAATTCACGGAAATGAGAACCCGGCTCCCATTTCTGATCCTGCCACTCATTGCGCTGATTTTGTGCGGCGATCCCCGGCTGGCGTCGCAGGATCAAAGCCAGACGCAGCAACAAACTCCGGCACCGACTAGGAAAGACATCGCAACGCTTAAAGCGCGCGATTTGCACCAGGACCTCCTGGTTGCCGCAGACCCGTGGATGAAGCCTGAGGAATACAAGGCGCGGTTTGGAAAGAAGACGCCCTATGACGCGGGCATCGTTGCGATTGACGTTTATTTCCGGAATGACGGGGCGCAGCCGCTGCGCCTGAACCTCAATACGATCCGGTTGACGGTTTCGTTGCCCGATGAAGCGGACCAGGAGCTTGCGCCGCTGCGGCCCGCGACAGTTGCCGCGGCGGTTTACGACACGCGTCCACGGAAACCCGGGGCGCGGCGCTTGCCGATCGGGGGCGGCAGCGGCACCAAGCAGGAGCAGGAACTAATGACGGCATTGCGCGATGCGCAGCTCTCGACGGATCTGATTCCGCCGAAACTTGTGGTCAACGGGCTTCTCTATTTTGACGTGGATAGCCACTTCAATTACATTGCGTTCTCGCGTCTTTACATTCCGGATCTATCGGAGATGGGGACTGGGAAGCTGCTGTTTTTCTACGATGTGCCGCTCGGGCCACCGAAGGGGCAGTAGAACTTCTTCTCAGCCGGGGCCGCAATTTGGGCGCGAACAGAGTCAGCCGACGCGCCGTTTTGCCAGGATTGAGCCGCTCGGCTACAATCTCTTCTCTACAGAAGTACGCCGTCAATGAATCTCCTCGACGAACTAAATTCGGGACAACGAAACGCAGTACAAACGACCGAGGGGCCGTTGCTCGTACTCGCGGGCGCGGGCACGGGGAAAACCCGCGTCATCACCTACCGGGTTGCTTATCTGATCGAGAAGGGCGTTCCCGCGGAAAGCATTCTGGCCGTCACTTTTACAAACAAGGCCGCGGACAACATGAAGGAACGTGTGCGCGACTTGCTAGTGCGCGGCGGACTTGGCTCGGCGGATCCGTGGATTTCCACGTTCCATTCGTTCTGCGCGCGGCTGCTGCGCAAAGAGGCGCCGAGGCTGGGGCTCTCGCGCTCGTTTGCTATTTATGACGAGGACGACCAGACGGCGGCGGTGAAGCTCGCGCTTGACCGGATGGGAGCGGCGGAAAAGGGCTCGTCCGTGCGGCCCTATCTGTGGGCGATCAGCCATGCAAAAAATCATGGAATTACGGCGCGCGATATGGCGGAGAAGGCCGCGGCGGCAAACGACCCGAACGCGAAGCTCGTTGCCCGCGTTTACGAAGCGTATGAAGAGTTGCTACGGCGAACGGGTTCACTCGATTTCGATGACCTGTTGTTGCGCGCGGCGCAGGTGCTCCGAGAATCGCCGGAGGCGCGCGCCTATTGGCAGGCGCGCTTCCGATACATTCTGGTGGATGAATTTCAGGACACGAACCGCCCGCAATATGAAGTGATGCTTCTTTTGCTTGGGCTTGCGCGAAATGTTTGCGTGGTGGGCGATGAGGATCAAGCCATTTACAGCTGGCGCGGCGCGGACATCAACATCCTGCTTAAGTTCACTGACAATTTTCCGGATGCGAAGGTTGTGCGGCTCGAGGAGAACTACCGCTCGCGGCAATACATTCTGGATGCCGCAGCGGGAGTGGTGCAGAACAACAAGCAGCGCCTCGGGAAGCAGCTCACCGCGACGCGCGGGGAAGGAACGCTGCCGCGCTATTACGAAGCGCGAGATGCGCGCGCCGAAGCGGAGTTCGTAGGCGGCGAGATTCACCGTTTGCAGCAGGATGATCCTGCACAGCACATCGCGGTCTTGTACCGCGCGAATTTTCAGGCGCGGGCGTTCGAAGACGCCATGCAACAATTCGGGCTGCATTACAAAGTTGTTGGCGGCTTTAGTTTTTACCAGCGCGCCGAAGTGAAAGACCTTCTTTCCTACGCGCGCCTTGCAATGCACACCGATGATGACGTGGCGCTGCTCCGCGTGCTGAATACACCTCCGCGCGGGATCGGCGCGAAGACCGCGGACACGCTGAAGAATTTGGCGAAGGATCGGGGCGTTTCCCTTTGGACGGCGCTGGAGGCGGTGCTCGCGGGCAGCGAATCGGGACTCGCTCCGCTGCGCGGTTTCCGCGAATTGATTCAGGACTTCAAGAAGGAAGTCGAAACGCGCGATCCCGCCGATTTCCTGAACTACGTACTCGACAGGACCGGCTACCTCGACATGCTCGAACAACGCGACACCTCCGAGGATGCAGGCCGTGCCGAAAACTTGCGCGAACTTGTGAACGCCGTCGCGGAGGGCGCGTCGCAAGGCGAGACGCTGACGGATTTCATGGACCGCGCAGCGCTGGTTTCCGCCGCGGATTCCATTGACGACCGCGCGCCGGTGACACTGCTCACGCTCCATTCCGCGAAAGGATTGGAATTCGACCACGTGTTTCTCGCCGGACTCGAAGAGGGGGTCTTCCCGCACGGCCGCTCCATGGGAAGCGAGGATGAGTTGGAAGAGGAGCGGCGGCTCTGCTACGTGGGAATGACGCGGGCTCGCGAGACGCTCACGCTCACGCGCGCGGTTTACCGACGCATCTACGGAAATGAGCGCGTCGAGGATTCGCTTCCCTCGCGCTTCCTGAAAGAGATCCCCGGAGAATTGATCGAGAGCGCCCCCGGATCGCTTGCCGATGCGGGGCAGACGCGCCGCTACGAACCCGATCCGGAATATTCCTATTCAGCGGGCGAATTCGAGAGGCGCGTGCGGAGGATTAGTTCGGCGGCGAGTGTGCCCGTGCGGGGACCGCGATCCACAAACACATTCGGCGTCTCCAAGACTCGCAAAGCAGGCTCGGGTGGGCACCCGCTGATCGGCGTGCGAGTGAAGCATCCAACTTACGGCGTGGGCACCATCATTGGCGTGGATGGCGACGAGGAGGACCGCAAGCTGACCGTCAGCTTCGTCGACCACGGGACAAAGAAACTTGTCGAGCGGTATGCCAACCTTGTCCGCGGCTAACCGCGTGTCCTGCTTCGCAAAATCCCCGGTGTTGCGCGCCAGCTTCTCTCCATGTAAAGTTTCCTGCGTCCATGGACGGTGAGAGTTGCCCTCACAACTATTCCGCGTAAAGAGCATCGATAAACTCATCTCCGATTCGGAGCGGCCGGGTCACCGGCTGAAGAAAACTCTCGGACCGTGGTCGCTGACGGCGCTGGGTATCGGGGCGATTATCGGTTCCGGGATCTTTGTGCTGACGGGGACGGCAGCGGCGGGCGAGTATTTCAAGGCTAATTCGATTCTCCACGCGCAGGTTCTCGACCTGATCGTAAATTTTCTGCGGACCGGGAACACGGCAAATGTTTTGATGCACGGGCGCCCGCCGGCCGGGCCCTCGATTGCCGTATCTTTCCTTCTGGTGGCGATTGCATGCAGCTTTGCCGGGTTGTGCTATGCCGAACTGGCATCCATGATCCCGATTGCCGGTAGCGCATACACTTATTCCTACGCGACCCTCGGCGAAATCTTTGCGTGGATTATCGGCTGGGACCTGATCCTGGAATATGTGGTCAGCAACGTGGTGGTGGCCATTGGATTTGGCGCGTACGCGAAGGCGCAGCTCGCATCCTTTGGGGTGAACCTTCCGGACAGATGGTCCAGTCCGGTGTGGGAATCCGGGCATTGGACCGGGGCTTATTTCAACTTCCCGGCCTTTCTGATTATTTTTTTCCTGACCGTCCTGCTCGTCCGCGGGATTCGGGAATCCGCGGAAACAAATAACATCATGGTGGCCGTGAAGATAGCGGCAATTCTCATTTTTCTGGTCGTCGGCGGAATGCTTGTGCATCCGTCAAACTGGAAACCGTTTGCACCGTCCGGTTTCGCAGGGATCGTCACCGGCGGGGCGATCGTATTTTTTACCTACATCGGATTTGATTCGGTCTCGACCGCGGCAGAGGAGGCGAAGAACCCACAACGCGATCTACCCATCGGGATCATATCTTCCTTGATTGTTTGCACCGTGCTTTATGTCGGCGTGTCCATCGTACTTCTCGGGATGATGAAATACACCACGTTCGTTTCGGGTGAAGCAGCGGATTCACCCGTCGCCTACGCCCTGAAGCACTTGAGCGCGAGTCATTTTGCGACATCTGTAATTGTGATTGGCGCGCTCATGGGTATGATTTCATCGCTGCTCGTATTTCAATATGGACAGGCACGGATCTGGTTCGCGATGTCGCGCGACGGCTTATTTCCCAAGATTTTTTCCCGCGTCCATCCAAAATTTCAGACGCCGTATTACTCCACGTGGATCGCCGGATTTGCGGTGGGCATCCCCGCGGGAATCTTCGCGGTCAGCGACGCCGCCGACCTCTCGAATATCGGAACGTTATTCGCGTTTGTTCTGGTCTCGCTGGGGGTAATCCTACTGCGGCGAAATCAGCCGGATAGAACGCGAGGATTCCGCGTTCCGCTCGTGCCTTGGTTCCCGATAATCTCGATTGCGCTTTGTGGGGGGCTGATGACCGGCCTCACGGTTATTACCTGGATCCGTTTTGTTGTGTGGCTTGTATTGGGGCTTGTCGTTTACTTCCTTTATAGCCGCCGGCACAGCGAATTTGCTCCCGTTACAGGGAGTGGAGGCCGCTGATGCGGATGGCTTCCCGCGCGCTCGCAATTTTCATGGTTACGCTGATGCTGACCTCGTCCGTGTACGGGTGGGGAGCGAACGCGCAGCGCTTGATTTCAAACAAGGCGGTGGAAACGTTGCCGCCGGAGCTCGCCGGGTTTTACCAGGCAAACCGGCTGAGAATCCTTGCAAAGATAACGGACCCGCTCGACACACTTGTGAGCAACCCCGCGGAGCAGCGCTACCATGTCATTTATCTGAACCGCTACGCGCCTTTCCCGTTTGATTCGCTGCCGCGCGATTACAAGGCCGCAGTGAAGAAGTTCACGCTGGCCAAAATTAATGCGAATGGCGTGCTACCGTGGCAGATCGGCGTTTACAGCGAAAAACTTACGGATGCGTTTCGGCGGCGCAATTGGGACGACGTGCGCATGTACTCGACGCTTCTGGCGTACTACGTCGCCGAGGCGCACGACCCTTTCAACACGGCCGATGACGTGTCGCAGCGCGTCGCAGGAGCAGTTGGAGTGAACGATCGCTTCGGGACGAGCCTCGTGGATCGCTACTCGCTCTTTTTTCCCCTGAGGCCGAACGACGCGCACTTCATTAAAGACCCCACGGACAACGCGTTCGAGGACTGCCTGAACTCGCACAGTTGGTTGCAAATAATTATTCTGGCCGACCGCCGGGCGCGCGCCGGGCTTTCCGACTACACCGATGAATATTATGATCGCTTCTACAACCAGGCCGGAGCGGTTTTGATCCGGCAGCTTTCCGACGCGGCGGCTGAAGTCGGCTCCTATTGGCTTACATCCTGGACGAACGCCGGGCGGCCGAATCTCCCGCAGCAGTGATTCCTACTCCGTGCCCGAAACATTCGATCCCGCAAATCAATATCGCGCGGCGGATGGCACGCCGCACGATATTCGTTTTCTGATCCACGCGCTGCCGAAAGCGGAATTGCACGTCCATCTGGAAGGCAGCATTGCGCCGCGAACGGCGGTTGAACTGGCGGCGCGGCACGGCGTAAGCCTTAGTGAGCACGACGTCACCGCCTGTTACGCGCCCGGTGATTTCGCGTTCTTTCTTGACGCGTTCAAATGGGTCACTTCATTTCTTCGCACCCCCCGGGATTACGCACTGATTGCAGAGCGCCTCGCGGAGAACTTGCTCGCCCAGAACGTGGTGTATGCGGAAGTTACGCTTTCCATAGGAGTGATGCTTATCCGCAAGCAGGACCCGCTCGCCAATTACGCAGCGATCCGGGAAATGACACGGCAATTCGAGGCGCGCGGATTGCGCCTGAACTGGATTTTTGATGCGGTGCGGCAATTCGGCGTGCCTGCGGCGCAGGGGGTCGCGCGGATTGCAATTGAATGCGAAAAAGATGGAGTTGTGGCATTCGGCATTGGAGGCGACGAAATCGCGTTGCCTGCCGCCCGCTTTGCAAAAGTCTATGAATCACTCGGCCCGGGAATTGGACGCGTGATTCATGCCGGCGAAATTGGACCAGCCACAGGAATTCGCGAAGCCATCGATACGCTCGGTGTCACTCGTATTGGGCACGGAATCGCCGCGGTGCACGATCCGCGGCTGATGGATTTTCTTCGTGGAGCGCGGCGTCGCCCTGGAGATTTGCCCTACGAGCAATTTGCGGACAGGGGCGCTTGCGCGACAACTTGGATTGCCCACAGCAAGAATTTCGCAGCACCCGCTGCCGTTATTTGTGCGACGCGGGCTGCCGCTCACGATTTCCACCGATGACCCGGCGATGTTTGAGACTTCGCTCGAAGGAGAATACGCACGGGCCTCGGAACTCGGGCTCCCAGCGCATGATTTGATACGGGTCGCTGAAGCGAGCTTTGAGCACGCATTTCTTCCGGCGGACGATAAGATGCGATACCTCCAAGCATTTCGCGCGACTGCGGCAGGAATTCGATAAATGCACTCTATTCAGAGCTTGCGGCGCGCGGCTTTAGCCTGGCGTTGCCGCTTGCTATAATCCCGGCCATGAAAGCTCACGTCTGGGTGATGCCGAAACCAACAGTGCTCGATCCGCAGGGAAAGACCATTCACAACGCGCTCACATCGCTCGGCTTCGCCGCCGTCCGCGACGTCCGCCAGGGAAAGTTTTTCGTGCTCGACCTGGACGGGGCCACTCGCGACGACGCCCGCGCGCAGGTCGAACGAATCGCCAAAGAGGTGCTAACCAATCCGGTGATCGAGGAATTCCGCTACGAGATTGTGGAATGACTCCGGCACAATCAGAAGATTCCCGGCGATTGGAAATCAGGGCCTCGGTGCGCCACTTCAAGTGAATCAATGCTTGCAATAGGTTGCGACTTGGAAAATTGACGCGTGTTCATCTAAAGCATGCGCGGCGTATGCTAATCTTAAATTCACCTCATTCAACGAAATACCACCCGGATGAGGGCGGAGAGCGGTCCAGTGTGCGGAATTGTGGGATATATCGGGCCTAAGAAGGTCGTTCCTCTGATACTGGATGGGCTGCGGATGCTGGAGTACCGCGGCTACGATTCGGCGGGGATCGCCGTCGTCACGCGCGACGGCAAGATGGAGATCCGCCGGGCATCTGGCAAACTCCGCAATCTTGAAGAGGCGATCCATGCATCCCCCATTGAAGGAGTGTATGGCGTGGGGCACACTCGCTGGGCCACGCACGGACGGCCCACGGAGGAAAACGCGCATCCCCACCGCGACTGCACGGGCGAAATCGTCGTGGTTCATAACGGAATCATTGAAAATTATCTCGAGCTGAAGCGCCAGCTCATCGCCGAAGGGCATACGTTTAAGACAGAAACGGATACAGAAGTCGTTGCGCACCTCGTGGAGAAATACTGGGATGGCGGGCCGCTGGAGCGTGCAGTGCGCAGGGCCGTGAAGGAATTACGCGGCGTTTTCGCGCTGGTGATTCTTACTTCCCGCGACGCGAATAAAATCGTGGCCGCGCGAATGGGTCCGCCGGTCGTGATCGGGCTCGGAGAAGGCGAATACTTCGCCGCCAGCGACATCACTGCCCTGCTCGCGCATACCAAGGACGTAATTTTTCTCGGCGACGGCGACATCGCCGTGCTCACCTTGCAGGGAGTTCAAATCACGGATTTCGACGGACAGCCGGTCGAGCGGCCCGTGCAGCGGATCATGTGGGACGCGGTGAGGGCGGAAAAAGGCGGCTACCGGCATTTCATGCTCAAGGAAATCTATGAGCAGCCGCGCGCACTGCGGGACACGATTCTGAACCGCATCTCTCTTGACAGCGGAAAAGTGTTCCTCGATCCGATGAATTTGACGGAAAGCGATTTCCGAAGCGTCAAAGCCGTTAAGATACTCGCCTGCGGCACAAGCTGGCACGCGGGTCTCGCGGGCAAGTACATGATCGAGCGTCTGGCGCGCATTCCCGTCGAGGTGGATTACGCCGACGAATTCCGCTACCGCGATCCCATCATCGACAAAAACACGTTGTGCATCTGCATCAGCCAATCAGGCGAGACCGCGGACACGCTCGGGGCGCTGCGGGAAGCGAACCGGAGGGGCGCGAAGACACTGGCCATCTGCAACGTGCCAGGGTCCATGATTACGCGCGAAGCCGCCGGGACGCTCTTGACGCACGCGGGGCCGGAGATCAGCGTCGCATCGACGAAGGCGTTTACGGGGCAATTGGCGGCGCTGGCGTTGGTTTCGTTTTATCTCGGGCAAGTCCACCAGCATTTGACCCCCGATCGCGCGCGGACCATGATGCAGGAGTTGACGCGCATCCCGCTCAGAATGGAAACCGTTCTCCAGGCAGATGAGGCGGGGGTCTTCGATGCGATCGCGCGCAAGCTGGCCGGATATAACAATTTCCTTTATCTCGGCCGGGGCATGCATTTCCCAGTCGCGATGGAGGGCGCGCTCAAGCTCAAGGAGATCTCTTATATCCACGCGGAAGGTTATCCGGCTGGAGAGATGAAGCATGGCCCGAACGCGTTGATCGATAACAAGCTTCCTGTCGTGTTCGTCGCCACGCGCGATGAAAACGACCCGGAATCCATGACGCGTTATGAGAAGACGGTCTCAAATATCCAGGAAGTGAAGGCGCGCGAAGGGATCGTGCTGACCATCGCTACGGTTGGAGACCAGCTCGCGCGTGAAACTTCGGACTACATTGTGGAAGTTCCCATGGCGCCCGACCTTTTCGCGCCGATGATCGAAGTGATCCCCCTCCAGCTATTGGCCTACCACATTGCCGTGCGTCGCGGATGTGACGTGGACCAACCGCGCAATCTGGCGAAATCGGTCACTGTCGAGTAGCCGTCGTGACGCGGAAGCGAATTTGCGTGATTGCGACCGCTGCTGCGACGTGCTTTCTTGCGCTGAGCCTCGGGGCGCAGAATTCTTCTTCCAACAAAGTTTACACGCTCAGCAAAGTTGTGTTCGCGGGAAGCAAACGATTCACTTCGGCGCAGCTCCTTTCCGCCTCCGGACTGCACACCGGCCAAAAGCTTACGTTGCAAGGCATCGACGACGCATCGGCGCGTTTATTCGCCACCGGGGTTCTCTCAAAGATTGGGTATGGATTCGGGATCCGCGGCGATTCGATTGAAGTCAATTTTGATATGACGGACGCCTCAAAGTTTCTTCCCTGCAATTACGACAATTTCGTGTGGTTCTCCGATGCGGAGCTGAATGCCGCCGTGCAAAAAGAGGCGCCGCTCTTTGACGGGTACATGCCGGAGGGCGGCAACATGACGGAGACGGTGTCGGCGGCGCTCGACCACATTCTGGCGGCGCGCAGGATTTCGGGCAGCACCATGATTACGACGGAAGGCGGATTCAACCAGCCTGTCACCTCTTACAGGGTGGAGGTCACGGGAATTACGATCCCGGTCGTTTCTGTAAACGTGACCGGCGGTCCGCTGGGGCCGGAGGCTCTTGCGCTTGGCGAGCGGCCGCTGATGAGCGGAAATTATTCGCGTGCAACGGCGCGCGCCGCCGCCTCGGGAGGTATGGCCGAGGCGTATCAGAATGAAGCCTATCTGCAGGTCCGATTCTCAGATCCGGCGGCCACCATGGTTGATCCACAACGAGCGGACGCGTCGCAGGGAGTCACCATCGCCTATAACGTGACGCCGGGGCCGCTCTACAACTGGAACGGAGTGGAATGGAACGGAAACCAAGTGATCCCCGAGACAGAATTGACAAAGCTCATGGGGATGAAGCTGGGAGAGGCAGCTCGCAGAAACAAGATGAGTGACGGGTGGAAAGCCGTGAACGATGGTTATGGCCACCTTGGATATATCGTCGCTCGCGTAAGTCCGAAGCCACAATTTGATCCCGACCAGCGCCAGATCCACTACGTCGTGAATGTGGTGGAGGGGCCGCAATATTTCATGGGCGAATTCCAGGTTCACGGCGTGACCGATGCGCTTGCGGCCGCGATCCAGAAGGCCTGGAAGCTCAAGCCCGGGCAACCCTATGACAGTCTTTATCAGAATACGTTCCTGGCAAATGACCTGGGCTCCGCATGGCATTCCTCGGCGGGACAATCGAGGGTTTCGGGGATGGTCGATATAAGGGCTGTGCCGAATCATCAGACGCATGTGGTGAACGTCGAACTTCTGATCCACTGAGCGCGGGGGTTTTTCGTGTGCCAAGCCTTCCGCCCACGCGAAATCTGTCAC
>CAVTRS010000019.1:0-32534 GCA_963737185.1 uncultured Acidobacteriota bacterium | reverse complement strand
AATTTGTCCGCGCGCGAAAAGCGCTGCAATATTCCACCTCGATTGACGACTATGTGCGAATCATGCTCGACGGCAATAACGGCGGCTATGCAAATGACTGGCTACTGGGCGACCGAAAGACGGGAGAGGTCGCACAGTTTGAGCTGGGTTTGAAGGACCATCAAGTATGGCGCACAAAGGACGGCTATTTTGTCGGCTCAAATTTTCCGAGCGACCCGAAATTAATGAAGGAAGAAACAGAATTCAATCCGGCGGATAGCGAGAGTTCAGCCAACGCGCGGCACACGCGTTGGGAGCAGATCATGAAGGAGTCGCGCGGGCAGATCGACGTAGCCAGCGCGCAAAAGTTTCTTGGCGACCACCATGACGTAATTCTCGGCACGGTGAATGCGGATGAGCGCACGCTCTGCGGACATACAGACGCCTCACCTCGCGGCGTGCGCCAATGGGAATGGGACCCTTACTTTCCCGGCGGCGCCGTGCAAGGCAAAGCAATGGACAGCCGCATGGCGGAATCGCTCAGCTTCTTTGCGCATACCGGGCATCCCTGCGGCGAGGATTTTCTTGCGGAGCCCTTCCTGAAGGCTCATCCGAAATTCGAGTGGCAAAGGCCCATCCTTCACGACATGAAGTCGGGCCCGTGGACCGAATTTCGAGCGGGGGATAAGGAAAGCAAGTAAAAGAATTAGCCCGCGCTTTCTTGCAGCCACTGAAGATACGCGCGCGAGCCCGCTACGACCGGGAGCGCAATAATTTCGGGGACCTTGTAACTGTGCAGGCGGCGAACTTCCCGTTCAAGCTCCGCGAAATTCTTCCGTGTGGATTTCAGGATCAGCAGCGATTCCGTTGCCTTCTCAACTTTCCCTTTCCATCTATAAATTGATGTCACCCGGGAATGACAAACATTCCCGCAGGCGGCGAGACGCTTTCCGACAAGGGATGCGGCGATGCGCTTGGCCTCGGCAGCCGAGGCGCAGGTCACGAAGACCACGATTGCATTTACTTGGCGCGGCATCGTTCCGCTCCTGATTCCGCCGGTCCGGCGATCGTGCGAGTGCCTCTTGCGTCACGCGCACCCGGGGGCGTCACGCACCATTCTTCGCGCGCCAGGCTACAATACCGCGCCAGGCGGAGGCGATGCCAGCATCTCCCATACATTTCGGGACTTCCGGTTGGCGAGCGATTATCGCCGACGAGTTCACATTTGCAAACGTGCGGCTCGCCGTGACGGCAATCGCGAGCCACGTGAGAAAAAAAGACAAGAAGCCCGTGCTGATCGTGGCGCACGATACGCGATTCCTCGCCGAGGAATTCACGCGCACAGCGAGCGCCATTCTGCAGGAACACGGAATTGAAGTGTTGCAATGCGATGGGCCAGCGCCGACTCCGGCCGTTGCATACGAAATCCGCCGCAGGAAAACTTCAGGTGCGATTAACTTTACGGCCAGCCACAACCCGGCGGGGTACAACGGTCTGAAATTTTCCGGCCCAGATGGCGCCCCGGCAATGCCGGAAGTGACCAAGGACATCGAGAAGCGCGCCGCGAAGCTCGATCCTCGCAAATTTGCCCAGATGCCCGGTGAACGAAACCCTGACAATCGCGCGCCCCAACTGATCTCTCTCCAGCAGGCATATCTCGCGCGGCTTGGCGAACTCGTTCGATTCGATGTAATCGCCAAGCAGAAGCATCTGATCGTCTACGATGCGAACCATGGCACCGGCGTGGGGTACATGGATAGCGTGCTTTCCGAACATGCAATTCCGTGCAAGATGATTCGCGCGGATCGCGACGTGTTATTTGACGGCACGGCTCCCGACGTAACAGAAGAAAACCTCGCGCAGCTTCGCACGGCCGTGCTGGACCAAAAAGCAAAGATAGGCCTTGCGACCGACGGCGACGCCGACCGCTTTGGGATTATCGACGCCGATGGGACATGGATTTCTCCGAATCACATTCTCGCGCTCGTTTACGATTACTTGGTGGAGAGCCGCGGATGGAAACTCGGCGCGGGGCGCAGCGTCGCGACATCGCACATGCTTGACGCGGCGGCACGGCTTCATGGGCAAAAGACCTACCAAACGCCAGTCGGATTCAAATACATCGGCGAATTGATTGAGCGGGATAAGATCGCGCTAGGCGGCGAGGAAAGCGCGGGGCTGAGCATCCGCGGGCATGTGCCTGAAAAGGACGGCATCCTCGCGTGCCTGCTCGTTGCGGAAATGATTGCCGCGCGCGGCGGCGCGGCTTTGGGAGAACAAATCCGCACGCTCTTTAAGAAAGTCGGTGCGGAGTTCTGGCCAATCCGGACAAATCTACATTTGACGGAAGAAGTTCAGGCTCGGACGATGACGAAGTTGAAGCAGAATTACAAAGCATTTCTCGGCCGCCATGTAAAAAGTTTGGATCGCACAGACGGGTTGAAACTCGAATTTGACGATGGCTCGTGGATATTGATGCGCTTGTCCGGAACCGAGCCCCTGCTTCGCGTTTACACCGAGGCCGGATCGCAGAAGGCGTCGGCCAGTTTGACCCAGGAAACACACGATTGGATTCTGGGAGAATCCGTGTTAAAGAGAAAGTAGAAAATGACCAGGCAAAAAGAGCAGCGTTCGTTTTTTCGCCGCAACCTGAAGACAATTCTGGGCCTCGCGATTCTGGCCATGGCGGTTCATGATGTGTTCGGCCCGCACGGTTTTATCGCCATGCGCCGGACGCAGAGCGAAATCGCGCAACTAACCGCACAGATTCATCAGCTCGACGCGGAAAACCAGACGCTATCCGAGGAAGTGAACTCTCTGCAGACCGATCCCCGCATGATTGAACGCATCGCGCGTGAAGACATGGGCCTGGCAAAACCGGGCGAATATATCTTCAAGATGCCCGCGCCGCAGGACGATCCGCCACAAGCTGTCCCCACCAAGAAAAAACCGTAAAGGCGCAGCGGTCGCGCCTCTCACTTTAAATTTGGCGCTGCCGCAAGGATTCGATCCGCTTTTCGCTGTTTTGCACGGGAGCGCACGATGGAAAGAAAAACCATCGAGATGAATATGGCGAAGAGCCCAAGGGATGCGTTCGGAATGGACTGGCTGTGTTTGGTAAGAATCGAAACTCTTCCATATACGAATTCAATATGCACACAATAAACCAGCAGCGATGCCTGCCCCATGCAAATCAGAGGACTGAATCCCCACATCCCCGGTCCCCAGCGGCACCAGAGATATGAAAGCAACAGAATCGCCAGCATGACGCCGACCCGGACGAGAAAAAAGTTCGGACTGCTGTGCCAAAAATCTGATACGGCATAGAGCTGCACGGGCTGGGCATTCAGAAATAATCCGATTCCGGCGATGGCGACGCCCACACCCGCGAGGATGGCAATGGATGCAGCCTGCCGCGTCCGCGCCCAATTCGTGACGAGGAAAAATCCCGCAGCGAGCCCGGCGAATGCGAATGCAGCCCAGGGAAAGAATGGGAAAAGCCAGGGCTGCGGCACATTGAAAATGTGAACTCCGTTGATGTATGACTCGAGATACCAAGGCAGCCAATGCGCACGCCAGGTTGTCCACAGTGGCGGAGTTACGAGCGAAATCGCAAGAGCGACCCCCGCTGCGATCGCCAGGTTTTTCGCCCGCATCCCCGCTACTCCCGAGCCATTCCACAATTTCGCCGCGAGCCAGCATGCTACGCCCATCGCAATCAGCGAAATGCCGATTATATTGAGGATGTCAACACGAAAAAGATCCGTCCACGGAGACTTGATCCGGCCTTGGCCGAGCAAAAACTCCCACAGCCGAAAAAGGAGTCCCAGACCAAAAATCTCCGCGCCGCGGCGAATGCCGGCGCGAGCGATATCTCCAGATTTCACGCCGCGCTCCCGCAGCCGATCCGTCATCATGGCAAATGCGATCCCGGCGAGAAATAAAAATAAAGGGGCAGGCAGCGTGCCGCCAAGTTGCGACACTTTGAAAAATTTCGTTTGGCGCGCGGCGGGGCTCAGCCAGGAATCATAGCAATGCGTCTGGAACATCATCAGGCACGCGAATCCGCGCATCCAGTCAATGTAAGCAAGGCGATGTTTGGCGGCGGTGGGCATCGATGGCGGCATCAAGTTGCGATAGACTAACGCGCGATGGCCGATTCACGCCAGTTGCGATTTATTCCTGCCCTTGCGCTCAGCCTTGCGCTGACGGGCGCAGGCCTTTTCTATGCCGTATGGATCGGGTACGGCGGGCGCGCGCTAGCTTTTACGGCAATCGGATTCGCATTGTTGCTAGCGAGAGAGATTCTTCCCGGCGCAAGAAATGTCACTGAGAATTTGCAGCGCACATTCCCCGCGCCGATTGCCTGGCTGCTCGTGTTGCCGACTTTTGGCGCATACGCATGCTATGTCTTTGGCACGGGCAGCTCGACGCCGGTGCGCTGGCTGGTAGCATTTGCTTACTTGCTCACTCCGCTCGCGCTGGTCTCGCTCGGCGAAGGCGCGGAGCCCGGTTGGTACGACTACGTCGCGCTCGCAGCCATCGCGGTACCTGTAAAACTGAAGTGGCTCGTGATGCTGTGGCCGTATCCCGATGGAAAATTGGCGCACACGATGTCCATCCTGTTTGGCGTGAACGTGGCCATTACGGCATTCATGTTCATCCGCCGCATGAGCGGGATCGGCTACGCTTTTGCGTGGGCGAAGAAACAGACGTTCACCATTTGCGTCGGCATTGCAGTGATGATGATCGTTGCGATTCCCGCGGGGCTCGCGTTGCGCTTCCTGCATTGGGCGCCCGGACACGCGGGCTGGACATCGCTCCCGCTTGTGACGCTCGGAATTTTCTTTTTTACAGCGTGGCCGGAAGAATTCGTATTTCGCGGACTGCTGCAAAACATGTTGTCGCGAACGCTAAAGAATGAAAGCGCAGGATGGATCATCGCCTCGGTTTTATTCGGACTATCCCACGTCGCCAACGGATTCTTTCCCAATTGGAAATACGCGCTACTGGCCACATTCGCGGGATTCGTTTACGGTTGGACGTGGCGCAAAACGGGAAACATTTTCGCGTCAGCGATTCTGCACTGCGTGGTGGATGCTGTGTGGCACGCGCTGTTTATTTAGGATTGGGACAGCGGATAATCCCCGAAGCACTTCCGCAATACAATCGCAAGACTATCGGACCACACCTGTAAGCGGGCTTGAAGCGGTGGCGTAAAGCTTCTTCGGGATGCGCCCTGCGAGATGCGCTTTGCGCCCTGCTTCCACTGCGGCGCGCATCGCTTCGGCCATCAGCACGGCGTCCTGCGCCTCGGCGATCGCGGTGTTCATCAGCACGCCATCGGCGCCGAGTTCCATTGCGACGGCTGCGTCGGAAGCGGTGCCCACGCCGGCGTCAATAATCAGCGGGACTTCGGTGATGCGCTCGCGCAGGATGCGAAGGTTCGCGGAATTCTGGATGCCCATGCCGGAGCCAATCGGCGCGGCAAGCGGCATCACAGCGGCCGCGCCCGCGTCAATCAATCGGCGCGCGACGATCAGATCGTCACTGGTGTAAGGCAACACTGTGAAACCTTCCTTGGCGAGGACTTCCGTTGCCTGGAGCAGCGCGGCGGTATCAGGAAAAAGCGTCTGCTGGTCGCCTATCACTTCGAGCTTTACCCAATCCGAAAGCCCACACTCGCGCCCTAAGCGCGCGGCGCGGATGGCCTCATCCGCCGAATAGCAACCCGCGGTATTCGGAAGCAGAAAATATTTGGAGCGGTCAAGGTAATCGAGCAGCGATTCCTTGGTCTTATCAGTCAGGTTCACCCGGCGGACGGCGACGGTGACCATGTCCGCGCCGGAGGCTTCAATCGCGCGCGCCATCTCCTGAAAGCTGCGGTACTTCCCTGTGCCGACAATCAGCCGCGATCGGAATCCGCGGCCCGCAATCACCAGTTGATCGTTCATGATTTTCCCCAAGTCAATTCTAACGCCGCACGGGAGCGGAGCAAAATCCCCGGCATCTAATCATCGGACGTATGCTGTCCCATGGGTCGCGGTTCGCCGACATCGGCATAAAGCTGGTCGATCACATCCGCGTTGCGCTGCTCGATCACCCGCCGCTTCAGCTTCATCGTGTAAGTCAGTTCGCCATTCTCGAATGTGAAGTCCTGATCCAGCAAGGCGAAGCGCTTGATCGTTTCGTATTGCGCGAGGTGCGAATTAATTCTCTCCACCTCCTTGCTAATCAAGTTGCGCACCCAGGGGTCGCGGGCCACATCCGCCTGCGACGCGAATTGGCGCCCTTCCTTCGCGGCCTCATCTCTGACGCGCGCAAAATTCGGCACCAGGATCGCCACTATGAATTTTCGGCGGTCACCCACAACGCATGCGCCCTGAATGTACGGGCTCATCTTCAGCGCGTTTTCAATCGGCTGCGGCGCAACGTATTTTCCGCCCGCGGTCTTGAGCAATTCCTTTTTGCGATCCGTGATCGTCAGGTAGCCATCGGCATCGAGGTTGCCGATATCTCCAGTGGCCAGCCATCCATCGGGGGAAATTGTAGCGGCGGTTTCCTCGGGCCGCAGATAATAGCCCTTCATCACATTTGGCCCGCGCGTCAGAATTTCTCCATCCGGCGCGATGCGTACCTCAACATTTGAGATGATCTTGCCGACCGTCCCGACTTTGTTTGCGCCCACCCGGCTCGCTGAAATAACCGGGGCGGTTTCGGTGAGCCCGTACCCTTGCAGCACGGTCAACCCGATGGACCAATAAAATTCCGCCAGTTCCGTGGCCAGCGGCGCGCCGCCGGAGATGAATTCACGGAGACGCCCGCCCACGCCGTCGCGAATCTTTGTGAATACGAGCTTGTCAGCCAACCACCAGCGAAGTTTCAGTTCAAAAGAAGCGGATTTACCGTACGCCTTCCATTCCACGGCGTCATGGGCGACACGCAACGCCCAATCAAAAATCTTCAACCGGATGCCGGATTCCCTGTTCCCCTTCTCAATGATATTTGCGTAAAGCTTTTCAAAGACGCGCGGCACAGCTCCCGCAAGAGTCGGCCTCACTTCCAGGAGCGCCTGGGCGACTTTTTCCATCGAGTCCACGTACGCGATGGTCACCCCATGAAACAGGTATACGTAAGCGAGCGTGCGTTCATACACGTGGGCGAGCGGCAGGAATTCGAGCCCGATGTCCTTCGGACTATAGTCGCTGGCAGCCAGAGAGTCGGTCGCATTCGAGGAAAGATTCGAGTGCGTCAGCATGACGCCCTTGGGCTCGCCCGTTGTCCCGGAGGTGTAAATGATTGTTGCAAGCGAGTCAGGCGTGGGCTCGGCGGCGCGAAGGCGGTAAGCAGCGATATCAGCATCGCCAGTTGCGGAAATCAACGTCTCATAGCGCAGCGCGTCGGAACCATAATCCGTTTCGGCGCCCGCGACGATGATGTGGCGCACCGTTTTCAATTGCGCGCGGCAGGCCATCAACTTTTCCGCCTGCTCCCCGCCTGCTACAAACACAGCGACCGCGCCCGAGTGATTCAGTATGTAAGTCATCCGCTCCGTGGATTCGCGGAAATAGATGGGTACATCCGCGGCGCTCAGGCCGAGGATGGCAAAATCCGCGATGTGCCATTCGGGGCGGTTGGCAGCGAACAATCCGACCCGGTCGCCCGGCTTAACGCCGAGTTCGACGAGCGCCCGCGAAAGGCCGGCTACGCGGCGGAGCATTTCGCGCGCCGCGATGGACTCCCAGGAGGAAGGGCCGCGAAACATCTGTGCGCTCGGATTGTTGTATCGCTCGAGCGCTTCCAGGAATCTGCGGGTTAGGGTCGGGTAAGCCACGAACTTAGCGATTTGGGAATGTATCGCAGCGGCGCTGCGGGCGCAACGTCGCACGAAAGAGTATCAAATTCTGCTTCACTCTAGCCCGCGAATCATGCCTGCGTTAAGATGGCGGTTGGCGAAATAGAATGGCCCCTCTGAACACAGCCACAGAAACCGGCTATCAGCCCGTGCGAGCGCCGCGCGGCACGAGTATTTCATGCAAGGGTTGGCAGCAAGAAGCCGCTCTGCGCATGTTGATGAATAATCTCGATCCGGAAGTTGCCGAGCGGCCGGAGGACCTCGTCGTCTATGGCGGCACAGGGAAGGCGGCGCGGAATTGGGCGTGTTATCGCGCCATCGTCGATTCGCTGCGCGCGCTGGAGAATGACGAGACGCTTCTTGTGCAATCGGGGAAGCCAGTTGCAATATTTCGCACTCACGAATATGCCCCGCGCGTGTTGATCGCGAATTCAAATCTTGTTGGGCACTGGGACAACTGGAAGCATTTTGGCGAACTCGATCGCGCGGGTCTGATGATGTACGGACAGATGACCGCCGGAAGTTGGATTTACATCGGCAGCCAGGGAATTCTGCAAGGCACTTACGAAACCTTTGCCGCCGCGGCGCGAAAACATTTCGGCGGCGATCTCGCGGGGAAATTGGTGGTCAGCGGCGGCATGGGCGGGATGGGTGGCGCGCAGCCGCTTGCTGCGACTCTGAACGGCGCGGCGTTTCTTGGAATTGACGTCGACCCGGAGCGCATCAAGCAGCGCGTTTGCGCGCGGGATATTGCGACGTCATGGTCAACGATCTTGACGAAGCGCTGCGCATTCTGAAAAATGCCGTGCGCAAGCGCGAAGCGACATCTGTCGGGCTCGTCGGGCAATTGCGCAGACATTATTCCGGAGCTGGCGAAGCGCGGCGTCGTGCCAGATCTACTGACCGACCAAACCTCGCGCACGATCCGCTGAACGGATACATCCCGAAGGGCTTACCACGCGAACAAGCCGCTGAATTGCGGAAGCGCAATCCCGATGAGTATCGAGACCGCGCGCTTGATTCCATCGCCGCGCACGTTCGCGGAATGCTGGATTTGCAGAAGCTTGGCTCGGTCACATTCGACTACGGCAACAACATTCGCACGTTCGCATTCGAGCGCGGCGTGACGAACGCGTATGACTTCCCCGGATTTGTGCCGGAATATATCCGTCCGCTATTTTGCGAAGGGCGCGGGCCGTTCCGCTGGGCGGCGCTCTCCGGCGAAGCCTCCGACATCCATCGCACCGACGAGCTCGTCCTCGAAATGTTTCCGCACGACGAAGTCCTGACGCGCTGGATCAAGCTGGCGCAGAAGCGCGTGAAATTCCAAGGATTGCCCGCGCGCATCTGCTGGCTGGGCTACGGCGAGCGCGACAAATTCGGCCTGGCGCTGAATGATCTAGTGGCGCGCGGCGAATTGAAAGCGCCCATCGTGATGGGCCGCGACCATCTCGATTGCGGCTCGGTCGCTTCGCCTTATCGCGAAACGGAAAACATGCTCGATGGTTCGGACGCCGTCGCCGATTGGCCGCTGCTCAATGCCCTGCTCAACACCGCGAGCGGCGCGTCCTGGGTATCGATTCACAATGGCGGCGGCGTGGGAATCGGCTATTCGCAGCACGCCGGGCAGGTGACCGTCGCCGATGGCACGAAGGAAATGGCCGCACGCATCGAACGCGTGCTAACGAACGATCCCGGCATCGGCGTGGCGCGCCACGTGGACGCCGGTTATCCCGAAGCGATCGCTTTCGCCCTGAAGAATTCCGTACGAATACCCATGCTCTAAGGCAAAGCGATTAACAGTCAATTGCACCCGTCTTCGTTTCGCAAACATCTAAGCCATATGATCGCGCCGCGTGCAATCGCTTACTGAAGAGGACAACATGATCGTCGTAACCGGGGCCACTGGAAATACAGGAAGGGTCGTTGCGAACGCGCTGCTCGCGGCGGGCGAGAAAGTTCGCGTCATTGGCCGAAGCGCGGAAAAACTTCAGCAATTCGCGGCGAAAGGCGCGGAGCCGTTTGTGGCGAACGTGCAAGATACGGACGCCATGACGCGCGCTTACACGGGCGCCACCGCCGTTTACACCCTGATCCCGCCCGATGTGAAAACGCCGAACCTGCTCGCTTACGATGCGGCGGTTGGTGAATCAATTGCCACGGCGCTCGAACGCGCCGGGGTGAAGCATGTAGTTTCCCTCAGCAGCGTCGGCGCACAAATGGCCGAAGGCGCAGGGCCGGTCAGCGGCCTGCATCATTATGAACTGCGCTTGAACCGCGTGCCGGGATTGAACGTGTTGCATCTCCGCGCGGCCTACTTCATGGAGAATTTCTTGATGGCGGTGCACGTTTACCGCACGATGGGATTTTATGGCGGGCTTGTGAAAGGCGACGTGTCAATGCCGATGATCGCCACTCGCGATATCGGCGTCCGCGCGGCGGAGGAATTGAACTCGATCAGGTTTACCGGCCAGCAGACGCAGGAATTGCTTGGCGCGCGCGATCTCACGATGGATGAGTCCGCGAGAATTTTCGGCGCCGCAATCGGCAAGCCGGGGCTTGGCTACATGCAGGCACCGGGGATGATGGCGAAACCCGCCCTGATGCAAGCCGGATTCTCCTCGGACATGGCCTCGAATTTCATAGAAATGTCAAAGGCAATCAGCGACAAGCGCCTTGTGCCACTTGAAACACGGAACGCGAAGAACACTACTCCCACAACATTTGAGGCTTATGCCTCCGAAGTCCTTGCACCCGCCTTCCGGGGGCAATCGGCGTCGGCGTGAGAATCCTCCATCCCATAATCGAGCGCGCTGGGCGATAATATCAGCACTGTGTCAAAGCCCCTCTTAATCACGGGCTGTGCTGAATTGCTCACGCTCCGCGGACCCGCCCCGCGCCGCGGCAAACAGCTGAGCGAGCTCGGAATCATTCGCGATGGCGCGCTTCTAGTCCGCGATGGACGGATCGCCGCTGTTGGCCGGCGCGCTGATTTACTGCGGCAGGGCTCCGCGCGCGGCGCAAGAAAGCTTGATCTCGAGGGCCGCGTCGTGCTGCCCGGCTTTGTGGATTCGCACACTCACCTCGTTTTCGCTGCCAGCCGCGCCGATGAATATGAAAAGCGCATCGCGGGCGCCACTTATGAAGAAATTGCTCGCGCTGGTGGCGGAATACTTTCCTCCGTAAAGAAACTTCGCGTGGCAAGTCCCAGTCAACTGGAAGATCGAGCGATTGCGGCGCTGCAGCGTATGGCCGAACACGGCACGACAACGGTCGAGGCAAAATCCGGCTACGGTCTTGACGCAAAATCAGAATTGGCTACGCTTCGTTTGCACCGGCAACTGGCGATCCAGCAGCGAGTTGGGATCGTCTCGACATTTCTCGGCGCGCACGTCATTCCGCCGGAATTTCGCAATCGCCGGAATGGGCCGGAGGAATACATTGAGTTGCTGTGCCGCAAACTGATTCCTCAAATCGCCAGCGAGGGCCTCGCCGATTTCTGCGACGTCTTTTGCGACCGCGGCGCATTCACCGTCGCGCAGGCGCGCAAAGTCCTTACAGCAGCGCGCGCATGCGGCATGGGAATCCGCATCCACGCTGACCAGATTGCGCGTACAGGTGCGGCGCGCCTCGCGGTTGAATTGCACGCCGCGAGCGCCGACCACCTTGAGAAAGTCGCGTCGGCCGATATTGGCGCGCTCGCAAAGTCCGACACTGTTGCGACACTTCTCCCCGGCTGCCACTTTTATCTCGGCTTGCCGCAGAAGGCGCCGGCAAGAAGACTCATTGACGCGGGAGCCATCGTCGCCCTCGCGACGGATTTCAATCCCGGCACAAGTCCCACGCTAAGCATGTCCATGATTTTGTCGCTCGCGTGCGATCAGTTGCGGATGTCTCCCGCCGAAGCAATCTCGGCCGCCACAATAAACGCCGCGTACTCGCTGTGCCGGAATGCAACAACCGGATCGCTCGAGGTTGGCAAGTTTGCTGACCTCGCTGTGTTCGATGTGGCTGACTTCCGCGAAATCCCGTACTATTTTGGTGTAAACCTTTGTGTGCTCACGATGAAGCGGGGAGAAGTGATTTACGCTCGCGCGGGCTCGGGTTTGGTCTAAACTCAACCCAGGAACCTATCGCCAACCATGCGCCGAATTGTCGAATGCGTGCCGAACTTTAGCGAGGGGCGTGACGTCTCTAAGATGGAGGCGATCATCGCTGCCATGCGCGAAGTCCCGGGTGTCGCCATACTCGACCGCGAATCCGACGCGGACCACAACAGGATGGTCGTCACGCTTGCTGGCGGGCCCGACGCGGTTGCTGAAGCCGCGCTGCGTGGTGTGGGCAAAGCTCAGGAGCTGATTGACCTGACGCAACATTCCGGCGCACATCCCCGGATCGGTGCAACCGACGTTGTTCCCTTTATTCCCATCGAGGGAATCGAATTCGAGGATTGCGTCGCGCTGGCTAAGCGTGTTGGCCGCGAAATCTGGGAACGCTATCAAATCCCTGTCTATTTCTATGAGGCCGCGGCACAGCGACCCGACCGTACGAATCTCGAAAATATCCGCAAGGGTCAGTTCGAGGGTCTGCGTGAAGAAGTCCAAACGAATCCGGACCGCGCGCCGGACGTGGGCGATCCTCAATTGCATCCGACCGCCGGCGCAACCGTTGTCGGCGCGCGCAAATTCCTCATCGCCTATAACGTGAATCTGGATACGCCGGACGTAAAGATCGCCAACAAAATTGCGAAGGCCATCCGTTTCTCCTCCGGCGGCCTGCGCTACGTGAAATCCATGGGGGTTGAGTTGAAGTCGCGCGGACTGGCGCAGGTCTCGATTAATCTGACGGATTTTGAGCAGACGCCGATGCATCGCGTCTTTGAGATTGTTCGCCGTGAGGCGGAGCGGTACGGCTGCCGAATCGTCGGCAGCGAAATCGTTGGGCTTGTCCCCAAGAAGGCACTGGAGATGGCCGCGGACTTTTTTCTTCAGCTTGAAGGGTTTAAGCCTGAGATGGTCTTCGAGAATCGGCTTGCGACAACTTTGTCCGGGGCGCCCATGGAATCCGAAGGCCCGGGCAAACTTGCTGCTTTGGCCGCTCCCCTGCTTAACGCGGTGGCGGGCCCCACCCCGACGCCGGGAGGAGGCTCTGTAGCGGCCCTGGCGGGCGCTCTGGCGGCCTCTTTGGGCCAAATGGTAGCCGGGCTTGCCCGGAAGAAGAAATCGCACGCAGCGCACGTCGATGCGCTCAGCGCGGCCGTTAAAGAGCTGGAAATGATTGCCAAGGCTCTGGCCTCGGCGATGGACCTGGATGCTGCTTCCTATGAGACCGTCCTCACCTCCTACAAGCTGCCTAAAGACACACCGGAGGATGCAAGCAACCGCGAGGCCGCAATTGCAAAGGCGCTTTCCTTTGCGGCCGAGGTTCCACTGGGAGTTGCGGAATTGGCGGCCAAGCTTTATGACCGGCTGGGACAACTCGAACCCATCACTCCAGCGTCTATGAAATCAGACCTTCAAGTGGGCAGGATGATGGCCGTCGCGGCGGCGCATGGCGCGCTCGCCAACGTGGAAATAAACCTGGAATCACTTACGGATGCGGCATTTCTGGCCGAGATGAGGTCTCGCGTATCGGCCGTCCATGCCAGCCTGGCTCCGCGTCCAGCTGCCGCCGCACATTAGGTTTCTGAGGGGGGATTATGAAAGCACGAAGATTCGCAGGCATCGCTGGACTGTTGTCACTAGCCGTATTCCTCTCAACTCTTGCGCCCGTGTCTAGCGCCGGGACACTGACTACGGATGTGATCGGTCTCTTTCCAAGCAACGTCGGCGAATTCGCATACGCCGATCTGCGCCAGGCACGGCAATTTTCCTGGTTCGGTCAGTTGGAAGACCAGATGCTACCCGCTCGCTTCAAACAATTTGAGCAATTCCTCGCGGCAGCCGGAATGGACCCGAACTCGCAAGTGGAAGAGGTGGCCTGGGGTCTTGTGCCGACGAGCATGGGGCAGGGCGCGGCAAGCGGAGTCCCCACCGAAGAGCAAATTCTGGGCATAGCGCTCGGCCAATTTCAAGAGGCTGCCGCGCAAACCTACTTTAAGAAACAGAAGACACCCACGTTCGCCTCGCACGGCTTCACGCTTTATTCGCTGGGAACAGGAACCGGCGCGACGGATTTTTTCCTGCTCCTTCTCGATCCGAGCACCGCCGCGTTCGGGCAGCGTGCAACGCTTGAAAAACTGCTGGACGTTCGCGTGGGATTGCAGCCAAATCTGGTTCACAACGATCAGATGTATGGCTTGATCAGCCAGGCGAACGGGCGCGGAATTGTCTGGGCGGTGCTGAACCCCGGCTACACGCGGCTCGCCATGCAACAACTTGTGCCGGAAGCCTCTCAGGTTCAGGAAGCCTCGCAGATTCTGGGGAAAATGAGGTCACTTTTAATCAGCATTCAATCTTCAAACGGCGTGGAAGCAGATTTTCTGGCCACCTGCGCTTCCCCCGATGATGCAAATCAAATGGGAGCGCTTCTCCAAGCCGGATTCCTGCTCCTGAAAATGCAGGCCACCTCGCAGAACAATCGCGGCCTCGTCGAATTGGTGGATGGTGCAAGGGTCAGCCAGGCGGGTGATCGTCTGGGCGTAACGATCAATCTTACGAACGACCAGGTCGTCACACTCATCCAGAGCAGGGCGCTGGCTATCAAAATGTAAGGGATTTTCCCGCGCTTGGCGCGCTTAGCTTTTCTTGCGCGCCGACGAAAGGTTCTTCACCAGGCTCAAGCGAATGGTCTCCCCAGAAGACTCGATGCTGACGGAATCGAGTTTTCCCGCCAGCAATGAGCGGAGTTTCTCTACTTTTTTCGCCTGTGAAGTTTCTCCGTGGAAAAAGAGAATTGCCTCGATTTTCCCCGAAGGGGAGGCAATCGACATTTGCACCGGTTTGGAATTGCGGGAAGCCGCGCCCAGGACTTCTCGAATCACATCCTCGAAGGCAGCAACAAGATTGGCCTTTGCTGATTCATCCAGACCGGCAGCTTCCGCGAAATGAGTCACGGCCGCGGACACCCCTGCCAAGAGTCTCGCGTCGCTGCATACCGTTAGCTCTAACCTGCCAGTTTCAGTCGGTTCCAATTCCCACCACGCTTATCTGACATGCCTCCCGGCAATCCGGGCAATAGTAAAGTCCGTCCATGCACAACCGGATGTAGTAAACGGCTTTGCAATGAATGCAATAGCGGTCGCACTTGCAATCTCTTTCTGGTTTATCGCATACCGAGCAGACCACCCGTTCCATCACACCCGCCTCCCTTTTCACTTTATACGAGCAGTTTCCCCGCGACAAGACGGAAGTTGGGCTCGCGCCCACTTCTGAATCCCCAATCAATTGCCGCCACTCCACGTCCCATGCCCCGTTCCTTGATTCGCGCATATTTCTCGGCCCATTCTTGACCGTCGCGCGCAAGGCTGCTATAAACAAACGCTTGCTTGTCTGTTAGATTCTCGCCTGCAAGAACTCCTAAAGGGGAATTTAAAACCGGAGGGTGCATGTCGGTAACCGTGACACAGTGGGTCTGGTTCATTATGGCCGTGAGCGGCATTTCGCTCTTGATGGCCTGGATTTTCACGCGCCAAGTCCTTTCCGCGGACACAGGCACGGCGCAGATGCAGGAGATCGCCGGCGCGATTAAAGAAGGCGCAGAGGCGTTCATGAAGCGCCAGTACAAGACGATTTATGCCCTGAGCGTCGTGCTCGCCGTCCTGATTTATATTTTCTACCTGAACAAGGGCGGAGACCTCGCGCTCAAAATGGTAATCGCTTTCTTCGCTGGAGCTATCTGCTCAGGCCTGGCGGGCCTCTCCGGCATGTTCGTTTCGATCCGCGCGAACCTGCGCGCCGCCAGCGCCGCACGAACCAGCCTCAATCGCGCCATGCAACTGGCGTTGCGAGGCGGAGCGGTAACGGGATTGAGCGTCGTGGCGCTTTCTCTCCTCGGCGTCGGGCTTATCTTTCTTGCTTTCGGCGGAATGGCCAACCCCAAGGTCGTCCCTTACCAGATCGTGGGCTTCGGCTTTGGAGCCAGTTTTGTTGCTTTATTTGCACAGCTTGGCGGCGGCATCTATACCAAGGCCGCTGACGTGGGCGCGGACCTCGTCGGCAAAGTGGAAGCCGGAATTCCTGAAGACGACCCGCGCAATCCCGCGGTAATCGCGGATCTCGTCGGGGATAACGTCGGTGATTGCGCGGGGCGCGGCGCGGACTTGTTTGAATCCACAGCTGCCGAGAACATCGGCGCGATGATTCTCGGCGTGGCGCTTTACCCCATTTTCGGATTGTTCGGCATCTTTTTCCCGCTGGTCGCACGCGCGTTCGGATTGCTCGCGTCCATCATCGGTATCTGGTGCGTCAAACTGAAGAATGAAGATGAAGATCCGATGGGCGCCTTGAACCGCGGCTACATGATCACATCGGTGATCGCCATCGCCGGTTTCTACGTCGCCGTACGGTTCCTGTTGCAGAACAATTTGTGGTTCTTTGCCGCTGGAATCATCGGGGTCATCACGAGCTGATCTATTTGTCTGGATTACGCAGTACTACACCGAATATCGCTACCGGCCCGTGCAGAGCATCGCGAATGCGAGCATCACCGGCTCCGCTACAAATATCATCACTGGACTCGCGGTCGGAATGGAATGCACGGCGTTGCCCGTGCTCGTGATTTCCGCCGCGATTATTTCTTCGTATTATTGCGGCCGCTTCGCGCTTCCGGGCGTTTACGGCTCCGGTTTGTTTGGCACCGCCATCGCGACGATGGGCATGCTGAGCACGGCTGCTTATATTCTTGCAATGGACACCTTCGGACCCATCACGGACAACGCCGGAGGCATTATCGAGATGTCCGGCGCACCGGAGGAAGTGCGCAAGCGTACGGATCGCCTCGACTCCGTGGGCAACACAACCAAAGCGTTGACGAAGGGCTACGCGATCGGCTCGGCGGCTCTCGCGGCCTTTCTTCTCTTCTCGGCGTTCCTGGATGAAATCACATCCCTGATGCAAAAGAGGACCGGCGATCTGACCTATCGCTTCGAGCATGTAGACCTCAGCAAACCCGTCGTCTTCACCGCGGCGTTGATCGGCGCGGGACTTGTATTCCTTTTCAGCGCATTCGCGATTAAAGCCGTGGGGAAAGCCGCTTACTCCGTGATTGAGGAAGTGCGCCGCCAATTCCGCGAGAATCCGGGCATCATGCAGGGCACCTCAAAGCCGGATTACGGCCAGTGCGTGGATATCGTCACAAAAGGCGCTCTGAAGGCGATGGTCGTTCCGGGGCTGCTCGCCGTCGCAGTCCCCGTTGCCGTCGGGTATGCTTTTAAGTTCTTCGCGACCATCGCGGATCCAACCATCGGCGCCGAATCCGTTGCCGCGATTTTGATGGTCGGCACGATTGTCGGAATCCTGATGGCCACCTTCATGAACAATGGCGGCGGCGCGTGGGACAACGCCAAGAAATTCATCGAGACCGGCCAATTAGGCGGAAAACGCTCGGACGCTCACAAAGCCGCGGTGGTCGGCGACACGGTAGGCGATCCGTTTAAGGACACCGCCGGGCCGTCGCTCCACGTCCTGATCAAACTGCTTTGCACCGTGGCATTCGTGATGGCGCCTTTGTTTTTGTAGAAAATCAATCTTCAAACAATTTATCTCCGCAGGAATGAAAACGGGGCGGCCTCAAGCGAAGCCGCCCCGTTCATTTTTCCTGAACTTTGTTTATCGCTCGTTCCCTGCCATCGTGTCGCTTGAATTCCGAGCTGGCGGCGGGAGCACGTCGTAAAGAGGGCGCGCGGGCCACACGCTCGGAGCCTCGTCCGCCACGCTGATAGCCAGGATGCGGATTTTGTCGTTGTTCGGGAGCGTAATCGTTCTCGCTCCCGCTGGCAGATCCATCGTGTAAGCGAAAAGATACGAGTAGGAGTAAGGCGCATTCGTCCCATCAGGGTTGTGGTGGTGCGATGCGAACCAGGCGACCGGCGCGCGCTTGATGAAGCCAGGCGTCAGTCCGGCATATTCGCTTACCGTGCGCATGCGCGGAGGCGTTCCCGGTGGTGGCGAGGGCGCGTTCGGATTCCGCGGAGCCACTTCCTGATGCGAGCTCCACACGCGGTCGTCCCACTGACCGATGAATCCGCCCCAGTCTTCAATTGTCATTGATGCCGAAGAATCGCCCGCGAGGAATGTTGCCTTTTGGTCGCCGTCGGAGGATGCCGCCAAGATGTAGACACGGTTGAAACTGCCTGCGGGAAGAGAGATCGTCTGCCCCTTGGCCGTGACCGCGTCGGCTTTTCCCGCCCCGCCCGGAGCGATCTTGAATTGGATTGCTCCGTATGCAACCATCGCCGGCAACATTTCCGCGGGGATGGCATGACCCGCATCGTCAAAACCGGGTGCGGGCTTTTCGCCATCGTTGCTGGAAACGGCGCGGTCGTAGGGAAGCATAACCGGTTGCGATTTTGTCGCCGTCGCAACATGCGCGGGAGCCGCCAACCGAACCGCGAATGTGCGCGGCTGGTACGCCCCGAATGAAGTGACTAATTCCCCGTTCGCAATGGAAGCCGCGCCGAGCGGCTGCTCCTGCGCGTTCACCTCCCGAGCCGCCGTAACCGGCGCCGCAAATCCGATGTGCACGTTCTGCTGCGGGATTCCGTCCATTTCCACCGCGCGGACGATCACTTCGTTGCTCAACTCCGCCTTCTTCAACGCCAGCACGCGGATATGGCTGTTGTTCGTCCTGAGAAGGGAGAATGATTTTCCGAGCGTTCCCGCGTGCGCCGACGTGACGAATCCGATGAGCGGTTGATTGAGCCGGTAGGCCTGCCAATCGGTTTCTGCTTCCCGCCAGTCGGTCGAGTGTCCCGCGAGGCCGAAGACGAATTCGTGGTGGCCCAAATCCTGCGAGATCTGATCAATGTAAGCACGCCCGTTGCCCTCGCCAAGCCCCGGCGTGTAAATCAGCGTCAAACGAAGGGTCTTGTTGTCCGGCTTGTCGGATCCGTACTTGCAATCAGAGAGAATGGTGACTCCGTATGCCGCGTTTGCATCCGTCAGGTCAAACCACTGGTGCGAGGGGTACTCGAAATCGCGCGGCTCGTCATCGCCGCGAGCAACAGTGCCGATGTCCCAGTTGTAGGTCGCTTCGGGATTCGATGCGGTCAGCGGGAAGGTCGCCATCAGCGCCGTTTCCTGCGTCAGCCAGTCAATCACGTTCGCGAACTCCACCCGGTTGCCCGCATCGCCCGCGGAAAGCCGGATGTCCTGCACGAAGTGGGAATGCTCGCCGTCGCGCTCCACTTCAATGGCCGCACGGACGGGCCCGCGTTCCACAACCCGAATGTGCGCGGGGCCTTCGACGTATCCACGCGGTGCGCGCGTCTGGTCCGCGTAATCCATATTCCAGGCGGGCCAGTCGTGGGGGTGCTCGCTGATAAAGGCGAGCCGGATGGGAGCGGAAAGCAATTCGCGATTGATCTTCTTATCAAAAATGCTGCTGACGTCGCCATCGTCATTGAGCGTGATCCGATAGCGCGCGTTTTCCAGCGAACGGTCGGTTACCTTCAACTCACCTCCCGGCGCATTTCGTTCGCCGGTTCCTTCCACGCTGTAAACATTGAAGCCAACCGATTGCGACTTTGCAAGGAATAGAATTTTGTCCACGGCCGGATCATCCCCGACCAGTTGTGAGGGCACCTCCTTGCCGTCTGGCCCAATCACTCTCACGCCGCGCGGCATTCCGCCCATCGCATGGGGAATCACGTTTCCCACGCGCGCTTCCACCACGTCCTCCCTCGCAATATTCAGCGGGTTATAGACTACCACCGGGACGTCGCCGCCGCGGGTGTCCATACTGGACGCGATTGACTCCGTCGCGCTCGTCAGCACTCCGGCAAACTGGTTCATCGCCAGCACATCATCGTTCCAGGAAAAATCATATGCCCTGGGCGTCGCCGTCCCTGCCATCAGGTCGTGGAACTGGCCGCCCATTACGAGCGCCCACGCGCGGTTCATCCGCTCCATGGGATACGCGCGGCCGCCCAGCCATTCGGCGGCCACGGACGCGCGCTCCGCCGCATCGGCGAGCAATTCATTCTGCCGGTTCCATCGCTTGCGATACGCTTCGGAACTCAGCGACCCTGCCGAGTGATTCGTCAATTCCAAATCGCCACTGTACCGCGGCATCTTTGCAATGTACGCAGGCGGGATGTCCAGAAACAATTGGTCCGCGTTTGACGAGACCACGTGAACCGGTCCGTCTCCGACTTTCATCGGCGCGGTCATTGGAGGCGGCGTCCCTCGCCCGCCCCCGCGCCCTCCCGGCGTATAAATCGGAATTGAAGCCTCGCCTTTCGTCACAATCGCTTCCAGCAATTTCACCGAATTCTCTCTCGGAGAACCTCCCGTATCGCCCGTGCCGTAATAATGGTAGTCGGTGAAGAGTCCACTGACTTCGCCGTTGCGGTTGATACGGGCCGGCCAGTCCACGTAATCGCGCGCGGGCGCGGTGCTGGCCTTGCTCAGGTCATAAGTGATGTCCGCGCTGTAGCTGCCGGGATTCCAAGCCGCGATTACTCCGTGTCCATCCGGGCCCTGCCACCATCCGACATTGAATGGAATTCCAACGGGAGTGTCCTCGCTCGTCGTGCCCGGCGCGCCTTCCGCCGACGAACCCCAGGTTAATTTCTGCGTGGAAAACCCTTTGATCCCGGCATGGGCCAGGATACTCGGCAACGACGCCGGAAATCCGAAGCAATCCGGCAACATGTATTCCGCGCTGGCTTTTCCAAATTCATGCCGGAAGTATTCGTTGCCGTAAAGAATTTGGCGGAAAATGGACTCAGCGGAAGGCGAATTGACGTCACTCTCTTCCATCGACGAACCGGCCGGATACCACCGGCCTTTCGCCACATACTCTTTCAGCTTTACAAAATCCGCCGGGTAATATTCCTTGAACATCATGTAGCGGTTCGCGCCCGTGAAATTGAAAATGTAATGCGGATATTTCTCGATGAGGGCGAAATTGTCGTGCAAAGTTTTCGCCAGATATTCGGAGATCACTTGCGGATATTCCCAGCGCCATTCGGTATCCAGGTGGGCGTAGCCAACGACGTATAAAGTTGGCGTTTTTGTCAGGTCCGGCTTCGCAGAACTCGCCATCCGCGGCGCGGCAGATGGAGCCGTTTTCGACGGGGTCCGCGCCTGAGATGAGCCAGAGGGCGTGCTCTGGGATTTCCTCGCGGAAACCGTCTGCGATGTCCCCTGCGATTGCGCCGCCGCGCCGCCGTATAACAGACACGCGGCGAGTATTGGCGCCGCAAACAGCGCCGCTATTCTCTTGATCCGTCCCGCCGCAAAACATGAAATCACAAATTGAATTATGCGCGTGTTCATTTCCCCTCGCTCGCTCCGCCCCAAACCAAGGGCATTGGTCAAATGACACGCAAAACATATGCAATCGGCGCAAGGAAAGCAATACGGACGGCAAATCATTTTGATGAATGATTAGAAAAAGATGGACGGCCCATAGGCGGCCCATTTGTGAGATTTCTTCGCGAAGCCGATTGAGGTTTTACAGCTTAACTATTCAGGAGCCGCGGGAATTTCCGCGGATCGTTGTCAAATCCCGGGAACACCTTGTTCAAATCCTTCGTCCCAAGATGCCCCGAAATTACTTCGCCCAGCACAGACCTGAAATCCGTCGTCATGGCAAGGTCGCGGCCTTCATTGAGATGTTCATTCGATAAGCCGGGCCACTTACCATAAACCTTGCCGCCCTTGATAGGCCCGCCCATCAGGAACATGCAATTGGCGTGGCCGTGGTCGGTTCCGCGGTTGCCATTTTCGTGTGCCGTGCGCCCGAATTCCGACATCGTCACAACCACGATGTCTTCCATCCGGTCGCCCATGTCCTTGTGAAATGCCGCAAGTCCCTGGCCCAAATCCCGCAGCAAATTCGCGAGCTGCCCCTGCACGCCGCCCTCGTTCACGTGGTTATCCCAGCCGCCGGTATCGAGGAAGGCCACTTCCAATCCAATATTAGCCTTCAATAGTTGCGCGACCTGCTGGATGTTCTGCCCGTAGCGGTTCTTCGGATAGTCCGCGCCATTTTCCGGCTGGAACTGGCCGGGGTTCGCTTTCTTCAGCATGTCAATCGCTTCAAAAGTTTCGGTGCCGGTCCCGCGCAGTGCCGTGTCGACGGTCTGCGCGTACATCGCTTCAAATCCGCCCTGGATCATCTGCGAGCTCGCGCCCGCCATCACCTGAAATTGCTTTACGTCCGGCATCGCGATCGCCGGGGCCGAGCCAAGCAACGTGCGCGGCAAATTCGGCCCAACAGCAACCGCGCGGAAAGGAGTCGCATTTTCTTCGGGCAGCACTTGCATCGTGCGGTTCAGCCAGCCGTCGTCGGTGGACTTCACGCCCGGCGTGCCCGATTCCATGTAATCCTGTGCATCGAAGTGCGAACGCGTTGTATCCGGTGAACCCGCCGCATGAACGATGGCAAGTTGATTCTTGTGGAAAAGGTCCGCCAGCGGCGAAAGCGATGGGTGCACGCCGAAAAATCCGTCGAGATCAATCGCAGCCTGGTCGCCGCCGCGTCGCGGCGAGGGGATCGCAATCGTCGGACGCATCTGGTAATAATTCGGCTCGCCGAACGGCACGACAATATTCAAGCCGTCGGCGGCGCCGCGCTGAAAAAGCACGACAAGCTTTTTCTTGTTCGGCATGCCCGTCGCGGCCACAGCCCGCTGCAGAAATGCCGGCAGCGTGCTGAGCCCCAGCATCGCGATTCCGCTATTCTTGATAAAGATCCGCCGCGAGATTGACATTGCCGTTCTCCCTTCGCTTGCCACCTGCCATGCTATAAAACGCTACCGAACTCTTTTCACCTGCGCTGAAATTCCGGCGCGCCCAGCACGAGCCCCGATACCATTCCCACATTTACCTGCTTCACGGGATCGTCCAGCCGCGCCTGCAATACCTGAGGATCCTCCATCTGTTTTTCGAGGGTGGTCCGCGTCTGCTCGGAAATATTCCCGTGCAGCAACACTTCAATCGATTTATCCAAAACCACTGCGGGGTCGCGCGATGAGTCAATCCCAATCAACTGAGCCATCTCCACATGTGTTCCGCGAATTCTCCCCCCTGCCAGTGTCAGTGAATAGTTCAACCGGTTCAGCAACGCGCCCGTGTTCACCCAGGTCTCGGCATCGTCCTTGTACCCAGTGGGGGGCTGGCAATTGTAGAGCGGCTCGCCGATCCGCGCCGTCCACATCACCATGGGCAGCGGCACGTCAATGCTTGCGTTCGTCGCGCGCGCCGCGGAAACCACAAGTTCAAATGGAGTTTTGATCTTTGCCCGGAATGCTTCGCGCGTCCAAAACTCCGGTGAATAAATCATGGTGTGGAGAACGGCCTTAATGTCGCCATCGCTCGACAGAAACGTCGCGGACATTTTGTCCACCAGGGAAGCAGGCGGCGTGTCGCTTACGAAGTGCTCCGCAATCTGAAATGAAATGTGATGGGCCGTGTGCGGGTCATGCGAAAGAAGGTGTATCACCTCATACCCTTCTTTCATCCCGCCCTGATCGATCTTGTGGCCCAGGACCGTTTTCGTTCCGCGGATGTGCATTTGATCGTTGTAGAAAAACTCGGGGTTTTGCTGCGGCTGCCGAATCGTCCAGCCCGTGAAGCACTTGGCCACTTCAATGACGTCGTTCTGTGTGTAGCCCCCATCCACGCCGAGCGTGTGCAGTTCCATCAACTCGCGCCCATAATTCTCGTTCAGCCCATATTCTCGTTTCCGCTGCTGTTGCTGCTGCGCAGTCGGCGGAAATCCAAACGGCCTCCGCGGCCCCAGCCGATCGTATGCGACTCGCTGTGGAGTAGCGGGATCCGCGCTCAGCCAGTTATCAAGATAAAAAAGCATCGCCGGACTCTTCGCCGTCGCCGCCACCAAATCCTCAAACTTTCCCATTGCGTGCGGACGGATGGTGTCCCGTTCGTACGCCGTCATCATCCAGCGGTCCGCGCCCTTCCCCGCAAAAATATTGAAGTGGTTGAACCAGAAGTCCGCCATCACTTCGTAAAGTTGGCGCTCGCTGTAAACGGCGCGATCGATCTTGGCCATGCTCAATTCCGTCGTCACGCGTTGCGGAGACTTGATCTGCTGGTAGGCCTCCATCGGGCTGCGGTTCGGATCGCCGCCGTTGTATCCCTGCTTGTTGATTTTCGCGGGCCGCCCGGAAGCATCCATCTCGCCGCCCGATGCGGCGCCGCCATCGCCATTTGGCTGATCGTCCATCGCCGCATTCATCTGGCGATTGGCCTGCTGTTGCTTTTCCTGCTGCTCCTTGCGGTACTCCTCGACGCTGACTCCTTCGCGCCTCGCCGCCACCTGCGGCTGCGGGAATTCACTGAGCAACTTCGCCGAACTCATTTTCAGCGTCGGATATTTCTCTAGCCGTGCTTCCAATTGCGAATCATCAATCGAATCGGGGTTCAGTTGCTGCTCGATCCAGTTCGCAAGCCCCATCTTCTGTACGCGCTCCACATCTCCGGGGCGCGGCCCGTACGTCAGGCGGTTCAGTGCATGGAGGATTGCTTCCGTCTCGTTTAATTCCGTGATGGGAAGCCCCGCGAGCGCGCCAGTCGCTGTCGCGGCAGGCTCTTTACTCTTCTTCTGGTTTTTCTTTTGCTGGCTGGCCGACGACGCAAAGGGCGCGCTCAAAACCAGCAGTGCGGCAAGGAAGCATGTAACGGCGCCCGCAATCGAATTCCGGCGCGATGCTGTTTTTCCTTCTGCTGCAAATCGTTTCTGAGTATTTCTGTGGATGCTTCCGCCGGCCATGCTGTCTCTCCCACTGCGCGGCAAACTCATCGAAGGGCTGGGGCGTTCCAATTTCTTCTTCACCTAGTCTAACCCTTTTGACGCCGCAAAGTTGCGCAATGTCTCGTCTCTGTTCCCACCGCGAATGGGATGGTGCCCGTGAGAATTCATGCACGCGCGCTAAACGCTTTCCTCCGCGCCGGCGCGGAATGCATCGAGCGTCCAAAAATCGCCCTCGTGAGAATGCCGCAGGACATAGGAGTTTCCATCGGAGGCGCGAACTCGGAAGAATGTTGCGTCCGGCGAATACCACTGGCCATCTATGGAAATTATTTCGAGGGTTTGCGAGCCTGGAGTAAAGCGCACTGGCCGCTCATCGGCGCGGTACCCGGCATAACATTCCACGCGAACTTCGCGCATCGTCGTCTTCCAATCGCTCAGCGGGGCTTATCCGGAAACGCCGCTTGGCATGCCTCTACAATGCTCGGCATTATAAGCTGCGCCCAGAATGATGATCACGGTCGTCAAATTCATCCACAGAAGCAGTCCAATCGCCGTCGCCAAGCCCCCGTACACCAGATCATACGGCACATGGCGCAAATAAAAACCGAAGCACCAGCTCACCACCCACCAGATGGGCGTCACCACAACCGCGCCGGGAAGTACTTCCTGCCAATTGCGGACGCCTCTCAGCCCCACTCGATAGACCACCGCAAGCACGAACACCGCGAGCACAAGCGCCGCCGACGTCAGCCCCACCGAGAATAGAATTCGAATGAGCACCGGCGACCCAAATTGCTGCTGCAGGGTGATGCGCATCAGCTTGCCAAATACGGCCAGCGCAATCGCCAGAACCGTCGGCGCGAGCGTCACGCATAGCAACCCGATTGCGCGCGGGATCTGCTCGATCGGCCGCGGGCGCTCCTTCCCCTGCGCCAGATAAAAGCCTTCGATCAGCATCCGCATCATTTGCGTGCCGGCTAGAAGCGTCCCGATGAGCCCGACCGAAATCCAACTCACCGGATGCTCCGCATGGCGCTTCAGAAAATCCTGCATCACCTGAGGGATGCCGGGCGGCATCAGCGGTCCCAGACCGTTGATCATGTCTTGCACGCCGTTCCGCAGGATTCCCCAACTGCTCACCACGCCCAGAATCAGAAGGATCATCGGAAAAAATGCGATGAACATATTGAACGCCGCCGCCTGCGCCTGCGTCACGCAGACCGGCCAGACCCGCCCCAGCGCCCTCCACATGCGTCCAATGAACTTCCGCATAGTTTATCCGCGGGATTATACAGATTTGGGTCCGCCGATTCCCCCTTATTCGGAAGTATTTCTAAGTCAATGACTTTCAAGCGTTCACTCTCCAAATGACTTCTCAACTCCCCGGCTGATCTTCTTGGGTCCATTAATTCTCAGCGGCTTCAGGATTGATGCTGATTCAACGCAGTCTTGTCTCTTCCGCTGCACGGTATCGAATCTCTTCCAACCAAATGATTCATTCTGATACAGAATGATGTTTCTCGTCCTTAGGAGGATTTCGTGTCTCTCGAAGCCCCAGCCGATCCTAAGTCACCTGCAGGAGAAGACCGTCGTAGAAGCCGGCGTTTATCGTTGACCGTCCCTGTCAGACTGGATTGGACGAACGTAAAAGGCGAGGCCTTGACCGCCATTGCGACGGCTCACCACGTCAGCATACACGGCGCCTCGCTTCACCTCATAGATTGCAAATATGGTCCGGGGCTCAATACAGAGGTTACGCTGAAGAGTTCGCTATCCGACGAGAACTGCCGGGCGCGTGTGACACGCGTGAAGCGTCTTGCCTCCGGAAAAGTGGACACCGTCGGCGTCGAGCTGCTTGCGCCATCGGACTCATTCTGGGGACTCACCTTCCAATTGCAGCAGACCACGGAACAGCTTCTGCGGATTGAAAATGCATTTCAGTCACGGACGCAAGATGTGGATTTCCGAGTCCTGCGCAGCCTCGCCGAGACAGTGGCGGATCTTCGCGCGGTTGCTGCGGTGGTTCATCAATGGCAGGAGCTGAAAACAACCAGCAAGAATGAATACTCCGTGCTGGATCCGTTGTCCAATATCCGCGTCCGGAGGGCCATCCAGCTCTTCCGCGACCTCACATCGGATATAGATGCATCCGAATTGACCAGCAACACGGAGGAGTTCGCGGAATTGGCGCGGGCGGTCGAGCGCCTCTACGAACGGATGACTCGCGGGCCTTTCGCGTATCGTGATGTTAAATAACTCCACTACTGCCACCTGTACTTCGGTCCAGCTTTTTCCATTCTGGAAGGCAATGCATTCGACACATCACAGCTTGAATATGCTTTCAACCACGTCGCGATTCACTTAACCTCGTTATGTAAGTCCGACGAGCGCTGAAAGCGCGCGCAATCATCCGGGGCGGGTAACAGCGTGGGAACTCTACTACCCGACCCTTAAATCGAGACCCAGGCGGCAAATATGAAAAGCATCAGAAAGAAGAAGCTCGGGGAGTCCCTCCAAGAGCGCGGCAAGATTTCACAGGAGGATTTGGCGAGCGCGATTGAAGAACAGTCGGGTAAGGCGGTTCTTCTCGGCGAGCTCCTGCTGGACCGGAATCTAGTCTCCAAAGATGATCTCATCTCCTCTCTCGAGGAGATTACCCGGATTCCGTATGTCGACGCCTCGAAAGCGTCTCCCTCACCCGAAATACTGCGGCTCGTTCCCGCAAATATTGCGCGAAGGTTCTGCGTCTTCCCCATCGAACGCAGGGGAAACAAGCTCGTCGTCGCAATGCAGCAGCCGCACGACCTTCCTGCTCTCACTGAATTGAGCTTTGCCACCGGCGCCGGAATTACACCCGTGTTCGGTTTCCGAAATGAGATCGAAAAAGCAATTAAGAAACACTATCCGGCCGCTGAAAAGAGCGGTGCACATGCTGTTCCGGGATTTCACTCCCAACTTCAGATCGAGTTCTTCGCGACTACCACCAGGCAGGGCGGGATAGAGAAGATCCGAGAGGTACAGGCTGAATTCCAAAAGCAGGCGAGTCCCGCCGTCCGGCTATTTTCAAAAATCGTGATTGAGGCCGCCACTCGGAAAGCCAGCGATATTCATATCGACCCGCAGACTTCCGGCCCGATGGTTCGCATCCGGGTTGACGGGATTCTCCGTGACCTTACAAAAGTTGAGCCGGCCCTGCAGAACTCGCTCGTCTCGCGAATCAAGATTCTGGCGGACATGGACATTGCCGAGCGCAGGGTCCCTCAGGATGGCAGGCTGCTGGTTCGCATTGGAGAGGAAAAGCGCGACCTGCGAGTCTCCACGCTTCCCACCCAATACGGCGAAAAAGTTGTCATTCGACTTTTGGACGGCGGCGCTGCTTTCGTCAAACTTCAAGGGCTCGGCATGTGGCCGGAGCAGGCGGACCTCCTCGCCCACCTTTTGAATATGCCGCAGGGAATGATTCTGGTGACTGGGCCGACAGGATCGGGCAAAACAACAACACTTTATTCCGCTTTAAATGTGCTCCGTTCGCGCGCCCTGAATATCATCACAGTTGAAGACCCGGTCGAATACCAGCTTGATGGCGTCAATCAGGTGCAGGTAAACGAAAAGGCTGGCCGGACTTTCGCCACTTCACTGCGCTCCATTCTCCGGCAGGACCCCAACGTCATTATGATCGGCGAAATCCGTGATACGGAGACCGCCGAGATTGCTCTCCGCGCCGCACAAACCGGACACATGGTTCTCTCCACCATGCACACGCAGGATAGTGTCTCCGCCGTCGCGCGTCTGATTGATCTCGAAGTCCCCGCATTTCTAGTATCCAGCACCCTAAGCGCCGTCATCGCCCAGCGGCTGATCCGAAGGTTGTGCGACTGCCGCGCGGAAGTCGCTCCTTCACCGGAATACATCCGCGCCCTTCAGGAAACCGGCATCACGGAGGCTCCTCACCGGATGTACATCCCAACAGGGTGCCCGATCTGTGAGAATACCGGCTACAAAGGCCGCGTTGGAATTTATGAAATGCTTCTCTTTGACGAAACCGTGTGCAACGTGGTGCGCGAAGGCGGCAGCCCTGCGGACCTTCGCAAAGCCGCGCGCATGAATGGTATGCGATCCCTGCAGGAAGACGGTCTGCTGAAAGGTAGCCTCGGACTCACGAGCCTGGAAGAAGTGAACCGAGTGGTTTCTTTTGGTGTCAGCAACCACCGGCGCGTTACCGATACCGCCGACTTCGAGCAAAAATTTCCCCATGAAAGTTTGAGGAATTAAATTCCCCCGGGGCCAACTTTCCGAAGGGCCAAAGTGCTCCCCATATTTGCCGGATGTTGGATGGACTTGTCCGCTTTTACATCCCGCTCGTTGACCGAAGATACGTGTGCGTTTGCTGCGTCGGGTAAGTCTCGGAATACGCCACGATGAGGCCGGTCTTCGTTTCAAAAATGCACATAAACGTGACGCCGTTGCCCTGATACGCCATCGTAGTCGCAGCCCAGGTCTTCCCCCCGTAGGAATAGGGCGAGCTCCCCATCACCCTGAATTGCTCGCCATTCGGGCCCCTCATAGAACCCGTCGGGTTTGCAGGATCCACCCAGAACTTCCCGTTAAATCCTGTCGCATCGGTCTGGCAAACGCCCGCGGCGTTGCAACTCCACGCATGTGTTTGGCCGACGGGCGTGCCCACGGATTGAATCTGCGATATCCCCGCGACCACGCCCCCGCTCAGGGAGTTCACTCGCGTCGTCTCCACAACTTGCACCGGTTGCGTGGGCCGCCCCGCGCTGACAAATGACGAGATGCCGTCATACGCCACAACCACGCCCGGATGCACCCATGCGGGGATTGACGGCCCATTTTGCGCGATCGCGCAATTGACTGCCGCAACCGCAAGTGCCAGCCCGAATACGCATCCAACCGTCGCCGCCAAGGATTTCATGTCTCTCCCCCGTGCGCGTCTTGCCCTTCCGGACTTCTAGAGCCCTGCCTTCGCGCCAATTTCGCCAAAACTTTACGCTTGCCCGCTTTCCGAATCAAGGCTCGAATAGGCTTCCTCACGCGAATCTCTTCGTGTGCGCAGGTTTCTGCACAATCAAAAGTCCAGTCCCAATCCAAATTCATGTTCGTGTGAATTTAATTCAGCATTGAAGAGTGCATTGCCGCCGGTTTGCCGGGTGAGCCCCGATAAATCTAAAACGCCAGCCCGGCTTTCTTATTCGGGTAACGTGACCGCGAATTCTTCTGCGGGCGCGCCGTGTAATATTCGGCCAATTCCAAATCGCCCACGGCGAATTTCACCTGCAACGGATGGCTGGCACTCGCCGCAAGTTCCCGCCGGAGCCGGATCGAGCAAATGTCGGGCGCGTCCTGATATCGCGCGCGGTGCTCCGTAAACGCGTCATTCGAAATGCTCAAGATGAAATCGCGCTGCTCCGTGGTGGTTTCCCGCACGGTGAAGCTGTATTCGCGCACCCGCCCTTGCGCCTTGAATCCTGTGTATTGAACAATCGTCTCGGCGGCGCTCATTTGGCGCCTGCTGTCGCCTTCGCTTCAGGTTTTCCATCCGCGGCCGATTTCGCCGCCAATTTCGCCGCGGCCTTCGCTGCCGCCTTCGGGGTCAGCGCCTTCGCCACAACCGGAGCGCCCGGCACTGCCTTCTTCCGGCGGCGAACTCGCTTCGGCGGAGTTCCTTCGGCTGGCTCAACCACCATCAAACCCGTCATAAACAATTTCATCCCGTGCAAATCGAAATCAATCCGCGTGTGTTCGGAATCGGACTCCGTCACAACTCCACACCCATACTGGAAGTGCTTGATATACAAATCTTTTGCGAGAGCTTTCAAGGGATCTCCTGTTCTCTTCGTTTGATGCTTGCTTCAATTTCGGGGCTTGCGAGGCAATAGGAGAGGCGAGCCGCGCGTGAGCACGGCCCGCCTTTTGCGACTAGAGAGCGTTTACGTTCGACGCCTGCAGGCCCTTGGGACCCGTAGTAACCTCGAATTCAACCGCCTGCCCTTCGTTCAGCGATTTGTATCCCTCGGACTGAATCGAGGAGAAATGCACGAATACATCTTCGCCGGACTGGCGCTGGATGAACCCGAATCCCTTGCTGGCGTTAAACCACTTTACTGTTCCTTGTTCTTTCACTTAAATCCTCTTTTTTATTTGAGCTATTTGATGCTTATACTTGTCGCGCCCCTAGCCTCTGAAAACACAAAAGGCCGCAAGTGTGAACTTGCAGCCCCTCAAATCGAATCTAAAGGTTTTTACAAGAGCAACAAACGCAAGTTCAATGTCTCATGGTTTTCCACTTTTGTCCATATAATTCGTCGATAACATTTTGCTCATTTTCCGGTCCGAATTTGACCCGGTGGCGCAGATGTCGATGGCTGCGCGTTTTTGCAGCGCGGTCTCATCACGTATAGCTTAGGTCCCCGGAGTCTTGAGCTGGGACCTGAGGCTTTCTGAGAGTTGCACGTTTAAGTGCTATGGCTGCGGTTTTTGGCTTTCCCCGATCGCTGACACGTCGGGCTCCTTCCATTCTATAATCCAACCCATGCCAAAGCGCCGAGCCGGCCTCAGTCTGTCATTCGCACTCCTAACCATTTTTTTCGCCGCCACGCTCGCATTCCCAAGCGCTCCACAGGTCGCCGGCCGTACAAACGGCATCCTCCTCTCCGTCGAAAAAGGCGAGACCAGCGGAGATTTCTGGGTCGAGCCAATCGCTGTTGTAAACAAAGGTGAATTTGAGAAGCCGCCCGATTTCTGCGATCGCAACAGTCCAGAGGCACAGCGCTTTCAATCTCAATATTTCAAGGCCGGACGCACCTATCAATTGCTTTTCGGTGGCGCAAATGCCGGCACGATTACCATTAGCCCCGCCATCGCAAATTTTTCCGGTGGAATTGCGGAGCTGAATGGCTCCCTGGTGCTCGAGGAAGGCGATATGGCACTCGCCACCAATTCCACAAATCTCACAAAGCAGAGCGGGTATCGAAGAGCGCCCACACAGGAAGAACGCTCTGCCGCCGAAGACCTCGCAAGAAGCATGTTTCGCGGCACCGGCTCCAGCGACGACGCTGCGAGCCGCATGAAATTGGATTCGCTCACGGTCGCGCAACTGGTCCAGGGAGGCTCACCCGGGCTGATTGGTACCGCGGAGGTCGCCGGCGAGAACATTTCAAAATATAACCGGTTCCTTTTTTCGTCGGCGCAAAGCAAAGAAACGCCGCCGCATATTCTCCCTATTTTACCTGGTACAGCCATCCGCATGACGACGCGGACGCTGAAACTCTCCAATTAGTGGATGTAGTGGATTTCGATGGCAGGGGAACCAGTGCACTAATCGTTCTAGTCGGCTACGCGGAAACTCACCGCTTTCAAATCTACAAACCCGGCGCGGGGAGCAGCCCCGGGGCCATTGGAGGCGCCTGGCAAAAAATCTACGAGTCCGGACTCCTGGCTGCAAATGACCGCGGGTTCCGCGGTCATCCCGAGTCCGCAGAGGCGGACGAAGGATCTCTCCGCTACTTGGCGCGCCTCACGCCTAGGATTTCCCAGCGGGAATCTCCAGTTCCCACTGTTGGCCTTCAGGGAGCATTCCCTTCACGATTTCTTCCAACTCGTGCGCGCTCTGCACGTGCTCCGGATAGTTGTAAACGGAGATATCAAATGAAAGGCCGTGCTTCGCGCTCACCGCTTTCAATTCTTCATGCAGCCGCGCCACCGTGCGCTTCGCGCTTGCTGTGTCCGATTCCGGCAGAATCACCGCGAACAAATCCGGAGAAAGATTGTAAATCGAATCCGTTGGCTTCAGTTTGCG
>CAVTRS010000018.1:0-202320 GCA_963737185.1 uncultured Acidobacteriota bacterium | reverse complement strand
ACGAATTTCCTCCATGGTAAAAGCGGCCGCCACGGAGCGTGGACCATCGACCCGATTTACCCGGGACGTGAAAAGCAGGCGGGTGCCCAGGTAAGCGTACAGCCAACTGGCCCGGCTGCGCCGCCAGATCGTGGACCAGAACCAGCTGGTCGGCGGCTTCGGCCATACGCCACAACAGTCCTGCCGCTTGGTCATCGTCCAGATGATGGAGGAAAAGCGAGCTAACCACCACATCATATGGACCAGGAAGCGGTCCAGAAAGAGCATCCCAAGCAAAAAAACGTACTGCAGCCTGTACTTTTTCGGCCGGCCCTACGCATCGGCGACCGTGCGCACGTTCACATCGCAGCCCGCGATCTCCAGCGGAAGATCGGCGCTGCGTCCCGCTGCCGAAGCCAATGGGCAGGTCGCCCGCACCTGTGCCGATGTCAAGGATCCGCATCGAACGGCAACCCGTTTTTTCGGCGAGCCCCGCGAATGGCCGGCCAGAAAGTCCTGGCAACACCGCACCAGCGGTTCAGACGTTCCAGACCCCGCAGCGCTTGATGAAGGAGTCGGCGGTCCAGGTCCGGCTCGTCCTGGATCTCGGCCTCGCGCCGCGCATAGATAGTGACAATCCCATGACAGTTTTTCCTGGTGTGAAAGCGGGCCATTACGGTTTCTTTCGAGCCAGATGGATGCACACGGCGCCGAAAAGCCAAGGACTTTCGCTGAGGACTTCGAAGCCTGCCTGGGCCATGGCCGCCGACACTTCCGCAGCGGAATGAAAACGGGCAATCGACTCGGCGAGATAAGCGTAGGCGGCGGGCTCGCGGTGCCAGAGCCAGCCAAAGAAATTGCCGGCCAGCAACAAGTACCGCAGCACCAGCCAGCGCCGTCAGAATTAGCAGGCCGAGTAAAAACCAAGAGCCAAAACCCCCCCGGGTTTCAGGACGCGATGGATCTCGGCCAAAGCACCGTGCAGATCAGGGGCATTCCGCAGGCCGTACCCGATCGTCACGCCGTCCGCACTCCCCTCGGGGAAAGGAAGGGCCATCATGTCGCCGATCTGAAAACTGGAATTGGAAATTCGCAGCCGATGCAGCCGCTGGTTCGCCAAGTGAATCATGGGCTCGGCCACGTCCAGGCCAAGGACTTCGCCTCTGGGAACGAGCCGGGCCGCGGCAAAGGTCAAATCTCCCGTACCGCAGGCCAGATCAATAACCCGATGCTGGGGTGCGAGCGAGCTTGGACCAGAGCCGGCGGGTCGCGTTTCCAGGCCATGTCCATTCCGACCGACACCAGCGAGTGAAACGGTCATACGAGGGAGCAACAATCTCGAAGACCTTCGTGACATAGCACTGCTTCCGCTGCGGATCCTGGAGATACTCGGCCATGTTCATTTCGTGCAAAGTGGTCTGCGGCATGATTTCCTCCCTGCAAGTGCAGTCCAGAATCCGGGTACTTACGGACCTCGGCTCGCCTTACCCGCGAAAAACAAACGTTTGTAAGGCCAAGAGCCCTTGCCCCATCCAGGCCAGAGCGAAGCCTGGCCCGTCTAGCAGGACAAAAATGCTGCATCACATCGGGATTGGCTCGGAATGCCGCTACCAGCCGGTCGAACGGGGGGGATGCCGGTTAACACGAATAAAAGCAAACGAGTGCATTGATAATAAGGCCAGGTAATTTTCCCGCATGCCTGGGCAAAACCCCTCAAGAGTTGCTTCCTGCTTGGTTTTTCCTGATAGGTATCTCAATATATCGGTCTTGGCGTAGGTCTTGGTGGGCAGGCGATCTTGCGGCGCCGGGTTGCGAGTTCCCACGGACTCTTCCATCTCTTTCTTGCAGTTCTCCTGGGCAATAATCGTCAAGCCCGCGGGAAAAGCGGCCAGGCCGTTGACGTGATCGACATCGCTATGGGTGAGGATGACCGTATCCACGGTTTTGGGAGTGACTTTGGCAATTTCGGCGATCACTCCTTTCTCCGAATCCACTGTGGTTTTCGTGTCTACGAGCACCACGCCGGTTGTGCCCACGATGAAGCCGTCGTTCGAGCCCACGCCGCCCTGAACCCAGTAGACGTTGTCGCGTACGTTCGTCACCTTCAGAGACTGGGCTTGCTGTTGGGCCCGAGCCATCGTGGCAAACGAGACGAACGAAGCAAGCGTTGCCAGCCCGAGAGCCACTTTTCTCAAATCTTTCATAATTCCTCCCCTATCTCCCTATGATGCGCGAATATGCGGCAGCCAAGCGGATCGCCAGATAAGCACGCTTATACACCCAAGATCGCTCCCGATGAACCAAATTGTTCACGTCGCATCTTGGCCCGCAGCCAGCCATAGCTTGACGATTGACCGTCGCTGCGGCGCCGTCGACCTATTTGGCGGCGTTCACAGGGCCCCAACCGGACGGATTGGCCAGTTTGTCGCGATACTCAAGGGCCTCCGAAGGTACGCACAGCGTTTCTTCGAACTCCTGGCTCTTCATCCAGTAGTATTCCGTCTTCATTAATTGGAAGGGCTGAGTGTAGAACTTCGGGTCGTCAGCGGTTACGGTCGCTTCCAGGTGATACTGGTCCAGTCGCGTCCAGCGCTCCTGGAGTTTCGCGGCATTTGTATGCGGATGGCCTTGCTCATCGAGCCAGGTTCTGGGATCCAGGCCCGTCGTATCGATCACAAAGACGTTGTCGCCCTCCCAATGTCCCACCGAATATCCGTAGAATCGGGAATCGGGCGCCGCCGGGGCGTCCACCTTGGCGGGAAGCTGCCTGCCGTCGGTCCAGACCTCCCGGTACACTCGCTGCTGCTCGAACAAGATCAGCATGCGATTCGGCGCCGGCTCGAACACGATTCCTCCTCTGGCTGCTGATCGCGCTGTTCAGAAGATCGCGTGGGAATCCCAGCGGATCGCAAATCATAAATGGATCGTTGGCGGCTCTCAGCGGAGCATCGCTCGCTTGCCGCTGCCCTGCCGACGGAACCGGCCGATTGAGAGCGAACGCCGCCTTGCCGGCCGGGGTCATTTCCGGGTAAGGGCCGATCGTTCGCTTGAACGGCCCTATCCAGGCGCCGTTCAAATCGTGTTTGGGAGCGGGGCCGGGAGGATTCGGCATCTCCGGGATTCCCGCGGCGACAAAACCCGGCGGCACGATTCCCCGAGGCGCCTGAGTTTGAGCCATTGCGACCGAACGATAGGGCCAGCACGGCCAGCAAAGTAACGATTGGTTTGGCGACCCAATTTCGCATTTGCGATGCCTCCTTGACTTAACTATGGAGTCTCGTGAAAAGCGTCCCTTGAAGAGCGCCCTTCGCCTAGCTGCGTTCGCTGAGCTTTTACTTCGTCCCGATGACGCAGCCCAACTGCGGACAAGCGTTTATCCGGACCGGGCCGTTGGCTGGCAGCGCGCCAATCGCCCACTGGATTTGGCGAAGTATAACGCCGAAGGCGGCATCAAAGACACGCGTCCCGTGCGGACACGCTTCCTGCGCGATGTGGCGCGCCGTGAGCTATATCACATTTGAGTGTATGCAGAGGCACGGCATCGATTGTAACGATGACCTCATAATGCAAGGGAATCGAGTGTTCTGTGCGAGGAAGGCAGGAGATGACTCACGCGCAGGTGGACTACACGGTGGAAAGCCGAAAGCCCTTCGACGAAGCCGTCAAGGCAGTGGAGGAGCAATCCGCCGCGAAAGGATTCGGCGTGCTGCATACGCACGACGTTGCCGGCACGCTGGCGGCAAAAGGCTTCCGGCGGGAGCCGCTGAAGATTGTCGAAATCTGCAACGCGCGCTTGGCGAACGAGGCGCTGGCGAAAGATCCGCGGCTCTCGCTGATGCTGCCGTGCCCGATTTCGGTTTACACGCAGGATGGCAAGACCTTTATCAGCACGCTCCTGCCGTTGGCGATTCCCAGGTTCTTTCCCGATGCCGGGGCCGAATCGATCGCGGCTGAAGTGGAAAAAGCGGTGCTCGAAATTGTGAACGAATCGAAATAGCGCTAGAGATTCGCGGGAGGCAGGGATGAGCCAATACGTAAGCACGGCGCTTTGGACGAAGGGCCGAAACGGAATCGCCGGGGCACAGGGCGCCGAGCAGACCATCGGCTTCTCCGCGCCGGTGGAATTTCAGGGGCGAGCCGGAGAGTGGACGCCGGAACATTTTCTGATGGCGGCAGTGGCGGGTTGTTTTACAACGACTTTCGCAGCCATTGCCGAGTTCTCGAAGTTCCGAATTCATGTCGCTGGAGGTTTCCGCGACCGGAACACTCGAGAAGGTCGAGCGCGGGTTCCAGTTCACGAAGATAACCTTGCGTCCGGTCCTGGCGGTCGCACGAGAAGAAGATCGCGAGCGCGCTCTTCGCCTGATCGAAAAGACCGAGCGCTCCTGCCTGGTATCGCGGTCGCTACGGAGCGAAGTCGTGGTCGAGCCGGCAGTAGATGTGCGGGGAGTTGCCGGGGACACTCGAGATGCCGCAGCATAGCATCGAGGGATTTTCGGACCTCGAGTACACGCCATCGATGCGGGGCGACGGAATGATGCGCAGTGCGAGGTGCACGAGAGATGTGCGGAGGCCAAATTGCGGTAACTTTTCGTTTGTGACGGCATCATAGGAACGGGAGCATATGGCACGCCAAGGCGGCCCGGAAGCCAAGAATCTCTCAGAAGCCAAGCGCCTGGATAGGCGCTTCGACAGGCGCGCGTTCCTGCGCGTATGCGGCATGGCCTCGGCGGTGGGCGCCGGCATGTGGTCCGGCGGCATTTTCGGCGCAACGGCTGCCCGGGGCGCCGCAGATGCCGGGAATCCAAATCCGCTGCTGGCCGGGAGGCCGTTGGTGCGCTATCCCGGCAAAACCGATTTGATCCTGCTGACCTCACGGCCTCCGCAGCTCGAAACTCCGATGGAATATTTCGAAAATGCGATCACGCCGAATGAGGCATTTTACGTGCGCTATCACATCCCGCCGCCGAAAGAGGTGGATCTTTCGAAATGGCGGCTAAAGGTGGCGGGCTCGGTCGATCAGCCGCTCGAACTCTCGTTCGACGATCTGCAAAGCAAATTCCCGCGGACGAGCATCGTGGCGGTGAACCAGTGTTCGGGAAACAGCCGCGGCTATTTCTCGCCACGCGTTTTCGGCGGGCAATGGGCCAACGGCGCGATGGGCAACGCCGAGTGGACAGGCGTGCGGCTGCGTGACATCTTGTCCGCCGCAGGGGTCCGGCAAACCGGCGTCGACGTGAGCTTCAATGGATTGGATGGACCGCCGCTGCCCGGCGTTCCCGATTTCGTGAAAAGCCTCTCCGTCTCGCGAATCATGGAAGACCCCATGGTGATGGTTGCCTACCAGATGAATGGCCAGCCGTTGCCGATGCTCAACGGCTTTCCCGCGCGGCTGATCGTGCCCGGCTGGTACGCGACGTATTGGGTCAAGAATTTGTCGGAAGTCACCGTCCTGGACAAGGAATTCGACGGCTTCTGGATGCGGAAGGCTTACCTCATTCCGGATAACGCTTGCGGGTGCCTGGAGCCGGGAAGCGCTCCCGGGCACATGGTTCCGATCAATCGCATGGACGTTCGTTCGCTGATCGTCACTCCCAGCGATGGGGCGCATTTATCCGTCGGTAAGCGGACGGCGGTCCGAGGCATTGCATTCGACGGAGGATATGGAGTCGACAGCGTGCTTCTCTCCACTGATGCCGGCGACACGTGGCGCGCGGCGCAACTGGGGAAGGATCTGGTGATTATTCGTTCCGCCAATGGAGTTTCGAATGGACTCCGCCGCGCGCGGGTTCCTACCGGCTGATGGCGCGGGCCACCAACCGAATCGGGCAATCGCAACCTGCCAAGCCGCTCTGGAATCCGGCGGGATACCTGCGCAACGTAATCGAAGAGGTGGATGTAAATGCGGGCTAAGCCGAATGGGAAGGAGGGCGGAGACGTTGACACAACCGCCGGCTTCGGGCGAAACGCAGCCGTTTACGCCGCGCTTCTCGCGTTCGCCATCACGGTGGCGGCCCCGGCCGCGCAGAGAACGTCCATCCAACTGCCGCCGGATAACCCGCACGCGCAGCTCAAACCCGGTCCCGGCGAGGAGGTCACGAGCCGGGCCTGCTCCATTTGCCATTCCACCGATTACATTGTCACGCAGCCGCATCTCGACGCGCAGCACTGGGACGCCGAAGTACAGAAAATGATCAAGGTTTTCGGCGCTCCTATTACTCCATCCGACGCGAAAATCATCTCTGATTATCTTGCCCGGAACTACGGCAGCGAGAGCGGGAAACCGACCAACGGTTCAGCTGCAAAGAACTAGTCCGCCGGATCTTTGCGTGGAGGATTTTCGGGGCGCGGAGAACCCAATCTGGCGAGCGTGCTGTTGTTTCTTCTCGTCGGTCCGGTGAATCCGGTTGGCCCATCCTTAGAAGCCGTCTTCCCCAAAACCGGGAAACGTCCCGTCGCCGCCAAAGGGCATCAGGCCACTCTCCCATTCGTACATCCCCGGGGGCGGAACGTTGTATGCCGCCAAGCTTGCCTGCCGATCCCTCTTTTGGACCCACCTGTCCCAGTCGTCCATTTGAATGTTGTCTGTCACCTGGAAATCGGCGCGGACGCTGTAATCGCAAGCCAGCACCTGGTTCCTTCGCAATGGTTGGGATTGACTGGAATCCGCCGCCTGCACACGACCCTTAAAAACCTCCACGCGCAGGTGGCCGCGGCTCAAATCCGCTCGGAATTCACTCTTGCCATGGGGCACCAGGCTGGCGCCCGATGCAGCGAGAACATATTCATCGTGCCGTTGGGGGACGATGTTAACGGTGGTGAAGCCCACAGCGAGTTTCAGATGGTTGATATAGCCGCCATCCGGACCGATGCCCATTTGCATGAAATCAACGCGGGAGAGTTCGCCGAGGCGAAGCGTGGACCCGTTTTCAAACTGCACCTCGACGATACTGTGCTTCGCCGTGGCAATGGAAACCCCCTGCTCGATGGGCATGTTCAAAGCGGCCCGGGCCCACTTCCGGGATCCTGGAGTTCGCGCGATGACCGTGCCCTCAACGAAACTCAGGCGCACGGCGCGGGCCTGCGAATGTGTATTCGCGAAACCGAGAGAGGCAAAGGAAAGTGGCACAAGCAACAAGATGGCAAGAGAAACCGATTTTTGATTACGCATATATATCCCTCGCGGCGCCGATCTCTAAATCGATCGCTCATTCACCGGGCATTCACCGGACACTTACCCGGGCGTTCACCGGGTCCCGAACTTGGCCTCTCCTGGCATCGTATACCTATTTTGGCCCTTCGTTATAGAGTTGCCGCATGCCTGTTCGATGTACGTGACCACTAGGTCCGTCTCAATGAAGTCACACTGAGATCGTCTCTCACCCCCGAGCGTTCCTGTGCGTTTACTCGCGGTACATCTCCGAAATACAGCTTGCCAATGCAGTTACCTATTCTGTTTGGATGTAGGTAGGATGTTGGCTATCAACTCCCAAATACCGAGTTATTGGCCAGGAGATCCTATGCGCAGATTTTTGCTGACACTTATTGCCGTCTTGGGTCTTGCATTGCCACTGCTCGCGCAGGATGCCGAGGTCGGCAAGGAATATGACATCACCATTCAGAGCCAAGACAGCAACCAATACACAGGTCCTTTCGGTCAGGCGAAGGTTGGTTCCATCGTTTTCGATGTGCCAAATGCCAAGAAGGGCGAGAAGTATCATGTCAAAGTCACAGACATCAAAAACAACCAGTACACCGGGGATAAGCAAGCGTCCTGCGACTTTCAACAGCAAGACGCGGACAGAAAGGGTATGTGTATCGCCGCCCCGTAAGAGATCAGGTGGCGCTCAAAAATCTCGGGGTGCCGTTGACTACGCCTTCGGTGCTGTACAGGCCCCTATATGAAAATGCTCCGGACACTTTTGTTCGTCTTCACGGCCCTGGGGGCAATGGCTTTGATTGCACACGGACAAGAAGTGCGTCCTACCTCGGAACAGAAACTCTTCTCGAATAGTCCTTTCCAACACCCAGTAGCTCTCTCCTCCGAAGTCCTAAGAGTTCTATTGGCGGCCCATCCAGCCAAAGAGACATTTGCCGTCCTGAACGATTCGGAGAGGACAAACCCATCTCAACTTTTTGAGGCGGGCGAAGTGCATTTGAGCGTTCCTGACGAAGTTGACCTCATTGTGATGGGTATGGGTCACATGAAAGGAACTGAAAATAGCTGGTTTTGGGTTGTGCGCTCTGCCCGCAAAGATCCACAGGTCATCCTCTTTAGCGGTGCCGATTCTCTTGAGGTGCTGGACACCAAAACACACGGCTATAAAGACATTCGCGCTGTCTGGATGTCTCCATTAGAAACAGAAACGACGATCTATCACTTTGATGGCCACTATTACGAGATGCGGAACGCGGATAACTTTAAGATTCTGGTAAATCCAACCAGCCCTTAGTGAGAGAACCGGCCGCCACAAGAAATGGCTGCCGCGGTGTCAGCCACGAAGCATTTTATGGTTTCAAGAAGCCCGAAAAGGCCATCGGCTAGCGCTGTGCTCCGCTTGTTGCCCAGGCGAGTTGAGCTTCCGCACATTCGATATGCACGGTCATAAAGCGGTCGACGTCCTCTTTGCTGACAAACGGATTCGGTTCACCCGGCTTTCGGGACCTTACAGCGTCGAGCTTTAAAAGCGAATTATCGTCCTCGGAGTGGATGTGAATAATCGCGTCGACCCCGGCCTTATCTTCGATCTCCTTGAAGCGTTTGACCGCTGGGATGTAGGCTTTGGCCTCGGTCTGCATATCGGGGTACAACTGCACGCCTTCTTGCACCAGTCTCATGAGGTCCCCGCCGAGCATGCCCGCAACGTGGCGTTGGTTTCCCTCCTTTAATGGGAAGATGAGGGAAATGCTGCCGGGCGTGGACGTGGGCGTGGAGTAAATCGCGACGGTGGTGTCTCCAAGCGTAATCTTCTGACCGTCTTTCGCCACCATATCCTTCACGGGCTTGAGATCGGCGGGCGTATTGTCCTTGGCAAGAAGATCCCAGTCCTTCTCGGACATGATCACTCGCGCGGACGGCACCATCTTTTTGAGGGCGTTAATTCCCCAAGATTGGTCGGAGTGGGAGCGCACGATAATGGCGTATTTGATGTCTGCTGGATCCAGGCCAAATGTCTTCAGTTCGTTCAGCAGATCCGGAGTAACCCAGGGGAAGTTTGTATTGAGCAGAATGATGCCTGCCGACGTGGTCAGCGCCCAGGTGGATTCCGATTGCGTGCCGATAAAGTAGAGATTGTCGAATACCTTCACCGGCGGCACATACCACTTATCGCGCGGCGTGGGAACTAATTTCGCCTTCTCATCGGGTTCGCCGGGGCCCACTTTAAGGGGCCGCGCATCTTTTCTCGGCGGAGTGCACACCGTCCGGAACAAGGACGCGAAGGTCTGCCAAGGCTTCGGGTTCTCTGTCTGGGGCGATAACGCGGCCTTGGCCGCCGCCACGTGGGCCTCGGCGTCTTGCTCCTGGGCGCGCGCTTCCATAGTGATCCAACCCAGCATCGAGGCAGCACAGAGTACTGCCGGCCAATAGCGCTTCACAGTTGAGCCCTCCTTGCGTTTGCAGCGGAATTCGTTAGGACACTTCACTGCATCACGTCTTTGGAACTGATTGAGATTTGGCTCCCCGGAGAGGACTCGAACCTCTAACATTTCGGTTAACAGCCGAACGCTCTACCATTGAGCTACCGGGGAGTAGGTTTTGATGAATCAGGGGTTAAGCAACCTGCTGTTCCTCCTTGAGTCGCACCGCTACGACCTGTTTCGCCAACCGGCGCCTAACGCAATGTGGCTCATTGATACACGGTCTGGCACTCGAGCCAGCTTACCGCGGAGAAACTTACTGCTGCTCTTGCTCCAAACGATTCCGTCCCAACTTCGTGCCGTCGGCAGTTACGGCCTCGAGGATGCGCCCGATGGGCTTGCCATTCTTGGCTGCGCTCACAGTGACCGTGACTTCGTCCCCGGGTTTGAAAGAGTCCTTACGATAGCCGCTCGGGTACATGACCGTGGGAGATTGCGACTCCACAACCCAGTGCGCTATTTCACCGTTGTCACCCTTGACGTCAAGCATCAGCAAAAGATGGGGGCTGGCGTAGATCCATCTGGTGACGGTCCCCTTCAAGACAAGCGTTTTATCCGTGGCGAATGAAGCGTTGCCGTGATGTGCGAACAGAGGAACCGAAACCAAAAGCCCCAGGGCCATAGCCAACCCGATGACAAGCCTGTTTCTCATTGTGCATCCTCCGCTTTGCTCGCTGGCTGAATCATCCTCGATGGTCACTTCTCGGCATCTTTGCCAATCGTGTCGAGATAGATCTGGTAGTTTACCGGCGAGCATATGTTTTCGTTTTCCTCGGTATGGTTATCTTGCAGCCTGAATGACATTTTCAAGGCGTCCCACGGTTTAGTATACATTTTGGGATCGTCGATCGTCTCCGACCATTCCAGAGTGTCAAAATCCACGCGCCGGAAGGTCTCCGTTACGCGAACCTGATCGCTGACGGGCCGGCCGGCATTGTCGAGCCAAACCCGGTCCTCCGGCATGGTTCCGACCGTTTGGACCTCGAGCGTGTTGTCGTCCAGCCACCTGCCCACGGAGTAGCCCATCCAACGCTGTTCCCTGAACTGGCCGTCTATTTCCACGCCGCCATCCAGCACCTTGGGGAGGGGACGGCCGTCGATCCAAATGACGCGCCAGCGGCTGTCGTAGTGGTACAAAATCGCAACCTTCGCGTCGTCCTGAAAAATTTGGCTGAATCGCAGGCTGTAGTGATTCCAGCGCGGGAATCCCAAGGGTTCGCAGATATTCCTGGGATCGTTCTGTTCCTTCGGGGCCACCGCGGCGACCCCCTCGGTTGGCTTATGGGTCTTGTACACCTCCAGCCCATGGGGCGTGTAGGGTACGGCGTTCTCCGGTTTGCCGTTGTTTGGCTTTAACTGCACCCCGGGTGCCTGAGTTCCTGCGTCCGGCCCCCCGGCCGTGCTCCATGACCCGGCAATGTTGTGCCGCGGAGCCGGTTTCCGATTCTGCGCGGTGATGGGCGGTTTATGCCAATCCACGTCAGGCCAGGTCGGCTTAGAGTTATTCTGGCCGGATGTGGCAACGGAAACTGTCAGCGCGGCAGCAGACAGGCCAACCATCGAAACCCAAAAGCGACTTAGCATTTCGGTCCTCCAGAATCCAGATGCTTGCTATTTTCCGCATTTTGGCGCCCGCCTAACGCGGCTTAGTTGGTCGGAACGAATCTCTGAACTCTCTCGCCGTTCCAAACTTCGCCGGTATAAATGTTTCCCCTCGAATCGACAGCGATCATATGCAGCCCGAAAAATTGGCCGCCGTTTTGGCCCATGCTGCCCAAGGTGCCCGCCACCGCGCCGTCTTCGCGATTCAGGAACCAGATGTGGCCGTTGGTGATATCTGAAATGTACAAATACCTCTGTTGTTTGTCGGGCGAGAAAGCGATGCCCCCAGTAGAACCGCCCTCTCCAGTGGACGGGGCCAGGACGAATTCCTTGAGGAACTTGCCTTCTTTCGTGGTTACCTGAATCCGGTTCGCGGCGCGGTCGGCAATATAAACGAGCCCGTCCTTCGAGATGTTCAGGGTGAGATGCCCCCGGAACTCCTTGGGCATCGGGCCATTGGGGACATAGGCACGGTCCGCCTCGTTGGTGCTCATTTCCGACAAAGGCTTTCCGTAAGCGCCCCAGCCGCGCTTGAACGCCAGCGTGTCCAGGTCGAACACCATCACCCGCCCCCCCAGATAATTGTCCGTGGCGTAAAGTTCACGCGCGGGTTCGTCCAGCCGAACCTCTTCGATACCTCCCACGATCATCGGCGTCGTTGGCGGATACTTGGCTCGGAAGGCTGCTATAGCCGCGCGATCGGGCGGGTTTCCGCGCCCGGCGAAAGGAACCGTACCGATGGGACCAGGCCCTCCCCGGCCCGGAATTCGCGGCCGCGCTGCTCCGCCGCCTGCGGCGCCGGGCTCCTTTTCCGGAGCGCGCGGAGTTTCGCCGACAAGCTTGCCGGTCTTGGTGTCGTATTTCCTGACGGTATCTTCCCCGATGTAGGCGAACCCCTTGCTGTCCACGACCATGCCGTGGCCTTCGGGCTCATCGAAATAGCTGATAACGTTTCCTTCCTTATCGAAATGGATCATCGAGGGAGCGCGGACACAGCATTCCGCGGTAGGCGGATTCAACTCCGCGCGGAGCTCCATATCTCTCAGTTCGCTTGGCCGATTCAACACCCAGACGTTATCGTCCTTGTCTATCGCCAATCCTGCGACGCCTCCGAGCTTCCAGTGATTCGGCAGCGGTTTGGGCCAGGCTGGATCGAACTTGAACTTTAACGTGCCTGCCCGCACACCGGAAATAATCGAAAGGGAAAACAGGCACAGAGCACCCCATGGCGCGAATGCCCGCAGGTTTCCGCGTTTGCTCATCGGAATTTCTCTCATATCAGCAGCCTGGATTTGGTGAAGTCCGTGCAGACTGTAGTCTTCCCCGCGGCGGCGTGTCAATAAATCGGCGTCCCTTCAGGCTAAAGTGGACGTCTACTTCGACACCGTGGCCGTCAACGTCCCGCCGCTCGTGGATAAGTAGAGATTCGATCCGTCGCCGAACTGCAGGCGAAAAGGCCCGCCACCATCGTCCAGCGCCTTCTCCACCATTTCACTGAGCTTCTCCGCGGGAACTACGCGTTGTTCGACGTTTATCTGCGTTGCCTCTTTGGCCGCGGCGGCAATGGCCTCGCTCTCGGTCTCCTCTTCCACTGCGGCCATGATCGCTTCTTTGTGGCTTTCAGCTTTTGATTTGGGCATTGGGCCTCGTTGCCGTCATTCTCCGCCGCGGCTGCGTCCTGCGCTCTTCTCCGACGCGATACCACCTGGAGGCAGACAGTTTACGATGTGTTCTACTGCGATTCAAAGTTCCACGGTCAAGGCGGCGAGCGATGCGGATTCACGAAAGCCTACGGATTTTTGCGGGGTAGCAAAACGAAACCGCCGAAGCGGGCACCATGCCTCAGTTTTGCTCTGCCTCAATTTTTAAGGCTTTTAATTCAGGGCTGCTCTTGAGGTGGTGCCGGGGCTCGATCGTCGTAGGATCGAATCTGCTCAGCCTGCGTGCGCAGGGCCAGAACCGTCGCGTCCTTCGCGCCGCCGGGATCGAGTTTCAAATAGGCGTCCAGATCTTGGTCCACGGCGTTTGGTTTGCTCTCCCGCAAATGGACCTCCGCGAGGAGAACGTACGCCGCGGCCATGCTCGGCTCCCGCAAAAGCGCTTCGCGCGCCGAACTCTCTGCAGCCGGCAAACGATCCGTCGTGTACCGAATCCACGCCAGCGCGTAATACCCGCCGCCGTCCTTTGGGTCGATCACCAAGCCGCTCTGCACCATGCTTTCCGCTTCGGCGTATTGTTTCTCTGTTGCGAGCATCAGGCCCAGACCGAAGTGCGCGGGCGCGTAACGGTTGCTGCTCAATTCGAGCGACTTGCGAAACGCCGATTCGGCTTCGGTCGCGTGCCCCAGCTTCTCCTCGGCGATACCCATGTTGTAAAAGGCTTCATAGAATGTCGGGAAGGCCTTGATTGCCTTCCGAAACTCGGAGATGCTGCCGGCCCAAACCTTCGCCGCCAGCAGTTGCGTTCCTCGGTCGAACGCTCTGCCGGCCGCCACCGGAATGCTCAACTCGCGCACCGAAACCGTGAGGGGAAGCTTCGTGGGGACGGACGCCGCGCGATTGGCCTGCGCGGAGCAAATCGGCGCACAGAGGCCGATGGTGAGAAAGCAGAACGGAACCAGCCGAAGTAAGTTCATGCGCGCGCCTCTTATAAGCGCCATTGCATCGACGGGCGAGTGTACATCTCTTCCTGCTCGCGCCCAAACATTCGCCCGTACATCCGATGGTCCTATTCTCAGGGAGAGTCATGTCAGGAAGACCCTAAATCTTACCCGGCAGTGCTGCAGTTGCATTAACTCCTCCGCGTCAATTCCCTGCCGCGCTGCTGTGCCTCGGATGGCGGATTCGATGGCAAATCGCAGCATCTCTAGAGGGCGACTATGTGCCGGATCTTATGCTCTAATGGTCCTCTGATCGTCCTCTGATGGTGATTCCATCACTCATCCAACGAGGAGCGTCATGAGAGTCATCCGAGCTGCATTTTTCTCAATCCCATTGCTTGGGTTATGTTTCGTGACCTCGGCGTACGCTCACCACGGCAGTGCTATATACGATAAACACGCGGTCACCTTGATCGGAACGGTCACTAATTTGACGTTGGCCAACCCGCACTCCTCGGTTGCCTTTGACGTGAAGGACGACCAGGGCACTGTCACCCATTGGATCGTCGAGTTCGGCGTCCTGCGAGACTTAAAGCAAGACGGCTGGAGCAACGACACGCTCAAGCCAGGTGACGTAATTAAAGTTCCTGTGCGTCCCAAAAAAGACTGCGAGCATGACGGCCTTCTCGCGGGCGGAAAGATTACGTACGCGGACGGACGCGGGTTGCCTTTGAACCCGCCCCAGCCCGCGCAGCCCTCTCGCCCGATAAGGTGGTAGCGCACGATAGCCGGACTTTTAATTCGGGTTTGGCGTTCGGAATCATCCGCAATTCCTTTGAATTACCTGCGAGTAATCAAAACATGGGTGGGGTAGGGTCAAGAGTGAATCGCTCGAGGGCGTTCCAGTCGAAGGGGGATACCGTAAGTCGATTAGAATGAAAGCGTTTGCAAACCCAGCAATGTAAGTGCCCTGGAATGAAAACGTTTGCAAAAAAGACAGGGGAGAGGGCCCCTCCAGGGCGCGCAAAAGTCTACCAACAGGATGAGCTCTTGCGCGATGACAAGTCGAGCAGCGCACTTCCCTTGCCAAAATTGGACGGCTTGACGATGTAGCTGCCGACAAGCCCCAGGGCCCCGCCAAAATGCGGCGGGCGCCCTGGGCTACAAAGGCCCGTGGCGCTTTCGCGCGAGGGGTTAGACGCGGGCGACGCTCTTTTGCACGATGCGGTCGGCGATGGCCTTGAACTCGTCCGCGGTGAGCAGGTCCTTTTTCTCGAAGGACTTGGCTTTGACGGCTTGCAGCATGGCCATGCGCTCTTCGTCGTTGGCCTTGATGCCCAGCTTTTCGCACCACTCTTCGATGGACGGCGGCCCGCTGTTCTTGCCGAGCACGATACTGACGGGCTTCTGGCCAACGAGGTCCGCCGAGAAAGGAACGAACTCGAGCGGATTGTCTTTGCGCGCCAAGCGGATCCAACCGGCGATGATGCCGGATTCGACCTCGTAGAGCTTGTCGCCGACGATGGGCCGGTTGGGCGGCTGCGTGACCCTGGCCTTTTCCATCACGAACTTCGAAACTTCACAGAACTTCTGGGTGCGGATGCCGATGTCGAGGCCATGCAGGCAGAGCAGGGACATGACCACGTCTTCCATGGGCACGTTGCCGGCGCGTTCGCCAAGGCCGGTGATGGTGGTCTGGGCGACGGAGGCGCCGGCTTGCAGCGCGGCCAGCGTATTGGCGACGCCGAGGCCGAAGTCCTGGTGGCAGTGGATCTCCAACGGCTTCTTCAGGCGCTCGATCGCTTTCTTGACGACGTAGTAGATCGCGTCGGGAGTGCAGCCGCCCATGGTGTCGGCCAGGGTGAAGGCGTCCATGTGGCCTTCGGTGGCGACTCGCTCGACGATGTCGAGGAGGCGGTCGACTTCGGTGCGCGTGGCGTCGATGGTGAAGAAGACCGTGTACAGGCCGGCTTCCTTGGCGGCGCGGGTGGCGTCGATGGAGGACTTCATGGCGCGATCGAAGGTCCAGCCGTAGGCGTTCTTGATCATGTGGTCGCTGGCGGGAATTTCGATGACTACGCCGGTGCAGCCGCAAGCCTTGACGACCTTGATCTCTTCGGGGATGCAGCGGGCGAAGGCGAAGATTTCGGACTTCAGGCCCAGCGCGGCGATATCCTGAATAGCCGCTTTGTCCTGTTCGGAGACGGCGGGCATGCCGGATTCGATGCGGTGCACGCCGAGGGCATCGAGCTGCTTGGCGATGGCCACTTTTTCCTCGCGGCGGAAGACGACGGCGGTCTGCTGTTCGCCATCGCGCAAGGTGACATCGTGGATTTTAATCTTGGGGGCGAAGTTATATTTCTTGGTGACTTCGGGAAGATAAGGCCAGGGGCTGATAAACCATTTGTCCGTTTTCCAGGGCGTCTGCATTTAGCCTCCGTAGATTGTTCGCGCCAGATTCGATCGCGCCAGCCGCCGCAACCACCGAACGAGCCAACTTCGTTATACCGCGCTGCTGCGTTGCTCCGTTGGGCCTGCGCTCACCGGGCACGCGCGCTTCGTGGCGCGTGCACACTGGTTTCGGTTGGATGCAGGCATCATACACGAGCCACTTTCGGCGTTCAAGGAACGCGGAGGGCGCACGGGCGGTTATCCATTACCGTCGTTACCCGTTGCCGTCTTTATCTATTATCGCCGTTACGTGTTACCGGGGAGCACATCAGGAATCGAATGCGATCCGGGTGCAGCAAGCCTTTAAGCCGCACACGCCAGAACTATTGCGGGCCGGGCCGGAAAATGATATTTTAACGATACCGCTGTTCGACCTGTAACGCGCAGAGGAGCCGGGCTTTGTGCGCGGAAGGTCCGCAACCGGCGCAGGGAGAAGGACATAGATGAAGGCATTCGATTTCTACGCGGCGAAAGATACCAACGACGCGGTAGCCCTCCTCGCCCAGCACGCCGCTAATTCCAAAGTGAAAATCATAGCCGGTGGCACCGATCTTTTGGCGGATTGGAAGTTTTCGCCGCATGGGCCGGAAGTGGTGGTGGACATATCCCGGGCCGACGACCTGAAAACTATCACGCTGACCGAACAAGGGCTGGTGATCGGGTCGCTGGTGACCCACTCGCAGATCATGCGCTCACCGCTGATTCAGCAGATGTTTCCGGCGCTCGTGCATGCGGCGCACACGATCGGAGCGGTGCAGACGCGCAATCGCGGCACGCTGGGGGGAATCTGGTGACGGCGGTGCCGTCGATGGACAGCGGGCCGACGCTGATGGCGCTGGAGGCGATCGTCACGATCGCAGGCTGGGGCGGACGGCGACAGGTGCCGCTAAGCGAATTTTTTCTGGGGCCGCGGAAGACGGTTCTGAAGCCGGATGAACTGCTCGCGGAGATCATCATTCCCAAAGCGAACCTGGGGAAGCCCACGCATTTCTACAAGTTCGGGCTGCGCAAGGGACAGGCGCTGGCCCTGGTGAACGCGGCGGCGAGCTTCTGGGTGGATTGGGAGAAAAATACGTTCGTGGCGGCGCGAATCGCGCTGGGCGCGGTGGCGCCGAAAGTGATCCGCGCAACGCAAGCGGAGGCCTATCTGGAGGGCCGCACGATCACGCCGGAGGCCATGGCGGAAGCCGGGCGCGTGGCCGTGAACGATGCCAGGCCGATCAGCGATTTTCGCGCTTCCGCGGAGTATCGAAAGAACCTCGTCGCCGTGCTCACCAAGCGATGCGTGGAAGGCGCCTATGAACTGGCGCAGAAGAAGCGACTGGAGGGATCGAATGGTAAACGTAACGCTTAAGGTGAACGGCAAGACGCGGAGCGCCAGCGTTCCTCCAGAGACGACGCTGCTGCGCATGCTGCGCGAACAGTTCGACCTGACCGGGGCGAAACTGGGCTGCGACGTGGGCGACTGCGGCGCGTGCACGGTGATCGTGGACGGCAAACCCGTAAACTCCTGCCTGATGCTGGCGGGCCAGGCGGATGGGCGCGACGTGCTGACCATCGAAGGACTGGCCGACGCGGAGCATCTGCATCCGCTGCAGAAATTGTTCGAGCACTTTGGTTCGCTGCAGTGCGGATTCTGCGGGCCGGGAGTGATCATGTCCGCCAAGGCTTTGCTGGACGAAAATTCCGATCCCTCCACACAAGACATTCGCGATGCGCTGGGCGGCAATCTGTGCCGGTGCACCGGGTACGCCAAGATGATCGAAGCGATTAAAGGCGCCGGGTGCATCATGCGCGGCGAGCAAGTGCCGGCGGTGAAGTGAAAAAGCCAAGGCGGCCGTAGCCACGAGATAAGGAGCCCGAACATGGCAGACGAGCGTTCAAAAGTAGCCGATAAGCCCGATATATTGGAAAAACCGGATATTTTGCGGGTGCCGGCGCCGGCGCCGCTGGTTACGTTTCCCGTCGACGTGGTGGTGCCGGAAGGACGCCAGCAGACTCCGGCCGTGGGCCAGCGGGCCTCGCGCGCCGATGGACGCCTGCATGGGCTGGGGCAAACGAAATACATCGACGACATGTATTTCCCCAACATGCTCTTCGCCAAGATCAAGCGGGCGGGTGTGGCTTCCGCGATCATCAAGAGCATCGATACGAAAGAAGCCGCGGCCATGCCGGGCGTGGTGGCGATCATCACCGGCCGCGATATTCCCTGCAATTCGTTCGGGCCTTCGCTGAAGGACCAGCCGGTGCTGGCCGATACGCGCGTGTTTCACGCGGGCGACGGCGTGGCGGCGGTGGCGGCGGAGACCGAGCAGATCGCCACCGAGGCTCTGGAAAAAATCAAAGTCGAATATGAAGTGCTGAAGCCGGTGTTGGATCCGCTGGAATCGCTGAAGCTGGAGACGCCAGGCATCCACGCGCCGAGCGCCAATATTTACGGACACAAGATCATCAAGAAGGGCGACGTCGAAAAGGCGTTCAAGGAGTCCGATTCGCGGGCCGGGCTCGCCATTCAGGATTGCGCGGATGATCGCGGCGTTTTCGGCGGCGTCACCGCCGGAGATCGCTTCGAGGGGCGCGCGCTCGAGGCCGAAGTCGTCTGGGGCGAGACGATAACTGCGCACTTTGCCTCCATTCACTTCACTGACGAAAGTTTCACCGCTGATGGAAATTTCATCGAGGCCATCCGCGCCGTGTACAACGAACGCACGGTCCGCACCGAGTTCCGCGAGAGCTCGCGCTTCCGGTTCGGCCCATTTTGCCGCGAAGACGCCCATCACTTGTGCGCGCGCGCCCGCGGGATTTGTCAGCGGGCCGAGGAGATTCATGATTGTTTGGCCGCCGAGTCGTTTCCGCGCGCCCGCAGCGTGACGCATGGAAGTGTGCGCCAACTGCGCGAAAAGGAATCCGATTCCAATTTCTTCGATGGCTGCACCGGCGCGCTCAATCGGAATATCTACACGGACGCCGAGCGCTTCGAGGACGTCCGCCGAGCCGCTCTTCGAGCTGTGCGAGCGGTTGCCGTGTTTCGCGACGCTCACACCTGCGCCCGCTGCGACGAAGGCGGCGCACGTTGAAATATTGAAAGTGCCGGGAGTGCCGCCGCCGGTGCCGCACGTGTCTACGATATTCGCGGGCGCCTGGTGACCCGCGGGAAATGGATTCTTCGCGTGGCGCCGCATCGTCTTGGCAAATCCGGCGATTTCTTCGACCGTTTCCCCCTTTTCGCGTAGCGCGGAGAGCAGTCGGACGATATCATCTTCGGGGATTCGGCCGGAGAGCAGCTCTTCCATCGCGGATTCAGCTTCGGCGCGCGAGAGATCGCATCGCGTCTCAACTTTTTGCAGCAGGGCGGCGAGGTTCACGCGCTTGCGCCTTTCTTGCGCTTCGGACGCGGCACCAATTCTCCCTCGCAATTCGGGCATTCAAAATTGAAATTGGAGGTACATTCGCGGCAGAAGGTGCATTCCAACGAGCAGATGTAGGCTTCGCCGTCACCTGCCAACGGCCGCTCACAATGCATGCATCGGACCTTCATTTGAAGCGCCAAAGCGGGGTCTCCTTGCTCCTCTGCCGCAGACCAGCTAAACTTCTACGTTTTGCACGAGCGAAAATTCTAACACCAATGGGAATCCGATGAAGATTCATGAGTATCAAGCGAAGGGAATCCTTGCCAAGTATGGCGTCCCCGTGCCGCGCGGTATGGTGGCATTCAATTCGGAGGAGGCGCGCAACGCCGCGATCAAGCTGGGAACGCGCGTGACGGTTGTGAAGGCGCAGATTCATGCCGGAGGGCGAGGGAAGGCCGGCGGCGTCAAGTTGGCGAAGTCGCCCGACGAGGCTGCTTCGCTAGCGAAGGAGATGCTGGGGCAAAGGCTTGTGACACCGCAGACGGGGCCGGAAGGAAAAGTTGTAAAACGCCTGCTGATTGAAGAAGGGCTGGACATCAAGCGCGAGCTATATCTCGGCGTCCTTGTGGATCGTGCATCGGCGTCGCCCGTTTTCATGGCCAGCGCTGCCGGTGGAATGGAAATCGAGGAGGTCGCCAAGAGTAATCCCGAAGCGATCTTCCGCGAGACGATTAATCCTGTCGCAGGATTTCAGGCGTATCAGACGCGCAATCTTGCATTTGGATTAGGGCTTTCCGCAGACGCTGCTGCGAACGCCACGCCGTTTTTTCAGGCGCTTTACCACGCTTTTGTGGAGACGGACGCCTCGCTTATCGAAATTAACCCGCTCGTCGTCACCGGCGAAGGAAAGCTAATCGCGCTCGACGCCAAAATTACTTTTGACGACAGCGCGCTTTACCGGCACAAGGAATTGAAGGAGTTGCGCGACCTTGATGAGGAAGACCCGCTCGAGGTTGAAGCCTCACGCTTCAACTTGAATTACATCAAGCTGGACGGAACGGTTGGATGCATGGTGAATGGCGCGGGGCTGGCGATGGCAACGATGGACATCATTAAGCTGGCCGGCGGATCGCCCGCGAACTTCCTTGATGTGGGCGGGGGCGCAAATGCGGAACAGGTGAAGAATGCCTTTCGCATTCTAATGAGCGATTCCGAGGTACGAGGAGTATTCATCAACATTTTCGGCGGCATCTTGCGGTGCGACGTGCTTGCGACCGGCGTCGTTGCGGCCGCGCGCGACTTAAGTATCAAAATCCCCGTCGTCGTGCGCATGGAAGGAACGAATGTTGAGGAGGGGCGCAAGATTCTTAAGGAGTCCGGCTTAAATTTCACGATTGGGAATGACATGAAAGACGGCGCGGAAAAAATCGTGAAGCTGGCGCGGCTGAGTGCGTCCATCGGAGGTGTGCGATGAGCGTGCTCGTAAATGAAAAGACGCGCGTCATCGTCCAGGGCTTTACAGGGCGCGAGGGTGCTTTTCACGCGCAACAGATGATTGAATACGGCACGAAGGTGGTTGGCGGCGTCACTCCGGGAAAGGGTGGGACAACGCATCTCGACCGGCCTGTGTTCAACACTGTTGCGGACGCCGTGAAGGAAACCGGGGCGGACGCTTCGATTATTTTTGTTCCTCCGCCTTACGCGGCGGACGCCATCCTCGAAGCCGCGAGCGTCAATATACCTCTGGTCGTCTGCATCACCGAAGGAATTCCCGTGCTGGATATGGTGCGCGTCGCCGCTGTGTTGCGCGGCGGGAAAACGCGGCTGATCGGGCCGAATTGCCCCGGTATTATTTCGCCGGGCAAATGCAAGATGGGGATTATGCCTGGGCGGATTCACAAACAGGGACGCGTAGGTCTCGTAAGCCGCAGCGGCACGCTCACGTATGAAGCTGTATATCAGCTGACCAATCTTGGGCTCGGCCAATCCACTTGCATCGGAATCGGCGGCGACCCCATTATCGGGACAAATTTTCTGGACACTATTCGTCTGTTCAACGACGACCCGGGCACTGAGGCCATTGTGATGATCGGCGAAATCGGTGGCAACGCCGAAGAGGTTGCGGCGGAATACATCAAGAAGAATGTGAGTAAGCCCGTCGTCGGATTTATCGCCGGGCAGACCGCGCCTCCGGGGCGCCGCATGGGACATGCGGGAGCGATCATCAGCGGCGGTCAGGGCACCGCGAAAGAAAAGTATGCCGCCATGCAGGCCGCCGGTATCCGCACCGTAAAGAGCCCGGCAGAAATTGGACTCAACATGGCGGAGCTCCTGAGGAGCAATCCGGCGCGCGGCAAGAAAGTTGTCATCAAAGCAGCAAAGAAGCAGTCCAAGGGCAATTCGCGCCGAAAGAAGTGATCGATTTGGTTTGGCAGCGCCGGGGATTAGCCCGGTATTGTCTTGTACTCATCCCAGGAGGGGTTCGTGCCGATTGAACGGACTTTTGCAATCATCAAACCCGATGCGGTGAAGCGCGGACTGCAAGGTGAAATTCTCGCTCGCATCCACAAGGGCGGATTCACGGTTGTCGCCATCAAGTCGCTTCGCCTGAGCAAGGGGGAAGCCGAAGGATTCTATGCGGTGCACAAGGCGCGGCCATTTTTCGGCGAGCTGACTGAATTTATGAGTTCCGGGAAAGCCATCGTGATGGTGCTCGAAGCCGAAGGCGCCATCTTGAAGTGGCGCGATACGATGGGCGCCACCGACCCCGCGAAGGCCGCACCGGGAACAATTCGCCGCGATCTCGGCACCAGCATTCAATTCAATTGCACGCACGGCTCGGATGCGCCAGACACCGCCGCGTTCGAGATTGGTTACTTTTTCTCGGGCAGCGAGCTGATCTAACTCCACTTACAACGGTGCATATCGCGTGTTCCCTCAGGCAGGATTTGCGTGCGCCCATCTGCACCGGCCCTTCGCGTGTCTTTCTTTTTGAATTGGAGTACAGTTCGAACTTCCGATAGTTTTCACCGTCGCGCGTTGTGCTGTATTAAGCGCGCAGGACGCGGCTCTCCAAAGGAGGCTCTCATGTCCATTCGTCCCATCAAGCGAGTAATTAAGTCCCAGCCGACCATCGAAGGCGCGGGAGTCCACCTCCGGCGCGCATTCGGATTTCACAACACATCAGACTTCGATCCCTTTCTTCTGCTCGATGATTTCCGCAATGATGTTCCCGCGGATTATCTTGCCGGGTTTCCATGGCATCCGCACAGGGGGATCGAGACGATCACGTACGTTCTTGCCGGAACCGTGGAGCACGGCGACAGCATGGGAAATAAGGGCGCGATAGCGGCGGGCGATATCCAGTGGATGACGGCGGGACGCGGCATCATCCATCAGGAAATGCCAAAGGGCGATGGCGAAGGACGTATGCACGGATTTCAGTTGTGGGCGAACCTTCCGGCCGCGCTGAAGATGACGGCGCCGCGCTATCAGGAAGTGAAAGCCGCGGAAATTCCGGAAGTGACAGACGACGACGGCACGACGACACGCATCATCACCGGTCAATTTTGGGGAAAGAGAGGGCCGGTGGAGGGGATCGCGGCCGATCCTGTTTACATTGATGTGACAGTCCCGGCCGGGGTGCGCAAAGTTCTTCCTGTTGAGACCACGCGACACGCGTTTGCTTATGTGTTTGCGGGCGACGGAAAATTCTGCAATGCATCGCAGCCACTCGATGTGCCCACCGAATCCGTCGGATGGCTGGATACCGCGCCGCCGAAAGATGCGGAGGACCGGTCGCTCGTGCTCTTCGATCGCGGCGATGAAGTGGCCGTGCAAGCGGGCGAAAATGGAATTCGTTTCCTGCTGGTTTCCGGCAGACCGCTGCAGGAGCCGGTCGCGTGGTACGGGCCGATTGTGATGAACACGCAGGCACAACTGCAGCAGGCGTTCGAGGAGCTCCAGAAGGGAACATTCCTCAAGGTTGAGGATATAAAAAAAGCCGCGAAGTGAATTGTTTTTTGCACTGAGGATAACGTCCCTTGTCCCAGCTCAATTTCAATTTGATCCCCGATCGAAAGATCTGGACCGTCAGCCAGCTGACGGCGCGCATTCGCGATGTGCTGTCGGCAGCATTCGGCGGCGTGTGGGTGGAAGGCGAAGTCTCCAACTTCAAGGCTGCGCAATCCGGGCATCTTTATTTCACCCTGAAAGACGAATCGTCACAGGTGAAGTGCGTGTGCTTCCGCACTTCCGCGATGCGACTGAAATTCCGTCCTGAAGATGGGTTGAAAGCGCGCGTGCGCGGCTCCATTAGCGTTTATGAACCTCGCGGGGAATATCAGATTTATGTCGAGCACATTGAGCCGGTCGGCGTCGGCGAATTGCAGCTCGCTTTCGAGCAGCTTAAGAAAAAGCTCGGCGAGGAAGGGCTCTTTGACCCGGCGCGCAAGAAACCGCTACCGTTGTTGCCGCGTCGGATTGGCGTAATCACATCCACGAGCGGCGCGGCACTTCGCGACATACTGCGCATTCTGCGGCGCCGATTTCCAAATGTGCGCGTGTTGATTTATCCCGTGCGCGTGCAGGGCGAGGGCGCGGCAGGCGAAATTGCCGCTGCGTTGAAGTTTTTCACCGCGCGCAACGCTGCTGACGTCTTGATTGTCGCGCGCGGAGGGGGTTCGCTTGAGGACCTTTGGGCTTTCAACGAAGAGAGAGTAGCGCGCGCGATTGCCGCTTCGCACATACCAGTGATTTCCGCCGTGGGCCACGAGACAGACTTCACTATCGCGGATTTTGTTGCTGATGTCAGAGCGTCGACTCCATCGGCTGCAGCGGAAATCGTTTTACAGTCGCGCGAGGCATTCGACAACCACATTCGCCAGCTCGTGCAATCGCTCGGCGAGCGCATGCAATTCATGATTCTCGGGCAACGCAATCGCCTGCATGAATTATTTGCCGAGCGAGCGTGGCGGCGTCCGGAAGAGATTGTCCGGCAATACCGCCAGCGGACTGATGAATTTTCGCTGCGACTCGGCGAGGCGCTGCGCGTGCGGCTTGACCGGCTGCGCAAGCGATTTATTGACGCGCGCGCGCGCGTCGCTTCATTCGATCTCCGCACTCGACTAAAGGCCATGCGATCGCGCATTGACCAGCGAAACGTTGAGCTGACGCGCCGCGTCGAACGGCTTCTGGTTTTGAAGCGCCAGCGTTTCGAGCGGTTGGTGCTGCAATTGGGGGAGCGCAGCCCGCTCCGCGTACTGGATCGCGGTTACGCGATTGTGTATGACTCGGCCGGGCGCGTGGTGCGCGGCGCGGATCAGGTGGCCCTCGGCGATGGAATTACGGTTCGGCTCGCGCGTGGCGAACTTGAAGCGACAGTTCGCGTTAAGCGAAATCCAGCGACATAACTTGCAACACGTTTTGGGACATTAAGGGGGAACTATGACGACGCAGGAGCCTGTTGCAATCATTCTGAAATTCATTGAGCGAATCAATGCGGGCGACGTGGACGGTATCTGCGAAATGATGACGGACGATCACGTTTTTATTGATGCGCTCGGAAACCGTTTGAAAGGGAAGGATGCGTTGCGCGCCGGGTGGAACGGGTACCTTTCCTGGTTTCCGGACTACCGGATTTCGCACGAGGAGATCCTTCCAAGCCGCAACGGTGCCGCGGCATTCGGAATGGCCAGCGCAACCTATGCGGTCAACGGCAAACTGCCGAAAGAGAATCACTGGGAAGTTCCGGGAGCGTGGAAAGGTGTTGTGCGAGACGGGAAGATTGCTGAATGGCGCGTCTTCTGCGACAACCTGCCGGCGCGGAAATTGATGGGCGAAAAAGTGGCGTAATGCGCAAAGATTAAGAGCGCGAATCCAGACTAATCGTCGTCACTGCTGCTGGCAACTTTCAGCACGGCGAGGAACGCTTCCTGCGGGATATCCACGCGGCCCACGCGCTTCATGCGGCGCTTGCCTTCTTTTTGCTTCTCGAGAAGCTTTCGTTTGCGGGTGATGTCTCCGCCGTAGCATTTGGCGAGGACGTTTTTCCGCATCGCAGCAACCGTTTCTCGCGCAATCACACGGCTACCAATCGCGGCCTGGATCGGGACTTCAAACATCTGCCGCGGAATCAGTTTTCGCAATCGCGTAACGAGTTCGCGGCCGCGTTCATAAGATTGTTCGCGGTGACACACAAGCGTTAGCGCGTCTACCGGCTCACCGCCTACGAGCACGTCGAGCTTTACGAGGTCGGCTTCCTGATAGCCCTCGAGCTGGTAATCGAGCGAAGCGTAACCGCGCGAAACACTTTTCAGGCGATCGTAGAAATCGAGCACGATCTCATTGAGCGGCAAATCGTAGGTGAGCATTACGCGCGTGGGGGAGAGGAACTCGAAATTCTTCTGCACGCCGCGCTTATCCTCGCAAAGCTGCAAAATTGCGCCGACGGAATCCTCCGACGTGATGATCATCGCGCGGATGATCGGCTCCTCGATTTTTTCGATTTCGCCCGGCGACGGAAATTTCGTCGGGTTATCCACTTCCATGATCTGGTGCGTGACGCTGGTGATGCGGTAGCGCACGGAAGGTGCCGTGGTGATCAGGTTGATACCGAATTCGCGTTCGAGGCGCTCCTGCACGATTTCCATGTGCAGCAAGCCGAGGAATCCACAGCGAAAGCCGAAGCCGAGCGCGGCGGAATTTTCCGGCTCGTAAAAAAACGCGGCGTCGTTGAGCTGCAACTTGCCGAGCGCGTCGCGCAAATTCTCATAATCGCTGGCCACCACCGGAAATAATCCGGCGAAAACCATCGGCTTGATGGCCTCAAAGCCGGGAAGAGGTGCGGCGGGGCGGTCCACTTCGATTACCGTGTCGCCCATGCGCGCGTCCGCCACTTGCTTGATATTCGCGACCATGAACCCAACGTCGCCGGCAGCAAGCTCGTTCAGCGCGATCGGCTTCGGAGTGAGCACGCCGAGTGATTCCACTTCGTGGGTTTCATCGTTGAAGCAGAGCTTGATTTGCTGGTGAGTCGTGATGCGGCCTTCCATCACGCGGACAAGCACAACCGCGCCGCGATAAGCGTCAAACCACGAATCGAAAATAAGCGCGCGCAGCGGCGCCTCGGCATCACCTTTCGGCGGCGGAATGCGCGCCACAATAGCTTCGAGCAGTTCATCCACTCCGAGCCCGCTTTTTGCGCTGATCAGCAGTGCGTCCGCGGCGGGAATCGCAAGAACGTTCTCGATCTGCTCTTTCGCTACTTCGGGCTGAGCCGCGGGCAGGTCAATCTTGTTGATCACCGGGATAATGGTGAGGTTGTGTTTCGCGGCGAGAAAGGTGTTCGCGACAGTCTGCGCTTCCACACCCTGGCTTGCGTCCACCACAAGCAGAGCGCCTTCGCAGGCGGATAGCGCGCGCGATACTTCGTAAGAGAAATCAACGTGGCCGGGCGTATCAATCAGATTCATGCGGTAAATGTTGCCGTCCTTGGCCTGGTAGTGAAGACGAATACTCTTGGCTTTGATGGTGATGCCGCGCTCGCGTTCGAGGTCCATCGAGTCGAGCACTTGCTCGTGCATTTCGCGCTGGGTAAGCGCGCCGGTGCGTTCGAGCAGACGGTCGGCAAGCGTGGACTTGCCGTGGTCAATATGCGCGATGATGCAGAAATTTCGTACGAACCTGGGGTCCATTCGCTCGCTCTGTTATCTGATGCACCGCCCCGATTCCGACGGCGCGGGGCACAACGAAGAGGATTTCCGGGCGCTCCAGAACGATTCAGTGTGCCACAGATTCGCGCCACGGGCCAACGCGCTCGGTAAGCCCACTAAACACAGGTGGGAGTCGCCTAAGCCGACACACGTGTTTTTCGGGTTCATTGGTCGTGCCTTCCGGCAGGTATATATTGGAAGAGATGCCTGCATGCCCTGCATTGACGAGGGCCTGGTGTCACTAGTTGAATCAGAGATTTCGATAACGAAAGCCCATGACGACTGACGTAGAAAAACTATTGGATCGCGCGAAACGCGCGCTGGAGAAAAACAAAGCGGCGGACGCGATTGAGGCGTTCCAAGCTGTGCTGAAAGCCGCGCCTGGAAATATTGAGGCGCTGCAGTCGCTGGGCGACTTGCACACGCGCGGGGGCGACGCGGGCAAGGCCGCCGTTTACTACGGACAGCTATTTGACAGACTGATCGAGCCGCGCGAAGAGCCGAAGGCCGCCGCGCTTTACACGCGATTCCTGCGGCTTTCCGAGCAGCCCCCCGAGCGCCAGGCGCGGTACGCGCATCTTCTACAGCGCCAAAATAAAGCAGGTGAGGCTGTTGAGAATTACTCCGTGGCCGCGGAGCATTTCATCGCTCGCGGCAAAGAAGATGATGCGTTGAAGTGCCTCGAGCAGATCGCCGAACTCGATCCCGAAAAAACTGAACGGCATCTTTCGATGGCGCAACTGGCTGAGACTCGCGGGCGCAACAACGTTGCGGCGCGAGGTTATGTCCGCGCGGGACAACTGGCCCTCGGCAAGGGGGAAATGCGGCAAGCGCTCGAGCTGCTCGGAAGCGCGAATCGTGCGGCGCCGGATGACCGTGACGTTGCGCTGCTCTACGCGCAGGCGCTATTGATAGCGGGCGATCCGGGGCAAGCCGTTGCAAAATTAACACCCTTTGCGAAAGCGGATTCCGCGGCCGTCTTCCGGAAATGTTTTGGCGAATCGCTGATGCGCTCGGGCGAGCTGGACCGAGCACGCGAAGAGCTGACCAATTATTACGGTAAAGCAGGCGGGGACCACGCCATGCTCTTTGAACTTGCGGAGGCCTTTATCACGGCGGGCGAGGACGCAAAGGGCGTAGAGGTGCTCGCCTCGGTCCGTCAGAATTACAGGGATTCATCGAGCGCGGCCGTTTTTGCCGGGCGCTTGGACCGCATCGCGGAATCGAGTCCACATTCACTCGCATTCATGGAATTTTGGAGCGATGTTTACAGCGGCCTGAACCGCGAGGCGAAATACTTCGAAACGCTTGTCCGTTTGTTCGATTGTTACCAGGAAAACGGCAACTTGAAGAAAGCATGCGACGTCCTCGACCGCATGGTGGACATTGATCCTTATGACTTCCGGAACCAGCAGCGCCTGGAGAAACTCAGCGACACCGCTGACAAGGAGTACCTGTCGAGAGTTGCTTCACGGCTCGGCGTGACGATGGCGCAAGTCGGCGTTGCCGGCACCAGCTTTGGAGATGGAGCAGATCCCCCCGATTCAGCCGGGTCCGCGGGAGCGACCGCGCTGGATGACTTGCTGGTACAAGCTGAGATTTTCGTGCAGTACGCGCTGATGCCCAAAGCGATCGAGCGCCTTCAGAAAATCGCCGAACTCTTTCCAAGCGACGCCGAAGACAACGAGCGCTTCCGCAACCTGTGCGAATTGGCTAGCTGGTGGCCCGAGGGAATGACGAAGAGAGCGCCTGCGCGCCCCGCTGAATCCGCTGCAGGAAGCCAGTCCGCCGGGCCTACTCCGGCTGGCGCACCGCCCGCGCCGACAGGTGTTTATTCGGCGGAAACGATGCGCGACCTTTCCAAAATCTCAGAAGTGGGCCAGGGGATTTACAAGCAGGCGAGCCCGCGAGCGATGCTCACGTTCACTGTCGGCGAAATCGGGAAGCACTTGCGCGCGTCACGGTGCCTGGCAGTGATCGGAGCGCCGGGGCAGCCGCCTCAACTCGCTGCGGAATTCTGCGCGCCGGGCGTCGCGCCTGCTTCGGCGAATCAGGTGATGCGACTGATTACGCAAATGGAGCGCGCGGCGCCAGATTCAATGGGCGGTCTGCCGCTCGAAGTCGCAGCGGCTCCGGTGCTGAAAGAGGTTGGCTTGGCCACGGCGCTGGCTGTCGCGCTGATGGATAAAGACACGCAGACGCCAGCGGGGATGATCATCACGGGGCACGCTGAAGCATATAGCTGGAAACCGAATGAAACTTATTTTTTGCAGGCGGTGGGCGATCAAATGCTGCTGAGCGTAAGTCACACGCGCCTGCGTTCGCTCGTGAAAACTCTTGCGGTGCCGGATGAAAAAACCGGGCTACTCACACGCGGCGCCTACACGGATAGATTGATGAGCGAGGCTCTGCGCGCCAAGTCGCACGGATCGTCGCTATCCCTCGCAATCCTCCATCTTGATCATGGGCCGGAGTTGATGCGCCAACATGGCGAATCTCTGATGGAAAAGGCACTCGAGCAGATTTCTCGCGCAGCGCTTCCCGTCACGCGGCCTTCTGATTTGCCTGTGAAATACACAGCCTGGTCGCTTGCGTTTATCCTGCCGGAAACGTCCGTCGCCGGCGCTCTTGGTCTAATCGAACAAATGCGCCTGGCCGTCGCGGCAGCGCGGGATGGCAGCGCGGAAACGATCGCTCTCGGCCCCATGACGTTGAGTGCGGGCGTGGTTGAGGCCGTCACGAGAGCAGATTACGATACAGAAGACATCGTCACGGATATGATGAACCGCGTGGAAGCGAGCCTCGAAGAAGCCAGGAAGCGCGGCGGCGATTCCGTGATTTCGCTGGCCAATCCTAAGATTTGAAATCGCCTGAAGCGGCGCGGCTTGCCCGCGCTTTCCGCTTCGCGTTACTCTCTACAGGCCAACCCCTCCATCATTAGGGTTGCGCTTCAATCCTGGAATGCGTTTTAACCGGTCATAGGAGCTTGCAAATAAATGTTTCCCACTGATGTGGTGATTCTTGCCGGAGCGCGCACGCCGATGGCGCGTTACACCGGCGCGTTCAAAGATATTCCAGCGAACGAACTCGGCGCGATCTCCGCACGCGAGGCGATCCGTCGCGCGGGCGTGGATCCCGCCGATTTCGATCACGCGATTTTTGGCAACGTGATGCAGACGAGCGCTGACGCTCTCTATGGTGCGCGGCACGTCGCACTGAAGGCCGGTTTGAAAGTCGAGACGCCCGCTGTCACCGTGAATCGTTTGTGCGGATCGGGAATCGAATCCATCGCGCAAGCGGCGCAAAGGATCTTGCTCGGAGAAGCATCGCTCATCCTCGCCGGCGGCATGGAGAATATGACTCAGGCGCCGCATGTGATTCGCGGCGCGCGCACCGGATTCCGTTTGGGCGAAGGCAAACTCGAAGATTCGTTGATGACCGGATTGATGGACACTTATTGTGGATTTGACATGGCCGGGACGGCGGAGAACGTGGCCGCTGATTATGGAATCACGCGGCGGGCGTCGGATGAATATGCATTGCGCAGCCAGCAAGCCGCCGACGCGGCCTATCGCGCGGGGCGCATGAGGGAAGAGATCATCCCCGTGGAAATTAAGAGGGGAAGCAAGTCCGAGCACTTTTCCGAAGATGACCATCGCCGCCCGGAGACGACCATCGAAATCCTTGAAAAATTGAAGCCCGCGTTCCGCAAGGACGGGATTGTAACAGCGGGGAACGCGAGCGGAATTGTCGACGGTGGCGCGGCAGTGGTTGTCACGCACGCAAAGACTGCGCGCGAACGCAACTGGAAGCCGCTCGGCCGAATAGTTTCCTGGGTGGCTGTGGGCGTCGAGCCGCGCATCATGGGCATCGGGCCCGTGCCTGCAACGCAGAAGGCGCTGGCTTCCGCTGGACTTTCGCTCTCACAAATGGACCGCATCGAGGTCAATGAGGCCTTCGCGCCGCAGTATCTTGCGGTGGAAAAAGCGCTCGGCCTCGATCGCGCGAAGACAAATGTGAATGGCGGTGCAATCGCTCTCGGTCATCCGCTGGGCGCGTCTGGCACAAGACTTGTACTCACACTGTTGCTCGAACTGCGCCGCACAAATCTGCGGTACGGTTTGGCCACGGCGTGCATCGGCGGCGGGCAGGGAATTGCGATGATCGTTGAATCGCTTGGTTAGCGGCCTTTCATTTAATTTTTCGCGTACAATCTGCCGGGAGGATTTCGGATGGCAATCGAAAAGGTGGGCGTAGTTGGCTGCGGCCTGATGGGGTCGGGCATTGCGCAAGTGGCCGCGCAGGCCGGATGCAATGTCGTCGTGCGCGAAGTTTCTCAGGAATTGGTGGATAAAGGGCTGAAGAGCATCGAGAAAAATCTCGCGCGGCTTGTGGAGAAGGGGACACTCACCGCCGCCGATCGCGACGCAGTGCGCGGACGGCTCCGCGGCACAACCAAGCTTGAGGATTTCGCCGACCGCGACGTCATCATGGAGGCGATTATCGAGCAATTGCCGGTCAAGCGCGAATTATACGGCGCGCTCGACAAGATCTGCCCGCCAGCCACTATTTTTGCAAGCAACACTTCGTCGCTTTCCATCACGGAAATGTCCACATCCACCAAGCGCACAGAGCGTTTTTTCGGGCTGCACTTTTTCAATCCTGTGCCGGTGATGAAGCTCGTCGAGGCGATTAGGACAATCGCCTCGGACCCCAAAGTTTATGAAGATCTCGTAGCGTTTGTCATGCGACTTGGCAAAACGCCCGTGCGCACGACGGACCGTACAGGGTTCATCGTTAACCGCCTGCTGGTGCCTTATTTGCTTGACGCGATCCGCGCGCTGGAAGAAGGCGTGGGAGATATCGTGGACATTGATAACTCGATGAAACTTGGCTGCGGGCATCCGATGGGCCCGCTCACGCTGCTTGATTTCGTCGGGCTGGACACGACGTATTACATTTCGCAGATCATGTTTGACGAATTCCACGAAAAGCGATTCGCCTCGCCGCCGCTTCTGAAGCGAATGGTGATGGCGGGATGGAATGGACGCAAAGCAGGCCGCGGGTTCTACGATTATGCCGATCCGCAGAATCCAAAGCCGATGCAGCTCACCTGAGATACCGGAGACGCCGCTCATGAACCTTGAAAATATCCTGTACGAAGTCCGCGATTCGATTGCGTACGTCACCTTCAATCGTCCGAAAGTGCTGAATGCGCTGAACCGTCAGACGATGAATGAGTTCGGCATGGCCATCGGGCAAGCGCACGCCGATCCAAATGTGCGCGTCCTGATCCTCACCGGCGCCGGCGAGAAAGCGTTCATCGCGGGCGCGGACATCAACGAACTTGCCCAGCGGACTCCCGTTGACGGCAAGGAATTTTCGATCTATGGCCAGAATATCTTGCGCGCGCTGGAATTGATGGGAAAGCCGAGCATTGCCGCAATCAATGGATTCGCCTTAGGCGGCGGATGCGAATTGGCTCTGGCGTGTACGATTCGCATTGCAAGTAAGACTGCGCGGCTCGGCCAACCCGAATCAAAGCTGGGCATCATTCCCGGTTATGGTGGTTCGCAAAGATTGGCACGGCTGTGCGGCAAGGGCGTTGCGCATGAATTGATTCTCATCGGCGATATGATTTCCGCGGACGAGGCGCTGCGCATCGGCCTGGTGAATCGCGTCGTTGAGCCCGCGGAACTCATCAGCACCGCGGAAGCAATTGCGAAAAAAATCATCGCGAATGCGCCGCTGGCCGTGAAGTACTGCATGGAAGCGATCGAACATGGCATGGATATGCCGCAGGAAGAGGGGCTGTTCCTCGAAGCAACTTTGTTCGGGCTGTCCTGTGCCACAGAAGATATGCGCGAAGGTACGCGCGCCTTCCTCGAGAAGCGTCCGGCCCAATTCAAGGGAAAGTAGAAACCGCCACCAAGCTCATTTCCACTTATGTCTGACAAATTCAATCCGAAGCCGGTGTCTGGAAATTTGAAACCAGATGGCTTGCGGTTTGGGATTGTTGTGAGCAACTTCAACGCGTTTATCACCGACCGTTTGCTGCGGGGCGCGCTGAATGCGCTTGCATCGGCGGGCGCCGCGGACAGACAGATTGAAATTGTCCGCGTGCCGGGATCGTTTGAGATTCCCTTTGCCGCAAAAAAGCTCGCCGAATCCGGCCGCGTACAAGTCGTCATCGCGATCGGGTGCGTCCTGCGTGGTGAGACCTCACACTATGATTACATTTGCTCCGAAGTCGCCCGCGGGGTGCAACTCGCGCAGATGGACACAGGCGTCCCCGTAATTTTCTGCGTGCTTACCTGCGAGACGCTCGAACAGGCGATTGACCGCGCCGGACTCAAAGGCGGCAACAAAGGACACGAGGCGGGACTCGCGGCGATCGAGATGGCCACAATTTCACGCGAGCTTTCCGCAGGCTCCCAAAACTCCGCGGAAGTTATCGCACGACGGAAGCGCCGCTGACATGGCACTCCGCCGCAAATCCCGTGAATTCGCCCTGCAGATGATTTTTCAATGGGAGATGCGGCGTGATTCGCCCGCATTGATTGAAAAGAGTTTTTGGCGCGACGCGCGCGCAGCCAAGTCCACACGTGATTTCGCGATGCAACTTTTTGAAGTCGCGGCCGCCCAGGCCGAAATGGTGGATGCGCTTCTTGCGCGCCACGCCACGGACTGGCGCGTGGATCGTATGGCCGCGATCGACCGCGGAATTCTGCGCCTCGCCGTCGCGGAGCTGCGCACAACTGGCACGCCGCCAAAAGTTGTGATTAATGAAGCGCTGGAAATCGCGAAGAAGTTTTCTACGGAGGAAGCCGTTCCGTTTATCAACGGCGTCCTCGATGCAATTCGGAAGGAAATGGATACCGCCGCAAAAACCTCCGCCGTAAAGGGCTCTGCGGCGAAATAGCCCGGTCCAATTTCGTGAGGCCTCTCACGCCTCGATATAACCCTCAGTGATCACAACAGCTGCGCCGCTCACTCGCGGCACAAGTTTTCCTCGCTGGTCTTCCACGATCGCTTCAATCCGGCTGGGCCTGCCCATCTCCAGACCTTGCGCAATCGAGAGGCGTTCGCCGACGCGCAGCTTCCCATGGCGGACGAGGTACGCTGCAAGCGATCCGCCGGCCGAACCTGTCGCCGGGTCTTCGTATACTGCCCACGGCAGCATCCCACGCGAAAAAACTTGGTTGCGTGAGGCGTGCACAAAGCAATACGCGACAGAATCCGCGCCGCGCATCGCGGAGAGCAATGCGCGAGGGTCTGCGCTGATTCGACCGAGCGCGCGCCGGGTCGCAAGCGGCACCATCAAGTTGTAAATGCCGGTGGAAACCGACTCGATCGGAAGCGCGTGATTCAAATCGCCCGGTTTCAATCCCAGCGCACGCAGCAGAGCGGGTTTCGAGAGCCGCGCCGATTTAAATTCCGCCGGTTTCTGCAACATCGTGACGCGCGCAGGCCGTCCGTCGCGGAACAATATCTCAATGGGAAGGATTCCTGCACCAGTTTGCTGCCAGATGTGCACCGGGCCTTCCTGCGCCGGCACCACGCCGAGCTGCGCGAGAAGGAACCATGTCCCGATCACAGGATGCCCGGCGAGGCGCAGTTCATTTTGCGTTGTGAAGATTCGCAATCTTGCCAGAGCCTGCGCGCTCATGGGTTTCTGGACAAAGACAGTCTCCGAAAGATTCATCTCGCGCGCGATATCCTGCATGCGCCGCACCGAAAGACCATCACCGTCCGTCACTACGGCGAGTGGGTTTCCCGCGAAGGGTGTGTCTGTAAAAACGTCCAATGTGTAGAGGCGTCGCTTCATGATGTTGCTCCCTCAACTTCATAACCGATCACTTTGCTGAACATTTTTTCGACCATTAAAGTCTCCGCCATAAAGTCCATTTCAAATCGCTCTTGCGACCTTCACCGCTTCTTCAAGAATGCGTTGCGTCGCATCCACCCGCGACGTTTCCGCGTAGAGGCGCAGCATCGGCTCCGTGCCTGAAGCGCGCACCAACAGCCAGCCGCCGTCGGCGAACGTAAGCTTCACTCCGTCCATGTCCTCGCGCTTGCTGATCTTCCAATTGAGAAATCGAGTGAGCTTTTTGCTTGCAAAGTGCTTGATGGCCTTTTCCTTTTGCCCGGGCTTCAATTCCAGATCCACGCGGCCATAATCATGTTCGCCAAATTCCTTCTCCAACTGTTGCACCAATTCGCCGAGCCGCTTGCCGTGCCACGCCATCAGTTCGACGAGCAGAAGCGCGGTCACCGTCGCATCCCGTTCCGGCAAATAGAGTTTTGTCCCGATTCCGCCGGATTCTTCGCCGCCGAGCAGAATGTCGCGATCGAGCATCAATTCGCAGATGTATTTGAAGCCGATGGGCACTTCAAAGATGCTTCGCCCGAATTTGGTGCCAATCTTATCCACCATCTTTGTGGACGAGAATGTCTTCGCCACGTCACCGGGTAATTTTCGAGTTCCGGCCATGTGCCAAAGGAGGAGTGAAAAAATCTGGTGCGGAGTCACGAAGCGGCCGTCGCTGTCCACTGCGCCGATACGGTCGCCATCGCCGTCGGCCGCAAGCCCGGCGTCATAGCGGCCGCCGCGGACAGACTGTTGCAATGCGGCGACATTTGGCTCGATTGGTTCTGGGTTCACGCCGCCGAAAAGCGGATCGCGTGTTCCGCGAATTTCGTCGCAATTTACACCATGCCGCGAAAGCAATTCGCGCAAAAGGCCGCGGGCGGCGCCGTGCATCGGGTCCACAATTAATTTCAGCGGGTGGCGTCGGATGCGATCCCAATCCACCAGCTTTTCAATCGTATCGAGATAATCTTTACGAAATGAAATTGACTGAATTAGTTCGTTACGCGGCGGCAGCGTCGGGATGCCTTTGCGCATCACGGTTTCAAGTTCCGTCTCAATTTTTGCGACGATTGCTGGAAGCGCCGAGCTTCCATAAGTCGCTTTAAATTTCATTCCGTTCCAGCGGTAGGGATTGTGGCTAGCGGTGATTACTATCCCGCCCGCGGCGTTGCGCTGCTTTACGAGCAGTGAGATTGCAGGCGTGGGGCACGGCTCGTCGCAGAGCCAGACAGGCGTTCCCGTCATAGCAACCGTTTCAGCCGCAATGCGCGCAAACTGTTCCGCGCCAAACCGGTTGTCGAAACCGATGATTACGCCGTGAGCAGGCTGCTCGTAGCGCACAACATAACGCGCAATCGCGTACGCCACCTTGCGGACATTCGCGTTGGTGAAGTCCTCGGCAATTACGCCGCGCCAGCCATCCGTGCCGAATCGAATCTCATGCATGCGTTGGAAGTATAAGGAAAACCATGTGGATTCAAACAGCCAAATTGTCACGTACAAGCCCGGCGCAAAACCGGCAGGCGTTCAGAGCAGTTCCTGGCGTTTCTTTTCCTCCAGCCATTTCACCACCTTGCCCACATCCTGTGCGCGGTCGCGCGGGCAGATGAGCAGGGCATCCGGTGTCTCGACGACGACCATGTCTCGAACGCCGATCGCCGCGACGAATTTACGCGGGCTCCAAACAAGATTGCCTGTTGCATCGAGGAGGAAATGCAATCCTTCGGTGACATTTGCACCAGCATGTTTAGCTAGCAATTCGTACACGGCTTCCCAAGAGCCAATATCACTCCAGCCGACCTTTGCGGGAATCACGCTGACTGCCGGGCCTTTTTCGCTCCGAGTGGTAGGCTCAAGGATCGCGTAATCCACAGAGATGTTTTCAATCCTCGGATATATATTGTCCAGCGCCTGATCGTAGCGCGGAGTCCCAATCGTCGCCGCCAGGTCCTCCAGCAGCGCGTGAATTTTCGGCTGGAAGCGGCGCAGGGCGTCCATAAACGTCGAAACGCGCCAGAAAAACACTCCTGCATTCCACAGATATTTGCCGGAGACCGCATAACGGCGCGCGGTCGGCAACGGCGGCTTCTCCGTAAACCGGCGAACCGCAAACACTTTTGCACCACTGATACTTTTCGCTGCTCCGGCTGTTTCGATGTAACCAAACCCGGTCTCAGGACGAGTCGGCGGAATTCCGAGCACGACCAGCTTGCCGGGCGCGTCGGCAACTTGAAGCGCCGCGCGAACGATGGCGCGATATTTTGTGGGGTCGGCTACGAAGTGATCCGCGGGGAGCACGGCCATCACGCCGTCCTCTGCCGTCTTGCGGATGGCGTGACGAATCTGAATCGCCGCGAACCCAATCGCCGCGGTGGTGTTGCGCCCAAAAGGCTCCGCGAGCACTTGCCACATCGGCACCCGGTTCAGCTGCCTGCGAACAGCGGGCGCTTGATGAACGTTTGTAACAGCCCAGGTCCGCACGGAAGGAAAAAGAGGAGCGATGCGCGCCGCGGTTTGCCGCAGCATCGTGTCATTGCCCGCGATGTCCAGCAACTGTTTCGGCGAGCTGGTGCGGCTTCGCGGCCAGAAACGGGTGCCCCGGCCACCGGCCAGGATCACTGCAAATGATCGAAGCTTACCGCGAGCCATTTTTATGAATCCTTTACGCAAACAGCCGGCAATCCATTTGCGCCTTACTTGCGGATAATTTTTGCAATTTGGGCGGCCGGGATGCCGTAGTGACTGATTTGCTCTGCATATAAACTCAGGTCGGGCATATAAACACGCAGTATACACGCCGGAGAATGCGGGTCAATCTTCCATTCGCCTAGCCCTGCAGGAATGAACCACGCCTGCCCCGGAGCAAATTCAGCTGTCCCGGAATCAGAGGATGCCGCGGATCCCCAATGGATCTTTCCTTTGCCCTCGAGGGTGATCCACAACTCAAATTGTGCGGTCTCCGTTTTCATTTGCGCGGGAGTCAAGATATCCCAATTTTCCAAAGCAAAATAACGGCACGCCAGGATGTGACCGGTCGCGTCAGCCTGCGGGCGTGTCTCGGGCGGGCGTTTAACCCCGCTGCGTTGAAAGCCGAAATTTATTACTTCCATTGCCTTTTCTACATGTAGAGGCCGCGTGGTGCCATCCGGATTCCGCCGGCCGTAATCGTAAACACGATATGTCAGGTCAGAGTTCTCCTGGACTTCACAAATCACCAGGCCGGGTCCAATCGTATGCACAGTGCCTGCTGGCACGAAAACGGTTGAGCCCTTTTCGACTGAAATGTTCATAAGACAATCTTCCGTCGTTCCGGCTGCAATCGCGGCGCGGAAACTCTCCCGCGTAACGCCCGGTCGCAGTCCGACGAAAACCGAAGCGCCCGGCTCGGCTGAAACGATGTACCACGCCTCAGTCTTCCCAACGCCGCCCGCTGCTAACTCGTTCTTCCGCGCGTAATCGTCATCAGGATGAACTTGGATCGAGATTTTATCGGCCGGAAAAAGGAACTTCGTAAGAATCGGAAATGGCTCGCGCGTATTCATTCGCGTCCCCGCCCATTCCGTCGGCATTGCGCGCCATGCATCCGCGAGCGATCGGCCCGCATACGGCCCGGTGGCAAATCGAGAATCGTTGCCAGTCAGCCATACCTCGCCGATATTCTCATTTAGATTATTTTTCTCGGTGAAAAGTGGAGCGAGCGATTTCACGCCCCAGATTCGGGGCACAAATGTTGGTTCAAGCCGCGCGGGGGAAAGAGGCGGGACTGGCGTCACGCCGCGGTGACGGCCGCAGCGAAATATCGCTCGATCCGCCGCAGGCCTTCATCAATGCGGTCCATCGAAGTTGCGTAGGAGATTCGGACATATCCGGGCGCGCCGAACGCTTCGCCTGCAACCAGGGCCACGTGGCATTGCTCAAGCAATTGCGGCGCGAGGCCAGCCGTGTCCGCAGGAATTCCGCGCTTGCCCAGGTGTCCGGAGAAATTCGGAAAAATGTAAAATGCGCCTTGGGGGGATGTGCATGTCACACCCGGAATCGCGCGGATGCCTTTGAGGATGTGTTCTCGTCTTCGCGCATATTCTGCGAGCATTGCGCGCACGCTATCCATGGGACTCGTCACCGCCGCGAGCGCCGCTTTCTGCGTAATCGAGCAGGCATTGGAAGTGGACTGGCTTTGAAGACGCGACATCACGTCAATCACGCCCTTTGGGCCCAGGGCGAAGCCTGCGCGCCATCCCGTCATCGCAAAAGTTTTGGAGAGTGAGCCCGCGACAATTACGTTCGGCTTCGCGCCTGCCGCGCCGGAAATCGAGTAGGGCTTGCCCCCGTCGTAAACGAAATGCGAATAACATTCGTCGGCAAGCACCCACACGCCGCGCTTCTTACAGACGGCAAGGATACGCTCAAATTCTTCGCGCGGGATTACCGCGCCTGTGGGATTCCCGGGGGAGTTTACGATAATCATCCGCGTCCGCGGGCCGATTGCTTTTTCCACCGCGGCAGCGGTTAGCGCGAACCCATCATCGGCATGCGTCTCGACGTAAACCGGCACTCCTCCCGTGTATTTCACCATTTCGGGGAAGCTCACCCAGTAAGGCACCGGAACGATCACTTCGTCGCCGTTTTGAATCAGCGCATTCAGCGCGTCAAAGAGCGCGTGCTTGCCTCCGGATGAAAATAAGCATTCCGCTGGCTCATAATCTGAACCGAACTCCGCGGCGTGCCATCTTGTGATAGCTTCGCGCAGCGGCATAATCCCCGCCACGGCTGTATATTTCGTGAAATTTTGCTCGATCGCCTGGATGGCGGCGCGCTTGATATGGCCGGGAGTGGGGAAGTCCGGTTCACCTGGACCAAAATCCACCACGTCAATTCCGCGCGCTTTATATTGCTCGGCCGCCATCAGCACGGCGAGTGTTGGTGAGGATGCGATTCGATTGACGCGATCAGCGTATTCGGCCATTGGCTCCGGCTTCCAAAAAAGTTAGCGATTTTTCTTAAGTCAATTTTGCTTTTAGACGTTGCTCAACAATCCGCGGCACCAATCCTTGCACCGATCCGCCGAGCCGCGCAATCTCGCGCACCAGCCGCGAACTCAGATAACTGTATGCCTCGGCGGGCATCATAAAAACAGTTTCGATTTGCGGCTGAAGTTTGCGGTTCATCAGCGCCATCTGTAACTCGTATTCGTAATCGCTGATTGCTCGGATGCCGCGGAGAATTACTTGCGCCTGTCGCACGCGTGAGTATTCGACAAGCAACCCGTCAAACACATCCACCTCGACATTGCTCCACGGACGGCTGACTTCGCGCAGCATCTCCACGCGCTCTTCGGTCGTAAAGAGCGGTTCCTTTTCCAGATTGCGAAGGACGGCGACAACAAGGCGGTCAAAAATCTTCGCGCCGCGCTCGATCAAATCAAGGTGACCGTTTGTCACGGGGTCAAATGATCCGGGGTAAATTGCCAGGACGCTCTTGGTCACCGCGTTCGCACCGTAGTCGGATTCTACCCCATTGCAGAGTAGCGCTGCCATATGCCACCTCTTTCAGATCGCAGAACCCCCCAGCACGCGCCCGTTTTCATCCTCGCTGGACGCGCCCATTCAGGCGCTATTGGCAGCCATTCAGAGCGAAGGAGAGCTGTTTTAATGGCATCCGTTTGACATAGGCGACCGAATGGGTCGTAATTGGCTCGCGACACAGCAGGAATGCGAATCTGCCCTGCACGTCGAAGTAGGGTTCTCGGTTTTTCTGGGTTTCCTTGACAAGAGGCCCATTTTGGCCCTATTATTCATATGCGACTGATTTGGTCGCATTTCGCCTATGCTGAAGCTTTCCAAGAAGGCAGACTACGGCTTGATAGCTGTGAAGCACCTGGCAACGCGAGGCGTCGAAGCGGCCCAAAGTGCGGGTGATATTGCCGAGGTTTACGGCATTTCCGCGACGTTGCTCGCCAAAGTGCTCCAGAAGCTGGCGCGAGTTGGTTTGGTGACTGCGCAGCATGGTTCGGCGGGCGGATATCGGCTGGCGCGGAATCCCAGCGAGATTTCAGCGCTGGACGTGATCAGCGCGGTTGATGGCCCGGTGTTCATTACGTCTTGCACCACCACCCGAGGGGAGTGCTTTCAATCGCCGAAGTGCACCGTCCGCGAGCCGCTGCGCCGGGTGAACGAAAGCATCATGCAGGTGCTCAGCACCGTAACGATTTCGCAGATGAGCGATGAGCCGGAACAGCCGTCGCTTGTCGCATTACAGGGTTAAGTGACTTTCTCAGAGGAGAGAAAAATGGCCGTTAAGCTCCGATTTACATGGACTATCACGCGACGACTCCGGTGGACCCGCGCGTCCTCGAAGCGATGCTGCCTTATTTCACCGAGAAGTTCGGCAACGCCGCCAGCCGCAACCACTCCTTCGGATGGGCGGCGGAAGAGGCTGTCGAGAACGCGCGCGCGCAAATCGCGCGCCTGATCAACGCCACGCCGAAGGAGATCATCTTCACCAGCGGCGCGACCGAGTCCGACAACCTCGCGATCAAGGGCGCCGCGGAAATGTACCGCGAGAAGGGCAATCACATCATCACGCAGGTCACCGAGCACAAGGCCGTGCTCGACACCTGTAAGCGCCTCGAGAAATACGGCTACGAAGTGACCTACCTGCCCGTGGACAAGGATGGTCGCATCGACCTCGACGATCTTCGCCGCGCGATCACGCCCAAGACGATCCTGATCTCCATCATGTACGCCAACAACGAAATTGGCGTCGTTCAGCCAATCGCGGAAATCGGCAAGATCGCCAAGGAAAAAGGCGTGCTCTTCCATACGGATGGCGTGCAGGCCGTCGGGCAAAATTCCCGTGGACGTGCAGGCCGACAACATCGACATGCTCTCGCATCAGCGGCGCACAAAATATATGGCCCGAAGGGCGTGCGGCGCGCTTTACGTGCGGCGCGCGCAATCCGCGCGTGCAGCTCTCCGCGATGATTGATGGCGGCGGCCACGAGCGCGGCATGCGCTCCGGCACGCTGAATGTGCCGGGCATCGTGGGCTTCGGCAAGGCCTGCTGAACTTTGCCAGCAGGAAATGCCCGTGGAGAGCGCGCGCATGTTGGCGCTGCGCGACCGGCTGCAAGAAGGGCCTGGAAGCCAAACTCGATGAAATTTATATCAACGGCTCGATGGAGCACCGTCTGCCGAACAACCTGAACATCAGCTTCGCCTTCGTCGAAGGCGAATCGCTGCTGATGGGAATTAACGACGTCGCCGTTTCGAGCGGCTCGGCCTGCACCTCGGCAACGCTCGAACCGAGCTACGTTCTGAAAGCGCTGGGCGTCGGCGAAGATTTGGCGCACACATCGATCCGCTTCGGACTCGGACGCTTCAACACCGAAGAGGAAGTGGATTACGTGACGAACCGCGTGGTGGAAGTCGTCAGCCGCCTGCGCGAGCTTTCGCCGCTTTACGAAATGGCGAAGGAAGGCATCGACCTCAGCAAGATGAAGTGGGGCGCCACAGCAGGCGGCCACTGAGTCTGCGACACAAATAGATTTGAGGCCAAGGGATTAGGCAGGGCATCTAATTAATCAGGGGAGAGGCGAAAGACATGGCTTATTCGGACAAAGTAATCGACCACTACAACAATCCGCGAAACGTCGGCAGCTTGCCGAAGGAAGATCCTAACGTCGGCACGGGTCTCGTCGGCGCGCCGGAATGCGGCGACGTCATGAAGCTGCAGATGAAGATCAATCCCGAAACGCAGGTAATCGAAGAGGCGAAGTTCAAGACCTTCGGCTGCGGCTCGGCGATTGCCTCGAGCTCGCTCGCGACCGAATGGGTCAAGGGCAAGACCGTGGACGAAGCGCTGGCAATCAAGAACACGGACATCGTCCGTGAACTGAGCCTGCCGCCCGTAAAAATTCATTGCTCCGTGCTGGCTGAGGACGCCATCAAGGCCGCCATCGGCGACTGGAAGAAAAAGAAGGGGGAGAGCGCCGAAGCGAAGTAAGGCTTCGCGCACTCGCCGCGGATGATTCACGTTACGGAGAAAGCGGCGGACAAGATCCGCCAGTTGCTCACGAAGGAAGGCGTGCCGGAGGCGACCGGGGGGTTGCGCGTCGGCGTGCAGGGGGGCGGCTGCTCGGGTTTGACGTATGCGATGCGGCTGGATACACAAGCCCGCGACCGCGACAAAATTTTCGAAGAGAACGGCGCCCGTCTTTTTGTAGACCCGAAGAGCTACCTCTTCCTTGCCAACACCACGCTGGATTATCAGGAAACTTTGATCCGGCAGGGTTTTGTTTTTGAAAATCCCGCCGCCGCGCGGAGTTGCGGCTGCGGCAGTTCCTTCACGGCGTGACGCTTTCGCATTTTACTTCGGAGCATTTGCGGCGAGGCTGGCGCCATGATTCTTCCGAAAAGCGGTGAATCCAAATCGAATCCCAGGCCAAGATATAAGGACATGGATTGGGAAGAGTTCAAGGATTTCTTCTTCAGCCCAAATATCAATCCAATCTTATATCGCCTTGGGCTTTTATTGGGGCTCTGATCTGGGGATCGTTGAGAATCTTCGAGTGGCTTGGGGGAAGTGAGTGAACGCCGTTTCGACACCCGTGAAAACATCGCGTTCCTGTTGGTCTTGCGGTGTGCCAAATGGCTCGGAGCATTTCTGCGCCGCGTGCAAAAAGATTCAGCCGCTCGCGCCCGGCACGGATTATTTCGCGTTCTTCGGATTGCCCCGCAAGTTGCGAATCGATTCCGCCGACCTCGAAAAGCGCTTTCATCAATTGAGTTGGAAGCTCCATCCGGATAATTTTGTCCGCGCGGGTGAAAAAGAACGCGTGATGTCGCTCACTCTCTCATCGGAATTGAATGACGCATATCGCGCTCTGCGCGAGCCCCTCTCGCGCGTTGAATACTTGCTCGCGCAAGCCGGGATGCGCAAAGAAGGCGCGCAAAAACAGCAGGCCCCGCCCGAATTGCTGGAGGAAGTTTTTGAGCTCAATGAATCGCTCGACGAATTGCGCGAAGCCCGTGCCGCGGGCGGCGATGATTCGCACACCGGCGGCGTACGAAAGAAACTTGGAGCCGCGGCAAAAGATTTTGAAGCGAAGCTCGCGGCTGTGGATGCCGAGCTCGACCGGATTTCCGGCGAATGGGATGCAGCCCTCGATGCAGGCGCGGACGAACCTGCGCAAAAGGTCCTGATGGGCAAGATGAACGAAGTTTTGAACCGGCGTTCCTACATCCGGAATTTAGTGAATAAAGTGAATGAGGAATTGTCGGCCTGATCCTCATGAAATCGCTGTTGGTGGGGAATCACTGAGCATGGGCAAGACAGTCGGAATCGATCTCGGCACAACCAACAGCCTCGTCGCGTATGTTGACCCAGCGACGCGCAAGCCGAAGTGTATTCCGGGCCCCAATGGTTCGACGCTATGTCCATCTGTGGTGAGCCTCGATCCCGATGGCTCGGTCATTGTGGGTGAGCACGCGCGGCGCCGCTTGCTCACGCAGCCGGAGCGCACGATTTACAGCGTCAAGCGCCTGATGGGACGCGGTCCCGCGGATGTCGCTGAAGAAGTGAAAATATTCCCGTTCCGCATTGACCCCTCGAACGAAAACGTAATTCGTGTGCGGCTCGGCGATCGCGTCTTCACGCCGCCGGAAATATCAGCGTTCATCCTGCGCGAATTGAAAAATTGGGCGGAGCATTATTTTGGCGAGACCGTGGACAAGGCCGTCATCACCGTCCCGGCGTACTTTAATGACGCCCAGCGCCAAGCCACCAAAGATGCGGGCCGTCTCGCGGGTCTCGAAGTTTTGCGTCTTGTGAATGAGCCGACCGCCGCAGCCCTTGCCTATGGCCTGCATGAAAAGCAGCGTGGGCTCGTAGCCGTCTACGATTTCGGCGGCGGCACTTTTGACATTTCCGTTCTCAAATTAATCTCCACAAGCGATGGCGACATTTATCAGGTTCTTTCGACAAGCGGCGACACGCACCTCGGCGGCGACGACATTGACAATGTGATGCAACGGGCGATCGGCGCAGAAATCCGCGCGAAATTTGGTATTGATGTCGCCGCGCAATCCGCAACGGCGCAGGAATTGCGCAAAGCTTTGATCGCAGCGAAGCATGAACTCTCCCAATCGGATCGCGCCGAATTTCAATTTGAGCTACAGGGGGGCAAGATTTTCTCGCGGACAATTACCCGCGCGGAAATCGAAGCTTGGGCCGCGCCGATCGTCGCGCGCACCATGGTTCCCGTGAAGCAGGCGCTTGCCGACGCGCACATGAAGCCCGACCGCATGGAAGAGGTCGTGCTGGTCGGCGGCTCGACGCGCATGCCGCTTGTCCGTCGCACGGTCGAGGAGTATTTCGGACGCACCCCGCATACGGAATTGAATCCCGATGAAGTCGTAGCGCTGGGCGCCGCCGTGCAGGCCAATATTCTCGAGACTGGCGTGCAGGATATGTTGCTGCTTGACGTCACGCCGCTCTCGCTTGGCATCGAGACGATGGGTGGCGTCGTCGCAAAGATTATTCCCCGCAACTCAACCATCCCTGCAAGCGCGCAGGAGATGTTCACCACGGGCGTCGAGAATCAGACGGGAATTGACATTCACATTTTGCAGGGCGAACGCGAACTTGCAAAGGATTGCCGTTCGCTCGCACGGTTTCAATTGAAAGTTGTCCCGGGTCCCGCAGGGCTTGCGCGCGTGGAAGTAAAGTTCCTGATTGACGCCAATGGCATCTTGCAGGTCGCCGCGCGTGATTTGCGCACCGGCGAGGAAAGTTCCGTGGAAGTCCAGCCGAGCTATGGTCTCTCAGACGCTGAAATCGAGCACATGCTCGAAGAGTCCATCGAATTCGCGGAACAGGATTTTGCCGAGCGGCAATTTATCGAAGCGCGGGAAGAAGCTGAAATCGTTCTGCGCGCCACCGAAAAATCACTGATAAGCCCGGAAGTCGAAGTTGGCGCGGACGAGCGGCGCAGTATTGACGCAGCCGCGGCGGCGTTGCGGCAAGCCATCGCCTCGCGCGATTACAAATTAATTCGCACGCGCTTGGACGAGCTGAACACGGCCACCATGCCATTTGCGGAGCGCATCATGAATCGCGCGCTTTCCACTGCGCTCGAAGGCAAACAGCTCGAAAACGTTTGATGGAGTAGCGAGAGGGAGCAAATTATGGGCGGCAGCAATCCTTACATCGAGCAGGCGAAATATGTCCTCCCGACGAAAAAATATAAAATCACATTTGTCCGCGAGGGCAAGACTATTGAAGTGGACCCCGAGAAACTTCCGCTTGGTCACGACGGTCTTCCCGGCAGTATCCTCGATATTTCGCAGGGCTTCCATCTCGGCCTGGACCACGCCTGCGGCGGCGTTTGCGCCTGCTCGACGTGCCATGTGATCGTTCACGAAGGGCTCGAATCTTGCAATGAGCCCACCGATGCCGAACTCGATCAACTCGATGATGCCCCCGGTCTTACCGTCAAATCGCGTCTCGGTTGCCAGTGCGTGCCCGATGGCTCCCGGGATCTCGTTGTCGAGATTCCCGAATGGAACAAGAATTTTGCGAAGGAAGCTGAGCACTGATCCCCGGAGGCGAAGCTCGATGCCACATCAATTCGGTTGGGACGATACGGAAGACATCGCCATCGCGCTGACGGATAAATTTCCGGAGACGGACCCGCTCACCGTTCGTTTTACCGATATGCACAAGTGGGTGACGGAACTCGAGGGATTCAGCGGTGATCCCAAGGCTTCCAACGAAGGCAAACTCGAAGCAATCCAAATGGCATGGCTCGAAGAACGCAATGACCGCTAAATCCTCAAATCCTGGCCCCAAATTTTCATCCGTGGAGCCGCCTTGCCAACCGTCCGGGTTTCCTCTACTCTAATTCTCAAGTTCACCGCGGCGATTTCCGAGCTGCGGCGTGCGGCCCCGTGGTGCAACGGTTAGCACGCGGCCCTTTCAAGGCCGAAATACGGGTTCGATTCCCGTCGGGGCTACCAAGCGATTGAAGCAAATCTTTATTGAACTGGTCCCCGGCCGAAGACTCCCCGCATAACACTCAGGCTGAAAATATAAACTCTGTCACGGTTCGCCGCGCCCTCCTCTACTGACAGGATCGGCAAATCCATTGCACGCGCGAAACAATCGGCGTGACGGCAGTTGCATTCTCAACTCCGGACGGAACCGAGGTAAATGTCGAGGATGGAAACCAGGGTGGCGCAAAGCCGGTCGCAAAACGCTGATCAAACCAGACGTTTCGCGTTGTCGCATTGATGTCTTGAATGGTGTTCTGAATTCGCCCGCCAACGATGGTCATCTGTGGAATTGTGCCGCCTGTGTTGACGATGGCGCCCGATCCGCCATTTGAAATCGTGGCGATTGACGCATCAATTTCCAGGTTGCCCCCGCTCGAAACATTGAGATTGATATTGCCTGTTGCCGTAAAGAGGCCCAGCACCTGGTTATAGTTGTTGCCGGCGATCAATGCATCGGCGTTGGAACCTGTGGCAGGCGCTGCCGGCGGTCCGTACACAACCGGAGTCACATATTGAATGTTTCCGGTGATCGTGATGTTGTCCAGCGCCGTAATCGTGAGTTCAGTTCCGTTTTGGATTGCGAGGCCGTTGCTGGGACCGGAAAGCGAGGTAATGTTGCCGTCCACATAGAGCATCGTCGCGGGAGTAGTGACCGCATTCGTGGCGGGATTAAATTCATCGGGTACGCCTGTAATCGTTTGCGAGCCAAGTGAAGGACTTGTATTCGTAATCGTCGGATTTCCGCCATTGATGGAGTAAGCGGAAGAGACGGCGGACCCTGCGGAAAACGTTGTGGTGCCCGAAGCTCCAGCTTTTGGATCAATCGTAATCGTATATGTGTTTGCCGTCGTTACGGTCGTCGAGGTTGACACGGGCTGGCATGTTGTTACGTGATTCTTTGTGCTGCAACTCGCGCCATTTGTGGTGGTGCCCGGAATCGTCCCAGTTGTTGTGGTCGAACTGCTGGCGCCTGAAATTGTGTAGACCTGGGCCGTCGAGTTGCTTCCCGGTGAAATCGTTATGCTCACGTTTCCTTCGACATAGATGCCTCCTCCTGTAAACGTGTACGAACCCGGAGCTCCGGAATAGGGTAAGTAAACTCCCGTGGACGAGCCTCCGATTGGATATGCATTCCCGCCGACGTCCCGCAAATCCGCATTGAGCGTGGAATCCGCCGAACCGCCCAAACCGCCGTAACCTGTGATCGAAATCGCCTTTCCATTGGCTGAGCAGCTTTGTGCACCCGGACTATTCGCACACCCCAATCCGTCCAGAACTGCCTCCAACTGGCTATAGCTGTTTTGGGGTAGCGGGACTGCCGTTTGTGAGAGATTCAACGCACCACCGAATGTCGCCGACCGGATGGCTGATGCGGCAGTCTCCGCCGTGCAAGTTCCCGGTGCGGAAGAGCCCGCGCCGTACATGGCGGATGCTCCAGCTTGGCCGACATTTCCTGGGAAAATGTACGATCCTCCCTGTGCGTTCCCGAAATTCCAGGAGCCATTGGTAAACATAGGCCCGGTAATTTCGCCATAAGCGAGGTAGGAACTCATGGATGATCCGGCCGAGCACGGTGGGTTTTGATCGATAAACATTCCATAATCAGCAAAACTCTGAGTTGTGGTAACGCCGTTAGGCGGGCTGATGTTAATCGTGACGTTGATATTTCCGTTGTCCATCAGTTCGGATTGTTGTTGAGCCCCCTTCACATTCCCGTAGACGTCCACGGCGTAAGTGTACGTATACACGAAGCTGTTAATCGTTGCGCAGTTTGTCACCACGCCGCTGCCGCAAAGCGACGTTGGCAGGCTCGTGCATGTGAACGGCCCCCCGGTGTACCCCGTTGCCGGGGTCCAATTCAAAGTGCAAGCCGTCTGGGCGAGAGTCGGCGGATTGCTCGAATTCACCTCAAATTGCCCGGGCCATGAGGTCCCCCCCTGACCGCTGTTGATGGTAGTCCACGAGCCGTAAGCACTGGATGCATTGCTGGCGATGGTGGTGGCCCCGCTTGAAAGAAGTGGGACAGAACCAAGAGTAATCGTTCCCGGGACGGCGCTTAGAATTCCATTGACCATGAATTGGCGGATTGTATTCACACCCGAATCCGCGGCATAAAATGCGCCGCGGAAATTCCGGTAGTAGCCCCCGATAAATGTTTGGGAGCTGAGCGCCAGCACCATACCGAGCGAGAGCACCATCAGGAGCGTCAGAATCAAGATGGTAAAGATAAGCGCGATTCCACGCGGCGCCGGGCGCCGGTTCGTTCGATTTGCCGCCGCCGCTTTCTGATTTTCATTTTTCAATTGAAACCTCCCAAATCCCAGCGTGATCGATTTAATGTTTTTCACTTTCTTCGCCATCCTCCGAATGATGCTGCTGCTGCTGCCTCCCAATTTCTATGGATCATCCATGCTCAAGTTTCTCGGATTCACGACGATCGAGAGTCCCTGGATCTGATATGGACCCTGGTCATAGGAATTGCGGAACGAGATGGCGCTGGTCGCATTGGGCGGAGTGCGCCCGATAATCGCAACACGAACGGAGCGGATGATGCTGAAGTCGTATCCCGGCGGGGTCACGCCGAATGTTGAAGCATTGTAGTTATACGTGACCGTGTTATTGCCGTTGGTGATGTCCGTATCGTGGCCATCGCCCCAAAGTGCCGCGCCGACCTTGAACCCGATGATTTCCGTAGCGAGGATGTCCGTATTTCCGTTTTGCACCCGGTCCAATTTCGGGTTCGAGGGAATAGTGTCATCCACCCTGTACGTGATTGGGATCATGCGCATGGCCCAATCGGTATTGCAGAAGGAAGTCCCGAGTTGCGTGTGCGCGTTGTCGTTTGCGCCTGTGTTGTTGGAGGTGATTCCGAGTGGGTCGTTGGCCGCGGTGTTCTGCCCGCTTGCGTTGGTAGCGTTGAAGTTGAGGTTTATGTAACCGCCGGAGTACGACCCGCCGGTAGTTAGCATCACTGTCGTCATTACCGATCCGCTCGCCGTTACCAGCAGGACCTGGTTGCCTGATTGAAAGTTGGACGCCAGTGATGTGTTTTGCGCGCTCGTGTTCCCCGTCGGAGGGAGCAAAGACATTGAAGTTGTCGTTGTGTTTGCACAGCCTCCCGTCACGCCCGTATGCATCGGACTGGTATTGGGGTCCATCGCGATCACGTTTAACGTATCGAAGCACGCCGCGCTATAGGTGAAGGTCGCGTTATCGCCGCACTGCCCTGTGGCCGGCGGGTTGGCTGAATTCTGGATGGTCAGGCCGATCGGCCAATTGGGAAGCTGCATCCCGGGGTAGTAGCCATTGCCTGCGTTGACCACATCAAGCTGCAGCTGTGTAATCGCATTCTGCAATGAGAGGTTGAGCGTGGAGGTGTTCTCCTGTTGGTTAAACAATGGATCGTCCCGCCGGAACAGGGTGAACACAGCCCATGTGATAATCAAAAAAATCGTCATCGCGAAGAGAAACTCGAGCAAAGAGAAGCCGGATTGTCTCGTGCGTCGGCCTGTCTGCTGCCTTCTCTCTTGAATTTTGAATCTTGCGTTTCTCATGGGCGCACCAAAGTCATCTGAAATGAGACATTGGGTGCGATGGACTGGTTTTCCAGGAAGACGTAAACCGTAATTCTTCGCAGACCTGTGATGGGCTCGTTCGCCTCAATCACCCATCGCCGCTTGAAGTAGATTGCGCCGCTTGTAAGCGAGCTTCGAACCCCTGTTGTGGATGTGGCGATGGAACCATTCGGTGTGTAGGAAGTGGTTGTGTAGCTGGGATTTCCATTGGAGTCCAGGCCACTGATGGTTTCCGAAACCGCCCCCTCCGTGGGCGAAAAAAATACTTCGTCCATGTAATTCACAGTCTCGGTCACTCCGTTCGACGTGACCGAGGCGGAAGTATCCGCAGAAATGCTGCCGGCGGAAGTGCCGGAGGTCACGGCCACATTCGGATCGCCAGGTGGATATCTGTTTAGGTCTTCCAGTTTCTCCGATGTTAGCGTCGCCGCCTGCGTCATGTATTCGGTTCGGGAAGTTCCGCCGATCACATTCGCCAGCAGCGCCGCGACGGAAGAAAGGCCCACGGCAAGAACAAACAGAGCCACCGCGACTTCAATCAACGTGAAACCCGGACTCGACGACTTTGTTCTATTGAACTGTAACTGATCCATAGTTGGACACCGTTATCGTTTTTGTCCTTCCCGTGTAGCTGATCTGAAATGTTTCCGAATTTCCTGACGTTGCACTGATGCTTCCGTTCGGCTTGAATTGCAGCACGGTCCCGGCGCTGAGTGTGATGGGCGAGCCGGAGAGGGGCACGGCGCCGCCGACATTCACAAAGCTCGAGGTCCCCATTGGCTCGCTGGCAATTTGAAAGGTGTTGTTGGCGGCGCTGAATGTGAGTTGGAAAGGATATCCCTGCATAATCGCCTGAAACCGTGTGCTCTGAATGACGCCTGCCGCACTCCCAGCGGCGTCGTTTAGTCGGTAGAGATTTATAGTCGAAAACATAGACGGCATCGCGAACGCCACCAGGACGAAAACAATCGCTACGATGATCGTCACCTCAATCATCGTGTAACCGGCCGCTCTACTTCGCTTACTTTGATCGAATATTTGAATCATGATGCGATCCTTGTCCCCCATGCTTTCAGGACTCGTTAGGCACCGTCTGTCGCGAACCACTAAAAGATGTGTCGGCTCGATGTGCGTTGTCCCAATTTTCCGGACGGAATATTTCCCGGGACAAATCCGCACAACCATGCGCACGATTGACACTGCTCAGGATTGGCTTTCGCCATCCATTGCCAATTCCCGTTGTAATTGAGAGTGGTCGGCGGCGTCGGAGAGGGACTGCCTTACTGCTCACATTTGAAACATGTGGCTGAAGGCGCCGCTGAAAACTTTCTGCAACTGATTAGAGCGCGCAAGGTGCCAAACTTCCGATCCCGTAATCTACTGTGCTTACTGGTGTTAAGCCATGCGATACGCTGAATAAAATATCCGCGCGTCGATGTTCGTCACCTTTCGTCACAATCTGGGATTTCATTCTTTTGAATTTCGGCTGACCTGCTCGAATTTTCAGGAGGTGCGAGGCGAAACGGTGTGCCAGGAAGGTGCATACCAGAATGGAGCGCATGCTGTCCCCCTTTGTTACATTTCTATCCCTCGCGCAGTGTGTCAATTGCGAGACAGTCCTCTAATCATTTGTAAGCTGTTTATTTGCAAAGGGATAGCTCCAATTCAGTCTGGCCCGGTGCTTGCACCCTCTTGGGTATGATTCGCAGGCACTTACACGAAATGAGCCAACATTGGGACCCGGAAACAGTGTTTCCGGTGGCGCGCTTTCAACAAACTGCAATCGCGGAAACAAAAAAAGAGAGTGGAAGGGTCTAGTCATGAGGCGGAATATAGGGTCTTGGAGACGCAGCAGGGCGGCTGGATACACGATGATGGAGGCTGCGCTGCTCGTCGCGATTGTCGGAATCCTCGTCGCATTCGGGATTCCTTCTCTCTTTAGCACCGTAAATATCTTCCGGTTAAGCGCAGCGGTTGACAGCATCACTTGGTCCATCCAGACCACACGCTACCAGTCAATCATGAAGGGCATTCCATACCAACTTACTTTGAATAAGACGAACAACACCTATCAGGTAGCCAACGAACCCGCGGGGACAAATACATTCACAAATGTCGGTTCGGCCATCCCTATCTCGCCCTCTGCCATTACTTTGAGCGCAGGCACAGTCTTGCAATTTCAGGGGAATGGCAGCGTAACAGCTACTGCCGGCAATTCTCAAGTGATTACCGTCAGCTATGCAGGAAGGTCACACACGATTACGGTATCCAACTATGGCTCAATCATTGTTCAGTAGGGAAAAAATCCGCGGGTTCACTCTCACGGAAGTAATGGTCGCTCTCTTCGTGCTTGCCGTCGGTCTTGCTTCCGTTGCGGCGCTGCTCGCCCAAACCATCAGCGGCACATCCGGAACCGAATACATGACGCAGGCCGCCACGCTTGCTTCAGAAAAGCTGGAGGACTTGAACCGGTATCCTTCGGATGGGGCCGGCGGGGGCGATCCCAATATCTGCGTCCCCTCCGGAGCTACGGCGGGCAGTCTTACTGCCGACACGTCCGCATCCGTCGCATGCAATAACCCCACGGCTGTGACTGTAAATTACTACGACGATGTTTACTTCTCGCCGACCGCCGGATCCATTTCAGAAACCGTCAGCGGATTGGATGCGAGCGGAAATCCCCAGTACACGACCACCACGCAGTTGCCGAACGGGACTGTAACAGTAACTCAGACCAGTTCCAACGCGAATCTCACCAGCGGAACCATCGGTTTCGAGCGGCGCTGGATCATTGAACTGAATCCGACGATCAACGGAACTCAGTTGAACGGAGTTCGGCGCATCACGGTTTATGTATACCTCATGAACAAGTCCGTGGCGCCCAATGTCTCGTTTCAGATGAGCATGGTGCGCCCGTGAAAAAAATATCATTGCGCCAAAGAGATCGCAGCGGGACAGCAGACGGTTTTACACTTCTGGAATTCCTAGCCGCGATGACTATCTTCATTATCGTGACTGGCGCCGTGTTTACCCTATTTCGCAGAGATGACCCGCTTTTCACCAATCAGCAGAACATGGTTGGCGTCAACCTTGCGCTTCAGAATGCCGTCACACAAATGGAAATCGATTCGGTGAACGCTGGTACCGGGTATTATCCCGGCACGAACATCCCCAATTGGCCGGTCGGCATAACGATTCAAAACGCAGCCCCTGTCACTGGCGACTGTGGAGACAACACATCCTACAATTACAATTCGACCTGTTTTGACACACTGAACCTCATCACCGTCGATCCAAACACCGGCCCACAGCACCTGGGAACTTCCGGTAATTGTGTCTCCACTTACGCGAGCGGGTCTGCCACGTCCACGATGGTTCTCTACACCCCAACGCTTACTTCCGCTCAGGCAACAACGCTCGCGGCCGATTACCACTCCGGTGATGAGCTTCTTCTCGTCAAAGTGGATGGCTCCCAGATGACGACCGTCTCGCTCACAAAAGCCGGATCGGCGTCGGCATCAACCGTCACACTCACATTCAACACCACAAATTCCAACGGCACCAACACTACAGCTAACGATTACTTGGGAATTACAACCAGTACCGGTGCGGCCGACAACCCGAATGCGCAGCTCGGTACCTCCTTTTGCAACGCGGATTGGATTCTCCGCCTCCAGCCGATTACATATCAGGTGAATGCGTCAAACCCTGCCGATCCCCAGTTGACGAGGACTCAAAACGGAACCACAAACGTTGTCGCAGATCAGGTGATTGGATTCAGGGTGGGCGCGGCTCTATGGAATGATCAGCATGACACGGATCTCGCTACGTCAACGCTCGCAACGACGTGCGCGGGGACTTCGGACTCGGGTTCGGAGCCTACAACTTACTACACCTATAACTACAATGCGTGCTCCTATGGCGCCGGAAATGGGACTTCTTACGACTTCTCCATCATCCGTTCCATCCGCGTATCCATCATCGGACGCACCACCCCCACTTCCGGCGGATCAGCCGTCACATTTCGCAATACATTTGACCAGGGTCCTTATCAGATTCAGGGTCTTGCGGTCATCATCAATCCACGCAATCTAAGCATGGACGATTGAGGTTTAAAATGAACGCATATTACGGAATCAAACGAGTCGATAGATTGAAAGACGAGCGCCCTGCCGCGCGCGGCGTGGCCCTCATCTTCACGTTGCTGATTCTAGCGCTGCTGATGATCCTTTCCCTCGGCATGGTCATTGCTCTCAGCTCGCAGACTTTTATCGGTGGCTACTACCGAAATTTCCGCGGCGCTTTTTATTCCGCGGATTCGGGCCTCAACATCTCCCGCCAGGCGATGGTCAACGAAATCCTTGCACAGGCTCCCGCCACCATAACGTTGGGTTCTCAGCCGCTTACTGCGGCGTCTGTCACAACCGTTCAGAATTACATGAACAACACGTACGGCTCATGGACTTCCATTGGCGGGGGGCAGGCGACAAATTCGTGGCCCGGGCAATTTGAAGTCAATTCATCAAATCCGGCCACCTTTGTTTTGGCAAGCTGCACCCCCAGTTTCACGGCGGTCGGAACACCTCCGGCGGGCGGCCCTTATACATGCGCGAGCCCGCCTCCCGCTTCCTCGACGTGTTCCACAGCCGGCGGAATTACGAACAACTGCTACATTATCAACAATTTTCAGTACACGTATAACTACACGCTCGATATTTTGGGTGAAGTAAAAGGAAACGAACAATCTGAATTGGCGGAAAACGGCAACATCAGCATTACTGTAAACGTCAGCCCGCCAACAGGTACAACCACCAACCAGAGTTTTGCCGCCTGGGGGACTTTTCTTGACCAGTATGCTGCATGCAGCTCGATGTTCGTGCCGGGCACTTTGACCGGCCCATTCTTCACCAACGGCAGTTGGAATTTTGGCGACACCGGCTCCTACATTTTCACGGATTCCGTTGGCAGCCACTCTTCCACCGCAAGTTACATTTTCAGCAATGAGAGCGGCAGTCCCTGTCAAAATGAAGCGGCCACCTCTGACACCTATAAGGGCGAAACCATCAATCCGCAGTTTCAGGCAGGACTTGCCCTGGGGCAAAACTCCGTCCCGCTTCCGACAAACGACTACAGCCAGAAGTGGGCTGTTCTTGATGGCAAAGGCTGCGGTGAAGGCAGCAACGTATGCGGGAATCTGTCGTCACCCGCACCTCCGCTTCCAACAAACGCGCAGCTAAATGCCATTTTGAGGGACGCTACGGAAACACCTTACTCATCTTCGGGAGCAACCTCAGGCGTCTATCTCCCTTATTCGCTTATAGGCGGCGGGCCGACGATGGAAGGTGGTGGCATCTACGTGGAAGGAAGTGCCAGCATTACTCTTACCGCAGGCACGGCTACTTCCTCATCATCCCCCGAGATCTACTCAATCGTTCAATCGGGAAGTCAAACGACCACATCGACCAACACTTCCGGGGCCACAATTGGAATCAATCACACTACTGGCGCGGCCTGCTCCACGCCGAGCAACTCGGGAACCTGCCGATTCGCAACGCAAACGGTCACGACGCAATCAACGCCTACGACGACGTACACCGTCACCGTGGATGACTTGGCGAACAGTGGAACCGGTTCGACTGTGTTTTCCACCGCTACTACCAGCGCGGTAACAACGACTACGACACTCACTTGCAATAACTGCAGCGAGAGCAGTACATCCGGACCTGTAAATTCGACTGTGAATTCTCCGGTCACCACGGCTTACATTACGGGTGTTCCACAACAAAGAAACGCCTCCGGCGCCGTCACAGGTGATGCCACGATGCTCTACGTGGATGGCAACATCACTTCGCTCTCCGGTCCGGAATCGGGCGGAGGCACGGCGTCAAGCGGTGCGGCTGTTCAGAACGGTACCGCCCTGACCATAACGGCCTTAGACAACGTCACGATCACAGGCGACATCAAGTACGTCACCGAGCCGGTCACCACAACGCAAAACCAAATTGCCGGCACGCCCGCCGACACGCTCATCCCCGGAAACAATAAGGGACAAGTTCTCGGAATCTTTACGGCAGTCGGCGACATTCAAATGAACAATCTGCAGAGCAGCGGCAACCTGGAAATCGATGCTTCGATCGCCATGATCTCCTCCGGCGGGTCCGGAGGTTGGGTCAACACAGGCGCACACATCAACACGCTGACTCTTATCGGGGGACGTATCGCCAATCAGGCCTTGAGCGGCAATACCACCACCCGAAATATTTATTTTGATCGCCGGTTTGCCCAGGGTGGGTTTTCACCCCCGTGGTATCCCGCGACAACAGTCACCGTGATTCCGACTGGTGTCGAAGATTCTACGGCCAGCACTCCTACGGTCTCGCGTGTTCAATGGGTCTGCAAGTCGTGCCAATCATAAATCGCTGCGCGGCTGACCAGTCGTAGCCCGCACAGTGAATGGATCCTGCGTTCTGATGATGCGCCGCCGGGTGTGAGAGGCCCGGCGGCGTTTCCATTTCAAGCCTAATCAGGCGGGCGGACCCGCGCCGTGAAGTTCGTGTTTACCGCCGGCACCGTGCACGCGAACTGCGCGGGCCAGCCAAGGTCTGTCGATGCATTGCGGCAGAGACTTGCGAGGCTGCTCGCAACGTCGGATGGATCCTCCGGCCCGGTGAACGGCTCCACATAAATTTGGTAAGACTGTGTCGCGCTCACTGGGAGACTTACGAAGGCGTAGGACCCGTCAAATACCGCAGGTCCCGCCCCCGTGCACGACCAGCCCGCCTGAGTCGCCGCAGCCACGGCGCCCGTGGAATTGTCCACGGCAACCACCTGCCCGGAAAAAATTCCCGTGACGCCCGGCGTTCCCGCAATGGAGAGCGGATTCGCGGGAAGGACTTGGCCGCTGATAGCGCCAATGTGTATCGCATCGCTCGGGTCGGGATAGAGAACGCGCAATCCAGTGCGATCGTCGTCTGAAAGCGGAGCATCGGGCGCAGCTTCCGTCGGGCGTGTGTTGAGAAACGTCCCCGGCGTGGGAGAGTAGGGAAACATTGCGGCGCTCCACACATCGGAATGCTGGAAGCCCAGGAAGTGGCCCAATTCATGAATCAAGATGGATTCCAGGTCATAGGATTGTGGATTCGCGGCGAGCGCTTCCGGGGTCGCGAATGTCGTGGAGGGATCTTCGGGCCGTACAAGAATATCCGCATCCAAAATTTCCCCAATGAAGGTGGATGGCGGGTGATTTTCAACAGCGTCATCCCCAATGGTATCGGCCGATGTGACGCGCGTGAATGCGATCACGCCCGTGGTGAATGCCGGATCGGGTTGATTCAGGCACACGGTGTTCAGTCCGTCGAGCGAGGTGCAGGCAGCGGCGCTGCTGTTGCGCACAATCGTGGCGAATGTGCTGGGCAGAAGCGCCGTGCCCGAAACTCCGGTCCAAACGCTGAATGCTTGGAGAATTGTCGATTCGATTTCGTTTAGCTGGCCCGCGGCGGTTTGATCTTGCGTGACGATCGTAACTGGATCTGTGCCGAGGGAGGTGCTCCAGTTGCGATTGATGCCGCCGGGGAGTGCCGGGTTCCATTCGTCATGCTGAGGGCACGCTGTCGTGCCCGATTGCGCTGGCGGCTGCCGCAAATCCGCCACCGTGTAAGCAAATGAATATGCCGCTATCGATGGGACACCGGCCAGCTGAGCCGCAATAAGGATTGCCAGTGGCCTCGCGATTCTGCCCGTGCGATTCAATTTGCGCATCTGAAATCTCCTAGCGGTGCGCGCCATCCGAGCGCATTGCATCCGCAAGCTGCTTCCGGAATTCGACCAGCGAAATGTCCCGGATTCCCGCGGAAGTGAAGCTGCGTGTTGCGGGATCAAAAACGGCGAAGTGACTCGTGTCCTGCGTGAGGCGAGGTTCTCCCGCAGAGTTGCGGCGAACGCGGAAAGTACCCTGCGTCCAGCTGGTGATGCTCGTACCTCCGCCTGAAGTTTGCTCGAGAAAGAGGACCACTTCCTCGCCGGGATGGAATTGCGGTACTCCATCAACCTTCGTCTCGAGGTGCCCGATGCGCCCGCCGGGCAGGCGCACGGGGAGCAATCGCGGCGGCGCGCCCTTTAGCGTCTCGAGTACGGTGAAATTGTAGATTGTCCAAATGTTGCCGCCGTCCCATTGCGTTTGTAATCCTTCGCAATGCGCGCGGACAATCACCCGCGCCGCGTGCGCGAGTTCGCGCAAGTCCATCCTCGCAATCGTTGTCGCGCCCACCGCGCCTGCCAGAATGCAAATAATCATGTACGCCGCGCTGAGTGTCGTTACCCAGTGTTTGGTTCGCATCATTGCACCACCATTGTTCCCGTTGCCGCAGCCTTGTCTTTGTTCGTATTCTGCACAAGCAGCGAGCGCGTGCCGGCTACCGCGCCGCTAGGAACAGAAATTGTCAGATCGATAATGCCGAGGCCTAGCGGCTGCATGCCCACAATTGAAATATCCGGCGTGCTCGGGCCGGTGATTGTGTAAGTCATCGATGCATCCAACCCGCTCACTGAGAAAACGCAGATGTCCGTTATCGAAGTGCCGGATGCGGGGCGAGCGAGCACGATCGGCGTCGCGCCAAGAGTGCAGGAGTTGTTTGGCACCGAGAATAACCCCATCGCCGCAATTGTCAGGACAACGTCCGGCTGCGGTGCCGGCGATCCCGCCGCGGAAGGATCCACAACAACGATGTTTTTTCCGGTAACTGCCGGAGCCGTTGGCGTCAGAGGAACCACGTCCGGCGCTGGGACATCCTGCACGACCACAAAGCTCACTATGTTTGAAAGTGTTGCGCCCGGGTTTTTCATTTGGACGCTCAGCGAGCCTGCCGAAGCTAGATCTGACGCGGTAAGTGTCGTGGTGCAATCGCCGTTTGTATCGCACAAGGTCGTGCGCGGAGTCCCGGCAACCTGTATGACGGATCCGGGCCCCGGGCTGCTCACCACGAAATTTCCGCCTTGTACGCGCAGAGTGAAGCCGCCAGCGCTTCCGGAAAGCGCGCTTGCGGGAAGGAGTCCTGTGATTGCAGCGCCGGTCGTGATCGAAACACTCGCGCTGCCCGCCTGTGAGGTGTCTTCCGAACTCGTCGCGACGATGACAATCGAATCAGGAGACGGCGCCGAAGTGGGCGCGGTGAAAACTCCGACGGAAGTAATTGCGCCGCAAGGTGAGCCTACACCCGAACAAGCAGTGCCAGTTACATTCCACGTGACGCTCTGATTATCCGTGCCGATCGCGTTTGCGATGAAAGTTTGTGTCCCGCCCGGCGCAAGTGTTGCGCTGGGCGGGGAGACACTCACGATGATGTGCGCGAGCACAGTGATTTGTGCGCTGGTGGTCTGCGAGGGATTCGCCTGGCTTACCACAGAGATTGGCACGGGGTTCGGCGACGGCACGGAAGCGGGCGCGACATAATCCACGCTGCCGGCCGGTGCAGTCGTCACCACCTGGCATGGACTCGATCCAACCACACAAATTTGGCCCAACGCCGAGCTTCCGCCCGGCACACCGCCGACTTGCCACGTCACATTCGTGTTCGCTGAGCCGGATATGTTTGCCGTGAACATTTGCGCGTGGCTTACCGCGAGCGTCGCCGCGGTTGGGGATAAGCTGATGCTAGCTGCGCTCGTGAGCGTCACACTCGCCGTGTTGGAGACGCTTGGATTCGCCTGACTCGTGGCCCGCACGGTCACCGTCGCTGGCGTCGGCAGCGATGCGGGTGCGGTGTAAGTCGTGGTATCTGACCCGGAAACATTTGTCACAGAACCAAAAGTGGAATTTCCTCCCACGACCCCATTCACGTCCCAGGTCACGGCCGTATTCGCCGATCCAGTGACCTGCGCGGTGAGCGGTTCCGTCAAGCCGAGTGCGACGCTTGCCGTTTGCGGAGTCACTGTCACCGTGATTTGGCTCTGAATCGTCACCGCGATGGACGCGGCTTTCGATGGATCAGCCGCAGGCGTCGCGGTGATCGTCACAACATTTGGCGAGGGCGCCAAAGCCGGCGCCATAAATGTGGTGGAAGAGCCGCTCGCGGAAATTGTTCCGCATGTCGCCCCCGAGCAGCCCGCGCCCGAAACCGCCCAGCCAATTGCCGTGCTTGGGTTTGAATTGGGCAAAGGCGTTAGTGTCGCCGTATAAACGGACGTGGCTCCCGTGTTGACAGTCGTCGAGCCGGAAACGGAAAAAGTGAAATGGCTAGTGACGGCAATCGCGGCGGTGCCGGATTTGCTCGGGTCCGCGACGCTTCGCGCCGTCAGCGTCACAATGGGATTCGCCGGCAGGATTTGCGGCGCCGTGTAATTTCCATTCACATCCACGGTACCGCAAGTCGCATTCGAGCATGTCGCGCCCGCGAGGCTCCAAGTCACAGCGGTGTTCGGCGCGCCGGAGGACGCGATGTGCGCCGCGAACGATTGAACCGCGCCAAGCTCAACACTTGCGGTTGCCGGCGCAACGCTTACCACAACGTCGCTCGTAATTGTTACTGCAGCCGAGTTGCTAGCGGAGGAATCGGCCGCACTCGTCGCGGCAACAGTCACAGTCGCGGGCTGAGGCAGGTTTTGAGGCGCGGTGAAAAGTCCGCTCGCGGAAATTGTTCCCGCCGCACCGCTTCCTCCCGTCACGCCATTCACGGACCAGGTTACCCCGGTGTTCGTCGTGTTGCTGACCACCGCGGTAAATTGAGAAGTCCCTCCTAGCAGAACCGACGCGGTCGCCGGAGATACAGAAACGGAAACAGGTTCGGTCACAGGAGGCTGAGAGGGTGGTTCAATCGAGCCGCCGATTCCGGTGCAGCCCGCAATTGATATCGTCACGAGTCCACAAAGAATCGCGGTGCAGGATCGGCACGCAAGTTTTCGGACATGGTCTGCAATCAGCGACGCATGAATTCTCTTCGACACACCTTCGCCTATTGCAATGTTGTTTCCACATTGCAACGAGGGTCGCGCGGCGAGCGCCTAAAGCGCCGATCTTTTCGCGGCTGCAATCACTCGTCCCGAACCTGCTCAAAATAAAGGGCTTACACGAAATTGGGGAACAGTCGTCTCAGAAACTGGTTCTTCGGCGTTGGCTTTTTGGAATCGCGAGATGCTCGTCCAGTCCCGAATCGGAATTTGGCGAGACGCTGTTGTTCCCAATCGGCACAGGCCCGCCTGAGCCCTTCATTGACTTCACCATCCCCGCCGCAAATAATCGTTGCATGGCCAAACCGCAGGTAGCGCATCGCATCAAAAGCTATTCAGCGGCGACTGGTTACGTCTACCAATATTGCTTTGTCGAGGTGCGCCCGGCGCGCCGCGGTTTTTCGGCTGGCACCGAATACATTTATGTCGTCTCGGTTGACCGCCAGGAAAATTTCCCGCTGGCCGTTTTCGTCCGCAAATCGGCGGTTGAGAAGTGGTCGCAGCGTGAGAACCTGAAGCTCAGTGGGACGGAAGAATATGCCATCGCCAAGATGCGATTGTTCCAGGCATTCGATGAAGTCGAGAACCTTTCCACTGAGCGTCCGGATTTGCAAGTGGATGATTCCAATCTCTCCTCGCTCATGGAAAAACTCGATTTGTAACCTGAAAGCCGCGCTTTGAAACTTCGTGCCAAATTGAACTGGATCACTGAACCAACGGACAGGGGCCGGAGTCTATCTAGTGGAGCCACGATGCAAGCGCTCGAAGCGATCCTACCGGGGAGCCGAGTGCAGGGCGAAAACGAGACGGCCGAGTTGAGGCGCGAGTTTGAGGAGCAGTTGGCCGATGGCGCCTCGCTGGCGTTTCGCTTAGCTATGAGTGTTCTCCGCAACCACGCGGATGCGGAGGAAGTTGCGCAGGAAGCACTGCTGCGCGCCTACCGCGGGTTCCATCGGCTGCGCGAACGTGGCGCGTTCCGCGGCTGGCTCTGCCGAATCGCGTGGCGGCTGGCGCTGGATAAACAACGCGGCACGCGCCGCCGTGAAAAGCGCGAAGTAGTAGCCGTGCTGGACACGCCGGTGCTGAACGCGGAGCAGATTGCCGTATCAAATGAATTTGAGCGGCACGTTGCGAAGGCGATGGACGAGCTTCCGGAAAAATTGCGGCAGGCACTGATGCTCGCGGCCATCCAGGGTTACACCACAAAAGAAGTCGCGGAGTTGCTCGATTTACCCGAAGGAACCATAAAGTCTCGAGTGCATCTGGCTCGGAAGCAAATGGCGGAGAAATTGTCATGGCTTGTGAAAGGTACGAATCGCGGCTGATAGACGAAGCTCTGGCGCCGGGTGGCGACGTCGAGCTGACCGCGCACCTGCGCGATTGCCAGGAATGCCGTGCGGAGCTCGATCTCCAACGCGAGTTGCAACGCCGCATCGCGGGAAGCGTCGCCGCGATGGTCGCGGACGAACCCTCGCCCGCGCTACTCACTCGCGTGCGGCAACGCGCCGATGCGATTGACGCGATTGTCGCGGAGGATTCCGCGCGCCGCGCCGGCTGGATGCAGTGGGCTATCACGGGCGGTGCGGTCTCGGCTCTCGCGGCCGTCGCAATTTTGTTTTCTGGACGAGCGCTTCTGCGGCAGTCTCCGCCGGGACCTCAGCCCGGGCAGACTGCCGCGGGAACGCCACCTACACAGATAGACACCCAGACTCACTCAACGCCGGGTCCAGCAGTGCCGGCAATTGCGACTACAACCGCACGAGCTAAAGCTCCTGGGGGAAATGCCGTCTTACGAATGAAGCCTGCGCACCAAAGAGCGCCGCATCCAGCGCCGTCCGCGCAATTGTCCGCTTCCCGCGCCGCGCCGCCTGCAGCCACGCCACCGCTAAACGGCGCGCCCGGCTTTAATGTCATTATCCCGCCGGGGCAGCGTGAGGCCGTCCTGCGCCTCGTCGCGGCAATGCAAGCCGGACGCGTGAATGTGGCGGGGCTGGTGAATCCAACCGAGCAGCAGCAAGTTGCGCCACTCGAGATTGCGCCGCTTAAGATCACTCCACTTGACGAAAAAAAGGCAAGCGGCCAGTCTGAAAGCAATCATCAATAGAAATTTCTTTTCGCTAATCGCGCTTAACCCGGAGGATGGAAATGAAACGAATTCAAATTCTTAGTGCGCTCGCTCTGTTGGTTTCCGTTTCCTTGATCACCTTTGCCGCCCGGGCGCAGGACAAACAGCCCACGGTTGACATGAAGCGGGCCGTCCCTTTGAAAGTGCAAGTTGTATTCGAGGAATATGACGGACAGAAGAAAATCGCGAGCCTGCCATACACTTTTCGCATCGTTGCGAATGACAATGCCGCAAGTATTCGCGACGGTCTCCGCGTTCCGATTAGCACCAGCGGTCCCGGCAGCAACCAGGGCCAGGGTGGCACGTTTCAGTATATGGACGTTGGATCCAACATCGATTGCGGCGCCGTCACATCCGATGACGCCGCCTATAAGGTTCATCTCAGCGTCCAACGCACATTTCTCTTCACCCCGGATGAGCTGAAGCCAGCAATGGATTTAAACAAGGCTTCCGTGGGCGCAGGTGGGAATCCGGTCATCCAAACATTCAGTTCATCTTTTAATCTCTTGATGCGGGATAACCAGACGATTGAGGCAACGACCGTCACCAATCCCTTGAATGGCCGGGTCTTAAAGGTTCTTGTCACAATCAACGTAGAAAAGTAACGCGCAACCCTGGACTGTTACTTGCCTGAAGCGATGACGCTCTTGAGCGCGTTGCCCAGCTCCGCATCGCCAAATTCATAGCCCAACAACTGGAGTTTGTCCGGCACAGCTCGCTGGCTGGAAAGCAGCAGCGCGTCCGCCATCTCTCCGAGCATCAGCCTTAGCGCAAACGCCGGAGCTGGGAAGATCGCGGGGCGGTGAAGCGTGCGCGCGGTTGCCTTGATGAATTCACTATTCCGCACAGGTTCGGGCGCAACGCAATTGAACGCGCCCGTCGCGAATTTATTTTCCAAAGCGAATTGCACTGCGCCAACTACGTCCGCGAGAGTAATCCACGACATCCACTGTTTGCCGCATCCAATGCGCCCGCCGACGAACATTCTGATCGGCATCAGCATGCGAGGCAGCGCGCCGCCCCGCGTGCTTAAGACAATGCCAAATCGCAGCATCACCACTCGCGCTCCGAATTCAGCGGCGTGCCCGGCTTCCTGTTCCCAATCGCAGCAAAGTTTTGCGAGAAAATCATTTCCCGGTCCGGCGTGGTCGGTCAGCTTTTCCTCGCCGCGGTCGCCGAAATAGCCGATCGCCGAGGCGCAAATGAAAATTCGTGGCCCGGAAGAAAGTGCCGCCAACGACGCAACCAGATGTTTCGTCGCGTCCACGCGACTTGTGCGCAATACTTTTTTGCGCTCATCTGTCCAGCGCCCCTCTCCGATCGATGCGCCGGCCAAATGAATCACGGCGTCAGCGCCCTCAGCCGCTTTAGAATCAAAGTCGCCCGAATAGGGATCCCATCGGACGTCGCCTTCCATGGCTGCAACGCGTGTCTGCGGTCTCAATAAACGCGAAACCGTGTGGCCCTGTTCGGCCAGCGTTTGCGCGACAGCCGAGCCAATCAATCCCGATGATCCGGATACAAGAATTCGCACGAGGACTTTCCACTTGCCTCTAAAACTTCTTGCGGCCACACGACATCAATGCCGCCATCAAGAAAGCTATGCCCCAGTGCGAGCGCCGTCAAGCATTGCTTCGGGCGGCATTGTTTTCGTTGCTTTCGCTTGAATCTCCCTTGCACTCGGGATCACTCCTTTCGAAATATTTGCACACTCGGGCAATTCCGGGTCTAAGAGCGTCTCCGATTGGCATTGTCTCTGCGCATAGCTAGAATGGCTCTATGGCGGTTCGAGTTCTCTTTTTCGGGCGATTGAAGGATATCGTCGGCCTCGCCGAAGACAGCGCTGAATTCGGCGCCGGAGCATGCGTCGCGGACGTCTTCGCACGCTACGGCGGCCGCTTTCCGGAACTCGAGCGATTCCGCGCATCCGTCGCCGCGGCCGTGAACCAGCAATATTCCGATTGGGGCGCGCCCGTCGCTTCCGGGGACGAAGTCGCCTTCCTGCCTCCCGTCAGCGGAGGGCAGGGCGCCGGCGCCGAAGTCTCCTCGCCGCGGGATATTTGCGAAATTGTCCGCACCCCCATCCGTACAACCGACCTCGCGCAGCAGCTCAAGGCTCCAGCCGACGGCGCGCTCGTTGTTTTCGAGGGCATCGTTCGCAACAATTCGCGCGGCAAGGAAACGCTCTATCTTATTTACGAAGCGTACGAACCAATGGCGCTCGGCGTGATGCACGAACTCTGCGCCGAAATTCGCCGTCGCCACGAGATCGATCGTCTACTCATGCAGCACCGGCTGGGACGCCTGGAAATCGGTGAAACGAGCATTCTGATCGCCGTAAGCTCCGCCCACCGCGCGGCAGCGTTTGACGCCTGCCGCTTCGCGATTGACACGTTTAAGCGCACCGTTCCCATATGGAAGCAGGAATTTTTCCGTGACGGCGCAATTTGGGCCGAAGGGGAAGGGAAGCCGTCGAAAACCTTTTCGCCTTAAAGTGAATCTATTCAACAGATGACAAAATCACTCCCCAGCTCGATCCGTTGCGTCACACTCACGCTCGCCGCCGCCTTATTCGCCGTGCCGGTTCCCCCGGTACCGCTCGATGCAGGCCCGCTGCCGCAGCAGCCAATCCGCGTGCAGGTGGATCTCGTCAACATCCTCGCGAGCGTCACAGATCGCGGGAACCGTCCCATCACAAATCTGCCGAAGGACGCCTTCGAGGTTTTCGACGAGGGCCAAAAGCAAGATATCGCCATCTTCGAGCCCGAGACGCACCTGCCGCTTGATATGGCCCTGATGATTGACAACAGCGCCAGCGCCAAAATTGGTTTTTCCCTCGAACGGGAAGCCGCCGCGAAATTCATCCGGGATGTGGTTCATCAGGGTGATGGCCTTGCAGTTTTTTCATTCTCCGATGACGTGCGCCAGCTTACCGGCTTTACGTCGGAGGTCCCACTTTTGCAAAGCGCCGTGCGCAAAATGAAGGAAGGGTCCGGCACCGCGATGTATGACGCCGTTTATCTTGGCTCGCAACGTCTCGAGGAAAGAAGGTCCGAGCACCGCCGCGTCATCCTAATGGTCACCGATGCAGGCGAAACCACGAGGCAAGGCTTCATTTGACACCGCGCGCCGCGAGGCCATCCGCTCGGGCGCGTTGATTTATACGATCGTCCTTCGCGAAGTGAAAGGCGAAAGCGGACGCAATACCGCCGGCGAACACGCGATGGAAACGATCACGGAAACAACCGGCGGGAAGGTATTTTATCCGCCGAGTCCCAGCCAGCTCGATCAGATTTTTCATCAGATTGACCTCGAGCTTCGCACCCAATACCGCCTCGGCTACTATCCCGAACACAGGCCGGGAGGCACAATCCGCAAAATCGAGATCCGCGTGAAAGGCGATTACAGCGTGCGCTATCGACAGGCATACGTTCCGCCTCCAGACAAGCCCTGAATTCCGCGATCATCCAGCGCTGACGCATCACCCGCCGCTCTGTTACGATAAGTAAGATGAATTCCTATCTTGAAGTTGCCATCGAAGCGGCGCGCGAAGCTGGCGGCATCCTGCTCACCGAACTCGATCGCCCAGTAAACATTTCCTACAAGGGTGACGTGGACATCGTAACGCAAGCCGACCGCCGCTCTGAGCAGGCCATCGTAACCCGCCTGCGCACGCATTTCCCAAAGCACGCAATCGTCGGCGAAGAAGGCGGCGCGCAATCCGGTACATCCGCGGATCTTTCCGGCTCGAAATTCACCTGGTATGTGGACCCGCTTGACGGCACAACAAATTTCGCCCACGGCTTTCCCTGGTTTTGCGTTTCCATCGGACTTGCCGAGGGCGCTCCGGGCAAGGAAGAGCTGATCGCGGGCGTCGTCTATCAACCGGTCACCCAGGAATTGTTTACCGCAGCGAAAGGCGAAGGCGCCTACAGAAATAACAAGCGCATTCATGTCTCAAAAATTGACAAGCTCGCCACAAGCCTTCTCGGCACCGGATTTCCCGCGCACAAGCGCGCGCAGAATCCAAATATTCATTACTACTGGAATTTCACGTTGCGCTCGCACGGAGTCCGCCGAGCGGGTTCCGCCGCGCTCGATCTCGCAAGCGTCGCCTGCGGACGCTTCGATGGCTTCTGGGAATTTGGCCTCCATCCGTGGGACACCGCCGCGGGCGTGCTCCTCGTTCGCGAAGCGGGCGGCACCGTCACCGATTTCGCCGGCCAGCCGTATCAACTCGGCGCGCGCGAACTCCTCGCATCGAACACACTTATCCACGAGGAAATGCAGGCCCTCGCCGCCGATGTCGAGCGCCAATCGCTTTCAGGCGCTCCAAAGTAATTTTTCCGCATTAATCAACGCTGTTTCGTTGACTCACCCTAGTGCCGGTGCTAGCCTCGACGCCCGTGCGCGTTGTTGATTTAATTCGCCGCAAACGCGACTCCGGCGAGCTTTCGCCCGAGGAAATTAAATTCCTCATCGCGGGTTACACCACCGGCGACATCCCCGATTATCAGATGGCCGCGTGGTTGATGGCGGCGTGGATTCGCGGACTGAACGCCGTCGAACTCGCCGCGCTCACCGAAGCAATGCTCCATAGCGGCCGCGTCCTCGATTGGAGCGATCTCCCCGCGCCGAAAGTGGACAAACACTCCACCGGCGGCGTCGGCGACAAAACATCCATAGTTCTCGCGCCTGTGGTTTCGGCTGCCGGACTTTACATCCCGATGATCAGCGGGCGCGGCCTCGGCCACACTGGCGGCACACTCGATAAGCTCGAATCCATCGCCGGATTCAACGTCAATCTCTCGCTCCCCGAATTTCGCCGCGTGCTCACGGAATGTAAGTGCGGTCTCATCGGCCAGACGCAGGAGATCGCGCCCGCCGACAAGAAAATCTACGCGCTGCGCGATGTCACCGGCACGGTGGACGACCCTTCTCTCATCTGCGCTTCCATAATGAGCAAGAAACTCGCCGAAGGAATTGACGCGCTCGTCCTCGACGTCAAAACCGGCTCCGGCGCGTTCATGAAAAAGATCGAAGACGCCGAATATCTCGCCGGCCTCATGGTAGAGACCGGCAGGCGCATGGGGAAAAAAGTTGTCGCGCTCATAACGGATATGGATCAGCCACTCGGCCGCACCGCCGGCAACGCCATGGAAATCGCGGAATGTATTGACGTGCTCGCGGGCGCCGGCCCCGCCGATCTGCGCGAACTGTGCCTCGAGCTGGCCGGATGGATGTTTTTCCTCGGCCAGCGCACGCCGAATGTGGCCGAAGGCAGGCGCCTCGCGGAGGAAATGATTGCATCGGGCCGTGCCCGTGATAAATTCCGCGAGATCGTGCGATTGCAGGGCGGCGACGCGCGCGTCGTGGATGAGCCGAAGCGATTGCCACAGGCGCGCGCGAAAGTTGACGTCACCGCCGCAAACGCAGGCTTCGTCGCCGCGATTGATTGCGAAAAGCTCGGCATTGCGTGCGGAGTTCTCGGTGGCGGCCGCGAAAAAAAGGAAGATAAAATTGATCCGGCCGTCGGTCTCGAATTTCACCGCCGTCTGGGTGATCGCGTCGAGCGTGGCGCTCCGCTCGTCACGCTGCGTTACAACGGCGATGCGCGGCTCGCGGAAGCGCGGCAATTGGTTGAGTCAAGCTATCGCATCGGAGAAAAGGCGCCCGCGCCGCGCCCGCTCGTTCACAGAGTAATCGGCGGTTGAAGGGGGAGGCACACGATGGGACGATTCACCGGAGTGCTGGGCCTGGCGACAATGCTCGGTCTCGCCTATTTGATGTCGTCGAACCGCCGCGCTATAAAACTGAAAACTATTCTTTGGGGGCTCGGCCTTCAGCTAACCTTTGCTTTTATAGTTTTGAAAATTTCGATCGGTCAAAGCGTGCTTTCCACCGCCGCCGACGCCGTGGGGAAACTTCTCGATTATTCCTATGTTGGCTCAGAATTTGTTTTTGGGCCGCTCGGCGCGAAGCAATCCCACATTGTTGTGCTCGGGGTTCCTATCGACCAGGTTCGCTTCTTTGCATTTCAAGTTTTACCAACAATTATTTTCATAGCTGCGTTTTTCGCGCTCCTTTATTACCTCAGGGTGATGCAGGTGATCATCCGCGCGGCGGCCTGGGTGATGCAGCGTGTCATGGGCGCCAGCGGCGCCGAATCCTTGAACGTCGCCGCGAGTATTTTTATGGGGCAAACGGAGGCGCCGCTCACCATCCGCCCCTTTCTTCCGGATCTCACGCGTTCCGAATTGATGACGGTGATGACCAGCGGCATGGCGCATGTTTCCGGTGGGATTATGGCGGCTTACATTGCTGTGGGTGGCGTTGAAATTAAGCATCTGCTCTCCGCGGTCATCATGACCGCGCCCGGGACTCTCCTCATGGCGAAAATGATTGTTCCCGAGACCGAAGTCGCGAGGACCGCGGGCAAAGTAACGATGCCCGAAGACGAGGAGCGCAAAGGCGAAAACTTTCTCGGAGCGATTTCGCGCGGCACATCCGATGGTCTGAACCTGGCCATCAACGTCGCCGCGATGCTGATTTCATTTCTAGCGCTCATCGCCCTCCTGAACGGAATCATGGGCGGCATTCACAATCATGTCGGTTGGTTCCCGGCTTCCCTCCAGCAGATTTTTGGATGGATTTTTTCGCCGATCGCATGGGTCATCGGCATTCCATGGAAAGATTGCCATTCCATCGGCAATCTTCTCGGAATTCGCATGGCCGCCAATGAACTCGTCGCGTTCACTCAGCTCGGCCCCATGAAGGCCACGCTCGATCCGCGCTCGTTCACAATCGCCACTTTCGCGCTTTGCGGTTTCGCGAACTTCAGTTCCATCGGCATTCAGATTGGCGGCATCGGCGCCCTCGCTCCAAACCGGCGGGGCGATCTCGCAAAGCTCGGCATTCGCGCCATGCTCGCCGGCACCATGGCGAACTTAATGTCCGCATCGATAGTCGGCATGTTCCTGAAATGACGCTCGCATCCAAACCATCGCTCGAGTTCACCCGCGCATCCGCCGCGGCGAAGCTCATTCTCTCGAAAACGAAGTTGCGCCCGCGCATCGGACTCGTCCTCGGCAGCGGGCTCGGCGCATTCGCCGACGACCTCGCCTCCGCCGCGCGCATCGACTACCACCGCATCCCGAATTTCCCTCGCTCCACCGCTGTCGGCCATGCGGGCAAGCTCGTCATCGGTAGGGTTGGCGATGTCGCGGTAGCGGCCATGCAGGGCCGCGTTCATTTCTACGAAGGCTATTCGTCGAAGGAAGTCATCTTCCCGATGCGTGTTTTTGCTCGCATGGGAATCCGCGCCGTGATTCTCACAAACGCCGCGGGCGGCATCAATCGCGGATATTCGCAGGGCGCGCTCGTTGTCCTGCGCGACCACATCAATCTGCAGGACGGCAATCCGCTTATCGGCCCGAATGACGAGCGCTTCGGCCCGCGCTTTCCCGATATGACGCACGCCTACGCGAAAAATTTCCGCCAGTTCACTGTCGAGGAAGGTCACCGCCTCGGCATGTTGATTCACGAAGGCGTTTACGCTGCGCTCGCCGGCCCGAGTTACGAAACGCCCGCGGAAATTCATTACCTCGCCACCATCGGCGCCGATCTCGTCGGCATGTCCACCGTGCCCGAAGTGATCGCCGCGCGCCACATGGGCTTGCAGGTACTTGGCATCTCCTGCGTCACAAACATGGCCGCCGGGATTCTCGATCAACCGCTCGACCACAATGAAGTCCTCGCCACCGGCGAACGCGTCAAGTCGCAATTCATCGCGCTTCTCCGCGCCGTGGTCCCGCGTATGGAAGCGGCCATAAAGCCAACTGGGGCAAAACAATGACGACAACCGCCGGACAGGAAACTCTACTAGTCGCCGCCCGCCACGCGCGGGAAAACGCCGTCGCGCCGTTCTCGAAATTCCGCGTAGGAGCCGCTGTCCGCGCGAAGTCCGGCAAAATTTATTCCGGCTGCAACGTTGAAAACGCGAGTTACGGCCTCACGATTTGCGCCGAGCGTGTCGCCATCTTCAAGGCACTCTCCGAAGGCGAGCGCGCCTTCGATGCCGTAGCCGTCGTCACAGACGCGGACAAGCTCACGCCCCCGTGCGGCGCGTGCCGCCAAATTATCTGGGAATTCTGCGGTGACGCGGAAGTGATTCTCGGCAATTTAAAGGGTAAGACGGAGACACACCGCATGTCCGCGCTCCTGCCGCACCCCTTCGATTCCTCGAATCTCTAGGTTGCCGTTCGAGCCGCTCGCGCTTACCATTCCTGCATGACGCATCGACAACAATCGTTCCGCCCATTCTCCTATCCCATGCGCTTGGGATTCGTACTTGCGCTGGTACTCTCCGCGTTTTCTGTGTCTGCCCAGACCGGGCCGCCGCTACGCCAAAAAGTAGATCTGATTGTTACCGCGCAATACGTCGTCACGATGGACGCGTCAATGCGCATCATTGAAAACGGTGAAATTGCAATTGAGGGCGACTCAATTGTCGCCGTGGGAAGTCGCGCGGATCTGGAAGCAAGATACGTGGCCGCGAGCCACATTAGCGCCCCCGATGGCCTCATCATGCCCGGCCTAATCAACGGCCACACGCACGCCGCAATGACCCTCTTCCGCGGCATCAAAGACGACGTCACTCTGCAGGATTGGCTGCAAAATTATATTTTCCCCGCCGAAGCGCGCAACGTCACCGAAGATTTCGTCACCTGGGGTACGCGCCTGGGCGCTCTCGAAATGCTGCACGGCGGCACAACCACTTATACCGACATGTATTACTTCGAAGACGCCGTCGCGCGCGAAACGAAAGCCGCCGGAATGCGCGGCGTCCTCGGCGAAACATTCATTGATTTCCCCGCGCCCGATAACAAAACGCATGCCGACGCGCTCGCCTACACCGAAGCGTTCCTGAAACATTGGCAGGGAGACCCGCTGATCCACGCTGCTGTTGCGCCCCACTCCATTTATACTTGCTCGGAGCAAACTCTGCGCGACGCAGCATCCCTCGCGCGCCGCTATCACGCGCCCATCGTCATTCACGTCTCTGAAACCAAGAAGGAAGTGGACGACTCGCTCGCCGCGCACAATATGTCGCCCGTTGCCTGGCTCAACCATCTCGCGGTACTCGGCCCGGACGTTATCGCCGCACACTGCATCTGGGTTGATTCTGCGGATATTATGCTGCTCGCGAGTTCGCACACCGGCTGCGTCAACAATCCTTCGAGCAACATGATGCTCGCGAGCGGCGTTGCCCCCGTTCCGGCCATGCTCAAGGCTGGCGTCGCCGTCGGCCTCGGCACGGACGGCCCCGCGGGCAGCAACAACGACCTCGACATGATGGAAGAGATGGATCTCGCCGCGAAGCTCCAGAAGATTTCGCACATGGATCCGCGGGCGCTCAGCGCACAACAAGCTCTCGAAATGGCAACGATCGGGGGTGCGAGGGCAATTCATTTGGAAAAAGAAATCGGCTCCCTCGAGCCGGGCAAAAAAGCCGATCTAATCGTAATCGGCCTCAGCGCCCCCCACGCCGTGCCGATGTACGACCTTTATTCGCAAATTGTTTACGCGCTGAAAGCGAGCGACGTCCGCGACACCATCGTCGGTGGCCGCATCGTCATGCAGGATGGCCGAGTGCTCACCTTGAACGAAGCGGACATAATCGCGCACGCGCGCGAAATCGCGGATCGCGTGAAGCAATCGCTCGCGAATCCATCCAAATAATCCGGATTGATTTGCTTTGTCTTTACCCGCCGGGCCGCGTGGCCCGTCGCTGCTGGTGGAGCTTTACCGCCATCGTCCGCAGTGTCTCAGGGATGTTCTTGTTCATAGTCAGCGTGCGCATGTCGGGTGTGTGGACGTGCTTCAAAAGTCGAAGTGAAATATCCAGCGGCGTCTTAGGATTATTGCAGAGATTCTTGATCACCACATAGTTCTTCCGAAAAATGCGGTTCATGGCGATCGCGCGGAGCACTTCCTCCCCCAGGTTCGCCATCCCCGCGTAACTTTCCACTTCACGGTCGGTCAGCCGCGGCGATTGCATCACGGCGCGCTGCACCACGCGGCATGGGTCGCGCACCAGCGCAAGCCGCTCCTCGCGCCCGCCCTTGATGGCAAGCTGCACGCGCTCAACCACACGCATCCTCGAAAGCCGGACCAGAAGAGACTGTCTTTTCCCGGGGTCCTGTTCCGCCTCCTTCACGGCCTCTTCAAGAGCCGCCGCATCCGGCGCTCCTTGGCCCATTTCCTCCAGGTTGCGCCGCTGGTCGGCATTGATGATGGGTGAAGCCAGCAGCACCACCGCAAGCTCCGGCCTCAGGCTCAAAAGATTAAGGTTATTTGCCATCTCACTGACGGCGTCGGCGGGAAGATGCTTTACCGCCTGCACCATCGTTGGGGCAGGGCAGCCGGGGTGCGCGATCAGCGCCACCGCAATTCCGGGTTTGTCGACAAGGAAATGGCCGCAATACTCGAAGACCTGAGGCGCGGCGTCGGCGCGCCCGATTGCGGCAATAAAATCTGCGGGCGGCAATGTCGCAAGCACGCTCGAGGCGCGGGACGATACGCGTTCATCAGAATCCGCCGAAAGCAACACGAGAATTTCCGCGCGGTCCTCAGGGGCAAGGTTTGCCGCTCCCGTGCAGGCGGCAAGTTTGCGCTCGAGCGTTGCATGCCCGGTGCGAAACATCTCCCGGAATTCGGAGCCAAAGCCTATTTGCGTTTCTCCCCGTCGCCCTCGATCGCTCCCGCAAAATCCTTTTAACCTAGGTTGGGTTTGCTCCGAAACGCGCTCTGCATTTTCATTTGCCCAACAGGCACGCTCGCACCCGGCGCATTCTTCCGCATCGCGCGCCGGTGCCACACATACCACGCGCCAAACCCGATCGCGGCTATCAGCACTGCAATCAGAATTCCGGCCACCCACGGCCCGCGATTGTTTTCCTCCATCGGATCGCGCATTGAGGGATTGCGGACCGATGTATTCCGGCTTGAGGCATTTCGGATGGACGACCCGGAGCTCGCCGGCACGTCGCCCGTAGCGAGCGTGTATTCTGCGAGCAGCGCCTCTTCATCCAGTCCCAGATGATGCGCCACGGATCTTACAAATCCTCGATTGAACACGCCGCCCGGCAACTGGCTCCATTGTTCATTCTCCATCGCCTCCAGGAAACGCGTCCCAATCCGCGTCGCTGATGCGATTTCTTCAAGCGAGATCCCGCGCATTTCGCGCTCGCGCTTCAGGTGCTCGCCAAATCCGCCCTTTTTCTCGTTCTTTTCGTTAGTGGTCGCCACGATGGAGTGGAGCTTTCCTCAACCGCAATCTGAAGCGTCCAGTTTGTGCGTGAAAAAACTCAGCGCAGTCAGAATTCAAATATAGGCGGCGCTGCAAGGGGTGTCAATGCGGCCAGCGGGGTGTGCCGCGAGTCACACGCTTCACAAGACACGATTGCGCGCGCCGCGGTTCAATGCTAAAAAACAATTGACCCCTCCGCGGGTCCCTATCCGCGGCCCCAACACATTTCTCAGGGTCTGGGCAAACAGTGTCCGACACGAACAATTTCAGTGGCATCGAGCGCCGCCGCAATCCCGGCACGCCCGGCACAGGCCGGTCGCCGGGGGAAGTCACCGTATTTCATGAGTTGGGCAAGGCGCTTACCAGCACGCTCGAACTCGAGCAGGTCCTCCGCACCATCATGGAAAAAATAGACGAGTTCTTGCGCCCGGACACCTGGTCCATGCTTCTCGTTGACGAAGCCAAGCAGGAACTTTACTTCGAGCTGGCCATCGGCAAGGGCGCGCAGGCGCTCAAAGACGTCCGCATAAAAATCGGGCAGGGAATCGCCGGCTGGGTTGCACAGCATGGCGAAGCCGTTGTCGTACCCGACGTCAGTCGGGACACGCGCTTCTTCGCCAAGGTGGACGAAAAGACAAAGATGGAGACGCGGTCCATCGTCGCCGTCCCCGTCCGCTTCCGCGACCACTGCCTCGGCGTCATCGAACTTGTGAATTGCGTCGGCCCCGAGGGATTCGACGACCGCAGCATGGCGCTGCTCGAAGCCCTTTCCGATTTCGCCGCCATCGCGATTGAGAATGCTCGCCACGTCAAGCGTATTCATGACCTCACCATCACCGACGACGTCACCAATCTTTATAATTCGCGCCATCTTCATTTTATTCTTGAGACGGAAATTTACCGCTCGCAGCGCTACGGCTATGAATTTTCCGTGATCTTCATCGACCTCGACTATTTCAAGAACGTCAATGATTCTCACGGCCACTTGATCGGCTCCAAGTTGCTGGCCGAGATCGGCGCCGTAATGAAGACAAATTGCCGCTTGATTGATTTTGCATTCCGCTACGGCGGCGATGAGTTCGTCATCCTTCTGCCCCAAACCTCGAAAGAAAGCGCCTGCACCGTCGCGCGCAGGCTCCACTCCTTGATTCGCGAGACTGTGTGGCTGGCCGGCGAGGACCTGAACATTCACATCACTTCGAGCGTGGGCGTCGCTTCCTATCCTACTGATTCGCGCACCAAGGTTCAGCTCCTCCAACTGGCTGACGAAGCGATGTACAACGTAAAAAACTCGACGCGCGATGGCGTCGCCGCCGCAATCCAGGGCCGCCTCGTCACGAAATAGGCGCGGACCGCCTCGTCGGATTTCCACAGTCAATCGCCCAAACGCCCCGCGCATTCCTTGATTCACCGGTAAGCCCATGCTAGTCTCAATCCGCGTTGATGGGCGAGAAGCCCGCCCCTGCACAATTTTCAATTTTGGCTACTGCGGAAATACCGCGAGCGAGGTAGCGCATGTCCTACGAGGCGTTGGGAATGATTGAGACCAAAGGTCTGGTGGCCAGCATCGAAGCCGCCGACGCCATGGTCAAGGCCGCCAACGTCGTTCTGGCGGGCAAGGAATATATCGGCGCCGGTTATGTCACCGTGATGGTCCGCGGCGATGTGGGCGCCGTAAAAGCCGCCACGGACGCAGGCGCCGCCGCCGCGCGCCGCGTGGGCGAGTTGGTCGCGGTTCACGTCATCCCGCGGCCGCACGAGCACGTGGAAAAGATTCTCCCCGGCGGCGCAGCCAAAAAGTAGCGCCCGCCTGGCGTAGTCCTGAATTTGTGTACGGGCGGGTCTTTTGACCCGCCCAATGTTTTTTCGCAGGGTAAATTGCCTTGCAACTGCGCGACCGCGATCTCATCTCCATCCAGGAAGCCCGCGAGCTGGCCGCCGCTGCTGCCGCCGCCCAGCAGAAATTCTCGCGCTTCTCACAGGAACAGGTTGACGCCGTCGTCGAAGCAGTCGCCAAGGCTGCGCTTGCCGCGTCCGAAAGCCTCGCCCGCCTCGCCGTTGAAGAAACCGGCTACGGGAACGTCCCCGACAAAATCATTAAGAATTCCGTCGCCGCCGTGGATGTCCCTCGTGCGATTCGCGGAATCAAAACAGTCGGCATCATCCGCGAGGACCAGGAAAAGAAAATTCTCGATGTCGCGGTCCCGGTCGGCGTCGTGTGCGCCATCATTCCCTGCACGAATCCGACCTCGACCGCCATCTACAAAACGATCATCTCGCTTAAAGCCCGTAACGCGATTGTACTGAGTCCGCATCCCTCCGCGATTCGCTGCATCTGCCAGACGGCGAAGGCTCTCGCCCGTGCCGCGGTTTCGCGCCGGTGCGCCCGAAGGCCTCGTCACTTGCATGGAGCGCAATACTCTAGCCGGCACGCAAGAGCTGATGCGCGCGCCCGAAGTCGGCATCATCCTAGCGACAGGAGGCACCGCACTCGTTCGCGCCGCATATGGCTCGGGCAAACCCGCCTATGGAGTCGGCCCCGGCAATGTCCCCGCGTTTATCGAGCGCACCGCCGATGTGCGCAAAGCCGTCGCCGATATCTTCGCCGGAAAGACTTTTGACTATGGAACAATCTGCTCTTCCGAGCAAGCCATGGTCGTCGAAGAGCCTCTGCGCGAAGCGGCGCTCGAAGAATGCCGCAAGCAAGGCGGCTACTTTTTGAATGATGAGGAGATAAAGCGCGTCGGCACGCTTTTGTTTCCCGGGGGCGGCCATGTCGCCGACCCGAAGCTCGTTGGACGCCACGCCACGCACATCGCCGAACTTGCGGGCATCAAGGTGCCGCCGGAAACGCGCGTGCTCATCGCGCGCCTCGATGCCGTTGGCCGCAGCGTTCCGCTTTCCGCCGAAAAGCTTTCGCCAGTGCTCGCGTTTTATTCCGTCGCGGATCTCGAGGCGGGAATTAATCGTTGCACCGAATTGTTGCGTTTCGGCGGGCTCGGCCATACCTGCTCGATCCATTCGCAGGACACAAAAGCCGTCCGCGAATTTGGCCTGCGCGTCCCAGCTTTTCGCGTCGTCGTCAACACCGCCTCCGTGCATGGCTCCATCGGCTATACGACAAACCTATTCCCCGCCATGACGCTCGGCTGCGGCGCGCTCGGCGGCAACATCACTTCGGACAATATCGGTCCGCAGCACCTGATGAACATTCGCCGCATCGCATGGGAGTCGCGCCCCGTCGAGCATCGCACCGTGCCATCAGCCCAGCGCCTCGATGGCCCCGGTGGCAGTCACACTGCCGCAGCCGTGGCTGCTGCTGGCTCAGCACCTGCCGCAGCCCCCACCACCGTCCCAAAGCCGGCGACCCCGCCTGCAGCGGCGCCGGCTTACGCGCAGATGGCATCCAGCGCGTCTGCGCCCGACCGCGCCACTATCGCCCAGGCAGTCGAACACGTCATGACGCATCTAGGAATTCCGCGCGGCACCGCAGCGACTCGTTCGTCGAAGGGTGAAAGCGCTGGCGCCGCTTCCGCTCGGGATTCCTCAGCACTCCCGGAAGAAAAATCATTGCCGCCGGATGCAGCCGCGCGTGGAAAATCCGCTGTGCCGGCAAAATCCTCCGAGCCCGACGTCCTCCAATTCGTCAGTGAAGGCGATGTCCGCCGCGCCGTCACCCGGGGCGAAAAATTATTGATCGGCCCGAAAACGATCCTCACCCCCTCGGCGCGCGATGTCGCCGGCTCTGAGGACGTCCTTGTCATGACGACAACAAACCCATCCAAGTCAGCCGCCGTTTCCGAATAGCCACCGCGCTTTCCGAATGTGCCCTGTGCAGGGGTGGGCCTTTCCCCACTGCCCACGCGCGAAAATTTTGCGTAATCCTGTCTATGCGTAATCGGCGTCGCCTGGATCGCACCCTCCGGTGGCATTCAATTAGGAATTACGAAGGCAACATTTACCCTCCAAATCATCGTCCTAAACACAGGAGAGGCACGCTAAGCTCCGCAAGCCCCAAATCAAGCTAAAATGAATCTTGGGGCGGAAGCCTCTCACTGAATGCGCACCGCGCAATCAAACCGTTATGCACGTTGGGCCGCGATCGTCGCATCGCTGCTCGCTGTAATCGTATTGTCCATCTACGTGCGCCGTTCGCTGCAGGCGCGCTCGGAAAAAAAGGAGGCGCCGCCTCCCGTCCCTTCCACGGTGGAACGGGCATCCAACGGCTATAACTTCTCAAAAGTCGAACATGAGCGCACAATCCTCACCCTGCATGCTTCCAACGTGACTGTCTATAAGGAAAGCGAACACGCTCTGTTAACGGACGTCTCCATAACGATTTACGGCCGCAATGGCGATCAAAATGACAACATCCACACCAAAACCTGCGATTATGTTGTCTCCGCCGGCAAAATCACCTGCGACGGTGAAGTCCACATTGACCTCGAAAGCGCGGAAGAAGTGAAGCGCGCAGCAACCGCGCCCGCGGGCAGCCCGCCCCCGCGCATTGTTCATGTCATAACCAGCAAACTCACGTTTGACAACAACTCCGGCGCTGCGGCTACGGATCAGCCCGTGCAATTTACGTTTCCCGGCGGAGAAGGCCATGCCCTCGGCGCGAATTATGCGGGGGGTGAAGGCGTGCTCGATTTGCTGCATGACGTCCACTTGAAATTGTCCCCGCCTCCGCCGAAAGGAAAACCCGCCAACGCCGCTGCTCCGCCAGTCTACGTGGATGGCTCAAGCCTCGATTTCGAGCGCAATGCGCGTGTGATTTATCTCCACGGACCCGTAAACGCCCGCCAACAAGTTTTGCCGGTTTCCACAATTGCCGAAAAAAATGACGGGCCAAGCGCCGCTTCGAAAGAGGGTGGCCCGTCCTCACAACCTGCAACCCAGGAGCGCGAGCTGCACGCCAGCCTGCTCACCGTCAACCTGGATAAGGAACTCCACGCAATTAAGATCACCGCTTCGGGCGACGCGAAGGAGCGCCCGCAATTGCGCGCAACCAGCGCGAAAGGAAATGGCCTGATCCTCGCGGATCAATTCATCGCGAATCTCGACCCCACTGGTTGGCTGCAGCATCTAACTGCTGTGGGCGATGTTCAGGGCGACTACAAGAGCGCGACGGACACGAACCACATTTCGGCCGCGAGGATTGACGCCGATATGGTCCCCAAACTGAATCAACCGAAAACAGTCAACGCAACTGGAGCCGTCCGCGCCGCGAATACCTCGCGTGGAAATGTCACTCGCACGATTGAAACTTCCGCGCTTGTTCTGGAATTCGTATCCGCCCAGTCGCGGGCGCCGGGCCAGCCGCACTATCAATTGGCCCACGCGCGGTCCCTCGCCCCGGCGGTCGTGACTATGTCCGACCCGGCTCCGCTGCAGGCCGGCTCGCAACAATTGCAAATGCGTGTCACTCACGTTTCCGGCCAGCGCATGGACGCCGATTTTGGCGGCCGCAATCATGTGCGACGCATGCAGGGCCACGGCGGCACAGAAATCGACCGCGATCTTCCGGGTGCAGCGCGCCAGACGAGCACCTCGCAGGATTTCGCCGCGAACTTCGATGATCAGGGCCAATGGACTACTTTCGATCAGACCGGCAACGTGCGCCTTCGCCAGGCGGATCATTCGGGAACGGGTTCGCGGGAACATTCAGATCGCGCCTCGGACACCGTGACTCTCTACGGCCCCGGTGCGGAAGTCTCCGATGCGACCTCGCGCACCACCGCCGACACGTTCGTTTTCAATGACCGCACGAATGATGTTCGCGCCGACGGAAATGTCCTCAGCACTTACATAGGGAAGCCGGGCGATTCAAACGCCTCCACGAATGGCACACCCGGGCGCGGTGCCGGCGCAAATTCTGGCCAGAGTTCCGGCGGCATGGGCTCCTCTCTCAACCTCAGTTCCGATCCCACCCACATCCATTCCGATCACCTTGTGGGAAATTCCGCCGCGGGCCACGCCTTCTATACCGGTCACGCGAGGATGTGGCAGGGCGATTCAACAATGGAAGCGGACGAAATTGAATTGAATCGCCCGGCGAGCCGGCTCGATGCCCGCGGCAATGTCCGCGCCGTTTTTCTCTCCGCGCCATCGAGCGTGCCGCCAAATTCCGCCAGTGCCGCGCCGGGTTCGCCCTCGGCTGAGCCAGCAGCAATTACATCGCAGAGTTCTTCGCGCGGCGCATCGCCTGCAAAACAGACCGGCAGCGCACCCGCGAAAGCACAGTCCGCCCCCGCGAGCACAGGTCCGGACGTATGGCACATTCGCGCAGCCAAGCTCACCTATTACGATTCGGAATCTCGCGCGCATCTGGACGATGGCTTCACCGCGGAATCCCGGGAGGGCTTCATCAGCGGGCAGAATTGCGATATTTATTTTGCCCCAAGCACGCCAAGTACCGAAGTGTCCAGTCGCGGCGGAACTCCCGCTCCCCAATCCGGAGCAAGTTCCGCCGGATCGACCCAGAAGATTGATCACGCCATCGCCCGTGGCCACGTCCTCGTTCGCCAGGAGGACCGCCACGGCACCTCCGAGCGCGCCGATTACACCGCTGCGGAAGGAAAATTCGTTCTTTCCGGCGGAAAACCAACATTTTTTGACGGTGATGGAAATTCAGTTACGGGCCGTCAATTGACCTTTTTTCAGGCCGATGATAGGCTCGTCGTTGAGTCGGAGGAAGGTATTCGGACTCTGACGCGGCACCGGGTCCAGAAATGACCCCCAGATGCTGAGATTCCAGGGCGTCAACTTAAACAAAGCCTATCGAGGCCGCAAGGTAGTTAACGACGTAAACTTGGAAATTCAGCAGGGTGAAGTCGTTGGCCTCCTGGGGCCAAATGGCGCCGGCAAAACGACCACCTTTTACATTATGGTCGGTTTGGCGCAGCCGGATTCGGGACGCGTTTTGCTGGACGGGGAAGAAATCACCGATCTCCCCATGTATTTGCGGGCCCGCAGCGGAATCAGTTACCTTCCTCAAGAGCCCTCGGTTTTCCGGCAGTTGACGGTCGAGCAAAACCTGTTGGCTGTGCTCGAGACCCTCTCTCTCACGCCTGAACAGCAGCGCGACCGCCTGGAAGAGCTTCTTGCTCAGATGGGGCTCGACGGCGTGCGCCACAATCGCGCCTATTCGCTTTCCGGTGGTGAGCGGCGGCGCCTGGAAATCGCGCGGTCACTGGTGCTCGAGCCGTCGTTTATTTTGCTCGACGAGCCGTTTTCGGGCATTGACCCGCTCACGGTCGTCGAGCTGCAAAAGTTAATTGGCGAATTGAGCGCAAGTGGTATCGGCGTACTGGTGACGGATCACAATGTCCCGGCTACTCTTTCAGTTACGAACCGCGCCTACATCATCAATAGCGGGCGCATCTTCCGCTCGGGCACGCCGCAGGAATTGAGTGACGACGCCGAAGTCCGGCGCGTCTATCTGGGCGAACGGTTTCGGTTACATTAGCTTTCAGCTTTTCAGGAGGATTCGCACTACTCGCGATCTTCAGCCATGAGTTGGCTCCAGCCAAAACTCCATCTCAAAGTCTCGCAGAAACAGATCCTTACTCCGGGTCTCGTCCAGATGGTCAGCGTGCTGGCGCTGAACCGCCTTGAATTGCGCGAGATGTTAAATCAGGAGCTTGTCGAAAATCCCATCCTGGAGGAAGTCACGGAAGAAGTTCCCGTCACCGAGGACTATAGCGACGAGGCTTTTCTCAAAGAGGAAACCGAAAAACTCCCGGAAACCGAAGCCGCCAATCCCTTCGACGAATTTGACGTGGCCGCTCTCTACAAATATCTCGATTCCGGCGGAAATGAATCCCTGAATAGCGAGCGCGAGGAAATTGAGCGCCCCTCCTTCGAGAAATTTCTCTCCTCCCCGCATGGTCTCACCGAACATCTCGAATGGCAGTTGAGCTCGGCCGTCTGTTCCGAAAAGGCTCGCGAAATCGCGGAGATCATCATCGGCAATCTCGATGAGGATGGATATCTCGCGATCACGCTCGAAGAGCTCGCGCAAAACGGCACATACGAAATGGACGACGTGGAGGAAGCACTCGCAGTGGTCCAGGAATTTGACCCGCTCGGCGTTGCCGCGCGCAATCTGCGCGAATGTCTGCTGACGCAACTTAAAGTGCTCGACCCGCAGAATGCAATCGCGCACCAGATTGTTTCCGAATGTCTCCCGAACCGTCTCGTCGCATCAGGCGCGGCCGCTGCAATCCAGGCCATTTCAACGCCTCCTCCCGCGCATATCGCGGAAATTGACGATTCGCTTGCGGCCGATGCGGAGGGTGGCGATGAACAAGCTGCGGAGCTGACCGATGACGAACTCCTTGCAGGAGTCACCCAACACGCGAAACCAGTGGACGCGGCGCCCGAAGATGCAACTGCCGAGCTAGCCGCCGCGCCAGCCTCCGCAAATGGCGACGCTCCTGCGGAACCCCCCCAGCCAAAAGAGAAAGCAAGAGAAAAAGAGGAAGGCGACCCGCATCTCTGGAAGCTCCTGCAAAGCAATCAGCTCAAGGAAGTTGCCCGCGCTCTCAATCGCCCTTACGAACTTGTCAAGCGCGCCATGGACGTGATTCGCAAACTCGACCCGCGCCCCGGCTTGCGTTACAACAAAACGCAACCCAAGCTCGTCGAGCCCGATGTTTATTTCCGTAAAATGGACGATGGCTGGCAGGTTTTCCTCAACGAAGACGATCTTCCGCAACTTCGGCTCAGTCCCACATATCGCCGATTGCTCACTCGGGACAATCCCGATCGCGACGTCCGCAATTACGTGAAGGAAAAATTTACCGCCGCGCTCCAGCTCCTGAAAAATATCGAGCAGCGCAAGCACACCATTCTGCGCGTCTGCCAGTCCGTCATCCGCCGCCAGGGCGATTATCTCGATTTCGGCCCGGACCATCTCAAGCCCATGATGATTAAGGAAGTCGCCGAGGAAGTCGGCGTGCACCCTTCCACAGTCAGCCGCGCTGTCTCCAGCAAATACGCGCATACACCGCAGGGCGTCGTCGAGCTGCGCTCGTTTTTCTCCGAATCGGTAAACGGCCCAGAAGGTGGCAACATGTCCCTGATTGCGCTGAAGCGCCTCGTCAAGAAAATGATCGAGGAGGAAGACACCTCCAAGCCGCTCACGGATGACGCCATCGCCAAGAAGCTCATCAGCGAAGCGGGCATTCAGGTCACGCGACGCACCGTCGCGAAATACCGCGAAGTCCTTCGCATTCCGAGCACTCACCAGAGGCGAGTCAAGGAATAGGCCTTCATCCTGTGAAACGCCAGCCAAGACGCGAGCACGGTCAACTGGTTATCCTCACCGGACTCTCCGGCTCCGGGAAAAGCACCGTTCTCAAGACTTTCGAGGATCTCGGCTACTACTGCGTGGATAATCTCCCCGTCGAATTGATCCCCACCTTCAGCGAAATGCACCTGGGTGATGACAGCGAAATCTACCGCGCGGCCCTCCTGATTGACGCGCGCGAGGGCGGCCAACTCGCGAAACTTCCGGAAACGATTCGCCAGCTACGCCGCGAAGGAAAGCCCGCCGAACTCGTCTTCATCGAGGCTTCCGACGAAATCCTTCTGCGGCGATATAGCGAAACGCGCCGGCCGCACCCGCTCGGCCATGACCGTTCTCCCCGGGAAGGGGTGCGCAGCGAACGGAAGCTCATGGCGCCCATCCGCAAAATGGCGGACGTGGTGATTGACACCACCAAATTCAACGTCCACGAGTTGCGCGAGTTCATCAAGAAACGTTTTCAGACCCGTGGGAAGCGGCCGCTCCTCGTCTCGCTTGTGAGTTTCGGCTATCGCTATGGCGTTCCGCCGGATGCGGATCTGGTTTTCGACGTGCGCTTTCTTCCCAACCCGCATTTCGTCCCGCGCTTGCGGCCGTTTTCCGGAAAGGACCGGCGCGTCGCGCGTTACATCCGCTCTTTCCCGCAGACCGGCGAATTCCTGCGCCGCATCGAGGGCCTACTTTCCTACCTCATCCCGCATTACATCCGGGAAGGGAAGAGCTACCTCACGATTGCCATCGGCTGCACTGGCGGGCGGCACCGTTCCGTAACGCTTTCCGAAGAGCTGGCGCGCGCGATGGCTCGCCGCGGCCTGCACGTGAAGGTGCACCACCGCGATTTGAACCGCTAGCGCCGCGGCCTTACAATTCCTCGTCCGCGCCCGCGCCTGCGCCAGGGAATGTCGCAGTTTATTTTTGGTTTTCATGGTGTTCTTCGCTAAAGGGGAGGCAGAAGCGCACGGTGATTGTCCCTGTTGAATTCCGCCGACTCTTCGCCACCGTGCGTGGATACCGCGCCTGGCTTGCGCTTTCTGTCCCGATTCTCTTGATTGCCGGCGCGGCCAATGGCGCCGTCGCCTTTCTGGTAAAAATTATTCTGGACAATGTTCTCGCGCCAAACGGCCCGAGGTCATCGAAACCCCTTACTCTCTTCACCAACCCATTTACCGGCCAGCCGGTTGACCTCAATTCCTTCGTCCCCTCGCACCACCAGAATCCCGGCACGGTGTTCGCCATTGCTCTCCTTGCCGTCTTTGTGATCAAGGGGCTCGCGGAATTTGGCGGCACAATGATCGTCCAGTACGTCGGTCTTTCCGCCGTCACCGACCTGCGCAACCGGGCATTCGCAAAACTGATTCGCCAGCCGATCGGCTTCTTTCAAAGGCACACGATTGGTCGGCTGATGTCCGCCCTCATCAATGATGTTGAGCGCGTCCGCATCGCGATGTCGGAATACCTTGCGGATTTTATCCTCCAATTTTTCACACTCATTGCGTTTGGAATTGTTCTCCTGCTCATCAATTGGAAAATGGCTCTGATTTCCCTCGTGATTGTCCCCGTTCTTGCCGTGCCCGTCGGCAAACTTGGCCGCAAAATCCGCAAGTCCGTCGAGAAATCGCAAGCGCGGCTCGGTGAACTGAATCAAGCGGTGCAGGAAACTATCTCCGGTAACCGCGTGGTCAAGGCTTTTGGCATGGAGGAATTCGAAACCGGCCGCTTTAAGGAAACCGCGCGCCGTCTCTTGCGCGAGAATCTCCGCTGGATTCGGGCTTACGTCCTCAACGGTGTTCTGATGGATTTGCTCTCCGCCGTTGTGATCGCGCTTGTCATTTTGTATGCCCGGGGCCTGATTAATCACGGATCCATGACGCTCGGTGACTTTGGCGCTTTTTGCTTCGCCTTGTTCAGCTCCTATACACCGATGAAGCGAATCGGGATTTTCTACCAGCAACTCGAACAGGCGCGCGGCGCAACCGCTGAGGTTTTCAACATCCTCGCTATGGACGAAGAGCAGCCGGACAAACCCGGCGCAATCGCCCTTCCGTCCTTTTCGACTGAAATTGAATTCGAGGACGTCAGTTTTTCTTATGACACCGGCGCCAAAGTTCTCCAGGACGTTTACCTCACCGCGCGCGCCGGCGAAGTAATCGCCATCGTCGGCTCCAGTGGCGCCGGCAAAACCACTCTGGCCAACCTGCTTCCCCGGTTTTATTCTCCTTCGTCCGGGGTCGTGCGTTTCGACGGCCACGACATCAGCGGCGTAACTTTGAAATCGCTGCGCGACCAAATCGCCATCGTCACGCAGGAAAATATTCTGTTCAATGACACCGTGTGGAACAACATCTGTTACGGCACGCCGAACCAGCCGAAGGATCGTGTAATCGCCGCCGCACAAGCCGCGCTGGCCCACGATTTCATCGAGGAAATGCCGCACGGCTATCAAACCCAACTCGGCGACCGCGGTCAGCGCCTCTCCGGCGGCCAGCGCCAGCGCCTCGCGATTGCGCGAGCCATCCTGAAAGACTCGCCAATCCTGATTCTCGACGAAGCCACATCCGAACTCGACACCGAATCCGAACTCTACGTGCAGAAAGCCCTCGCCAACCTGATGGTTGGCCGCACGGTCTTCGTGATCGCGCACCGGCTTTCCACCATCCGCCGCGCGAATAAAATTATCGTTCTCGAAGGCGGCTCTATCCGCGAATCGGGCACGCATCAGGAATTGCTCGCCTTGAATGGGCTTTACACGCGCCTTTACGATTTGCAGTTCGCGGACGCGGATTCTCCGTCGCCATTCCGGCGCCGGTCAGGCGACACCCAGGAAGCTCCTGAATCCGGAGTGACAGATGGGGTCGTATGAAGTCGTATGAACAAGTTGCTCGAAAAAGGCGCATGAGGGAGCCTTCTCAATATGGCCGGTAAATCTGAATCCAGCGCGGCTCGCGCCCAAGGGCTCAAGTCCCCGCACGGCCTTAAGTCGATGACCGGCTTTGCCGAAGCGCGCCTTGAGCGGGACGGCTGGGCGCTCCGCGCGAGTCTCCGCAGCGTGAACCACAAATTTCTTGACGTTCACTTGCGCCTGCCCGAAGGCCTCGAATCGCTCGAGACCGAAATTCGTAAAGTGTTGCGCGAACATTTGCATCGCGGCCATGTGGATCTTAATTTGTATGTCGTTCCCATCGGCGTGACCGCCGTGCAAATTAACAGCGAACTCGCGCAGGCTTACGTCCGCGCCGCCAATGATCTGCGCAAGAAATTCAAATTGAAGCAAGAGCCGGACCTCGTTGCACTCATGCGCCTGCCCGGTGTAGTTGGCGCGGCGGGAATGCCCGTCGGCGGCCTCAGTGAAGAAGGGCTGGCGCGGCTCAGCGCGCAAGCCGTGGACTGCGTCTCCCAATGCGTCGCCAAGCTCGAAGAAATGCAATTCATCGAAGGGCGCACGCTCACGGAAGTTTTGCGCGTGCATCTCGCGCACGTCGCACGGAACACCCAGGCCATTGCCGATTTGGCCGCGCGCGCGCGTCCCATGTTTGCCCAGAGACTCGAAATAAAGTTGCGCGAACTCCTCGCCGAATCCGTCGAGCCCGCGCGCCTGGCGCAGGAAGCCGCCATCCTCGCCGAGCGCAGCGACGTGAGTGAAGAACTCGCGCGCCTCAAGAGTCACGTCGAACAATTCGGCAAGTTGCTCGATGGCTCTGGCGAACTCGGCAAGAAACTGGACTTCCTTTTGCAGGAAATGCAGCGCGAAGCGAACACCCTGCTCTCGAAAACGCCGGGCGTCGAAGCCGAAGGCTTGCAGATCACCACGCTCGGCCTCGAAATCAAATCCGAAATCGAAAAGCTCCGCGAACAATCCCTGAATATCGAGTAATATCTTCGGGCAAGATGGCTGACCGCGAATCCATCGTCTTCGTCGTCTCCGGCCCTTCCGGTTCGGGCAAGTCCACGCTCGTCCAGAAGCTCCTCGAGTTGCCCGGAATGATGTTTTCCATATCTGCTACAACTCGGCCGGCACGCCCGGCGGAGAACCCCGGAAAATGGTATGATTTTGTATCCGAAGATGTTTTCGCCCGCATGGTGCGCGACGGCGCTTTCCTCGAACATGCGCAAGTCTTCGGGCGGCATTCTTATGGCACGCCGCGCAAGTGGCTGGACGAAGCCCGCAAGCTGAATCTCGACCTCGTCCTCGAAATTGACGTGCAGGGCGCCGCGCAAATCCGCCAGAAGGTTCCCGGCGCGGTTTCCATCTTTATCCTGCCGCCATCGCGGCAGGAGCTTGAGCGCCGCATCCGCGAGCGCGGCCAGGATTCCGCCGACGAAATCGCGCGGCGTCTTCAGCAGGCCCGGCAGGAAATGGAAAGTTTTTCGCTCTATGACTTTATTGTGGTCAATGACGATCTCGAACGAGCGGGCCGCGAAGTCCAGGCCATCGGATTGGGCGTGCGCTGCCGCAGCAACATCGCACGCCCGTCCGTCGAACGAATCTTGAAAACTTTTGGAGGCGAGAAATCACCATGACAATGCAGAGCACACCACCCGAAAGCAGATTTGCCTTTGTTGTAGTTGCCTCGCGCCGCGCCCGCCAGTTGATGCTCGGAGCCGGCCCGCTCATCGCGAATCCCCATTCGCTCAAGAACACTCGAGTCGCGATGGAAGAGCTGAACAATTCCGTGCTCGAATATGAAATCCCGGCATACGTGAAGCCGGTGGACCCAACCAAGCGCGGCAAAGATTAATTCCACGGGAAGAGGATCATGCGCGTAGCCCTCGGAGTCACGGGTGGCGTGGCGGCTTACAAGGCCGCGGAATTGGTGCGCCGCCTTCAGCAGGAAGGCCTCGAAGTTGAGGTCGTGATGACGCGCCACGCGCAGGAGTTCATCACCCCGCTCACCTTCGCCGCCCTCACCGGACGCAAAGTCATCACCGATATGTTCGCTGCGGAAAATTCCGGCCCCGCGAACGTGGAAAGCGCCATCGAACACATCGCCGTCGCGCAGCGCATTGACGCGCTCGTCATCGCCCCCGCCACCGCCGGAACAATCGCAAAGCTCGCGCAGGGCCTCGCCGACGATTTTCTTTCCACGCTGGCGCTTGCAACAACGGCTCCTCTGATCGTTGCGCCCGCGATGAACGTCAACATGTTGGAGCACGCCGCCACACAGGCGAATCTCGAAACCTTGCGCGCGCGCGGAGTTCGCATCGTCCCGCCCGACGAAGGCTATCTCGCATGCGGCATGGTTGGCGCGGGGCGGCTCGCTGGAGTGGAGGCGATTGCCGCCGCCGTGTTCGGCGCTCTCGGCGTCAAGCACGATCTCGAACGCGAAACCGTTCTCGTAACCGCTGGACCCACCTGCGAAGATCTTGACCCGGTGCGCTACATCACCAATCGCTCGTCCGGGAAAATGGGCTATGCCATTGCCGATGCCGCGCGACGCCGCGGCGCCCACGCAATTCTTGTGAGCGGCCCGACCGCGCTGAATGCTCCGGATGGCGTGGAATTTATTCGCGTGCGCACCGGGGATGAGATGCGCCGCGCCGTGCGCGAGCATCTATCCGACGCGACCGTCGTCATCATGGCCGCCGCCGTCGCGGATTTTCGCCCGGCCGCGCCGCAAGCGCACAAAATCAAGCGTGGGGCCGGGAAGTTAACACTAGAGTTGGAAGCCACAGCGGACATTCTTGCTGAAGTTGCCGACGAATCCGCGAAAGCTAAATCGCGCCCCGTGATCGTAGGTTTCGCCGCGGAAACGAACGACGTCACCGGCAACGCGCGCAAAAAACTCAGTGCCAAGGGCGCAGACCTAATTGTTGCGAATGACGTGACCGAACCCGGCGCTGGTTTCGATGGCGATACAAATGTAGTCACGCTGATTTCGCGGGACGCGCCCGAAGTTCGCCTTCCCAAAATGAGCAAGTTCGACGTAGCCACGCGCGTCCTGGACGAAGTCCACGAAATCGCCGCGCGACTCCGAACCGGTCACACAACTTCCGTACCGGTGAAGCGATGATGCCAAATGTTTGTGTAGCCCGCCCCGAATCGAAGGGGCGGGGCTTCTCCGCCAAAATTGTCGTGGCTTCAATTGTCTTCAGCAACGTATGCCGCCTTCGGAGCCAGCCGAATGCCCGCTGAAGGCGTTCCTCCCGAAAAAGAGCGCGTCGCTGCCTGGCTGGAATATTTCAACGATCTTCGAATCGGCGGCTTCTATCGCAATCGTGGTAGCGGCAAATCCTCCGTCGCCGCCGCAAAAAAATTCGCCAGCGCGCCTCCGCGCCCAATCCCAGTCGATGATCCGGAAAATGAGCCAGTGAAAAAACCTATAGCGAAATCGCCCGCGCAAATGAAATCACCGCCGCAAGCTGCCGCAGCGCCATCATCCAAAGTCACCGTCCTTCCCGTCGCGCACGGCCCCTCGCTTTTTGAAGCCTTCGAGCGCGTGGCCAATGACACGCTCGAGCGCATCCGCGCCGACATCGGCGATTGCACGCGCTGCCGTCTCTGCGAAGCGCGCAACAAAATTGTTTTCGGCGTCGGCAACCCGAAGGCCGAACTCGTTTTTGTCGGCGAAGGCCCCGGCCGCGATGAAGACGCCTCAGGCGAGCCATTCGTCGGCCGCGCCGGAAAACTTCTCACGGACATGATCAAAGCGATGTCCCTCGAGCGATCCGACGTTTACATCTGCAATGTCGTGAAGTGTCGCCCGCCGGAAAATCGCACGCCCGAGCACGACGAAATCGCCACCTGCTCGCCGTTCCTGCTGCGCCAGTTGGAATTCATCCGCCCGAAAGTAATCGTGTGCCTCGGCAACGTCGCCGCGCAATCCCTGCTCGGCACCAACAAATCCATCTCGCATTTCCGTGGCACCTGGTTCGATTTCCGTGGCTCGCGCCTCATTGCCACCTATCACCCCGCGTATCTCCTCCGCAATCCCGCCGCAAAATCCGATGTCTGGACCGATCTCAAAAAGGTGATGGCCGTTCTCGGACTAAAAGCCGCGCGCATCCCCAAGCGCTAATCTTGCGAAATCGACAGACCATTGTTGGAATTGGGATCAGACATTACAATAAGAAAAATGCGGATTCTTTACGCAGTATTGGCCGGGCTTCTTTCGCTTTCTCTCACGGTCGCTTCAAGCCCCCAATCCGCTAACCGATCAGTTGTTCTTCCGGAAAGCGCCGCAAAGGACCTAGTTCGATATTATTCCCGGCCGGGCCTTGTACATCTTGACGGCACTTGGCTGCCGGCTGAGGCTGATGTCAAAACAATGGAATCTCGGCTCTCCCAAATATCAAAGTTGCGAGATGGGGGTGAAAAAAATGGACAACAAATAAGGAACCCCGAGAAGTACTACCGCCAATACGTGGGCATAGTCGCGGGCAAGCAGAAACTCGTTTACATAAATGCATTCTGCGAGGATCCCCCACCCAAGTACTGGAAGCAGAAATTAGTACAAGTCAGTGATGGCGGCCCGTGCTATTGGAATGTGTTCTATGACACTGCCGCAGGAGAGTTTTTATATCTCGAGATCAATGGCGTTGGTTAGTTAGGCCCGCCTCCTTGCCCCACCTGCTAAACTATTCTACTCACCATGCCGCGCTTCGCCGAAATCGCGCTCACTGTCCCGCTGCGCACCGCGTTCACTTACGCGGTGCCGCCGGAATTTGACGGCGTCGTCGAACCCGGCGCGCGCGTAGCCGTTCCGTTCCGCAATAAAGTGATGGTCGGCGTAGTCCTTTCGCTCTCGGACAACGCGCCGGTTTTTGCAAAAGGGAAATCCGCGCAAATAAAGGAAATCGCGCACGTACTCGATCCGCTCCCGGCGCTGCCGGAAAAATTAATCGAGCTGGGCCGCTGGGTCGGCTCGTATTACCTCGCGCCGCCCGGCGACGTTTTCCGCGCCATGCTCCCGCCGCTCACCGAGCTGCGCGCCGAGCGCATCCTGCGCGTCACCGATGCCGGCCGCGCGCGCCTCGCCGAACTCGCCGCCATGGGAGGCCGCAGCGAAACGGAAATTTCCGAGCGCGCGCTCCTCGAATTCATCGAAATCGAAGGCAAGCCCTTCGCGGCCTCGCGCCTGCGCAAATTGCCGGGAGGCGAAGCCGCCGCCGCGCGCCTGCTGCGCCGGGGCCAGCTCGAAGCCGAAGAAATTCACAAATCGCGCAAAGTCCGCATGCAGAAAATTATCGCGTGGAATCTCGCGGCGCCCGGCGGCGATTCTTCTGCGCTGTCGCAGCCGAACGCAAAATCCCGCAAGCGCGCCGCCTCCGCTAAAGCATCCGCGGGCAACGCCGCGGTCGAAGACCGCATCCGCCGAGTCCTCGCCGAAGAAAGCGGTCCGCTTCCGCTGAAGCAGCTCTGCGCGAAGGCCGATGCCTCGCGCGCCGCCGTCGAGCGCCTCCTTCGCGAAGGCAAGCTCACTTCCTGGGAAGAGCCGGCCATCGCCGACGAGGAAGATTCTTTCGACGCCGGATATTCCGCGCCATCCAACATTCTGAATCCCGCGCAGGAGCGCGCCGTCGCCGAATTGCACGGCTGGCTCGCGCGCGGTGAATTCGAGGTCGGCCTGCTCCATGGAGTGACCGGCAGCGGCAAGACCGAAGTTTATTTGCGCGCGGTGCAGGAAGCGCTCGCGCGCGGACGCTCTGCAATCGTCCTTGTGCCGGAAATCGCGCTCACGCTTTGGATCGGACGAATCTTCCGCGCGTGGTTCGGCGCGCAAGTCGCCGTGCTCCACAGCGCGCTGCCCGATGCCGAGCGCTCGCGCGAATGGTGGCGCGTGCGCCGCGGCGAAGCGCGCGTCGTCGTCGGCACGCGCTCCGCCGTTTTCGCGCCCGTGCAAAATCTCGGCCTCATCATCGTGGATGAAGAGCACGAGGCCAGTTACAAGCAGGAGGAATCGCCGCGCTATCACGGCCGCGACACCGCCGTTTTCCGCGCGAAACTCGAAGGCGCCACCGTGCTCCTCGGCTCGGCCACGCCTTCAATTGAAACGTACGAGCACGCTCGCACCGGAAAATACGCGCTGCTGCGCCTTGAATCGCGCGTTGCCAACCGCAGCCTCGCGCAAGTCGCCACCGTGGACATGCGCGAAAATTTCAAGCAGACGCATCGTGCGTCCGCGATTTCCGCCGCGCTGCGCAATGGCATCACGGATCGCCTCGCCGCGAAGCAGCAGGCGCTTATCCTCATCAATCGCCGCGGCTATTCCTGGTTCGCGCTTTGCCGCGCTTGCGGAGCCACCGTGCAGTGCGAAAATTGCAGCATCGCGCTCACGTTTCACAAATCGCGCCAGCGCCTCGTGTGCCATTACTGCGGATTTTCGCGCGCGGTCACGAAGATTTGCCCGAAGTGCGGCTCCGAGCACGTTTACTTCGTCGGCGAAGGTGCGGAAAAATTGGAAGAGTCCCTGCGCGATATTTTTCCGCAGGCCCGCATCGCGCGCCTCGACCGCGACACTGTCCGCACCAAGCGCGAATATCAAAAAGTTTTGGGCGCGTTTGCCGAAGGGAAGACGGACATCCTCGTCGGCACGCAGATGGTCGCCAAAGGACACGATTTCCAGCGCGTCACTCTTGTCGGCGTTGTCAGCGCCGATCTCCGCCTCGGCATGCCCGATTTCCGCGCCGCCGAGCGCACGTTTCAATTGCTCACGCAGGTTGCCGGACGCGCGGGCCGCGGCGATTTGCCCGGTGAAGTCCTCGTGGAAACTTTTTATCCGGAGCACTACGCGATCGAGGACGCCGTCCATCAGGATTTCAATGGATTTTTTGAAAAGGAGGTCCGCTTCCGCCGCCTGCTGCACTATCCGCCGTTCTCCGCGCTCGCCACAATTCTCGTGCGCGACCGCAAAGTGGAAAACGCAATCCGCTGGTCGCGCCAGCTAGCCGAATATTTCGCGCCCTTCAATGATGATGGAAACGTGGGAAGCAATCGCAGTTCAACGCGCGGCGTCACTGACGGCGATGACCGCACGCCTCAACGCAGCGGCGATCGCCCAGCGAATCGCGCCAGCCGCGGCGAAATTCGAGTGCTCGGCCCAGCCGCTGCGCCCCTCGCAAAATTAAAAGGCGAGCACCGCTTCCAATTCCTCCTGAAATCACCGCGTCGCGCCGCGCTTCACGATGCCCTAGCAGGCGCGCTGGAATTTTGCGCCAAGAAAAACATCCCCGATAGCGCCGTAATCCTCGACGTCGATCCCCTCAGCCTTTTCTAACTCTTCTTTCTCCAAATCAAATAAACCGGCAAGCCAATCGCCATAATCAACAGTCCCCATCGCGAATTCCCCCAATCCGCGATCAGCGAATTCAACACCACCGCGCCCGCCGCGCCCACGAACAGCGCAGGCGTAACCGGATACCACGGCACGCGATACGGCCGCACCGCATCGGGATTGCGCTTGCGAAACACAAACAAACTCGCGCCCGCCAGCCCATAAAAAATCCATCCCGCAAAAATCACATAGGCCAGTAACTTTTCAAATGTTCCCGTCCAAGCCAGCAAGCACGCCCACACGCCCGACGTGATGATCGCAATCGCAGGCGTGCGGAAACGCGGATGCACCTCCGCCAGTTGACGGAAGAAAAGTTTGTCTTTTGCCATCGCATAAAAAACGCGTGGCGCCATTAGAATTGTGCTGTTCGCCGCGCTGAATACGGAGATGAGGATCATTAGCGCGACGATCTTCGCCGCGTTCGGTCCCCAAATCGCGCTCACTGCTGACGCCGCAATTGTGTCCTTCTTCGCCGCTTCAATCGGCCCGAGCGCCGCCAAATACGCGCACACTGGCAACACATAAAGCGCGATCAGCGTCAGCGCGCCCGCCAACGACGCGCGCGGAAAATCGCGCTGCGCATTCACCATCTCTCCCGCGGAATAGCTCACCCATTGCCAGCCTTCGTATGCCCACAAAACCGGAATCATCGCGAGCCCGAATCCCGCCGCAATTGGGGCGTCAAAATGCGCCGGCCACAGCGCGGCGAAGCTCGCGGAATATCCGCGGCCCAGATACAGCAGCACGGCGCACATCGCCAGAATCGCTGCCACTTTTATAAGCGTCGTCACGTTCTGCAAGTTCGCGCTGTGCCGCGTGCCAATTACATTCACGAAACTCAGCACGCCAATCATGGCCACGCTGATCAATTGCATCTCAAGCGGCGTAAGCGGAACAATCGCTTTCAGATATTTGCTGAACGCGACCGCAAGCGTCGCCATCGTTCCCGCGCTGATTACGAGAAACAGCGTCCAGCCATAAAGAAACGCGGGCAGGTTGCCGAACGCCTCGCGGATATAAACATAAAGTCCGCCCGCCGCGGGATTCATCGCCGCAAGTTCGCCATACGTCAGCGCGCCGAGCAGCGAAAGCAATCCGCCGGCAATCCAAACGCCGAGCGAAAGCCCAACCGAGCCGTGCACCTGCCGTAGAATCACCGCTGGCACAAGGAAAATTCCGGAGCCGATCACCGACCCGATGAAGAGGGAATAAATGTCCTTCAGATTCAGCGTGCGGATTAAAGTGGCGCTGGAATCGGACGTGTTCTTGTCGATCGTGTCGCCCTTGTCGCTCACGAAAGATGCCACCAATGATCCGGCGTGATAATCGGCACGGGCATAAAACTCAAAATGAATATCGCCAGGCCCACCACGGCCCACACTCGCCGCCGCGTGTCCAGCGGCTCGCGGCGATCCATCAATGGCGGATGGCGCGAAACCACGGCCAGCAGAATGATCGCCCACAGCGCCCAGCCCAGCCAAAAATAAACAAGTGGAATCAGCGCGAGCGCAACGATGATTGTCACGCGCTTGTGCGCTCCGCTCGCCAGCGAATAAAGAATGTGCCCGCCATCCAGTTGCCCGCCCGGCAATAAATTAAGAGACGTCGCGAATAGTCCCACCCACGCCGCGCGCCCCACCGGATTGAGCAGGAGATCCCCCGGCGCCACGCCGGGCCGCAGCAGCGCCAGCAGCAACCGCATCGCCAGCGGTTCACCGAATGTAAAGGGCGAATCCGCGTAAGCGTTCGCCACAATTTTCGAATGCAGAATCGCAAACGCCAGCGCCGGAATCGCAATCACAAATCCCACCACCGGCCCGGAGAGCCCAACGTCAAAAAGCGATTTGCGATTTGTGATTGGCGAGCGGATGCGGATGAACGCGCCCATCGTGCCGATCAGAGTCGGCACCGGCAGAAAATAAGGGAAGCTCGCGGAAAGTTTGTAATGCCGGCACGCGAAAAAATGCCCCAGCTCGTGCGCCAGCAAGATTCCCATCAGCGTCGCCGCAAACGAGAGCCCGGCAAGCAGCACGCGCGGCTCGTGATACGCGGCAACATAAATTCCAAAAAAGCTGTCGAATGCGGGCGCTTTGTCTTGCGCGTAGGCCAACCCGAATTCCGCGCCGGCCGCGAGTGTCGTCACCACCGTCACCGCAAATAAAATCAGCGCGATGGCAAGCGACCTGCCCTGCCTTCCCGGAGGCTCGTACATCTGCCGTGGGATGTAAACGCGCGGCGCTTCCACCGGCATCAGTTCCGTGGACAATCGGTCCGGCGGCACGCGCCCGTTTCCATTTCCAGCGCTCATCGGGGATTTAGTCTAGCGTGTTTTCAGAATCTTCGCGTGCGATTTGCAAGAGGGGATGTCACAAAAAGAGAGCAGTCATTCCGAACCTGCAATGGAAGCGTTGTCATCCTGAGCGTAGAGCCGATGCATTTCATCGGCTCGAAGCGAAGGATCATGATGCGCCGCGAAAAGCGACGCCACGGGCATCGGGTTGTGCCTGCCTTACACGGATTCTTCGGCCAAAAGGCGGCCTCAGAATGACAAGCAAAGTCTGGAGCTGCAATCGGAATAAGCTGCGCGAAGTGCGGCAGCTAGGAATTCTACAACTCGTGCAATTCCTTCCCAGGCTTGAACCTCACCACGCTCCCGGGCGGGATAATCACTTCTTTTCCTGTGCGGGGATTCCTGCCAATTCCGGTTTTCCGCGCGCGCACGCTGAACACGCCGAATCGCCGCAGCTCGACGCGCTCCCCGCGGCCCATCGCGTTCTTCAACGTCTCAAAAATCGTTTCCACCGCCAGCTCCGCCTTCGTTCGCGTCACACCCGTTTTGCTGACGACGGCGTCAACGATATCAACTTTGATCACGCGGCCCTCCGGGGCTTCAATTGGCGCCCTATGCTATGCAGCGCTCTTCGGGTTGTCAAGCAAGCCGCCGCATACTAAGATGCGCTGCTTTTCAAAATGAAACATTCACTTCGGAGACCACGATGAGCGTCAAGCCCGACCGCTGGATTCAACGAATGGCGCGCGAACACAAAATGATCGAGCCGTTCGAGGACCGCCAGGTCCGCGAAGGAAAAATCAGCTATGGCGTCAGCTCCTATGGCTATGACATCCGCGTCGCCGACGAATTCCGCATCTTCACCAACGTGAATTCCACCATCGTGGACCCCAAGCATTTCGACGCGCGCTCGTTCGTCGAATTCAAAGGCGATGTCTGCATCATCCCGCCCAACTCTTTCGCGCTCGCGCGCAGCATCGAATACTTCCGCATACCGCGCAACGTCATCACGATCTGCGTCGGCAAATCCACCTACGCGCGCTGCGGCATCATCGTCAACGTCACGCCCTTCGAGCCGGAATGGGAGGGCTTCGTCACGCTCGAAATCAGCAACACCACGCCGCTCCCCGCGAAAATTTACGCGAACGAAGGCCTCTGCCAGGTAGTCTTCTTTGAAAGCGATGAGGATTGCGAAATTTCCTATAAAGATAAAAAAGGGAAGTATCAGTCGCAGGTAGGAATCGTTCTCCCGCGCCTGTAAAGGGTTATTTTCGCCTGCCCTTGGAGATTGTTCTCCGGCGTCCGCAAAGTTCTACGTTGTCATCCTGAACGCAGAGCCGGCGCTTTTTCCGGCTCGGAGTGAAGCCGTGCCTGCCGGCAGGCGGGGATCCGTATCGCTCGCTACAAAACGTGCCACTAGCAACGTTTCGTGTCGCCCTACACAAGCGAACTCATCGTCAGAATCTGCTTGCGATAAACGAATAGAGCGTAAATCGGAATGCCTATAAATCCCCACAAGAAGAATATGAGCCATACGGTTTTGCGGGTTCTTGAAGAGTAGTCGAACTTTATCCAATACCAAAACATCGTGGGAATTAGAAAGAGGCCGGAAAGGACGCCTCCAACGGTAGGAATTACCAAGATTCCCTTAAGCAGAATTGAACGATCTATTTCAGACCACGCGTGAAGTTCAGGAAACAGTTTCATGCCGCAGAGAAGCAGCAGCACCGCTAAGAACCATACGGCAGCGACGCAGACCAGTTGAACTGTTTCTGGCCAGACCAGCCAGTCCGATCTTGAATCTTTCTCTCTGTCCTTATCTGTTTCCATTTGAGCCGTGCGCAAAATTGAATCCGGCGGCAACCCTAAGTTCCCGCAAACACGCCGGGGACCAGAGCTACACGAATCGTCGATAATCGGAGTGCTGTCATCCTGAGGGCATCCGACCAAGGATGCCCGAAGGATCTGTGTGACAACTTCACCTTGAGTTCAAATTCTCAGGGCGCCTTTGAATGAGTTGTGCGAAGGGCATTCGCCCATTTATTCCGCCTCCCCCGCATCCTTCCGCCCTTTCGCCACCGGATACCCCAGCTCCACCCACCCCGCGAATCCCCCCAATAGCGGACGAATCCTCCGCACTCCCTCTCTCCGCAGCAACAGCGCCACACGGGCGCTGGAAGCTTCGTTTGGTCAAGTGCAATATAGGATGACCTCGGGCGCCCTCACCAGTGCATCCCTTGCGGCTTCCACTTCCGCTGCGTTCATTCGCAACGCGCCGGGAATAATTTCCGGCTCGGCCTCGAAATCCATCGACCCGCGCAAATCCACGATCACCACCTCTTCGCCCGCGTCGAGTTTTTTCTTTAATTCCTCGGGCGTGATGCGCGCAATGTGCAACTGCCGGATGAATCGCCGCCGCCGCACAAATTTCCATGCAAGATAGCCGGCCAGCGCGGCCACCAGAAGGATCAGCAGGCCAGCGCCCAGCCTCCTCGCGTCCGCCGCGATCCGTTCGATGGCGTCCCTAAAAATATATCCGAGAGTGAAAAACGTACCCGCCCAAATCACCGTCCCGGCAAGGTCAAGCAGGAAGAACCGCGCGAATCGCATCCGGAAAACTCCGGCCAGCGGCGCCGCCGCCGATCCAAACCCCGGAATAAATTTTGAGACCAGCAGCGAATTCGCGCCATGCTTCTCAAACACATTTTCCGTGGTCCGGACGCACGAGTCCGGCTCCAGCGAAATCTTGCAAAGGAATTGCAGCACGCGAATTCCTTTGTGCCGCCCCAGCTCGTACCACAGCACGTCCGCGCAAGCCGCTCCAAGAACCGGCAGCGAAATCGCTAGCGCGAAATTCATTTTGTGCGTTCCCACGAGAGCGCCCGCGGCCAGCAGCAAAGGTATTGAAGGGACCGGCATTCCCAGCTGCTCGAAGAACACCCATCCGAAGAGCAACAGGTACCCATACCGCAGAAGAAATTGGACCATCTCGCTCAGGGCTTCGCCACCGGACGCATCTGAATTTCACTGATGAAACTCGTCGGCGCTTGCGTGAGGATCATCTCCACCGCGTGCACTACGTCTTCGACCTGCAGTAGTTTTGCCGCGTCGCGCCCGGAGTGCGGCGAGAACTCCGTCGCCACCGATCCCGGGCACACGCTTGCCACGCGGATCCCGTAGCCGCGCAAATCCTCCGCCATGCAGCCCGTCAGCCCCATCAGGCCCCACTTTGACGCGCAGTAAACTCCGCCATTCGCAAACGTGTTCCTTCCCGAAAGCGACGAGATGTTCACGATCTGTCCCGTGCGCCGCCGGATCATTTCCGGAGCAACGGCGCGGCTCACGAGAAACACTCCCTTCAAATTCGTGTCCAATATCGAGTCCCAGTCCGCTTCATCAAATTCGTAGAACGGCTTGAACCAGCCGAGCCCCGCATTGTTCACCAGAATGTCCACCGGCCCGAGCGCCGCGCGCGTTTCCTCCACCAGCCGCGTCGCGTCCGCCGCTCGCGTCACGTCCCCCTCGGCCGCGAAAACTTCCGCCCCACCCTTACGCAACCCCGCCGCCGCAGCTTCAATCCGCGCCTTGTCGCGCGAACAGATCGCCAGCCGCGCGCCCAGCTCCCCAAGCCGCGCGGCGATGCCCAGCCCGATTCCGCGGCTGGCCCCCGTAATCAGCGCTACTTGCCCCGCAAGAGCTCTCTCTGCTGCCATTTTTTCACCCCGCTCCTATTTGACCCTTTTCATACACGGAGGATTCACCCCGCAATTTCCATTTTTTTTGTTGGAACCGAATCCCCGCACGCGGTGTCTCATTCCCCGACAATCGGGGCTCTGTTCGGCCGGACACACGGGCTTCCAGTCGGCCGGCAATCGCCTCCGAAAACCGCCCGGCGGGCGGGCCGCCTGGCAATTCGGCAGAGGCGACCTTTCCCGCGTGGGCATCATCTTAGCAAACAGAGGTGGCACATTCCCGCACTTGCATCCGAATCACGCTTGCGCGGCCAGCACCGATTACCTATAATCCCCAAGTTTATAGAAGTAGGTTTCTTCGACTGTGTGGCTGACGGCGCATGCGATTGCTCGCTGCGCAATCTTGCCGAGGAGGCTGTAGACTGATGAGCCGTTTCGCGAACAACTCAAAATCTGTCCTAATGGCATTCGTGCTCTTCCTGAGCGCGGCCGGCTTGGCTACCGCCGTGCTGGCCCAGGGAGGCCAGCAACAGCAGCAGGCAGCATCGCCTCCCCAATATGGTGCGGAGGCATATAACGCATACAACGCGTGCAAGGCGATAACGGTGCCGGAGCAGCAAGTCGGCTGCCTCGATAATTGGGTTGATAAATACTCGAAGTCCGACCCGGGCCTGAATCCTTACGTCGACGTCGTCTATATTTCTGCCTATTCCGCGGTAAAGGACTATCCCAAGGCGGTCGCGGCCGCGGACAAAGTACTCGCGCTCCCGAACCTGGTCCCGGAGGATCAATTTGCCTACCTCTTTGCCCGCGCCCAGTGTTTTATGGCCGGCATCGGCACGAAGGAGCTCAACACTCCGGAGGCTCTGAGCGCCGCGCGTGATGCCGCCCGTCAAGCCCTGAAAACCCTTGACACTCTCAAGAAGAAGGACGCTACCAAGCAAGAGGATTGGGACAAGTTCAAAAAGGACAGCACGGGTTATCTCTGGCAGGTAATCGCTACTACCAGCACCAAGCTCAAGGATTACCCCGGTGAAATCGAAGCCTACCGGGCGCTCCTTACTCTCGATCCCAATGACGGCGCCAGCTATTACCAGATTGGGGCCGCGTACTATCAAATGACTCCGCCTCAATATCTGGACGCCTTCTGGAATATCGCCCGCGCGATTTCGCTCAAAGTGCAGGGCGCGGATCAAATCCATGCCTATCTCCGCGCGCTGGTGCTGAAATATCAGGGCGGCTTGGTGCAATGCGATCCCCTCCTCGATCAAGAGGTCAACCAGATGATCCAGCTCGCCGGAGGCTCGGCGGATCGTCCGGCGTCTTACACTTTGCCCACCGGCGACGATTTGACGAAGGCGCAGCAGGACACCGCGAATTTCATTCCTTATCTTCAGGAAGGCGGCGACCACGGCAAGTTGATGTGGCTGGCCGTTTGCGGGCTCGAGTACACTGATTTCGTTACAAAAATCATCGCAATCGATCTCCCACCCGCGGATGCTCCCCCGGATGCTCCCATTGTTCTGCACGTTTACACCGGCGCAGACGCGGCAGCGACGCAGGCGGGCACCGTTGCGGACATGGAAGTGAAGATTGTCGGCCAGCCTGATGCCAAGCGTTTGCAAGCCGGAGATGAGATGGAGTTCACTGCAACTCTGGTGGGCTACGATCCGAGCCCATTCATGCTCCACTGGGAAAAGGGCAAGGCGAACCCGGATTTTATCCCGGCCGAAAGGGCAAGCCGCCGGTGAAGAAAAAGTCCGGCACGCACCAGTAGCGCGCTAAATGGGAAAAAGTTGTCATCCTGGGCGGAGAGCCGGCGGTTTTGTCGGCTCGCAGCGAAGGATCTGCTTCAATAGCGCGGAACTATTTTTGTAGGCTGGTTTTGATTTGTTTTCGAAAGTTCAGATTTCCGCGGCTCTGGACCAATCCAGAGCCGCTTTTGTTTTTCTTTGCATGGGGAATTGTTTCCGCGGATTCCCTCTTGCTGCGTTGTCACAAAAAGAGATTTGTCATCCTGAGCGGAGTCCCGATGGTTTTCATCGGGATGGAGCGAAGGATCTGTGTGCAAGCTCCACCGTAGCCGGCAATCAGAACACCTTGCGGTTTAAATCACTTATGCGACTGAATAAAGGACCGCGTCCTTACCCCCGCCGTCGGCGGGGACGCTGCGCCAGCTTGTAGAGGTCAATCTTTCTGCTGAGGGTATTCCGGTGGATTCCCAGCGCGCGGGCGGCGCGGGATTGATTGCCGTCCGTGTAGTCCAGCACCCGCTTGATGAATTTCTTCTCGAATTCGTTTACGGCCTCGGGGAACAGGATTCCGTTCTCGACCATTCTTCCGACAAGATTCTCCAATTGGTCCTTCATCATCGCTGCACACTCCGCGTGAATTCGAGAGGGTCCCCTGAGTCTACGGATGGCCTGGCAACGTGTCTGGCAAACCCGGCCCACACGCCGGGTTCGTAATTCTGCTACTAAAGCTCGTGGCCCGTCAGCTTGGAATACGCTTCCCTGTATTTATCCCGCGTCTTCGTGACAACTTCCTTGGGCAGCTCCGGCCCCGGCGGCTGCTTGTTCCATCCGATCTCTTCGAGGTAGTCGCGCACGAATTGCTTGTCGAATGACGCCTGCGGCCGCCCCGGCTCGTAGGAATCGCCGGGCCAGAAGCGCGAGGAATCCGGCGTCAGCGCTTCGTCAATCCAGATAAGGTCGTTGCCGACGAGGCCGAATTCAAACTTGGTGTCGGCCAGAATGATGCCGCGCGGCTCCGCGAAGGCCGCCGCCGTCCGGTAAATCTCAAGGCTCACTTCGCGCACCCGCTCGGCCAGCGACCAGCCGACCCGCGCGGCCGCTTCCACGATCGAAATGTTCTCGTCATGGCCCGTGGTGGCCTTTGTCGCCGGCGTAAAGATCGGCTCGGGGAGCACATCGGACTCCCTCATCCCCGGCGGCAGCTTGATTCCGCAGACCGCGCCCGTTTTCTGGTAGTCCTTCCAGCCCGACCCGGCCAGGTATCCCCGGACCACGCATTCGATCGGCAGTGGCTGCGTCTTCCGGCAGAGCATCGCGCGGCCATTCAGCACTTCGCGATGCATGGCCAGCTCCGGCGGGAACTCCGTCGAGGTAATCACATGGTTCGGGATCACATCGCGCAGCAAGTTGAACCAGAAAACCGATAGCTGCGTCAGCACGCGCCCCTTGTCGGGGATGGGCGTCGGCAGCACCACGTCAAATGCGGAGAGCCGGTCCGTGGCGACAAGCAGCAGCGCGTCGCCGACCTCATAGAGGTCGCGGACTTTTCCGCGCGATAGGAATCGCGCGCCTTCGAGATGCGTTTCCCACACAACCGGACTCATGCTTGGCGATGCCACGTTGGATTCATCTCCGTTGAAGAGGGGCGTATTCTAACGCACCACTATCAGATGTCAAATCGGGGAACACCTATCAGACGCGCGGGCGGATATTTTCGTTACACCGCGCTCGCGGCGCACAATGGTGGTCTTTGCAGCCCAGCCCCCTGATCTCATTCCGTCATCCCGAGGCGTTTCGCAGCCGAGGGATATCCCGTCCCGCAGTTAGGGACGGGGGTTTCCACGCCGAATCGAAGACTCAACCAACCCGAAATTCTTGACTTCCGTAACCCGAGTAGTTACACTACCCGTAGTGATCATCCGGTTTCGCCATAAAGGGCTCGAACGGTTTTTTACTTCCGGCGACGCACGAGGCGTGAACCCGCAGCACGCGAAGCGCCTGCGTCGTTTGCTGGCGGCTCCTTCCACCGCCGTTGGCCCGCGGAACATGAACATCGCCGGTTTTCAGTTGCATCCGCTTGCAGGCGAGCGCAAGGGCGAATGGGCCGTCTCAGTGTCCGGAAATTGGCGGCTGGTTTTTCGCTTCGATGGTGAAAATGCAACCGATGTTGATTTGGCCGATTACCACTGACCACAGGAGAAAAGAAAAATGGATATGTACAATCCTCCGCACCCCGGCGAAATGATTAGGGAAGATTGTCTTAAGGCTCTGGACCTGACGGTGACCGAGGCGGCGAAGGGCTTGGGCGTAACGCGCAAGACTCTATCCTCGATTCTCAACGGATGGTCCGGTGTCACGGCGGTAATGGCGTTGCGTCTCGCAAAGGCGTTCGGCAGCACACCGGAGCACTGGTTGCAGATGCAACTGGCTTACGATCTCTGGCAAGCCAAGCGCCGCATAAGAAAGTTGCACGTCAAGAGATTCTCAGCATCGGCGCCGCGTCGGAATGGTTCGTGTAGCCCGCCCCGAATCGAAGGGGCGGGGGTTCTCCGATCAACCAGGCACAACTGAAATTGTCTTCAGTAATGTTTCCAATCTTTGGAAATTGTGCTGAAGACAAACGAACGATTGCCATACGGCAGCGAGAGGCCCTAGGCCCTGCCTACCGGCAGGCAGGCTTCGATTCGGGCTGGGCTACACGGTCTCAACTACGCCATCACTTTAATCGGCCGCACCTGTGTCTTCACAATCGCTTCCTTCTCATTGCGCGCAACCCGCAAACTGTACTCCGATTGAAGGTTCAGCCAAAAATCAGGAGTCGTTTTGAATGCATATCCAAGCCGAAGCGCCATCTCGGGCGAAATGCCCCTTTTCTCGTGAATGATTTCATAAACGCTCGGAGCCGGAACGTGCAGCGCCAGCGCGAGCCCATTCGCATTCAATCCGAGCGGCGCCATGAATTCTTCCCGAAGAATTTCCCCCGGATGAATTGGTTTCAGCTTAGCCATTGGTTCCCCTCTTCCTAGTGATAGTCCACAATTTCTACGTTGAAAGCTTCCCCGTCTCTCCACGCAAAGCAGATGCGCCATTGATCGTTGATGCTGATACTGTGTTGCCCCTCTCTATTTCCTTCCAAAGGATGAAGTCGATTGCCGGGCGGCGACTTCAAATCCGTCAACTGCCTGGCCGCATGCAGCATCAGCAATTTTCGCCGGGCCGGCTGCCGAATGTTTGCAAATCTTGGGACACTCTCGTCGTTGAAAAGCCTTTCCGTGTCGGCGCATCGGAAGGATTTAATTACATGTGAAGGGTATAACGCGACGCATTAAATGTCAAGCATTATGAATTGCGGGATTCAGTTGTGAGGATAGTCGGAAAAAGCTTTACGCCGCGCTGGCCGCCGCGGCGCGCGGCTTCTCGCCGCTCCCGGCCTGCGTGCCTTCCTCATTCCACCGCACGCTCACAATTTTGCTCACGCCCGGCTCCTGCATCGTCACGCCATACATCACCGGCGCCATTTCCATCGTGCGGCGATTGTGCGTCACCACGATGAACTGCGTGTGCGCGCCCATCTGCGCCACCATGTTCGCTGAAGCGGCCGACGTTTGCTTCGTCGAGCGGCGCGTCCACTTCGTCGAGAATGCAGAACGGGCTCGGCTGGTAACGGAAAATCGCGATCAGCAGCGCCAGCGCCGTCAGCGCTTTTTCGCCGCCGGAAAGCAGCAGCACATTTTGCAGGCGCTTGCCCGGCGGCTGCGCGACCACGTCAATGCCCGCGTCGCCAGAGCTGTCCGGTTCGCGTCAATCGCATCTCGCCGGTGCCGCCGCCAAAAAGACGTGCGGAAGGCGTCCGCGAAATTCGCATTGATCTTCGTAAACGCCTCTTCAAATTTCTGCCGCGAAACTTCGTCGAGTTCCGTGATCGCCGCCTGCGTATTCGGAAATCGAAGCGAGCAAATCGTCGCGCTCGCGCGCAGGAATGTGAACCGCTGGTCGCACTCGTTATATTCCTCGAGCGCCATCATGTTCACCGGCCCCATCGAATCAATGCGCGACTTCATCTCGCGGTAATTCGCGTCGGCGGTCGCCAGCTCTTCGCCCGAAAGCAGGGCGGGGAATTCAGCCATCAAATCTTCCGGCTGCGCGTTCAATTCCGTGACGCAGCTTTCGCGCAAGTGCGCGATTTCGGATTCGTTTTTCGCCTGCGCCACTTCCGCATGCCCGCGCGTCTCGCGCAATTCATCGAGCTTTTGCCGCGCCATGCGCATCGCATCATCCACGTGAGCGGTGCGGTTGCGCGCCTGATTCCATTCCGCGTCCAGCGATTGCGCCCGCGCATCGAGGCGTTTCTTTTCTTCGCCATGCGCTGCTGCGCGCCGCGCGTATTCCGCGCTTTCGCCATCAAGCTGCAATCGTTCGCTTTCAAGTTCGGCAAGCTGATCGCGCAATGCATCGGCGCGATCTGAAGCCGCGCTGCGCTCCTCTTCAAGCCTCGCAGCCAGTGCCTCTGCGCTCGCGAGACGCTCGGCCATCGCGGCCAATTCTTCGCGCTTCGCGGCCAATTCCTGCTGATGTGTCTCCGCCTGTTGGCGCAGCTCAACAACGCGATCGCCTAGCGCGCGGATTTCGTCTTCGCCCGTCGCGCGCGAACGCGTCGCGTCTTCGCGCTGACTCTTTGCCGCTGCCGCCCGGCCTTCGGAAAGCTTCACTTCGCGTTGCAAGCGCGCGATTTCATCCTGGCAATCGCGCAATTCGATGCTCAGCCGCACCATTTCCGCGCGCGCCGAATCACGCTGGTGCGATGCCGCCACAAAATTCTTTTCCGCTTCCACATGCGCGCTGGAAAGTTGCTCGAGCGCCGCTTCGCGCTCGGCCAATTCGCCGGTCATGTGATCCAGTCCCGCTTGCGCCTCGGCCAACTCGCGCTCGCGCTGCACGAATTCGCCTTCGAGCGCCCGCAACTCGCGCTTCATTCCGAGCGGCCCGGCCTCGACGGCGCGGCCTCCGCTCACCATGCGTCCCTGATACGTCGTGCCGTCCGGAGTCACAAAGCAATACGCCGGATATTCGCGCGCAAGTTTTTCCGCGGCGCTTGCTGTCTCCACCATCCACGCCGATTTCAAGCGCGGCAGAAAATGTTTCGCCGCCTTGCCAAGCGGATCCTTGAATTCCACCAGCCGGTCCAGGCGCGAAATCCGCCTTCGGCGTGGGGAAGGGAATGATGTTTTCTTCGGGCATGATTTCAGCTTGTTCAGCGAGTCCACGAAGAATGTTGCGCGGCCGCCAAGTTCATCGCGCAGCATGGAAACGCCCAGCCGCGCGTGGTCGAATGTTTCCACCACCACGTATTCCAGCTCATCCCGCAAAAATTGTTCGACGGCGGCTTCGTGCGCCTCGGCCACTTCGGCGTAATCGGCTAGCAAGCCCACAGCGCGGAAATTCTTTCCGCCTGCGGCGCCTGCTTCCGCATTCGCTGCAAAAAGTTTCTTCACGGAGTCGGCGGTATACGCGCGGTCATTCAGCACCTGTTCGAGAGTCTTGCGGCGTGCGCGCACGGATGCGGCGGCGTCGCGCGCTGCGTCCGACCGCGCTTCCAATTCCTGCCGCGATGCGCGCAATTCCGAAATCCGCGCCTGCACACTGGCAACTTCCTGCCCCGCGCGCCGCGCGCGTTCGCCCGCGCTCTGAAAATACATTTCGGCGGCCTGATCGCGCTCGCGGTGGTGCAGCGACTCTTCAAGCAACTGTTGCTCGTTCGCCTGTTTGCGCGCCAGCGAATCGAAATGCAGCGCGAGCGATGCTTCCGCCTGCGCGTGTTCGGTCTGCAATTGCGAAAGCTGGTCCGTCAATTCGCCGGAGGATTGCCGCAGGGATGCGATGCGCTCTTCGGCGAGTTGCATGTCCACAGAAAGTTGCTGGCCCCGCGCAGCGAGTTCGCTCACCAATAATTCCTGCGTTCGCGCAGCTTCGCCCAGCGCGTTCACGCTCTCCGCATGAGTTGCCGCCGCGGCAGCCGCAACATTCGTTTGTTCATCGGCTTGACCTAATTGCGCGGTCAGCTGTCCGGTGCGCGCATCCATTTCCGTGCCGCGCTGGCGGTTGAATGCAATGTGATTTTCCGCGCGGTCGAGTTCAAGCGTCGTCTGCCCGAGAAGATTCTGGTTCTGGCGCAGCTCGGCATCCAGCTCGTCAATGCGCCGCGAAAGCTGTTCGTGCTCGGCTTCGAGCGCGGCAAGAGAGGTAACCTCTGTGGCTTCCGCCGCGGAAGTTTCCGTTAACAATTTTGTGAGCCGCTCGGCTTCCTGATCCAGTTCGCGCGCTTTGCTCGCAAGCACTTGACGCAGCAGCCCGCGCATCTGCTCGCGGATTTCCGCGTAGCGCCGCGCTTTGCTGGCCTGCCGCTTCAGCGAGGCAAGCTGCTTTTCCACTTCCACGACAATGTCATTCACTCGATTGAGATTCAGCTTCGATGCTTCGAGCTTCGCTTCCGCGAGGCGCTTCTTCGTTTTGTATTTCGTCACGCCGGCGGCTTCTTCAATAATTGCCCGGCGATCCGCGGGACGGCTCGAAAGAATTTGCCCGATGCGGCCCTGCTCGATGATGGCGTAACTATCCGGGCCGAGGCCCACGCCCATGAAAACTTCCTGCACATCGCGCAGTCGCGCCACGCGCCCGTTAATCAAATATTCGCTTTGCCCGCTGCGATAAAGCCTGCGTCCGATCACAACTTCGCCGGGCTTCGCATTGATCACCGGCTTCGCGGCCTTTTTCTTTTTCGAGAATGGATTTTCTTTGGAAGGCGGTTCTTCAGCGGGAATTTCGGTAATCACATCCGCGTCCGCGGCTGCGGGAGTTGGGTCCGCGGCCATTTCCATCGTGGCGTTCGCGTCATGCGTTACGGTCGTGCCTTCTTGCGCCGATTCAGCCGGGGCATTTTGCTGAGCCCCATCAATTTCTTGTCGAGCCCCATCAATCTCATTTCGAGCCCCCAGGCTCCCGCCTGGGGGCGTCCCCACTTGCGGCGCGGCGTCTTCATCCGTCTGCTCAAAAATAAATCGGCCCGCTTCGGCGAGTTCCGGGTCTTCGAGATGGATGATCACCTCGGCCATGCCGAGCGGCGGGCGCTTCGCGGTGCCGTTGAAGATGCAATCGGACATCCGCTCGGCGCGCAGGCTCTTGTGGCTCTGCTCGCCCAGCACCCAGCTGATGGCGTCAACGATATTGGATTTGCCGCAGCCGTTTGGCCCGACGATGCAGGTCAGCCCCGTGCCGCTGAAGGTCACGTGGGTGCGCTCGAAGAACGATTTGAAACCTACGATGTCTACTTTCCGAAGTTTAAGCAAGTCGGCCCCTTCCGTTTCCGGGTATCAAGCTCGCGCGCGTGCGCGTTAACGCATCCGCTCGCCTGCCGCTTGTCTGCCGGATGAGCAGAAATGGCATGGCGAATAGAGATACGCTGTCCTTAGCCTCATTTGGAGGGACGGTTGCCGACAAAAACGTTGGCGGGTCGCTTCGCAGTGGCCCAGCCGCCTGGCGCTGCATGGCGGTACTCAAGAAAAGTAGCACACGCCCATCAAGTGAGCAAGAAACATTCGCGATTATTTCTTGGTGGGTAACGGATTGTAGGTCTCGAATTGGCAATCTTTAATTAGCTGCGGGTAATCGCCCAGATTCTGGTGATTCTCCCACTCCTGATCGCGCATAGACTGCGCAAATGCGGCGGGCATAACAGCCTCCAAGCCCTTGCTCGCATCGCTCGAGAATCCTTCACAGGCCAATACTGCGGTCATGCATTTCCAATTGATTCCTCTGGCGATCTCGCGAGCAGATTCAGGAGCCCCCGGGGTCAGCGAAACTGTTATTTGTACTCCCAATCGAAATTCAGAACGGTATCCGCCCGACGCCACGAATGTGGGATGTTGCTGTAGAGGAAGGTTATGGCACAAGAAGTCGGTCGAAAACGATTCTCTAGAATCAACGAACGCATATACCCAATCACCGGCTTCCGTTTCGTACAGGAGCTCGAATCCTGAGTACGAGAGCTTTCCATTTGAAGTTTGCAAGGTGGAGGATTCAATCGCGGGCTTAATCCCAATTGCTCTCAGGAATTTCCAGTCCAACTTGTGCTCGGAGACGAAGTTCTCCGTTTGCACATGGAATGTGCAATCGGACTGGTCGCACATCTCGTCTGGATTCGGATTTCTTGAACCGTATTGTTTCCACAACGCCTGGACCTCATCGAATGTGGATTCGCCAACGCGGAGTTCGGAGACGCGCTGGAACAATTTCTCCGCCCTCTTCTGATTCACCCAACACGACACATAGAGGCAGAGCAGGGCGGCGGTCGGTACCAGAATGATCGCCGCGAAAATTCTAAAGAACCATCGCTTGCCTTTGCTCATCTCAGTTATTTAGACACCGTCGTCAAGGGATTTTACTCGTTCCGCGAAAAGGTTTTTCAGTTGTTTGGTTTTTTTTAAGCCCCTTGGGCTTAAAAAAAACCAAACAACTGAAAAACCAAAATTAGTAGGGACTGATCACTTCTTACTGGGCATGGATGTATTAGGAGTGCGCCGTTTCACCACTGTGGCGAAACGGCGCACTGGTGGCCGTTTTGGGGAGGGCCGGCGAGGGGCTGGGTCGTGCGGCCTTCCCTCGTGAGAAGAGTGGTTAAGCGGCGCTGGGGCGCTCACTGGCGGCTTGCGGGGCGCCGCAGCATGGCGAGGCTCCACAACATGGAGGGGCGCTGCCGTGCGCGGGTGAGCAAGAAAGCTTAGGGGCGGCTCGCAGAGGAGATAGGTCAGGCGGCCCAAGCGGCCTCCGTAGGCGCGTTCGCGGACGAGTTTGAGCCAGCCTGCGGCGACAAGCTCATTTTGGGCGGCTGAGCGGCGCCGGCGGCCGCAGCGGATCAGCAGCTCGATGCGGCGAAGGCTGACGTAGGTGCGACCGGTGCGCTGGTCGGCGAAGGCGGCCAGCAGCGCGCGCAGGAGCTTCGCGTCGGGCGAGATGAGCGGGTCTTTCAGGAAGCGCGCGGCGATGCGGGCGTAGTAATCCCTGCGCGGCGATGCATCCTTGCGCGGCGGCGCGTCAGCGGGCGGCGATGATTCCTTGCGTGGCGGGGCATCGTTGTGGACTGGGAATTCGGGGATGTAACAGGTTTCTTGCATGGTGGTGTCCTTTGTTGGAGGGATCGGCGGAGCAGGCTCCGCCTGTGCCGGGATTGAGGCTCCGGCGAATTGCGGTTTTTGAAACAATTGGAAAAGTGAGGTGCGCTCGATGCCGAGCGTTAGGAACTCAGACGCTGGAAATTCGCGTTGTCATTCTGATGCCGCCTTGCGGCAGAAGAATCATTCGGCGTCATAACAGACATTCCCAATAGCGCGTTTTGTAGAGGGCGATACGGATCCTTCGGCCATAAACCGGCCTCAGGATGACAAGCTCCTGGTGTTGCAGTTTTGGTGAAGAGAACAGGCGCTGTACCTACAGGCAGCGAAAGGCCGCAGCCCTTCGATCCGGGCCGATCTACACGAGACATTCCTTGCTGGCGGGGTGATTCCGCACTCGTCACTTGGGGATGCGTCCTAAAACAAAAAACCCGCTTTCGCGCGCGGGTTTTGTCGAGAATATTCCAGAGACAGTATAGCACAGTTGTCAAGTTTTCCACAGGTATAAAGCTGAAATGGGTCGTTTTGGGCTCGCTGGGGCCATTTGCGGGGGTTTTGAGGGTCGGATAGAATGGCGCAGCATCAAAATATTTTTTTGAAAGCGCAGAATCGTTACATGTGGAAAAGGGGTTTGCGGCGCGAAAACAGGGCGCAGCGAGCAGCGCCCCTACGAAGGCCGAAGCAAAGGCAAAAACAAAGGCGAAAAGACGGCGATGGCGGCGGAGATAAAATTCCATAATACGCTGGGAGGGAAGCTGGAGGCGTTTGCTCCGCTGCGGCCGCCGGAGGTGCGCATGTATACGTGCGGGCCGACGGTGTATGACTTCGCGCACATTGGAAATTTCCGCACGTTTATGTTTCAGGACGTGCTGAAGCGATTTCTGAAAATGCGCGGGTACAACGTGCGTCAGGTGATGAACCTGACCGACGTGGACGACCGCATCATCGCGAACGCCGCCGCCTCTGGAAAAAATATCCGCGAATACACCGAGCAATATATCGAGGCGTTTATCGCGGATTGCGCCGCGCTGGGGCTCGAGCCGCCGGAAAAGCTGGTGCGCGCGACGGATCACATCGAAGACATGGTCGCGCTGATCGAAAAATTGCAGGGCAAGACGTACACGTATCCGGGCGAAGGGTCGATCTATTACCGCATCGCGAAATTTCCGCCGTACGGAAAGCTGAGCAACATTGACGTGGCCGGCATGAAGACCGGGGCGCGCGTGGATTCGGACCGCTACGAAAAAGACGATGCGCGCGATTTTGCGTTGTGGAAAGCGCCGAAGCCCGGCGAGCATTTCTGGGAGACGCGGATCGGGCCGGGGCGGCCCGGGTGGCACATCGAGTGCTCGACGATGTCCATGAAATATCTGGGCGAGACGCTGGACATCCACACCGGCGGCGTGGACCTGATATTCCCGCATCACGAAAATGAAATCGCGCAATCGGAAGCGGCGACGGGGCAAAAGTTTGTGCGGCTATGGCTGCACTCGGAACATCTGCTCGTCGATGGGCAGAAGATGTCGAAATCGCTGGGGAACTTTTACACGCTGCGGGATTTATTCGCGCAGGGGCACAAGCCGTCGTCCATTCGATTGCTGCTGGCGTCGGTGCCGTATCGAAGGCAACTGAATTTTACGATGGAAGGATTGCAGCAGGCGGCGAGTTCGGTGGAGCGTCTGCGGAATTTTACGCAGCGGCTGCGCGCGGAGAAGTTGGCGGCGGGCACAACGAGGGGATTTGACGCGCGTGTGAAGAAAGCGGAGGAGGATTTTGACGCCGGGCTTTCCGACGATTTGAACACGGCGCAGGCGCTGGCGGCGGAGTTTGATCTGGTGCGCGACGCGAATATCGCGATGGATCGCGGCGATTTCAAGCGCGGCGACGCGGAGGCAGTGCAATCGGCGATGCAGAAGTTCGACGAGATTTTCGGCGTACTGATGGATGACGATGCCGCGCGGCTGCGATCGCTGGGATTTGAAGCGGAGGCGGAATCGATTTCGGACGCGGAGATTGAGGAGATGATTGGGAAGCGCGCGGCGGCGAAGAAGGCGCGGAATTTCGCGGAGTCGGACAGGATACGGGATTCGCTGGCGGAGCGCGGGGTGGTGCTGGAGGATACGAAGGATGGCGGGATGAGGTGGAAGCGGAGGTAGGGTTGCGCGGAAATGCGAAACATTGCATCTGGCTCGAATTGCTGCGGGTGATACGGATCCTTCGTCGTCCGCCAAAGGCGGACTCCTCAGGATGACAAGCTTTTTTGTGGTCCGAGGATGACAACCAAGTGTGCGCATAGAAAAGCCCCTGGTTCGGGGAACCCGGGCTACACAGGGTGTTGATGTGGGAGTAGAATGAGCACTGGCGACATGACTACTTGGCACTCGCTTCCGGCAAACGAAAGACCAAACCTCTTCTCCGCGGCATAACTACTTGCCCCTTCTTGCGCGGTAGAGCTGTCCCTGCTTCAGCGCGATGCCACCCTGAAGGGTGGCGCTACATAAACCGCAAATAATTCTTGCCGCGTGAATTTCTACGCGCAAAGTCCCCTGGAGAAAAACATGACACATGTTGCTAGCAGCGCGAAATTGCCGAAGCTGGTTGGGCCGTTGCCGGGGCCGAATGCTAAGAAGGTTTTGAAGCTGGATGATGAGTTTGTTTCGCCGTCGTACACGCGCGGGTATCCGCTGGTGGTGAAGAATGGGCGCGACGCGATGATCGAGGATGTGGACGGAAATATATTTTTGGATTTTGCAGCGGGCATTGCGGTGTGCGCGACGGGACATTGCCATCCCGATGTTGTGGCCGCGATCCAGAAGCAGGCGGCGGAGCTGATCCACATTTCGGGGACGGATTTTTATATTCCGAATATGGCGGAGCTGGCGCAGAAGCTTGCGCAGATCGCTCCGGGCGCGGAGCCGAAAAAAGTTTATTTCGGAAATTCGGGGGCGGAGGCGATTGAGGCGGCGATCAAGCTGGCGCGTTATCACACGCGTCGCGAAAAAATTATCGCGTTTTATGGATGTTTCCACGGGCGAACGATGGGCGCGCTATCGCTGACGGCGTCAAAGGCGGTGCAGCGCAAGGGATTCGGGTCGCTGCTATCGGGAGTGTTCCACGCGCCGTATCCGGATCCGTATCGCGGCGTGACGGCGGGGGAGTGCCTGGGATTTATCGAGCGCGAATTGTTCAAGCGATTGGTGGACCCGAGCGACGTGGCGGCGATCTTTGTTGAGCCGATTCAGGGAGAAGGCGGATACATTCCCGCGCCCGCGGAATTTTTGAGCGGCTTGCAACACATCGCGCAGAAGAACGGAATTTTGCTGGTGTCGGATGAGGTGCAATGCGGAATGGGCCGCACGGGAAGATGGTGGGCGGGCGACCATGCGAGATTCGAGCCGGACCTCGTTTGCGTGGCGAAGGGAATCGCGAGCGGGATGCCGCTTTCGGCGGTGATTGCGCGCGCGAGTCTGATGGATTGGAAGCCGGGGGCGCACGCGTCGACATTCGGCGGGAATCCGGTGTGCATCGCGGCGGCGCTGGCTACGATCAAGCTGATCGAAAGCGCGTACATGGCGAACGCGAAAAAAGTGGGCGAATTCATTTTGAAGCGGCTGGCGGACTGGCCGGAGAAGCACAAGCTCGTGGGCGACGTGCGCGGGAAGGGATTGATGATCGGCGTCGAGCTGGTGCTGGATAAGAAAACGAAAGAACGCGCACACGATTTGCGGGACAAGGTGGTGGACATGGCGTTTGAGAAGGGAGTGCTGCTGCTCGGCGCGGGGGAAAATACCGTGCGGATCGCTCCGCCGCTGCTCGTGGATGAGGAGCAGGCGGAATTTGCGGCGGGGGTGCTGGAGAAGTGCATTACGGAAGTGGAGAAGGGAATGTAGAGAAGCAGACAAAACCAATTTCAGATTTGAGATTTGAAATTTCAAAGAAGGACAAAATCTAGCGCAGAGTACGAGGAGGAAACGCGGAGAAAAATGTGAGAGAGAGGAAAGAAAGGGAGAGGAAGCAATCAGGACGAGAGACGAACGCAAATTCGGAAGCTGAATGTGTGGCACCCGGGCGAAAGATCTCAGGTCGCGGCCGAGGGCGCTGGGGACCTGAGCTACACCTTCTCGAAATAAGACTCGTATGTGTGCGGAATGAGACTGTAATGCATCCCTGATGATGCGATCATTCTGCATGAGCCGTACGAATACTAAAAAATCCAAGAAAACTGAGAAAGAAACGCGGAACGCGACGCGGGAGAGCGTGCGGAAGGAAATGGCGCAGCCGCGGATGAGCCGGTCGGCGCGAATCGCGGAACTGAAGCTGGACACCGCGCGAATCGTGGAACAGCCGAGCGCGAGCATGCCAGGAACGGTCGATAGGATAATTGCGTCCAGAGGGCCGAGCAAGCCGGAAAAGGCGCAGATCGGCGTTCACGGGGCGGACCGGCCTTATCGAAACTTACGAATCGAAAATGCACTGACGGATGAACATGGCGATGATGTGAAGCTGAAGAAGGGCGGTCACGTCGAGGTGACCATCACAGCCGAACGGGAAAATTGAAGCGGGGCAAATATTATTGAAGAGAGCGAACCGAGTTGGAAAATGTCAGATGCAGAGTGGATCAAGACACTGGCCGATGGCAGGAAAGTGAAGTTCATCTACCAGGAACTGGTGAATGACGGAGCGTTTATCACCGCGCAGATTGAACGGAATGAGGTGGTTTATTCCGTCGTAATGACAAAGGCGCGAAACCCGCTCTCGCGTGACGATGTGGAAAGCCATTTTGCCGGGGAACTGGCGAAGAAGTAGCGGCGCCAGAATTGATCCGGCGCCATCGCAAAGTGATATTGGGTTCAAGCAAGGCAACGATTTCACGTTTTGAATTTTTCGGCGGCGGGTGCCGCGAAAATCGAAAAACTGCTATGTAGGATAAGCTACATAAGGTCTGTAGGGTAAACTACATAGTTGATTTTCGTTGCGATTCGATTGCCCTCCCGTATAAACAATCAGGTCTCATACTGACGAAGCAAAGGCTCGCATTCAAAAGCCGGAGCGATGATTGCGCCGGGCGAAGAATGAATCGGGCAAGGAACGCATTGAGCACAGGGCGCGCCGCGGTTCAGGCATTTCAGCAACAGGCATGAAAGGAGCGACTTGAGAGGAAAACCGAAGCACGCGCTCGAGGAGCGCCCCCGGACGAACGCCGGCGGAAAAGCAGTGCACAACATGATTCTGCTGGCGATCACCGACGCGGAATTCAGCGTGATCCGTCCGCACCTGGAATACGTGTCATTGCCGTCGCACATGAAGTTGCACGAGCCGCATCAGACGATGCGATACGTCCACTTTCCGAATGAAGGATTGATTTCGCTTGTGGTGGTAATGGGAAACGGAAAGACGGTGGAGGCGGGGATTGTGGGGCGCGAGGGAATTGCCGGGTTTCCGTCGGTGGCGGGGCTGAATCGCAGCCCGCTCCGTGAAGTGATGCAAATTGGAGGGAATGGATTCCGGATCAAAATCCGTGAACTGAAAAAGACGATGGAATCTGTTCCGGGGCTGCAACGGCTGCTGGACCGGTACACGACGATCCTCGGGCTGCACGTGGCGCAAACGGCGGCGTGCAATCGCCTGCACGACATCGATCACCGGCTGGCGCGCTGGCTGCTGATGGCGCACGACCGGGTGGATTCCGGGACGCTGCGCATCACGCATGATTTTCTTGCGACGATGCTTGGCACGGACAGGCCGAGCGTGTCACTGGCAGCGAATCAGATGCAGCGAATGGCCATCATCAAGTACAGCCGCGGGGCGGTGAAGATCTTGGATCGAGCGGCGCTGGAAGACCAAGCGTGCGAATGCTACGCGGTGATCCAGCGGTATGCGCTGATGTCGAATCCAAGGCCGGACTCAACACGCTGAAGGGTGGGGGATGACCGCAATCGTTGATTGATCACGAGGTGTGGCGGGGAAACTATGCCGCGGAATATGATCTGGATTGAGGCAGAGCGTTTTTGGGGCTGGGGCTGCTCCGATTGCGCGTGGGTGTTTAATTCTTCGGGGCAACCGAGCGGAGAATCGCTGGAAGAGATGCTGGAAAAGTATGAGGGACAGCGCGACAAAGAATTCAAAGCGCATGTTTGCGCGAAACATCCCAGGGGCAAGAAACCGTAAGCCGAATAATTAAGTCTGCCGGGTCCCACCTGTAACCCATAAATTACACACATATAATCTACTTCATTCGTTAAATACGATCATGTAGAATGGCGCGCGTATGCGGATTGTGGCGCGAGCGGTGTTTGGGATTGTGAACTGGGCGGCGCGGAAGGGGCTGGCCGAGGAGGGGGGCGCATCGGCCGCCGGCGCCGCTGCGCGTGCGAAGGATGCGGCGCGGCGGACTGGGGTTCGAGGGGAAACATTTGCTTACTGGTATTTGCGGCGGCGCGGATACACGATCATCGCGCGAAATTTTATGGCGCCGGGGATGAAGGGCGAGATTGACCTTGCGGGATACGATGGGAAGGTGCTGGCGTTTGTGGAGGTGAAGACTCGGACTCTTGCCGATGAAGAGAAGAGCAGGGCGCGGCCGGAAGAGGCGGTGACTCCGGAGAAGCGGCGCAATCTGGTGCGGATTGCGCGGATGTTTTTGGCGGAGTGGAGGATTAAGGAGGCGACGTGCAGATTTGATGTGCTGGCGATTGAGTCGCGGGCGGGGGCGGCTCCGGTGGTCCGGTTGCATAAGGATGCGTTTGGGAGTTCCGCGGGAGGCGGGAGTTGAGTGGGATTGGCAGGAGGATATTTCGCTGAGACGCATAGAAGGACGAAGAACAGAGAAGAAAACACAGAGGGCGCGAAGAAGACGGAAGCGGATTTACGATTGTCGTGGCGCAGAGGGATCCTTCGGCCTGAAACCGGCCTCAGGATGACAAACTTCGTTTATCGTGACGCGAAGTTATGGGGTTGAGACAAATAATTTTCGCTGCGCGTTGCGCGAGAGTGGCCTACCGAATACAATGCTTGCACGGGCGAGGCACCAGCCGTCCGCGCTTCCCTTCGTGAAGTCGAAATGAGCACTGGAGGATGAATTGCCTGAGCTGCGCAAAGACCCGATCACAAATCGATGGGTGATTATCTCCACCGGCCGCGCGAAGCGGCCATCGGATTTCGTGAATGAGAGCGTGGAGATCCGCGGCAAGGGCGTTTGCCCTTTCGACTACGGAAATGAAGACAAGACGCCGCCGGAGTTGCTGACGTACGGGCGGAACGGCAACGCGCCGAATACGCCTGGATGGACGGTGCGCGTGGTGCCGAACAAATTTCCAGCTTTGGGGATCGAAGGCGATCTGGACCGGACGGGCGAGGGAATCTTCGACCGGATGAACGGAGTGGGCGCGCATGAAGTGATTGTGGAGACGCCGGACCACAACGCGACGCTCGCGCGGCTCGGCGAACACCAGATCGAGGAGGTTTTGTACGCGTTCCGCGACCGGATGCTGGACCTGAAGAATGACAAGCGCTTCCGCTACATCTTGATTTTTAAGAACCATGGGGATGCGGCGGGCGCGTCGCTGGAGCACACCCATTCGCAACTGATCGCGCTGCCGATCGTGCCGAAGCGGGTGCGCGAGGAAGTGGACAACGCGAAGCGTTACTACGGCGAAAAAGAGCGCTGCATTTTCTGCGACATGATCCGGCAGGAACGCGAAGAGGGTGTGCGCGTGATCACGGAGACACCGGATTTTATCGCGCTGGCGCCGTACGCGCCGCGGTTTCCATTTGAAGTCTGGATGCTCCCGAAGCAGCACAGCTCGTCATTTGAGAACAATCAAAGCCCCGTATTCAAGTCGCTGGCGCGGACACTGAAGGATTGCCTGATGCGGCAGGAAGCCGTGCTGAACAATCCCGCGTACAATTTGATGATCCACACGTCGCCGATCGGCGAGGAATCGAACCCGCACTACCACTGGCACATCGAAATTATTCCGAAGCTGACGAAGGTTGCGGGGTTCGAGTGGGGCAGCGGGTTTTATATTTGTCCGACGCCGCCGGAGGAATCGGCGAGGTTCCTGCGCGAGGCGCAGGTGGCGGCGGTGGAGCCGGCGAAAACGTAGACGGCGAAGCAAGCCCAGGAAATGAATCCACGCGGCAATTCCAGGCAATGAATCCACGTTACAATTCCAACCAGTGAAACGGAACATGTGGAAGAAAATCATAATCGGCGTGGTCGTCGCGATTGCGATTGCGGTGGTGGTGCGGCTGGAGATGCGGAACCGCGTGGTGTGGAATGCGGTGCTGCAGATTGATTTGAACGGCTCAGCGCAGGAGAAGAAGAGTGGGACAGGCGCGCAACCGGATACGACGCCGCCCGCGGAATTGAGCGCGGGGGAGTTGCACGACATCGAGCGGGGGATTGACGCTGCGCGCGACGACCAGCGCGTGGGCGGGATGGTGGTGCGGATCGGGAAGGTGGATGCGGGGCCGACGGGACTGAAGGAGATTGCCGCGCACATTATTGCGTTCGGGAAGGCGGGGAAGCCTGCAGTGTGCATCCTGGATGAGGAGGACGCGGACAACCTGGCGAATGCGATTGCCGTGGGGTGCGAGAAGAGGATCGGTGAAGGGGCCGACGCGGATGACGACGTGGGGGAGTTTTTTGATGGAAAGTTTGGCGATGACAATTGGAGCCGGGTGGACTTGGACGCGTATTTGAAGCAGGTGCGCAACGTGCGGTAACGCAAACGAATCCATTTAGCAAACTGGTTCACGTGTCGACTTCGGGCTGGTATCATGGATCCGATGAAGCATTTGGAGTGCAAGCCAATGAATATCAAATTGACGCCCGAGCAGGTGAAAATCGTCGAGGAAGAGTTGAAAACAGGTCACTTCCGCACGGCTGAGGACGTGATTGCGGAAGCATTACAAGTTCTTCGCGAAAAAGAACAGACGGTGGCTGGCGGTAAACCCAATGGCGCCCAGCGCGAGGCGGTGCGCGAAATGCTCGCATTTGTCGAAAAGAACCACGTTCGCCTGGAAGGAGTCACCGTCAAAGAACTGATTCACGAGGGCCACCGTTTGTGAGTAATTTTGTTCTGGACGCCTTCCTGGCGCTCCAGTGGTTTCTTGAAGACGAGGCCGACCGGCAATATAGTTTGGGCGTCCTTGCAAGCCTTTCAGAAAGTCGCGCTTTTGTTCCCCCTATTTGGTTCTACGAAATCGGAAATGGTCTTCTGATGGCGTACCGACGGCAGAGGATTACATTAGAACAGATCGATGGATTTCTGGCGCGAATGAGGGCGCTTCCAATTGATGTCGCGCAGCAAGCCCCTTCCGAGGTTCTCGAATTGCCGCGCCTTGCAATAACGCATGGACTTACGAATTACGACGCAGCCTACCTTTCTATCGCTTTGCTTTCCAGATTGAAATTGGCAACTAAAGACAAAAACCTTAGACGAGCAGCTGCTCAGGCGGGCGTGGAGATCGTTTCCATTTGAAGCGACGCGTGAAACGCTGCTAATGGCTCGATTTGTGGCGTGTGATACGGATCCTTCTGCCGCAAGGCGGCATCAGGATGACAAGGTTTTTGGAGTGGGCGCAAAATGACAGTGATTGTGTAACGCGCTCGAGTAACAGATTCCTTGCCGGCGCCGTATATAAGATTGTAGTTGGGGAACCGCGCGAAAGACGGCAGTGGCGCCGGCATTTTCGCGCCAACTACAGGGGGCCGTGGCATGGAAAGTCTTGGGACGATCTGGCAGGACATTCGGTACGCGGTGCGGATGCTGGCGAAGAAGCCGGGGTTCACGGCGATCGCGCTGCTCTCGTTGACGCTGGGCATCGGCGGCAACACAACTATCTTCACTCTGGTGAAAGCAGTTTTCCTGCAACCCGTTCCCGTGAAGGATCCAGCGACGGCGATCTGCGTTTATTCGACGCAGACGACCGCGGGCGGCAACGTCATCTCCTACCTGCAGAATGCGTATTTGAACGCCAAGGATTATCGCGAAAAGAATGATGTTTTCTCCGGCCTCTCCATGTTTATGGGGACGGGCGGAGACCTGGACATTTCCGGCACGAAGGTTGACGTATTCATCCAACTGGTGGACTGGGATTTTTTTGAAATTCTGGGAGTGAGGCCGTCACCGGGCAGGGGATTTTTGCCGGAGGAGGATGCGGTGCCCGGAGCGCGGCCTGTGGTGGTGCTGAGTTATGCGCTATGGACAAGGCGACTGGGCTCCGACCCCAATATTCTGAACAAGAATGTTCTGATTGACGGGCAAAGCTACACGGTGGTGGGCATCGCGCCCAAGGAATTTCAAAACGTGGGAGCCATCGGGAGCCCGGACATGTGGGCTCCGATGATGATGCACGAAGAGTTGGTGACGGACCAGCGAAAGGATTGGTTCCAGCTCCGGACGGCGCGCGAGGTGAACCTGGTGGGGCGGCTAAAGCCGGGCGTGACGCTGGCGCTGGCGAATATTTCCATGCAGGCGTTCGCGAAGCGGCTACAGGAAGAATATCCGAAAGAAAACAATGGACGAACCGTGGTGATGTTGCCGCTGAGTGAGACAAACGTGCCGCCGCAGCAGCGCCAACTTTTTACGCTGGTGGGCGCACTGATGATGGGGATCGTCGGACTGGTGCTGCTGATCGCGTGCGGGAATGTGGCGAATCTTTTGCTGGCGCGCGCGATGCAGAGGCGGCGGGAATTGGCGATCCGGCTGTCGCTTGGCGCGTCGCGCGGACGATTGATCCGGCAATTGCTTACGGAGAATTTATTGCTGGGGCTTGCGGCCGGCGGATTTGGAATTCTTTGCGCATATTGGGGGCGAGATCTTCTGTGGTCGTTGCTGCCCGGAGGGCGACCGCAAAATCTGGATTTTTCGCTGGACTGGAAAGTGCTGCTATTCACGCTGGCGCTTGCCGTGGTGGCGACGCTGCTATTTGGGCTTCTGCCCTCGCTGCAGGCATCGAGTCCAAATCAGATGACGGCCCTGCGCGACCGCACGGACGCGCCGAGCGGAACGGGGCGATGGTACGGATTGCGCGGCGTGCTGGTGATGGCTCAGATCGCATTCTCGCTGATTGCGCTGGTAGGATCGGCGCTCTTCATCCACAGCTTGCGCAATGCGCAGCAGATGGATCCGGGATTCGAGGTGAAGCACGAGTTGATTGTCATGTTGAGTCCCGCGAGCCAGCACTATCCGCAGGGGCGCGGCGAAGAATTTTATCGCGAGGCGGTTGAGAAGGTGCGCGCGCTGCCGATGGTGGCCGACGCGGGCGTGGCAAACTCTTTGCCATTCGGGGTGGGGCTTGGGTACACGTCATTTCCCGAAGGCGTGGACTCGAGCGACCCGCGGAACGGCACGCCATTTCCGGTGATCGCGGTCGAGCCGGGATATTTCCGGGCGGCGGGGATTCCACTTTTGCGCGGGCGGGATGTGGACGAACACGATGACGATAAAGTGGACCACGTGGTGGTGATCAACCAGGCGCTGGCGGACCAAATTTGGAAAGGGAAAGACCCGATAGGGAAGCGCCTGAGTTTTGCGGCGCAGCCGTGGAAGGCTACGGTGATCGGCGTGGTGAGCACAGCAAAAATTCTCACGCTTGGCGAGGCTCCGACGGCGGCGCTGTATTTTTCGTTGAACCAGCTCTATTACCCGAACGCGTTTATCTATGTGAGAACGAAGGGCGATCCGAATGCGGCGCTGCCGGCGGTGCGAAGCACGATCCAACAGATGGATCCGGCAATGACGCTCGGGCTGGGGCACTCGGTGTCCGCGGACATGGACAACATGCTCTCGGCGCCGAAATTTGCGGCGGAATTGCTCGCGGGATTCGGGGGCCTCGCGCTGCTGCTGGCGGCGATTGGGACGTATGGAGTGATGTCCTATTCCGTGAGCCAGCGGACGCAGGAGATCGGAATCCGGATGGCGCTGGGCGCGCAGCGCGGAAATGTGCTTGGGTTGATCATGAGCAACGGAATGGCGATGGTGGTGGCGGGCGTAGTGATTGGATTGGGCGCGTCTGTGTTTTTCACGCGAAGCGTTCGCACATTGCTATATGGGATTGGGAGCTTCGATGCGGCGAGTTTTTTGGGGGCGGCGGGTGTGTTGATATTGGTGGCGGTGGTGGCGTGTTGGATTCCGGCGCGGAGGGCGATGGGAGTGGACCCGATTATTGCGTTGCGGTATGAGTGAGGGGTGGCCCGCGGAGCAAGGAGGAAACAGTTCGATGAATTGATATTCAACGTAACGCCGCAGGATCCTTCACTCCGAGCCGACGAACATCGTCGCCTCTACGTTCAGGATGACAACAGCAACCTGATTATCGGCCTCAATCAAAAAATAAATTTCAATATCGCCAACTCGTGGTGTCGGCGCCGGGGGGCGCGGTTTTTAGCATCCAGTCGGCGGAGGCTTTTAGGACTCGCTGCGTGAAAGTGGCGCTGCCTTCGCGCGCAGTGGCGCCGGGAGGGCCGGTGTAGCAATGCGGCTGGCCGGGGCCGTAATCGAAATCGCCGGTTACATGCGGGTCGGTGGATTTATCGAGCATGTTTTGCATCAGGTGGACGGCGTTGTCGAGGAAATAGGTGTCCATCATGCCGACCATCACGTGGAGCTTTCCATTTAATTTCGGGCCGAGCGTTTTCCAGTCGCGCTGCATAATGGCGGTAAGGTCGTAGTGCTGGCGCCAATATTCGGCGACGTCCTTGTCGATCACTCCCGTGACGGGATCCCAGATCGGTTTCGGATAACCGTCATCGCCCGCAGGGCTGAAAACGGCTTGCCAGATGTCCCACTGTTCGCCCGAGCGGCCGTGCGTGCCCATCACCAGTTCATAGCGGTTCGCGCCTTCGTTGGTGGCTTCGGTAAGGCCGTCGGCGCTGCGCATATCGGGGCGCGGGACGCGACCGAAGGGGCCGATATCCCAATAGGCGTTTTTATTGTCATAGATATTCACGGACTGATAGGCGTGGAAATCCACGGGATCGGGGCAGGCGCCCCACGCGCCGTTGTAGTCATCGGGATAAAAAATTTGCGTGGCGAGAGTTTCCCAGCCGCCGGTTGAGCCGCCGAAAAGCGCGCGCGCCCAGCCCGCGCCGATGCCGCGAAATTGTTTTTCGACGTAGGGAATCAACTCGTGGTTGATGGCGTCGCCGTAAGGGCCGACGTTCGCGGAATTCACGGCGTAGGAATCGTCGTAATAGGGATTCGCGTGCTGGATGATGAGCATGATCATGTGCGGGAGCTTGCCGGTGGTCCAGTCCTGATAGAGCGGGCTGCTGTTGTTGCGGAAGCCGTTGAAGTCGCGCTGGAAGTGGCCCTGATTTACGAGCAGCGGATAGTGCGCGCCCGGATGATCACTCCAGCCGGCGGGGAGGACAACGATTCCGCCGAGGTACATCGGGCGGCCGTAAAATTTTGTGAGGAGATCCGACTGGATGCGGATGTGCTTCACGAGGTCGGTGTCCTGCGGCGGCGTGATGGGGGGGATTGTTTCTGTGAGTGACAGGTTGATGGTGTTGGGAGTTGAGGGATCAAAATGTATCCTTGCAGGCTTGCTGTAGAAATTGCCGGGCTTGCTGTCCCAGTGCTGGCCTTCTCCCTCATCCATGGGGAGTTTCACAGTGTGACCGTTGGAGAGATGGAACGTGGTGTATCTGTTGAAGACGGCCTGGACGTAGTAGTCGCCTACGGGAATCTCGGTGAGGCTCCGGGCTGGATAGCCAAGGGTAGAGTCCACGATGACGGCTGGTCGGTCGGGCATAAGTCCGTCCACATTGACGCCGAAGAACTGGGCGGAGCGCGCTTCCTGTTCATTCATTTGAAAGCGGGGTTCACTGTTCGAGTTGACGGAGAGTACGACGAAAACGCGGCCGTCGAACGGCCCTGCGCCGAGTTGCGCGGAGAAGTTGACGAAGAAACGCATCCCTGGCGTGTCTGTTTGTGAGGGCGCCGAGCGCGAGTTGGCGCGAAAAATCGCCGGGGAGGCGATTATGAGCGCGAGAGCGATGAGAGCGAATTGAATGGAGTGGAGCGCGAGGCGGTGCGAACGGCGCGCGTGTTTTGTTTTGGATGATGCCATGGGAAATCCTCCGCGATGGTTTGAGAAGCGACATTGTAGCCGAGAGGGACGGGAAAGAGGAATGAGGTAACGGTTCAGCGGAACGATGAGGGAAGTGTGCTTACGCTTCCTCCCAATCTTTGACCGAGATGCTAGCCTGACGAAGAATTTCAGCGACTAGACTCTTGGAGATGTCGCCACGGTGAGGGTTAGGGATGCGGAGTTTTAAAGTTCCTCGAACCATAAAAAGATGCCGTCCTCCGGAGAAAGGCCCCTCGAAACCTAAAAGCCTGAGCTTTCGGACCAGATTACGCCAGGATATATTCTTAGGCACTGCGGACGAGCTGACGGCGATCGAACCGGATCTTGAAACCCGGGACGTGTTCCTTGTCTCTCACCTTGAGGAGGAGCCAATTTTCGAGGACCTCACGAAGTTCTTCACGACAGTCTTCGAGTTTTTCGCGATTCGCCCAAACGCCGCGAAGGCCCGGGATCTCACCGAAGTAGGTACCGTCTTTCAAGAGCTTGTAACGGGCGCCGCGAAGTTTCTTCTCGATGAATTTGCTTAGCATAGGTTCAGATTAGCGCATGGACGAGTGCGAACGCAATGGAGGTTGCGAGGACATGGTGAACTCCGGCGAGCCGCCCCGATAAAGTGCGACGCGGGGCGGGCCGCACTCCAAATTCGCGCTACCACTTCTTGAAGATTACAAAGACGGCGGCGACGATCATGGCGAAGCCCACGACGTAATTCAATTTGACGGGCTGCTTTAGATAGAGCACGGAGAAAAATGAGAAGACGACTAGAGTAATGACTTCCTGGATTGTTTTGAGTTGCGCGGCGGTGAATTCATAGGAGCCGATTCGGTTGGCGGGGACTTGGAAGCAATACTCGGCGAAGGCAATGCCCCAACTGATGAGGATGACCTTGAAGAGCGGCGCGCTGCGATATTTCAAATGGCCGTACCAGGCGATGGTCATAAAGATATTGGAAATCGTGAGGAGAATGATTGTTTTCATGATGGTTGGGGCGCTCCTTGAATTGAAATGCAGAAGTAACAGGCCATTTTAGCGCATCACTTCGCAGGATGAGGTTATTCCGCTATAATTTTGGCGGCCTGCCGGTCAGCTGGCGGGTTGCATGCAGGGGCGCGGTACCCAAGCGGCCTAAGGGAGAGGTCTGCAAAACCTCCATTCGCCGGTTCAAATCCGGCCCGCGCCTCCATTCTTCGGTGGAGAGATCGGCGTTCCGGGTTTCCAATCACAGGAAAGCGAAAGCAGATTCCTCGCCCGCCAAGCGCGGGCTCGCAATGACAAGTTCATTGGATGGCTCTGGCCGAGAGGAGAAGAGTAAGAGGTACTCTTATGCGTGTGCGATTACGGCTTCACTTTGAAGGAGGCGAGCATGCGCTCGTAAATGGGATAGTTCTTGAGTGATTCGACGGAGGGATTCGGTTTGGTTGCGGCGAATTCCAAAGAGAAGGATTGCAAACCGTGGAGGACGTAAACGACCTCGATTTCGTTGTTGCCGTCCTTCGGATTATGGTAGCGCGCCTTCAACGCGACCAAACCGTTCAGGGAGATCCGAAGATCCTTGTCGTCTTCGGGAATCAGGTTCTCCTGTTGCTTGATGTCAGCGAACCATTCGTCCATGCTCATGCCGGGAGGTCTGCCGCCGAGGCGCTCAACCTTGAGCCAACCCTGTTCGGAATCTTTCTCGGTGGGGGGAACGAAATCCACATAGGCGTCGGGATCTTTTGGGTCGGGGCAAGATTTGCAGGCGTCAATTTTCCAATCGGGAGGGTAACTGATGCTCCAGCCGGCACGATTGGAGAAGGACTTCCATTTTTCGGTTTGGGCGAGACCCAAAGTCGATGTAATGAAAAGGATGAGGAAGGTAATAGCGGCTATGGTCCCCCGAATATGCCTGGATTTGGCTGAATCGGTTTTTCGCCGCGGGGTCAAATTCACTCTCCTATGGGTATTCTACTTCATCACTTCGGTGCGGCTCCAATTTCGGATCGCCGTAAACCAGGAGAGCTAGTATTTCCTGAAGGCCAATTTGATCTTGCAGGGTGGCAGCGAAAAGCCCGCCCCGCTCGAAGCGGGGCGGGCTACACAAATCGCGCCGGGCCCAGACCCGAGCTACGGGATGCGTTGCCAAGCGCGGGCTGCGGCTATAACTTGGCAAGGCAACACTTTGGCACTGGCGCTCATCTCTAAGTACGCCAAGCAATTGCAGCTGATTTCGGGGACGAGGGGTTTTGGAAGCTCGATTGGGGCTGTGCGAGTAAGGTTGTGGGCTTGGGGCAGCGAACCGGGAAGCCGGGAGCGTGAGTCCGGCGGGCGGGATGGGCAATTTCTGCACAGTGCCAGAAAGCATCTTGTCTGCTAGAATGGGCAATTCATTATCGTGCTTCCCGCTTCGTGGAGTTTGCAGGGGGTTCGTTCGCGGCAGTGTTCCCGCGTCTTATGAATTTAGGGTTGCAAGTCCGTTTCAATGCGAGTGTTGTGCGCAAGTTGCCTTGGGTGTGCCGGAGAGACTGGAATTGAAGTCCCCGCAAAACGCCATTTGGAGAGCTTGATGAGGACTTTCAGGAAACTGGCCTTCGTAGGAATGTGTGTGGCGTTTTGTTCTCTTTCGGTGCAAGCCCAGCAGACAATTAATACCGTGGCCGGTGGCGGCCCGAATAATCTGCCCGCGCTCTCTTCAAGTATCGGGATCCCAGTAGGAATTGCGGAAGATTCCTCAGGAAATATTTATGTCGCGGACGCGCATTGCAACTGCGTCTTTCAGATCAGCACGGCGGGAACGCTGGTACTTTACGCTGGAAATGGCACGCCCGGGTACACGGGCGATGGCGGGACTCCGGCGACGGCATCGCTGAATTCACCGGCCGGGATTTTCGTGGACTCCATGGGCGATTTATTCATCGCGGACAGCGGGAACAATGTAATCCGCGAAGTACCGATGGGCGCAGCAATGATCGAAACCGTCGTGGGAAACGGGACTGCCGGATATGTGGACGGCGTCGCTCCTCTGATGGCGGAGCTGAACAATCCGACCGGCGTGTACGTGGACGGCAGCGGAGATATTTTCATCGCGGATAGCGGAAACAACGTGATTCGTGAAGTGGCGGCCGGAATGACGCTGCAAATCACGACGGTTGCGGGAAACCAGGCGCTCGGCGCCGGGTACAACGGAGACGGAATTCTTGCGACGAACGCGAAATTAAATCACCCCAGGGACGTTTATCTGGACGGCGCGGGGACCGTTTTTGTCGCCGACACGGCAAACAACCGAATCCGGACGTTCACGGTCGGCGGGAACATTCAAACGATCGCCGGGAACGGGACGGCGGGATCGCAGGGCGACAAGGGGCCAGCCACATCAGCAGAGCTAAACGGGCCCACTTCGATTTTTGTTTCGGGATCTTTTTCGGCGTCACCTCCGACCGGGCAGCTGTATATCGCGGATACGAATACGGATGCCATCAGGGAGGTGATCGCGTCGGTTCCCGCGAACCTCGAGCAAATCCAGACAGTGGCCGGGATCGGCTTGCCGGGGTTTACGGGAGACGGCGGCAAAGCGACGAGCGCGGAACTTTTTGCGCCGCGCGGAGTCTTCGTGGACGCGAGCCAGAATATTTTTATCTCGGACACCGGCAACAGCTTCATCCGGGAAGTTTCCGCCCTGACGGGAGACATCTTCCTTTTTGGGGGCAACGGCTTTCTAGGATTCAGCGGCGATTCCTCCGCGGCGACGGATGCGGCGCTGAACCTTCCCAAGGGCGTGGCCACGGACGGCGTGGGGGATATTTTCATCGCGGACACCGCCAACAACGCGATCCGTGAGGTGGTTGCATCCACGGGGCTGATCCAAACGGTAGCTGGACGAGGCGGCGCCGCGTGCAATTTCAGCGGGAACGGCGTGTCCGCAACGGGATCGGCCTTGCTGTGCAACCCGGCGTCGGTGGCCGTGGATGGATTTGGAAATATCTTCCTCGCGGATACGGGCAATCATGTGGTGCGCGAGGTGGTGTTCTCCACCGGCAATATCCAGACGGTGGCCGGGATCGGCGGCAACGCAGGGTATTCGGGGGACGCTGGGTTCGCCACGCAAGCACAGCTCCATTCGCCCACAGGGATCTTCGTGGACGCGTCGGACGACATCTTTATCGCGGACACGGGAAATAATGTGATTCGGGAAGTGGTGGGCACGGGTGTGAATACAGGGAAGATCTACACGGTGGCCGGCGATTTTGCCCTTGGCGCCGGTTACAGCGGCGACTCCAACCTTGCGACGCTGGCCCAACTCAATGCTCCGGCGGGCGTATATCTGGACGGATTCGGAAATATTTTTATCGCGGACACAGTCAATAACGTCATCCGCAAGGTGACAGGCGGGGTGGGGGGCAGGATTTCCACGATTGCGGGGGATCACGCGCTGGGCGCGGGCTACTCCGGCGACAACGGATCGCCAACCGCGGCTCAACTCAACGGACCAATTAGTGTCGTTGTGGACCCCTCGGGGAATGTGTTCATCGCCGATACGAACAACAATGTGATCCGCGAGGTTCCGCTTGGCGGAGCCACTATTCAAACGATCGCCGGGAACAATGTGGCCGGGTTTTCAGGCGATGGCGGCGTGCCGACTAGCGCGTCACTGCATACACCCACAGGGATCGCGTTGGATCGTCTCGGAGGCATTTACATCGCGGACACCGCAAACAACCGAATACGGGACGCCTCCGGGCTGGTGCCCATCGGGGCAGCCACACTTTCGACACCGTCGCTCACTTTCAACAATCAAGTGATTACGACAACGAGCGCCTCGCAGCCGGTGATGCTCAGCAACACAGGCAGCGCGCCACTTTCCGTATTCGGCATCGCGACGACAGGCACAAACAATACGAGTTTTGGCGAGACCAACAATTGCCCGTCGATTATGGCGGTCAACGCCAATTGCACGATTAACGTGACGTTCACACCGCAAGCGACCGGAGCACTTACCGCCAACCTTTCTATTTCGGATAGCTCGGCTTCGAGCCCGCAACTGGTTTCCCTTACCGGCACCGGCGTCACACCCGTCGTGTTAAGCCCGACCGGCGTGTCATTCCCGCTGCAAATCAATGGCAACCCAAGCACGCCGCAGACGATTACACTGATGAACAATCAGACGGTCGCGCTGAATTTCTCAAGCATCGCAATCACTGGAATTAACGCGACAAGCTTCACGCAGACAAACACTTGCGGGGCGAGCGTGCCCGCGGGCGGGACGTGCACGGCGGCGGTGATCTTCGATCCGAATGCCACAGGGTCGAACTCCGCGAACCTCGTATTCACGGATGACGCCCCCGGCGGAAGTCAGACTGCCGCACTCTTTGGGCTCGGTACAGCAGCCACAGCAGATCTGAGTCCCACCACTTTGACCTTCCCGACGACAACGGACCTGACCGCGAGCGCGACGCAGACGATCACGCTTACAAACAACGGAAAAGACGTGTTGAATATTACTGGATTCACGTTTACCGGGACGAATCCAACCGAGTTCACACAGACGAATACGTGCGGGATTCAGGTCCTGGCGACCGCCAATTGCGTGATCACGGTAACATTCACCCCGCAGGCAGGGGGCAGCCGCACAGCGGTTTTGAACATCGCCGACAGCGCCGGAAACAGTCCGCAATTGGTTCCGCTCAGCGGCGTCGGGCTCGACTTTCAAATCACGGTTGACTCAGGTTCGTCCCAAAGCGTTACCGTAACTGCGGGAACAGCCGCGAGCTACCAATTGGATTTGGTAGCAACCGGGGGATCGGCTTCAACGGATACGATCAAGGTCACGTTGAGTTGTGGAAACCTGCCGGTCGGCACAGTTTGCACATATCCCAGCGGAACGCTGACCTTGACGCCCACCGCGGCAGTTAGCATCACCGTTATGATTACGACCACAGCCTCGACCACTACGAAACTTGGGCCGGGTTCCTTATACAAGCCTCCGCTTATCTATCTTTTTGGGCTGTGTTTGTTGACGTTATTGGGCTGGCTGGTCACTTTGCACTTCTCTCCTAAAGCCGCCCGCAGAAGAGCGTTGGGCGCGTATACGCTGGCGGCGGTAATGATCGTATTATGTGTTTCAGCTTCGTTGATCATTGGGTGCGGGGGGGCTCAAACTACGACAGCGAATGGCGGGGCAGGCGTCACGCCGGCAGGGACTTATAACCCCACAGTAACTGGAACGTCGGGGAGCGACGTACACTCGCTCACCCTTACACTAATCGTCCAATAGACCTTTTAGGCGTCGCGTGGCACCACCGATGCGAAGGCGGGGGTGCAAACGGCTTGTGGTCGCACAGGTTACGTTTGGCGACGCAAGCACCACCAACGCCGTCTTATGAGATAATTGACGTTGTAAGCCGATTGCACGAATTTGATCCGTGATCAGCGATGATTCAAAAATCTCTCCCTGAAAGTCCCCGTTTGAACGCTCGCAACTTCATATGCCTGATTGCAGCATTTTTTTTCCTTGGTTGCCTCGCAGATGGTTCGCAGGGAGCCACAATCCAACATGGGACGCTCGACCTCGTTGCGGAAAACGGGTGGATTACGCCGGGACAGGAATTCACCGTCGGCCTCCATTTCAAAATGGATCCGGGCTGGCACATCTATTGGGAAAACCCGGGGGATGCGGGTGAACCGCCGCGCGTGACCTGGCAATTGCCGGCGGGAATCACAGCGGGAGAGATTGAATGGCCTGCCCCGGAGAGAATGCTGACCTCAACCATCATGAACTACGTCTACGATAATGAGGTGCTGCTTTTGGTGCCGATGCGGACCGCGCAGAATGTTGCGGTGACATCCGGCGGCGCAAAGCTGGATGCTTCCGTCAGGCTATTGATTTGCAGCAAGGAGATGTGCGTCCCTGCCAAAGCGCAACTGACTTTGTCGCTGCCTGTAAAGGCTCAGCCGGCGCCGGTTGATGCGCGCGTCGAGCCTCTTTTTTCGGCTACACGCGCGCGCTTGCCGAAGCCCGCGCCCGCGGGATGGCAATTCAGTTGGGCGGACAAACAGAATTCGTTCGTTTTGCACGCGCGGACCCGCGCAAGAACGTTGCCGGCGTATTATTTCCCACTCGATGAGTTACAAATTGATTTCTCTGCAAAGCAGGAAATCGCGCCGGTTGCCGGGGGTTTTCAGATAACTGTGCGCAAGTCGAACCAATTGACAAAACCCGCCACCCGATTGAGGGGGGTGCTTGTCTTGGCGGACGGACAGGCTTATCTTTTGGATGTGCCGGTAGGAAGCTCCACGGCTGGCCATACGGGGGGCTAACGGCAAGGGATACTTGGCCCCTTAGAAATTTTGGATTCGTACTGCAACTTTGCAGGATAAAACTTGTATCAGGAGGTTCGGACATGAAGCGTTCATTGTTTGGTTTGATCGCCATCGCGGCGGCTCTGCTGATTGCGCCGATCTTGATGTCGGCGCCGAGAATCGGCGAGCCCGCGCCTGATTTTTCAGCAACGGCGAGCAATGGAAGGACATACCACCTTTCCGATTTCCGCGGGAAATTCGTGGTGCTCGAGTGGCACAATAATGGCTGCCCCTATACACGCAAGCACTACGAGAGCGGGAATATGCAGCGCCTGCAGAAAGAATGGACAGCGAAGGGCGTGGCGTGGTTCACCGTCATCTCCTCCGCGCCGGGAACTCAAGGCTACATGACGGCGGACCAGGAGAACGCCTACATCACGAAAATGGGCGCCGCGCCGACGGCCGCGCTGCTGGACCCGAATGGCGACCTTGGACATTTGTATGACGCGAAGACAACGCCGCACATGATCATCATCAACCCGCAAGGCGTTGTGATTTACGATGGCGCGATTGACGATCACCCAACCTCAGACGCGAGCGACATCCCGAACTCGAAAAATTATGTGTCCATGGCGTTGGAGGATGCGATGGCAGGCAAGCCCGTCAGCGTGGCAACCTCACGGCCATATGGGTGTTCGGTGAAGTACGCGGGATCCACGCACTAGGGCCGCTCGATTCCAGCAGGACGTTTTAAATTCAGCGGGCGCCCGGAATATGGCGGCGCCCGCTGAAACGTCTACCCACGTTGTGGTAGAGTACGGCCCTCGGGACGTCCATGTCAGAGCTACAGTCAATCGGCAGGTACGAAATAATCGCGGAACTCGGTCACGGCGCCATGGGCGCCGTTTATAAGGCGCGCGATCCGATGATGGACCGCACGGTGGCGATCAAGACGATCCTTTCCGGCGCGTTGAGTGGTCCGATGGCGCAGGAATACCGCGAACGGTTTACGCGCGAAGCGCGCGCCGCCGGGCGGCTGACGCATCCGGGCATCGTGACCGTCTATGATGTGGGCGAATTCAACGGCACGCCGTACCTGGTGATGGAGTTCGTGGACGGGCGGTCGCTGGCTACGGCGATGGATACGGGCGTGCGGTTTAGTTTCGATCACATTTTTGAGATGGGCAGGCAAATTGCGGACGCGCTCGGTTATGCCCACCGCAATGGCGTGATCCATCGCGACATCAAACCCGCGAACATTTTGTTGGCCGCGGGTGAACCGGGTGAACCCGAACACGCAAAGATCGCCGACCTTGGCGTGGCAAAACTTTCCGCATCACAAATTACGACGACGGGGCAACTGCTTGGGACTCCCGCATTTATGCCGCCCGAACAATTCACCGGGGCGACGATTGACGGCCGCGCGGATCTCTTTTCACTCGGAGTCATTCTCTACTGGCTGGCCACGGGTGACAAACCATTCGCCGGCGACACAATCACCGCGGTTTCCTACAAAATTGTTCACTCTTCGCCGGCGCCGCCGCGGCGAATCAATCCCGCAGTTCCAGGGGCGCTCGAACAAATCATCATGAAGTGCCTCGAAAAGGATCCCGCCGCGAGGTATTTGACGGGCGAGGCGCTCGCCGCGGATCTTGCCGCGGGCCGCGCCGGGAGGATGCCCGCAGCGCCGGGCGCGGCATCGCAGGGTGCAACGGAAACCTTGATGGCTCCAGTCTCCATGATGGAAGGCGACCCGAATACGACGCTTGATTCCGACGCGCGCGTGCAGATGGCGGCGAAGAGTCAAATGGCGGCAGCGAAGCCGGAGTCCATCGCGCCAGCGAGACCGAAAATTGGCCAATTGCCTCGCGGAACTCTCTGGATTGCCGCCGCCGTGTTCCTTGTTCTTGTCGGAGCAATTGTAACGTCGCGGGTGATACATCACAGGCGCGTGTTGCGAGAGGAAGCAGCGGCCGCGCAAGCGGCGGCGGAACAACAGCAAAAGCAGGCTGAGGCCGAGGCGGCCGCAAAGCAACAGCAAACGCAGCAAACCGCGCCGGATGGGTCACTGACTGGCGCAGCTCCCGGGACGGCGACGGATCAGGGGCCGGGCGGTCAGGCGACTGCACCGACAAGTTCGGCAGCTGGAGGATCAGCGAATTCGGGAACCTCAGAATCGTCGGGGGGAAAATCCAAGGGAACCTCTTCGGAAAAGAAAACCGCGGCAAAGACGACACCTAACAAGACGCCTGCGAAGTCTCCAACATCGGCGGGCCCCGCGCCATCTTCCGCTGGATCGAATCAGCCGCCGCAGACCAATTCTCCCCAGGCGGGCGCGCCGCAGCAAAATTCGCAGCCCGCGCAAAATCAGACAAGTGCGTCACAGCCATCCACTGCGCCAGCCGTGACTCCTCCGCCGAAGACGCCTCCGTCAAATACGGTGGCGCAACCGCAGCCCGCGGCCAGCGGAACGGCGCCGGCCTCGGCTCCAGCGGAACCAGCGAAAATTCACATTGATGACGGACACGTTCCGCTGGAAGCAAGTTTTGTGGTGATGATGGACGGGAAGGTTTTGTTTGAACGAAAACCGCTCGCAGAGCATGACACGGACCCTACCAAAGATGATATTTCCGTTCCTCCGGGCGACCACGTGTTCCGGGTTATTACGGCGCAGGGCGGAATTCATATTGCGGACTCGAACACCGTTCAAGCCGTGTTCGTGTCCAAGAAGAAATTGCTGCTACATATCGATGTGCGCGACATCTCGAACGGGCAATCGATGAAGAAGACCTCCAAACTCGAAGCCAACAAATCCGATTTCCTAATTTCCGTAAAGGCTCCCAACCTGCTCGGCTTCTGACGCGAACCCCGCCAATTTGAATCTGGAGTGAGGCGTCGATATCGCTGCGCTTCTGGAAGCGCGCCGGGGGATTTGTACCGCATTGGTTCACCGATGTTTGTTATGGCACAGTCTTCCATTCAACCTGTTGGCTCTCAGTTTGACTCACGCCTAAGTCATTGAATCAAAACAAGAAGCGACTCGTAATTGAAGACAAATGGTCATAACCGTGCGATTCCCCGCACTGGAAGAACCGCGGCTGGCGCACTCGCACCAAGGGCGAAACTGGCGTTTAAAGTTTTTTCGCAAAGCTGCGGGTTCAAGCACCGGGAGTGATTGTAGATGATACGAATTGAGAATCGCACGAGAGGAATCATCTTATTCGTCTCCATCGGCCTGATGGCCGTGGCGGCGTCTCCCGGCTATCCACAGGCCGCGCCAAAGGACCTGAGTCAGATGAGCGTGGAGGACTTGATGAATCTGCAGGTGACTTCCACGTCGAAAAAAGAAGAACCGGTTCAACGGGCAGCCGCGGCAATCTTTGTGATCACGCAGGAGGACATCCGGCGCTCGGGTGCGACAAACATTCCGGACCTGCTCCGGATGGTGCCGGGATTAGACGTCGCGCAAACCAGCGGGACGTCCTGGGCCGTGTCGTCACGTGGATTTAACAACGAATTCGCCAACAAGCTTCTGGTCCTGATCGACGGGCGGGATGTCTATTCACCGCTCTTCTCGGGAGTGTTTTGGGAGAATCTCGATGTAGTTCTCGATGATATCGAGCGAATTGAAGTGATTCGCGGGCCGGGCGCCGCACTCTGGGGCACGAACGCCGTGAACGGCGTCATCAACATCATCACGAAAAAGGCAAGAGACACACAGGGCGGGTTAGTTTCCGCTGGTGGCGGGAACCTGAATGAAGGATTCGGCTTGGCCCAATATGGCGGGAAGGCAGGCGGCGATGGGTATTACCGCGTTTTCGCGCAAGGATTCCAGGACAGCGCAGAGCAACTTCCTAATGGACAATCGGCTCAGGATCCCTGGGAAATGGCCCACGCCGGGTTTCGCGCGGATTGGATTTTCTCCAAGCAGGATTCGGTTTCTGTGCAGGGGGATATCCATTACGGCGGTGCGGACAATTTAGGCGAGGTCATCACGTCACTTACTCCGCTCATCTCTTCAATTCAACAGGAACACAGGGAACTCAAGGAACAGGACGTAATGGCCAAATGGTCGCACACATTTTCGCCGCGCGCCGGATTCAGCGTTCAACTTTATTACGACCACTCACTGCAGGCCGCTTCCTTTTTAAGCGGCAACGTAAATGAAGTTGGCATAGAGATTGAAGACCACTTCGGCTTGGGGAGCCGGCAAGACATTACCTGGGGCGCGGGGTTGCGAAACATGGACATGGACACAAAAGGGACGCTGGTTGGCTCATTCACGCCCGATGACTCCGCGGAAAACCAGTGGTCCACTTTTGTGCAAGATGAAATAACGGTGGTCCCGTCGCGACTTCAATTGACTGGCGGCTTGCGTTTGCAGGAAAACAAATACACGGGAGTTGGAGTTCAACCGGACGCACGACTACTTTGGACTCCCTCACCCAAGAATTCCGTTTGGTTCGCCGCCTCACGCGCCATTCACGGAGTAACCCTCGATGACGTGGGGCTGCGGTTTCTCGCGGATGCTTTCCCAGGTCCCGGGGGCATCACCGAAGCTGTGACCATATTTGGAAACCCACTATCCCAAGATGAAGCTGAGAATTCCTTTCAGACAGGCTATCGAACGCAAATCTCTCCGAAATTGGACCTGGACCTCACTGGATATTTCAATGTTCATAGCCACGTCCGCGGAACGGCAACCGGAACTCCTTTCGTTCAGGATGACCCTGGTGGGGCTGTGATCATTATTCCGCTCACATTCGACAATTTGGTGTCGGGAGAAACTCATGGCGTGGAGCTGGCGGCGAATTGGAAGCCGATTTCATTCTGGCGCCTGGGAGGAGGGTACACATGGCTCGATGGGAGCTTCCGCGATAACTCGCCCGGCGCGGTTGGCAACCCCACCGCGGGAATTCTAAACAGCCCGCACCATGAATTCAGTGTCCGGTCGTATCTGGACCTGCCGCACAATTTTCAGTTCGACAGCGCTTTTTATTACGTGGGCAGTCTGAATGAACTCGGGGTTCAGGCGTACCCGCGGCTGGATCTCAGGCTGGGCTGGAAATTCAGAGAACGGCAGGACTTGAGCCTGGTTGGGCAGAATCTTCTCTCGCCGCGCCATCTCGAATTCAACGAGCTGAATGGGCCATTCAACGGTTCGTTGGTGAAGCGAAATGTTTACGGCAAATGGACATTCCAATTCTAAGACGATTGAAACTTCGCGGAACGGACAGCGGAATCGCCCGCACAACTGGAAATTGGCGGGCATGCTTCCGGTTGCGTGTGCGCGGATACTTACTGTTGAGTGCCAAAGCATCCCGGTTGGTTTTGATCTTGTGGATGGCGGTTCTTCCAGCTGGATTGACGGTGGAGGCGCTCAGCATCCCGGGGGCATTCTCAGTGGAGCCATCACAAGCGGAAATCAAGGCTGCATTCCTGCTGAATTTTGCCCGGTTTGCCGAGTGGTCCCCGACCTCCATTTCCGAGGCTCCGACATTGCTGATGTTCTGCTTTGACGCCGCCGAAGACGTGCGAATCGCATTCCAATCTGTTGCCGGGGGAAAAGAAATCGAGGGACGAAGGATCACGATCCGAAAAATCTCTACGCCCGCTGACGCACGAACCTGCGATGTGGTGTTTGCGAATGATTCCAAGCGCGACCGCGAAATCAAGCTCTTGAAAACCGCGCAGGACGCCGGCGCGCTAACGGTCGGCGATGGCCCGGAATTTCTCAGTTGCGCGGGAATGATTCAGCTGGTTGTGGACGACAACCGGATGAGATTTGACATCAACATGACCGCCGTGAACCGCGCCAACATCAAGCTGAGCAGCAAGCTGCTGGCGCTCGCCCGCCACGTGATTGATTTGCCCGCGGAGGCGGCTAACTGATTTGAAGCGTTTGCGAGAGATGCCGATCACCGAACGGATCCGGAGCGTCACTTTCCGGACGTGCGCCTTTGCATTGCTCGTCGCCGGGCTGGTTCATCAAGGATTCGATTGCTACTTTATCTATACCGCGCGGGTTCACGACTTGACAACGCTCGCCGCGATAATCGGGTCGAATAGTTCCGCGGCGGTGATGTTCGAGGACCAGGCATCGGCGCATGAAATTCTGAGCGGTCTGGCGCACAAAAATCAGATCACAAACGCGAGCCTATACAACGCTGACGGGACAGTCCTCGCTACATTTAGCCGGACAGAAAATCGAAACTATCGGCCTCCCACGGTCCAACCGGAGGGGCACCAATTCACGGGCCGCGATCTCAGCCTCTTTCAATCTGTTCGCAATGGGGGGGAGGTTGTTGGGACAATCCATTTAGAATCCAATCTGTCAGATATGTATGCCCGCGTGTTGGAGGACTTGGGCGTCTTATTGATTGTCCTTTTTATTTCTTTACTTTCCGCGTCTCTGATTTCCTCGCGGTATCAAAATGTGGTGGCGGGCCCGATCCGCCATCTGGCCTGGACGGCGAAGATGGTGTCGCTTGATCAGAATTACAGCGTTCGAGCACAGAAGGAATCCAACGATGAGATTGGACATCTCGTGGACGGATTCAACGAAATGCTCGCGCAAATCGAGCATCGTGACGCGGCGCTTCAGAAGGCGCACTCCGATCTTGAGGTTCGAGTTGAGCAGAGAACGGAAGAGCTTCGCAAAGAGGTAACGGTGCGGGCGGAAGCAGAGAGGCATCTCGCCGAACGCACGGCCTATCTGAATTCCCTTATCGGGAATATCCCATTGGGGTTGGTTGCAATCGACACGGACCGCAAAGTTACGTTTTGCAATGCCGCGTTTGAGCGCATGTTCGGCTACACACTTCCAGAGCTGGTTGGCCACGACCTGGATACGTTGATTTGCCCGGACCAGGAGGGCGTGAGACTGACGAAAGTGTCCTTTCAAGGTCAGGCGCCAAATATCAGGACAACGCGATGCCGCAAAGGTGGAGCGCAATTCGACGTGGAGATTCAAATCGTTCCTCTGACGCTTCAGGAAAAGACAGTGGGCGGATTCGGCCTTTATCGCGACGTTACGGAAGAACGCCGGGCAAGGGAAGCGCTTGAGCTGAGCGAGGCGCGCAACGTTGCATTCCACGAGGCGGCGCTTGACGGGATCATGACCATTGACGCGGAGGGACGCATTACGGATTTCAACCCGGCGATGCAGAATCTGACCGGCCGCACGCGGGAGAGCGTCCTGGGAAAATCGTTTCTGGACGTCATGGTCACTCGAGGACAGGTCGAGGAGGTTGCGCTCGATTTTGGGGAGTTTATCCAGATGGGAGCTTCAAAGTTCATTGGCCACCTGATCGAGGTTCCGTTATGCCTTGCCAACGGAAAGGAACTCCCGGTGGACATGATCGTGACACCGCTCCGCGTCCGGGGTGCGCTGACCTTCATGGTGCAGATGCGCGACATCTCGCAAAGAAAAGCCGCCGAGCAGGGCCAGCAGCTGGCAAAGGAATTTGCGGAAGCCGCCAGCCGCGCCAAGAGCGATTTTCTGGCGAATATGAGCCACGAAATCCGCACTCCGATGAACGGGATCATCGGAATGGCCGAACTGGCGCTAGACACCGAGCTAACGCCCGAGCAGCGCGAGTATCTCCAGATGGTGAAGTCCTCCGCGGACAGTTTGCTGCGGATCATAAATGACATTCTTGATTTCTCGAAGATCGAAGCCGGGAAGATGGATCTCGAATCAGCGCCGTTTAGCCTGCGAATCGCCCTCCTGGACATGATGAAGACCCTGGCATTGCGGGCGCACAAGAAAGATATCGAACTGACGATTGATATTCCTCCCGCGGTTCCGGAGGAAGTGATGGGAGACGTGACGCGCCTGCGCCAGATCCTCGTAAATTTGGTCGGAAACGCCATCAAATTCACGGACCGCGGAGAAGTGAATGTGCGCGTGGAAGTGGAGAGGTCGGATTCGGGATCGATCCTGCTCCATTTCGCGGTGCGGGACACCGGGGTCGGAATCCCCGCGAACAAAGTCGAGAAGATTTTTGAGCCGTTCATTCAAGCGGATGGGTCAATGTCGCGGCGATTTGGAGGGACTGGCCTGGGCCTGAGCATCTCCATGCGGCTGGTGGAACTAATGGGCGGACGGATTTGGGCTGAAAGCGAATTGGGAAAGGGAAGCACGTTTCACTTCATCGCTTCCTTTGGTCTGGCAGTCCGAGACAGAGAAATCCACCCCAAGACTCCGCCGGAATTGGAAGGACTAGCCGTGCTGGTGGTGGACGACAACAGAACAAACCGGCATATCCTTTCGCAAATGCTCCAGAACTGGCGCATGGCGCCGCACGCGGTTGATGGGGGCAGGAAGGCGCTCGCACATATGGCATTTGCCCTTTCCGCTCAACAGCCTTATCCACTCGTCCTGCTTGATGCTCATATGCCGGGTATGGACGGTTTTGCCGTGGTGGAGGAAATCCGTAAAGACCCCGGACTTGCGGGCGCAACAATCATGATGTTGACATCGGACCTCGCCGCAGGCGATGTACAGAGGTGCAAAGAACTCGGTGTAACCGCGACGCTGCTGAAACCGATTCACCAGTCAGAATTGCTCGATGCAATCATGAAAGCGCTCGCGAAGCCCTCAACGGTTCACGTCCTGCCACCCGCCCACACGCCTGCCGCAGAAAAGGCGCCACCGGGCGAAAGGCATCGCTTCCTGTTGGCCGAAGATAACCGAGTTAATCAAAGGCTCGCCCTAAAACTGCTGGAGAGGCAGGGACATGCGGTTGTTGTCGCAAACAACGGGCGGGAAGTCCTCGATGAGTTGGAGAAGGCCGGCCCGAACGGATTCGACGTGGTTCTGATGGACGTTCAAATGCCGGAGATGGACGGGATGGAAGCCACAGTGGAAATCCGATTGCGCGAGAAAAAGACTGGCGCGCACATTCCAATTGTGGCCATGACGGCGCATGCCATGAAAGGGGACCGCGAACGGTGTCTCGCGGCCGGAATGGATGGCTATGTGTCCAAACCAATTTCAGTTGGAGCATTAAGAGCAGAGGTTGACCGCGTGCTTTCCGTAGAACACGAAAGAAGCAAGGGGCCTGCGATCCATCTCGACGAGCTTCGCGCGCGTCTGGACGGAAACGATGATTTGATGGCGGAACTTGCCCAACTTTTTCTCGATGACGCCCCACGGCAAATCCGGGAGATCCGCGAGGCGCAGACTCAGGGTGAAGCCGTGCGGCTCGAAAACGCCGCACACGCACTGAAGGGGAGCGCTTCAACACTGGGGGCAAATGAGTTGACGTCAGTCGCCAGAGAAATCGAAATGGCTGCGCGTGAGGAACATCTCGAAGAAACAGGCGAGCTTTGCAACCAGCTCTGGCGGGAGTGGGAGAGGTTGCAAGAGGAACTGATAACGATTTGTGGGGGAGCGGCAAAATGAAAGTCCTGATCGCCGATGATGATCCCGTATCGCGGCTGGTGGTCGAGCGATTTCTAAGAAGGTGGGGCTATGAAGTGGTGGCCGTTTCTGACGGAGACAAAGCTCAAAAGGCTTTGACGACCGATGATGGGCCCCGCTTGGCCGTGCTGGATTGGATGATGCCCGGGCTTACCGGACCTGAACTTTGCCGCGAGGTCCGCCAGCGCGTCGGACGTCCCTACATTTATCTACTGCTCGTCACTTCAAAGGAAGGGAAACAAGATGTAATCGGTGGATTGAACGCGGGAGCGGACGACTATCTGACGAAGCCTGTCCACCCTGAAGAGCTTCACGCGCGATTGCGCGTCGGAGTCCGGATTTTAGAGCTGGAGGATAAGCTGCTGGGCGCTCAGGACGTGCTCCAGCATAAAGCCACTCACGACGAATTGACGGGTCTGCTGAATCGCGCGGCGATGATGGAATTGCTGCGACGGGAATTGGCGCGCGCGCCGCGCGAGAACTCGTGCTGCGGCGTATTGCTGGCGGACCTCGACAACTTCAAGTCCGTGAATGACACGCGAGGCCACGCCGCGGGAGACGAAGTCCTTCGTGAGGCCGCCGTCCGGCTCGTTGCGGGTGTGCGCGAGTATGATGCGGTGGGCCGCTACGGAGGGGAGGAATTTCTGCTGGTGCTGCCCGGATGCGATGCGAATGCGCTGCGCGCGCGGGCAGAGCACATACTCGCCACTTTCCGGGACCATTCTTTTGAGGCCGATGGGCAACCGCTGAAAGTGACATTAAGCATTGGAGCAGCCTCCTCAGCGGACTGGCCGGAATTTACTCCGGATATGCTCGTGCGAGCCGCGGATGGATCCCTTTATCAAGCAAAGCGGGGAGGGCGCGACCGCGCGGATGTGGCATTGCGCGCGGAAATCCTTGAAACGGGAGTTCCCTCCGGTTCATTGAAATAAATTTCTAAGCGGATCGTGCGCGGGGAGCGGCCGCGGCTTTCTTTTCAATTGGTGTGGTCTTACGGTAGAGCGTGAGTTTTCCCTCCGAAACATTTCCGACGTATCGCCCGCCGGACAAAAACTGCATCACTTTTTGGCCGCCGCGCGCGAGTTCCGCCCACTTCGAGCGAGTCTCGGGATTTTGTTCGAGGCCACGCAAGGACTGCCCGTCAAATTCAAAATCCACCTGACGGAGGCGGCGGCGCTGCGTACGCCGCACAGGGAAGCGCCGCCCCTCCAGTTCGACAAGGTTCAGGTTTTCTTCAAGCGCCTGCCGCCAGACAGAGAGCAGCGCTTCATCGAGCGTCATTAGTTGGCACGCGCTGTTTTTGAGGCTTGTTCGCGAGCTTGGGCGATGCGTTCGCGGTGGGCTTCCACCATCCCGGGTGAGGTGCGGTTCCAGTGCGCCTCGAGCCGGCCGACGGCGGCCTCCAACTGTTTATATGCGATCGGATTGTGGTACATCGCGCGGAAGCCGGCGACGGCGGGCTTCAACCTTTCAAACACGAACCAGATCTCGCCATTGCTCTCGAAGAAAAGCTCGTCGTCAATCAGCCCGCGATTCGCAAGGCCACAGGCCATTTCCCAATAACTGGTAACCATCCTTACGTTCACATTCGCCTCACTCCCTTGCGGATACTTTTGCATCGCCTCTTCGGCGGAGCTGGCGGAAAACTGGCTCATAAACCAGGCACGCGCCTCACGGAGCCTCGGCTCGCGGCGAAGGTCGTATAATCTCAACAACAAATTTGCTTGCTCATGTGTTGCTTGCCCCATGTTGGACTTCCTCCTCTTGTGTCGCGGATTGAACAGCGTATTGCACCTCGACGCGTTGAACGCCAATGGTGCGAATGCCTTCCTTCTCAAAACCGGCGCTGATTCGGCGGCGCAGCTCGCGCGCAACATCGTCCTGGCGAGTTGGTGCGGTGCGCACCTGCAAGACGATCTTCGCCCCGGCCGGGCCGATGGCATCCACACCCAGAACGCGCGGGCCATCAACCAGAGCGGCGGCCCAATCGCCATCGCTGCGAAAGTCCGCTGCCAAGCGCTCCAGCAAAGCCAGGGGGGCCTCTAGGGGCGAATCGGGAGCCACGGTGACTCCGAGGAGTACTTGCGACCAATCGCGGCTCAAATTGGCCACCTGCTGCACCTGCCCATTGGGAATGGTCACGATGGCGCCCTGATCGTCGCGCAAGACGGTGCGGCGCAAGGTGACGTGCTCGACTCGGCCCGTGGTCTGTCCGATGCGGACGATATCGCCGACAACGTACTGATCCTCAATGATGACAAATAATCCGGCAATCAAATCGCGCACGAGGTTTTGCGCGCCAAAGCCGATGGCGAGGCTCGCGAGGCCAGCCAGGGCGGCGAGAGGCGTCACGTCGTAGCCAAATTCACGCAAAGCCATCAGGATCGCGAGAGTCGCAATGATGGCGAAGCCAGTGCTGTCCAGGATTCCCGCGACCGTGCGGGTCTGTTGCTCGCGCATGCGAGCGGCGCGGCCCGCATTATCCGCAAAGGGCTTGTAAACGATGCGCTTGACGACGGATTTCAGCAGTCGCGTGAGGATGAAAGCCAGCAAAACGATGCCGGCGAGGCGGAGACCCCGCCCCCACGCAAATTCTACCCATCGGGAGAGGAAATTAGTCATACAATAGGGGCATCAAGAGTTTATAGCATCCGCCCGGTCGCCGCCAGCCTTGGCGGGGCGGCGCCGGGCCGTGCGGGAGACAGTCATGAATCCAGACAGCTCGCGCAGGATTTTCCTGAGAATTGTCCCGGGCGCCATCGCCGGTTTGTGGGCGTTCAAAGCATCCGCACAACAGTCGCTGAAGGGGCAATCGTCTTCAAGCTCATCGAGTGGAATCCCGATGGCAAACGGAGGCGGGGGCGGCCTGCCCAAGGGGCCTTCGCAACCGGGGACAGACGATGGCACGCTTTCACCCTCTCATGACTCTACCAATCCGCCGCCTTCAACGCAGAATGCCAGGCACGGAACGCGCGGCGATATTCCGCCAGCGCCCAAAGCTGATCCCAAACAGCTGAAGTCGGCTCAAACAGGGATCAAGACGAACGTGGAAAAACTTGCGGACCTTGCCCAGGAATTGAAGAAGCAAGTGGAAGACACCGATTCCACCAAGATTCTCTCACTGGCAATGATTAAGAAGTCGCAAGAGATTGAAAAGCTGGCGCACCAGATCGCCACGCTTGCGAAGGGTTAGGGGCGGAATAGTAGTACGCTTGGGAATTTTCGCTGTGGGAATTCTGGAAATTTTTCGCGCCGCATTTTCCACCGGATGATTTTTGGATTGTAAGCCGGAATTCGTGCAATTGTTGCCGATATGTTGGTTCCGCAGCGAACAGCATCCATGATGGCCCCGCCCTGGGATTCGAGTTACAATTCCACCATCAGCGAGCGTCCATTCAGAAGGAATTGGGACGCAAACCCCGCGCCCGTAGCTCAGATGGATAGAGCGCGTGCCTCCGAAGCACGAGGTCGGGAGTTCGAACCTCCCCGGGCGCGCCATTAATTTGCATGCTTTGTTTTCGACGATTTCGGGCGACACCCTTTGTTTCGTTTCGAACTCAATTTTCGAGCTCGGTCCAATCCAGCTTTGCTCCTGCGATTCGCGTGTTTGTCAGACACTACCGCATCACCTGTGCTAAGAATGTTCTGCGGGGGAGAGAATATGAATCCCAAGTTAGCACAATCTTGTGGTTATTGAGAGGCGACGATGAAAAGATTCCTTTTGCCGGTCATGTTTATTCTGACGACTTACACAGCGTTTGCACAAGAATGCTCAAACGATGATTTCGGTTCTTTTTGCCAGACCAAAGCCGCAGTTTTAAGGCTGTTGTCTTACCCTTCCTATTCAAGTTCAGATGAAAAAGTCTTGAATCACGCGGGCGACATGGCGGCCCTTGCAGTGATTCGAAGCGTCTCCATGGAAGATTTGAATTCACCTGAAAAGACCAGACAGATTCTGTTGATTTTGAATCTTGCTTTTGAAGCTCCTCAACTCATCGCAGCGAGCACAGACCGTAGACCAACGGCGGCCATGCTCTTGCTTTTCCACCTCAGCAAGCCAAATTACGACCGGGGAAATGGCGGTGAAATTTGGAACATTCTCAATGAGATTCAGCACAACACAAGTACAGGGCAACCGTATGGAGTGGTCACCTTAAAGGACGAACCTCATCCTGATGTGGAGCACACACAGTGGGTGGGCAGTGTACTGCGCTGGACGGAGGACATTAAGCCAGGAATGACCCGTGAGGACTTGCTGAAGGTCTACACAGAGGAAGGTGGAGTCTCAAATCGGACGGAGAGGACCTATGGTTTGAAAGGGGTGCCCTACATTAAGGTTGATGTTGAGTTCCTGCCCGTCGGCAATGAGAAGGACGGCCTGACTGAGAGTCCGCATGACAAAATCCTAAAAATTTCCAAGCCCTACTTGGATTACGCCGTAATGGATTAGATGTTTTGCCGTTTGTCCTTGCGTGACGAAACACGAGAAAATTCAATTTATGAAAACTGGGGAAGCTCTTACTCCTGGCTCGTCGGATAGGTTGCTAGTTGTTGAGTGTCCTCAAAATGTTTAGAATGAGGCTTCGATGCGCATTGTTACTGGGTGCATTCTTGTCGCGGTTGCAAGCGTAGTGCTGTCGCCGAGTTCCCAGGACCTTCGCAAGCGGTACGGTGAACCGGACAGGGAGCGATTTGCTGCACGGCCTGGGATTAGTCTCACAGCGCAATACGGTTCGGACCACCTCGCCTGCCAGGCATTAATAGAATCGCCTCAAACGCTCTTTCACCAAGAGCAAAGTACAGGGCTCATGTCCTCGGAGAGTGTGTCTGAGGTTCTGGAGGAGGTCGCACCCATGGCCACGAGGGGGAAAATAATCAACGAAATGAACGTTAACGGTGGTGGCAACGGGGTTTCCGAGACGGAATATGAAAACGTATCGATAACGCAGATATGGTCAATGGGACAAGAAGTGCGCGCGGAAATTACATTCAAGCGGGGCATCTGCACGAAGCAGAACAATCCATTTCAACCGGGAACTCGACCTGGGTCAAACTGACCACAAATTCACCCAAAAAAGTTCTAAGATCGTCCCCTTGGGTGCGCCATTTTTTTTCCGTGTCTTTTGAAGGACTTCCAGCCCTACCCTCATCGCTTTTTCCAATTTTTCCGGTTACCGCGTTTACCAGGCACCTGGACCGTTAAGCTGTGAGAGCCTCGAAATTCATCCGCCCGCGATTGCGCCGACAATGAGGAGGGGTTCGGTTCCCGATACGACCGCGTCGGGCAGTGGAGCGTCGGGCTGCTCGTGAGAAAGGTCCTCGCCACAGGCAAAAAAACGGAGGAACGGCCGACGCGCCTGCGTGACGTGGTCGCGGATCGTACCGCTCAGCATCGGATAGCGACTTTCGAGCGCGTCAACGACAGAGCGCTGTGTGACGGGCGCCTGAAGATCGAGTTCCACTTCGCCGCTGATGCGCGCGAGCCCTCGGAGGTGAGGCGGGAGAACGACGCGAATCATGGCAGCGTCTGGACCTCAACCGAAAGCACTGGTGGAAGATCCCGCACAATGGCCGACCAACTGTCTCCGGCATCGGCGGATGCGTAAACTTGCCCACCGCTGGTGCCGAAATAGACGCCGCATTTTTCGAGTGAGTCCACTGCCATGGCATCGCGAAGTACGTTGACGTAGCAGTTAGCTTGCGGCAGACCTTTGGTAAGCGCCTCCCATTCGTTTCCGCCATTGCGACTGCGGTAAACGCGCAGCTTGCCATCCGGCACGAAGTGCTCGCCATCGCTCTTGATGGGCACGACATAAATGGTTTCCGGCTCGTGCGCGTGAACATCAATCACGAAGCCAAAGTCGCTGGGAAGATTTCCGCTGACTTCCTGCCAGGAGTCCCCGGCGTTTTCACTGCGCATGACGTCCCAATGTTTCTGCATGAACAAGACGCCGGGACGAGCGGGGTGCATGGCGATATGGTGAACGCAGTGGCCGATCTCGGCATTCGGGTCGGGAATGTACGCGGAGTGCAGGCCACGGTTGATCGGCCGCCACGTCGTGCCGCCATCGTCCGTGCGGAATGCGCCCGCCGCCGAGATGGCGATGAAAATTCGCTTCGGGTTCTTCGCATCCAAAATAATTGTATGCAAACACAGGCCGCCGGCGCCAGGTTGCCACATGGGCCCTGTGCCGTGCCCGCGGAGTCCCGCAACTTCCTTCCAGGTGTGGGCGCCATCAGTGGTGCGAAACAATGCGGCGTCTTCTACTCCGGCATAGACTTCGTCCGGATCGGTGAGCGACGGTTCGAGGTGCCAGACGCGCTTGAACTCCCAGGGATGCTGTGTGCCGTCATACCACTGGTGAGTGGTGAGCGGCTTTCCGGTGGCATCGGAAGTGTCATAGACGAATTTATTGCTCTTCCCTGCAGGCGGGGCACCCGGCTTCAGCATTGCCTCCCCGCCGGGAGTTTCCCAAGTCTTGCCGCCGTCGTTTGAGCGCTGGATCACTTGTCCGAACCAACCGCTCGACTGCGATGCATACAGGCGATTCGGGTCAACAGGCGAGCCCTTGAGGTGGTAGATCTCCCATCCTGCAAAATGTGGGCCGCTGACATCCCAGTGTTCGCGCTTGCCGTCCGACGTCAGGATAAACGCGCCTTTCCGTGTGCCAACTAGAACCCTTACCTTGCTCATCTCTTCCTCCTGCTTGAAGTTTCAGGAGACACTTCCATCGAACATCGAATTGCAGCGGCAGTATCTTCACACATTTACCTTGCGCAGCGGAATCCGTCAACAATTCTGGCCGAGTGGTTGCTGGCCGGGAACTATGCAAGCGACATCCGGTTCCCATTCTGAAAGGAAGACTTCACTTGCCCGGTAAGGTTGCAACGCTCCTGCCTTGTTGTGCGGTGGCACGGCTAGTGATACTGTGCCGCGCGCGGCTACGTACAGGAGAGAATCCATGAAGAGGATGGTGCAGATTGTTGCGGCGAGTGCGTTGTTTGCGGGAATGATATTTGCGGCCGGGAATTTGGTTGCACAGGGCGGGACGGCTGGGGGGCCGTTTGCGACCAAGGCGACCGTCGAGGTGGACAGCGCGAAGGGGCCGATACCCTTAAAGCGGGAAGAGCAGATCGCGGAAATGTTTATGGATGCGATTTCGAATCTGGAGGGGCCTTGCGGGCGGAACGCGGGACACGCGTGCACGCTGGATGAATTGGTGGCGGGGCCGAAGGCAACCAACGGTTCGCATATGGGAAAGTTGAAGTTTGATCCGAGGGCAACGGATCCGAATTACACCTACAAGATCACGACCGATGGGATCAATTGGCAAGCGTGGGCGAATCCGAAGAAGCCGGGGCTGGGTGGGTTTTACTATGTCGCGAAGTTCGGGGGAATCGCCACGTCATATTACAAGGCAGGTGGCGGGCCGGCGACGGATAAGGACACGGCCATCACTGGAACGTCTATCAACGGGGATCTATTCTGGATTCCGTGAAGAGGCCTGACCTTCCCCGTCGTCCTCTGGAGCAACATCACATTTCTTGCAGGAACCACTTGCGCCCGAATCTTGCTTCCCTTGGCCGCCGGCGCCGTTTGGGCCGGATCAAGATTTGAACTCGTAATACGGGCCGTGCGCAAGGATCACGAGGGGTGCGGTCTCCATGAGCGCAAAAAGAATTCTCATGTATCGCTCTCCCCCTTCAGCAAGCCAGCTCGAAACTCAACCTGTGTCAAACTGGCGAAGATTTCACCCTCGAAGGTTTTAAGATCATCTCCTTCGGTGCGCCAGATTGTTTAGGCAATTTGTTTTCAAAGACTTCCAGTAATACCCTCCAGTTTTTCGTGGTCATCATACCCAACGCACACCTTGATTTTCTTTTTTGCATGATCCATACAGCGGCAAGAACCGCCGACGGGAAAAAGTACGTTGGTTGCGGAGTTGAGTCAATGGGGAGGGATGAGAGACGGATTGCCGCACTGGATGAACCTAATTTGATCTTTTAGACGCTGCTCTGATGCAATCATTCCGAGAAGTTGCCGTGTGCAGGATTGTCCGTGAATTCGCTGGCCAAAGTTCCAAGTCGGATGGTCGCGTCAAACAGTTGCGTTCACTCATCTGGTCGCGCCGCCGGCCAACTTGCGAATATCCTCGAAGTACTCGCTGGCATCGCGCCGAGTTTTGACGCGTCTGCGCCGAAACAAGACATGGAGGAATTGGCTCCAGTGGGAAAGTTCCCAATGTGAGCGCGCGAGGAGATATACGTAACCGGGAAGGCTACGGTCGGATTCGACTAATTCATCCGCCCTTTCTTGGCCGACGGAGTCCAGCGTCATCTTCTCATCGAAAGAGTCCAGGAAAATTTCAGGGGCTGCTTCGTCCCGCCGCACAACTCCGGGCAGCTCGGTCGGCGCATCGGCGCGCGTGGTAGGAAGAGAGACGAGCGAAAGTAAATTATTGGCTCTTGCGTCCCGCTGGGTCATTGGGGCCAAGCTGAAAATGCTTTCGACCGTTGCGGGGATTGAGGAGTGATCATAAGTCCGATGGTCGATTGTGCCGGCCTTAATCAGTGGAGAGATGATGACGGCAAGGACGCGAGGCCCATATTGTTTGAAGTCAAATCCATACTTATTGACGCCTCGCATTTGTTGCTTATCTCCGGGTGGCTCTGCTGGGAGCGGAGCGACATGATCGTAGAAGCCGCCGTGTTCATCCCACGTGACGATAAGCAAACTTGAATCCCAGATTGGGGAATTGCGGATGGATTCGTAAGTTTGTTTGATCAGGGTTTCACCGCCGGCGATGCCGTCAAGAGGATGCTGCGAGGTGCCACCCTTATAGCTGCCGGAAATCACATTGCCATAATTCGGCTCGATCCATGTGAACTGCGCAGGATAAGGATTGTCGGGGTCGGCCAAGTCCCGCGCAAAAGTGGAATACCGCTGAATGTCTGTGATGTGAATGCCCTTCAGAGCGTGCGCCTGAGCCGTGAGAATGTTTCCCGCGTAGATTCGCCAATTCAGACCGCGGTCAAAAATGCTTCCGTTTTGAATTCTGAACCCGCGAATCGTTTCCCAAATTCCCGACTCCGCCAGCGTTTGGCTGCGATCGAGTCCGCCGGAGGAAGCGGCAAGCGCGAAGAAGCGATTGGGCCATGTGGGCCCCGGAATAGAGCAATACCAATGATCGCAGACCGCGAATTGCCGTGCGAGCGTATTAATGACTGGCAAGTTTTCGGGGGCGAAACTAAGCATTACTTCGCCCGGGTTTGCGAGCACTTTGCCCTTGGCAGCGGCGCCTTTTACATGATTGGAGAGAAAGCCGCTGTTGTTGATGGGTGGATATGGGCCGGGAGGCGGTCCTTTCGGGTAAGTTGCAGTGGAACCACAAAGCTGCTCAAGCACATCAGGAAATTCGTGACTGGGATCGAATTCCACGCGGGATGGGGCGGTGGGCGAGACGGAGTAGGTCGTACCGTTGAAAGAGTTGCTTTCACGACCTGTAAGCCTTTCGATCGAAGTCTTCTGCCCATTTTCGGCATCTATGCCGCTAATTTCAGAAAATCCCAGCATATGGTCGAAAGAACGGTTTTCGAGCATGAGGACGAAGACGTGTTTGATGGCAGGCATAGGTATTTTGCACGCGCGAATCGCGCAAAAACGGGAAGAGAGTATGTGAGGAACGGGTAGCTGTCAAATCCGGTATTACTGTGGATAATTAGAGAATTGAGATGGGCGGTAGTGCTCTCCCGGGAGGATTCGTTCGTGCTATTCTTTGCCTCCATGCGGAAACCATCCGTGAAATATGTCTTCGCCGCGATTTGGATTGGGGTGGGACTTTGTTTATTGACCGCCACGGACGCGCGGACGGCCCAGCACGTGGCACAACAGACGACACGACCGCCTGAAAAACAAAGGGATGGAACTGCAGCGGATGCGGGCATGGCGAGTCCGTCGCTTGACTCAGCGCTGAGACTCCTTCGAACGAGGAAGTACGATGAGGCCGTGAAGCAATATACGAAATTGGCCGCCGGTGGGACAAATCCGGGCCTAGCGTATGCTGGATTGGCGAGAGCGTACCTCAAGTTGAACGACGTGGACGAAGCAAGCGCGGCGGCGGCGAAGGCCGTCGAGGTCGCGCCGACGCTTGACGACGCACACGTTGCACTAGGGGAAGTTTACTTCCGCCAGGGCAAAATCGCAGATGCGGAGAAGGAATTCATCGCGCTAATCAAAATGAATACGGCGAATCCCAGGGCGTACTTGGGCGAGGCGCGAGTATCTGCGGCGTCTTCTTACTTCAAACAGGCAAAGCTAATGCTGGATCGAGCGCGATTACTTGGATCCGACGATCCGGACATTCGCTTTGCGAGCGTAGGTGAACGAAACTATCAGCAGGAAATGGCTGGCTTGCATAAGGAGCTAATGCTTGACACGCAGTATCTCATTGAAAGAAAGAAAGACCCAAGGGTGATCGTTAACGGGGAGCCAGTAGATCTGACCAGCGACATTTTGAACAGCACGGTGCCAATCGACCCGTGTCACGTTGCCTCAGAAACAAGCTCGCTCCAAACGAACCTAGTTCCTATTTTTCAGGGCCCCAAGGACGTTCGCGGATTTGGATTGATGGTGAAAGTGGATGGCGTTTCATCCAAGTTGGAACTCGATACGGGGAGCACGGGAATTCTGATAGATCGGAAAATCGCCGAAAAAGCGAATATAAAAAGGCTCATGGGGATGGGGATCGGGGGAATCGGAGATAAGGGCGATGCTAACGGATATGTGGGGCTGGCGGAATCGATTCAGATCGGGGATCTGGAGTTTCAGAATTGCTATGTTCGGGTGATCGAGAAGAATGCCGCAGTGGGACGCGATGGACTTATCGGGACCGATATTTTTTCCGATTTCCTGATTGATGTGGATTTTCCAAATCAAAAATTCCGTCTCAGCGAGTTGCCGCATCTCCCTGAAGGTGCTGATCCAAGATTTCATAATCGGTTTATCGCCCCGGAGACTAAGACGTTTTCACCGGCGTACATTTTTGGCAAGGACCTGGCGATCTCTACGAAGGTAAATGGCTCCGCCCCAAAACTTTTTCTGCTGGATACAGGAGGAGGATTGGATTCCATGTCGCCGATTGCCGCGCGTGAGTTTACACACGTGTCTCGGGACTCGACGACGACCGTATATGGGCTCAACGGTTCCGTGGACAAATTGTTCAGCGGGGACGAAGTGACTCTCCAGTTTGCGAATTTGAGCCAGAAAGTTCGTGACATCGTTGCGTTTGACACGGAAGGAATCAGCCGGTCGATTGGGACGGAAATATCGGGAATCATTGGATTCCCGACGCTTCGGCTGCTGGAAATGAAGATAGATTATCGGGATGGCCTGGTTCAATTTAACTACGACTCTAACCGCGTGCACTAGCCGGGGCGGCGTGCGCCAAGTGAGTTCGAGATGTTTTTCCTAAGCCACTTATTCTATCCGTGGGGATTCATTGTCCAGATCGTTGCGCTGGTGCATTTTTTCCGGCGGCGGCCGGAGTGGTATTGGCTCCTTGTGATTTTCCTGGGGGGATTCATCGGGGCCGTGGTGTACATCATTGCCGAAGTGATCCCGGATGCGGGGCTGGCGCGACAAGCCTTTCAGGGCTATGGAAGAAAATCGCGGATTGCAGTGGTTGAGGCGACGGTCGTGGAGAACCCGTCGGTGGCGAATTTGGAGGAGCTGGGCGAACTTTATTGGGACGACAGGCAGTACGCGAAGGCGCGCGAGGCGTTTGACCGCGCGATCGCCACGAAGGCCGATGCGCCGCAAACTTTTTACCGGCGCGGGATGTGCGCATACTATATGGGCGATTTCGCGGCAGCGGTGCCGGATCTTGAAACGGCCGTGCGCGCGGATCCGAAAATGGATTTCTACCGCGCGGCAATGTTTTTGGCGCAGGCGTATGCTGAGGTGGGACGCAAGGAGGATGCCGCCGCACTCTTTGCGGAGGCGGCGCAACTTTCGAGCAGTCCGGAGATGCTCTTCAGTTACGCGGCGTTCTTGAAAGCGCAAGGCCGAGCGGCCGAGGCGAGCGAGTGGATTGAGAAGTTGGAAGAAAAAAGGCGGACGTCGCCGCGTTACGTGCTGCGAGTGGAACGGGAGTGGTTCCGGAAAGGGAAGGCGCTGCGGAAGGAATTGAGCGCGGGATAGAATAACTGAGAGTGGGCAGGCGACATCAAATGTACTGTGGGCACTTGACCATTCAAAATCGGGCAAATCCGGCAAAGGAAAGTTTTCTTCGAGGTGCAATTCATGCAAAACATCGGCAATTCATTCGGCATAATTATGCATAGGAAATTGATAGTCCTGGCGCTCGTGGCAGCGTTGTCCGTTGCAAGCGGTGTCGCCCTGGCGCAAAGGCAGCCGAATAGTCCCGCGCAGCGCAGCACTGTGAATGATGACCCCGTTGTGCAGCTTGTGAAGAAAGTGTCGCCGAGCGTGGTGCAAATCCTGGTGACAGCGTATGGGCCGACGGAAAACGCCGATTCGGGCAACACGGCCACAGTTTTCGGGCGGCAGAACGTGATCGGCTCAGGATTTGTGATTGATCCCTCCGGATACATCATGACGAACGCGCATGTGGTAAGGGCGGCGGAACTGGTTCAGGTCACATTCCCCGCGCCCGCGGAGGATACGCCGGCTGCGTCGGCGTTGTCGCTGAACACGAAGACAGTTCCGGCGAGAGTGGTGGGCGTGTCCAAGGAAGCTGATATCGCGCTTCTCAAGGTTGAGCTGACGAACTTGCCGATGCTGCCGCTGGCGAATTACAGAGATTTGCAGCAGGGCGAAGCGGTGTTCGCATTCGGAAGTCCGGAAGGATTGAGGAACTCGGTGACGCACGGGATTGTCTCTGGCGTAGCGCGGCAGGCCGACCCGGATTCCGGCATGCTCTACATTCAAACGGATGCACCGATCAATCCGGGGAATTCAGGAGGGCCGCTGGTAAACATGCGCGGAGAAGTTGTGGGGATGAACACGTTTATCCTGACGGAGTCGGGCGGAAATGAAGGCCTCGGTTTTGCGATACCGAGCGCGATGCTCTCGCTCGCGAGCGATCAATTGAAGAGATTCGGGCATATGCACCGTGTCGAGACTGGATTCAGCATGCAAACCCTTACGCCAACGATGGCAGCGGGGCTCGGGTTGTCGCGGAGTTACGGAGTGGTGGTTTCCGATGTGCCACCGGGAAGCACGGCGCTAGCGGCGGGGCTGCGAATTGGAGACGTCCTTCTGACGGTGAATGGGTTGCAGGCAGACAATTTGCCGCGGATTTCCTACCTCCTTCTGACGCTGGAAGGGGACGACATCCTGCACATGACCGTTCTGCGCGGAACGCAGCAACTTCCGTTGGACGTGCCGGTGAAGGAGCCGAAACATCAGATTGACGAAATGCAGGCGCTGGCGGACCCCGCAAAGAATTTGGTGCGCGACCTGGGCGTAATCGGGCTGGATGTGGATGCGAATGTGAAGTCAATGATTGAAGACTTGCGCGACGACTACGGCGTGATTGTGCTGGCAAAAGCCGCGGGGGCGGGAGTGGAGGTGCCACTCTTGGCTGGAGACGTAATTCGGATGGTGAATGGAAAACCGGTCGGGTCGGTTGAATTCCTAAATGCATCATTGAAGGTGCTTCCGGATGGGTCCCCGGTAGTGCTGCAGATCCAGAGAGACACGAAATTGAGCTTTATCGCGTTCACGCTGGAAAGGCGATAGGCGCGGAAATCCAAGCACTCACAGGAGTGAGGCCCGATCTTTCCTTCCACAATGTGTGCAGGCTAGCGGACGCGGACGATGCGGCCGATGGTGGGGTAGCGATTGAATTGCACGGGGTCGTGGCCGGGAATTACGCGGTCGGGTGAGCCGGCAAGGCGAATCATGCGATCCCGCGCGGCGATATTACCGGCGGCGTCGGCGGGATCAAAAGTGGCGCCGGCGCGATGCGATTTCAAGTTTTCGTAAAGATGGCAATTGTCCGAGGCAAGGACGAAGGGCGGCTGGCCATCCAGGCGGGTGTATTGCGAGCCGTAAGTGTGGCGCGCGCCTGTGCAAGCGCGGATTCCGGGAAGAACTTCCTTATCGTCGCCATCCACGAAGCGCACTTTGCACACTAAATTGCGCCGCACGAGTTCCTGCACATCATCGGAATCAATGCCACTGTGGCATCTGCCAGACTGCCTCGCGGGGCCTGGGGCTGCGTTTGAGTTGGAGTTGATCGAGCGGTTACGTATTTGTCTAAGGCTGCCGCTAACATAAGTCCTATCAATAATTTCCGCTTCATGGCTCTTTCTTCGATTTCAGTCCAATCCTAACAGCGACAAGCGGAAAAGGGGGAGGGCTCGAGGGCAAAACCATTCAGGCTTTGCTGCGTGCTACCCAACTTTGATGGCCATTTGCTTATGAAATCCTTATGCGCTCTTTATGCGATCTTTATTTTGCGGATTGTAGTCTGACTTCCGAAAAGGGTCTGGTTCCTGGAAGCACGCGGCGGTATGCGATAGGAATTTCGGTCGGCTCAAATGTCACAAGTATTATTTTTCATGGCGAGCTTGTTCGCATGTGCTTTTTTTGTGCTTGTGCTTGTCGCGTGGGTGCGGGAGGGGAGGCGGACCGGACATGGAAGGGGCGGCCACGCGGATCCCGGCAAGCCTCGCGTTGACGAAATTTGTAGGCGGACTGATGGTGAGCGCCTCATCACAAAGAAAAGTGACACCGGTCACATTCGCCGGTTTGGCAGCAAAGGATAGTCGACGCATAAGGAACGAAGTGTGAGAAGGCCCAATTTGGGGGGAGAATCACAATGACAAAGTTCCAGTCGAGATTTATTTCGGCCGTTGCCGCAGGTTTCCTGGGACTCGTGGTCTGGCAGGTTCCGAGCTTTGCGCAGAGCAATCAAAAACCGGGCGATGCGCAGCAGGCCGCGCCACAGGATGACAAGACTCCTGCGAACCCGGCGCCCGGGTCACCAAGTAAGAGCGACGCGGCAGGCAAGACCGATTCGACGAGCAAGACCGACACAACCTCGAAGGCTACGAGCAAGGCAACAACTAACGAAATTCTCGCCGAATTGGAGAAGATGCAAGCGCGCATCCAGGAACTCGAGGCGCAATTGAAAGCGCAGAACGGCGAAGTGCCGGGTGCGACGGCGGTTGCGTCCTCGCCATCAGCTGGTGCTCCGGTTGTTCCGGGCGGCGCGGCTTCAAATTCGCAAGAGGTGGCTGCTCCCGCGGCGGTGACCAACACGGCGGCAACGCAGCCTACGGATTCCGGCACCACGGCCTCCAGCGCGGCTGCGGGCGCCCCTCCGGGTCCTGCGACAGTTGTGCAAACGGCGGACAATCAGGCGAAGCCTGCCAAAGCAGAGCCGTTTTCGGATGCGGATTGGTCATGGCTAAACGGCAACGCCCGCACAAAGGATATCTATTGGGACTCGAAGTTTTTTACTCCCGAGATTCGTGCTGACATCGACTACGTGTACGACTTCAACCATCCGGCGGACCACTCGATGGGCGGCTCGAGCGAGCTTTTCCGGTCACAAGAAGTCCAGGTGGAGCAACTCGGCGTCGGCGGCGACTTCCACTATGACAACGTTCGCGCCAGGTTTATGACGCAGTTCGGGATGTATTCGGTGACGACTCCGCGAAATGACGCCAGCCCGGGAAACGGTGAATGGGATCTTTCGGATGCCTACCGCTATGTATCGGAAGCATATGGCGGGTACCACTTCAACGTGCTATATGGCGTTAACGTGGACGCGGGAATCTTCATGTCCTACATCGGTCTTTTCAGTTACTACAATTTCGACAATTGGGCCTATCAACCTTCTTACGTTTCCTCCAACACTCCGTGGTTCTTCAACGGCGTGCGCGTGCAGATCTTTGCCACGAAGCATTTGAAGATCGAGCCCTGGTTCATCAATGGATGGCAATCGTACGCTTCGGCCAATCATACGCCGGGTCTCGGAGGCCAGATTAAATGGACTCCGACGAGCTGGCTCAACATCATTTCGAACAATTACGGTTTGGGGCAGGACGATCTATTCACGCCCGGCCGCAGACGCATCCACACTGACGACAGCGTCGAGGTGAAGTACTACGACCGGCCGGACGCAACGCTTGATAAGATGGCGTTTACATTTACCGGCGACCTGGGCTGCGAATACGGCGGCGGAGTCAGTTGCCACGGTGATTCCAAGGGTGGTCCGAAGCAAAGCTTCGTCGGCTTCATGCTATACAATCGCTTCTGGTTCCACAGAGATTTGTTTGGATTTACGGTGGGAGGCGGCGCGATCGACAATCCTGGACGCTATCTAGTGCTCCTGCCGCCGATCAATGGCGAAACCGCAATTTCGGCGGCTACGAATTCCCCTTACTTCACGGAAAATCCGGGAAATCCGTTCAAGGCCTGGGATTCTTCAGCGACTTTTGACTATATGCCGAAACAATACATCACATTTCGCTGGGAATTTGATTATCGGCACGCAAATGTGCCGTATTGGTCTGGCCCTGGCGGGATCACGCCTCCCGGGGGAGTGAACGGTTCTCCCCAATACTACGCCTGCAGTAACGGCAGTTCATCCGGACAAATGACCCTTGGGCCGGCCGAAGCAGCTTGCGGCGGCGGGCTAAGCAGCGTCTGGTTCCCGGATCTTCGCAAAGACGAGGCGTTTATCGATATGTCGATCCTGGTGAAGTTCTAATCGGAGGACTACTTTGATCATGGATTTCATTTTTGTTTTGCTGACGGTGGCGTTCTTCGTGATTGCCATCGCTTACGTTCGTGGATGCGAGCGATTGAAGTAGGAGCGTAAATATGCTCGGGAACATAATTCTTCTGGCCATCTGTGTGCTGCTTCTCGGGTACTTGCTGGCGGCGTTGCTCTGGCCGGAGAGGTTCTGACCATGACGGCCAACGGCTGGTTTCAAATCGGGCTTTTCCTGGCAGTCGTACTTCTGATCACCAAGCCAGTCGGAATCTATCTCGCGCGGGTGTTCTCGAGCGAAAAGACAATCCTGGATCCCGTGATGCGGCCTTTTGAACGGCTGATCTATCGCTTGACTGGCGTGGATGCGAGCCGCGAGATGCGCTGGAAGGAATATGCCATCGCAATGCTGCTTTTCAGCGGAGTTTCGATGGCTCTCCTCTACCTGATCCAGCGCGTGCAGGTGTGGCTGCCATGGAATCCGCAACATTTGGCGAATGTGCCGACGGACCTTGCCTTCAACACGGCAGCGTCGTTTACGACGAATACGAACTGGCAGGCTTACATTCCGGAAACCACGATGAGCTATCTCACGCAGATGGCTGGGCTGGCTTATCACAACTTCGCTTCCGCCGCGGCTGGGATCGTTATGGCCATCGCCGTGATTCGCGGAATTGCGCGTCGCGAGATGGAAACGATTGGGAATTTCTGGGTGGATCTGACCCGGTGTTTTCTTTGGGTGCTTCTTCCGGCCTGTCTGGTGATCTCTCTGGCTTTTGTATCGCAGGGAGTGATCCAAAACTTGAGGCTCTATGACACCGTGAAGCTTATGAATCCGCAAACCGTTCAAGTGACTGGTGCGGATGGCAAAACGACGACGCAAACCATCACGGACCAGGTAATTGCGCAGGGCCCTGTGGCGTCGCAAGAAGCGATTAAGATGCTGGGGACAAATGGCGGCGGCTTTTTCAACGCCAATAGCGCGCATCCATTTGAGAATCCAACCCCGCTATCGAATTTCCTGCAGATAGTGCTCATTTTCGCGATTCCCGCCGGGCTGACTTACACGCTGGGCCGGATGACGGGATCGCAAAGGCATGGCTGGGCCGTGTGGGCTGCGATGGCTCTGCTGTTTGCTGTTGGCGTAATTGCTGCATATTCCGCGGAATCCCGGGGCAATCCATTGTTTTCCGGTGTGGACCAAAAGGTGAGCGCCACACAACCTGGCGGCAACATGGAAGGCAAGGAAGTCCGGTTTGGCATCGCGAATTCGGCGCTTTTCGCCACGGTTACAACCGATGCGAGCTGCGGCGCTGTGAATTCGATGCACGATTCGTTTACGCCACTCGGCGGCATGATCCCATTGATCAACATTATGCTTGGCGAGGTCGTATTTGGAGGAGTCGGAGCCGGGCTATACGGGATCGTCGTCTTTGTAATTTTGTCTGTATTCATCGCCGGATTAATGGTTGGACGCACGCCGGAATACCTGGGAAAGAAGATCGAAGCCTATGACGTGAAAATGGCGATGCTCACCGTGCTGATTTTCCCGCTGATAATCTTGATGCTGACCGGGATTAGCGTCGTGACTGGATATGGCAAGGCGGGAATCACAAATCCGGGCCCTCACGGGCTATCGCAAATCCTGTACGCCTATACCTCCGGAGCCGGGAACAACGGCTCGGCCTTTGCGGGAGGCAATTGGAATTCGCTTTGGTACAACTCGACCATCGGCCTTGACACTCTGTTTGGCCGGTTCTTCATGGTCATCCCGGTATTGGCGATTGCCGGAAGCCTCGCGCGGAAGAAGATCGTGCCGGAGTCTGTGGGAACATTCCCGGTCACGACGCCGCTCTTCACGGTGTTGCTGGTCTCCGTCGTTCTAATCGTAGGCGCGCTGACGTTTTTCCCGGCGCTTAGTCTGGGACCGATTTTGGAGCACGTGCTGATGCATGCTGGGAAAGTATTCTGAGGCACTCATAATGAGCACTGGAATGACGATGAACCCCGACGCAATGCTTACCCCCGGCGGTGAGACGAAGAGGGCCCGAGAGGGCAAGAAGTCTCTCTGGACTTCCGGAATTGTAAGCCGCGCGCTGTGGGACTGCTTGCGAAAGTTAAATCCCCGGACGCTGATGAAGAATCCCGTGATGTTTGTCGTGGAGGTCGGCGCAGTGATCACCACGGTAGATCTCATTCGCTACATCACGAATCATCTGCCCGGCGTCGGTTTCGCGGTACAAATCACGCTGTGGCTTTGGTTTACTGTTTTGTTCGCGAATTTTGCAGAAGCCATGGCAGAGGGCCGGGGCAAGGCGCAGGCGGATACGCTTCGCAAAGCCCGGTCCGAGACGATGGCGAACCGTTTGATGCCCGATGGCACGATTCTCACAGTGTCGGGGTCGAAGCTTCGTACGGGGGACATCGTCATTGTTCCCGCCGGCGAATACATCCCCGGCGATGGAGAGGTGATCGAGGGGGTCGCGTCCGTTGACGAGTCGGCTATCACAGGGGAATCGGCGCCGGTCATCCGCGAGTCGGGCGGAGACCGCTCGGCCGTAACGGGCGGAACGCGCGTCCTTTCCGATGAAATAAAAGTTCGCATCACTTCCAATCCCGGTGAGACGTTCCTGGACCGGATGATCAAGCTCGTTGAGGGAGCGGAACGCCAGAAAACTCCCAATGAAATCGCACTTAATATTTTGTTGGCGGGCTTGACGATTATTTTCCTTCTCGCTGTTGTGACGTTGCAGCCGATGGCGATTTATAGCGGATCGCCGCAATCCGTTTTTGTGCTGATCTCTCTGCTCGTCTGTCTGATCCCAACAACGATTGGCGGACTCCTTTCCGCAATTGGCATTGCCGGAATGGACCGCGTGGTACAGAAAAACGTGCTTGCGATGTCCGGGCGGGCCGTCGAGGCAGCAGGCGATGTGGATACTCTTCTTCTCGATAAAACAGGAACGATTACTCTTGGAAATAGAAGGGCAACTGAGCTGATCCCGGCGCCGGGAGTAATCGAAAGGCATCTGGCCGACGCCGCACAACTTGCCTCCTTTGCCGACGAAACACCCGAAGGCCGTTCCATTGTCGTACTTGCAAAGGAAAAGTATGGACTCCGCGGGCGGGAGCTTTCTGCTTATGGCGCAACGTTCATTCCCTTTTCCGCGACCACGCGAATGTCAGGCGTGGACCTCGATGGCCGCGAAATCCGCAAAGGGGCGCCCCAGTCCATTCTCCAATACTGCGCTCAAAGCGGGTATCAAATGCCGCCGGAAGTGGACGAGGTCGTAAAAGCGATCTCGAATGCCGGAGGAACACCGCTGCTGGTTGCCGAAGATCATCGCGTTCTTGGGACCATCTACCTGAAGGACATCGTGAAGGGCGGAATGCGCGAACGATTCGATCAACTGCGCGCAATGGGGATCCGGACAATCATGATCACCGGCGATAATCCCCTGACCGCCGCGGCAATCGCAAAGGAAGCCGGTGTGGACGATTTCCTGGCTCAAGCAAGGCCCGAAGATAAACTTGCACTCATCCGCCGCGAGCAGGCGAAAGGCAAGCTCGTGGCGATGACTGGAGATGGGACAAATGACGCGCCCGCGCTGGCACAGGCTGACGTCGGAGTGGCGATGAATGCCGGGACCCAGGCGGCCAAGGAAGCCGGCAATATGGTTGATCTCGATTCCAATCCCACCAAGTTGATTGAAATCGTCGAGATCGGCAAGCAGCTCTTGATTACGCGCGGCGCGCTGACGACCTTTTCAGTGGCAAACGACGTCGCGAAATACTTCGCCATCATTCCCGCGATGTTCGCGGGGGCGTTTCCCCAACTCAATGTATTGAACATCATGTCGCTGAAGACGCCGGAGTCGGCTGTTCTTTCCGCGGTGATCTTTAATGCGCTGATTATCATAGCGCTGGTCCCGCTCGCGCTCCGCGGCGTGAAATATCGCCCGATGGGAGCCGAGTCTTTATTGCGGCGGAACCTCCTCATCTACGGTTTCGGTGGGATCGTCGCTCCATTCCTGGGGATCAAGTTAATAGACATGCTGATCACGCGGATTGGTTTGGCCTAGGTTAGTGAGGACGCTATGAAGCGAAATCTTCTTACCGCAATCTGGATGACTTTGGTGACGACCTTGCTCTTGGGAATCATCTACCCTCTCGTTGTCACGGGGCTCGCGCAACTCATTTTTCCGAGGCAGGCGAACGGAAGCCTTTTGCAAACCAATCAAAAGATTCTTGGGTCGAGCTTGATTGGCCAGCCGTTTACGGCGCCGGGCTACTTTCATTCGAGGCCTTCCGCGGCGGGGCCAGCGGGATATGATGCGACGAATTCCACCGGTTCGAACCTGGGGCCAACAAACAAGGCGTTGCTCGACCGAATTGCTACTTCTGTGAAAGATTTACAAAAAGAGAACCCGAAAACGCCTATTCCAGTGGATTTGGTTACCGAGTCGGGCTCCGGCTTGGATTCAGACATTTCTCCGGCGGCGGCGCAATTCCAGATTCCGCGCGTTGCCAAAGAGCGCGGGATTAGCGAGGCGGAGGTGAGTTCATTGGTGGCAAGCCATACACTGGGACGCCAACTCGGTTTTCTGGGCGAACCACGCGTCAACGTGCTGGAGCTGAACCTGGACTTGGACCAGCGCCACCCGCTTCACTAAGATAAGGCCCTACTTGCGCGATTTGGAATTGCTGGTGTGCGGCGCCTCGAAGCGGTAGCCAATCCATGGCTCAGTCCGAATAAAGCGCGGATGCCGCGGATCGGTTTCGATTTTTTTTCGAAGCTGATTAATGAAAACGCGGAGATATTCCGTTTCCCCTCCGTAGTCGGGTCCCCAAACAGCCTGCAAGAGATTTCGGTGCGATATAGGCTTTCCTGCGTTACTCACTAACTGCCGGAGAAGGCTGAATTCTTTCGGAGTGAGCCTGATTGTTTTTCCCTGGACCGCAACGCGGCGTGCCTCAAAATCAATTTGCAGGCCGGGCGATTCAAATGGAGGCAGCGGCTCCGCGGGCGCTGCGCGACGCAGGGCAGCGCGAATACGGGCGAGCAATTCCTCAATCCCAAATGGTTTTACGACGTAGTCGTCGGCGCCTGCATCCAGCGCGAGAACTTTGTCCTTTTCCGAATTCCGGACGGTGAGCATGATGATGGGCACATCGGAGCGCTCGCGGATTTCGCGGCAGGCCGCCAATCCGCCCATTCCCGGCATGTTGACATCGAGGAGGATGAGATCGGGATGCGTGGCGTCGAGTTCGTGGACGGCTTCCTCGCCAGTCTGCGCTTCCACGATAACGTAGCCGTGGCTCGCCAGCGTGGTGCGCATGACGCGGCGAATCTGCGGTTCGTCATCCGCAACCAGGATTGTCGCGGAATTCAATTGCGCCCCGCCTGATCGCGGGCCACCGGCAACGTAAAAGTGAAAACCGATCCGCGTCCCAACTGGCTGACCACGCTGATCGATCCGCCGTGGGCTTCCACGATCGCTTTCGCAATGGGAAGACCCATCCCTGTCCCTTGTACAAGGTAGCGTTTGTCGCGTCCGCGATAAAATTTATCAAAGATCAGCCCCAGTTCGACTTCCTCGATACCATTGCCATTATCGGCCACGCTGGTGGCCACGAAATCACCACTCAATTCAGCGCTGATGGTGATTGGTTTTCCTTCGGGAGAATAATTGTTGGCATTTGAGATCAACTGCGTGAGGACTTGTTTTGCGCGGTCGATATCCGCGCGGACCATGGGGAGTGAATCGGGCGCATTCACTTGCACAGGCCGGTCGCGCAGTTGAGCTTTGCATGAATCGAGCGCGGCCCGAATGATGGCCGTAATCGAGTGCGGCTTTAGGTCCAACTCGAATTCCCCGGCTTCCAGGCGCGCCATTTCCGCGGCCTCGCCGACCAGAGAATTCAAGCGATTCGTCTCTTCGTCAATCACTGTGAGAAGTTCTTTTCGATGCTCGTCATCGAGACGCTCGTCCGTCAAAAGGCTGGAAACAGACGCCTTGATGGATGTCAGCGGCGTGCGGAAATCGTGCGTGATGGAATCGAGCAGCGCTGACTTCAGCCGCTCGCCTTCACGGGTTGCCTCGGTTTTGCCGAGTTGCTCAATCGCGCGCGCTCGCTCGATGGCGACGGCGGTGAGCGTGCCCAGCGCCTCGAGCGACTGCCGTGAAAGGATGCGCCCTGAAGTCCCGAAGCAGCCGATCACGCGCACTCCAAGGCGCAGCGGAACGAAGCACAAACTCTGTGTTTGGTCCACCTGCACTTCTTCACGTGCAGCAACAGCCTTCAGTTCCTCTTTCCCAAGCTGGGGAATTAGAGTGCCGGAGCGGTACACCTTCTCTTTGTCGGCGAGGAAGAGCGCGGCGGCGCCAAGCTCGAAAAGGTCCACGGCCAGCGCAGGAATTGCGTTCAGGAGCTCGATGACATTTCCGAAACTGAGAAGGCGCTGGCTGAATTCATATAGTTTCTCTGTCTCACGCTGGCGGCGGTTCGCTTCTTCGGCCTTGATGCGCGCGCGTGTGGAGAGCTGGCTGCCCACAATTGCGGTAACCAAGAAGGCGAAAAGCGCGACCCAATTTTGCGGATCATAAATCGTGAGTTTGCGGACTGGCGGGAGAAAAAAGTAGTTGAATGCAAGCATCGCCTCAACGGACATTAGTACGGATACCGCGGCGCCCCAGACCGTCGAAACGGCGAGGATTGACAGAAGAAACGTCAGCGCGACAGTTGTTGTGTTTACGTGAACAACTTTCACATAAATGGCGGTGATCGCCGCCACCACTGCGAAGGACGTTACAAATCCGGGGATGCGGCTGGAAAGAAGCCTGCGCATCGGCTTATTCTAACCTAGCTTTATCGGGTACCCTAGAAGGGCTCTTGCATATGCCCAAGACACCGGAACAATGGCTGGAAGTCGCCTCGCCGCCCAAGAAGACTCGCGGCAGTCTGAAGCTCTTCCTCGGCTATGCGCCGGGCGTGGGCAAGACCTATACGATGCTGAGCGAGGCCATCCGGCGCAGTAGCCGTGGCGAGGACGTGGTCATCGGAATCGTTGAAACGCACGGACGCAAGGGCATCAGTGAATTGGCCGCACAACTCGAAGTGGTTCCGCGGACAAAGCTCGAATACAAGGGCACCGTATTCGAGGAGATGGACACGGACGCGATTCTGGCGCGCAAACCGCAGGTTGCCGTCGTGGATGAACTGGCTCACACCAATATTCCCGGCAGTAAACACAGGAAACGCTACGAAGACGTAATCGAAATCACTTCCGCGGGCATCGACGTAATTTCCACGGTGAACATACAGCACCTGGAAAGTATCGCTCCAACGGTAGGAGCGATTACTGGAATCAAGGTGCGCGAAACGGTGCCCGACTGGATTGTTCAGATGGCTGATGAAGCCGTGATGGTGGATCTGACGCCGGAGGCGTTACAGAACCGCATGATCCGTGGCGATGTTTACACGACCGAGAAAGTGGATCAGGCGCTCAAGAATTTCTTCCGGCGCGGAAACTTGATCGCGCTGCGCGAACTTGCATTGCGCCAGGTGGCCGAGAAAGTGGACAAATCCCTTGAATCCTACATGGAGCAGAAGGACATCCAGGAGAACTGGGCGGTGCGCGAGCGCGTTGCCGTGTGCATCAGCGCGCACCCGCGGTCGCAATATCTGATTGCCCGCACCGCCCGCATGGCGCGGCGTGTTGATGCTGAGCTCTACGCCGTGTATGTGGACGCAGGCCTCGATACGAGTGCCGAAGCCCGGAGGACGCTCGATGCGAATTTGCAATTCGCGGAAAGCCTGGGCGCCAAAGTATCCCGCTTGAAGGGCAAGAACATCGCCGATGTCGTCGCCGAATTTGTCCGCGACAAACACATCACCCAAGTTATCTTCGGCCGGTCAGCGGTGGATGGTTGGCGAAAGTTTCTCTACATGCACGCCATTAACCGGTTTTTGAGCGACGCCCCGGCCGTGGATGTCCACATCATCACGCAAGAGCCGGATTGACATTCCGACCGAGGCGTTAACGATTCTCTCCAATCTCGAATTGTCACGGGCGTTTCAACTGGAGAGCGTGCTCCCGGTTACGTTTCTTTTTTCCGCTCATTTTTTCTCGACTGGCGCAGATAATCTACGTAGACCAGCTTTGTCTTAACGCGATCTCCGAATTGATAACCTGGCTGCGCCGCGATCGCCGCCATTTTGCTAATCGCACCTGGTAACAAGCCGCTGAACTCAAGGATCTGTTCTCGAAATTCAGGCCCGGCCAAACGCGCAAGTCCTTGGACTCGGATGCATTGGTCGAGCAACTCTTCCGCTTCCGACCTTCGTAAGGGACCTATGTGGAGCCGCAGTCCGACATGCCAATAGTGATGCCATCCTTCCCCGATCTCCTTCTTCTTCATTCCTCGTGCAATCAGATAGACCGGGGTCTTCCGTACGCCTAGCAATTCCTTCAAGATGCGTGAGTGAGCCCGCCCGAGCATTGGCGAATCATCCCAGAACAACCAGTATGGAGTTTCACTCACAGCTCTGAAGAGAAGCCCCCGGAGACGAGCGCTCGTCTGTTTTTTCACCCACGCGGGAAAGAATTTAGAGGAACCTGATTCGCCGGCGAACTTGGCACGAATCAGCGGATCGCCCGCTTCATATAATCGCGAGACAGTTTCACGAAGAAGATCACGAACGCTTTTGTCCGCGGAAATTAGAAAGCACCGGCTGGCCCGGTTCTTTGGGAGAGAATCAAGGAAGCGCTCTACGAGTGCGGTCTTGCCAGAATCACGGGGCCCCCAGATTAGAAGGCTCTGCCGTTCGCCGAATGCTTCGCCCAGCCGTTCCAATTCGTTGCGTCGGCCCGCCCAAAAATCTGGGGAATTGGTTGAATCCATGACTTTTGAGGCTCAGTTTCCAGCGTTGGCACTCTTATTTGTTCAAACGTTCCTGCCCGACTCCGGCTCAGCCAAGAGCCGTTCCGCTTGTGCGCGATAGCTGTCTGCATACACATCAAATCCTAATTTCAATTGTTTCAGCGCGGAAACAACCCAACTCCTTAACAATTCAGAGTATGTTTCCAATGCGTGCTCGACCTCAGACCCGATCTGATCGCTGAGTTGCCGGGCCACGTGATTGGTGGCGTAGCTTTTTCCCAGCAGAAAACCGAATAGAGGGCGAGAGACGTCAACAGTGAGCCCCGGCACCGCAAATACCGGGACGTCATGCACGTAATCCTCGAATTCATCGTCGCGAGGGACATTTGAAATGCCAAGTAGCTTACCCGTTTCGATTAGCTCTACCTTGGAATGGTGTGCCAGGCTGATGATGTACTCGTGAAAGACTTTGGTCCGCTCTTGTACAGCGGATGAGATATTCGCCATCGCAAATCCAGAAACTGATGAGTTCTTGTTTTCCAGAAATGAACTGTCTAAGAGCATTTGCGCCGCAACGTGATGAAGAATCTCTCCCGTCAAATAGGGAAGTTTTTCAATTTCCCGCTCCGAAGCCGGGCGCACTTCCTGGATTTTGCCGGTTGCCTTCCGGAGCCGCGCTTCAATTTCGCGAAGGAGATCCCGATCCGGCGCTTGCTTCTGGCGTCCCGCGCACGAACTCACTTGTAACGCTGCGTTTACCGAATCCTGCAACGCGCCAATCTTTCGGCGCACGGATGTATCCTTCAATTGTTGTGCTTTCTCGTAGAGCGGCATGATTTCCTGTTGAAACCACTGATCCAGCATTTCGCGATGGCTTGACAGCGCACTCACAGGATGAACCGGCAAATCAAATCCGCATTCCGATTTCACGTGTTCCTTCACATACGAGATGATTCGTTCGCGATCCGCCGCCGCGACCAGGTCAGCTTTGCTGAGCAACAGATGGATGGGAACAGCGGCTTCCCGCAGCGATTCGATCGTCCGCAAATCATCGGGTGCCAACGAAGTACTGCTATCGATGAGCACCACTCCAAGGTCGCATTTTGGCAAATAGGCAAGAGTTTCCGCGGCGCCCTTCGTCGCAAGAGAGCCCAGACCGGGCGTATCCACAAACGTCACACCCTCACGCAGCCGCTCGGAAGGGTACTGCACCACTATGCGTACGACATTCTTGGAATTTCCGGGATTTTGCTGCTCCGTGACGAATTCTGCCAGGCGGGAGATTGCCAGTGTTTGGGCGGCCCGCTCCGCAAAGCTGACTGTAATCGATGAGTTTTCACCGTGCATGATTCTGGTCGGCACAGCAGTGATCGGCGTGACGCCAACCGGCAAGATTTCAGCTCTTATTATCGAGTTCAACAGAGAGGATTTGCCGGAGCTGACGCGCCCGAATACCGCTATCTCGAAGCTCTTGTCCTCTATCCGGTCCAATATCCCTGCAATCAGCGGGCGAAACTCGACGAGGCCATGTTCTGCAACAGTCTGCTCAATCCTCTGAAGCACCGCGAACTCATTCGATGTCCGCTCCAGCCGTTGCATGCGCGCTTCGAGGTCTTCTCCCTCCTCCTGCTGAACAAAGCGGCTCAGGCGTGAGACGATGCCTTCCATTTCTCCAACGATGCCATTGAATTCGAGGGCCAATTCCGCGGGAAAGTCGCCGTAACCGCGCATGTTCTTCGGTTTTAATTCATCCACAGCGTTTTCAATCGCCGATAATGAAACAGAGATTGCACGCGCATCTGGAATCGACGCCTTTGGCCGTGGCATATTTTGTCCATCGAGCACTCGGACAAGTTGCGCGCGCAACCGGGCGATGTAATCTTCAATCGTCCGCTTTTGGGCCGGCGAGATCTGTGTGATGTAATGGGGAAATGCGGCCTTGGAAGCGGTGGTGTTCAGTACATTTTCGATGCTTGAAAGCAATTTGTCGATATACTCGCAACTCACGCGCAGGTGGCGCTGCTGGCTCTCGTTCAGAGAATTCACTGGGCGACCCGCTTCGGGGTTCATGGAAACCTCGGCAAAAGATGATCCGCGCCCTTAATTCGACCAAGGTTGCAGTGACTGCAATCAAAAAGCGAAGGCTTAAATTGTCACGCGAGAGCCAATAAGATCTTTTCGCGGAAAGCTATTCTTTTTTCTCCTGCGTGGAACGGTAGAGAATGACGCGCACTTTTTCCAGTGTTATTAACCCTCCGCCGATCATCTCATCCAGGCGGGGCAGCATTTGCTCCACGCGCTCTTCATACTCGACGGCTTCTATGACGATGGGCAAGTCCTGCGAGAGGCGCAGGATTTTCTCCGTGTGGTAGATGCTCGTGGATCCATAGCCGCCGACGCCGCGAAGCACCGTCACGCCGGAAAATCCATCTCGCCGAAGGAGTTCGACAATCGCTTCGTAGAGCGGTTTCCCGTGCCACTTGTCCGATTCGCCGATATGGACGCGCATCAGCGTCCGATCGCCCTCAAATTTTTCGTGCGTCATAGTCTCTCCTAGAATAATTCAACTGCACGCATACCAAGCAGAATCGCGATTACTCCGCCAATCAGACTTATCCCCATATACAGAAGCGCGCGGAACAATTCACCGTCCTCCATTAATCGAAAGGATTCCAAGCTAAAGGTCGAAAATGTTGTGAATGCGCCCAGGAATCCGATCGAGATTCCCACGCGCCAATCGGGCGGCAGCGTAAGCCGGTGCAGGCCATATTCAGTTATGCCGCCAAGAAGAAAGCACCCAAGTAGGTTGACGGCGAGCGTGCCCGTCGGAAAGGAGGAGCCAGCCCGTTCCTGAATGATACCTTGAAGACCGTAGCGTGCCAGTGTTCCCGCTGCTCCGAATAAGACCAGCAATGCGATGCGCAATTTCTCTCCGGATTCTGCGCGCCACCGCGGTCAATAAAAAACTCCTGAGCGCCGGGTGGCGGCCAGGAGTCATCAGCCCTTGCAGGCGGTTCAGGCGAACTCCATCGCCCTCGATTTCATTTTTAATCGTACACGGTTCCATCCCTCGCGGCAACCCATGTGGTCCGGCGCGATTCTAAATTTGCATGCCTCGCTCCACGGCGGGATAATTTCACGGGTAAAAACCATTGATGCGCAGCGCGCTTTCACAATTGGTTTTCATTTGCCTCGCGGCAAGTATCCTCGCGGGAACATCGTTCGGTCGGCGCTCGGACGATCCCGCAGCCCAATCATCGCAAGAAACGTTCTATCGCGACGTTCTGCCAATTTTGCAAAACCATTGCCAAAAATGTCACCGGACTGAAGGCATCGGTCCCATGCCGCTCGAAACCTATGACCAAGTTGCCCGGCGTGGTGGCGATATCGTCCGCATGGTAACTTCGCGCGTAATGCCCCCGTGGTTTGCCGTTCCGGGAGTCGGTCACTTCGCGAATGACCCATCTCTTACCATAAGCGATATCGCCTCCATAAAATCGTGGGTGGAATCGGGCATGGCCGAAGGCGACCCCCGGTTCGCGCCTCCACCTCGGGTTTGGGCGGGGAGCTGGAATATTCCGGCACCAGATGACGTGGTTAAGATGCCCGTGCCGGTAAAGATTCCCGCGCATGGCGAGATTGAGTACACGTACGAAATCGTGCCCACGGATTTTACAGAAGACAAATGGGCGCAGATGATTCAGGTTTTGCCCTCCGCCCAGAAACACGTGCATCACGCCGTCATTTACATCCGCCCGCCGGATTCGCAGTGGTTGCGCGGAGCCCCTGTGGGCATTCCCTTTACGGCGTCAAGCCTGCACGACGAAACTTTAAGCCACCAAGCCCATTGGACGGATAGCGACATGCTCCTTGTATACGCGCCGGGGAGTTCGCCTGACAATTGGCCCGAAAGCGAGAGGATGGCGAAATTCATCCCCGCCGGCTCCGACCTGATCTTCCAGATGCATTACACGACCAACGGGACGCCGGCCGAAGACCAAACGAGCGTGGGCATTGTGTTTGCAAAGAAGAAGCCGGAGAAACGCGTGATTACACTGCAGCTCACGAACGATCGGTTTGAGATCCCTCCCGGCGACGCCAACTACGTTGTGGAAGTGCACGGCACGCTGCCGAACGACGCAACATTGCTCAGTTTTTTTCCGCACATGCACCTGCGCGGGAAAGCGTTTGAGTACGACATCGTGCGTCCCGACCACTCGAAAGAGACGCTGCTGCACGTGAATTACAATTTTTACTGGCAATTGAGTTATAAACTGGCGACGCCGCTCCCGTTGAAGGCCGGCACGGAACTGCAAGCAATCGCTGTGTTCGACAATTCAAAAAACAACCCGCACAATCCCGACCCCACGAAGGCCGTCCATTGGGGCGACCAGACTTCCGACGAAATGATGGTTGGATTTTTCGATATTGCCGTCCCGGCTGATCTTGATAAACAGCACTACTTTATCCGTCAGACGGGGTCTGAAAAGTAGTTCCGGCTAACTTTGTCTCGATTATTTTCCGATTTCGTTCGGCTTCTTTTGCCGTGCGAGGCTAGCAAACATCTGGCGCAGGTCCGCGAATCCGCGCACGGCAACAATCACCGTGATACCAGCGAATGTCGCACCTGCGACGATCAAGCATGCCTCCCAGAATATGCGCCAAGCATTCATGGCAATCCCTTCGCCTCGGTTTGGGGTGCCGCTAATCCTTGTGTTTGCAAACCATTTTTCCGCGGCAATAACTGTGAGCCTGCAATCATCCCCGCCGCCGCAAGCCCGAAGGCAGTAAAGCCCGTGATGTTCTCGCTCCATTTCAAAAAGAAATAAGGAATGATCGCCCCCGCCGCGCCGAAAAGCATCGCAAGATATCCCCCCGCAATGCTGGCGCGTTTCCAGTAGAGCCCGCCAATCACCGCAGCGAATGCGCCAGCAAGGAAAATCGTTCCAGTAATATTCAGATAGAGATACACGGCGCCGGGCGGCGTGTAATACAGTCCCCAGAACATCAGGAACAGGCTTACAAACAGATTCGCGATGCGATTGACGAACATCTGTGCCCGCGAACTGAGTGGAGCACGCCCCATGAATCGGCGTACGGGCATCACAACATCCTGCGAAATGATGGCGCTCCAACCGAGCAGATAGGAGCTGTTCACGGACATCGTGGCCGCGAGCATTCCCGCGACAACAATTCCCTTGATGCCGGGACTCAGAATGTGCGCGAGCATGGACGGCATCGCATCCAGCGGCGCGACCGCGTGCCCGCCTACAACCGGGAGTGGCACTCCATTCTGCAGAGCGCCCGTGCCGAAGAGCGCCAGCGCAGCAATCCCCCAAAGCATCGGTAACATTCCCCGGCCAGAGAAAGATAAAGCCGGTCCACGTCATTACGCGCTTGGAGACTTCAGGGCTGCGCGTTGAAAACATGCGCATGGCGGTCGTTTGCCAGCAGGTGTGGATCGAAAACCACAGCAGGATTTGCCACAGGAGAAACGTCACGCCGAATTTGGGACTGGCAATGGGATCGAAGCCCGCGCGTCCCATTGTTATTGTCACTTTACTGATGAGCGCCGACCACCCGGTGTGATACACGGTGTAAATCGAGATGAGAATCGTCGCGATGGAGAGCAACACGTATTGCAGAAAATCCGTGATTACGACGGACACCATTCCACCGAGCACGGTGTAAATTAGTTCCAGCAGGAGAATCGCCGTCATCGCCGCGATAAGGTAGCGCGACGAGATTCCCGTCACGATCGTAAGAAATTCTCCCTCAATTTTGAGGAAAACCCCCATATTCAAAATACCGCCCACCGCTACCAAGACTCCGGTCAACAGCCGCAGTCCCAGGCTGTATTTCACCTCAAAAAATTCCGGCACCGTCATCAGCCGCATTTCGCGGAATCGCATAATGACGAATCCCGTCCGCCCCACAATAATCATCACTACGCCGGAAATCAGCGCCGCCGCAAACGCCGCGAAGCCATACCGATAGCCCAGCTCCGCGTTATACATGTAAGTGATCGTGCCGATTTCCGTGGCGGCGAGTGTGGCGATGCCGAGAAACGGGCCCAGCTCACGACCAGCCACAAGGTAGTCCGAGAGGTTGCTTACATATCGCTTGCCGATAAGCCCGACGGCAACGGATGCCGCCAAATAGCCCGCAACGATGGCCCAGTCCAGCGGCGTGAAGGTCATTGCGGAATTGGCGCGCCCGATTTTGCCACTGGCGCTGCGCTTAGTTTGGCAACCGGCTCGTTCAGTTGATCGAGTATGGGATGCGCCAGACCTGAAATCCTTGGCGATGCCGAGTGCGCAACGAAATCAAACACGATGATCTCGTTGCGCCCTGCTTTCAGCCATGCGCCCGGCAGGTACAGGGTCTGCTGCGGGCCGATGTTCCAGAATCTGCCGAGGTTGTGGCCATTCACCCAAACCGCACCTTTACCAAGATTTCGCATGTAGAGAAATGTGTCGCCGGTTTGTTGTAGCTCGAAAGAGCCGCGGTAGAAAGCGGGTCCATCCTGCGTCCCGCGCATGAAACGCACGGAGGCGATATTGTCCATAGGCAGTGAATAGATTTCCCACCCCTTCAATTCTGTGCCGCCCAGATTGACGGATTGAGTGATTCCTTTGCGGTCATCGCGAAGACGGGATCCGAAATTGATGCGTCCGGAATTTTCAACCAGAATTCCAAGCAAATGGGTGCCCTCGGGGATATCCAGCGTCAAATGATCTTGATTCAGGCGGCGGTCCAGCGTCCCCTCCAGTTTTGAATCCACAAATATCTCCGCGTAATCGCGCAATTCCTTCATCGCCAAATCATCTTTCACCGGACCTCGAATCGTCGTGCGATATAGGATGTATCCGTAGGATTGGCCAAGCGATTCCATCGGCTTCGGCGTCGGCGATTCCACTGCCGCGCCGATATTCGACCACAACGAACTCGACTCATTCAGACCGAATTCCGGAATTTCGATTCGTGGAGTTTCCGCAGGGAGGGCAGGGAACTGCTCACCGGCGCGATGCTTCGCAATCGCCTCTCGGAAGACCGCGAATTTTGCCGAGGGCACGCCCGATTCATCGAGCGCGCCATCGTAATCGTAACTTGTCGTTTGCGGCCGGTATCCGCCGTCCCAATTCGCGCCATTCATGAATCCAAATGTGGTGCCTCCGTGGAACATGTATAGGTTCACGGAATATCCCTGCGAGAGCATCCAGTCGAGTTCCCGGCCCTCGCGTTCAAAATTTGTCTCGTGATGAGGCTTGCCCCACTGGTCAAACCAGCCTGCCCAGTATTCCTGATTCATGCGAAGACCGTCGGGGCGGAATTTCGCTAGAGTTGCGAACGCGCTTTCTGCGCTGCCCGGCCCGAAATTCACGGCCGCTGGCACATCTGTAAGCGTGCCGAACGGGAGTTGTCCTGGGCCGTCGGCGGTAAAAAGCGGCACTTCACCAAATCCCGCCGCCACGATCGCATCGCGCACTTTTTGCATGTACGCCGTGTCCTTGCCGAACGACCCGTATTCATTTTCAACTTGGACGCCGATAATCGGCCCGCCATGCGTCGCCAGAAGCGGTACCAGTTCCTGCCCCAGCCGCTTCAAATACTCCTCGGCGGGCTGCATGAATTGCGCGTCGGTGCTGCGAAGCACGATGTCCGGGCTCGCGAGCAGCCACGACGGCAGGCCGCCGAGGTCCCACTCCGAGCAAACGTAAGGGCCGGGACGCAACAAGACATAGAGCCCTTCCTCTTGTGCGATCCGGATAAAAGCGGCGACATCATTTTGACCCGTGAAATCAAACTTGCCGCGCTGCGGCTCGTGCAGATTCCAGAAGACGTAAGTGGAAATCGTATTGAGCCCCATCGCGCGCGCTTTTTTCATGCGGTCGCGCCAGTATTCGCGCGGGATTCGCGGGTAGTGGATTTCGCCGGAAATGATCTGCAGTGGACGGCCATCAATCACAAATTGCGGCCCTTTGATTTGGACTGTCCGCGTCGACGGCGATTCCGCCGCCAGTAGAAGGGATGCCCCCGCTGCCGCGGTCAATGCCATGAATGCGATTTTGTAAATGCCCTTGTGTGTGATCCGATGCAATTTCGGTGTCCCTTCTAGAATGGCGATTATCGGCCCTTCCGCCTTGCCCGGCGAATCTTACTGCCCGTTTCGTCGGAACTCAATGCAACTAAAGGATGGCGGGAGCTCCTGCAAGTTAGGTTAGGATTGATGCGCCGGATGCCCGGTCAAGAGGCAACGATGGTCTCCCCTACGCGGAAAGCGGTGATTTTGGCGCGCGGTTTGGGCAAGAGAATGCGCGCGCCGGACCCGTCCGCCTCGTTAACCTTGCAACAGGCCGGCGCAGCCGCCTCCGGAACGAAGGCCATGATCGAATTTGCATCCCGCCCTTTCCTCGACTATGTCTTGAGCGGCCTCGTGGAAGCCGGGATTCAAGAAGTCTGCCTCGTGATCGGTCCGGAACACACCGAGATGGGCGATTACTACAAACATCTCACCGCGAAGCGCATTCAAGTCTCTTTCGCCACCCAAGCCGAACCGCGCGGCACCGCTGACGCTCTACTTCATGCGGAGAATTTCACGGCAGGCGAATACTTCCTTTCGCTCAATTCCGATAACCTCTATCCCGTCGCTGCAATCAAAGCCCTAAAGGATTTGAACGCCCCCGGCCTTTCGGCTTTCGAACTCGATGCTCTCGCTCGAAAAAGCAATATCCCGCGCGAACGCTTCGCCAGTTACGCGCTCCTGGAAATTGGCGCGGATGGTTTTCTCCAGCGAATCGTCGAAAAGCCTGACGCCGTGACATTTTCCTCCTGGCCCGCGCCGGTTTACGTCAGCGTGAATCTGTGGAGCTTCGGTCCGGCCATTTTTGAGGCTTGCCGCCGCGTCGCGCCGTCGCCTCGTGGCGAACTCGAGCTCCCTCTCGCGGCTCAATATGCGATTGCAATTCTGGGCGAGCGATTCCGCGCGCTCGCTTTCCAGGACGGAATTCTTGACCTCTCATCGCGCGCGGATATCTCCACTGTGGCGGAGCGCCTTGCAGGTATCGCGGTGAAAATCTGATGCTGGGCGTAAAGGATCAACTCGCCACCTCCGGGCTCAGCGTCGCGGAAGCGGAAGCAAAGCAGGCTCTTTTGCAAATGGCTGCCGAGGGCCTGCATCAAGTCGGCAGCGCCGGCCGGACCGCTCGAGTGGCGTGGTTCGTTCCCGGTCGCCTCGAGGTGTGCGGCAAGCATACGGATTATGCGGGCGGGCGCAGCCTGCTCGCTGCCGTGGAAAAGGGCTTTTGCGTCGTTGCGCGATTCCGGCAGGATGCGGAAGTAAATCTCTGCGATGCCAAGTCCGGCGAGCAAGTCTCGTTCTTTGTTTCCACGGTCCCGGGCCCCGAGCAATATCGCTGGCCGCGATACGCACGGACGGTCATCCGGCGCATCGCGGGGAATTTTCCATCGGCGCGTTTGGGCGCGGACATCGCCTTTGCGAGCGATTTGCCGCCAGCCGCCGGGTTGAGCAGTTCGAGCGCACTCATAATTGCGATTTTTCAGGCGCTTTCGGAATCCAATTCTCTCGAAACAAGTCCCATTTATGTGGAGAATATTCACTCCAGGGAAGATCTCGCCGCTTATCTCGCCGCAATCGAGAGCGGACAATCATTTGGATCACTGACCGGAGATGAGGGGGTCGGAACCACAGGAGGGTCCGAGGACCACACCGCAATTTTGTGTTCAACTCCGCGCGAACTTGCACAATATTCCTTCTGCCCAACGCGCAAGGAGAAAGCAATCTCGCTTCCGCAGGAATGCGTTTTCGCCATCGCAACAAGCGGCATCTCTGCCGAAAAAACCGGCGCCGCTCTCGAGCGCTACAACCGTACCGCCGCTTCCGCGCATGCGATTCTCGATTTGTGGCGCCGCGCGACCGCTCGAACCGATGCGACGCTCGCCGCCGCAGTGGATTCGTCCACGCGTGCGCCGGCAAGGTTACGCGGCTTGCTCTCGGGAATGGACGTTGCCGGCTTCTCCGCAAAGGCGCTTCTGGATCGGTTCAATCAATTTTACGAGGAATCCGAAACCCACGTTCCAGGCATGGCCGATGCCTTCACTCAGAAAGATTGGGCAACGCTTGGCCAACTCGCGGAGCGCTCGCAGACCGCTGCCGAAAAGTTGCTCGGCAATCAGGTCCCAGAGACGGTTGCGCTCGCGCGAATGGCTCGCGAGTCCGGTGCTTGGGCTGCAACATCGTTCGGCGCGGGCTTCGGCGGAAGCGTTTGGGCGCTAGTGCCGCGCGATTCGGCGGATAATTTTCTTCACAAGTGGAGTGACCTCTACAGGTCGAAATTTCCGGAGGCGGGCGCGCGTGCCGCATTCTTTCTGACGGGCGCGGGCCCTTCCTCCTTTCGTCTCGACTTCGGCACGTAAACAGCGGCACTCACAAATGGGTTTTCGTTGTACAATGTGCCCCCACGGTCGGCGCGGGAGGTTGGCAGCCAAATTTGGGCTGGGCTTCAAGACGAAACCCAAGAGACTTTGAAGATGTTTCATTTTTGGAAAAACCGCTCTTCCAATCGAAATGAGGCGCCGGTGTTCTCTCTACTCGGTCATCTTGAAGAAAGCGTCATGGAAGTTCTGTGGGCGTCTGGTGAAAGCAGCGTCCGCGCCGTTGCGGATCATCTCGACCGGCCTCTCGCTTACACGACGGTCATGACGACTCTCGACCGTCTTTTCAAGAAGGGCCTCCTCGATCGCCGGAAATCGGAACGGGCGTTCTTATATTCGCCGAAATTGTCGCGCGACGATTTCGCCCGCGCGCGCGCCGGAGATCTCGTGGCGGGCTTCCTGGCCGGGCCGCAGCCTTCCAGGGAATTGCTGGTTTCTTGCTTCCTCGACGCGGTGGGCCGGCATGACGAAGAAGCGCTCAATGAACTGGAAAAGAAAATCCGCGACCAGCGAAAACAGCTTCGCCGCAGAGGGCAAAAATGACAATCCCTTATTCTCTGAGATTGGTCTGTCTTTGTGCGGCGTCTTTCTTTATTGTCCATTCAATTTTGGGGTTCGCCTTGCGGTTCGCGGCCCGTCCGGCGATCCGGTTCGCGCATCGCATGAAGCCGCGCGATGCGACGCGGTTCCTCCTGCTTGTCCGGTTCCTGCCGCTGGTGGGGACAGCGATTGTCGTTCTGGGAGTTTGCTTGCCGAGTTACTTGTGGCTGGAGCCCGGCGCCACCGAGGAAAATGTGGGAGTCGCTTTTATCGCCTTCGCTCTCTGTGGTGCATCAATTTGGGTCTTCTCGGTTCTTCGGGCCGGAAGAGCAGTTATGGCCTCCCGGAAATTTGCCCGCATATGCCGCGAGACTCGAATCGAATCTGTTATCACAAGGATGAACCTTCCGGTGGACGTTCTCGATTCGGATGCGCCGGTCATATTCTTGGCGGGAATGTTTCGCCCCCGCCTCGTCCTTTCGAGCGGCGTTTTGCGTGCGCTCTCCCAACAACAACTCAATTCCGTCTTTCGCCATGAGGAAGCGCACCTCGCCTCTCGCGATAACTTCAAGCGCTTGCTCCTCTTGCTATCACCTGAAATTTTTCCATTCGCCCGGATAAGTGATTCGATAGATCATGCTTGGTCTCAATTTACCGAATGGGCCGCCGATGATGATGCCTCTGCGAACAACCCCGGCGAGTCCCTTTCGCTCGCGGAATCGCTCGTCCGAGTGGCTCGCATGGGCGCAGGCCCCCGGCCACTTCCGCTATTTACATCATTTATTCCTCCGGATCAGGATCTCTCCGCGCGAGTAAATCGTTTGCTCGGCACTCCATCATATGCAGTGAATTCCTGGCGCCACGCGCGCGGCATCGCGGTCGGCGTGGCATGTGCGTTTTCTGCCCTCATTACTCTTCTTATCGTCCAGCCCGCCGCGCTTCAATCCGTCCACGAATTGCTCGAACGCCTGACCCACTGAATCGTTCCACCAGCCGGTGGCCGCTCTCCCAAATACGACCTGTGGTAGTAGAGGCCCTCGTTTCGATAATGTTGCCCGCGCTTTAGGCAGAAATTTAACGGGGGGCTAGCGTGGGAAAACGAATTTTTTCATTCATTCTAGGTGTGTTTCTAGTTGCTGGATTAGCCGCCGCTCAGACGCGTGACACCGGGCTCATCAAAGGACACGTTCAAGATGCCCAGGGCGGCGCAGTGGCCGGCGCCAACGTGAAGTTGGAAAATAAAGCCACGGGTTTTTCCACCTCGACCAAAACCGGAACGGACGGCAATTATGATTTTCCCGGGCTGCCCCTCGCCGGCAAGTACACGCTCACTGTGTCTGCCGCGAATTTCGGCCCCGCCGTGGAAACCGATATCGAGTTGGCGGCAGGTGTCGCCGCCACCTTAAATTTCGAGCTAAAGGTTGCAGGCTCGAACGCCCAGATTACCGTTTACGGAACCACCTCGGGCATCAACACGGATTCCTCTCAGATCTCCGATCGCATTGACCTTACCAAGATCGAAAATACTCCAATCCTTGGCGATAAACTCAGTTCCCTCGTCCTGCTTGATTCCTCCGTGAAGCCGTCTCAGACAACTGGCGATCTTTTCCAGGACGAAACTCTCTTCATCATTGACGGTGAGGGCCGTCGTCAAACTACTTTCACTATCGATAACGCCACTGCGGACGATAGTTGGGGCCGTCAGGACATGTTTACGGCGCTTCCGTTTTCCGCGGTCCAGGAGTTTACAGTTCTTACGAACACCGCCTCCGCCGAATACGGTCGCACTGCGGGCGGCGCAGTCAACGTCGTGACCAAGGCCGGTACGAATAACTTTCACGGAGATTTTCTCGGAATGGGCAGGCCGGACGCAACGCAGGCGAGTGAGAAACTCGCGGTCACGCGGGCAACAAATACCATGTCCGAGGAAAGCGGCTCTCTTTCTGGCCCGCTTATCAACGACAGCACACAGTTCCTGGTCGCCGGCGAATACAATCACCAGAACCGCGACGCTGTCATCACCTCTCCGCTCGACTTTTCCATCTTCCCGGGCAATTACAAGCAAGGGCTTTTCCTCGCGCGCATTGACCACCAATTTACGCCCCACAACCACCTTATGCTTCGCGGGAATTTTGACCAATTCTCGGACACAAATCCGCAGGATGTCGTCGCCGGAGTCAGTTTGCCAACCACCGACCGAGTCTTTACGAAGAACACCTACGCGGCGCTTGCCACGGATACTCAGGATTTCAATTCCAACCTCGTCAACGAAGTGCGCTTTCAATGGCAGGCAGGTTCGCCGATTACCCAGTTTGTTCCCCAGGATCCCGGTCCGCAGCTCGCCCAATCGGGCATTTTCACCACTGGGGATTCCCGCTACGCTTTTCTTTTGAACCATCAATATGAGGAAGGAGATACGGTGAGCTTTGTCCACGGCCGTCACGTCCTGAAGGCAGGATTTGATTTGATCGAATCCTCGTCGGGCGGATTCGGCCAGGAATTCGGCACCGGCTATCTTGACGGCCAATTCACGCTCAGCACGACCCCCTGCTTTGTTCTGTCAGCTACTTCGCCGTTGCCGAACGATTCACAATGCAATGCTTCCGGCGCGACACCTATACCTATCTCGAGCATCCCAATTTCCGACGTGACAAAGTTCACTCAGACCTTCGGCAATCAGAGCTACAACATCAAGGAAACGCTCTGGGGCGTTTTCGTCCAAGACAACTGGTCGATCACGCCCACTCTTACTCTCAATCTTGGCCTGCGTTATGAGGGCCAGACCTTTACAAATGACAACGACGACCTTGGCCCCCGCGTCGGTTTCGCTTGGCGTGTTCCTCACGCCGGCACAACAGTGCTCCGTGCCGGCTACGGCATCTACTATTCCGAGATTCGTATTGACGAAGCCGCTGGCTATCTGCTCGGGGGTCCGACGGGCCTTTTCACCTTCTCCGCGGCTCCCGGGCAATGTGGATTCCCAACTAGCGTCACTCCCTGGGCCTCACTCGCGGCCCTCCTGGCCTCACCGGGCTGCACCAGCGCTGGTGTCACGACTGTTCCCGAGCGCAGCATCACCATTCAACTTGGCGATACTGCCGGCCTCAGCCAGTACCTGAGCACTTCTGCTCTGCATTTCTATCCCAATTCACTTCTGAACCCCTACACTCAGCAATGGACCATGGGCCTCGAACATGAAATCGCCAGGGGCTGGGTTTTCTCGGTGGACTACGTCGGCTCAATCACCGTGAAACTTGATCGTACTGTGGATTTGAACGCTCCAACCTCTTGTACTTACACGACCAATTCCGCCCTGGTCACCACCAGCGGAGGGAATTGCGTCCTGATTGCCCCTACGGCCAGCACCGCGGCGGGCACGCGCTCATCCGCCATCGCCAATGCGACTCGTCCGGTTCAGCCAACTGGCACTTGCACCACCACCAGCGCATCGTTTATTTCCACCATCGGGAATTGTTTCAACAATTACAGCGCGATTGATGCGGTTGTGAACGACGGCACCGCCACTTACAATGCGATGCAAGCCAGATTGAAAAAGCAGCTCTCTCATCACTTTTCCTTGCTGTTGAGCTACACCTATTCGCACGGCATTGACAGTGTCGAGCCCGATGCAGCCAATCAGAACGCCGATGATTTTAATCAACTGGGTGCACAGGAAAAGGGTAGCAGCTTGCTTGACCAGCGCAATCGCGCCGCTCTCAGTGGTTGGTATGACTTTCCGCTAGGCATCACGTTTGGTTCGGCGGCTACTCTTTCTTCCGGGTTTCCTTTTAACATTCTCACCGGCGTGGATAACAACGGCGATGGAGTGACCGCCGATCGTCCCTTCCTCAATGGCGCGCTGACCTCTCGCAATGCGGGCCAGGCCCCGCCGCTCTATGACGTGGATATCTTTCTCTCGAAATCGCTTTCGTTCCGGGATCGCATGAAACTCAATCTCCGCGCCGAGGGCTTCAATCTCTTTAACCATTCCAACTACTACACTCTCAACGGTACGTATGGCAATACCGCGACTGCGGTCTCAACGTTCGGAACTCCCATGGGCGGTATTTCCAACGTTGGCCCGTCCCGCATGTTCCAGTTTGCTGCGCGGTTTACGTTCTGACCCTCCATCGCGGCGCAAACGCACGAGGCGCGCTCCCAAGCGCGCCTTGTGTATACTTAACGGGCTCGCGCCATGCTGCCCTACATCCACGTTGGCCCTCTTACCCTTGGAACGTACGGCATTCTCCTTGTCACGGGGCTGCTTGTCGCCGCGTTCATTCTCAGCAAGGACTTGCATCGCCGCGCAATCGAGGCCGACCCGTATGTCATCGCCATCTATCCGGGAATTGCCGGGATCATCGGTTCTCGCCTTTATAGCTGCCTCGAAACTCCATCCGAATTCTTCGCCAATCCCTGGCCGCTTCTTTTTAGCCGCTCGGGATTCACCTGGTTTGGCGGCCTTATCGGCGGGTTCATCACTTTGTGTTTTCTGGCGCGACACTATCGCATCCCGCTGCTTCGCATGTTTGACATTGCTGCGCCCGCAGCTGCCTTGGGCTACGGAGTGGGCCGCATTGGTTGCCTGATTTCCGGTGACGGCGATTATGGCACGCCCACCTCGCTCCCATGGGGAATGAGCTTTCCCCATGGCTTGGTTCCCACCACCCAGCGCGTCCACCCCACCCCCATCTACGAATTCCTTATCGCGCTCGTAATTTTTTGGGTCCTCTGGCGCCTGGGCGCGCGCACGCTCGGGAGCGAGCGCGCAATCGGCAAGGTTTTCGCGGTCTATTTGATTCTCACCGGCGTCGCGCGATTTTTTATTGAGTTCATCCGCATCAACCCCCGCGTTCTCTTCGGTTTGACCAACGCGCAGCTCGCCAGCATCCTTTGCGTCCTCCTCGGAGCCCTCCTTTTGCTTCACCTGCGCCCCAAAATCGCTGCTTGACGCCGCCCCCCGTTTTGCATACTCTCCCCCCCGACACAGCCCCTCCCATCAACATAGACAACTGGTTTCGGCGGGGCGTGCTAATTCGCACGGGAGGCGAACTGAATGCAGCGTCCAACTGGAGTTACCATCATCGCCGTCTTGGATTTCATCGGTGGAGCGATTGTGGCCATCGCGGGATTGCTTGTTTTTGCGGGCGGGAGCATGCTTTCGGGTTTGTTGGCCGGTGCGAATGCCGGTGCGGGCAGCGGGGTTGCAGCGGGCTTGGGCGCAATCGTTGGCGTTATCTGCCTGGTCTTTGCCGCCCTCGCCATCGCGATCGGAATTGGCTTACTCAAACTCATGAATTGGGCGAGGATTCTTTCCGTTGTCCTTGCGGCGCTAGGGATACTGAACACTCTCCGTTCGATTACCACTATCTTTCACGGCGGCTCGTCGGGGATAGTCGTTACGTTAGTCGTTCTCGCGTTTGACATCTGGGTCATCTGGTACATGTTTACGCCCGGCGTGAAGGCTGCCTTTGCCGGTCGGTCCGCTAGTCCCGTTGCCGCGTAGCCCCGCAACAATGTGCCGGTTAAATGATTCGCGGCGGCCACTCGAAATTGAGCGGCCGCCGCTTTTTTCCTTCGATTCGCTCCTACATCATCTGCCGCAATACGTAATGCAAAATCCCCCCGTGCTGGTAATACGCCAATTCCTCCGGCGTATCCACGCGGACAATCGCGTCAAATTTCTTCTCGTTGCAATCCGCATCGCGAGCAACCACACGCGCATTCGCACGCGCCTTCAGCGCGCTCACGCCCTCGATTGTAAATTCCTCGCGCCCACTCAATCCAATCGTTCCGGCGTTTTGCCCCGCCATGAATTCAAGCGGCAACACGCCCATCCCCACCAAATTGCTCCGATGGATCCGCTCGTAGCTCTCCGCGATCACTGCGCGCACGCCGAGCAGCATCGTCCCCTTCGCCGCCCAGTCGCGCGACGACCCCGAGCCATACTCCTTTCCGGCTAACACGACGAGTGGCACGCCTTCGCCCTTGTAGCGCACCGCCGCGTCGTAAATCGTCATCTGCTCGCCGCTCGGCTGATGTTTCGTCCAGCCGCCCTCCGTTCCGGGCGCCAATTGGTTGCGCAATCGAATGTTTCCAAACGTCCCGCGCACCATCACTTCATGATTCCCGCGCCGCGCGCCGTAGGAATTGAAGTCAAATGGCTTCACGCCCTGCGCGATCAGATATTTTCCTGCTGGGCTATCGGCCGGAATCGAGCCCGCGGGCGAAATGTGATCAGTCGTCACGCTGTCGCCGAGCATAGCCAGGGCTCGCGCGCCGCGAATGTCTGTCAGCGCCGCGGGAGTGCGGGGCATGCCGTCGAAGTAGGGCGGCAACTTGATGTAGGTGGACTTCGCGTCCCACGCATAAAGGTCCCCGTCCGGCACCGGCAAACTCTTCCAGCGCGCGTCGCCATCGAAAATTTCGCCGTACTCTTTGGTGAACATCGCGGTGGTTACCGCGCCGCGCACCGTGCTCGTCACCTCCTCGGCCGTCGGCCAAATTTCCCGGAGAAACACCGGCTTTCCCGCGCCGTCTTTCCCGAGCGGCTCCGTCGTCAAGTCCATGTCCATGCGCCCAGCAAGTGCGTATGCAACTACGAGCGGCGGCGACGCAAGATAATTCGCGCGCACCAGAGGGTGAATGCGCCCCTCGAAATTTCGATTGCCGCTCAGCACGGAGACGGCCACCAGATTATTTTCCTTAATCGCCGCCCCAATCGCCTCCGGCAGGGGCCCGCTGTTGCCGATGCACGTCGTGCACCCGAATCCCACAAGGTTGAATTTCAGTTTTTCGAGATATGGCGTCAGCCCCGCCGCGTCCAGATAATCCGTCACCACCTTTGACCCGGGCGCGAGGCTCGTCTTCACCCACGGCCTCGACGTCAGCCCGCGCTCGACTGCCTTCTTTGCTAGCAACGCCGCGCCGATCATCAATGACGGATTTGACGTGTTCGTGCAGCTCGTAATCGCGGCGATCACCACCGCGCCGTTCGATAGATCGAACTGGTCTCCATTATTTTTCACATGTGCAAGCTTCACCGGCTGGCCTTCAACGCTCTTCTCAAATGACTGCTTTGCGCTCCGCAGCGGCACACGGTCCTGCGGGCGTTTCGGCCCGGCCAGCGTTGGCTCGACCGTTTTGAGGTCTAGCTCCAGCGTGTCCGTGAAAATCGGATCGGATGTTTCGTCCGTGCGGAAAAGTCCCTGTTCCTTCGTGTACGCCTCCACTAGCGCTACGCGCGCCGGGTCGCGTCCCGTGAATCGCAAATAATTGAGCGTCTCCGCGTCCACGGGAAAAAATCCCATCGTCGCGCCATACTCCGGCGCCATGTTCGCAATCGTCGCGCGGTCCGGCAGCGAAAGGCTTGAAAGACCCGTCCCGTAGAACTCCACAAATTTTCCGACCACCCCCTTCGTGCGCAACATCTGCGTCACGACAAGCACGAGATCCGTCGCCGTCGAACCCGCGGGCAGCGCCCCATGCAATTTGAATCCAACCACATCCGGAATCAGCATCGAAAGCGGCTGGCCAAGCATCGCCGCCTCTGCTTCAATCCCGCCCACGCCCCAGCCAAACACGCCGAGCGAATTCACCATCGTCGTGTGCGAATCCGTCCCCACCAGCGAATCTGGATACGCCACCTTGCGGCCATCTGCTGGCGCGTCGTACACAACCCGCGCCAGATATTCCAGATTCACCTGATGGCAGATCCCCGTATCCGGGGGCACAACCTTGAAATTCTGAAACGCCTGCTGGCCCCATCGCAGAAAAGCGTAACGCTCCACGTTTCGCTGGAATTCCATCAGAGCGTTCACCGAAAATGAATCCGCCGTCGCGAATTTGTCCACCTGCACCGAATGATCAATCACCAGTTCCGCGGGCAGCAGTGGATTGATTTTCTTCGGGTCGCCGCCCATCGTGCGCATCGCTTCGCGCATCGCCGCCAAATCCACCACCGATGGCACACCAGTGAAATCCTGCAACAGCACGCGCGCGGGCATAAACGAAATCTCTTTGCGCGCGGCGTCATTGGGCTTCCATTCCGCCAGCGCCTCGATATCTTCCGGATGCACGAAACGGCCGTCCTCCTGGCGCAGCAAATTCTCCAGCAGCACCTTCAGTGAAAACGGCAACTCGGCCACATGGCCGATGCTCCGCCTCTCAAGCGCGTCCAGCCGGTAAACGTCATAAGTTGTTCCGGCTGCGTTTAGCTGGCCCAGGCTGCGGAAGGTGTTCAGGCGTGCGGGGGACATTGCGGTGAGGTCCTTTCCTTTTTGTTTGTTCCAAATATTATGGCGAACCATCTATGATAGCCGAACCGCGTCTGGCATGCACGGTGGGCGGACGCGGGGAACGTTGGATTTGCGGAGTGAGATCAATCATACAAACGCACAAAATCATTCTTAAGCGCAGCGCCATATCGGTGACATTAGGTTCGCTCGGGCTCATGTGCGCGCTTTCCAACTCCTTTGCCCTGCAGCAGCATCCCATCCGCCATCAACCTCTCCCCGTGCCGGCGGACATGGGCGCAAAAATGTACGCGATTCTTCTCGGCACAGGTTTCCCGCGCCCCGATGCCGACCGCGCCGGCCCGTGCACCGCAATTGTTTTTGGCGATAAGGTGTTTCTTGTGGATGCTGGCCGCGGTGTGATGCAACGCGTCGCCGGCGCCGGCCTCAAGCCTGCGAGTATCGAGGCGGTTTTCCTAACTCATCTCCACTCGGATCACATTGACGGCTTGCCCGACGTTTTTCACAGCACTTGGCAATTCGGCCGCGCTACGCCGTTTCAGTTGTATGGTCCCGAGGGCACAAATGATGTTGCGGATGGAATCATGAAGCTTTATGCCGCTGATATCCACATCCGCCGCGACCTGACGGAAAAACTTCCCGCAGCAGGCGCAACGATTGACACGCACATCCTGAAAGAGGGCGTCGTCTTTCAGGAGGGCGATCTCCGCGTCACCGCGTTTTTGGTGGACCATTTTCCCGTCGTCCCCGCCTTCGGTTTTCGTTTTGACTCAGCCCGGGGCAGTATCGTGATCTCCGGCGACACGCACCCCAATGATAATCTCGTCCGCTTCGCAAAGGGCGCCGATATCCTGATCCACGAAGCGTATCTGCCGCAATCAGCAGCGCAAGCCGCAGCGCCCACCGACACCTCCGCCGAAGGCGCGTGGTTTGCTCGCTATCATTCCACCGCAGCGGAAGCCGGCGACGACGCCGCGAGAGCCGGCGTGAAAATCCTTGTCCTCACGCACTTAATTCCGCACCGCCCCGGCGATTCCGACCCGATCTTTCGCGCCGAGGCCGCGAAGGCTTTTCACGGAACGATCATCGTCGGCCACGACCTGATGCGCATCGATCTCCCCAGCGGCCAGCGCTGAAATCATCTAAAATGGAAGTTGCCTCGAACCAATTAAATTTGAGTCGAAGGATTGTGGCTTTCGCTATTTCGCACTGAACGTAATTCATTTATGAAAGTCGTCCTCGTCTCCACTTACGAACTCGGCCATCAGCCATTTGGTCTGGCGTCGCCAGCCGCATGGCTTGCCGCCGTCGGCGCAAATGTCACCAGCATGGATCTTTCGCGCGAAGAATTCCGCGAAACCCCTGTCCGCGATGCCGATTTAATCGCCCTTTATGTCCCCATGCACACCGCCACCCGGCTCGCCGTCGCGCTCCTGCCGCGAATCAAGGAGCTGAACCCGCATGCCCACATCTGCTTCTATGGGCTGTATGCTCCTGTGAACGCTGGGTTTATGCGTCAGCTCGGCGCGCAGACCATCCTTGGAGGCGAATTTGAGACCGGCTTGCAAAATTTAGTTGAACGACTAACTAAATTTGAAAAGCCAAAAGCGGCTTCTTTTTCACGCCCGGAAATGGCGATTTCGCGGCCGGACGCGACATTTTCACGCGCTGAAAATTCGGACTCGAATGGAGCAGGAGAGCCGGAAATTTCTCTCGCCCGGCAGGAATTCCTCGTCCCCGATCGCGCCGGTCTGCCGCCGCTCGCGAAATATGCGCACCTGATTTTGCCGGATGGCGGCTTTCGCGTCGCGGGTTACACCGAGGCAAGCCGCGGCTGCAAGCATCTTTGCCGCCACTGTCCGATCGTGCCCGTGTACGACGGCGCGTTCCGCGTCGTGCAGCGCGAAATCGTCCTGGAAGACATCCGCCGCCAGGTTGCAGCGGGCGCGCAGCACATCAGCTTCGGCGATCCCGATTTTTTCAACGGGCCCACGCACGCCCTCGCCATCGTCGAAGAAATGCATCGCGATTTTCCTCAGTTAAGCTACGACGCAACCATCAAAATCGAGCACCTGCTAAAGCACTCCGAACATCTCGCAAAGCTGCGTGACACCGGATGTATTTTTGTAACCAGCGCCGTGGAATCGGTGGACGATGCCGTTCTTGAAAAACTCGCGAAGGGACATACGCGCGCCGATTTTATTCGCGCCGCTCAATTGTTCCGCGAGATTGGACTTGTGTTGCAGCCCACTTTCATGCCATTCACCCCGTGGACGACAATCGAAGGCTACCGCGATCTCCTCGAAGTCCTCGCACAGCAGGATCTAATTGAAAATGTCGCGCCCATCCAGCTTGCGATCCGGCTGCTGATTCCCGCCGGCTCACGAATGTTCGATTTGCAGGAAATTCGTGACGGTATTGGAGAATTCGATCCAGCCGCGCTGATGTATCCGTGGGCGCATCGAAATCCGCGTGTTGATGCGCTCGCGGAAACAGTTTCGCGCATCGTCGAATGCGACGAAAAAGAGCGCCGCAGCCGCGGTGAAATTTTCGCGCACATTTGGGATGCCGCCGCGCGCGCGGGCGAACCCTCGCCAAGCACCACAGCCGGCAATTCGCCAGACGCCGTTGATGCGTTGCCGAATCCCAATCGCAACGGCAAAACTCGCGTCGCGATTCCGCATATGAATGAGCCGTGGTATTGCTGCGCCGAGCCGACCCGCGAGCAATTGGTTTCCATTGGCGGGCCTACCGGCGCATCGTCCATCGCGCCAACCGCAGCGCCACCAGAGCATTCGCTGCCGCAGCCCGATGCATTCGTGTGAAACCGTGAGCACAACTCTCAATCCAATATCGCGCCCAAAGCGCTTGCTTCTGCTTACAAACAAGCTCGGTTACCAAACTCGCAGCTTCGCCGAAGCCGCGCGCAAGTTGGGCGTCGAGTTGATTTACGCCACCGACCGCTGCCACCAATTGGACGATCCCTGGAATGACCGCGCAATCCCCGTCCATTTCGAGACGCCGGAAGGCGCCGCCAATGAAATTATGGAAGCTCTGCGTGGCGCGGAGCCGGACGGCATTCTCGCGCTCGGCGATCGCTCTGTAATCGCCGCCGCTTACGCCGCGCGCGGGCTCGGTGTTTTTTACAATCATCCCGCGTCCGTGGAAGCCTGCCGCAACAAGGAGCACATGCGCGCCGCATTCCGCGATGCCGGATTGCGCGTGCCGTGGTTCCGCGCGCTCGCACTTAATCCGGCTCCCGATCCCTCCCTCGCGGGCGTGCAATTTCCATGCGTAGTAAAGCCGCTGTGCCTATCGGCTAGCCAAGGTGTGATGCGCGCAAATAATCCCGCGGAATTTAAGTCCGCCGTGGAACGGATCGCGCGGCTGTTGCGCTCGCCGGATTTAAAAATGCAGCACGATCCTAACCTCGAACGAGTGCTTGTGGAAGCGTATATCCCGGGAAGGGAAGTAGCCGTGGAAGGACTGTTGACCGACGGAGTGCTCCGCGTTCTCGCGATTTTCGACAAGCCAGATCCACTCGACGGTCCATTTTTTGAAGAGACAATTTATGTGACGCCCTCACGGCTCTCCGAATCTCAGCAGAAATCAATTGTTCGCGCCGCCGCGCAAGCATCTCGCGCGCTGGGCCTGATTCACGGGCCGATCCACGCGGAATTCCGCGTCAACGAAAATGGAGTGTGGCCGCTGGAAATCGCTCCGCGGCCGATCGGTGGATTGTGCGCGAAGGCGCTGCGATTCGGGCCCGAGCTGATTTCGCTAGAAGAGCTTCTTGTGCGCCACGCGTTGAAAATGCCGGGAAGCGACTTGGAGCGCGAGCCAGCCGCAAGCGGCGTGATGATGATCCCCGTCCCGGCGACCGGGGTGCTCGAGCGCATTGAAGGACTGGAAGTCGCCACAATGACTTCCCACGTGGAATCAATCGAAATCACCGCGCGCCTGCATGACACAATTGTCGCGTGGCCTGAAGGTTCAAGCTATCCGGGCTTCATCTTCGCGCGCGCGCAAACCCCGCAAGAGGTGGAGCACGCGCTACGCGAAGCTCACGCAAAGCTGCGCTTTGTGATAACGCCCGAACTTCCCGTAAGCCATCCCGCAACTGGTCAATTGCCGACGAGAGCGTGACGACTTCAGTGTAGTCAAGGCGAAATCCGCTCTTTAAGAGCGAGGAGCACGGCGCGCAGCGAGCTCGGATATTGACATCGAGGGCAGGGTCCGACGATGGCAGATAGGTTCGATGTTCATGCGAGCAAATTGCTCGATGCCATTCAACTGTGCCGCGCAAAAGCGTTGTTAGTGCCTGCGTTGATCCTCTTGTACTCGGCAATTGATGGAATGGCATGGCTGAGTCTTCCAGAGCAAGACGAGACAGTACGACGTGGCGACTTTGAGTCCTGGGTTGAAAAGTATTTCATGCCCGTAATGAGGATACAAGGTTATACAGACGTGACAGCGGAGGATCTCTACGCGGCCCGATGTGCCTTGGTCCACACTCAAACGGCTGAGGCGTTGCTCGCGCGGGATCCGCTGAAGAGCACAGCTCGCGAGATTTACTATCGAGAACAAGATCAAACTGGAATGGTCAATCTCATGGCGAATACACCCCGCCCGGCTCTCTTCATTGCTCCAAGCAGCCTGTTTGCAGCATTGGAATCGGCGGTTAAGGCTTTCCGCCACGAGATTGCGAATGACCCAATTTTGGCGAGCCGCGTATCCCGCAAGATAGGCAAACATTTTGTGCAGTGCAACTTCCTCTGAAGGTTTGTCACATGTCGCAGGTGGCGCTCATTCATTTGAGGATGTCGCCTACCCCGCCCGGAGCTGGTTCCACGACGCGGGCACCAAAAATCTTTCCGTCGTGTCTTACTCCGAGCCAGGCGTCGCACATTAATGAGGCTTCCTTGCTGTGGTACTTGGTCTCACCGGTGCCTGTCCATTCGCTCCTCCGGATCGCAAGGCTCAGAGCGGGGTCGGAACCGCTGGCCTCGGGATCATCGTGCATCTGAAGTTGTGCGCAGCCTTTGTCATCGAAGCCCAAGAAAATTTGACTTCTATTGTTCCCTCCCTTGCTAGGAGGTGGAAAACTCTCGTGCAAGTTCGTAAGGAAGAGTTGGGCGCAGCCGTTCCCCGCTAGTGATAATGAAGCGCGACGCGCTCCATTTCCGTCCAGGAGAGCCAGGCACGGTTGGCCATCTGGGGAAATCTCCAGTCGCAAACGTGTCCTGCCCGTCTCGTCCAGCAATTCGAAACAATGTGACACGGCTTTTTGACTCGTCACATCGTTGTTTCCCTGTTGTTCCAACTCTCCGATCCGAGACTGGAGTTCATGAAGAGCTTGTCTGATTTCGTGCAGTTCCCGGTCTTTGGACATAATCGTTTTTCCTTTCGATAGCCAATATCGATCGCGGCAAAAGGAATTGTGCCATTGTTTTCGCGGAAGGAGGTAACGGGCGGTCGCACCCTTTATTGAGCGGCTTTTACAGTTAGTCTTAGGCCGAGTGCCCTTGTGACGGCGAGCAAGGTGGATAGGCGTGGGTCACCGCGAACCGACAACGCGCGATAAAGGCTCTCGCGCTTGATGCGGGCGGCCTTCGCAACTCTACCAATACCTTCAGCCTGGACGAGATGGCGTAAGGCTCTAAGTAGGACGCGAGGCTCATTCTCATCTAGAAGGGCGGCCTTGACATATTCGACCGCAAAGTCAGGGCTTTGGCGAAGATAGCGAACAACGGCCCGGTTGTGGGAGATATAAGGCTTGCGTTTCATGGGAGTACGCGATTTCCAAAAGAGGGATTCCTCGCCTCGCTCGGAATGACCGATATTCAGAGTGACCTTAACCCTTGGCTTTCGGCGCGACGTATCCTTCCGGCAATTTCGCGCCATCACCAAAGAAGAATTCCTGCATCTGGTCTTCCATCACTTTTTGCGACGCCGGGTCGAGCGGGTTCAGCCGGTATTCGTTCATGAGCATCTTGGAATGCTCAATCCACAGCTTCCAGGCTTCCTTGGAGACGTTTTCGTAGACGCGCTTGCCAAGCTCGCCCTTCCACGGCACGCGGTCGAGGCCTTCCAGGTCCTTATCAAATTTGACGCAGTGGACGATCCTCGCGGCCGGCTTCTCAGCCGGTTTAGCCTGAACAATCGGGACAGCCTTCGGGCCGTCATTACAGCAAGAATCACCTGCCATTAGGAAAACCTCCGCGGGGAGTTACAAACGTATCCCAATTAAGAATACGCGAATAACCGCGGAATTGATAGCCGATTGGACGGCGAGCCGCGTTCACGCGTATATTTGCTTCTTCACCTTACGCGAGAAGTTATGAGCAAAATCACGGCGATTTTCTGCGACATCGGCGGCGTCATCCTCACGAACGGGTGGGACAGTGAGGCGCGTCACGAAGCAGCGGCGAAATTTTCGCTCGATGCGGCTGATTTCGAGGAGCGGCACGAACTCGCCAATCCCGCGTTTGAAGTAGGCCGCGCGACGCTTGATCAATATCTCGAACGCACCGTCTTCTATTGCAAGCGCACATTTTCGCCCGAGAATTTTAAGGAGTTCATGTATTCCCGGTCGAGCGAGCTGCCCGAAGGCCGCGCGCTTGTGGACCGGCTGGCGAAGTCGGGGAGCTACCTGACGGCGGCCATCAACAATGAAGGCACGGAAATAAATGACTATCGCATCGAACGCTTTGACCTGCGGCGGACTTTTGCCAGCTTTTTCAGCTCATGCTATGTGGGCATGCGAAAACCCAACGCTCCGATTTATGAATTGGCCTTGAAGGTAACCCAGCGCCGGCCGGAGGAATGCATTTTTGTGGACGACCGCGCAGTCAACGCGGAAACCGCTCAAAAGGTCGGCATGGACGCGATTGTTTATAAAGATGCGCTGCAGCTCGCGCAGGAATTGCGAGCACGTGGAATCGAGGTCCCCGCATCGTGAAACGCGAGGAGAAAGATTTGAAGCCTGCCCAACGCCCTGCCGCGCACGGCAACGCGACGATCGCACCCCCACGCGAAGTTCTTACGGGCCTGCTGGTCTGCCAGGACGCGGAAGGCATCGCGCGCAATGCCGCGCGGTACTTCATCGAATGGGCCTGGCAATCCATCGCGCAAGACGGCCGCTTTTGCGTCGCTCTGAGCGGTGGACATACTCCCGCGCTTTTTTTCCGCGTGATGGCAACGAAGGATTTCCGCACGCAGGTGGATTGGGCCAAAGTCCACATTTTCTGGGGCGACGAACGCCCGGTGCCGCCCGAAAGCGCCGAAAGCAATTACGGCCTCGCGCGGCGCGAGCTTCTGATCCGCGTTCCGGTTCCGGCCGCGAATGTGCATCGCATGGAAGCCGAGAGGGCAAACGTCGGCCGCGCCGCGCAGGATTACGAAGATATCTTGCGCCAATACATGTCGCTCGATTCTCGGGGATTTCCACGCTTCCATTTGATTTTTCTCGGGCTCGGGCCGGAAGGCCACACGGCGTCGCTTTTTCCCGGGCAGCGCGGCATCCGCGAGACTTCGCGCTGGGTGAGCACGCCCCTCGTGCCGCAAGTGGGCAGCCGCCGCATGACGCTGACGCTGCCGGTACTCAACGCCGCATATCGCGCGCTGTTCCTCGTTTCCGGCCCTGAAAAAGCGGACGCGCTCTACGCCATGCTAGCCGGCACATCCGAGCCGCCAATCCCCGCGCAAATGGTTACTCTTCCGGATGGCCAGAGGACAATCCTGTGCGATGAAGCGGCCGCAAAATTAGTGCTCGATGAAATTCGTGAGAAGGGGAGATTTATCGGGACGAAGCGCGTGACGCCGGGCGCGAAGAAGGCGCCTGCCAAAAGATAATTCTGAGCCGCGAGTTCTTCGCGCCGGGATACCCTACGGCTCGATCGCCTGCTTGATGCTCGGTTTAACCTTCATTGAAGCGATGCTCGCAGCATCCCAGCCGCCGCCCAGTGCCTTCACCAGCAAAACAGAAGTGACAAGCCTCTGGCCTTCGATTTCCGCGGCAAGCTGCTCGTTGGATAGCAGCGTCTGCTGCGCAGTCACGACATCAAGGTAGCTGACCAATCCGCCGACGTAGCGATTCGTCGCGATATCGAGCGCTCGGCGCGCGTCATTCACTGCCTGCCGCTGCGCATTGAGCGCCCGATCGAGAATCCCCAGCCCCGCGAGGTTGTCCTCAACTTCCTGAAACGCCGTCAGCACCGAGCCGCGGTAATTCGCCACCGCGCCTGCATAACCCGATTCCGCAAACTGCACCTGCGCCTTGCGTGCGCCGCCCGTCAGCACGCTTTCCGCAACGGCCGCGCCGATTGCCCAGTAGCCGCTCGAAAGCGTCGCCAGAGTTGAGAGGCTGAAGCTCTGCAATCCGGCGGCGCTGCTCAAGCTTAGGTCGGGATAATAAGCGCTCTTGGCCACGCCAATCAGAGCATTCGCGCCCGCCATGTTGCGCTCGGATTCGGCGATGTCCGGCCTGCGCTCCAGTAAATCCGATGGCACGCCAATGGGAATCGCCGGAACAGCTTCCGGCATCGGCTTTACGGCGAGCTTGAAATTGGAAGCGGGCTGGCCTGTGAGCGCGGCGATGGCGTCTTCAAATTGCACTCTCTGCTGATGAAGCAAAATCGCCTGCGTGCGCGTGGAATCGAGCAGTGTTTTCTCCTGCGCGACATCCAGGCCGGACGCAACTCCGCCATTCGCGCGGGCTTCCACAAGCTGCAATCCCTTATCCAGATCTTCCACCGTGCGGTCGAGCACGCCGATTTCCGCGTCAATTTCGCGGACGGTGTAATAGTCGGCTGCGATTTCCGAAGCGATCAGCAGGCGCAGGCCTTCGAGGTCCGCCGCCGAGGCCTGCAGGGAAGCGTTTGACGCCTCGATGTTCCGGCGTACGCGGCCGAAAAGATCCGTTTCGTATGCGACATTGAAGGAAAGCTGATAGTTGCTCTGCGTAATCGGCGACGTGCCTACGCCCGACTCGGATTCAAATGGACGATTCCCGGATTCGCGCGCGCGCGCGGGAGAGGCGGCGACGCCTGCTTGCGGATAAAGTCCCGCGACAGTAAGCCGCGCTGTCGCGCGCGCCTGTTCGAGCCGCGCGACCCCTGCCTGCAGCGTCGGATTTGCGCCCACGGCTTGCGCTTCCAGCGCATCGAGATCGGTATCGCCGAAAATTTTCCACCATTCGCCTTTGGGAATCTGGTCGCGCGGTTCGCCGGGCCGCCAGGGGTCTTCGGCTTTCCATGCGGTGGCCGCGGGCGCGTCCGGACGGTGATAATTTGGCCCGACGGTGCACCCGGAAAAAATTACTGCCAGGCTGGCCCCAAAGGCGAGAATTTCACTGCGACGATTGCGTTTCATTGCTTCGGCGTTGGCGGCTTAATGCGCACCGGTTCGCCGGATTCGAGCGAATCCGGTGGGTTGAGGACGACGGAGTCCGTAGCCTCGAGGCCTTGCAGGACTTCCACACTGTTGCCGAAATCTCTGCCAATGCTGAGCGGTTTCAGTGCAATGCGATTATCCGCGGTTACGACCGCGGCCATTGTTCCGTCGGGACGGAACAGTAGCGCATTGACCGGAAGCGAGAGCCGGTTGCCGCTGATTTTTAAATCGAAATGGACCTCGGCATACGAGCCCGGCAGGAGTTCGCCCGTCGGGTTCGGCACATCCACTTCCGTGCGCAGAGTTCGCGTGGCCGGGTCTTCCGCGTCGGCGGTGCGAGCCACTTGACCGCAAAACCTTTTATCGGTGATCTCCGCCAGCTCGAGGCACGCACGCTGGCCGATTCGCACGGACGGCGCATAGGTTTGCGGCACGGCGACGAAGACGCGCAGGGGATCGATTTGTGCCAGGGCGAACAATGATTTTCCTGTTGTGCCGGCGTTGCCCGAATTTATCAGCGTTCCCGTGTCCACATTTCGTTGCGTGATCACGCCCGAAAATGGCGCGTACACGTGCTCGAAGGATTTCAGCTCCTGCAGCCGCCTTAAGTTCGCGTCCGCGGATTGAACAATCGATTTCTTCGCGGCCAAATCTCCATTCGCGTTGTCCACTTCCTGCTTGGAAACGGAGTCCGTCTTGAGCAAATCCTGATACCGCGCCGCTGTAATCGCGGAAAGGCTCAAATTGGCCTGCGCGGTGGTCAGGTCGGCTTGCGCCTGCTGAAGTTGCTGATCCACTTCCGGCGTTTCAATATCCGCGAGCAGTTCGCCTTCTTTCACGCGGCTGCCGATGTCGCGATACCATTTTTTCAAGTAGCCATCCGTGCGCGCGTAAATGGGCGATTCCACGTAGGCTTCGAGCGAGCCCGGCAGCACAAGATCGGATGCCGAATTCATAGGCGTCGCGTGGACCACATCCACGATGGGGACGGCGTTCTCGGTCGTCTGCTGCGCCAGCACGCGGCTCGCATTGCGCTTTTCCGAAACGGCGTAAATTCCAAGTGCCGCGAAGAGTACAAACGGCACCAGATACATCAGGATGAGTTTGCCCCGCCCGCTTCGGCGCGGTGGCGCCGGTGAATCCCCGTGTTGCTCGTTGAGTGGTTCCGTCATGCTGCCTTCACTTCCATAATTATGCCTGATTCGATGGCGGAATCCCTTCTTCCGGCGTCACGGCGTGCTTGTAACCCCCATGAATCATCTTGAATACGCACGGCACGAAAAAGAGCGTCGCAAAAGTCGCGAAAAGCAGCCCGCCGATTACTGCGCGGCCCAGCGGCGCGTTCTGCTCTCCGCCCTCGCCCAGGCCCAGAGCCATCGGGACCATGCCGATTATCATCGCCAGGGCCGTCATCAGCACTGGGCGGATTCGGATAAACCCCGCCTCCAGCGCCGCATCCCTCGAGTCCAGCCCCTCGCGCAGCCGCTCGCGCGAAAAGGAAACCATCAAGATGCTGTTGGCAGTCGCCACGCCCATGCACATGATTGTGCCGGTCAGCGATGGAACGCTCAGAGTTGTCTGCGTCAGCAGCAGCATCCACAGGATTCCCGCCAGCGCGCCCGGAAGCGCCGTGATAATGATGAATGGGTCCAGCCATGATTGAAAGTTCACCACGATCAGCAGGTACACCAGCGCTATCGCCACTACCAGCCCCGCGGCCAGACCCGTGAAGGATGAAGTCATTGTCTGCGACCTGCCCCCGCATCTGTAGCTGGCTTCCGCGCGGCAATTTCGGCTGAAACTCCGCCATCACCTTTTGAATGTCATCCGCCACGCCGCCCAGATCGCGTCCCTCGACCGAGGAATAGATGTTGATCATCGGCTGCGCGTCATAATCGGAGAGCTCGGCGCCGGTTCGCCGTTCAAATTCACTTCGCCAGATTTCCGAGCACTTGTGGCGTGGTCGCGGTTGAGACGAAACGGGAATATTTTCAATCGATCTGCATCGAATCGATCTTGTACTGCGGCACCTGCACCGCCACGTGTAGTTCGATTCCATTTTGCGGGTTCACCCAGAACGATGGATTGGTCTGGAAGCTGGAGCTCAGCGTGAGGAGCAGGTTTTGCGCCACGTCGTTCTGTGAGATCCCCACCGACTGCGCGCGCGTCCGGTCGATGTCCAAATGAAGCGTCGGCTGTTCGAACATCTGATGCACGTGCACGTCCACCGTGCCGGGAACAACCTGTATCCGGTTGGCGATCTGTTGCGCGAGGGCATAATTCGCTCGAATATTGGGCCCGGTCAGCTCTACGTCGATCGGCGCAGGCACGCCGAAATTCAATATCTGGCTCACGATGTCCGCGGGCTGGAAGAAAAATTGAGTCCCGGGGAATTCTTCCGCAAGCCTTTCGCGAAGTTGATTGATGTAGTACTCCGTCGGTGTCTTGTGGTTCGGGTTCAGCCGCGATCAGGATTTCCGCATCGGATGTCGCCAATCGTCGCCGGAGTTGCTGTATGTCATGTTGAGGCTGCTGTTGGGCAGGCCGATGTTGTCGAGGATGTTGCCCAGATCTTCCGGAGGAATCACCCTGCGGACCAGGTTTTCGACTTCATCGCATTCGCGCGCCGTCTCTTCCACTCGCTGGCCGACGCGCGCGCGCATGTGCAGCCGGATCAACCCGGCGTCCACACTGGGGAAGAAATCGCGTCCCAGAACTGTCGCAATCGGCGCGGACCCGATGCACAGCAGCATGAACAGGATGACGAAGGTGCCCGAGTGGTCCAGGCAGAAACTCAGGGAATTCGCGGTACCCGTCGCGCATCCGCTCGAAGCCATTGCTAAAGCCGCGCTGGATGCGCGAAAAGAGATCGTTGCCGGTGGCATGTTCCTCGCCGTGGTGTCCCCTGAGCAGATACATCGCCAGCGTCGGCACCAGCGTTCGCGAAAGCACGTACGACGCCAGCATGGCGAACACGACCGCTTCCGCGAGCGGCACGAACAGGAATTTCGCCACGCCGGTCAGAAAGAACATCGGCACGAACACGATGCAGATGCAGAGCGTCGAAACGAAAGCGGGCACCGCGATTTGCTGCGCGCCGTCCAGAATGGCGCGCAACGGTTTCCTTGCCCTGCGCGAGGTTGCGGTTGATGTTTTCGATTTCCACGGTGGCGTCGTCCACCAGGATGCCGACCGCCAGCGCCAGCCCGCCGAGCGTCATGATGTTGATGGTCTCACCGAGCGCGCTCAGCACGCAGAATCGACACGAGTATCGAAAGCGGAATCGAAATCGCGATGATCAGCGTGCTTCGCCAATTGCCCAGGAACAGCAAAATCATCAGCGCCGTCAGGCACGCGGCAATCAACGCCTCGCGAATCACTCCCTGCACGGCGGCGCGCACGAAAATCGACTGGTCGAACATCATCGTAATCCGCAGCCTGGGATCCAGCGTGTCTTTTACGCGTGGAAGGAGCTCGTAAAGCTGGTGAACGATGTCCAGCGTGGAAGAGCCGCCCGTTTTGTAGACGCTCAACAAGACGCCGCGCTGGCCGTCCATGCGGACAATATTGATCTGCGGAGAAAATCCATCCGACACATAGGCGACATCGCGCAAATAAACCGTCGCCCCGTTCACCGTCTTAATCGGCAAATCGTTCAGCGCGGCGATCGTTTTCGTGCTCCCGTTCATTTCCACCGGATATTCAATCGGTCCGAGCTTTACCGTTCCGGTCGGAAGGATCAGGTTTTCGGCTGTCACCGCGTTGATCACGTCCACGGGCGATAGGCCCTTCGCCTGCAACGCGGATATATCCACGTTCACGGAAACCTGCCGCTGCTTGCCGCCGTACGGATAGGGGGTTGCCGCGCCGGGGATCACGGCCAGCCGGTTTCTCAGGAAGTTGACGGCAATATCGTTCAGTTCCGGCTCGCTCAGCCCTTCACCGCGCAAACCGAGCTGCATGATGGGAACTGTTGAGGCGGAATACGTGATCACCAGCGGAGGATTCGTCCCCGGCGGCATCGAGCGGATTGCCGTGACGGATATCGCCGTAATTTGTGCAATAGCCAGCGCAACGTTCGCATGCGGCTGGAAATAAACCTTGATGATGGAGCGCCCCTCCATCGTTTGTGATTCGACGTGTTCGATATCATTGACAACGGTCGTGAGCGACCGCTCGTAACCCGAGACGATCCGCTGCTCGATGTCGGTCGGCGAAAGCCCTCCGTAATTCCATACCACGCTGACTACCGGGATGTTAATCTCGGGGAAGATATCCGTGGGAGTCCGCAGGATCACCAGCGGGCTGATCAATAAAATAACCAGCGCGAAAACGATAAACGTGTAAGGCCGGTTGAGTGCAAGGCGTACTATCCACATAGAATTTTCAAACTGCTCTGGCGAATTCCTTTACTCCGCGGGGATCGTGCGCCCGGAAGGCTCTGGTCTGCCACACTTCTCCATTTTATTCGATGCGCCGCTCTGCCATCTGTCACATCCACGGCCCTCGTCCCAACCTCTTGCAACTGAATATTTTAGCTCAATTCACGCACGCGCCGCATGTCGCGTTCCCCGCTTTGATAGTAAGCAGTTACTTGCATCGGCGAGGTCTAAGTATCCGCGATGATTTGCCCGGTTTCAAGAGCCATTCTGGGCTGTTTGGTTCGCCCGCCCCAATGATACAATTTCCCCGCTCTTCGGAGGGCGCCCGGTGAAAATGAGTTTTTCCAACTGCTCGATTTCTGAACCCGTCCGTTCGATATCCCCAAGCGTCGCGCGCCTGATTCGTTCCGCGCGTTTCGCATGCGCTCTTGCGCTCGCGATCGCCGCGGCACTCGGCGCGGCACACGTCCTGCGCGCACAGCAAATGCCGCCTGAAATTTATTCAAAACTCAAGTGGCGTCTCATCGGCCCGTTCCGCGCGGGGCGCGTCACTTCCGTCACCGGCATTCCCGGCAGCACGGCGATCTATTACATCGGCACGCCCGGCGGAGGTGTCTGGAAGACGGTTGACGGCGGCCAGGTATGGACGCCGATTTTCGACGACGCTCGCGTCGCATCCGTTGGCGATGTCGCCGTCGCGCGCACCAATGCAAACATCATCTACGTTGGCACCGGCGAGCAAACTGTCGGCAACGGTATGTGGAAGTCCACCGATGCGGGCGCAACCTGGAGCCACATCGGCCTCGAGCAGACTCATTTTATCTCCACGGTACGCGTTGACCCAACAAATCCCGACGTCGTTCTCGTCGCCGCTCTCGGTGACCGTACTTCCGGCGACCAGCGCGGCGTCTTCCGCACAACCGACGGCGGCAAGACCTGGACGCGCACGCTTTTCCGCGACGTAAACAGCGGCGTCATTGATATGAGTTATGACCCAGGCACTCCCAATATTGTTTTCGCCGCATTCCAGTTCCGCCCCGGCGGGCCGGGCGGTGGAGGCGGAGGACGGGGCCGTGGCGGCGCTGGCGCCGCGCCACAAATCGAAATTTACAAATCCACGGACGCGGGAATCAATTGGCAGCCGCTTACTTCTACGGGGCTGCCCACGGAGGGACT